>CAJTDL010000018.1 GCA_910575035.1 Lachnospiraceae bacterium
GGAATTAGGCTTCAAATGAAGCCCTCACATTGAACCTACTATCTTGCTAAAGATAGATTACAAACAAGCCCGCGCGGAACGAATGGGTTCCGCTTACGAGCGCACTGCAAATTCATCCATAATAAACTGGCAGTGGACAGGCAGGCTCCCGCCGTACTTATGGTCGGCAAGATAAAATAATTGTTGGAATAACTGCGTGTATAATAGTGACACCAGAAAATTAAAACTGGTGTCGTTGTCTGGTATCAGTGCGAACAATGCGACTTTCTTCTCCCCCAAAGACGGCAAATCAAGCTCGTCCGTAGCGGTCAGAGATGCAAGGCTTTCCAGATTGAACTTCTCAAGCCGTGCGGCAAGGGTTATCTGGATGCTCTTTAACGTCTTGGCTGAACCAGAATGGTAATCTCTGTAATACTTTAATGCGATATGCTCTGGGTTTACCATTTCCAGACGGTCAAACAGTTCATCAAGCGGACTTACATAGCTGTCGTCGTCCTCCCTTACCTCGCCCGCCCTTAAAAGCTCCATTACCATCGGGAAATTCTGTTCCTCTGGCGGAGCTTCGTATTTCAGATAGAACACGAGGGATAAGAGCAGCATACTCGCCGCCGTGTCCCAGAATGGGTCTTGCGACTGGCTTCCTTTCGGCGTGGTCGCCTTAAATAAATTCGTCACAAGCCGCTGCACATCATTATCATTTCTTAAATATACAAACGGATTGTAACAGTGGCTCTTGTGCATATTGATAAGGTCAAGGACACGCACCTCATAGCCTTTCTTCTCAAGCAGCCCTCCCGTGTCACGGACAATCTCGCCTTTCGGGTCTAAGATTACCATTGAAGTGTTGCATTGCATCACATTTGGCTTACAAAAAAATCTGGTCTTTCCTGCACCAGAGCCGCCCACCACAAGGACATTTAAGTTCCTCCTGTGTTTTTTCCCGTCAAGCCCGATGCGGACGCTCTGGGTCAGCAGCTTGTTTTCCGATGCGTTTTTATCTCGGTACTTTTTATTGAGCGTACCTGCGTTGCCCCATTTTGCAGAGCCGTGTTCCTCCCCTTTGCGGTAGTTCCTGCGTGTGGAGAAATAAACGCCGATTCCCATGCCGTAGGCAAGCAGAAAAATAAGGACAGTCCTTACGCTGTCCCCACACACCGTTATGGAAAACGGATTCTCGACTGCCACGGATAAGTTGCCGATTATCTCCACGATGCCGCCGCTGACATAAGGGGCTGTCAGCAGGGCAATCCACACGACAGGGATAATGCCGCATAAAGAGAGGATTAAACCCGCCTTATAATCATCACCGTTCTTCATGGCACTTGCACGGGGCGACCTTTACTTTCTTGGTCGGGGCGTATGCCACCCTGCTTATCAGCTCGTCAACAGGCTCGGTGGGGCGTTCCTCCTGTATCTGCTGTGTCCGCAGGGTATTGAGGGCATTGAGGACAATATTCTTATCATATTTATCCAATGCCAGATGGTATCGTTCTTCTTTCATAGGCTGCACCTCCGATTAGCGTTCCTGCTCTTTGGATTTGGGCGGCTTGTTCTTCTCAAGGCTCTTATACATATCCGACTGGATTTCGCCGAGGACGTCACGCATCGAGCCAAGCTCCCCCTTAAACTCCTGCGTTTCCATGCCCTCAAATTCTTTCGGGAGCTTGTCAAAGCGGAATCCCTTTGTGTCCACGCCGTAACGGGAGCTTACCATATAGGCAACGCAGAACGATTTGAAATCAGAATCGTCACGGCTCTCCTTATGCTTGCAGTCAAAGACCGCCGCCGACACTTCCTTTGCCATGCTGACAAAAAGCTGTTCCTCGGAAAGCCCCGTCTTGATGAAGATGGTCTGCTGTGAGCTGTCATAGAACGCAGGCAGCTCAAGGTCATCGACTGGCACAAAGGAAACGGGGCTTGCGTCAATCATCGCCGACACAAGCTCACGCATATTTTTCTGCTCCTGCGGCTGCTGCCTGTCCTTTGCCGAAGTCTGGGAAACGTCATAAACTATCTTAGCGTTGTAGCCGACCGCCTTTGAGCCGTCGTCACGCTGGTACTCTTTCCCAGGCTCAAGGATAGTCACTTTCTGTGCGTCCTTATCCACATAGACACGGCTCTGTTTCCAACTGCCGTAATCTTTTAACTGCGTCGCTTCGGGCATCTGTGCCGATACCAGAATTGCATTGTTGACGGAATAGCGGTCAAAATGCCCCTGCACGTCAAGGTACTGGCGGAAGCTGTTGCCGTTTGCCATCATTTCAGAGCAGGTATTGTCAATCAGCTCATAAGTTTCTTTCCGCTGCTCCTGCTTTTGGGCAGCCCATTCCTCTTTGTTAAAGGCTCTGCTGCCGCCGCTGAATACATCATAGATACTCATAGGTTATCTTGCTCCTTTCGATTTTGGTTTCCGTTTCCGCTTCTGGGGCTGTTTATGCTCCGTCTTTCCTGCGGGCGGTTTCTTTGCCCTGTCAGAAGATTTCTCTTTTGCAGGGGCAGCATCCGCTTCCTGCTCCTTCCTTCCCTCTTTTATCTTCCGCAGTTCTTCCCTGACTGACGGCTTTTCCGCCTTAGTCATAGTAGCCCCCTCTGCGGACTTCCTTTGCTGCTTTAAGGTAGGCTCGGACAGAGGGGATTTTTCTGTCTTTGCCAATGAGGGGTTTGGGGCATTTTCTTCTTTCTTTATTGGCTTGCCCATCAAAGCGTCCATGAGCCTGTCTTTCTCCGCCTTTTCCTGCACGCCAATGTCTGGCTGTCCGTTCTCTGCCCCTGCATCTTTTTCTCCTGCTGTCTTGGCATTTTTCGTCTTGCCCTTTGCTCCTTTCGATTTCTCCGCTTCGTTCACGATAGAAGCGGTATCTACGGAAGCAAGATTGAAACGCTCCACGATGCGGCTGATTTTTGATGCGTCCTCCGCACGGGCTATCACATCCACCTCCGCATTGGGGTCTTTATTTCCCCTGTCCGCCAAGACACAGTAGAGTACGCCGTATTTCTTCGCTTCCTGCGTAAACTTCTTTAAGTCGCCGCTTTTAACGGTAAAGACTTTCAGCTCCTTTCCAGAGCGGAGCATATTTGTGAGCTTTGCCTTTCCTTTGGTTTTCTGTTCCTCTTTCAGAATGGAGTAAAGCAGGATGGCAATATTCTTCGCACCCGCCCCCGTGATTTTGGCTGCGACCTCAAATCCCTCCAAGCTCATCCTTACGATTTGCTCTGCCGCTTCGCCGCCTGTGTTCATGCTTCATCAGCTCCTTTCTTTGCTGTTCCTTTTCGTCTGCCCGTATGACAGTTAATTTTTCCTTGAGGGCATCGCTGCGGGCTTCGATTCCCTCACACAATCTGACCTCCTTCCGCAATGTTTTCATCCGCTCTGTGATTTCCGACAGCCGAGCCTTGACCGCTTCTTTTTCTTCCCCGACTGATTTTCGGGATTGGGAGTAAAGCCCCTTACGCTGTTCGGTCAGCTCCTGCATCTCGGATTCCAGAGAGCCTTTATAGGATAAAAGCTGCTCCGCCGTATCTATGTGGTTGCGGCAGAGCAGCCTTGTTTCGTCTGTGATGGCGTCCATCTTCATCAAGTCGTCTTTCAGAAGATAATGAAGCCGTGCGTAATTCTGCTGTTTCTTCTTTGGCAGGATGCCGAGCTTATAACAGTAATGGAGATACAGCCCACGCAAGCCGCCGATTTTCTTTGCATCTTTCAGAGAGCCACGGACACGGTAGACCCTGACCTGCGGCTGCTCTTTGGAAAAGCTCTGGAACTTTACCGCATAGGAGTTTTCCCGTATGCGTTCCGTTATCCTCTCATTGGTGTAATCCTCACCGAGCTTATAGAGCCGCTTTGGTCTTTCCCAACCTTTGCCGATAATCGTCCAGTATTTGCGGTTGGGGTCAAAGTTGATGCGGTATCCCATCTCCGCTAACTGGCGGTCAAAGTCTTTCAGCGTGAACGATTTTGAAATGGCTTCGTCCACCGCCTGCCGTGCCACGGTATCCCTCGTAGGCAGACCGTTCTTCTCGGCTTGGTATAAAGCATAGGGTTTCTTCCTGCCGCTTGGGTGTTCAATGACCGATAAGGAATACTCACGGCACAATTCATCCGAACGCTTACGCAATAATCGCAGATTCTTCTTGTTATCGTGATAATGCTTTCCGTCCACATAGGAAACGGAATTGACAACAAAGTGGTTATGCAGGCACTCCGTATTCAGATGTGTCGCCACAATCACTTGGAATCTGTCGCCCCACATCTTCTCGGCTAACTTCACGCCGACCTCATGTGCCTGCTCTGGCGTGACCTCGCCTGCCTTAAAGCTCTGGAATCCGTGGTAGCAGACAATCTCGCTCTGGTCGTTCCATTGTGCTTTGGCTATCATCATCTCGTCCCTTGCCGTAGTCGGGTCGCAGTTTACGCCTGTGACAAAAAACTGCTGCTCGGTCTTGTCGCCATTGGTGGCGTACTTCATCACATCGCCCATCGCCTGCAGGTCGGCTCTGCTGTATTTGGGGTTGGCGGTCTTTTCTGGATTCTCGGCGTAGTCGATAGGATGGTCGAGCCTGCCCCTTACGTCCCAGATTTCGCAGACCGCCATCAGCCAGACATCTTCCTCGGAACAAGGTAACTCCTGCTCACATCCAGACGGAAGTCCCGCCAACGCTTGGCTTCGTCATAGAGCATCGGCGTGTCCACAAAGTTCAGGGCGTTCGCCTTTGCCGCAAGCTGGTTGATGCGGTTGCCTATGGCAGACAGTTCCCGCATAATTTTATAAAACTCTGGGTCTGGCTTCTCGCATAAGCGGTATCCCATGACCATTGACTGGAGCAGGGCTTGTCTGGAATGTCCCGACTTCTCTGCAAGTGAGCAGAGGTATTCAGCTTCCTCCTCGGTCAGTCGGAACAGTATCTGCACATTCCGTTTCCGCATCTGCATCCCCCTTTCCCTCGGACAGCCTGTTAATCTGCAACACGCACATGCACGCCACGCCGCACATCCCTCCGAGCGTTGTGCCGAGGATAAAATATAAGAAATTACTCATTCTTGGATTCCTTTCTGTGACCGCCGTGCCGCACACGGCATGACGGCATACTTTGGCATTGTTCTTTTTATGGGGTATTAGGGGAACTTTCCCCTAACAAGCGAATTTTGTTTCCATCGGCAGATGGATAACCAAATTCAGTGCTTGGTAAGACGTGTCTTTAATCTTCGCCCTCATACATACATTTTCCACACATAGGGCAGAAGTACGGACAGTCTGAACAATCCTCATTCTCAAAACCACCGCCCTCGCTCTCCATTTCTTCACATCCGTCCTCTTCTTCGTCCTTAATATCCGCTTCGCCGCAGACAAAATCCCCATCGGAAAACCTCACAAGGTCGGTGTCAAACAGGATAATCTTTAACTTTTCCGCTGCCTGTTCGGGGCTGTCTGCATAGATGGAAACGGTCTTTTCAAAGTGACCTGTAAGCGTAACATCATATTTTTTCAATCTTCTTTTCCTTTCTTTTGGCTTTAAATTTTATCTAGTTTCATACTCTGTCTTAAAAAAATCATCCGACAATCAACGGGCATCACCCCTTTCACGGCTCGGTTTCTGCCTTGCAATCCCCAGATAAGACATTAAAAAATCGTTGAAGTCCTTACCGACTGGCGGCGGTTCATCAACGATTCGGTAGTCTTTCTGCAATAATTCTTTTAAGGCGGCGGTACATAACCGACCTGCCCTGTCCTTATCCAGATGCAGATAGATGGTATTGATTTGTGGGTTTGCTTTCAAAAAAGTCGTGAGGGCAACGGGGATTTTGCTCTCTTTCAGCTCTTTCTTCGGCTGATATACGCCCGACAGGGAGAGAAGATTCTCTGCCTTATAATCCGTTCCCTCGCATTTTAAATAGGTTGCGTAGGAGAGTAAATCAATGGCGGCTTCAAATAAATGCACCGAAACACACGGACTTCTCGCCAGAAGCCGAAACGAATACCGCTTGTCGCTGCCCGATGCGTCACGCTTGAAGCTCCCCATCGTGCCACGGCAGGCGGCGTATTTTGGTGTTCCGCTTTCATCTTTTCCGATGAAAACAGCGTTGTGGTAGTCGGCACTCTCAAAGATTATGCCCTCGGCAATGCACTCTTGGATAAGCTGATAATCAATGCCACGCCCGAAAAGATACTCGGTCACCCTGTCGCAATTTTTGTTCTTCGGCGGCAGGAGCAGCACCTTTGGCTCGTCTTTCTTCATGGCAGGGGGCGGCGGCTTCCAGTCTGACATCGTCTGCCCCGTGAGGATTTCCACGGCTTCCACAAAGCCGTATTCCTTGACTTTCATTAGATAGTCAAGGGCGGAATAGCCGCCGAAGCCCCTCGACCACCAGTACCATTTGCCGTTGGAAATCTTTAGGCTGTCATGCTCGGCGGTACAGTAGACATTTGTTGTGCCTTTGACTTTGACAAGATTGCTTGGCTCATAAGCCCGAAGATAGGAAAGCAAGTCTATCTGTCTTGCCCGTTCAAGCACGTCTGGGTCAATTTGCACATAGGGTCTGCTGCTTCTCAATAGGCAATCACCTTTCTTTCCCAGTCAAAATCTTTTCCGTCTTAACCATATACGACTTAAAATCAGCGACGGTCTGGCGTAAATCCTCCATATGGGAATCCTCCCTCCCAAGCCATTCCTCATAAATGTCCTGCAAAAGATTCGGGGATTTCATAAGGGCTTTTGCCGCCTGCGGGGAATAATCCGCTTCGGAAAAGCACTCTGCAATATCGCTCTTTATGATGATTTGATATGCAGCATCGTAAACCTCCTGTGGGCTTTTACTTAAGATGTCCTCACGGAAATCGGCAAGCTCATGCTCTACTCTTTCAGCCAGTTTTTGGTTAAGGGACTGTCTGTACTCTTGGTAATTCAATCACACACCTCCTTGAAAATAAAATAAGCCGAGGGATTTTCGTTGTGAAAACCTCTCGGCTATGTAAAACATTATATATACTATCCTTTTTAGGCATCAATATTGTTCGTTTGATACAGCCAAATCAACATATCTTCTGTCATTCTCAAAGCCATAAATGCATCTTCAAGCGTTGCTTCTTCAAATTCTATTGAATTATCTGTAACATTTCCCTCATTGATATGTGCCCCTAAAGCACTTGTATATGAATATAATTTGTAAATCAGATTGAAACGGGGATATTGATAACGGTCGTTTTCATTTGGACTGTTTGCATTGTAGTGAAAACTACTTATTCGGTTAGCTGTTACCTTATCTATATGTTTGTCTTTATTACAAACTTTTTGTAGCCCATCAATCCATTTCCTTTGAACATCTTTTTTATATGTGAATATCCCTGTGATGACATTCCTACAATGAGTTATACATCCAATTTCATCTCCATTACTATACGCTTTTATCGCATCAGTATAACTTTCTGCCACATTAGCATACTTTCTCTCTAACCATTGAATTAAAATAGAATTATCAAAACTACTTTCTCTCACACCGCCTGTAAATGGAAAAACTCCCAGTCCTTCATCGTCAAAGCAAATTTCTAATTCTAAAATATTGCAATTGCTTCTAAATACTTTAAAATTCTTATTTGCATACTTTGATAATATACTATTTTTTTCAGCAATTCCTATACGACTAATATATTCATCAATAAACATATCTTTAATGCGAGGATTCTCTTTTTTTATAATCCTTTCCACATCACTAATAAAAATACAATTGATATTTATCTTTTCGACAATGCATTGAAGCAATTTCAAAAAGTTTTCTCTATCATATTCCAAATCTTTAAAAGATTTATACAGACCATTATAACACATCTCATTATGATAATAATTTCTTTCATCTGGTCTAAATCCATAGGATTCTACCCTTGTAGTAAACTGTGGCGACCTAGTTTCATATAAATCTGACAAGCCTGCATTATTAAATATTTTCTTCCAAATATCTACACTAGGAATTACCAGATTACTACTTGACAAAATATCTGCAATCCTAGAAATAGCAATTTCTTGACCTTTATCCATGCTAAACTCTACCTTTCTTTATCCGTATTCTTATTTTTTGATTCTTCCCTTTCAATATTATTAAAAGCATCTTTCATATCTTGATATAATGAATTATGGGGATAAACATTTAATTCATCAGACCTCAATAATGTCCGTCCCTCAATATAATTAGCTAACCTATTATTAGAATACGATACCGACCTAATACTGTCCTCAATCCTAGAAAGATTAATTTTTTCATGTGGAATCCTTTTAAAAGTTATTGACCGAGAATACTCAGAAATTTTATTGTCATTTCCGTTAAGAAATGATATTTTAACATCAACCACTGGGAAACAATCATTCATACAATTTCCACCATACGCTGCAACTCTACCTTGAACCTCTTCCATTGGATATAACATAAATTCCATTTTGAATAAATCATCTACTTCTAAATCGTAATCTCCATTGTTTTTCAATTCCAATAAATCAACTTTAATGTTTCTAGCTTCTGTTTGTCCCATATTTTTAATAGATAAAAACAATATTCCATTTATTTCATAAAGTCCAAATGACAATAATGGTTTTAAGCTTTCAATATATTGCCTATGATTTCTTCTGTTTGCAGCGATATTTACAATCAATGCTATAACGGCAACAAAAACTGAAAAAATCGCAATATAATCTGACAATCCAGAACCTTTTAAAAGCTCAATAATTTCATCCAATTGCTTAGATATATCCATAAAACCCTCCTTGTTGTTCAATCTATATCTTCCATTTTTATTGATTATAGCATACACATATGATTTTTTCTATATTTTTGATTATGTAAAAGACGGCATCGGCTCCACGCCAACGCCGCCTTTTCCTCGGTCAATCCGTTATAAAATTCCTGCCTTTTTCAGATACCCTACACTGTCATAGCAGCCACGGAAATAGACTGACTGCATCTCCATATCCGTAAGTTTGTTCCTAAGCTCCATCACTTTAATCAGTGCGGCACATTCTTCCTCGGTCAGTTCCGCCGCCGTTTCCGTGTCAAACACGCCTAAGACTTTCGGATATTTCCCATAAAGGCTCTCAATCTCGGCTCGCACGGCACGGTATTCCTCGTTTTCTCTGGACAGTTTTGCCACGACAGAACTGAGGTATTCATTGAATATATTGCTGTGGGCATCTACAAAGGTTTCAAATCTGAACGCATCAGACATTCTTCCTCACCTCCGATTTTTTCTAATCGTCCTTATTATAATACCCCAAAATCAGCAGTACAAATGTGCAAACTGGATTTAACGCTCCCTGTCCGTGCATTTTTTCTCTGGTAGCTCGTCGTTCTGCTCTGGCTCATCGTCAATGACAGACTTGTCTTTTTCATTCAGATTCAGCTCGATATTGAGGGCGTTGAGCCGTTCCGTCTTTTCTTTCAGCTCATTTTCAAAGGCAAACGGCTTCTTCACTTCCTCTTTTGCGGTTTCAAGCTGTGCGATGGTTTCCTCCTTTCTGGTCTTGGCAGCTTCCAGTCTGGCGGGGAGCTTGGCAATCTCATTCTCGATTCGGGTCAGATTTCCGAGGGCATCCGTTCCTAAATCTACCTTATATTTCCTCATTCCGCAAAGGTTCAGACAATAGTGTGCATTGACGGTATCATAGAAAACCTCCATCTGAAAGCCACGGTAGCTGCCGATTTCTATCGGCTGTGACATTGGATTTTCCTTGCAGATAGCTAAGAGCATCTCGCCTGCATCCGCCTTTTCTTTATAGGTCACGCCGTTTAATGTCATCGGGAAGAACTTATCCTCGCCCTGCGGTTTGTGATGGCTGGCAATCCCCGCATCATTCCCATAGCCTATAATGCGTTCCTCATAGTCTTTAATCTCCTGCGGATAGTGCTTTAATATCCTGTCCTCAAGGTCGTAATGCTCGGAAAGATAGCTCTGCTTCAAGACTTTCAGCTTCGCCACCTGCATATCCAAATCCATTTTTTCCTTGAAACGCTCATCTCCTGTGGCAAGCATTTTCACCTCCGCAAAGGAAAGAGCCACTTCGTCCACGTCCTCGGCAGAACGGACGGGGCTTTTGCTCGTCATTATCTGGGAAATAAATTTCTGCTTTCCCTCCACGAGCTGAAAGAGGTAGGCATCAAAGGTCTGTTCCGTCACATAGCGGTAGACTTCCACCTCTGGGAACATATTGCCCTGCCTTTCAATCCTCCCCTGCCGCTGTTCCAGACATGACGGTTTCCACGGGCAGTCGAGATTATGAATCGCAATGAGCCTGTCTTGACAGTTCGTGCCTGCACCCATTTTCTGGGTAGAGCCGAACAGCACACGCACTTCACCGCTTCTAACCTTTGCAAACATTTCTTTTTTTTGTGCATCGGTGGTGGCTTCATGGATAAAACGCACCTGTTCCGCAGGGATTCCACGCTGTATGAGTTTCTTCCTCATGTCATCATACACATTATCAAACTGGTCTGGTATCATTGCAAAAACATTTTCGCTGACCTCCTGCGTTTCTATTATCTTTTTATTGGTCGGTGTCGATAAATCACAAAAGACGAGCTGTGCCGCCTTTGTGTCAGCGTGTCCCTCCCAGATGCGGTACACATTGTCCACGCAGGCGTTGACTTTGCTGTTCGGGTCGTCTGGCAGCATCGAGTCAATCAATCTCTGGTCGAGTGCCAGTTTCCGCCCGTCATTCGTGATTTTGAGCATATTGTCAGATTGTGGCTTTACAAGCCTAGCCCTTACTTTCTCCGCCCGCTTTGCAAGCCCCGCCACCATTTCCGTCTGGATTTGGCTCGGCTTTGTCTTGATGTTGTGGTAATTGACCTTTGGCACGGGCAACTTTAGCATATCGGCGGTCTGAATGTCCGCAACCTCTCGGAACATCTGCATTAGCTCTGGCAGGTTATAGAACTTGGCAAACCTCGTCTTGGCTCGGTAATTCGTACCCTCTGGGGAAAGCTCCAGAGCCGTGACCGTTTCGCCAAACGTGGAAGCCCAACTGTCAAAATGCTGCAACCCATTCCTTACAAGGGTGTCGTACTGCAAGTACCGCTGCACGGAATACATCTCGACCATCGAGTTACTGATGGGCGTCCCCGTTGCGAAAATTACGCCACGGTTGCCCGTGATTTCGTCCAGATAGCGACACTTCATAAACAAATCGCTTGACTTCTGGGCTTCGGTCTGGGCGATGCCGCCCACGTTCCGCATCTTTGTAAAGAGGTAGAGATTTTTGTAAAAATGACTTTCGTCTATAAAGAGCCTGTCAATGCCCAATTCCTCGAAGTTTATCACGCTGTCTTTCCGCTTGGTGTCGTTTAATTTATCGAGCTTCGCCTTGATTGCTTTCCTCGTTTTCATGAGTTGCTTGACCGTGAACTGCTCCCCGTGGGATGCCTGCACATCGTCAATGCCACGCTCTATATCGTCAAGCTGACGCATGAGCTGTTCCCTCTGGCGTTCCTCGCTGATGGGGATTTTCTCGAACTGCGAGTGTCCGATAATCACCGCATCGTAAGCCCCCGTCGCAATCCTGCCGCAGAACTTTTTGCGGTTTCCCGTTTCAAAATCCCGCTTGGTCGTGACAAGGATGTTCGCACTTGGGTAAAGCCGCAAATACTCCGACGCCCACTGCCCGACAAGGTGGTTCGGCACGACAAACATGGATTTCTGGCATAGCCCTAACCGTTTGCTTTCCTGTGCGGCGGCAACCATTTCAAAGGTCTTACCCGCCCCTACTTTATGGGCAAGGAGCGTGTTGCCGCCGTAAAGGATATGGGCAATCGCATTGACTTGGTGGGGTCTTAATTTAATCTCTGGGCTGATGCCGCCGAACGTGATGTGGCTCCCGTCATATTCACGGGGTCTGATGCTGTTAAACGTGTCATTGTAGTAGCGTACAAGCCTGTTCCTCCGCTCTGGGTCTTTCCAAATCCAGTCCCCAAACGCCTGCTTTATCACCTCCTGCTTTGCCTGTGCCGCCGTGGTTTCCTTATGGTTCAGCACCGCTTTTTTATTGTGGTGTTCATCATAGACATAATCAAAGATGCGGGTGTCACGGAGATTCAAGGTGTCCTCCATGATGCGGTAGGCACTCGCCCGTTTCGTTCCATAAGTGCTGTCCGCCTTGACATTCCCCACGTCGGAACTCTTATTCTCAATGAACCAGTCGCCGCTATGCGGCGTATAGCGTACTTGCAGCCTGCCCATTGCATGGCTTGACGGCGTTAAAAGCTCCACCATGAACTGCTGTATATCCTCCTGCGGTATCCATGTCGTACCCAGACGGACGGAGATTTCACTTGCGGGCAAATCCTTTGGGATGACTTTTTCCAGAGCCGCCACGTTGACTGCAAGCTCTGGGTCTGCCTTTGCCGCTATCCCTGCGATTTTCAGCTTCTCCCGCACGTTGCCCGATAAATACTCGTCTGCGGTCACATACCTTGCAGGCTCGGAAGATGGCACTTTGAAGATAACGCCCTGCAAATCGTTTATGATTTCCTCCTGCGTCCTGCCTGTGAGCTGTGCCATATAGGGTAAATCAACACGGGCTTTCTCCCCGATAGAGAGGGCAAGGGCTTCGCTGGCGGTTTCCACAAAGGTCACTTCACGGTGGGGCTTTATCGTCCGTTTCGTGAACATATCCGCCTTGCGTTTGAATTTCCCCTCATCGTCAAGCACTTCCAAAGAACATAACAGGAAATAGCTTTCGTCCGCCGCAAAAGCAAGGTAGTTCCCCCTGCTGTTAATCAGACCGTATTTTTTTATAAACGCATCATAGAAACGGTTCAAATTTTTCTGCTCGGTCTGTATCATTTCCTCTGGGTAATCGTCGGTCTGGTACTGGATGAGCTTTCTCACACAATCACGGATTTCCAACAATCCCTTAATGCGGTTTTCTGCGGTCATGGACGCCTTTGCAGGGGTCATGGTGTTATTCTCTCGGAAGTAAACCCTGCCATCCACAAGGGCAAAAGAGAAGTTCCGCACGTTCGGGTCGGCGGGGATGGATTTGTCCTGCTCATCGGAGATGCGGTCAATCTCATTTTCAATCTCTGGGATTTCGCCGTCTATCCGCCGCATGGCTTCATGGAGAAGCCCCGCAAGCGGCATATCGGGATAGGCTTTGCAGGTACTGTCCATGCCAAACCTCGTGCTTTCCATCTTCATCTCTCCAAGCACCATCTCTGGATTCTGGACAAAATAGCTGTTCATCGTGACACCGTTTTCGTCCGTGTCAAGGTGTACCCACTCTGGCTCAATATCGATGATGCGGTCACGCTTTTGCAGAATAAGGATGTCGCTCGTAACCTCCGTGCCTGCGTTTGCCCGAAACGTGTTGTCTGGTAGGCGGACAGCCCCTAAAAGCTCGGCTCTCTGTGCGATATACTTCCGCACCTCTGGGCTTGCCTTGTCCATTGTACCCTTAGAGGTGATGAACATTACAACGCCGCCTGCCCGCACCTTATCCAGAGCCTTTGCGATAAAATAGTCGTGGATTAGGAACTTCTGGGCGTTGTAGCGGCTGTCGTTGACTTTAAACTCCCCGAACGGAATGTTGCCAAGCACCACGTCAAAATGATTGTCTGGGAGCTTCGTGTCCTCAAACCCCTCAATGGCGATGCTGGCTTTCTGGTAGAGCTGCTTTGCAATCCTGCCCGATAACGGGTCAATCTCAATGCCGTGCAGCTTTGATTTTTCCATGCTGTCGGGCAGCAATCCTAAAAAATTGCCCGTGCCGCAGGACGGCTCTAAAATATTCCCCTGTGAAAATCCCAGACGGTCAAGTGCTTCATACATCGCCTTGATAACGACGGGCGGCGTATAAAAAGCGGTCAGCGTGGATTCCATAGCTGCATGGTATTCCTCGTCGGAGAGTGTGGCTTTCAGTTCCTTATATTCATTTGCCCATGCCGCATTATTGCTGTCAAACGCCATCGACAGACCGCCCCACCCCACATACTTTGCAAGGGTTTCCTGTTCTTCGGGCATGGCAAGGCGGTTTTCTATCTGAAGGTCATGGAGAAGTCGGATTGCTGCCATATTGTTTCGAAACTTCTCTTTTGCACCGCCAACGCCTAACGCATCGTTGGCAATGCGGTAGTTGCAGCGGTCAGTGGAGAGGGCAGGGGCGGGCGGTTTTGCCGTAACGGGTGTTTCCCTCGGTTTCCCATGCTCTGGCTCGTCAAAGCGTATCTTCTCCACCACAATGTCATAGGGAAGCCCGTTCTCCACGGCAGGGTACTCCGCCACGGTTTCCGTAGTCGTCTTTACGGGAGATTCTATCTTTTCTTCGGGCTGTGGTTCTTTTTCTGCCTGCTCCAAGAGCCTGCGGACATAGCCGACTTTCTCCACACGGTTTATCGGGAAGCCTACGTTGTTCTGAAATGTGACGTCACGCATGGAAACGTCGCCGCTGATTTTCCCGACGCTTTCTATTACATAGCGGCGGTTGTCAATCATAAGCTCCTTGCCGATAAGGTCGGAATTATCCTGCTTTCCATCTGTTCCAGACGGGGCAGGCTTTAATCCCTGCTTTCCCTCACGCTCCGCATGGTTCAGAGCATCGGCGTATTTCTGTGCTTCCTCCTCAGTTTCAAACGTCTGATAGACGCCGCCAACATCATAATACCTGTCAGCACTATCCTCTGGGACAGTGTTATCCCTTATGATAAACGGGTCGGCAAAGGCATCGGAAGTCTGCTCTACCGTGTAATGCGGCACTTGCTCTGGGCTATCAGAAGTAAGGTCTTGGCTTGGTTTTTCAGCCGCCTTTATGCTTCTCTCCCGATAGAATGGCTCAAGCTGTTCCTCTGTCAAGGACACTAAATCGTGGTAATACAGATTGGAAAGTGCGTTCTCGATAAGGTCGGCAAGGTCGCTGTACTGCGTATATTTTGCAAGAACGCCGTCCACATACGTTTCCATGCGGCTCTGCAAGAGGTTGACGGATGCCTGTATCCCGTGCAAGCCGTCCTCGGTAGTCTTAAAGGCAATCTTGACATTGGACAAATCCGTATAGTCCGCTTCTGCGTCAAGCCCAAATTCCATATCACAATATGCGTCAATACAGCCTATCGCCTGTTTCAGAAGTTCTTCCTCGGCAGGCTCTTTTGCCCTGTGAAACCAGTCATCCTCGGTAGCCATTATCTCGTCAAGCCGCTTCTCGTCCTCTGGGGTCAGCTCGGTGTTCCGCTCCAAGAATGGGATGAACACGTCATGCCCCAGACGCAGGGATTCCATTTTCTCTCGGTAGTAATCTTCCCCCTGCCGTTTCCATTCTGGGATAAACGGGCAGTCGTGGGAGAGGGAATATTCATAAAAATTTCGGATATGGGCGATTAAATCCCCCTCGCCGTCGCCAATGTCAAACCGCCCATCGTAGTTAAATTCCTCGCCGCCGATGACGGCATGGATTTCAAAATCGGTCTTATGATACCAGCCGACATGATTGTCCTCATTCTCCCTTTCCCGATGCTGCTTTTCGTCCAGAACGCCAAGCAGCTTATTTCCCAGGGCGAAACTCAAATCCGTAAATCGGTCGTTCAGCTCCCTGTCATAAAAGGCGGGATGCTCGGAGAACCCGATAGAAAACGTGATGCTGTCGGGCTTTTCCTCGGCAGGCGTTTCCGTTTTCTGTCTTTCGGTGATGACCGTTTTTAAATGGTCGTTGGCAGGGTTTTCCCTTAGCTTTTCTTCAAAATCGGCTCGGCTGAACTCCTTTCCGAACAATGGGAACTCCGCATTACGCAAAGACACGGCGTTTTCATCAAAGGCGATGACCTCATATTTATCCGCACCGATATATGCCACATCGCCCTCATGGTAGAAGTAACGGAGAGGGTACAGCTCTGTAAGCTCCTGTGAAAAACGCCACGCATTGCTGCGGCTGTAAACATCGCTTGTCTTGCCCTGCACCAATTTAAGGAACTCAAGGAGCTGCTGCACGGTGGCAGGCTCGGAGAAAAGCTGCTCTATCCGCCCCTCGGTCACGTCGGCAAGGTCGCCACGCCCCACATTTTCAAGCAGGGATTTTTCATATCCGTCTAAGTCACGGATAAAATCAGAGAGCCGCAAAGCGAGCGTATCCCGCTTGTCGGCAGGCGGAAGCTCCCGTTTTTCTTCGATAAGCCGCTGCCTTTTTAGCTTCCTCTGGGTGTCGATTTCATACTGCGGGGCAGACACGCTTTCCAGATAATCGGCGTAGTGGTCTTTCTCTTTGGGATTGAGGTAACGGTTATCCCTAATCAGCTCACGCAAGCGTTTTTCTGTTTTCGCCCAACTAAGCACAAGGCTGTGTTCGGTGGAAATGCCGTCATGGTCAATGGCGATTCCCTTGCCGCTGTACCACACATATCCTTCTGTGCCGTCTGAAAAACCAACAAAGAAACCGCCCGTTCCATACTCCCTTTTCAGAAAATCAATGTTCTTCTTTTTATCTTCCTGCTTCTGGAACTGGCGGTAAATACGGTATTTCCCATTCTCAACGCTGTTCCCTTTTACAAGGACGGCATCAATGTCCTCCTGTGAAACGGCAAAAGCAGAGGATTTTTCGTCCTCTGCTTCAGCTATCATTTCAATTTGTTCGTCCACGGTCGGGAGATTGGCGGCAACTTCTTCCTCATTGGCAACGCTGCCTTTTTCATTTTCCGTCCGTTCCTCTGGCTCTACGGTCTGTGTCGTGGCTACTTTTTCTTCCTGCCCGCCGCCGTCCGATTGCGGCTCTGGTGTTTCTAACTGAAAATCAGTTCGCCCAAGATAATTTCCTCCGCCTGGCTGCGGATGCTGTTCATCATGCCGAGCCACTGCATCGGGGCTTTCTTTTTCAGCTCCTCCGTCACTCCCTGCTCGGCTGCTAACTGCTTCGTCAAAAGCTCCAATCTCTGTAATGCCGTCTGCTCGGTTTGGTAAAGGTGTGCGTTCAGCCTGCCCGACGTCAGCAGGTTGAGGTACGTCACCCTCTTGTGATTTTCCAGATAATCCCTGTGCATCAAAGCGTACCTGCCAAGCGGAAGCTCTGGCTCTGTCGGTAATGTTAGGTCGGGAATAAGGTAATCCGCCTGTTTCGTGTAAGTGATTTCGCCCATTGTATTCGCTCCTTTCGGGTTGTTTCCTGCCTTTATCATACTGGCTTATAGTGTCCCTTGCAAATGTGCGGTTCTGACCTCTAGCTTCGATTTGCACATTTCGGACTGCCGCAGAGATTTCCCTTAACGCCATCTCGGAAATGTCGCTCGTGGCAATGCCAATGGCGTTTAAGGTGGCGGGCGTGTTGAAATTTGTAATGTCCGAAAAATCCTCACGCTCAAAATACCCGTCCGCATCCAGACCGCAGCGGCTCAACAGCATATAAGCGACGCTGTTTACAGCAAGCCGCTTGTAAATCACTTCTATATTATAGTCGTCCAGTTCCTCCAAAAAGCTGTTTTCCGTACAGTCTTTAAGCTGTGCAAGGTAATCGGGCAGGTTATCCTCCACGGCGTTCTCCGCCGTCTGCATTAGGAAATCGGCAAGGTCGCCGCCCTCCGTGCCGCCGAACCTGTCCGCAAGCCGTTCCATGACGGGCTGCTCGTACCGCTTATCCATCCGCCATATCGGGACGGGTCGGCTGCCATAATAGCCCTCATGGGTGTCGGAAACGTCAAAATAATATTTCAGCGTGTTCCTGCGTCCTTTCGGGTCAAAGACTGCAATCCCTTTGCTGTCCTTATTTACCCAACGCTTAAAGAGCCTGTTCCAAGTGCCAATCTCGGCGACTGCCGTAGCGTCTGGGCGTTGAGCGTAGATTAAGAGCTGCTCGTCAAAGCGGCACTTGTAATTGCGGCAGGCAGAGGATAAAAAGCCCTGCCAAGCCTGTGGGTTTCTCGTGACGTCCCTCCCCGTGCGGCGGTACAGCTCCGTGATAAGCTGGTACTTTGCAGCCATAGGCTCACACCTCCTTATCGTTCCAAATCTTTGTTTTTCTGCTTCCTGTCGTATTCCCCGCACCGTTCAGCGATTTCAGAATACATCTTTTCCCGCATCTCACGCTCATAGGCTCGGTATTCCTTTGCCTTTTCCGTGGGCTTGTACCAGACGCTTTTCTGGTCAGCTTCGTCCATCTGCCCATAACAATCGTCTATTTTATCCATATATTTCTGATAGATGGCACGGGCGGCAGGGGCGTCCTTTGCGTATCGGTAGCGTTCAAGGCTCTTATGCGAGCCACGCAGCTCGGCATACTCATAGAGCATACGGATAACCTCACGGTCAAGCCCTTTCTGCCCCTCGGCGGCATAGATTTCCGACAAGCCCCTACACCTCCACGAATGATACGGAGAGGTGTCATTCGAGCTGTGAGAGGACAGGTAAACGCCGTCTTTCTTTACTGTGATACGGTTGATAAGCTCGGTACTCACTTCTTACCACCGCCCGATAAAACAACATATTCCATAAAAATATCAATCCTCCTCTTATCCATGCCCCGCCTTTAGGCAGGGGCATAGCTGATTCTGTTTTGTTCCATCCTCTGTGCAAACTCCCGAACGGCGTATTTTACGCCGTCAATCTCTGCATGGGTTTCGTCCAGATAACGGCAGACGGCAAAATAATCCTCCCCGTTCCCGTAAAGCATACGGATAATGCCGCCATCGGGGACAGAGAAAAGTGCCTTTCCTACACTGTCCGTCATGCAGATTTTCCGTCCCCTGCTCATTCCGTGCCACCTACCAGAAAGGAGATGACCTTGTTCCCTTTGATGCTCTTTTGCAGCTCGTTGATGAGCGTGATGTCCGCAACCGTAATGCCTTGCATAGATAAAATATCGTCCATCGTCATGGCGGCAATGGCTTTTTCCTCGGTAAAGCCCGCTTCAAATATCTTATTTAAAACCTTAACGGCTTTCTGGTTGACTGCCATATCTAAAACCTCCTATCGTTCATGGTCTTTGTGCTTCAGGGCTTTCTGTGCCGCTTGCGGCTCTTGCGGCTTTGGCTCATAACTGTGTTCGTTCCTTTCCATACGCTCGGCAAACTCGCAGATATGGTAGAGGTTGCTGCCCACCTCGGTATGGTATTCGTCAATGAAACGGCAGGTCTTTTCCGCCTTTTCTCCCCAATCATAAGTGATGGTGATTTTCCCGCCGTCTGGGATGAGGAACAGCTCTTTATAATGGGGATCAATAAATCGGATTCCCTGTTCCGCCCTGGATATATGCTTATCAAGCCATTCTTTCACATAGCAGTAGCAGTAAAAATTGTAGTCGCCCTTTGTCGGATTGCAGCGGAGCAGGAAAGCGTGCTTGTCGGTGTCCGCACGGAAGCCGTACTCGGTACAGTAATTCCCCATAAAGGCGGCATCGGGGGATTGCCTTGCAGCCGACGACATATCACGGCGGCTGTGCAGAAGCCTCTTATCTTCACGCAGGGCGTTGATTACATCGTCAAGCTCCGCCTTAAATTCATCGGTTTTCCATTGCTCCCTCGTATCAGACCAATCGGTATGAAACTCATTCCCAGAGCCGCCAAAGCCCCCACGGAGATGACCGATACATCCCGTCTGCCCCTCAAGCTGCATACTCTGGGCATAGGTGTATTTCTGTTCGGGCTGTGTCAAAGCCCGTATCTCCATCAGCGTTCCTCCCTGCTCTTTGATTTCTTCGTTTTTTCCTGTTCCTTGATTTTTGCAAGGGCTTCTTTTGCCCAATCGGGCATTTTTTCTGGCTTGATTTCACCAAGCACATCGTACCTTTCCCATCGGGCGTGCTTGCCGTCTGCAAGGGAAGTCCCAAACACTGCCTGCCCCCTGCCGCCCCTTGCACCATGTCCGCCATCCACCAATACAAGCTGATAAGCGGAATGCCGGTACTCATAGCGGTTGACTTCGGCATTGATAACGACCACTTTTCCCACAATATTTTTATCCCTGTCATCGGGGAAACAGTCAGAAATGGTAAAGGGGGTCATATCAAATTTGAACTGTTCCTGCTCGGCTCTCACAAGCCCTATCTGCTCCTGCACCCTGTCGGTAAAAATCTGCATGGCTTCCAGATAGTCATCGGAGCCGACCGCATCTGTTACCCACTCTGCGGACAGGGGATTGTCATAAGTGCAGTCGCAGACTAAAAAAGGATATTTTTCTTTTTCATCTATGCCGAACACCACTTCCTTTTTTCCGATGTGGATGCTCTGTGTGACCTCATAAGAGCTAATCATCCGTTTTTCTTCATTCTTCATCGGGCTTCTCCTTTCCCTGCTTTTTCTCCCTCTGCCAGTCTAAAATCTTTTGGATGCAGACATCGCAGAAGATAGTACGGCTGTCCTTATATCGGGGATAAGGGCAGGTCGTACAGTCATACTTTTTATTCTCACCGCTCATGCTACCGCTCACGCCCATCGTGCCGCTTCGCCTTTTTATCGGACTGTTGATTGTACGGCATCTGGCACTCTGACTGGTAGCGTTCGTTCAGCTTCTCTCTTGCGGCTTCAAGGGTATTGCAGTAGCAGCCCCAGTAATAGTTGTCGCCGCCCTTACAGTACCAGCATACATAAGGGTTCGGGGCTTTCGGGTGATGCCCGATGACAAGCTCCGTGTTCCCGATAGTGCAGCTCTCTATGATTTCATAGCCCTGATTGGAGCGTGTTTCACCGTTCATAGGCGTTCCTCCTCTCTTTTTGTTTCCCGTCCATATATTGCTGCAATTCATACTGGCAGGGGACATACAGCCTGCCGTTCTCCACGCAGCGGAAAATATCGCATTTCTTATCCGTGGATGCAGCATAAAAATCATCATAAGAATAAGGGAATTTCTGGCTTCCCCTGCCGTAATAGTCAGCGGCGAAAAAGCCAAGTTCCCTGTCCGTCTTTAATCTGCGTGTAATCTTGAAAAAATCATCTTCCCGCTTTGTGAACTGCCGCTCTGGGATAAAATGATGCCCTCCGTATTCAAAAGACTTATCCTGCATCTTTCACCTCACGATTCTTTCGCATATCTACGGTATGCCTTTTCGCCTTTGGCTCTGATTTTCTGCATCCGCACACTCCCTAAAAGCTCTGGGCATTTCTCCTGCAACTTGCGGCGTGTCCTGCCCACGCTCTCAAAGCTCGGCAATCCAAGCTCCTTATGGTTCAAAAGTATTCGGGCAAGCGGCATAGCTCCCGCATCTTTCAGATAAAGGTTGCAGAGGGCAAGGTACAGCACCATGTCGTCATTTCTAGCGTCCTCATTCTCTTGCAAGACGGCTCTGACTTTGCCCTCAATGGTTTTCAGACTGTCCATAAATTCCTCCGTTCTGTGTGTTTCTTCGCACAAACACCCTCTATAAATGGAAAGAGGGCGGTCATTCTGAACCGCCCCAATCCCATATCAAAAACCTCCTAATTTATTTCTTCCTGCGGAAATGCAGCCACGCAGCCGCACCGCCGATAAATGCCACAAGCACAATAGCAATAATGGTTTTTTCTCTCATCCTGTTTAATCCTCCTTTTTCTTTCTTCCGCTCTTATAACCGACAAATCCAAAGATTCCTGCACCGATTGTAAATGCAGCCGCAAGGCTCACCCACAAGCCGAGATTAAAGTCGTCGCCTGTTTTCGGTGTGTCACGCAGCTCGTTGTGCATGGTTACGGTTGCCGTTTCGTCTGTTTTGATTGTCACTTTCTGGTCGGCAGGCAGGATATAGCCAGAGGATGCCTTGTCGCTGACCTCGGAAATGGTGTATTCGCCGATACGCAAGCCGTCAATGACGATTTCGCCGTTCTTATCAGTGGTAAAGGTCTGGTCGTAATCTTTGCCGATGACACGGAAAGAGAAGCCCTCCACCTTGCCGTCAGAGGAAGTCTTGACGATTTTTAATGAGCCTTTCTGTGCTTCATTTAAGAAGCCTTTGCCCGCTTCGTTCTCCACGTTGTAGGTCTTGCCGTTTTCCTCAATGGATACGGGATAAACATTCTCGTCCAGAACGAAGCCTGTCGGGGCGGTTTTCTCACGGACAAGGTATTTGCCGTATCTGAGGTCGTTCATCTGGTACACGCCTTTTTCTACCTTGCCCATCTCGCCGAGCAGCTCGTCTTTCTTGTCCAGTTTTCCATCCTCGTTTGTATCAGAGTAAACCTCGAATACCGCACCCGTGAGCTTGTTGTCTGGATAGTCCTTGTCTACTTTCGTCAGAGCGATATTGCCTTTGATGAAATAGTTTACAAGTTCAATCTCCACAACCTCATCAACCTCGCCGATTGTCACACTGATTTCTTCCTCGGAGAGTACATATCCTTTCGGGCTTTCGATTTCACGGATTACCCATGTGCCATACGGAACTTCCTCAAAAGAAAAACTGCCGTCATCTTCCGATGTGGCAGTCGCAATCGCAGTTTCCTTTGTATATTCAGTTGTTTCCGCCTTAAAGATGCCGATAACAGCACCGCCCAAGTCCTCGCCGTCCTCATTGGATTTCCTGCCGCTGACCGAGCCGTAAATCAGTTCGTTTTCAATGGCTTCGCCCTCGTTTGCCGTGATGTTCACAACGGCTGTTTCCTGCCCTGCGTACTCGAAGTCAACAGGGTATTTCTCGTCGCTGACAAGGTAGGCGGCGTTTGTGCTGATTTCCTGCACATAATAGCTGCCCATCGGCAGGTCGCTGATAGCTTTTCCGTGACCGTTCTCGTCAAGGAAGATGACTTCTATCAATCCGTCCGCAGGAATTGTTGTGCCGTCTGCGGCGGTCAGTTCCTCGGTGGCATACAGACCGAACGTAACGTCTTTGATTTCGCCGTTATTGCCCACGCCGTATGCTTCGTCCACTTCAAGGCTCTTGATTACGTCGATTTCCACACGCTGACGCTCGTTGTAAAAATCCGTGCCTGCTTCTGTCACTTCAATTTCCTGTCCCGCATACACAAGCTCCACGGCATGGATTTCCTCACTTAACACCATACCATACGGGGCGGTCACTTCCCTTACCTCGTACTTTCCGAGATAAAGTTCCCTGCTTTCCGCTGTGCCGTCCTCGCCCGTAGTGAGCGTATCTACAACCTCGCCTTTCTCGGCTCTTACCGTTCCGTCTGTCGTAATAATGTCCTCGGCTGCGGTAATCTCATAGACCGCACCCTCCAAATTATCCACGGCAAAAATCGGCTGGTACAGCCCCTTGTTTCCTGATACCCTGCTGAATATCTCCCCAGATTTTCCTACCGTGATTTTCCCTTTCTGTGCCACGTTGGAGCGTTCCACCTTGACAATGGTGATGCCGCTTTCTTCCTCGGAATTTTCCTGCTCCACGTCAAAATAAACTGGCTCGGAGTCGAGGACATAGCCGTATGGGGCTTGCACCTCAACAAGAGAATATCCCTTGCCGTATTCCAGAGTCTGCGGCGTAATAAGCTCTCCGTCTGCGGTAGTATAGAACGTGTCAATCTTTGTCACTTCGGGATAAGTGAACGTCATCGTCACAAGCTCCCCGTTCGGGTCGTAAATCTGGAAGCCTGCGCCCGCATAGGGGATAACCTTGCCTGTTTCCACGTCTTTCTTAACGATTTTGATATAGCTCTCAAAATTGGCGTTGTTGATAAGGTAGCGGTAGGTCTGGCTGTCTTTGCAGATGAACACGTCAAAATCTTTCATCAGCTCACGCCCGTCCCATCCAGAAGTCTGATGCACAGTATAAATGCCATACGGCATATCCTTTGTCTGGGCAAAGCCGTTCTCGTCACATATCAATGTGTCACGCTCGGTTTCCTCCGCCGCATCGAAGCCGCCTGCGGATTTTAAATACACTTCAAAGACAGCCCCCTCCTCTGGCGTTTCAATCTGGGTTTCGCCGTTGTCGGTGTGCTTGATGATGGCAATATTGCCTTTGATGACCTGCTCATTCACATCATTCTTTGCGGAATTATATTCCACGGTGTAAAGCTCTGGCTCTGCCCCTACATGATGGATTGTAGTATCTAAAAGATAGCCCTCGGACGGGGTAATCTCACGGACGCTCCAATCGTTCCCGCAGATATAATATTTCGTTGTGAACTGACCGTTTTCGTCGGTGGTGTAGGTGTCCACAAGCTCCTCGCCCTTATAGATGCCATAAACCGCACCTGCAAGGGAAGCGTCGCCCTGCGGCTTCTTTCCTGTTTCCACGTCGGTCTTTAATACCGTAACATTGAACTTCTTCAAAATGTTGTGGAAGCTGCGGTTTGTAACCTTTTTCCACTCAATCGGGGCTGTCTGGGATGCAGGCACGACGTAGCGGACTGCCGTGTCCACTTCCTCAAGGGTATAAGGCGTGCTGCCGCTGATAAGGACGTTCTCAAACTTTGCCAATCCATTCTTATCGGTTATGGCATATTCATCAACTGCCAATCCGCTTAAAGAAGTGCCGTAAAGGTGGAACTTCACGCCCTCCACCAGATTATCCTCGGATGTTTTCACAACCTCAAGGCTTCCACGCTTCAAAGTGTTGCTGAACGTGACTGTAGAAGTCTTTCCGCCAATGATTGTCACTGTCTGGGTTTTCTGCGGCTCATAACGGTCAATGGACTGTTCAGTGACGGTATAAGTGCCAGGGAATAACCCCTCCACCGTGATGTTTCCGTCTTTATCTGTTTTTACGGTCTTATTGAACCCGTCGCCCTTGATGGTAAAGGAAATCCCCGCAACAACGCCGTCCTCGGAAGTCTTTTTCAGTGCGACCGTGCCTGTCGGCGTTTCCACGTTGATATACGCCGTCATGGTATCCACGTTTTCCACGCCCGTAATGACGTCCTGCAAGTTGGGGTCGCCGTAAGCAATCATCATCGCCCCGCTGCTGACCGTCGGCGTGTTGTTCCTTGTAGCAGTAATCCTTGCTTTTCCGTCAATGGCTTTCTTGGATGTGACAGTGAGCTTGTTCCCAGACTTGGACACTTTCACGTTGCTGTCGGAACTGGTAAAGGAATACTCGGAAAGGGAATTGTTCTTATCCGTCAGCGTTAAGCTGTACTTCCCGTCCTTATAGGCAAGCTCCTTTGTAATGTCTTTCTTCCCTGCCGACATGAAGCTCGGAATTGTACTGTGCCTTGTCATCAGCGACACAATCTGGTCGTAAGCCGCCACCGCCCCGCTGTTCTCATAATTAGAGCCAAAGTGCAGGCTGTAAACGGTCGTGCTTGTCTGGCTGTACGGGCTTGTGGCGTTGCGGCATCCCGTGACGAACTCCCACACAAGGGTCTGGGTGGCAAGCCACTTCTCGTCATCGCTCCCAGACAGATTCCCGCTGTTCCCCTGATACCCATAGAGCAGGGCAAGCCCCACCGCCTTTCTCTGTTCTGCGGAGAGGGCGTTCCAAGCGTTGGAAGAAGCCTTTGCCAATGTGTTCCCCGTTTTCAGCGGCACTCCTGGCTGAAGGCAGAACGCCGTTTCCCCGTCCACATACATACGGTATTTGTATTCGCCTGTCCCTCCTGCGGTATGACCGCCGATATTGGCACTGGAATTATACCTCATGGCGTTCCCTGCACCGTCGTAGGTGTGGGTAAAGCTAATCGTCCCAATGTCGCCCGCTGCAAACGCTGTTGTGGCAGGGACGGCGGACAATGCCGTGACCGCAGCAAGGGCAAACGCCGCAGCCCTTTTGAATAATTTACGAATCTTCATCGTTACCTCCTGTTCGTTCTCATGTTGATAGTTGACTTTCTGGCAGAAAAAAACCGCCCGTGTGGACAGCCTTTAATAATTCTTTTCTCGGATAGTTACTGGCAGTATCTAGGGGGTGAGGTGTGGAGAGGGGGAAAGAGAAAAAAATTTGCTGTCCCCCAAAGGGCAGACTTCTCCCCAAGTGTGCGGTTATCTTTCCTGCCCCCGCTGCCTTTGTAAGTGTCGGTTATAAAACTCCAACGCCTTTACGACAAAATCCGTTTCCTGCCCTCTGGGGATGGATTTTGGTATGAGCTTGGTTATCCGCTCATCCTTAAAGGCAGGCTTCTCTTTCTGGTTTGGCTTATCCTCCTGCATGATGGACTGGATAACCTCGTCCGTGAGTTTTCCCTCCTGCATAAACTTTTTCATTTTGATAGCCTGTGCAAGTGAGGGGGTGGCATCGTTGTAGCCCATCGCTTCTAAAAGCGTGTACTGCTGTTCCTCGGAAAGATAGGAGATTTCCACCGCAGGACGGAAAGCAATCTGGCGTTCATCTACCATTTGCAGGATTTCGGGCACAAGCTCGGTTAAACGGATAAATCGGCGTATCTGGTCTTTACTTTCTCCAACAAGTTCGCCTAATTCTTCATCAGAACGCCCCTTTGATAAATTAGTCGCCAATGGCGACGCATTTTCTTTCGGGGGTCTGCCTGCCTGTCTTTTCATTGCTTCTAACCGCATTTTATAAGCAAAGGCTTTTTCACTCGGCAGAATAACAGAGCGTTGGAGATTACTCTCAACCATGACAATAATCGCTTCATCATGGGTCAGCTCCTTAACCTCACATTTCAGCGTTTCAAGACCTGCAAGCTCACAAGCCTTTTTCCGCCTGTGACCGCTGATAAGCTCGTACCGTCCGTCCTCTTTTTGCCGAACTGTCGCAGGGGTCATTACGCCGCTCCGACTGACACTTTCCACAAGCTGCTCCATATCCTCATTCATCAAAACCTTGAATGGGTGGTCTGGGAACTCGTCAATCTCGGAAATGGGTATTTCCCTTATCCTGCTTAGATTTGCTTCTGCACGGCTCTCGTCCGTTTCAAAGAGGTCATCGTATGCGGTCAGCTCGATTTCTGTTCTTTTGTTTCTCGCCAATCTCTGCCACCTCCTTTCCAAACTGCTCATAAGCTGCGGCTACCTTGCCGCCTTTGTCGTAGGCAAAAATGCTCTTGCCTTCTGCGGTGGCTTCTACCGCACGGATGGAATGGGGTATTTGGGCATCAAAAACTTTAATCCTCTGCCCGTAGGCACTCTTTACCGTTGCGGTAATCTCTTTAGAGATATTCGTGCGTGGCATTACCATCGTCATTAAAATACCGTCAATCCGCAGATGGGGATTGATTTGCCGTTTGACCTTAGAAACGGAGCGAAGCAACAGCTCTAAGCCTTTGGCAGAAAGATAGTGGGGCTGTGTCGGGATAACCACGCTGTCAGCAGCCGCAAGCGCATTGATTGTCAGCATACCCAAGCTCGGCATACAATCCACGAGGACAGTATCATAATTCTTTTTCACCTCATTGATGCAGGTTTTCAGCACGCTTTCACGGCTTATGGCGTTAATCAGCCTTACTTCCAGTCCCGACAGTTCAATGTTGGACGGGAGCAGGTCAACGCCCTCGTCATGGTGTAGGATGCTTCTGGAAACATCGACGGGTTTATCATCAATGATGTCCTGCATGATGGTGGAGAGCGTATCGGGCAAGTCGTCTGGTCGGCTGTAACCGAGCGACATGGTTAGATTTGCCTGTGCGTCGGCATCAATGAGCAGTACCTTTTTGCCCTGCTGTGCCAGAGTTACGCCCAGATTGACCGCCGTGGTGGTCTTTCCGACGCCGCCTTTCTGGTTGGTTAAAGCAATCACTTTGCAATTTGACATAGGGTGCGTCCTCCTTTCGCATAGATTTAGCCACTTTGTCAAGGTGGCTATGTAACAATATCAGAGAACGACAGAACGCAAAAAAGCCGCTTACTCTTAAAAATCAATAAGAATAAACGGCTCTGTGATGTGCCTTAGACATATTCAATTTTCATTCTCTTTACTGGTGCGTTTACGACCTTGAATATCAGTTCGTCAACGCAGTCTGTATATCTGCCCTGCTGTATGAGTTGGTTTTTCAGTTCTACAAGGCTATGTAATAAAATACTCCTTTCTTGGCTGTCCACATACAAATGGTTCTTCTTTTCTCTCATAAGGTATCAACCTCCTTTATAGCTTCATTATAAGCTCAAATTCATTCTTGTACAAAGCTATAAAAATACTTGATTCCTTAGTTTTATAAACATCTTCCATCTAAATACTCAATTGCTGTTGAAATTAATGTCAAGCATCTCTTATAAAAATATTCAAAGTGCCTTTTATCTTGAATATCAACCTTTGTTGTTTCATGGTGTCTAATTCTAAAATCATTTCCGAGAGATGTAAGTGCATGAAATTCTCTATCAAATAATTCCATAAACGCTTGTTGATTATTTCCCATGTCCTTTACAATCTTATTTACAGATTTCTTTTTGTCTATGGATGGGGAACAGTAATACGTTTTTAATCTTTCAAATGCATCCCAAAGTTTTTCTACTGCAATTTGCATATTATTTGCATCATAATATTTAGATGCCTCTTGCAACAATTCTTTCAATCCAGCTTCTTCCACTACTCCTAGTGAGTTTTGGGTTATTTGAACATCAAATGAATTTACTATTTTCCCATTACTAAGCTGAAACGCAATATCATTCAACTTTAGTATTGTATTAATTTGGGCTTCAAAATCATCCAACATACTATGTCTGGCAAAAAGCTCTATTGCGTCCAAAACACAAAATGGCAAATTAGAGATTATAAAATCTTGCAAATTATCAGTTTCAACATATTCCTTTTGATTATTAAAGCACTTTGGCACATAAAACTGTCTTATGTCATAAAATACATCTGCCGCTATATTGGTACTGTAATTATATCCTGTATCATCAGTTGCTTGATATTCTATATTGCATCGTTCCAAAAATTGATAAATTTGATTCCTGGCTTTTCGATTTATGGACAAAACTATCCTTTTTTCTTTTATATCTTTCTCATTCCTTTGAGAATATGGAACAAACAATGCACTTTCCTCTCGCTGAAATATTCTCCATCTATAAACCTCACGGTTAGATACTTTTTCCGCTGGATAAAGCTCATATCCATCATTTTGCAATAATTTATTGATTTCTGTTAAAAATTCTTTCCAGTAACCTTTTTCATATCTGACAGCAGGGTGGAACACTTCACATAAAAATTTTAAATATGTTTCATCATCACCATTTTGCAAATAAAATCTTTCATCTTCAAAAACCCAACAATCAGAATAATCATCGTTATTAACTGTATGTTGCCAAATATCCTGTTCTGCATTTTCATATCTTGAATCATTGCTTGGCATATCTTTCAACTTATATAACCTTTTAAGGAAGTCTAATTCTTCAAGCCTACCAAAATAGGGATACGGAACAGTTCTAGTTGCAAAAAAATCATCTATTTCCAATCCATTTTTAAATAAATCCAAAATGTCACGTTTTGTTATTTCTGTGATGCGATTCACTTTCTTTTCCTCCTCCCAAATATATCTAAGTATTTTTATATTACTACTTCTAACAAATTCTTTCAAGAAAAGCGTACCACTATCTCTAATGATACGCTTATGATTATCAGATAACTTCAAAATGCTTCAACGCATCCTTTATCGCTTCCACTTTCTCCGCTGTCGGATGTTTCCTCGGCTGTTTCAATTTCTCTACCGCATTAGGGGCATCATACATCGGCAAACCTAAATCTCGTTTTACCTCTGCGATATATGCGGTATGTACTTTGAAGCCATACTTCGCTTCTATGTACCCCTTAATCATCTTGTATGTAACTCGCTCTTTCGGCTTATACGCTTCAGCTCTCTTGGCAATATTATCAAGTGGCACTTTGCCCTCACCCTCGCCAAACTCCACTTTTACGTTGATTACGCTATCGGGTTTTTTGTGGGAAAGCATTACAACCGTCTCCACATGAACAGTCTGCGCAAACATATCCACCCCCTGTATTTCCCCCACTTCATACCCTTCCTTACACAAATACTTCAAATCCCTGGCCAATGTCGCTGAATCACAGCTCACATACACCACCCGTTCTGGCTCCATCTTCACAATCGTTTCCAGGCATTTCTCATCGCAGCCCTTCCGTGGTGGATCCACTACAATCACATCAGGATGCACCATTCCAGAATCTGCCTCTGCTCCCCTTTCATAAAACTCTGGCAGCACTTCCTCGGCCTTCCCTACAAAAAACTCCACATTCTCAATCCCATTAATTTCTGCATTCCTCCTGGCATCCTCAATCGCAGGCTCTACTACCTCCACGCCATAAATCCACTTGGCTCTCTGTGCCAGAAACAAAGAAATCGTCCCTATCCCGCAATACAGATCCCAGACAACCTCCTCCCCTGTAAGCCCTGCATATTCCAAAACTTTCTGATATAATTTCTCCGTCTGCACTGGATTGACCTGATAAAAAGAAAGTGGGGAAATCTGGTATTTTACACCCCCAATATAATCTGTAATATACCCTTTCCCCCAAATGCACCTGGTTTCCTGCCCTAAAATAACATTTGTTTTTTCTTCATTGACATTCAATACAATCCCAGCCATCCCCTCTACAGCCTGCAGCTTTTCTGCCAGCCGCTCCTCATAGGGGAGGAATTTTCCATTCACAATAATACAGGCCATAACTTCCTTTGTAGCATACCCGTAACGTATCAGCAAATGCCGCACCAGGCCTTCTCCCGTTGCCTCATCGTAAACAGAAACCCCATTTTCCTCCAAATAGGAAACTACATATTGCAAGATCTGCTCTGTTGCTTCCATTTCCATCCCCAGAAAGCACTTCCTGTTAGGGATGATCCGATGCGACCTTGCAGCATAAAATCCTATGACAATCCTGCCATCCTTATCCTTCCCAATTGGAAATTGAGCCTTATTCCGATAATTAAAAGGCTCATCCATCCCCAAAATCGGATGCCAGATTTCATCCTCCAACGAAAATCCGCCAATCCGCATTAAATTATTCCGCACTTTATTTTCTTTAAATTTCAATTGCTGGCTATAATCCAAAGCCTGGATCTGGCACCCCCCACACTGGCGGGCATAAGGGCAGCACGGCTCTGTGCGGTAAGGAGAAGGCTCCAGGATTTTTATCAGCCGGGCATATCCATAGTTCTTTTTCATTTTCATGACCTTCACCAGGACGCGATCCCCTAAAACCGCATCCTTTACAAAAAAAATAATGCCTCCTGCCTTTCCAATCCCCTGCCCTTCCACGCCCATATCTTCAATTAAGAACTCCAATTCCATATCTTTCTGGAATACTTGCCCGTGCCCTCCTTGCGTTTTTAGTGATGCCGCATTCCCCTGATTTGGCATTCCTTTCTTTTTCCTTTTCCCTCTCATAGTATTTTCCCTTCTATAAATACACGGTCTTTTAGATTTCTATACAATTTCCAAAAAGTCCATTTCTTCGGATTATTATATTGCAAACCTATTTATTTCCAGTATATGTTTCCCTCTGTCATCCTTATTATCTAACATCTATTTGCTATACAACATCATTCCTTATTATCTAACATCTATCTGCTATACAACATCATTCCTCGCTGGTTCTCCGAATATTAGACTCAAACAGCCGATTATATCCCAACCATCCATTATTTTCTGGTGAAGATGCCAACGCCTCCTTCATAGTCTGCATTTTCGCATCTGTATTATCTGCAAAGCTCAGCGCAATAGCCTCCATAATCGCAGGCTTCTTGGGAGAGCCATACTCCAATTCCCCATGGTGTGCCAGAATGCAATGCTTCAATTCATTTGCCAGCTTCACAGGGAAATCCGGAATGGTGCGGATGCGCTCGCCAACCTGCTCCGCGCCAATCATAATATGCCCCAGCAGCTGCCCTACATCTGTATAGTCATTTGCCGGAAAAGGGGAAATCTCCTCTAGCTTCCCAATGTCATGGAATATAGCCGCAGCCAGCAATAGATCCTTATGTAGCATCGGATATGCTTTCGTATAAAAATTGCACAGCCTTGTGACGCTTAGGGTATGCTCCAGCAACCCTCCCACATAGCCGTGGTGCACATTTTTGGCGGCGCTGTGGAATTTAAAACGCTTTTCAAAATCCTTATCCTCCAAAAAGAAGCTTGCACACAGGCTCTTTAAATATGGATTCTGCATATCCTGGATAAATTTTGTAAGCTCCCGATACATCTGGTCAATATCTTTATCTGTCACAGGAAGGTATTCTGTTGGGTCATATTCCCCATCACGCGCCTTGCGGATACGCTTTACATTCAATTGCAGTGCCCCTTGAAAGCTGGTAACATCCCCCATCACATCAATGTAATCCAGCACCTCAAATTCATCAATTCCCTGGGAATTGGGATCCCAAATCTTGGCATCCAATGTCCCTGTCTTATCCTGCAAAATCAGAGACCCATAGGGCTTCCCTGCCTTAGTGAGCGCCGCCTGCTTTGCCTTACATAAATAAATTCCCCCTACACGTTCTCCCTCTCTTAATGTTTCAATGTATTTCATTTCTTTACTCCTTTAACTCCTTTTCTAAAAACTTAATTATTATGCTTGTAATCATTTGTTCTGCTTCTATGATACTTTGTGATTGTTATTATGCTTATGAGTATCTGTCCCATTTGATACCTTATAAAACAGCAAAGCTGTTTCTCCGCGCCTGATAGGAACGCATTATTCAGCACCATCTATGCTTCAAAGCTCCCAGCGGGAGTATGCATCTTTGTGCCTGATAGAAACACATCATTTCAGCACCCCAACCGATACCATACATTCCAATTCCACATACTCCTCAGCCCCCTGCCGCTGCACGGTAATGATTGCCTGATCATCCGGGTGCATGGAATAGATTTTCTGGTTATACTGCTCCACAGTGGCAATTTCCTCCCCATCTATTTTCGTAATAACATCCGCCTCCTGCAGGCCTGCCATCATTGCTGGGGAATCCAGCTCTACTGCCTTAATGTAAACGCCCATGGGAATCCCGTACCCATCTGCGATATCATCTGTTACAGTGCTTAAGCGCAGCCCTACATAAGGGATATCCTGGTTATTGGATAAGTCCTCAATGACCTGCTTCAGTTCGGAAACGGACAATGCAGTAATGGTATTGCGGTCACCCTGGCTGCTGTAGTCCTGCAGGACAAGGCCCACGATCTCTCCCTTTAGGTTGATCAGAACACCGCTGCCATCCTCGCTCCCTACGATATCTGTTGTGAAAATGGTGTAATTCGTGTCAATGGTGGATACCTTATTTTCCGAAGATGTAATTGTCCCGCACAAAATGGAATAATTCGCCCCCAAAGGGCTCCCTATTGCAAGAACCACCGTGCCCTGGCGCATCATATAGGAATTGCCAAGGGACGCCACCTCTATCTGCTCCATAGTGGTTTCCTCAATCTCATTCAAAGGGACGCTGATCACGGCAATTCCCGTATTGCCGTCATACTTTTTCAAAGTGGCAGGCACTGTTGCCTCATTTGCAAAGGTGATATTGATAGTCTCTGCATCTGTGATGATTTTTTTCTCTGTAAGGACCAGCAGCTCTTTTTTATTATTCCCGATCACGATCCCGGCTGCCTGGTTCTCATTCTCATAAGGCGTGTTAAACCAATCCATGCCGCTTGTCACCCCTGTGACGGTCACCACGGATTTGTTTGCCTCCTTCCCTATGTCATAGAGCTTGTCCTGCAGTTCCTGGTAATTTTCAACTTCCAGTTCCTCTTGCACCACCAGGGTTTCCTGGGGGGGCGGGGCATTTTCCTGTTCTGGGGAATCCTTTCCTGGCTCCTTGCCCTGCCCATCTGAATCATCTTTTGGGGATTCCCCTTTTGGGCCATCCTCTGCATCTTCCTGATTGGAATCTTTTTTATCCTCTTTGGAACTGCTCTCTGCATTGCCCTCTTGGGGATTGGAATCTTCTTCTGGCGTTTCCTCCCCGTTTTCCTCCTCTGCCACCAAGTCATCCCTGGGAATGCTGATGGTGGACTCTTCCTTTGGGTTCAGCCATTCTTCCATATAGGGTCTCAACAATACAAAGACAAAACAGGCAACTGCCCCAAAAATAATGGCGCAGAAAAGATTAAATCCCGCTTGGATCAAAAGCCTCCGTTTATTTATGGGTTTTTCTTTTATTTTCTCCTTGATAAAATCAAATTCCTGCTCCTTTTGCTCTTGTTGTTTCATAATGCCTCCTCCATTACTGTTCACGATCTGGCCTGTTGTTACTATTCATGGCCGGAGGTCGCCCATAACAACAATTCGGGGCGATATTCCAAGTTTTGCCGTGCAAAAACCGCCCATCACTCCTGAATCATATTCTCATGGAATGGGCAGTCCAGCGCATTCCTGAGCCATGAATAATAACGACCTTCTGTTTACCATTATACGTTTTTCCCTGCATTGTTGCAAGATTTTTATTTTTAATGTATAATTGTGCTCAATAGCTATGAATGACGCCAAATCATGATAGATAAGGATGTAAATTATGAATGAAAAAGTATTGAAGACATTAGAGTACCATAAAATTATCCATATGCTTACAGAATGCGCCACTTCTGCGCCCGGCAGGGAGCTTTGCCAGCAGCTGGAGCCTTCTACAGACCTTTCCGAAATCCAGCTGGCCCAGCAGCAGACTGGGGATGCCTTGACCCGGATTTATCAGAAAGGCTCCCTTTCCTTTTCTGGCACCCGCAATATCGGCGCTTCCCTGAAGCGCCTGGAAATTGGCGGAACCCTCAGCATTGAGGAACTGATTCGGGTAACCTCCTTGCTAAAGGTGGCAAAGCGGGCAAAATCCTACTCCCGGGGAGAACGGGAAACACCCCGTGCAGATTCCCTGGATGGACTGTTTTCTGCCCTTGAGCCTCTGACACCCCTGTCTGATGAGATCAACCGCTGTATCCTTTCAGAGGATGAGATTGCAGATGACGCTTCGGCGCGCTTAAAGCAGATCCGCCGCTCCATCAAGAACACCAATGACAAGATCCACAGCCAGATGAACACCATGCTCAACAGCAGCCGCAGCCTTTTACAGGACGCTGTCATCACCATGCGCAACGGCCGTTACTGCCTTCCTGTAAAGGCGGAGTCCAAAAACCAAGTGCCCGGCATGATCCATGACCAGTCCTCTACCGGCTCTACCCTATTTATTGAGCCTATGTCTGTGGTAAAGTTAAATAACGATTTAAAAGAGCTGTTTTTAAAAGAGCAGGACGAAATTGAAGTAATCCTGGCAAACCTAAGCTCCCTTACGGCTGAGCACATCCCCGTTTTGATCAGCAATTATGAGACCTTATCAAAGCTGGATTTCATTTTTGCCAAGGCTTCCCTTGCCAAAAGCTATAATGGCACTGCCCCCATATTTAACCAGGAGCGCCGCATCCGCATCCGCAAGGGGCGCCATCCCTTGCTGGACAGCCGCAAGGTGGTTCCCATTGATATCCATCTGGGAGATGATTTTGACTTATTAGTCATCACAGGCCCTAACACAGGCGGAAAGACCGTTTCCTTAAAAACAGTAGGGCTCTTTACGCTGATGGGGCAGGCTGGGCTGCATATCCCAGCAAATGACCGCTCCGAGCTGTCTATTTTTGAGGAAGTTTTTGCAGATATTGGAGATGAGCAGAGCATTGAACAAAGCCTCAGCACCTTCTCCTCCCATATGACAAATATTGTTTCCATCCTGGAAAAGGTAGATGAAAATTCCCTGGTGCTTTTTGATGAATTATGCGCTGGGACAGACCCTGCGGAAGGCGCAGCCCTTGCCATGGCGATTTTGTCACGGCTCCATAATTATGGAATCCGCACTATGGCCACTACCCATTACAGTGAGCTTAAGGTATTTGCCCTGTCTACTCCCGGCGTGGAGAATGCCTGTTGTGAATTTTCCTTAGAGACCCTCAGCCCTACTTACCGTTTGCTGATCGGAATCCCCGGAAAGAGCAATGCTTTTGCCATCTCCAGTAAATTGGGGCTGGATGGAGATTTAATTGAAAAGGCCAAGGAAAATATGACAGAACAGGATGAAAGCTTTGAAGATCTGCTTTCTGATCTGGAATCCCGGCGCATTACCATTGAAAAGGACCGCTTAGAAGCAGCCCAGTATAAACAGGAAACTGAAACCCTGAAACGCAAATTAGAGCAAAAGCAAGAGCGTATTGACAGCCAGCGGGAAAAAATTATCCGGCAGGCAAATGAAGAAGCCCATGCGATTTTGCGTGAAGCAAAGGAAGTGGCTGACCAGGCCATTAAAAATTTCCATAAATATGGAAAAGGCAGCGGATCCATCAAGGAGATGGAACAGGAACGGGGCAGCCTGCGCAGCAAAATGGACAAATTAGAAAAGGAGATGGCATTGAAGCAAAAGGAACAAGCTGCCAACCATAAGGTTCCCAAGAAGCTTCGCATCGGGGATTCTGTAAAGGTCCTGAGCATGAATTTAAAGGGCACTGTCCATACGCTTCCAAATGACAAAGGGGATTTGTATGTACAGATGGGGATCCTGCGCTCTGTGGTGAACATCAAGGATCTGGTGCTGTTGGAAGAAGATTCCCCCACATCTGGCAAAAAAAATACCTCCACAAAGACTGGAAACTTGAAAATGTCAAAATCCGCCACTGTCTCTACCGAGATCAATCTGATCGGAAAAACGACAGACGAAGCCATTGTCCTACTGGACAAATATCTGGATGACGCTTACCTGGCGCACATGCCTTCCGTACGGATCGTCCACGGAAAGGGAACTGGAGCCCTCCGAAAGGCTGTGCAGAACCACCTGAGACGGTTAAAATATGTAAAATCCTTCCGCCTGGGAGAATTTGGGGAAGGGGATTCTGGAGTAACGATTGCAGAATTCCATTAGGAATATCGCATCATCTTATTGAAACCTTAGAATATAGAAAGGAGGCTGTCCATGGCAGCAAAACAAAAAATCCTGATTGTAGATGACGACATGAATATCGCCGAATTAATTTCCCTCTATTTAACAAAAGAGTGCTATGACACCCATATGGTCCATGATGGAGAGGAAGCCCTTGCAGCATATGAACAATACCAGCCTAACCTGATCCTGCTGGATCTGATGCTGCCAGGCATAGACGGATACCAGGTGTGCCGGGAAATCCGCACAAAATCCAATACTCCCATTATCATGCTCTCTGCCAAGGGAGAGATTTTTGATAAAGTATTGGGCCTGGAGCTGGGCGCAGATGATTACATTATAAAGCCTTTTGACTCCAAAGAGCTGGTGGCAAGGGTCAAAGCCGTCCTCCGCCGCTACCAGCCCTCCAAGCCAGATAAGACAGCTTCCGATATCAAATGTGTGGAATACCCAAACCTCGTGGTTAACCAGACCAACTACTCCGTCCTCTACAACGGAAAGCCCGTAGATATGCCGCCAAAGGAGCTGGAACTGCTGTATTTCCTTGCCTCCTCTCCCAACCAGGTATTTACCCGGGAACAATTACTGGACCATATCTGGGGCTATGAATACATCGGCGATACCCGTACCGTAGATGTACATGTCAAGCGCCTGCGTGAAAAAATCAAGGACCATGCTTCCTGGAGCCTTTCCACAGTCTGGGGCATCGGCTACAAATTTGAGGTGAAATAACACCAAACAAACGGAACTTTAAGGCTATACGATACCCTGCACAAAATGCACAGAATGGAGAAACCTGTGAAACGAATGCTTTACCTTAAGCTATTGGCTGGTTATGTGGCATTTGCAATTTTAGGCTTTCTTACAATCGCTACATTTACCTCCCATTTTACTTTAAATTACATTAAAAAGGACACTGCCTCCACCTTATACCGGGAGTCCAAGCTGCTGGCTTCTAATTATGCAACCAACTATTACCAGGGCACCATGACCCTGGATGATATTTCTTCCCAATTTTCCGCTGTTTCCCTCTACCTGGATGCAGATATTTGGGTGGTGGATAAAAATGGCAATATCCTGATCAAATCCGAAGGTGAGACAGCGCCTGCTTCCGGGACAGTGGAGGGATTTGACATTACTGCCTTCGGCACCAAATATTATCAGATAGGTACTTTTTTTAACATCTTTTCAGATGATACCTTATCTGTATTTTCCCCTATTTCCATCAACTACAAGGTAAGGGGATACCTGCTGATCCACAAGCCCATCAGCGACCTGATTTCCCTAAAGGACGGATTTTTGAATATCTCTTATATGACGCTGGCCATTATCGTACTTTGTGCCTTTGTAATGCTTGGCCTGTTCACCTATACTATCTGTATCCCTCTTCGGAAAATCACCCAGGCGGCGCAGGATTATTCCACGGGGAATTTCGAAACGCAGATCAATATCCACACAAATGATGAAATTGGGTATTTAGCCGCTTCCCTAAATTATATGGCTCTGGAGCTCTCCACCCTGGAAGAAGACCAACGCAAATTTATTGCAAACGTATCCCACGATTTCCGTTCCCCATTAACTTCCATCAAAGGGTATATTGACGCAATCATGGATGGCACCATTCCTTATGAGATGCAGGATAAATACCTGAACATTATCTTGCATGAAACAGAACGCCTGAATAAACTGACGGAAGGCATGCTGGAATTAAATAAATATGGGGTCAAAGGGACGATGCTGGATATCAGCAAATTTGACATTAACAATATCATTAAGATGGTAGCCCAGTCCTTCGAGGGAACTTGCAAAGAGAAAAGGATTTCCTTTGAACTGATACTGACAGGCCAAACCTGCTATGTTTCAGCAGATGTCAGCAAAATACAGCAGGTTCTCTATAACCTGATTGACAACGCCATCAAGTTCAGCCATACGGATTCTACCATCACAATTGAGACCACAGAGAAAAATGAAAAAGTATTTATATCGGTAAAAGATACAGGGATTGGAATTCCAAAAGACAGCATTAAGAAAATTTGGGAACGGTTTTATAAAACAGACTTGTCAAGAGGGAAAGATAAAAAGGGGACAGGGCTTGGCCTCGCAATTGTGAAGGAGATTGTTTCAGCACATAATGAAAATATCAATGTAATCAGCACAGAAGGTGTGGGGACAGAATTTATCTTTACGCTGCCACTGCATCAGGGTGGCTGAGAAAATAATTGGCCATACTTCCCAATACCAGCCGCCCAGCCACACCCATTGATACATGGCACCTCTTAAAATCCGTCCACAGCCACATCTATCACAGCTCCTGCCGCATCTGCTGATACCCCGGGGCTGGAAGCCGCCATACTGGCTCCTCCCCCCATGTCGCAGGATACTGCCCCCATAGATGCGATCTCTGCAGCCACCATCATTTCAGCCTGCTGCTCTAACTGTGCCTCTGTCAGCTCTATCCCCTTTTCACTTAACTCTACCTCCACCCCTCCCAACGGATAATAGGCCGTATTTAACACAATCGGGGACTCCCCCCTTGCAGCCCGGCTCACATTTGTCTGATATTCCTTATCCGCCTCATCCATTTTACTCCGTTCTATATTCCGATGCTGCCTGCGCCTGCGCATAATTTCCTGAATACGCGCCTGCTTTTTCTGCTCCCTCTGTGACTTTTCAAGGCTTAGCTTCTGCTCCAAATGGCGCTCCTTTTGGCTGACCCGGCGTTTTATTTCATTTTTTTGCTGCTGCTCTTCTGCCTCTGCCTTTTTGGAATGCTTTCTCTGCTGCTGCTCCTCCTGCTTCAAATTCCTGGTTTTCATCTGTGCGCAGCGCACCATGCGCCTGGCATGGATAATCGCGCTATTCAGCTCTGACTCATTGTACATCCCCGTCCCCTTGCACTTTGCAAGGTTGGCAAGCTTAGACTTCGCCTGGCATAATACTTTCCCGGCGCTTTGGGCTTTTGTGGCGCGCACCAAGGCAGAGCGTATCTCCCTGGAATTATAATTTAGATGCTTCTTGGGGGTTGTTTTCTTTTGGCTTGCTTTTTTTGAGGATGCTGCGCGCCTGGTTTTGCCCGTAGATGCCGTCATGGCCTGCATTCCCCCATATGCAATCCCACCGGCGTTGTATGACCTTGTATTCATTCTGTTCCCTCCTTGAAACCTTGGAAATACCAAAACACCCTTTGGCTGTTCCCTTTCTGCGAATCCTCGCCTTATCATCGGGAATCCGTTCCCTCTTAACATTCATCGTCATATTTCCCTTAAAAATAAACTGGCACAGGATAAAATACATAACTGTCTGCAGCAGATGGATGAGAACCCTTATTTTATCAAGCGTATGGAAAGGAACAGAACAAATTTACACGCCCAGCTTCTTGGGCACGGATGTGTATTCATACGGGGTGGCCTGGTACACATAGTAATTCAGCCAATTCGTATATAATGTATTCGCATGGGCGCGCCACTGCAAATTGGGGCGTATCGTGCAGTCGTCCCCCACATAATAATTTTTGGGCACCTGAATATCCAGCCCCTTTTCCTTATCCCGCATATATTCTGTATGTAGGGTCACTCTGTCATATTCCGGATGGCCCATAACAAACACCTTTTTCCCTGTAGTGTCCATAATCAGAAAAACCCCTGCTTCTTCCGATTCTGCCAGAACCGTAAGCTCTGGAACTTTCTCAATCTCCGCTTTTGGGACTTCAGTATGCCGGGAATGGGGAGCAAGGAAATAATCATCAAACCCCCGTACTAAAGGGATTCTCCGGTTTCGCACCTTGTGCTCAAATATGCCGAACATTTTCTGGGAAAGCCTTTCCTTCGGAATCCCATAATGATAGTAAAGGGCAGCCTGGGCGCCCCAGCACAGGTGCATCGTGGATGTCACATTTGTCTTTGTCCACGCACAGATTTCCCGAAATTCCTGCCAATAATCTACTTCCTCATACTCCATTTGCTCCACTGGAGCCCCTGTGATAATAAACCCATCAAACTTCTGATTCTTTATTTCTTCAAATGTATGGTAAAATTTATTCAAATGGCTGCTGGACGTATTTTTTGATGCATGGCTGCTTACTGTTACGAATGTCACGTCTACCTGAAGGGGCGTATTAGACAGTTCGCGCAAAATCTGCAGTTCTGTATCCTCCTTTAAAGGCATTAGGTTCAAAATCCCCACCTCAATCGGACGGATATCCTGATGCATTGCACGGTTTTCATCCATAGTAAATACATTCTCTGTCTCTAATTTTTCCCTTGCCGGCAATTCGCCTTGAACCTTGATTGGCATACCCTTTTCCTTCTTTCTATCTAAAAATATTTTCACCCCTGCCTAACACACTTGCTAAATCCCGCATGTGCAGCAGGCCTATCCATTCTGCGCTATGGCCCACATACCCAAAGGCATTACTCCAACATAGCCAGGAACTCACGCTCTCCAATCACCTTTATTCCCAAATCCTGTGCCTTTGCCAATTTACTGCCAGCATTTTCACCAGCCAATAACATGGTGGTTTTCTTTGACACAGATCCAGAAACCTTCCCGCCCTGCTGCTCAATCATCTCAGCCGCTTCCTTCCTGCCCAGGCTTGGAAGCGTCCCAGTAATCACAAAAACCATCCCTTCAAGCCTGCCGCCAAGCGCCTGATCCTTCGCCTGCATATTGACGCCGTAGCTTTTCAGGCGTTCCACTATCTGGCGGTTTTCCTCTTTACCAAAAAAATCCTGAATGCATCTTGCACTGACTTCCCCAATGTCATTGACATCCTGCAATGCTTCTGCGTCTGCTTTGCCAAGCTCCTCAATGCTATGGAATCTCCGCATAATGGCTTTTGCCGCAGCCTTTCCCACATTTGGTATCCCAAATCCTGTCAAAAGCTGGGAAACTTCGTTTTCTTTTGATTTCTCAATGGCCTCCAAAAGCTTATCTGTATTTTTTTCTTTTCCGATAATGCCCCGATCTATTAATTCCTCCCGATGCTCCTTCAAGGTATAGATATCTGCCACATCCTTCAAATAGCCCAACCGGACCAATTCTTCCACATATACCGTCCCAAACCCTTTGATATCCATAGCATCCCTGCCCACAAAATTGACAATATGCCGTTCTAATTGGGCAGGGCAGCTGGGAGAGGTGCAACGCAGGTCTGCCGTATCTTTTTCCCTCTGGGTTTTAGAGCCGCAGACAGGGCAGATTTCCGGAAGGCGGTAGGGCGCCGTTCCCTCTGGCCGTTTTTCCTTTAAAACTCTACGCACTTTGGGAATAATCTCACCTGATTTATATACCTGAATCTTATCCCCAATCCGAAGATCCAGCTCATCAATAAAATCCTGGTTATGCAGTGTGGCTCTGGAAACGCTGGTGCCGCACAGCCGCACCGGCTCAAAAATTGCCGTAGGGGTAATCCGCCCCGTACGCCCCACAGACAGTTCAATATCCAAAACTGTCGTTTCCTTTTCCTCTGGCGGATACTTATAGGCAACTGCCCACCTGGGCACTTTTGAAGTCGCTCCCAGCTTCTCCCTGTCTGCCAGGGAATTGACCTTGACCACCGCCCCATCTATATCGTAGCCTAACCTGCCCCTATCCTCTCCAATGGAACAAATTGCATCCCAGACTTCTTCCTTTGTCTTACAGACATGGTAATCATCTATCACTGGAATTTTATTCTTCTTCAGATATTCATACCCTTGGGTATGAGTCTTTAATTCCATCCCCCGAACCTGCTGGATATTGAACACAAACATGGAAAGCCCCCGCTCCTTTGTGACCTTACTGTCCAACTGGCGTAATGTGCCTGCCGCACAGTTCCTGGGATTCGCAAAGGTTTTCTTCCCCTGTAGCTCCTGCAGTTCATTCACACGGGCAAAATCTTCATTTTTCATATAGACTTCTCCCCGTACTTCCAGGTATTCCACCGGCTCCTTCAATTTCCTTTTCACATCTGATATGGCTTTGGCATTCGCAGTTACATCCTCGCCAAAATTTACCCCATCCCCCCGTGTAATTGCCGTCTGCAGATTCCCATCCTCATACCGCAGAGCCATAGAAAGCCCATCAATCTTGTACTCCACCACAAACTCCGGATCCTCCAGCTGCCGCTGCATTTCTTCCACAAAACTCTCCACTTCCTCTTTGGAAAACACATCCTGCAGGCTCAGCATGGGGACATTATGCCGCACTAATACCCCAGCTTCCCGCTTTGCCGTCCCCCCTACTTTCTGTGTAGGAGAATCTGCCATAACTAAATCCGGAAATTCCCCTTCTAATCCCCTTAATTCCCGCATCATCGTATCATATTCAAAATCACTGATTTCCGGACTGTCCATATTATAATAACGGTCGCTGTGATACTCCAGACTCTCCCGAAGCTGCCGCACCCTTTCTTCTGCCTGTTTCCTTTCCATACCCGCCACCTGTCCTTTCTTCCCAAACCTTCCATCATATTCCAAACCATTTTCATGGCTCTCTTTAAGCTTAGCTGCCGCTAGGGCTTCCCATGCCAATACCAGCTTCTCAAAGCGCCAAATCTCCTCTGCAGGCGCTCAGGCATCCTCCTTGATCCTTCCCTGCAGTTCCTCCCATTCTTCCTGGCTCACTTCCCGGTATTCCCCTTCTTTCAAATCCCCCAGCCGAATATTCATAATCCGCACCCGCTTCAAATCCACCACACGATACTGAAATGCCTGGCACATCCTGCGAATCTGCCGATTCAGCCCCTGTGTCAGCACAATGCGGAAAGTATATCTCCCCACCTTCTCTACCCGGCACTCCCTCGTTGTCACATCTAACTCTTCCAGATACACCCCTTTCGCCATTTTCTGCAAAAACCCTTCTGTCACTTCCCGGTGCACTCTGACAATATATTCCTTCTCATGCATATTCCTGCTGCGCATAATCTGGTTCACCAGCTCCCCCTGGTTTGTCATCAGGATCAGCCCATGGGAATCCTTGTCCAGCCGCCCTACAGGGTACACGCGCTTGGGATATCCCAAAAAATCCACAATATTATCCCGCTCCCGCTTTTCAGCCGTACACACAATCCCTACTGGCTTATTCACCACAAGCAAAATAACCGCTTCCTCTTTAGAAACGCTCTTTCTCCCAAACATCACCTTATCCCCTGGAAAGACCTTGTCTCCCATAACAGCTTTTCTGCCATTGATGGTTACAAAGCCCTCCCCAATCCGGCGATCCGCTTCTCTGCGGGAGCAAATTCCCGCCTCGCTTAAAAATTTGTTGATCCTGACTGGCCCTGACATCATTTCCCCTGCCTTCTATAAAAATTTTTTCAGCCTTTCAATATTCTCTTCCTCAAAATCCATCAATTCTTCCGCCAATTCATTGGCAAAGCTCCCCATAGACTTATTGTTATGCTTTACCTTCAGCAAATCCGCAATCCCCCTGCTGTTTCGCTGAATGACCATATTCGCCACATGGGGCGTGCTGATGTTCAGCATGGTATTTGCCTGAACCGCCCCCCACAGCATAGCCCTTTCCAAACCAGAATCCTTGGGCACCAGCCCATGCTCCCACAGCCCTGCTTCTGCCTTCCTCTCAAAATCCCGGAACCGATTCCTCTCAGATGTCAGCTCATAGGCAAATTCCTGGTTATAAACCTTGCCCATCAATGCGTCAATGGCCTTTACCGCCCTGGATGCATTTCTCTGGGTTTCCCTTAACACATTAATTTCCTCATGTTCACGCATAATGCCCTCCTACATTTGATTTCATATTGTCCATCATTAGGTTAAGACATTTTACGCTTTTTATACCCCTTATATAAGAAAAAGAGAACTGCCTTTACCAAACAATTCTCTTTTTAAAGCCACTAATTATTCAAAAGCAAATCTGTCCGAATATATCCGGTCTGCCCGTTCCATTCTACTTTTGTCCATCCTTCTGCATAGCTTAATATAACCGTTATGCTGTCTCCAATCCCGGTTGTCCCAATCAGTTCTGCCGACTCATTCATGGAAACACGGACATTATAGCCGTCATTCGCCGTCAGGACTGTTCCTTCTGGCACATAATTAAGGCCACTGCTGTTATTGCTGCCTTCTGTATTATCCTCTTGCCCTGAAGGCTCCTCCGGCGCTGCTTCTTCCTGATTCTCAGCAGCTTCCTCCTGCTGCTTCTGCTCTTGCTTCTTCTTTTCCTCTTCTTCTTTTTTCTTCTTCTTTTCCTCTTGTTTCTTCTTTTCCTCTTGTTTCTTCTTTTTCTCTGCCTTCTTTTTCTTCTTTTCTTCCTGCTCGGCTTTTTCCTTTTCAGCATTCGGATCATAAGACTGCTTCCATTCCTGGATTGCCTTCGTCATGGAATTAGCGACTTTCTTCAAATCCTTATTAGATTCTATCATCTCATCATACTCAGACTGGCAATCCTGATGGAGCTTGGCTATACCCTCAATAGCCCCAAAATCTTCAATCAACGCCTCAATCTCAGGATCTGTCTCCTGCTCCTCCATCTGGCGGTTAAATGGGCAATACAGGCTGTCTATATAAAGCTTTCCCTTATCGTCTGTCCTAATATAGAAAAAATCCATTCCCGGAAGGCTCTCTTCTGCATCTGCCAGCTTCATGGTGAATGTAGCGGACGCAATATAAGATCCCTCTTCTTTTCCTTCCTTTGTATAACATGTGAGGCCGCCATAACTCTCCACATAGCTATCCATCATCTTAATATAGCTTTTTTCCATATCAGAAAGAGACTCCGTAATGGAATCTAACTTTTCTACGTCTGCTGCTGCACAGGAATTATAATATGTAGAAACCAGTTCCTTTACCTCTGGCAAATCTACCTCATATCCAGGATCTGCCTGCTCTGTTCCTGGCTCTTTTGTTCCTTCCTCCGGATCTTTGGCCTCATCCTGGCCTTCCCCGCCTTGTTCTCCCTGTTCCCCGGAAGCTGTGCTTCCCTGGGCGTCTGTGCCTTCCCCGCCCTTACTGTCGCCTACCGTCATGGCAAGTGCCAGAATCAATGCTATTGTTAAAACTCCTGCTGAAATATATTTTATGTTTTTCTTGCAAAATGCTACTATTTTATTTGAATCTACATTGTAATCGGATTTTCTTTTATTTGAATTGCTCATGTGTGCTCCTTATTTTTCATCTATATTCGCTCACAGCCCTGGCTTGTGCAGGGCTGTGATGATTAAAAGTTTCATTTATTCACGGCCTGGAGGCCGTGAATTGCAACAATTCGGGGCGATATTATAAATTTTGCTTCACAAAAATCGCCCCTCACTCCTGAATCATGTTCTCACGGAATGCACAATTCAGCGCATTCCTGAGCCATGATATAGTAACAAAGTTTCAATACACCCAGAGGGAATCGAACCCCCAGCCCCAGAACCGGAATCTGGTGTTTTATCCGTTAAACTATGGGTGCATATCAAATTATACGAATGTCAATGCCTGTGCTCACCCCGGCATATCTGGCCAGCGCATTTTTATTAGGAATCCTAAGCTGCTGTCAGGAATACGCCTTTCCCTTTTTACTACAGCGAAGTTAGTATAACATACTTTTTCAAAAAAATCAAAACAATTTTTATTAATTTTAAAAATATTTTTTATGGAATGGATTCCAGGCTGATTTTTGTACAGGTTCCCAAGCGCATATACCATTATGCGTCTCTCCATTCTGCAAACGGCAGTATTCCAACATAATCTGCGTTTCTTAATCGTTCCTTTAATTTTAGGCCATTCATCCCAACGGCAAACTTAAAACAGGAAAAATCCCCTGAAACATCCCTGATAAATCACACAGGAACTTCCCAGAGGATTTCTTCTGCCGCTCCATAGGGAGGGCTCTTACCCTAAATACTCTTTCAATGTCTTCATACACTCCTTCAGGTCTATGGGCTTTGCAATATGTGCATCCATCCCAATTTCCATACAATGCTGGGCGTCATCTGAAAAAGCGTCTGCCGTCATGGCAATAATCGGCAGCCCACTGTCTTCCCGCTCCAGTTTCCGGATGGCTTCGGTAGCGTCATATCCATTCATCACAGGCATCCGGATATCCATCAATATCGCATCGTAGAAACCGACCTCAGACTGTTCAAACATATCCAGGCATTCTTTGCCGTTCTCTGCCCGCTGCAGCTCCAGCCCTACCGAAGTTAAGATCTCACTGATAAATTCCCAGTTCAGATCAATATCCTCTGCCAAAAGGACATGCTTCCCATGGAAATCAACTATTTCTTCTTCCTCTGCCTCTTCAGACAGTGCCCCCTCCATATATTTCTCTAAATACAGGAACAGCGTGGACTTAAACAGGGGCTTAGAAATAAACCCTTCAATCTCTGACGCATCAATTTCACTCTCCAGCTCGCTCCAATCATAAGCAGAAATCAAAAACGCTGTCACCCTCTTATCCCCTGTGACTTGCCGCATTTCACGGATCACTTCAATCCCATTCATATTCGGCATCTTCCAATCCACCAGGACAAAATCGTAATCATCCCCTTTCAAATGCCGATCAGTAATCATATTAATGGCATCCCTTCCATCTGTGGTCCATTCTGTATAAACTCCCAGTTCCTGCAAATTAGAAACTGCACTGGTGCACAGCTGCTCATTATCATCCACCACCAGTACCTTCCACCGCGGAAGCATCATATCCTTCTCATCAATATCAGACTTCTTCAGATCCAATGTAATGCGGAAGGTAGATCCCCGATCCTGCTGGCTTTGCAGTTCAATCGTACCTCCCATCAGATCTATGATTGCTTTTGTAATAGACATTCCCAGCCCTGTGCCCACAATCTTGGCCACCTCTTCTGTGCCTTCCCGCTCAAAGCTGTCAAAGATTTTTTTCTGAAATTCTTCTGACATCCCAATCCCGTTATCTTCCACCACAAACTGCACCCGCACATATTCATCACCCTTCGGGGATTCTTCCTGATACAGGTACATATCTACCCTGCCGCCCTCTGGCGTGAACTTCACCGCATTGGACAGCAGATTCAGAAGCACCTGGTTCAAACGGACAGCATCACAGTAGACGCTCTCTGACTGGATGGAATAGATGAAAATGTCAAAATATTGGTTCTTGGCCTTTATCTGGGGCTGCATAATATTCACAATATCGTCCATGGATTCCCGCAGGGACATCAGGTTCATATTCAGTACCATTTTCCCGCTTTCGATCTTGGACATATCAAGCACATCGTTGATCAGTCCCAGCAGATGCTTGCTGGACAGCTTTACCTTATTCAGGCAGTCCAGCACCCGCTCTGGATCCTGGACATTTTTTAAGGCGATTTCTGTCATCCCAATAATGGCATTCATCGGTGTGCGGATATCATGGCTCATGCTGGATAAAAATTCGCTTTTCGCCTGGTCAGAACGGACTGCCTCATCCTTTGCCCGATCCAGCTCCCGCATTTGCTGGGTAGATAAACGGAAATACATAATAAACACAACCGACATGGAAATCAAGATCAAAAGGGATGAGACCAGCATCATCACCAAACGCTGCCCATCCAGCCTGCTGATTGGCACATCCATCAATTCGCTTCTCATAACGGTGATCAAATACCAATCCACGTTCTCGGCAACTGGCGTACAATAAGTATAACGTTTCCCCCCCTGTATGGAAACCTGCCTGTAATAACGCTCGCCTGACTGGATTGCAGCTTTAAGGCCATCCACATACTCTTCAGCCTCCTTACCGCCTTCTGATTCAGCCATAATGCGCTCATAGTAGCTTTCCCGAAAGGCATCCCCGCTCCGGATCACATAATTCCCCTGCGTATCGACCACATGGGAATACACCAATGTATCGGAAGAATCTAAAAAAAGAGCTTCTTTCAAATAATCCATGGGAATTCCTGCCAGCAATGCTATGCTCTTTTCGCCATTTTTCATAGGGTACTCTGCAGGCCTGCCCAAAACCAGCATCTTCTGGCCGCCATTTTCCGTGCCCACTGCAACAATACTCCCATCCTTTTCCAGGTACTCTTGCTCCTTACTGTTCAGCGCAAGCCCAACATCCGTCCCATAAACCGTTTCCAAACTGCCATCTTCGGCGTACAGCCCCAAAAAATCAAATCCCCTTACCTCGCCATTTGTGGTAAGCTCTTTCAGCATGTCCTCCCCATGAACAACAGAATCCGGAGGCGTAAGCTTGATGACCCCGCTTACCTGATCCAAACGAAGCCCTACAATAGATGAAAACTTCTGGCTTAGTTGGGTATTCATTTCTGACATATAAATCTCACTGATCTCATCAATCGTGTGCTCTGTATTCTTTCCCATGATTACCAGCAAATACACAAAAACTACAATACAGATACTAATCACGCTGATAAAACTATTCCTCAGAAAAACATTGATATTTCTTCCCATAATTCCTCCTCTATGCTAAAATTACCAAGCTTACAGCAACATCTATCTTATCATTTTTAATAGCTTGATTGTAGCATAGTTCTGCCTATTCCGCAACCTGAAAATTTTCTCCCTCCTTATCAGAATCGCATACAAAAAAGGCAGCCCATTCCCTCCTAGGCTGCCTCCTTCCAAATGAAAAAAGAATCCTTTTTTTGCACCATCCATTTTCTATGCTGCCGTATGCCAGCAGCCTTCTCTGCCTGTAACCTCCTTAAACCTCTACGCCAAAATGTTCAAATAAAATCTTCTCCGCCTCTGCGCTCCACAACCCCCGGTTTTTCTTGCAGGCTTCGTCTAATTTTTGGAACAACGGGTCTGTTTTCCCAAGCTCTGCAAAGTCCTCAATAGCTGTCAGGGGCATGTCAAACTGGGTATAAGTCAGTTTCTTTCCCCCTGGGATATTTGGCAGGTTCAAGGTTGCCTCTGCAATGCTGTCAATGCCGCCCACATGAGTTACCATGACTGCCGGTTCAATCCTGCCCTTGGCTGCCAGGTCATTTGCCTCGATCAAGTCGTCGTTGTTCCCGCCTGTGGTTCCCACAATATGCTGGCTGGTATAATGCACGTCGTACAGGTTGATCTCTGCTTTAAACTGGTTATCCGTAGGGCCTGCAAAGAAATTCATGCACCCGTCAAACGCCAGGATCTGGTCTCCCAGCTCCGCCACCTTGCGGTTTGGGATATAGACAAACACATCATCGTATCCTTTTCCCCCTGTGATATCCACCAACTCTTTTGCCGGGTCTGCCATTTTTGCCGTATTCACATAGAGCAGCTCCACGCCGTTTTCCGCCGCATAGGACTCTGGAATCACTTCCCTTGCCCGCTCCAGCTTCGCATCATCAATATCTGTAACCACAATCCTCTTCGGCTTATTTTTAAATTGGATCCCATAGCTGACAGCCCCAAGCCCCATTGGCCCGCATCCGCCCAGGATGATAATGTCGCCCCCTTCCTTGGTGCCGCCTGCCAGGTCATGGTTCCTCTTATTGGTATGGTAATTGCCATGGTACCCGCCAATAATACAGCTCATGGGCTCGCCAAGAGAAGCCTCGAAAAAGCTTTCCCCTTCATAAGGCATCAAGCATCCCAGCTCCATCACTTCATGGGGGAAGATGCAATAAGTGCACGCCCCGCCAAAATACTCATAGGAATACCCTGGGGAAGCCAGGCTCCCCTTATAATTCAATGCTGGCTGCTGGGCAAATTTCATGCCTGGCTTAAACTGCTCTTTCCACTTCTCACCCACTTCTACAATCACACCGGAAAATTCATGGCCGATAATAATCGGATTCGTGTCAATATTCTGCGGCGCGCGCTTATGCTTCTTCCCCTGCTCCACTAATTTGTAAGTGGACATACAAATGCTGTCACTCATTACCTTTACCAAAATCTCGTCGTCTTTTATTGCCGGCAATTCAAATTCCTCTAATCTCAAATCCCTGGTTCCATACATCCTGACTGCCTTTGTCTTCATAACCTGATTCTCCTTTTCTAAAATTCCATCCAATCTCTATGTTCCATTTCACTATCAAAACCACATGGACTCTCTGGCTGCAATCCAACGCTTCCTTTGCAAATTATATCTGCTCGATCACAACCTGCCCCATCAGCTCATCTACCACTGCCCTGGTAGGAGGCTTTGTCCCAATGGTAGTAACCGCACCTGCAGAGGCTGCCATGCACAGCCGCACCGTCTTTTCATGATCCAATTTATTTTCCCAGGCGTAAGCCAAAGCCGCCACCATAGCATCCCCTGCCCCAACCGTAGAATGGGCCTTCACAGATAACGCCGGGCATTTTACCTCATATCCTTCCCGCACCATCATGGCGCCGCTTTTGCCCATAGACACTGCCACCGTCTCTATTCCCTGACTCTGCAGCTTCCTTGCGGCCTCCAGCAGCTCTTCCATAGACACACGGTAATCAAACCCAAAATATTCCTCCAGTTCCACGCGGTTTGGCTTAATAATATCCGGCTTTTCCTTCAATGCATTCCGAAACAGCTCCCCATCCGCATCCAGCAGCACCTTTGCGCCCTTCGCATGCACCCTCGGGATAATTTCCGAATAAATCTGCTTATCCACCCCATTTGGGATACTGCCCGCCAGCACAAACAGCGTCTGGGCATCTGCATAGCTTTCTAACTTTTTCACCAGCTCTTCCTGCTGCTCTTTCCCAATCTGAGGCCCAGGCTCATTCAGCTCTGTCAATGAACCGCTTTTTTCATACACTTTTGTATTTGTCCGGGTCTCCCCGTCTACCCAGATAAAATCATTCTGGATGCCCCATTCATCCAGCACGGAAGCAATGGTCTTGCCTGCATTCCCCCCTAAAAAGCCTACGGCAATGCTGCTCCCGCCCAATTCATGAATGGTCTTTGATACATTAATTCCCTTTCCCCCTGCATCATATTCCACCTTCTGAATACGGTTCAGCCCGCCAGGCAGCAACGCCTCAATTTCTATCGTTTTATCAATCGCCGGATTCATCGTAACTGTAACTATCATCTGCCCATCTCCTTTCCTCTCTCAAACCTTAACCGCATTATCCTCCCACTGTATCTCCCAGCCTTTCTATGGCAAGGAAATGCCGCATGCTTTCCTAATACGGCCAAAACGCCATTCCATTTTCTATAGGCGCTGCATGTTTTCTTTTATGCTGTCAAAATACTGTAAATCGTATCTGCATCCCCAGAGATCAGATTCTCAGAAGAAGCCTCATCCATCATAATGTCCGCAATATTTGCAAGGATATCCATATGCTCCTCGCCAACCCCGGCAATCCCGATCACCATATGCACTTCATTGCCGTCCCAGTCAATCCCCTGGCTAAATGTCATAACTGCAATCCCGGAGGATTTCACCTCTCTTTTCGCCGCTTCTACTCCATGGGGAAGCGCAAGCCCATTTCCCATAAAGGTAGAAAATGTCTTCTCCCGCTCCACCATAGCATCCACATAAGGCTGATCCACATACCCGCTGTCCACCAGCATCTGCCCTACGCTGCGGATCGCCTGCTCTTTCGCCATAGGCTCACAATTCACCTTCACATTCTCCCGGTACAGCAATGCCTTCTTCTCCACAGCCTCTTCTTTTTTCTTCTTAAATAACATAACCTTTTCCTCCTTCTAAATGTTTAAGTCCCTAATTTTCCAATATACCGATTAAAATATTTCTTCAGATTGTGTGACAGCACCCTTCGGATTTCTTCCTTATCCCCTTTTGCCACCACATCCATAAACTCATATTCCTCTATCATCATGCTGCTGATATACCCCATAATATCCGTATTCACCTTTATATTATCATCTATGGGAATCAGCATTACAAACACGATCTTAATCCCCTTAAAATAAGGATGTAAAAACGCTCCCAGATCCTTTGTCATGCAAACGGAAAATTCCGGCCGGGTCACTCCCTTGGTCCTTGTATGGAGCAGCGCAAACCCAAATTCCGCAAACACCTGGCTGGCAATTTTCTCCCGCCGCAGGATATCTTCCCGGATCATCTCCTGCCGGTCTGAATAGGGCGACAGCTTTTCCCCAATGGCAATCAGCAATTCCCCAAAGCTAATGTGATTGTCCACCTTAAAGAAATCCATATGCTTGATCACAGCCCCAATCTGCGCCGCCATCAAATTAATTTCCTCCAGCTGTACCGAAAACTCATCTGCCCCATTGTGCTTTTTTGGCAAACGCTCATATTTATAAATCATCTGGCGGATTTTCTCAATGTCCCCTTCACTCAGCAGCGGGTTTACAAACACGATGGGCACATCCAGCTGCTCCATAGGGATACTGGAAATAAAGAAGTCTGTCTTGCTGGCAATATAAGGCGTAATGTCGTTTTTTCCATACGCCGTCAGCTGCATCCGCCCACGGAACACCTTTTCCAGCTTCGAAGACATCAGCCTGGAAATCCCAATCCCACTGGAGCACACCACCCCTGCCTGCACCTTCCGTATTTCTTCCTTTCTGCCTTCCAGCCGTACCATGGCCGCCCCAAAATGGACGGTCAAAAAACCGATTTCCTGCTCCGGCACCTGCTTGCCTGTATAGTCTTCCAGGATCTTTGCCACTTTTTCACAGCTTCGGTACATTTCCGGATAGCTGTCCTTAATGTCATCCAGCACAGGGTTCTGGATCTGCATCCCATACATCAGCCGGATCAGCGTTGGCTGCAAATGCGCCAGCAGCCCCTGGATAAACCCATCGTCCTGCTTCATCAGATAGCCCTGCTCCGGATCAAAGGCATCGATCATATCATTGACCAGACGCTGCATCTCCCGGCTTTCAATCTCTAAGGTCTTCTCTTCATCCCACTGGATCCTCTCATGCTTTGCCCCCTTGATATGGAGGCAAATATAAGACACCTCCACCTCGGGTATGGCAATCCCAAATTCCTTTTCCAGCTGCTCCACGATCAGCCGGGCCAGCCGGTAATCCCCATCCTCCGTGATCCTTTGCCGCCATTCTCCGGTATCCTCCACTACCTCATGCTTGATCATCCGCTCAATGGCAATGGAAATATGGATGACCAGCCCCCTGTAGGAATTTTCTGTCATGTTCAGCATCCTGTCATGGCCAATCCCATGCAGGCATTCTATGACCCGCCCCATAATCTCATTATCTAAAATCTTGCCCATATTGCTGCCATGGTATTTTTTCTCCCTGGAAATTACAGGTTCTTCCCCATAGGCTTCCCACAGCACCTTCGTGTCAATATTTTTATCTATAAACGCCCGGATTGCCCGCCGATAGCTTTCCTCACTGCCTTCAACGGAAATGCCGCTGCCTGGCTTGCGGCTCACCAAAAGCCCATAAGCCCCAAGCCACCCTTCTACGGCTTCCAAATCACTGCTGATGGTGGCCTCGCTGACGCCAAACTGGCTGCTGTAATAGTAAAGCTTACGCAGTCCCTTCTCTTTTAGGATTTCCAGGATCAGCCGTTTCCTGCGTTCCTCCCGGTTGCTCACATCATAGCCATCTCCTGCCATGCTGTCCGCAAGAAGCTGCTGCTTCCCTTCCTCGCTGCCCTCAATCCAAATGCCCACCCCTGTCTTGGATACAAAGGCAAGGCCATATTCCTGTAACGGCGCACTGATGTATTCCAACTCTCTTTGCACTGTCCTCCTGCTCACTCCAATCTGCTCTGCCAGGTACTTTACCGAAATGGCAGACGGCTCTTTGAGCAGCACTTGAAATATTTGTCTCATCCTTGGCGTAAATTCCATATTGTATTCCTCAATTACGATTAATTCCGCTTTTTCAAATCCGCTACTAATGTCTCATACTCTGGCGCAGCCAGGAAATTGGTGATCAAAACCAGCTCCGCATTGGGATTGCTGTGAGCCGCCCGCTCCCCAAGCTCCTGGTGGGTCACCACTAGCTGCACATCTGCCGGGATAGAGGAAACCGGCGTATGTATTACCTCAATGCCCTCAATGCCTGCGGCTGCAATCTTCTTTTTCAGAACGGTTGCGCCCATAGCGCTGGAGCCCATGCCTGCGTCACAGGCAAATGCAATCTTTTTGATTTTCCCATTGCCTTTTCCAGCAGAAGACGGCTGTGTTTTGGCCGGAGCATCTGCGATGCCCTTTGCCTGGCGTTTCATAGCGTCCTTCTGTGCCTGGGCTTCTTCTAAGGAGGTATCCTTGCCCATAAATTTCAGCAGCGGCATAGCTATAATAAAGGACACAGCTGCCGACAAAAGCACGCCGATAAACAATCCCAGGTAGCTATGGCGTTCTGCCATCATGGTAAGCGCAAGGATGCTTCCTGGCGACGCCGCAGAGGTAAGCCCCACATCCAAAAGGCTGAATGTCAAAACTCCCGTCGCCCCGCCTGCGATCACTGCCAGCAGCAGGAATGGGTTCATTAAAATATAGGGGAAATAAATCTCATGGATCCCACCCAGGAAGTGGATGATCACTGCCCCCGGCGCAGAGCTTTTGGCGCTTCCTTTCCCTGCAATACAGTATGCCAGCAAAATCCCAAGCCCCGGCCCTGGATTGGCCTCTAACAGGAAGAAAATGGATTTCCCAGCCTCTTCTACCTGCTGGATGCCCAGCGGAGAAAAGATTCCGTGGTTCATGGCGTTGTTCAAAAACAGCACCTTTGCCGGCTCGATCAAAATACTGGTCAAGGGCAGAAGGCTATGGTCTACCAGCGCCTGAACCCCTGCGCTCATCAGATTTGTCAAACCCGTTACCAAAGGGGTAATTCCCAACATGGCCAGGATCGCCAGGATGGCTCCCAGGATACCTATGGAAAAATTATTCACCAACATCTCAAAGCCTGCCGGGATATGCCCTTCCATCATCTTGTCAAATTTCTTGATCACCCAGGCTGCCACAGGGCCAACTACCATAGCCCCTAAGAACATGGGGTTTTCCGACGCCACGATCACGCCCATAGATGCAATGGCTCCAATTACCCCGCCCCGGTCGCCCGCCACCACCTTGCCGCCTGTGTAGGCAATCAAAAGCGGAAGCAGCATGTGGGACATAGGATCCACTAACCGGGCGAAAGACTCATTTGGGCACCAGCCTGTGGAAATAAACAAAGCCGCAATCAGCCCCCACGCAATGAATGCGCCAATGTTCGGCATTACCATGCCGCTTAAAAACCTTCCAAATGTCTGCACTCTTTCTTTCATAATCACACCTCTCCATCTTTTCTGCAACTTTTCGGCAACGTATGGCTGGCCAGCAATCCGCTCCTGTTGATGGGACTATTATACTGTGATTTTGCACAATTATTCAAGGAATAGAAAAAGAAATTTGGCACTATGACTTAATGACATGATTTAAAAAGAAAAAAATTTGGAATTGACGCTTATATCCCTTTTCCCTTATACTGATACTATAAGCAATCACTATGAATGGCTTTTGGCATAAACCATATAGCATAGCCATCCAGCGCCACCACAGTCCCATGCCAAAACATTCAGAATGCCTGCCCTCCGCTGGGGCAGAGCCTGCGCAGGCCTGCTGAACAGTTAACATATCGCTAACTGTTTTCAGAAAACAGAAAGGAGAAAATTATGGCATTATCTCAAGAAAGGATTAATACAATTGATGATATTTATGCCCTGCCAGATGGGCAAAGAGCCGAGCTGATCGACGGGCAAATGTATATGATGGCACCGCCAAGCCGTATCCATCAAAAACTCAGCAACCGCCTTTCACAGACCATTACAAATTATATTGATTCCAAAAATGGAAAATGCGATGTTTACACTGCGCCATTTGCAGTGTTTCTAAATGAAGATGATAAAAATTATGTTGAACCAGACATTTCTGTAATTTGTGACACAGATAAATTGAATGACCGCGGCTGCAACGGCGCGCCAGACTGGATAATTGAGATTATTTCTCCCAGCACAGAACAAAGGGATTATGGGATCAAGCTTTTTAAGTACCGTTCTGTCGGGGTACGGGAATACTGGATTATAAACCCAAAGCTGCAGACTGTAAATGTCTTTGACTTTGAGCAGGAGAAACTGTCAAGCCAATATAGTTTTGATGACGACATCCCAGCCTGCATCTTTGGGGATTTGAATATTCGGATTGCCAAATTCCTCTAAACATAACTTGCATCCACACCAATGCGTATTTAACAAAGTGGGCAAGCCCACTTCAGCTCCCCTGACCCCTCAATCTTGGGAGGACTGCACACTTTGATGCGCCCAGTGCGGTCACGCAGTGACATATTCCACTCGCACGAGTGCGCATAATTTTTTTCTATCTATTAGGAAGATACTTTCACGCTTTAGCGTGACAAGTTCTTCCCTAATATAATAGAAAAAATGCTCTGATATCACAGCATAAAATTACTTATCCGATATACCCCTGGGCTTTCAATAGCTCTGCGCACAGGACTGCGCCGCCGGCTGCGCCGCGGACAGTGTTATGGGAAAGGCCCACAAATTTCCAATCGTATACCGTATCTTCACGCAGACGGCCCACGCTTATGCCCATGCCGTTTTCATAGTCCACATCTTCCGTTACTTGTGGGCGGTTGTCTTCTTCCAAGTATTGGATAAACTGCTTGGGTGCGCTTGGCAGTTCCAATTCCTGGGGAACGCCGCGAAAACTCCTTAACTTCTCAATGAGCTGTTCTTTGGCAGGCTTCTTTTTGAATTTTACAAATACGGCGGCTGTATGGCCATTTAAGACAGGGACGCGGATGCACTGGCAGGTAATAACTGGGCTTTCTGCCGGGACGATCACGCCGTCTTTGATTTCACCCCAGATACGGAGGGGCTCTTTTTCGGATTTTTCCTCTTCACCGCCGATATAGGGGATGATGTTTCCCTGCATTTGGGGCCAATCCTGGAAGGTCTTGCCTGCGCCGGAAATAGCCTGATAAGTAGTAGCCACCACTTCATATGGCTCAAACTCCTTCCATGCAGTCAGCACAGGCGCATAAGACTGTATGGAACAGTTAGGCTTTACGGCCACAAAGCCTTTGTCGGTTCTCAGGCGCTTTTTCTGGAAATCAATAACTTTCATGTGATCCGGGTTGATTTCTGGCACCACCATGGGGACATCCGGCGTCCAGCGGTGGGCGCTGTTATTAGAAACTACGGGAGTTTCCGTTTTGGCATAGGCTTCTTCGATAGCTTTGATCTCCTCTTTGGACATGTCTACAGCGCTGAATACGAAATCAACCTGAGAAGCCACTTTCTCTACCTCGTTTACGTTCATAACCACAATGTCTTTTACGGCAGCCGGCATGGGGGTGTCCATTTTCCAGCGGGAGCCTACGGCTTCCTCATATTTTTTACCAGCAGAGCGGGGGCTGGCTGCGATAGTAGTCACTTCAAACCAGGGATGGTTCTCTAATAAGGCAATAAAACGCTGGCCTACCATGCCAGTGCCTCCTAAGATTCCTACTTTTAATTTTGAGCCCATTTTTAAAATCTCCTTACTATTCTATAATTTTTCTGTTATATTCTGGGTAGGCTGGCATTCCTGATGCTGCCAGAGAAAGGAAAACCTCTCAGCAGCTGGTATCGGAAAGCGGAAGATACATAGTATTTCATATATCCTTTGTATTTCTAACCCAGACGCCTGTCCGTGTACAGCGGACAAATGTTTCTCTGCAAAATATGTTAATATATTTGAGGGGAAAAATCAATTCCAAAAAATAGACAAAATTGTGGGAGAATCTTTTAGAAATATAGATATTGTGAACTACAATATATGCATATTATGCATATGTCCTACTGGCAAACAAACGCCAGATGAAGGATGGAACCTGAACGAGCTTTTCAGGGATTGTCCTGTCACCTGGCGGTATCCTGATAACTATTAAAAAAATCCAAAACCTATTTTAAGAGCTCCGCTTCCCAATCTGTGATGCTTTCTTTCCAGTCTTTGCATAAATATTCTTTTTCTAAGGCAATTACCCGTTTCATGGCCTCCTGCCCTGGGGCGCCGATAGTCAGCCTCTTTTCTACACAGGTTTCCAAGGAAACAGCATCAAAAATGTCTTGTCCAAATACGGGGCTGATCTGCTTCAGCTCCTCTAAGGACAGGTCATCAATAGCTGCCTGCTTCTCAATGCAATAAAGCACCAGCTTTCCTACGATTCCGTGGGCATCGCGGAAAGGCACGCCATGGTTCACCAGATAATCTGCGGCATCGGTGGCGTTCGTGAATCCATGCTTTGCGCTGGCTTCCATTTTTTCCTTTTGGAATTTCATCGTGGAGAGCATGCCAGTAAATAATGCAAGGCATCCTTTTACGGTGTCAATGGCATCAAAGGTAAGTTCTTTGTCTTCCTGCATGTCTTTGTTGTAAGCCAATGGGATTCCCTTCATTGTGGTAAGCAGGGAAACCAGGGCGCCGTAGACGCGGCCAGTTTTCCCGCGCACAAGCTCTGCAATATCCGGGTTTTTCTTCTGGGGCATAATGCTGCTTCCAGTGCTGTAGGCGTCATCAATCTCCACAAATTGGTATTCATTGCTGTTCCAGATAATAATTTCCTCCGCGAAACGGCTCAGGTGCATCATAATTGTGGACAGGGCAGAAAGAAGCTCAATCAGGTAATCTCGGTCAGAAACGCCGTCCATACTGTTTAAGGTAGGGCCTGCAAAACCCATTTGGGCGGCTGTGCCATACCGATCCAAATCATAGGTGGTCCCTGCCAAAGCCCCAGAGCCCAAGGGGCAATAATTCATACGCTGGTAGATATCTTCCATGCGCTGGCGGTCACGCTTGAACATCTCAAAATATGCCCCAAGATGGTGGGCTAAGGTAACTGGCTGCGCCTTCTGCAAATGGGTGAAGCCTGGCATAAAGGTATCTGTATTATGTTCCATAATTGTCAGGAGCGCATGCAGCAGCCCTTCCAGCAGGCTGTCCATTTCCAGGACTTCCTGGCGGGTATAAAGGCGCATGTCCAATGCCACCTGGTCATTGCGGCTCCTGCCTGTATGTAATTTCTTCCCAGTATCTCCCAGCCGGTCGATCAAGGTAGCTTCCACAAAGCTGTGGATATCCTCATATTCGTGGGAAATCTCCAAGGTTCCATCTTCCACCTCCTGCAAAATCTGCTTGATTGCCGCAACAATCTCCTGTGCTTCTCCCTCCGTCAAAATCCCCTGCCTGCCCAACATTTTCACATGGGCAATGCTGCCTTCCATGTCCTGCTTATAAAACTTTTTGTCAAACGATATGGACGCATTAAAATTATAAACCAATTGGTCTGTCTCCTTTGTAAAGCGCCCGCCCCATAATTGTGCCATATGATTCTCCTCTTTTCTCTAATATTTTCACCTGTGCCCAGTCATGCAGCCTTAACATTCCTGTTGCCGCATGGGAAACTTTTTATCTGCTTAATTTCACATGGATTGGATCATACCATTTTTATTTACATAGTTTTATCATTGCTCCGAAACGGCCCGCCCCTTCCTTTCCTGCATCGAAAACACGCATCCGCAATAATCCTGCCGATACATCCCATACTCTTTGGAAAGCTCCACAGAACGCTTATACCCATTCTTTTTCTTAAAATCAGAAGGCAAATACGCCACGCCATATTCCTCTGCCAGCTTCTCCCCAATCTCATTCAGCTTCGCTGCGTTCTTCAGCGGGCTGATAGACAAAGTGGTGGTAAAATAATCCATATGCAGTTCCCTGGCATACTGCGCCGCTTCCCGCAGGCGCAGCCCATAACATCGAAAACACCGCTCCCCGCCTTCCGGGATATCCTCCATCCCCTTCGCCATCTGGTAAAAACGCTCTTTGTCATACGCACCTTCCATAAATGCAATCTGGTAAAAACGCCCAACCTGCCTTTTTGAAAACTCCTTAATAAACGCCTTCTGCTCCTCTGCCCGTTTAAAATACTCCTCATCCGGATAAATGTTAGGATTGTAATAAAAAACCGTAATCTGGAAATACTGGGACAAATACTCCAGCACATAGCTGCTGCACGGCGCACAGCAGCTATGCAGAAAAAGCTTCGGCACCCAGCCCTGCCTTTCCTGCTCCTGTATCTTCTTTTCTAATTCTTTTTGATAATTCCGATTCATCCATACCCTTCCTGAAACATAATGCCTTGCGCCTCCTGTATTATACCCAAAAAACAGACAAAGCACAATATCCTATCATCTAGCCCCATACTCAAAATGCTGGTAATCCTTCACAGAATTCCAATTCCCTCCCCAGGCAAAGCCATGCTCCAAAAAAAGCTGGCAGCACAGATCATTCCCATCAATTTTATATGGAAAATCCCCCTCCCTGTCTGCATAGGCTTCCCCGCTGGAAGGGCTGACAGTCCTCCCTCCATCCCCTGCCTGTTTCACATAAGGATTATACAGGGGATTGATATCTATGGCAAGCCCTGCCGCATGATTTGACAGGCGGCCGCTCCCTGCAATCTCACGATAATTAAAGGCAGACGTATTATTATCTTCCATGGACCGCTCATCATCAGCCCCATACTCGTCGATCAACAGCATTTTTTCAATGGGATAAGACTGGCGGTACAGCTCTGACATAATTTCTAAAATATCTTCTGCAATTACCTGATTTACAATCAGCTCCCCTATATGGTCCTGCCCGTCAAAGCCCCTGTGCAGCACACGCAGATACCGAAGCTCTGTAAGGGAAATATTTTCATTTTCATGGTAAGATATGCCCTGGATCCTCTGCTGCACTTCCTCCGTTATTTCTGAACTGTAAAACAGAGAATCCAGCATTTCCTGGGACAAATTGGAAACATCCACAACTGTGCCCGCCGCCATATGCTGTATCTCTGTAACGCTTGGCATTTTCTGTATATCTGCATTTTCTGTTTTTCCTAAACTCCCTGGCACCTCCTGCGCACCAGCGCTTTCCAGCACATCCTGCGCACCAGTGCTTTCCGGCACCTCCTGCGCACCAGCGCCTTCCGGCACATGCTTGACAGCTGCATTATCTTCGGTATTTTGCTTATCAGATCCTATTGCCTCCTCCAGTATCTCCGCATCCCCTTCCCTGCCTTGTACCTTCGCGCCCTCTGGTTTCTGCTGTACTTCTAAATCCCCTGCCGTATCCTGAACGCCTATCCCCTCCGGAATCCTTTGTGTGCCCAATCCTTTTAGCCCACTCTGCCAAATACCATATGCTGCTAAAACAGCTACAGCTATCCCGCTTATAAAAACATACTTTTTCAAACAATGCGCAGATTTTCTCCCTTTCATAGAACACCATCCCCTCTCCCTTGCCCCGCATCAACCCACAGACGCAAAAAATATACGTGCAGTATACTCAATCAATGCGCACACATAGAAATAGTCATTTTTCTCTTTTTCGGTCATATACGGTATCGCTCCTTTCAAATGTCAGGCAATCCAACGCCGACAAAGTATGAAAACTAATTTGATGTGTTGGATATTTAAACTCTGCCAATACCCAAAACTGCTTTCGGCTTATACGCCCTGCAAAAAAGTCATTTACATAGCTCCAAATTGTATCATTTACCGTGGGTCCTTCTACAATATCATATGAATGCGTCTTCCCGCTTCTACACATTGCAATAAAATCCCCAAGAAAAATCTTTTGTATATTTGCTTTTTCGTACTTCAGGAAATTCAACGACTTCTTTACTGGCATGATAAAGGATCATATATAAGCCACCTCTTTCTTTTATGATTTTCCTGATCCTAAAACCCTTCTATTGATTTAATCAAAAATAGGTTTCTTTCATTATATCTTCACTGCCTTGCTTTTGCAATATATGAATTGAACCAGAAATGCACTTCTTTTTCTAATTGGGTATCTTAAATAGATAATGGGGCTGTCGGGAAATAGATAGCCCCTTGTTAAATACAAAAATAAGACCGGGAACCTGTTTTTTTAATTCCCGGTCAGTTTTATTTTTGCTGTCTGTTCTGCTTTTAGTTTTTTCACTTCATAGTGGAAAAACGAGCAATGCGTTTTCTGCCATATGATACAAAACTTTATCAGATATATTTTTTTATAGCCTTAAAACTTGTCTTGTGCATTTTAAATGGAACACAGTTTTTCTTCCAACTCCGCTTTTTCTTTAAAAATACTTTTTTTGTTATCTTTTTTCCATTATAGTAATAAGCATAGGTCATTCTTCCCGTTTTTGCATGGGTTTCTATCTGTGATAGCAAAACATGTTTTAATTTTCCCGATTTATTCGTGGTAAGATACCAATCTTCTATACTGCCACCTCCTCCACGGCAACCTAATAGCCTTTTCATCTTTTTATGATAGACATAACCAAACATAGAATAGTCATCCCCTACCTCTATCACCTGCCCATTGCGGTATTTATATATGTAAATTTTGCATCGTGTTGGATCAGGATCATAAGAAGTTACTAATTCTTTCAGCCCATCCCTATCCATATCTATAGTACGAAACCACCTAAAATCCGAGTCATACATTAAATCCCGATACGCCCTTGCCGCCTTCTTTTTTGTGCTTATTGATACCTTTGCAGATACCTCATAAGGGAACATTCCTCCCACAAATTCCGGTGCAAAATACCAGCTTAATACCAGAACCCAAATTGTACAAAATACCATGACTTTTTTCCTACCGATATGCCATTCCTTTATCATTTCCCCATCCCTCCTTTGACTCCATATACACAATTAAAATATCTTCAGATACTATTCCCCACATTATTGAAACATTTTCAAACACATCAGAACTATCAGCTGGCATAATTTTATCCATCCGCCTACTGGGTGCTGTATGATAAGGCCTCGGGATTATTCACTGCCTTTATGGCTCCCTATACTTTTACTTTCTTTTTCGCACAGTAGCTACCATAGATTTTATTCCCCATAGAGTCCAGTTTATATGCCCTTACCCGCACATAATAAACTTGATTCTTCCATAACCCAGATATGGTTTTCTGGGTGTTTTTTACAGCCAATTTCTGTGTAGAATATTGGGAGAATTTAGGGCTGTAAGAATAAGAAATCTCGTAGCCTGCCGCGCCGCTTACTTTTCTATAGGAAACCTTCATCTTGCCCTTTTTCACCTTTTTGGCAGAAAGGGATGATACCTTTCCTGGCTTTGAAACCTTACTCCATTGAGCATAAATAGTCTGGGATTTTGCAATCCTTGTGTACGCGTATACCTTTGCCCCGCCAGATTTTGCCGTATACCAGCCTTTTAAGGCATACCCCTTCCGCTGCGCTTTAGGCAGGCTGCCAAGGGATTGGTTTTCTTTTATTGTTACTTTGCCTTTGCTAAGCTTTGCCCCTCCATTTTTATGGAAGGTTATGGTACAATACTTTGGCTTTGGTTCCACAGGCTTTGTGGGATTCCCTGGATTTGTGGGATTATCTGGAGTCTCTGGATCTGTTGGCTTATCTGGGTTTGCAGGTATATCTGGATCCACAGGATTGTCCGGATTTGTGGGATTGTCCGGGTTTACAGGTTTTTCTGGTTCCACTGGTTTTTCCGGTTCCTCTGGTTTTTTCTGCAGAACCAGATTCGGTACAAAATAAAAGGCATAATTCCCAGCCGGATCATAGGCATAAATATGTGTGCTATATTCTCCTAACTCATTGCTGTGGTCTGCAGTGTTTACACGGTATGTATAATCTGATCCGTTGGCTATCCCTCTGCAGCTGCTGTTCTCCCACCAATCGCTTACAATGTCATCCTGCCCATTCCAGACTGTCCAAGTGGGGAACTGTACCCTTGCCACCTTGAAATTATCTGTCACAGTACAATGGACGGTATAGCCCGTCTCAGAAATATCCGTCACATAAACATTTGAAATTACTGGCGGCTGATTATCCTGTATGGTGAAATGGCCTTCCCCGCTCTGATAGACACTGCCATTGGCGGACGCCCACAGGCGAAAGGTATAAGTCTCTCCCTGGCGGAGCCCGGCAGGCAGGGCTTCACCTACAATGTTCAGCGCCTGGTTTACAGTTGAGGTTTTCAAGCCGCAGGCTTCCTTATGGTTTACTACCAGGTTCCCAGCAGAATCCCAGATTTGCGCCCCTACTTCTGATACAGTAAGGCGGTTCGGGTTGCTGATGGTCCCTTCCAGCAGGGCATTCCATGTGTCTGTCCAGGCCACGTTGATGGAGGTATAAGACAGGCTTCCTGCCGGCGGGTTACTGCCCGCCCCCAGATACACATACCCCAAAAATGCGCCGTTCCTTCCGCTTTCCAGTTTGGACACAGACATCGTATGGATAATGCAGTAGCCAGTATTAGCATTGCAATTGGATGCACTATAGCCACCCTCGCTGACTACCACGCTGCCGCCGCTTATGCTTTCCACCACTGCTACATGGTTCTCATAACAGGCCAGGGCTTTTGCCTGGATGCTGCGTCCCCTTGAGAAACCAAAGTTTTTATAAGCTGAATTGTACCAGCTCTTGCCAGAATAAATCGTACAGTTGGCTCCTGTCAGCTGGTTTACCCTGGCAGAAGCAAACCATGCACAGCCAGAGGGGCCGTAAGCATACTGGCCCCAGGTTGGGATAGCTGCATAGGAGGTATAAGGCGCGGCATTGATATCAATATAAATCCCGCCTGTCCCATTCCCGGCAATTCCGTTTGGAGCCGCTGCCTTAACGGCATAGCCTGCCAGCAGGAATATAAGTAATGATACAAGTAATACGAAATGCTTTGTAAACTTTGGGTATAATAATTCTTTTTTCCTATTCTGCATATATAAATCCGCCTTTCTGCTGAATCTCGCGTTTACAGTTACCTGATTTTTTTAACTGCCAATCCACACACAGCCTAATCCACACTATAATCCTTTGCGTGAACCCTATAAGTAACAGCGCTCTTGGGATATTATTTATATATTTTCTTTTTATATTTCCAAACTTGTTCCCCCAACCATGCCTTGCACAGTTGGGGATTCTCTTTTCCTTCCTGCAGCTATTGGCGTTTTGCCTAACCTTTGTAGTTCTGTTCTATTTTTTGGTTACCACACTCTTCACCTTAGACCAGCCAGAATAGTATTTCTTTCCTTTCACTGGCATATAAGTGCGGATTTTTATGTAATACCTCGTCTTTCCTTTTAAACGGGCAATTGTCTTTTCCGTTTTGCTTTTGCCCACAGTTATAGTATTTGTGTCTTTCTTTGTAAATTTACGGCTAGTAGAATATGCAACCTCATAGCCGCCAATCTGCTTTTTCTGTTTCTTCCAGCTTATGCCCATGCCCTTTCCCTTAGGCGTTACCTTTATCAGGCTGGTCGGCCCAGGATTGATGGTAAACGATTTCTTGGCCGTTCCCCCATATCTTCCCTGAAACTTAATCGTTATGGCATAGCTTCCTACATTTTTCCTTCCCTTGGCGAAAGCAATCGTATAATCCGTGAAATTTTTCAATTTACTTCCCCTGCTGTCTTGTATGGTAACAGAGGGCTTCTTGGCCTTACCGTCATAGCTATAGCTGGTGGCAGACAGCTTTATGCTTTTTGCAGCATAAATGGCAGAGGTTTTTTTATCCCCGCAAATGCTGCATATTTTTGCCAAGGTTCCATTCTTACTTACTGTTGCTTTTGTGGTTACCCTTTCTGTGGCAAAGTTATGTGCTGTCTTTGGAATCGTATCTGTCTCTTTATATTGGCAGGACTGGCAAGTGTATGTCCGTTCCCCTTCCCGTTTGCAAGTTGCCTCCCTTGTCACTTTACCGCTGTCAAAATGATGCCTGCAAAATACCTTGTAGTCTCTTGCAGCAGATCCTTTATAATCTCCAATGCCTTTGATAATAATGGTATATGTCCCAATATCTGTAGCGGTTTTATCCCCAGACAGCAGATAATCTGTGCCTTCGCTCAGAGGCTTGCCATTAAAAAGAATCGTCGGCTTTACACGCTGTTCCTTTCCATTGTAGACAAGGTCTGGAACCTCTATTTCCGCCACTGCAATATCTTTCCCTGGTTCATCGCTGCTTCCGGAATCTGTTATAATAATTTCTATCCGCATCACAGCGCTTTCATATAAATCTGTCGCGCTTGCCGACACCTCAATGAAAGTAGTGCCTATCCCTTTGATAAATACAAGCCCAGAACTGTCTACCTCAACAATTTCCTCATCCAGGGAACGGTAGGAAAGCATTCCGTCACCCCTTTCAATCTTAGCATCTAATTGGAATAGATCATCCTGGTATGATTTTTCATAAGAAGCTGTTCCAGAAATAATCTGCTTCCCTTTTTCACCGGCAGAACCTTCCGCAATATCTGAAACTTTAAATCCCCATGCCGTGCCCCCATCATCTGTATCCAACTGAATTTTCACACTATCACCTGGAATAAATACTTCTGCCCCTGCCAACTGGGTTCCCGTGTATTTGCCGACCAGTTCATTGGCACCATCGTAAATTAAAAGATAGTCGAACCCGTCCTCCAATTCCGTTTTGGCATCAAAAGTAACCTTTAACGATGTGGCTCCAGGCTTTGTATATACCCAGGAATCTGTGCAGTTGTTTTCATAATTATGCCTGCTCTCCATATCATTTTTATCTGCAGCAATATAACGGTTGTTCTTCACAGCAACATTGCAGGAAGCCTGTACATTGCTCCCATCCTGTGCCGCTGCAGTAATGACTGCAGTTCCTTTCGCCAGGGCAGATACATTCCCTTTTTCATCTACAGAGGCTACTTTAGGTTCTGAAGACATCCAGGAAATTTGCTGGTTATTGGCATTGTCCGGCCTTACATAGGCAGTTAACTGGTAACTGTCCCCGGCTTCCATCTCCAAATCCCTCTTGTTCAAATTAATCCCAGTTACTGGCTGCACTACCTTTACGGAACAGGATGCGCTGCAATCCCCTACGGTTACTTTAATCGCTGTATTTCCAATTCCTTTTGCCGTTACTGCTCCGTCGCTGCTTACTTCCGCCACGGAAGGATCCGAAGACTTCCAGGCAACCTCATCTGTAAAATCTGCCGGGTCGACACTGATTTGCAGTGTTCCTTTGGCCCCCCTTGCCAAGGTCAGTTCCGTCTGGTTTAGTGTTACCTTTACTGCTTTTTTCTCCTGATTTACAAAGGCCATGCCCATCTTTTTAGCATAAGCCTCCGCATAAGTCCCATTTACCCCATACATTGTCATAGAAACTGGGTAACTGAATGCTGATTCATCAATTGATGCAGCCGCCCTTGGGACAGTAATGGATTTCAGTTTAACGCAATTAGAAAATGCATGGTCTTCAACCGTTGTAATACGGTAGGGCAATTCTATTTTGGGCAGCTTCACACATTCATGAAAGGCATAGGAAGGTATCACAGTAAGCCCTGTCCCCAATTTTACATCTGTCAATGCATCACAGTTTTCAAAAATATGTGTTCCGATTTTCTTTACGCTGTCTGGTATGGAAATACTTGGAAGCACATCACAGTTCATAAAAGCATTGTTCCCGATTTCCTCTAAATTTTTGCCTAATGACACTTGCGTCAATGCAGCGCAGGAGGCAAATGCTTCCCTTCCAATCCTTATTATGCTGTCTGACAGAACAGCTTTTTCCAAGGCACTATTCTTAAAAGCTGCATCCTCAATTAATTGAACAGACTCTGGAAGCATGATTTCCTTTAATCCACTGTTTTCAAAAGCATTGGCGCGAATGTATTTTACTGTATTGGGGATTTGGATAGAAGCCAAACCGCTACAATCTTTGAACACACTATTTCCAACTGTATCACAGTTCTCGGAAAGCATTACTTTTGATAATTTTTTGCAGCCTGCAAATGCGTTCGCATCCATTTGCTTAACCCCATTGTTGATTACTGCTGTTTCTAAATTTTCGCAGCCTTCAAATGCACAGAATTCTATTTTTTCTACATTTTGTGGTAGTTCTATTTTTTGAAGGTTTACACATCCTTCAAATGCTTTCTCCCCTATTACAGTTACTGTATCTGGTATAACGATTTTCTTTAAGCCCGGACAGCCTGCAAACAGGCGTTTTGCTACCTGCTTTGTCCCTTCTTCGAACTTTATTGTTTCCAATGATGTGCACTCATAAAATGGCCCATCCACATCTCCAACAAGGCCATCCCATGAAACATGGCAGGTTACCAGGCTTTTCGGTATCTCTATCCCTGTTAGTGACTCACACTTTGCAAATGCCTGGCTTCCCATTTCTTCCAGATTACTTGACAAAATCACATTACCCAAATTCGTACATTCCTTAAATGCATTTGCATCTATTAATTTCACCGTATCTGGTATGACAACAGATCTTATACTCTTATTCCCCCGAAAGGCACCATTCCCTACAGCCACTACTGTATAACCATCCAATTCAGAAGGTATAAGCAGGGCAGTTGCATTGCCTTTAAAGCCTGTAATCGTTGCATTTCCATCCTCATTCACATTGTAGGTATAGATTGCCACCACATTTCCATCCTTGTCTGTCCCTGAGCTGCTGCCATATCCAAACCCGCTGCTCCCATATTTTGATGAATAGGAAGTATAGTATTTGCCTGGATTCCTCGTACACACCGGAACGCAGCGGTTATCTTCATAGTGATATACCACACGAACCGGGCTGTTCTTTTGATTGAAAATCGTAATATTTTCTTTCCACAAATTCTTGTCCACAAACGCAAGGGAAAGGCTGGCTTCTGCCGAGGCATACAGATAGGAACTGATATCAATACAGGTTTTGGGGCTTTCCCATCATTATAGGTATCGGATGAGAAATGTGTCTTTGCCCCTACCCGTGCAGCTACTTTTCCTTTTACCAATGGGATTGCCGTTATGGACAATGACGCCTTTACCCCTGCGGAAACTTCTGCCTCGGACGCAATCGTGAAATTCTTCTTTTCGAACTTATGCACTTCACGGAAGCCTCCCTTAGACGTATACTGCACGCCTTCGGAAAAGGCTGCCTTATAAGTCAGTGACAGCTTGCCCGAAAATGCATATTCCATGGACACGGTAATCGCCCCTACGCCGCCTACTGGAATATACACTAAATCAAGGGATGATGGGATGCCTGCCGCCTGCAGGGCGTCTACACTGACATTGCAGTTTGCTTCCATAGTTCCTTTTGCAGACACATAGACTTCTTTATTGGATGTAAGCGTTTTAATTTTATAATCGACAGAAACATCCGACAGCGTACAGTTAAACTGCACCTTCATCCCCTTGCCAAGCTTCAATGTCTTAGAGGCTTTGATGGCTTTAATTTTCTGGTTTCCTGCCAGCCTTGCGCTTTTGTACATCTGCCCATCTTCAAAGGAAGCTTCTTCCGTGCCGCCGACAATGTATGTAACGTCTGTGCCCTCTACTGCCTCAGCCAAGCCCAAATCGCTCTCTGCATTTCCCTGTGCATCTGCCTGTTTCAGCATTTCATCCGATTCTGTACCTGTTGTTTCAATCCGAATTGCCCCGCCTGATGCTGTTACATTTTTTGCCTGATAGACGGAAGGAAGCCCATTGATATAAAGGGCAAAAGAATCGCCTTTCTTAATTTCCTTTGGGCAGTTATAGATGGTGATAATGCCGTTTTCACCAATCTGATAATTGGTACCTGACGGCAGCTCAATTACGCCTTCTGCAAATTGGTATGTATTCTTATAATGATCCGATATTTCTGTGGACTGCAGCACCGAAGAAGCATCTTCGAACATCCTGCGCATCTCTGCTTCCTGAAGCTTCTCTTCTGGACGAAATTCCTGGTATACAGCCTACATCCATCCACGGTTGACAGCAATCTGTGCATCCTCAGGGTATTCTAATTTGGCGGCATCCTTAAAAGTGCAGGACTCTCCTTCATCCAGCTTATATCCCAGGCAATAATTCATGGTATGGGCAGCAAATTCCCGGGTTACTGGCTCATTAGGCAAGACTTTGCCGCCTGCTTCAATCGCAATTACACCAAATTCTACCGTTAATAATATGTCACGGTAATAGGCATCCTGTTCTGTAATATCGCTGAAATAATTATCTGGAAGGTTGTCCTCTTCCACTTTCATTCCAAACAGGACTGCCAGGTTGTGCAGCCATTCTGCACGGGTGATTGTGCCGTTAGTTCCGTAAATTAAATTTGAGTTATCCGCCGCTGCCTGCGGAGTAGTTTGCTTTCCTTCTTCTGCCCTAGTATTAAAAGGAAAACAAGAAAATAGAATGATAAATGCTAAAATGATGCTTACGGCCTTTTTACATTTTTTCATATACATCAATTCCTTTCTATGCCTTTTTCTGGCATAATATTATCTTCTGCATTTTTTATTTATATAAAATTATAACTCCCCCACAGCCTGAATACTTACGGTTTTACAATCTATGGGGCATATCTATCCTTCCCTGTCTTTTTTTCTGATAATCCACAAAAATCAAAAGATAATATGCAACTGCAAAGTACTGAACAGTTACTATAATGTTTTCTATACTCTCACTTTCTTCTTAGCGCTGTAGCTTCCATACACTTTATTCCCAGCAGAATCCAACTTATATGCCCTTACACGGACGTAGTAAACCTGGTTTTTCCATAAGCCTGACAGCGTTCTCTTTGTTGGCTTTACATTAACTTTGTAAGTGGCATACTTTGAAAATCTGGAATTGCTGGAATATGCAATTTCATAGCCTGCTGCACCGTTCACCTTTTTGTATGTAATTCTCACCTTGCCCTTTTTCACTTTTTGAACGGAAAGGGACGTTACTTTTCCCGGCTTCCTGACCTTACTCCACTGGGCGTAGAGAGTCTGGGATTTTAAAATCCTTGTAGAAGCAGATATTTTTGTGCCTCCTGATTTTGCTGTGTACCATCCCTTTAAGGTATAGCCTTTCCGCTGTACCTTAGGCAGTGTGCCTATCATTTGGGCGTTTTGGACGGTCACTTTACTCTGGCTGAGTTTTGTGCCTCCGTTTTTCTGGAAGTTGACCGTGCAGTAAATTGGAGTTACTGGAGGCTTCGGATTATCTGGGTCACCCGGATTATCCGGATTATCGGGATTACTCGGATTGTCAGGCATTATGGGATCTTCAACTGTAAATTCTATATCTTCCAAACCGCCGTACTCCCCTGGATTCCCATATTTGTCAAGGGCAAAAACATGGGTTCGGTATGGGCCTAGCTCCCGATTATGTTCATTAATATTCACAAAAAACCTATAATTGCAGTCACCGTACTTTTCTCCCCTTACAGCGCTGCTGTTTTTCCAATCCACTATCAAATCATCCTGATCATTATAGAGTGTCCATGTCGGGAATTGTACACGGTCTATGTTATTTTCCAGGTTGTCTGTAACCTTACAATAAACCCAATAGCCATCCTTTCCTACTTTCTCTGCATACACATCCGTAATAAGAGGAGGCGTGCGGTCTATAAACAACGGATGGCCATTGTTTATATTCGATGAGCCAGTGTTGCCTGCCGCATCGTAAGCATAAATATGGGTCATATAATGCCCCTCCCTGGCTCCGGACTTCAAGCTGCCAATATTTATCCTAACAGAAGCTGTATTTCCGCTTATGCTCCCTTCCAGCCATTCGGCCTGTTCTCCCATATGGATATCTGCATTCCAGGAAGGGAACCTTACCTTTGCCACGCCTACATTATCTATAACTGTACAAGAGACGGTATATCCATCTGCTGTTATGTCCGAAACTGTAACATTTGATATCACAGGAGGCGTGCGGTCTATAAACAACGGACGGCCATTGTTTATATTCAATGAGCCAGTATTACCTGCCGCATCATAAGCATAAATATGGGTCATATAATGCCCCTCCCTGGCACCAGACTTCAAGCTGCCAATATTTACCCTAACAGAAGCTGTATTTCCGCTTATGCTCCCTTCCAGCCATTCGGCCTGTTCTCCCATATGGGTATCTGCATTCCAGGAAGGGAACCTTACCTTTGCCACACCAACATTGTCTGCAACTGTACAGCTTACCGAATATCCGTCTGCCGTAATATCAAAAACTTTTACATTGGATATCACTGGGGGCTGAGTATCTGGAACCGCACTCCCTCCTAAGTACACAAAGCCAATAAAATCACTTCTGGTACCACACCATGATATTATTTCGTTTTTTTCGATAGCATGTATTACACAAAAACGGTTATTCGGCTGAAGAGACTGCCAGGATCCCCAATTCTTATACCTGCCTGGGCTTCCATTATTACTGATTCCCCCCTCGCTTAAATAAGCTGTATTGCCATCTAATTTTTCCAATATTGCAACATGCCCTTGCCAGCACACGACAGAAGGCGCCTTGATCTCTTGCCCTGTAGAAAATCCCAGGCTTCTTCCATAACTGTTATACCATGTACTGCCTGTCTGTGTGGCGTTCCTCCCTTTTCCTGTTAATTGCTTTACCCTTGATCCAACAAACCAGGTGCAGCCTCCTGGACCATACGGATCGCCATAGCTCCAATTCTCATTATAAGGCGCACTATTTATATCTATATAAATCCCGCCAATCCCATTATTTGCAATCTCATACCCAGCCGCGTCTGTTTTTAAATGGCTGCATATAGATACGCATACCAATAGCATCACTGTAATAAAAAGCCTTATGATTCCCTTTTCCCCATTTTTTCTTGCATTCATAAACGTCCTCCTCGTATAAATAAGAAATACCATTTACTACTTCGTCTTTATCGCCTTTGCCTTAGACCATCCAGAATACAGGGTTACATTCTTCCCTTTGATTTTCACCGTTTTATAAGTACGGATCCTAACGTAATATTTCTTCTTGGCCTTCAGTTTAGAAATGGACTTCGATGTGGTTCCATTTTTCTTAACAGATACTGTCTTCACATCCTTTCCTTTCCACTTGCTGTTGGCAGAGTATTGAATCTGGTATCCATTTGTCTGCGCCGCCTGCTTCTTCCATTTTGCCAAAAATCCTTTGGGCTTTGCGGAAACCTTAGACAGGCTGGTGCCCTTCGGTAAAATACGGAAGGTTCTTTTCACACTGCCTGTATAATTCCCTTTGAAATTAATGGTTACCGTGGCCTCGCCAACATTTTTATTGCCGCTGTAAGATACAGAATAGTTCGCAGCAGCAACAGCCCTCCCTGCACTGTCCTTCACTTTAACGGGCACCTTCTGCGCCTTGCCATTATAAGTAACAGAAGGCTTCGACAGGGTAATTGTTTTGGGATATGCAATTAAAACAGCTTCTGGCACATCCCCGCAAAGCTTGCACTTTTTCTGTACGCTGCCGTCTTTTCCTGTCGTCGCCTTCACGGTTACAGTTTGATAATCATGGCCAATGACAGGCAGTTCTTCCGTATAGCTGTCCCCACACTTACTGCAGGTGAAGGACTTAATCCCTTTCTGTACACAGGCCGGCGGCGTTGTTACGATTCCCTTGTATTCATGCTCACATATCTCCCCGGTGATAACCTCAAAAGGCAACCCATAATTCTGCGCATAAGCCTGTGCTGTAGAATTTTCATACCCATGTAATGTCACTTTATAAGGAAATACATTGTCAATATCACTTTCCCCTTCCCCTGGCTCTTTCCCTATCACACACTGCGGGTTTAAAATGGTAACATCGGTAAGCTCAGGAGCTTGAAAGGCATACTGTTCAATCCTTGTCACACTCTTTGGTATCAAAACCTCTTTGAGGTTCCAATTTCTGCTAAAAGCATTTGAAAGGATTCTTGCCACTCCTGGCGGGACACTATATTTCTCCCTGATTGCCCCGTCCGGATATGCAACCAGCTCTGTTTTTGCCTTATTAAATAATACCCCATTTTGCGAGCAGAAAGAGGCATTGTCTGCATCTACATTGATTGCTATAAGATAAGGGTTATCTGAAAACACCCCTTCCCCTATATGGGTAACCCCAGCAGGCACTTCCACCTCCTTTGCTTCCATCTGAAGAGAATCTGCAAACGCGAAATCACCGATTTTCCTTAAACCCTTTGGCAATATTACCGCGTCTATATAATGATTATAAAATGCATATGCCCCTATCTCCTGTACACTCTCTGGCACTTTGACAATTGCTTCTGCCTCTTCTTTCATTCTTATATTTGAAAGGGCATAATCCCCTATTTTCTGCACGCTTAACGGAATTTCGTAGTTTCCCCATAACTTCCCTTCTGGGAAACGCAATAATTCTGTCTTTTCCTTATTAAACAAGACCCCATCAACAGAACAAAATGCCGTATTCCCTTCCGCCACATCAATCCGCTCCAATGCGTAACAGCTTAAAAATGCGGCGCTTCCAATAAAATTCACATTTTCCGGAATAGAAACAGACGCCAGGCCTACCATTTCGTCTTCATCCGTAAGGTAAGAACATTCTTCAAACGCCCTATTCCCAATATAGGTTAAGCTATTTGGAAAATTAATTTCCTCCAATAAATAGCAATTGCAGAAGGCAGAATCCCCAATAACCATTACTCCCTCTGGAAGGACTAATTTTCTGAGGCTTTCGCAATAAGAAAAAGCATAGTTTCCAATGCGTTCTAAATGTGGGATTTCAACACTCTTTAAGTTTTTGCAATAATCAAATGCAGATTCGCCAATTTCTTTTAGGGAATCCGAAAGCCTAACAGATTCCAATTCCTCACAAGCATGAAATGCGTTGCCACCGATACTTGTCAGACGTTCCAATATTTCTATCTTTTTTAGTTTTTTGCAGCGGTCAAATGCACTTTCTCCAATCACTTCCACTCCTGCCGGGAACACTGCATTTCTTAAATTAGCACAATCCTTAAATGCCATTCCTTCTATTACTTTCATTTTGCCTGGAAATTCAATTTCCTGCAGGTTTTCGCAGTTACAAAAAGCCCCTTCGCCTATTTCTTCCAGGGAATCTGAAAGCTTTACTGCTTCCAATCCCTCACAATCAGAAAATGTACTGCGCCTTATGCTCCTCACTTGATCTGGAATTTCGATGCTACGCAGATTTTTACAAGTAAGAAATGCCTCTTCCCCTATTTCCTGCAAGGATTTTGAAAGCCTTACAGATTCCAATCCATTACAATAAGAAAATGCATTGCCGCCAATACTTCTTACTTGATCTGGAATTTCAATTTCTTGTAAGCCAGAACCATAAAATGCGCCTTCTCCTATTTTTTCCAAGCTGGCTGGAAGATCAATACTGTTAAGGCTTATACAAAAATAAAATATGTTATCTTCCAGTGATGCCAGGCCTTCTGGGAGGGTGATCTGGCTAAGGCTGCTGCAATTCTCAAAAGCTCCTGCTTGTATTTCCTTTACTGTATTTGGGATTGTGACGCTGGTTATATCTTCATTTTCACCAAAAGCATACCAACTAATCTCCGTCACTTCCCGCCCGTCCAGCATGGATGGGACTTCTACCTGCGTGGCATTCCCTTGATAAGATTCAATAGAAACTGTGCCGTCTTCCCGCTCTGACCACTTCCAGTCCTTTGTACTTTCTGCAAGCTGCACAGGGATATCCTCCAGATCCCCCGCTGTACTTACCGCAGGCTCTTCTGGCGGATAAGCTGCTGCATTTACCTTCATGCCCTCCGCGAGATAGGCTGCCATCCCTGCTGCCATACTGGCAGATACCAATAAAGCTAATACTTTCTTTTTCATACTTTTTTCTCCTTCCTTATTTATAATTTAACGGCAGTGAACCTGTATTAATACCTTCGTATAACCTGTGCTAAATACCTTGATGTTTGGCTCAGGTTATACCAGTACCAATTTTAGAAATTCTATTTTCCTGTATTTACAGACTTTGCTTTCGACCATACAGAACAAATCTTTGTATCTTTTCCTTTGATCTTTATTGTTTTGTAAGTACGGATCCTTACATAATATTTTTTCTTCGCCTTTAGCTTAGAAACTGTTCTTGATGTATCCTTATTTTTCTTAACGGTCACTATTTTTACATCTTTTTCCGTAAATCTGCTGCTGGTGGAAAACTGAATCTGATACCCGCTGGTCTGTGAGGACTGCTTCTTCCATTTCACCCAAAATCCTTTTTTCTTTGCAGTAACCCTGGATATGGCTGTCCCCTTTGGAAGAATGCGGAAAGTTCTTTTCATGCTCCCTGTGTAATTCCCCTGAAATTTTATACTTACTGTAGCTTCCCCTACATTTTTATTGCCACTGTAAGATAAGGAATAATTCTTAGCGCTGATTTTTTTCCCTGTGCTGTCTTTGACTGTCACAGGTACTTTCTGCGCCTTTCCTGTGTAAGAAACAGAGGATTGGGACAAGCTAACTGCCTTTGGCCGGGCTATTTTGCTGCTTTCTGCAATATTGCCGCATTGCCTGCACTCCTTCTGTACACTGCCATCCTTTGTTACTGTTGCCTTTTTTATCACAGACTGATATTTATGGGCGGTTATTGGCACCTCTTCCGTATAGCTGTCACCGCATTTTCTGCATGTAAAGGTTTTGGCTCCCTTCTTGCTGCAAGTGGCTGAAACAGTAATTTTTTCCATATAGTCATGCTGGCATTCTCCATCGGAAAGAACTGCAAAAGGATTCCCATTCTTCTGTGCATACTCCTGTGCCGTAGAATTTTCATACCCATGTATTGTTGCTCTGGATGAAATAGCCTCTGTTTTATTCCCTTCTTCATCCATTGCCCACTCAATATCGCATTCAGGATTCAGTACGCTAATATCCTGCATATGTATTCCAGAAAACGCATCCCTCTTTATTTTTTTCACATATTTGGGGATAAAAATTTTCTCTGGATAGGGGCTTGCAGAAAATGTGGCAAAGGCATAAGGCCCAATCTCGGTGATTCCAGCAGGAATTACGTACTCTTTGTCCTTCTTTCCGCCAGGATATGCAAGCAATGCCGTCTTTTCTTTATTCAGCAATAAGCCGCCTTCTGAAGCAAAATACGCATTTGACGCATCCACTTCAATAGATGAGAGGTCAGGGGCATAAACAAATGCTCCCTCTCCTATCTTTTCCGTATTTGCCGGTATTGCCACTTCTTTAAACGCATTATATGCAAATGCAAACTCCCCGATTGCCTTCAGACGGCCTGAAAAATTTATGTTGTCAAAATATGCATAATAAAATGCATATGCCCCTATCTCCTGTATAGATTCTGGCAGCGTAACCTTTGACAATGCATTATTATTTTGGTAAGCAAATGCATACGCCCCTATTTTCTGCACCCCTGATGGGACAGCATAGCTTTCCTGAGCCTTTCCCTCTGGATAAGCTATCAGTTCCGTCTTTTTCTTGTTGAATAAAATGCCATCCTCCGAAAGAAATGCTGTATTTTCTGGCGCCACTTCTATTTTTTCCAGTCTATCGCAGGACGAGAATGCCCGAATCCCAATATTGGAAACCTTCTCAGGAATCTGAATGCTTCTCATGCCGCTCTTTTCAAAAGCCCCTTCTCCTATGCTTAGCAGGTCTTCTGGAAGCGCAGCATAATTTAATGCCGTACAATTGGAAAACGCCCATTTTTCAATTTTTTCTATTTGGGCAGGGATTTTTATTTCCTCCAATCCAAAACAGCTGCTAAAAGCCCCTTCTCCTATCTTTTTCAAGCTGTCTGGAAGCGAAACCTTTTGTAAGCTTACACACATACAAAATGCGTTATTTCCTATAATTTCCAGGCCTTCCGGAAGAAAAACACTTTGCAGGCTCCTGCACCAGGAAAAAGTGTCAGCATCAATCATCTTAACGGTATCTGGAATTGTAACACGGACAATGTTTTCATTATTCTGGAAAACCCCCTGTCCAATCGCCGTTACTTCCCTTCCGCCCAAGGCAGAAGGAACCTCTATCTCTATGCCAGAACCGAAATATTCTGCAATAGAAATTGAGCCGTCTGCATTCTCAACCCAATCCCAATCTTCTTCCTGGCTCTCCGATTTTTCCGCAAGAAGCCCTATGTCATTTTGGATTTTTTCTACAGCAGCATCTGCTTCCTCCTGTACTGCATCTCCATTCCCATAAATTCCCTGTGATGCATCTACATTCCCATAAATTTCCTGTGATGCATCTACATTCCCATAAATTCCCTGTGCTGCGTTTACAAATATTCCGTCCACAGAATGATGTGTTATTCCTGCTATTACACATGTAGATATTAACGCTGCTAACACTCTTTTTTTCATACCATTCCCTCCTGATTAATTTCCTTCCACAGCTTATGATTCTTTTTCACTAACAACTGCCCAATATTTCGCTGTTGTTCTGTTATTAGCCGCGATATGGCATCCACAATCCCCAAAACCACATAGGGCATCACGCTGGCGCCAACCGCAATCTAACACAGCAGATCTAAATAAGCTGTATCCTAATAAATAATAATGTTTCTCACCATGAACAGCCAACCCACTGTATCAAAAAGCAGACTTTTTGGTACACCTATGATATACTGGAAAAAGGTGGAAAAAACTGGGAATTAGTTGGTTTTTCCATCCAAATGGCATCCAAACCTGCTGTACCAAAAAGTCTACTATCTGTTACAAATTCCTTTTCTTTTTCCATCTGCCCCAAGCGCTTCCCGCTTCCCCTGCCCAAAAATGCCATTCCCGGAACAGCATCCTTTTACTTTTACTTTTACTTTCACTTTTATTTTCATTTTTACTTTTGCCCCTGCTCCTGCCCTTCCATCTCCTTACACCTTCGGTAAAAGGTGCTATGGCTGATATCCAATGCCTTTGCTGCCTCCCTAATAGAAATTTTCCCTGCCTTCCATTTCTGGTAATAGCTTATAAAACCTGCCGGAAGTTCCTGCCTGGCACGCCCGAACTTGATGCCCTTTGCCTTAGCGGCAGCAATTCCCTCTGCCTGGCGCTGCCTGATAAAGGATCTCTCAATCTCTGCAACATATGCTAAAATTTGCAGCACAAGTTCTGAAATGAACTCTCCTGTCAAATCCTGGAAATCTCTGCCTGTATTCAGCAGCGGCATGTCAATCACCTGGATATCTGCCCCTACCTCTTTGGTAATTTCCCTCCATTGCCCCAAAATTTCCTCGTAATTGCGCCCCAGGCGGTCAATGCTTTTAATCACCAGCAAATCCCCCCGCTTTAGCTTTGAGAGCATCTTTTGATATTCTGGCCTCCTGAAGTCCTTCCCTGACATCTGATCCATAAAAATATTTTTTTCCATGACTCCGTATTGCTCTATGGCAAAGTACTGCCGTTCAGGGTTTTGCTCTTTTGTAGAAACCCGTATGTAAGCATATTTTTCCATCTTTTATCCTCCTGTTCCTGTAAAATATACACCCAAGAATACGGCTACCATTATACCTCATATAACAAGGCAAGTGTTTTTCTTTCCCTCCTGAAAGCCCCTTTTTCCCACTGCCTGCCAGGAATTTCTTTTCTTTTCTACGTTTCTGTTTTTCTGCGTTTGCATCTGCCTTATTTTCCATTTTTGCACATAAAAATACCGCCTTGAATACTAACAAGACGGTATTTTCCATGCCATAAAAAGGTGCATGAAAGTAAATCCTACTCTCCATGCACCGCTTCCAAAATTATTTTAATCCGCATAAATCCGCAGCCTCCCCGCAATCCCCCCTTCCCCATATTTCCGGTATAAAACCAACACAATCAGCACACAGGACAAAAACACCCCCCCAATACAAGCCGCAAACTCCAAAACAGGATAGCAAAACACAAAATATCCCATCCTCTTGCTTATCTCTTTCCCAATCAAGTAAAAAACCCCGCTCCCAAAAATCCCCGTCATCACCAGAATGGCCCCACTATAAAAAATCCCCTCCAAAACCAGCATGCCCCTCAGCTGCTTTCCTGTAAGCCCAACGCTTTCCATCACTGCAAATTCTTTCTTCCTCACCACAAGCCCTGTAACTGTCACATTGATATAATTCACAATCCCCATAAGAAGCAGCACAAGGCGGCTGTGCCGGATTCCCGGAAGGCTCTGTATCTTCTCCAAAAGCTCCTTCGGAAAAAGCGGCACGATACCGTCCTCATTTTTCCTTTGGGATCCTAATGTAAGGCCAAAATAGTCTATGGGCGATATACAGGTTCCAACGCTAATATCCGGATAATCATACTCAATCTGGTTCACTATGCTAGAACCTTTGGATACCATTATAACTGCCAATGATACCACCAGCCCCAGCGTCAGGCATATTGCACTGACAAAAAACCGTTTCTTAAAACGCATGGTATTCCTCCATGCCATCTGCCATAACCGGAACGGGCGCTTCTTGTTTTTCCGCACGCCTTTTCCATCATAAGATTCCCCGGCTGCCGCTTCCATATGGTTCAGCGCTTCGATTGGCGACAACCGAAGGGCTTTCTGTACAGCAAGGAACGCGCTGAAAAATGTCACTCCAGCCACAAAGGCAACAGAAGCCCCTAGAAAGAGCGGGCGAAATGTGAGCATCCCCGCTGCATTCCCAATCCTGTATAAATACATTCCGGACAGCAAAGCCAGCATGGCAATGCATGTAATCAGGACGCCCGCTGCAGCGCCAAACAGGCTCCCTGCCAGCGCCGTCCTTGCCACCTGCAAAAAAACCATTGCCTGAAGCTGCCTTGCCGTTGTTCCAAGCGCCTTTAAAAGCCCATATTCCCGGATGCTTTGCGCTGAAGAAATATAAAGCACATTATAGGCCAAAAGCCCCACGCTGGCCAAAATAACCGCTGCCAGCACAAATACAATGTCAAATCCGCCGGCCATTGCAAACATAGCCTGCCTCATCGCCGTGTTCCCTCCCAGGAACTGCTGGCTGTTGTCCCGCATCCTGATATCATTGTAAAGCCGGTTCTCCACCTCCCTTGCAGGAATCCGGTCATCCTGTTTCAGGAACAATGTGGTATCCCATTCCCTCCCCTTTGAGATGGAGTCTAAGAAAGCCCAGGAAAAGTATGCGTCTGGAGGCCCATATTGGACTACAGCAATATACTCTGTATAATACCCTGAAAGGCGGAATGTAAACTCCTCCCAGTCATCCTCTGAAAATACAATGGCAATTGGCAGCTCCATCCCGATTTTCGGATTGGAAATCCCCATCATTTCCAGCGCCCTGGCAGGCAGCATCACATCCATCTTGCCCTCTGGGCATGTGTCATGGATATCTGTATATGCAGGGCTCTTTATTTTCTCCCATGTGACATCGTCAATCACTGCGGCACGGCTCCCTATGACGCTTCCAAACTGTATATATTTCTTTTTAGCAAGGAGGGCAATCACTTTCCTGTTATTATTTTTCATTCTGGCCACCTTGTCCTTTCCTATTGCCGCCTTGGACGGTATCACCCGCTATTTGGGAAATGGTTTCTTTTTGCCCGAAGATTCTAATCACCCACAAGGTTCTATTTGCCTCTAAGTTCCTATTTATCCCTGTCACATACATCTTCTCCCACCTCCTGCCATTAATCACTTCATACCCAAATAGGTGTAACAAAAATATGATTGGCAAAACAACAGGAAATACCGCCAACAGTCAAGATTTGATTGATAAAAGACAATATCTCTGATAGAATGGATAAAACAGATACAGAAAACAGGCAGAAAAAACATCTGCCGAATAACGGAGGACTGTTATGCGGAAAGTCAGTTATTTACCTTTGTGGCATCTGCTCTTGGAACGGGGAATGACCAAGAGCCAGATGCGCATTGAAGCAGGGCTTACCACAAATGTGCTTGCCAACATGAACAAAGGGCAGCACATTTCTATGGAATCGCTCATACGGATATGTGATGCGCTGGATTGTGAACTGGAGGACGTGGTGGAACTGGTAAAAACAGAGGAGTAATCTCACACGGTTTTGGAAACAGGGAATTGCGGATACTTTGCAGTTCCTTTTGTTTTGCAGAAAATCAGTCCTTATTGCGTTTCTGTCTTGCGCTGTTCCGCCGTTTCTTCGCATCAGGCTCCAAGATTTCAGACTGACCGAGTATATCTGCCATATCGTTAATATTCTTTTCAGTCGGCTTGATTTTCAAAAACTGGCTGAATATGTAAGCGAGTTTCTGTTTGGAAGTGCCTGCGAAGCTTTCTGCCTTTTCGATGATTTCTTCAAAATGCTCAGTTACGGTTTTGGGCGGGGCGGAATCAATATCGCCTTTGCGGGCGTTCCTGATGTCCCTGATAATGGTATGCATATCATCATCAATCACATGGGAAAAATACTCGTTCAGTTCAAGGTGCGATGCCTTTAATACATTTAATTGCAGGTTATATTCATCGGGATTGTGGCGTTTGAGCCGTATCTTTCTGCCTGTTTCCACCGCAAGGTTGAGTGACTTGACCTGCATATCCGCAAGACCGTCCACATATATCTCCAAGTCAAGCATAAGTTTTCGGAACTGCTCGTGGGTGATAAGCTCTGACAGGAGCAGTGTGTTGATTTTCCGGTCTTTGAGGAGCGACAGGGCGGCATCGCTCAGGTGCAGGTTGGATATGGAGATATTGTCAAGCTGCCTGTTTTGGTCATACCAAGCAGATAGTCGGCTGACACTCCATAGAATTTTGCCAAGTCACAGATATTCCTGTGGGGTATTTCCTTATAATCATCAGATTCGTAAGAACCAAGCGTGGAAGCCGGAATTTTTGTCTGCTGTGATAGCTGCTCTAAAGTCAGTCCCTTTTCCACACGCAGGTCTTTCAGGCGTTCCTGAATACTTAATTGTGTTTTCATTGATAAATCTCCCCTTTACGAAAAACAGAATATCACATAAAGCGACGGATTCCTATCATATTTTTCCGGCATGATAGAAATTTTCAGTTTTTGGGCAGATTTCCGACATGATGGATATACGGGAAAGCAGGCTGTTTTGTTGGATAATGGCAGTACAATTAAATGACTGTCCAAGCTGACATATACCGCCAAGACCAATTTTAAAGTAATTTGAGCGCCAATACTGGACGACACAGCGCCGACAAGGGTTGCCTGTCAGAAAACAGCAAGGGGAGAACAGCAGATTTATAAAACCGCCCAATTTTGGGCAGAAAAATTCGACACCTGAGAAAGGGGTATGGAATGAAATTATCAAGATATGAGCAGGAGGTTGTCATCAACCTCAATGCGGATGAGGACGAAGCAACGGTTTACACAGCGAATCCGGCATGGATGCGGAAAATGGATAAGCTGCACAGGGAGTTTCCGGAAATAATCCGCTTAAAGTCATGGACAGAAGTAAGCAAGACCTATGCTTTACCCAAAAATCTTATTAGGATTGGGAAACCTAGAACATTAAGTGAAGCGCAGCTTAGGCATTTGCAAGAACTGAAAAATAAGAAGGAAGCATATTAGAGTGCTGTTAATAAAAATATATTTCTGCCGATTTACCAATTTTATCATAATGGAAATTTGTATGATTTTTGGGCTTCGATATTCCCAAAGGAGGATTCAATATCTTGTGGGAAAAATTTATTTTACATAATGCCAAACCTTGATAGCAGGTTAAAGATAAAGTACAATAGAAACGATATTGTTTAAAGGAGCGATTGATCGTATGTACAGAGTAGGAATATGTGATGATGATAAAGTTTTGTGTTCCTTGCTGGAGGAACAGATTCAGGGGCTTTCGGCAGAATTTTCAGTAAAATTTGAAATAGAGGTATGGTATAGCGGAGAGAGTTTGGAGAGTGATTTGAAAAAAGGTGTTGGATTGGATATCCTTTTTCTTGATATTGAATTATTGCAGAAAAATGGGATTGAGATAGGAGCTTTTATCCGTGACGAGATGGAGGATACAGATACCCATATCGTCTATATTTCCTCAAAGCGGGGTTATGCGATGGAGCTTTTTAAAATGCAGCCGTTGGAATTTCTGGTAAAGCCAATTTCCGCCGCACGGCTGAAAGAAGTGCTTGAAAGAAGCATGAAAAGGAAAAAGTATGCGGAAAGTTGTTTTGAATATCAAAGAGGTAGCAGGATTTTTCGTGTTTCGGTAAAGGAAATATTTTATTTCATGAGCATGGATAAAAAGGTTTTGATGATAAAAAAGGATGGACAGGAGGAATTTTATGGGAAGCTGAGAAATGTCATGGAGCAGCTTCCGGCAGGATTTCTGATGATACATCAGTCCTATGTGATACATCAGGAATATGTGAGCGAGTATTCCTATGAAAGCATAAAAATGATGAATGGTGATGTCCTGAGTGTCAGTAAGCCCTACAGAAAAGAAGTCAGGGCAAAAATAAAACAATATTTGAAGGGAAAAATGTACAATGTGTTATAACATGGGATACGAATTACCAATGATTTTGATTGTAGGCATTTTGCATACGGCACTACTGAAAAAGGTCTTGGATACCTTTCTGCCCGCAGGGGACAAGGACAGGCTGATGTGGAAAATCGTTTTTGCGGGATACTATTTGTTGACAACAGCCGCCTACGGTGTATTTCATGTATCGTTTCCCTATGAAATGTGTAATTTGGCGGGTATTTTGGGCGTGGCTTGCTTTTATCGCAGTGCGTGGGAGAAAAAAATATGGATTTCTATGGTCTGGTTCTGTTTGGATACAGGCAGCGGGACGGCTGTATCCCTTGCCTGTTCAGAGATGGTAGGAATGCAGCAGGCTGCGGTTTCTGCTTTGCTTCTTCTGGTCTGCGTGGCGGTTGTCTGTCATATTCCTGATCCGAAAGAAAGCAGGGAAAAAGCGCTTGATAAAAATCAGATGTGTTTGCTGTCTGCAATTCCTATGTTGAGCGTGACGGTATTTTGGGGGCTTATGTATGGAAACATTGGCAGATTGACAGCGGTATGTGTGTGTGTTGTGGTTTTGGTGCTTAATCTGTGTGTGTTTTATTTGTACCATATTTTGCTTAAAAATTATGTACAGCTAAGGGAACAGGATATTTATAAACAACAGACGATTGCTTATCAGAACCAGTTTGAGATTATGAAAGAGTCGCAGAGCCGCATCAGGGCATTAAAACATGATATGAAAAACCATGTGCTGGCGCTTAAGGGACTGGCAAAGGGTTCAAAGCCGGAAAAACTGATGGAATATCTTGATTCCATGCAGGAGTTTATGGAGAATCCGTCAGAATATATTTATACCGGGAATGAAGCCTTGGACAGCCTGCTGAATTACAAGCTGCAAAGGGCAAAAGAAGTATTAAAAAAAGTGGAAACGGATATTGTGCTTCCTGAGAAGATGAATCTGCACTCTTTCGATTTCAATGTCATTGTTGGAAATCTTTTGGACAATGCAATAGCAGCATCTGTTCAGACAGACGGACAGCTTTTAAAATTCAGTATGCGGATGGAGAACGGCGTTCTACTCCTACATATGATAAATAGCTGCATGGGGATACCCGAAGGTGTATGCGAAATACGCAGGCTTTCCGAGAAGTCTTATGCAGGGCATGGTATAGGACTTACAAATGTCCAAAGAATTGTGGAAAAATATCATGGCGATATGGAAATGCATTGTAAAGACAACTATATGGAAACAGAGATTATGCTGTATATGAAAAACCTGTAAGCACTGAAAAAGCTGTCATATGTTCATGGCAGCTTTTTCATAAAGATTTTTGTAACAGATTTTTGGGTTGATTTCGGAAAAAATATGGTAGAATTTCGCTGAAGTAAAAAAGAACAGATGAAAAAGTGTATAATCTATCTCATAACCCATACAGGGAATTACAGGAGGCATAGGAAATGGAGAAAAAATTTTTGAGCGTACTAATAGCCGGAGCATTAGGGATATGTGTATTGACGGGATGCCAGAAAGCGCCGGAAGCATCTGCGGACAGCGATGTTTACCATGCCAAAAGCTCTTTGGAGGGCGAGGTGGGGAATATTGTAGCAAAAGAGCCTGACACAAATACAGCAGGAACAGATAAGCCTAAGTCAGGCGGAAGCTACGATGCTTTGGTCGGAACGGAGGAAAACGGCATTTGGATTTGTGCAGAAGTTCCCGCAGCGCCGCAGACAGCCCAGACGCTGACTTTGCAGAAACGGGATGATTGGGATACGGAAAAGCTGAAAGAACTGCTTGACAGCGAAAACGGAAATATTCAGGACATTACTGCAGAATATCTTGCGCAGAGGGAAAAAGAGTTAAGTGAAATGAATGAAGAGGATAAGCCGGTTGAATGGATGAATTTCGGTGATGATTCTCTTATGATTTTATCGGATGGACAGAAAGAGGTATCTTTTGCAAGAAATACATCTGTAAGTTATGTAGATGAAATATTTAAAAAGAACTGTGATGCAATTTATAAAAAAGCTCCGGAAATTGATGTTACAAGGGATAGTGAAACCGCTCCCGCCCAATTTCCTGTTTCCCATGCGAAGGATATCCTTCTGGAGAAGCTGGCAGTATTGGACATTACGGAAATACATATTTCCAGAGCTTTCTACTATGAACTTGACGGAACCGCATTTTATGAACTGGCATTTACGCCATCTTATGAAACGATTGGAGTAGCGTCAGAGTTTGGTCAGATTGTGCTTGGGGAGGTTCAGCCGAGAGGAACCGCATGGATTACGGAGGACGGCATAGCGACGATGCGTTTGGAGAATTATTGCGGTAAAATTTCAGAGCAGTCTGAAAACGGAAAAATTTTGACGTTCTCACAGGTGACAGATATTTTGGGAAAATATTTGGAAAATAATACTTTCTGCGGAAATGCAAAGACAAAACTGACGCAGGCAGAGTTTGTATATTATCCGACACTTCGGGAATCAGAACTGATCCTGACACCGGCATGGCATATCTATATTCCATTGAATGAAATGATGGATGCAATGGAGTCCGGCGATAAAGCATGGCAGGAAGCGGTCGAGAATGGCACGGCGTGGAATATTTATCTAGATGCCGTGACGGGAGAATTGATAAAGGTGGAATAAAATGAATGGATTTTTTTGGAAAGATATGAAAAGAAGTTTCCTGAATGTGGGATTTTTTGTCGGGATGGCTTCCGTGGCAGCGCTTTTGACTGCTGCGGTGGCGACGGGGACACCGCCGGAACGTATACGGAGCAGCTACTATATTTTGTTCAATGTGTTTGGTGCTTCGGGATTTGGTCCTTTTGCGGCTGTCTTTCCCGTACTGGCTTATGCGACTCGTTTTTGCGAAGAATATCAGAGTGGGTATTACCGCATGATTTTTTCAAGGATGAGCCCTGTACGCTTTGGAAGAATCCGTATATGCAGCGTTGCATTGTCCGGGGGCGTCATGCTGGCAGTCCCGATTGCGTCTGCCTGTATCATGGCTTATATTCTTGGTGTTCCGGGCGTACCGCAAGGCTCGGACGAAGGACTGCTGGATGGGACGATCATGCTTACCTATATCGTCAAATATGGGGATTGGTACATTGCTGTTGGGAAAACCGTTCTCGGTTTTTTGTTTGGATGTGTGTGGGCGCTTATGGGATTTCTGTTTGCGGTATGGATTCCTAACCGTTATGTTGCCCTGATTGCGCCGTTTGTATTGTATGAATCCATGTGGATCGGACTGGATGGGATTGTATGGCTGAATCCAATCCGGCTCCTTAGGGGAGATGATGTAGGAAGTTACCCTTTGGCGGCAGGAGTAGAATGTGTCTATATCATTGCCGTATCAACCGTCATTATGGCAGGACTTGTGAGGAGGTATCGGAATGGGTAGCTTTGCGGTAATTATAAAAGGAATGTTTCGGCAGGAGCAAAGAAACGGCAGGGTTATCATGGGATATCTTTTGGGATTTGCAGTCATGGGCTATTGGATGAGCGGTTTTTTGCGGTATGCGTCTGACACGGGAGAACCAGTCAATATACTGGAATCCTTCTGCGTGGTTGAGCAGCATTATGTGAATATGCTGTTTTTGGTCTTAGGATGGCTTCTGGTAGTGGCAGACGCCCCGTTCATGAAAGGGAATATTTACCTGCTTTTATATCGGTGCGGCAGAAAGCGTTGGAATATGGGAATGTTTTTCTATATATTGATGCAAGCATTTCTTTACACTGCGGCTATGGCGGTATTTACTATAATCATCAGCAGTTTTTTCGGGTTTGTGGGGAATATGTGGAGCAGTCCGGTATATTCTCTTGCACATGATGTCACAAACAACATCGGAGCCAAATATAATATTACATTTCCGTGGCTTGCGATGATGAAGGTCATGTCTGTTCCACAGGCATTTGCAGTGACATTTTTGTTCCTTTATCTGTATCTTGCTTTTATGGGAGCGCTTTTATATGCTGCTGCACTGCTGTTTTCAGGAATAGCCGGAATGGTGGCTGTAATGGGGGTGCATCTGACCGGATATTTACGAATGATGGACGGTTATACGGAAACTTCTTTGCTGGCAAGGGCAGTTCCGGGAAATTTTATAGATGGAACATTGTCTTACTGGCAGTCTGCCGCTTTGTTTTTGGCATTGATTGTGGTTTTAATGGTTTTATCATCTGTTTTTGTGAAAAAAATTGAGTTTCAGTCGGGAACAGAGGTAGAAGGATAATGTCGGAAAGTGTGTTTATCAGGCTGTTTGCAGGAGTACCATCCGATTATTTTGAAGCCATACCGCTGATTCCTTTTGGACAATGGCTTCTGCCGATTGGCTTTTTTCTGTTGACAGTGGGTTTTTATGCAGAACGGAACAGAAAGGTGGAAATATTTTCCCTGTACCGTTATGGAACAGTTTCGGACTGGTGGACAAGGCATTTTGTGAAAAGGGTGATATTTGGTATAAAGACGGCAATATTGCTCCTGCTCATTGTTTTGACCTGCGATATTGTTATGGGAAAATTGATTTTACTTTCCGCAGGGCTTCTTGCGAAAATCAGTGTCTTGTGGCTGTTTCATAGTATCAGTATGGCAGCGTTTTTCGTGTTATTGGATTTATTCCCCATCAGGCGTTTTGTTCCGGGAATGTTATTCCTGCTGGAAGGCGTGACATTTATGATTGGCTGCCGGATTTGCACCGTTTCCCATGCAATGTATGGAATGTGGGGGATGTATCTGCGAAGCAGCTTATATGAAACAGGCGGCTTTCCGATCGGAGTGATAATTGTAACGGAAGCTGTTTTGCTGGCAGCCGGTTTTGTTATCGGGCGGGAATATTTGAAAAAAGAAACAGATTATATTTGAAGAAGGGAAGGTTTGCGAATATGGCAGAAGCAATCCGTGTGGAGAATGTAACAAAAAGGTTTGGAGAAGTCGTTGCACTCGACCGTATTAACATCAGTTTTGAAAAAGGAAAAATATATGGGATTATAGGAAGGAACGGTTCCGGTAAGACTGTTCTGTTCAAAACGATGATTGGATATTTAAAACCGACAGGCGGAAGGGTTGTAGTGGGAGAAAAGGAGATCGGAAAAGATATTGATTTTGCAGACAATATGGGAATTATTATTGAAAATCCCGGATTTTTAAGCAGATACACAGGATACAAAAATCTGGAATATTTGGCATCTATCCGTAAATTGATAGGCAGGGAGCAGATCAGGGAGAGCATGGAACGGGTAGGCTTAGATCCCGACAGCCGCAAAAAAGTTGGAAAATATTCCCTTGGTATGAGGCAGAGGCTCGGTATTGCCCAGGCAATTATGGAAAACCCGGATATTTTGATTTTGGATGAGCCAATGAACGGACTGGATAATCAGGGGGTAAGCGACGTGCGGGATATTCTTTTGGGATTAAAGAAAGAAGGGAAAACTGTCATACTTGCCAGCCATAATAAAGAGGATATAGAGGTTTTGTGTGATATGGTATATGAAATGGAACATGGAAGACTGGTATAATGGAATGTGCCGGTTATTCAGACAATGCAATTTAAGAAAAAATTTAAGGAAAGAAGGGCGTGATACCTATTGGCAAAATAGTAATTTTATCTTTTTCCAATTCAGAAGAACACATCCTGCATGAGATAATGCAAATAATCAGAATGCAGCCAGAATTTCAGATACGGGACATGGTTCTGAATGATGAAATACTTGATTTTGGAAAATTAATAATCAATCCCCTGAAACGAAATGCAGAGAAAAATGGTCAGGAAATAAAACTAACGTTATATGAGTTTGAGATTTTATATCTGCTTGCAAGAAATCCCGGCTGGGTATTTTCAAAAGCACAAATTTATGGGCAGATATGGAAAGAGCCATATTATCAGGCATATGACAGTGTCATGCATATCATTTATAATCTGCGTAGTAAAATTGAAGATGACAGGAAACGACAGTCCTATATTCTTACAGTCAGAGGTTTTGGATATAAATTTAATCCGGCATACTACAATGTAGGTGAAGAAGCACTTGGGAGAGAAACCTGAGTGCTTTTCTTATGCCCACAAATTACAGCGTTACGGGCAGAAAGGAAGTGAAAAAATGAGTGAAAGTAAACAAACACGCCGAGATGTGATTGATGTGGAATTACAAAAAACCAAAGCAGAGCTTGTCATTGCAAAACACAGGGAAGCGAAACTCCGCAACCAGATAAAAGGTATGACGGAAAAGGAACGCCGACACCGAAACATTGTATGGGGAAGCCACTTTGAATACCTTCTCAGGGAAAAACTGAATGTTTCCAAAGAACAGTTTGCTACGCTTGATGATGACAGGATAAAGGCTGCTTTTTAGCCTTTATCTGAACGCAAAGTTCACTAAAGGGTAGGGCGCAAGCCCGTAGGGGAATTATCGTTTCCCCTGTTGCCTGCCGCAAGGCAGGCAAAGCCCCGCAGGGCGGGGAAAAACCGCAGTCGGCTGTGGCTTCCGCTGCATACCGGAGTGGGACAAAGATATATTGCGAATATGACGGGGAGATAAAAGATTTTTCAAGGAAAGGTCATGTGATATATTCTGAAATCTTACTGCCTGAATATGCGCCGAAAGAATTTGCTGACCGTTCCGTTTTATGGAACGCAGTTGAAAATTTTGAGAAAGGGAGCAGGGCGCAGCTTTCGAGGGAAATTGAATTTTCACTGCCCTGTGAACTGGATGCGGATGAACGGTTAAAGGCGGCGAAAACGCTTGCAGAATTTTTCAGGGATAAGGGAATGGTTGTTGATATGAATCTGCACAATCCTGACCATGAGAATCCGAACCCGCACTGTCATCTCATGCTCACCATGCGCCCGTTTGAAAAAGACGGAAGCTTTGTCAAAAAGAAATGCTGGCGGGAATATGACCTTGATAAAAACGGTCAGAAAATTCCAACTCCCAAAGGAAACGATTACAAATCGCATAAGGTTTATGCCACTGACTGGGACGATAAGGGAAACGTGGAAAAATGGCGGGCATTGTGGGCAGATATTGAAACTGATTTTTATAAAAAGAACGGCTATGAGATAACGGCGGAACACCGTTCTTTTGAAAGACAGGGAATAGACCTTTTACCAACGATCCACATGGGGGCGGCAGTGACCGCAATGGAACGCAGGGGCATTAAGACGGAAATCGGCAACATGAACAGGGAGATTAAAAAAATCAATGAACTCATCATATCCAGTATGGAGAACATTGAGCGTCTGACGGATAAGATTGCTTTTCTTGAAAAAGAGAAAAAATCGGCTGGACAGGAGAAAGAAAATGAAGCGCCTGTACAGGAAAAGAAAGAGGACAGCTTAACCGCAATCCTGATGGAATGGCAGAAAAACCGCAGCGCATTTATTCAGGACAACAATATCCGGCAGCGCACAGACACGAAAACGGGCAACATAAAAAATTTTTCCTCTATGGTGTCATTCCTGCAATCGCACAAAATTGAAACACTTGAAGATTTGCACAGGCTGGCAGAGGAAACAAAAAAACAGCGGAGCGACAACATTCACAGACAGCGTGAGTTAAATGCAAAGCTGAAATAGATGTCCAATATCGTGGACATTTATCAAGCCTACAAGCCGTATGCGGAATACCTGAAAAAGTATGAAAGTCTTTCCGGCAGACAGAAACAGTCTTATTATGACAAAAATGCAGATAAGATTGAAACTGCCCTCTCCTACCGCACAGGATTGAAAAATATGAGCGGTACGGATAAGCTTCTTCCGAAAACGTGGAAAAAGGAACTTGAGGGATTGAAAGCGGAAAGCGCAAGAATAAGACAGGATTTAGCGGAAAATGACGCCATTCTTGGGGAACTTGCGGAGATTGTGGACAAGACGGCAATGGTTCAGAGGTATAAAACAAAACAGAATGAAATACTTCCCAATTTTGGGGAGAAAAAAAGCGCAAAAAAGGAAAGGGGTAATTATGGCAGAGAATAAGAAATACTATTTCCTTAAACTCAAGGAGGATTTTTTTGACCAGCGTGAGATAGTAGTGCTGGAAGGCTCGAAAGATGGTGTCCTTTATGTGAATATTCTGCTCAAGCTATATTTGAAATCATTACAGCATAACGGGAAACTGCTCTTGAATGAGATAACACCGCTTTCAGCAGAGATGATTGCACTGCTTACAAGGTATGAGGTCGGCACAGTTGAGAGGGCAATGCGGGCGTTTATGCAGCTTGGTCTTGTGGAAGTCTTGGAGGACAACATCTTTTATATGCCGGAAATTCAGGAAATGACGGGGAAAGGTTCGTCCGATGGGGAGCGCAAGGCAAGATACCGCAGGCAGAAAGCGGAGGAGAATATGTTGCTTTTGACAGACAAAAATACTGACATGGGACACAATCGGGACAATGTCCCACCTTTGTCCCAATTCAGTCGGTCATTTTTTGCGGACAGTTCAATACATACCATCCTTTTCTGCTCCCTGCTCCTGCGTTTACACTCGTTTGACTTCTCCCTCTGTATCTTCTTGGCACAAACGGGACAATACTTCGATATGCCAGAGCCGGGGACGTATTCAATGCCGCACACCGTACAGTATTTAGCGGGTAACGCTGTCCACCGCTTCGTGGGTGTGATATGTAATTCACCGACAAAGCCGATGAATTTATAGTAAATCTTGATTTCCTGCCTAACCGTTCCGTCTGCCATTTTCTCACGCTCCGAAACAAATATCTTGTCTATCAGCGCATTTACTACTGTTGCGTCCAGTTCCTTTAAGCCTTGATAGTTGCGGATAAGGGAAAGGAAATCACGGATTCCCTGCGATTTCTCGTAACTTTCGTTGAGCGTTTCCGTTACCTCTTTTAATCTCGCTTCGATTTCAAGCTGTTCTTTCTGGTATTTCCCCGACATCATCTCAAAATTCCGCTCGGTAATACGCTCCATGACCTTATCCTCATAGAGAGAGGAAAACAGCCTGTCAAGCTCCGCAAGGCGTTTGTTCAGCTTCTTTTGTTCTTTCTCCATTACCTTTGCCTTGCTCTGATCTGTTTCCGTGAGCCGCTTCTCAATCGCCCTCACCGCCCGCTCGTCATTCACCGCCATATCCGCAAAGCGGTTGATGTCGGCAAGGACGGCGTTGAATAAATCCCTCGCTTCGATGGCGTGTGCGGTACACATGACGTTGCCGTACCTGCCATAATTATTACAGGTGTATTGTACGCAGTCGATAATGTTGGGGCGTTTCCTCCTGTTTGCGCTCATAGCCCGCAGGGCATAGCCGCAGTCCGCACACTTGATAACGCCTGCAAAGATATTCTCAAATCCCCCTGCGTTCTGTTCCCTCCTGCGGCTCGTCATAAGCTGCTGTACGGTGTCAAATTCCTCCTGCGTGACTATCCCCTCATGGGTATCGGGTATCACTTCCCATTCTTCGGGCAGCTTAGAGGGGCGTTTCTTGCTTTTCATGTTGGCGGCAATCCGCTTGTAGCCTGCAAGGTTTCCCGCATAGATAGGGCTTCTTAAAATGCCCCTCACGCTGTTCTCGCTCCAGATATAGCGGTTTTCCTCGTTACCCTCAAAGTACCGCTCATAGCCTGCCGCCCCCTGCTCCGCCGCATAAGCGGCAGGGCGCAAGACGTGCTGTTTATTGATGTGCTTGCGGATTTTGGCGATTCCATTTCCCGCAAACGCAAGGTCGAATATCTCCCTTACAACGTGCGCCACCTTATCGTCAATCAGCAGATGGTTGTGGTCGGCAGGGTCTTTAATATATCCATAGGGCGCATACGTTCCCATGAATTTCCCCTGCTGAAACCTCGCTCGGTACGCCGATTTTATCTTGACCGACACATCGGCTGAATACATTTCGTTTAGGATGTTGCGGAAAGGCGTGATGTCCATCGCTGATTTATTCAAGGTGTCAACGCCGTCATTGACCGCTATATACCGAACATTATTTTCTGGGAAAAACACTTCCAGATATAAGCCGCAGTCAAGGTAATTCCTCCCCAGACGGGATAAATCTTTCGTAATCACGCAGTTTATCAGCCCATTTTCAATGTCCTTAATCATGTTCTGGAAGCTCGGTCTTTGGAAATTCGTACCAGAGTAACCGTCGTCCACATACGTTTTTGCCAGATGCCAGCCCTGCTTTCTCACATAATCCGTGAGGATGGATTTCTGTGTGGCGATGCTCGCACTTTCATTATCCGTGCCATCGTCTTTCGATAGGCGGCAGTAAATGCCGACTGAATAGATTTTCTTTTCTTCTTTGATTCCTGCCATACTGTAAAACCTCCGTATCTGCCCTAACTGTTTTCATGTTCCATTGCGTACATTCTAAGCGGATAACCCGCCATTGTCGAAGGTGTCACCCTCGGCAATTTTCCTGCGGATGTCCTCGGAGATAATCGGGATGAACGCTTCCGCAACGGTCTGTGTGCCGACATATTCACGGCTGACAATCATCTGCACTGGCTGTCCTGCCACAATGCGCTTTCTCTTTTTGTTTGCTTTCTTATCCTCGCCCATACTCAATTCTTCCTTTCCAGACAGGGCAGGGGAGCGTCTGGAAACGTCCCCTCCCTGCCAATCAGACACAATCAATCCCCGCTGTTTATCTCTTTCTGCAATGCTTTAAGGAGAGCCGCCGCTTCATCAGCAGTCAACGTGATTCCCTTTCCGCACTTCTCACGGTTGGGGGAAAAGCTGCGGATGTCATACTTCGGCTCTTTCCCGTTCCATGAGATTAAATTGATTTCCTTTGTATAGCCGCTGTCGTTTGCCGACAACACGGCGACTTCCTTTACAATCTCATACTGGATTTCTTTCATTTACTACCTCAACTCTCTGTCTTATTTGACTGGCTTTTTTCTCGCAATGCTTTATATTTACCTCCCGAAAAGAGAAGATTAGCGGCTGTCCCTGCCCCGTTTCCTCTGCAATTCACGCTCCAAAAGTCTGATGATGGTGTCCTCCATCTGCTTCGGCGTTGTTCCTTTCGGGAAGTATTTCTTTAACCGCTCCATGCCGATTTTCACGGTTTCTTTCTGGTTTCCCTTTTCCTCCGTCATAATCGCAAAGATGGTGTCCATGTCAAGCCGCCCGCCCTGGCTCAAGGTTTTCATCCGCTGTGCCTGTGAGAGTGAGGGCGTTGCTTCCTCGCTTTCCATTGTGACGAATAGGTTCTCCTGCTCGCCTTTCTTCAAAAAAGACAGCTCCACCGCGGGCGTGAGGGCGATTCTCCCCCCGTCTACCATCTGCAAAATCGGCGGTATCAGTTCCGTCAAGCGGATAAATCTCTGCACGGTCATCCTGCCAACGCCGAAGCCCTGCGCCACTTTATCGTCCGTCCGCAACTTCGTCCCAACTTGGGACGAGGTTAAATCCGTGCGGAAACCCTGCCGCTTCATGGCTTCGGATTTCATCTTGTAGGCAAATGCCCGCTCCGATGGCAGGATGTTTTCTCTTTGGAGATTGCTGTCCACAAGGGTGATGATGGCTCGGTCACGGTCTAAGGGCAGGACAAAAGCGGGGACTGTGTTTATCCCTGCAAGCTCGGAAGCGCGGACACGCCGCTGTCCCGCAATGATTTCATAGCCGTTCCCGTCCTCTTTCGGGCGGGTGATTATCGGCGTTACGATTCCAAACTCCTTAATGCTTTCCGCTAACTCTGACAGCATTTCATCCTCTACCACATGAAACGGATTGTCGGGAAACGGGTACAAGTCTGCGGTCTTTAATACCTTAAAATTCTGTTTCTTCATTCACATTCCTACCTTTCTTTTGGTCTGGTTCTTCCTGTTTTCTGTAATTCTTCTAATATCTCTGGCGGGATTTTGGAGAGCAGCCGCCCCATCTGCTCGTTGGTTTTCTGCAACTCAAATATCCTCTGGTTGGCTTTCTGTACCTTTAGTTCCTGCTCGTACTTTTCATCACGCATACGCCCCGCATAGTCGGATTCCTGCCCGATTCTCTCTTTCAAGCTGTCAATATACGCCTGCTGTTTCCCGATTTCTTTAGAGAATTTCTCCATGTCTGGGAGCCATGCAGAGAGCAGTTCTAACGCCTTATCCCTTTTCTTGCCTGCGTTAAAGGCGTTGATGTCGGAGAGGGCAGACACGATTTCCGCATACTGTTTATCCAGCCTGCCGCCCAATTTATAGAGCCATGTAGGGATGTGTTTCCGCTTCGTTTCCATTGAGGACTGACCCCTTTCCAACTCGTTCCACCGTGCGGACATACGCTCATGGTAGGCGGTCTGCCACTCGGACAGGCTCTTTTGGTTGCCTAAGATAGACTTCGCTGACAGCTTGTTGTCGGGCGTAAGCGGCACAAAACATAGGTGCATATGGGGCGTTTTCTCGTCCATGTGGACGACTGCGGAGAGGATATTTTTCTTTCCCACACGCTCCGAAATGAAGTCAAGAGCTGTCTGGAAATACGCTTTTTGTTTTTCGGGCGGTAACTGGTTCATAAATTCGGGCGAAGCGGTGATGAGCGTTTCCACCATCATCACGCTGTCTTTCCTCGTCCTGCACCCTGCTTCAGTTACCATTCGGTTTATCTCTTTCTTGTAGGTGTAGCGGGGCGGCTTCACAAGATGGTAATTATTTTTAGAGCGTTCCATATCAATATCTGGGTTGCTTTTATAGGCTTCTTTCTTCCGCTCGTTGTGGCATTCACAAGCCGCAACGCCGCCTGCCTTGCGTTTCTGGAAACGCAGGATTGCATAGGGCATAGTCAATCTTCCTTTCTTCGGCGGGTAACTGCCCTTTGGGTGACAGCGGTGACGGTGATGACAGTGATTTTGGGATACCCCCACGGAAGCCGCCGACTGTCACCGCTCATTCTTCCATCCGAAGCCGCAGGGCGCAGGATGGGCAGGGCGTAAGCCCTGCTTTAAGGGAGTCCAGAGGGAACGTCTGGCACACGACTTTGCGGAGCAAAGTGTAGTGTGTTACACCCTGTAAACGCAGTCGGAAAAATCAGTAGATTTTTCTGACCGCAGGGGTGGCTTTACGAGCCGAAAAGGGCGAGTAATGCCCACGCCTGCATTTTGCGTTTACGGGGTGTTCTCCCGCAGGGATGACAGCGGCGGGGTATCCCAATATTGCCGTCATCACCGTCACCGCTGTCACCCGCAGGGCAGAGCCGCCAACTTTACATGGCTTTAGGTGTCAATGACAGTAACAGGGGGTATCCCAATACTGCTGTCATCACTGTCACCGCTGTCACCCGCCTGCCTTGCAAGGGCAATCTGCCTGCCGTCTTTTTTGCGGCTATACTGGTAGCAGATATGGTTTTCGCTTAAAAATGTGGTGCGGTATTCATTGAGCCATTTCGTAATCACCGTGGGGACGGTTTCCGTTTCCCCCATAGCGGCTAACAGCTCCGTTGCCGTGCCAGTCCATTCCTCCCTGCCCTGCTGCATGAAATCCACTAACCGAAAAAGAACGTCTGGTATCGCTTCTTTGGCAAGCTGTTCCTGCTCTTTCCGCTCCACCAACTCCCAACTGCAATCACGGAAACGGAGCGTGAACTCCTGATAGGGCGTGTCCCTGCCCGTCACATACAGCTTTGCGGCATTGGACGCACGGCTTTCCTGTTGCAGGACAAAGGTTGCGTCCGCACTCCCCGTCAACCCCGTCGTGCCAGACACTTTGTTGAACACATCGCTGTCGTTCTGCTTTCGGATGTGGTGTACGACGATGACCGCCAGAGAATGACTGTCGGCAAAGTCTTTGATAAGGGAGATATCCCCGTAATCACTCGCATAGGCGTTGTCTTTGGATGCGGTGCGGACTTTCTGCAAGGTGTCAATGACAATGAGCCTGCTGTCGGGGTATTCTTTCAGATAATCTTCCAACTGCACGATAAGACCGTCTGACAGCTTATCGCTTGCCACCGCAAAGTGGAGCCGCCCGCTCGCTTCGTCCGTCAAGCGGAACAGCCTGTCCTGGATGCGGCAGAAGGTGTCCTCAAGGCAGAGGTAAAGCACATCGCCCTCCCGTGTCGGCATATCCCACAAAGGGATTCCCTGCGACACGCAAAGGCAGAGTTTTAACATGAGCCAGCTCTTGCCGATTTTCTGTGAGCCGCAGAACAGGGTTAAGCCCGTGGGTATCAGACCATCCACCACAAAGGACGGCTTTTCAAGCGGCTCATAGAGGAGCGTGTCGGCGCCCACTGTCTGAAGCTTCTGCATGGGATTCCTCCTTTCGGGCGGTGTCTTTGGTTTTGTTGCACATAGGCGTGACCTCCTTAAATAGATTTACTCCCACACAAAGAAGTGAGAGTATGTAATGCCGCCAGTCCCCACGCCGATAAAAAGCGGATTCCTTTTTCGGCAGTAATCGTTAAGATTGGAGATACTTTCTCATTTCCGCCTTGACTTTCTCCCTTGCAACCGAAACAGACTTCTGGACAGCGGAAGCGGTGCAATGCTCCATTTCGCCGATTTGGTAAAAGTTGAAATCATACTCGTAATAGAGCAGGAAACGCCGCCTTTGTATCTCTGGCAGTCGGGCAACCGCTTTGTAAAATAGCTCATTCCGTTCTTTCTCAATCATTCTTTCATCAAGTGTTTTAGGAACACGCAATGCACGTTTGTAAAGCGTTTCGTCCCACACCTCGTTAAACTCCCTGTGCCGCTGGTTCCATTGCTGAAGGTTTCTGTTTTTCCGCTCCATCTGTCGAAATTCAACAAATAGCTGTTCTGATACTTCCAGTTCGTGGTGTTCCCCCTGCCCGTCCTTAAAGCTGATAAAATACCTTTTGCCGCTTTCCGTGGATTCCTCCCGAAGCGTGTATGTCTTATCCCTATATGCCATCCTGCTTTCCTCCCGAAAAGAATTGAATGAGGGGATTGCCCCTCACCCGATAGCCCATAGGAAAGCAGGATATATGAGACGCTTATAAAATTTTCCGCAGCTTCTTCCGCAGATGGTTTAACCTCGCATAAATAGCCCCTGCCGTTAAATGCACAAGCGGGGCAATCTCCTTTGTGGAATATCCCTGCATTTTCAGCAGGACGATTTGTAATGTGCGTCTGTCCACCGTGATTAAGGCAAGGTACAGATTTTCGCTCTCAATCTCGTCCAGTAAATCAGAAACAGACCTTACCTCCGCCTGCTTCTCCCTGTCCGCCATGCCCTCAAGGTATTCGCCGAAGTCGCTCGCCCATCGGTAAAACCGTCTGTTGGAATTAAAATCTGCCCTGTCATCCGTGCGGATTTGCTCAATGGTTGCTTCATCAACGCCGCACTCACGCAGAATTTTTTCCTCGGCTTCTTTCCAGATACGCCATTTCCTGTCCTCCCGTCCGTGGTTGTATGCCATCCTTATTTCCTCCAATCGAATTGATTGAGAGGGCAGGAAAAAGCCCCCTCATTTTCCCAAAGGAAAAAACAAGGGGGCTGAACGCCTTAAATTTTGTTTTCCATTATCTTTCTCAGCTTCGCAAGGATTTTGGCTTTGCGCTTGTTCACAACGCTCTGTGTCACGCCTAACCACAACCCGACTTCCCGCTCGGAAAGTTCTTCAAAGAAGATTGCTTGTATCAACGTCTGTTCACTGTCCGACAACAAAGGCAGGGCGGCTTTCAGCCTGTCCATCATCACCGCATGGACAACGGTTTCCGCAACATCCACCGTTTCATCAACAACGAAGTCAATCACATTTCCCTCACTGTCTGTAAATCCCTCCAATGAGAGCAGCTTGTGGTTCGTGTCCAGTTTTTTCAGATAACGCCACCGTTCTTTATCCCGATAGAAATCCGTGTACTGTTCCCGCACAACTTCAAGCAGACAGCCCTGCACGGGGATAAACAGCTTGTCCATGTAACTCTGGTCGGCTTGCCTGCGGCGGCAGAAGTCTGTATAGGATAATTCCACATAACCGCCGCTTTCTTTGATATATACTTTTCTTGGTGCGTATCTCACCGTAAGTACCTCCCATCTGAATTTTTAAAATGCTAAAATCTAGATGGGAAAGGCGGCGAACGGCAGCCAACAGCGGAAACAGCCCTGCGGCATATTGCGATAAAAAACGACAAAAGAAAAACCGCAAAGGCTCTGTGACCTCTACGGTTATGAGTGATTCTAATTCTGTTAAGTGGAGATTCTACTTCTGGTTTCATGGTGAGAAGTAGCGTTGCATGGGCAGGGATTTTTTTAACTGGCTTCCTGCCATTCCCCGATATGCTATGTATGGATAAATTCTGCGTTGCATGAGCAGATAGATTACTGCCCGAAAAAAGAACATAAAAAAATCCCTCCAAACTTGAAAACAGGTCTGGAGAGTGTCTGTTAAGTCTTTTCGGGCATAGCAATACCGCCCACCATAACACCGTTTTTTTATATGGTGGGCGTTTGCCTTAAAACCTTATGAAATAAAATAGAGCCAATGAACTGTGATTTTATTTCACAAGTTCATCGGCTCTGCGTCTTTGCGTCTGGCTCTGCGATGACTGTCATCCTCAAATTTGTTACTTCAATCAATGTTTCCTGTCTGCACTTCGGACAATAGAGAGGATAGTTTTTTAAAATAGTGTCCTCTCTGATTTTGTTACGGGTTTTGTTTCCGCATATAGGACAATATACCCATTCTATTTTATGTAACACGACATATATCCTCCTCAAAGATTTATCAAATATACATATGCTTCCTCGTTATCAAAAGTAAAACTCCTACAATAATTTCCACCATTTTTCTCGATTGTTTTTATTGAAGCAGCATTATCCTTTTCAACTGATAACTGCAACTGTTTCAAACCGTATTTTCTCGCAACCAAACATATTTGTCTTAATATTTCAGTAGCGTACCCTTTTCTTCTTTCTGACGGTCTTACGCTATATCCACAATTACCAAAATCTTTTAGGAAATCATTTAATTGATACCTCAAATCAACAATGCCAACAATTTTATTATCTGACACCCTAACTGCAAAAAATGTATCTGTTAAAACCCAATTAGGGTCAACAGTCTCCGTACTTGCATTGGCAATGACTTTCTTAAACCATTCCTCATAAGAAGCAATCTTATCAAATAATTCACTCCCATTGATTATCTGTTCTCCAAAATCAAAATGCTCCTGCCGATATTCAAGCGCTTTATCTTTCAATCCTAAACTTGGCTTTACAAGCCGTATTTCTTCATATGCCATCATTCATTCCTCCACTTTATAAATTTTAATTTTTCAAACCATGATTTCCATACCATCATAAGCGAATAAAATATTATCAAGTTCTTTTTCAAGTTCCTTGTAATAACCATATGATTTTCCCCATATTTCATCAATATGTGTAACTATAATCTTCTTGATTCTATAATAGTTTTTCAGTTCTATAACCTCATCCAAAGTGAATATTTCATCTTTCAAAGGCGTATCCATAAGCTTCGTTCCATCATTTAATATTCCATCATCAGAAACCATGCTTATAATCAAAATATCTGCATCAAAATATAAGTCATTATGAGCAAAAGGTTTCGGATTGCAACAGGCATAGATAACCTTTTTTTCATGCTCTTTCAGAACATAAAAAGTGATGTTTCGGCTTGGGTTATTGTTGATTAAGTCTATATCAATATTATCTATTTTTATATGCGGTGTTTCATTAACAGAAATACAATGAAGAACGTCACCATAATATTTAAAGCAGTCACGGTTCATTTGGTTTATATCTCTAATGACCTCTGGAAGAGCATAAAAGCCAATAGGCATACTCGTTCCTTTAATAAAGTCGCAACCTATCTTTTCAACAATCCGAATACCCCTGACATGGTCTGGGTCACTATGGGAAATGGAAAGGTACTTCACTTCCGATATTCTTTGTCTGTTGCAGGCTACCGCAATATCTTCGGGTGTGTCTATCAACATTTTTATATCGTCAATATACAGGCTTGGTCCTAACCGTTCATACCTGCCGCCTTTTCGTCTGGCTTCTTCACAAATTTTACATTTACAAAATGAACTCGGAATAATTGACATGCCGCCGCTGCCAATAATTTTCAATTTCAAATCTTTCACACCGCCTTTCGCATGAATCGCAAGTAATCATAATGCGTTTTTATTCATTAAATATTTAAGCAATATCGCTATTACTGCCGCTTTTCACTAATATTTTTCTTATTTCTTTTATTATTCTGGAAGGTGTTTCTTTATCCATAGGCATAAGTTTACTGTACATCCTTACCCCTTGATACGAGAACACAATTAAATCAAATACCGCAGAAATATCCACTTCATTAAATTCATGCCTGTCCATCCCGTATTGTATTAACTTCTTCCATGTATTTGCTGAAATTAAATATTGTTCATATAGCGTATTGCTCTGATTTGCAATATCACGAATGCTAAAATACTCATATATTGCTATGCTTAATGAAGCTTGGCTGTCAAGCATTTCATTCTCATACTTGTTTAAAATTTCATCCAAAATAGTCACTGCCGAACAATTTTGTTCAATCCTTAAATCAATCTCATTATCCTGCTCACTTGTCATATCATCAATAATCTCTTGAAAGATTTGACGTGTGCTTTCGTAATGGCAATATAGCCCGCCTCTGCTTAATTTCGCCGCATCGCAGATATCCTTCATTGTAACTTGCTTAAAGCCTTTTTCTGCAAATAAAGAACATGCACATTTCTTTATATGTTTCCTTGTTTCCTTTCCTCTTTTATTCATAAGCAACCCTACTTTCCGACATATGTGTCTGAAATTATTATACGACACATGTGTCTGGAAGTCAATAAAAAGCGGCAAAGATTTCTCTCTACCGCCATCAATGTCTAAATATAAATAAATTCCTCGTTCACAATCTCCCTCGCACAAGCCCTTATGTTATTGAGCTGTCCTGTCCATTCTAAGGCGTTTTCTGCCTTTATCTGTTCCGTTATGCCCTGTGCCTGTTTCATGCCCTCTATGAGCCTTTCAAAGCGTTCCTGCGCCTGCCTGTCGATGTCGGCAAGGTAAGTGTTGAGCCTGCCGCTTGTGAGAAGATTAGTGTATGTAACTTTGCGGTACTGCTTCAAATAGTCCAGATGCCGCTGTCCCCATGTGCCTATCGGCTGTTCTTCTTCGGCGGGTACAGTTAAGCACGGTATTAAATAATCTCCTTGCCGTTCGTATTTGCCGCCCAGTTCCCCAAAAATCGTCTTTGCCATTGTCTGTTACCTCCACATTCTTTTTTATTTTGAATGTCCGCAAAATCCGTCCTACATCTGTCCACCAGAGATTAGAGATAAGAGTATAGAGAATAGAGATAAGAACTTAGATAAAAGAGAGAGTGAGAGAGAAAAAGGCACTCTCCCACGCCCTTATGGGAAATATGGGAATGTCATTCTTACGGATAGGGAACTGGAAACGCTGAAAAATGACTTTCCAGCAGATTACCTGTCCATGATAGAACATTTATCGGAATACATGGAATATTCAGGAAGAACATATAAAAACCATTTAGCCACTATGGAATGCTGGAAAAGGGCGGACTTGAAAAAAGAACGGGAAACAGGGAGAGGGTATACTTATAATGGCAGTTTTAAGGAGGGTGACAGCTTATGATCGGTGCGGTTGTTGATGAAGTGTTGAAAGAAATGGAAAATGCCGCAAATGAGGGGACGAAAGCGGCTGATGTTTACATGGATACTGAAACGGGGCTTTTGATGTGCGGAAAATGCCATACAAAAAAGCAGAAAAAAATCTCATTCTTGGGGGTGGAACGAGTTGTCGGCTGTCTTTGCCAGTGTGCGGCAGAGGAAATGGAGAGGGAGCGTGAAAAACACAGGGAGGAGGAAGAACTTCTGCATATCCGTCAGATGAAAAGCGCAGGATTGCAGGACAGTACTTTCTTTGATTACACGTTTGCAAACTGTGATGAAACGCACCTTTGCGCCCAATATGCACGCCGTTATGTGGGGCATTTTGCAGAATTTCAGAAAAACGGGCAGGGGTTATTGTTCTGGGGCAATGTGGGAACGGGCAAGACATTCCTTGCAGGCTGTATTGCCAATGCGCTCATGGAGAAGAATATCCCTGTGCTGATGACAAGTTTCCCGAAACTGTTAAATGCACTCGGAGGGCTGTACAGCGGCGAAAAGAATGAGTATCTGAAAAGTTTGAACCAGTACAAACTTCTTATCATTGACGATTTAGGCGTGGAACGTGACACTTCCTATGCGCTGGAAACAGTTTATCTTGTGATTGATGAGCGCTACAAAAGCGGACAACCGTTTATCATTACAACAAACCTGTCACTGGAAGAACTGTGCAATCCGGCAGATTTGGAACATGGGCGCATCTATGACCGTATCATGGAGAGATGTGTTCCTGTTGCTTTTTCAGGGAAGAATTACCGGATAGGCAGGGGTAGGGCAAATATGGAGAATGCTTCAGGCATTTTAAAGCATGAAACAGTGTGAAATGCTGTACGGTTCTTGAATTTGCAATGAAAAAATGATATGACCCGAGTTTGCCACTTGGAAACACTAAACGGAGCCATTAATGGCTCCGTTTTTTAGAGGAAATATGCAGTTTCCCTTGTGTTTCATGGGTTTGTAGAAATTTGAG
>CAJTDL010000019.1 GCA_910575035.1 Lachnospiraceae bacterium
TTCGACAGCAAGTCGACATCACAAAAAGTGTAAAATCGACAGAGATTTTTTACATATCTTATTCTTATCAGGAAGTCTTAAATTCCATAGACACAAGATTTTTTACAGCCTCACGTTTTCCAAGGCCGTAAGGTGGAAAATTAACTCCTGGCTTTTCCTTTTTCTATTTTATTTGGCTCTTTTTATTCCTGTCTTTGCTGGGGTGGCTCTGGGAAGTTATTCTGTGCTTTTTTACAGAGCATGCTTTTATTAACCGCGGTATCCTTTTGGGGCCTTGGCTTCCGATTTATGGGGCGGGCTTTTCCTGTATTTTCTTTTATACCGCTTAAAAGGCCACCCTATTTGGATTTTTGTACTGGCGGATGCCGCCTATGCTGCTGTTATGCCCAATATGGGAAAAGGGATTGCTTCTTAAATCATTTTTACTGTATTATGCTTTTAACGCAATGTTTTCAGGTTTCTTCTTTGTTTCTGAATTTTGATGTTCTTAATGAATAGTCTTGCGGCTACAGTCCCTTATACAGCAGGGCAGCCATATTGATAGGCCTTTCTTTTGTTTCATAGGGCAAAAGATTCGGATTTTCCATGTGAAAGCATCTCCATTTCCCTTTGCAGGAGCCGCAAAATCCTGCGGATTTGATACCCGGTCGTACTCCGGCAGCGTCCGTACATCTCCCCGATTTCCTGTTGTGTGTAATGCCCAAAAAAGTAAAGGAAAATGATTTCCCGGTTCTTCTCTGGATATGTTCCTTGTATGCTTTTGTGCAAGGCATAGGTGATTCCCCCTTTCTCCCACATAGGGCATTGCATTTTTTCATAAATCGTTTATGCTTTTAGCCTGCTGTTTGCGGAAAGTCTAAACAGACACTTAATACACCATCATGATATTGCGCTGTAATAGTTCCCCGCATTTGTTCAACCAATGTTTTTGCGATAGCAAGCCCTAAACCTGTTGAGTTCCTTGCTGTTTCTACAGAAAAGAAACGGTTAAACAATTTTCCAACCTGTACATCATTTAGATTTTGCGCTGTATTTGAAAAAGTAATTTCTCCCGTTTCGGACAACACAACATTTAAATCACCGTTGCTGTATTTCACTGCATTATTCAGAATGTTACTCAATACACGCAGGAAAGCGGTTCTGTTCAAAGTGCGTATAATCTTTTTTTTCGTAATATCTATTTGCGGGGTAATGCCACTCTTAGTCAAGGCAGCATAAAATGATACAAGGCTTTGTTCTAATATATCATTCACACATAAAGGTTCTAACTGCATAGGCTCTTGTACTGACATGATAATCGAATAGCGGAACAATTCTTCCGTTAATTGCTTTAATACTTCTGCACGATTCTGAATAGCCATGACATAACGGGTAACTTTTTCGGATTTTTCTTCTTGCTCAAGCAAATCCAAATATCCGCAAATTGCCGTTAGTGGTGTCCGCAAGTCATGTGAAATATTCGTAACAGCATTTTTTAGTTCTGTATCACCTTGCTGAAAACGATGCCGTTCTGCACGAAGTTTACGAAGCTCTTTATTTATGCTGCTTGCCAAATGACGCATAACTCTATCGCCGGAAGAAATATCAATCAGCGTGTTGGTATCGGTTATGAGCCTATCGGCAAAGGCATTGTCAATTTCCTTTGCTGCTTTTTGCAGGATATAAATTTTTATAAGCAAAGCAATGATAATCAAAGCCATAATGCCGATAACAGCCCATAACCACACTTCCATAGTAAGCTCCTTACTTCAAATCTTTTCTCTTGAAAATAAATATTCCGCCTAATGTTGCCAAAACAGTAATAGCAACAGATGATACAAGCATACGAACCATTTGGGCAGCATTTCCAATCTCCAATTGCCACATTTGTAAGCCCTGTCCCGTAGGCAAAAAGTCAACGATAAATTCATAAATCGTCCGTGTAACGCCACTGACATAGTTTGGATTAGGAGTTAGCTCAGCCATTTCCATTCCGTTCGCAGTTATTCGGACACCACCTGTCATTTCTGGCTCACTAAGGCCATTGTATATCATACTTGCAAAAACAATAAGCCCCAGAAACAGCAGCATAGAAATAGCAACGGTAATGGCTTTGTTAGTGCTTTGCATACAGACAAAAGTAAATATCGCTGAAAGAGCAGCTTCAAACATAACAGCAATGAACAGATATGCAAGCAGATTAGGTACACCCATTTCCCAAACACCGAGAGCAGGAATGGCAACCAATGCTCCAATCAGCCAAATGAACATTATCAGTAATGTTGCAGCGAATGAGGTAATCATATTAGCAAGATAAATGCTTGTTCTTGTATGACCGACAATAATTTTATTTCGGATTGTTCCGTCACTATATTCAGTCCCTAAAAACATACTGCTGAACAATGCACAAAACACCCCAATAACCACGGCAAAATTAAAGTAATACTTATCTATACTGTAATTGTATTCCGATAGGTCGATAGTTGCCTGTCTGCTTCCATTCAGCATATATACAACAGAATAAATCAGCATAGCTCCCATACATAGCCAAAATATTTTATCTTTCCAGAGCCGAGAAAAATTGGCAGATAACAATTTACGCATTTTTTCCACCTCCCACAAGGCTGACATAGTAGCTTTCAAGACTTTCATCACGCTCTTGCATTGAAATCACTTCACAATTCTCTTTTGCTAATGCCGCAGTCAACTGAGATACATTAACTTTTGCATACACATCAGCAGTTTCGCACGTGGTAATTTTATAATCAATCCCCATTTTATCAAGCACACGGGCAAGAGCGTTTGTGTTGTTGACTTCCATTCGGACACATTTTTTGCAGGCGGCTTCTAATTCATCTGCACTGATTTCCTTTACAATATGTCCATTGTCAATAAAGCCATAATGAGTTGCAAATTTGGACAGTTCATCAAGAATGTGGCTTGAAATTAAAACGGTAATCTGCTGTTCCCGGTTAAGCTCCAAAATCAACTCTCGAATATCAATAATGCCTTGTGGGTCAAGACCGTTTACAGGCTCATCTAAAACCAAGAAGTCTGGGTCGCCAACAAGAGCGATTGCGATACCCAATCTTTGCCGCATACCAAGAGAAAAATTTTTTGCTTTCTTTTTTCCTGTGTTATCAAGACCAACCAACTTCAAAATTTCAGTTAGTCCGTCAAACGATGGAAGCCCCAGAGTACGGTACTGCTGTTTTAGATTATCCGCTGCTGTCATATCGAGATAAATAGACGGAGTTTCTACAACCGCCCCCATTCTTCTTCGGGATTTTACAATATCCCTGTCTGTATTTTTCCTTCCATATAGCGTGCAATCGCCAGATGTCGGCTCTTGTAAACCGCAGATAAGGCGAATAAGCGTTGTTTTGCCAGCACCATTTTTTCCAACGAAACCATAGATAGCCCCTTTTGGAACGTGCATGGAAACAGCGTCCAGCGCCTTGAATGCTCCATACTTTTTAGACAAAGCATTTGTAGTTAGGACATAATCCATAAATTTAGCCTCCTTTTATGCACAAGTATTTCGTGCTTGATGCTGGCATTGTAGCAAGAAATAGTTGAGAAAACAGTTAAGAAAATAGTTGAGATTTAGTTGAGATTTATTCCGGCTTCAATTTGAAGCCAATCCCCCATACTGCGTCTATATATTCTTTTTCTCCAATATCCCGCAACTTTTTTCGCAAATGGCTGATATGCGTTTTTAATGAGTTGTCCGTACAATCGGGAGTGTCCTCGCTAATGCGTTCCAGCAGTACGGACTTTGCTATTACTTGTGACGGGTTCTGCATAAGAATTTTTAAGATTGCATATTCTGTCCTTGTTAAATTTGCTCTCTGTTGTCCTACAAAGACTTCATGTGCCGTTATGTCCAGCCGCAGATTATCAAAAGATAAAACGGAATTAGCTGAAACTGCGCTGCCTCGGAGTGCAACTGTAATTCTTGCAAGCAGTTCTTTCATTTCAAAAGGTTTTGTAATATAATCCGCTGCACCGCCAATCAAAAGAGCAACCTTATCATCAACATCAATTTTTGCACTGACAACGATAACAGGTATACCCTTTATTTGTGGCAGTACTTCTTCACCAGAAAGACCGGGAAGCATTAAATCAAGCAAAATAAGGTCGGGAGTTGACGCAGACAGCACATATATGGCTTCTGTCCCCGAATAAGCCCGCAATACTTGATAACCCTCTTTTATAAGTGCTTCTTCAATTATATTCCCTATATAAATGTCATCATCAATGATTAAAATATGCTTCATTTCAAGTACCCCGCTTTTCTTTTAATCTTCCGTCAATGGGTTTTTCAGCGTCATATAATCCATAATACACCTCCGATATCATATATTATATTTTGTTTTTTCGAAAAATACAAGAAGCCCCTTCCTGGCGGCCGTCTAGCCATTCCCGCCGCCAGCCAGTAAAATCCCCTTAAGTGACTGGCATTGGCTGTGAACAGTAACTTTCTATGAAGGAATTTCTTAACTTTTTTAAAATCTAAGTTGCAATGAAAAAATTTGTATGGTAATCTTAAAGCACATTTAGGAAATGTTTTTACAGGCCCTTTCAGAAAGTGCGCCTTTTACATTCAGCAAGGAGACTGACACCAATGAAATTACTACTCTTATCTGACATCCACGGAAACCTTTCTGCCATGGAAGCCGTCCTGGATCAAATGGAAAAATTCCCGGCCATAGACGCAGCCATCCTATTAGGGGATGTCATTGATTATGGAATGCACTCTAATGAGATTGTACAGATAATCCAAAGCTTCCCGGTTCCTATCCTTTGCAGCATCCGCGGCAACCACGAGTTAGTGATGCTGACCCAGGACTACAGCCGCCTTTCTTCCGACCGGTGCAGGGACTGTTCCCGCTACACCCGCAGCATCCTCTCAGAAAACACCTGGTCATATATCAAAGGCACCATGCACCCAACGGCTATGCAGGAATTTGATGTAGGCGGCAATAAGTGCCTGGCTGTCCACGGCTCGCTGGAAGACATCTATTGGAAAAGCATAAAGCCTGGAGAAAATGACCCTGCTTATGCAAAATACGACTATGTATTTTCTGGGCATTCCCATCATCCCCATTTTTTTGAAACCCTTTATATAGCGGATAACCCTGATACACGCAACCAGAAAAAGACGGCCTTTATTAATCCAGGTTCTGTGGGGCAGCCCCGAAATCTGAGCCCTGCTGCGCAGTTTGCTGTATTGGACACGACAACGGGAACGGTGGCTATGGAAAAAGCCCTTTATGATATTGAAAGGGAACAGAGGGCATACACAGGGCAAGTACATGGGTTTTATAGAACAAGGCTTGGCTTTGGGGTATAAACAAGACTTGATTTTAAAGCAGGAACGAAATATGGTTTGATACATTCAGAAAGGATTCTGATAGATTATGAAAAATATTGCACAACCAGAGGCAAAGCGGGAAAAAAACCTGGCAGTCATTCCAGCCAGAAGCGGCTCCAAAGGTTTAAAGGATAAAAATATAAAGGAGTTGAATGGGAAGCCCTTGCTGGCATATTCCATAGAGGCAGCCCAAAAATCCGGCTTATTTAACCGGATCCATGTGTCCACAGACGCTGAAAATTATGCAGGGATTGCCCGGAAATACGGCGCCCATGTGCCGTTTCTGAGAGATTCGGAAATGTCTTCTGATACGGCCTCTACCTGGGATGCGGTGCGTTTTGTCTTAAAAGAGTATGGAAGGCTGGGCGAATCCTTTGACACGGTTACGGTACTGCAGCCCACGTCTCCCCTTCGGACGGCTGAGGACATCACAGGCGCATTCCGCCTGTTCTGGGATAAGAAGGCAAATATGATATCCTCTGTATGTGAAATGGAGCATTCCCCCCTGTGGAGCAATACGCTTCCAGAGGATCTGTCCATGGAAAATTTTGAGGATGAGTCATTGGCCTTCCTGCCAAGGCAAAGCCTTCCCGTTTATTATCGGGAAAATGGCGCGATCTATATTGTAAAGGTTCAGCATTTGCTTTCCGCCCCGAATATTTATAAAAACCAATGCTATGCCTATATTATGGAACAAAGCCATTCTGTAGATATTGATGGGGCTGTTGATTTTGCGGTCGCGCAGACAATGCTTGGATATAACAGTCTCTTATGAAATCCGCCCTTTTATCCGATAAACAAATAAGAATGTATTTTGAGCTGTCATGGAAGACAGTGGATGAAACAGGAGGTTATGCGGATGAAGAAAGGGCGTCTGGATGCATTTCTGATTATGCAGTCTGCCACCGTGGTAGAGGCAATGCAGAAAATTGATTTTAATGCAAAGGGAATTTTGTTTGTGGTCGATGGGGAAGAACGGCTGATTGGCGTCATCACAGATGGGGACGTCCGCCGATGGCTGATCAAAACAGGAGATTTACAGGAGACAGTAGAGAAGATCATGAACCGAAATCCAAAGGTTATTTATTACAAAGAAATAAAAACTGCGAAGGAACGCATGGAAAAGTACTGCATTACAGCATTGCCGGTAGTAGATACACAGGATCATATTACAGACATTGTGTTCAAGGAAGCGAAAGATGTGATTGCTGAAATAGAGGGAAAGAAGGCATTGCGGGGAATACCTGTCGTGATTATGGCAGGGGGGAAAGGCACACGCCTGTATCCCTATACCAAAATTTTGCCCAAGCCCCTGATCCCTATTGGCGATATTCCCATTATGGAGCGGATTATTAACGTATTCCGTAGGTACGGGGTACAGGAATTTTATGCCACAGTCAACTATAAGAAAAGCATGATCAAGTCCTATTTTGCAGAAAATATGGGAAATTTTTCCCTGCAGTATGTGGAGGAGGATCAGCCGCTGGGGACAGCAGGCAGCCTGTCTTTGATTGAGGAACAATTTTCTACGCCTCTTATAGTGACAAATTGTGACATTTTGATCCATGCGGATTATGCGGATATTTTTCAGTACCATCAGAAAACAGGGAATGAGCTGACGATGGTAACAGCCCTGAAAAATATTGTTGTGCCCTATGGCGTGATCCATTCTAACGGAAATGGAAGGATTGACTCTATGGAGGAAAAGCCGAGGCTGTCTTATTTTGTCAATACGGGCATGTATATCCTGAACCCAGAATTGCTGCAGGAGATCCCAGATGGTACTTGTTTCCACATGACAGACCTGGCGAGCCAGCTTCTGAAAGAAGGGCGTAAGGTGGGGATGTACCCTATCAGCGAGGATTCTTTCCTGGATATGGGGGAATTTGAGGAAATGCACCGCATGGAAGAAAAATTAAGCCTGAAAGCTGAGTAATAAAGCAGATAGATCCGTAGAATTGATTATCATTCACCAGGAGGATTTTACATAATGAAGAAAGTATTGGTGACAGGCGCAGACGGCTTTATCGGGAGCCATCTTACGGAAAGCCTGTTGGAAAAAGGATATGAAGTGAAGGCATTTGCCTATTACAATTCCTTTAATACCTGGGGCTGGCTGGATACCCTTCCGGCAGGGAAATTAAAGGAAATTGAGGTATTTACTGGGGATATCCGTGACCCTAACGGTGTGCGTGAGGCCATGAAGGGAGTGGAAGCGGTATTCCATCTGGCAGCCTTGATCGCTATTCCTTTTAGTTACCATTCCCCAGATTCCTATGTGGACACGAATATCAAAGGAACGCTCAATGTGCTCCAGGCTGCCCGCCAGTTAGAAACAGGGAGGGTTCTTGTAACTTCTACTTCAGAAGTGTACGGCACGGCGCAATATGTGCCCATTGATGAGAAGCACCCTTATCAGGGGCAATCCCCCTATTCTGCCACAAAAATCGGCGCAGACCGTCTGGCAGAAAGCTTTTACCGCAGCTTCCAGCTCCCGGTATCCATTGTCCGCCCCTTTAACACTTTCGGGCCCAGGCAGTCTGCAAGGGCTGTAATCCCTACCATTATTTCCCAGCTTTTAGCTGGAAAGGATGAGATTGCGCTTGGCTCTTTAACGCCTACAAGGGATTTCAATTATGTGAAGGATACGGCGGCGGGCTTTATTGCCATTGCAGAATCCGACAAAACCATTGGAGAGGAAATCAACATTGCCACCCAACAGGAGATTTCCATTGGCAGCCTGGCGCAGGAGATTATTTCCCAGATTAATCCCCAGGCTAAAATTGTCTGCGATGAGCAAAGGCTGCGCCCGGAAAATAGCGAGGTGAACCGTCTGTTAGGGGCGAATGAAAAAATTAAGGCATTGACAGATTGGAAGCAGCAATATACCTTTGCCCAGGGAATACGGGAAACAATAGCCTGGATGCGCGAAAATATGGGGGCGTATAAGGCCGATATCTACAATGTTTAAGGAAGACTGTACAATTTGCAGTGTATAGCATAATAATCTAAGAGGCAAAGGATGGTAAGCGGGATGGATTTGGAACAGCAGTTTTTAGCCCTGGTGGGAATTGTAGAAGGGCTGCAGAAAAAAGTGCATCAATTGGAAGCAGAAAATAAGGTTTTAATCCGTGGCCATAAGCAGCTATTGGAATGGGCAGAATTAAACCAGCAGGACAATGCCCATTTTCAAGAGAATGCCGTCTATGAGCTGCAGGATGCCATTGCGCAGCCATCCAATACTTATTTTCCAAGAATCTTGGGCGGAGAATCTGCCATAGAGGAAATTGTAACCCACGGGAAATCCCTTGCCCGTTTTGGGGATGGGGAGTTTGCAGCGATTGCAGGCCGAATCCGCCACAAATTCCAGACAGAGCTGGACAAAACCCTGCAGGAAAAGCTCCAGGCGGTACTGCAGTCTGAAAATGAACGCCTTTTAGTAGGAATAGCGGACAATTACGGCAGCCTGGAGAAATACACCGAGCAAACCCGCCGGGAAATACGGGCCTATCTGACCCCATCTGTGCGCAAAGAGCATTTGGGTCTTTTGAATCCCCATAAAGCCTACTATGACGCCTATGTCACCAGGCCTTATGTGATCTATCAGGACAACCGCACAGACGCTCCCCAAGTCCGTTTTGCCAATTTAAAGAAAATCTGGGAGGGGCGTGACTGCATTTTTGTCGAAGGGAAAATGACAGGCCTTGGCGTTGGAAACGACCTTTTCCACAATGCCAACAGCATCCGAAGGATCTTAGCCCCTGCCGAAAATGCTTTTTCCAGATACCAGGAAATCTTAACCGCCTGCCTGCGCCAGAACAAAGACAATTTATTTTTACTGGCATTGGGGCCTACAGCCACAGTCCTAGCCAGCGACCTCTGTGAAGCCGGCTGCCAGGCAGTGGATATTGGCCACGCTGACTTGGAATATGAGTGGTTTTTAAAAGGCCGTGGCCACCGTGTCCCCATAGAAGGAAAATACAACAACGAGATCGGAACAGACCAGCCGATTATTCCGATAGAGGATAAAACCTACCTAAGCCAGGTGATTGCTGATTTTTCCTGATTAAAAATCTTTTGCGAGGAATTTTTAAATGAACATATTATTTTATCGCTATAACAGCATATGCGAACCCGATATCATCGCCATCCTAAAGCGCCTTCGCCACAATGTGGCTGAAATCACAGAGGAAATGACCCATAAAGACTTAGACGCCAAAAGCCAAATGAGCCTGGTCAGCAATGCCCTGAAAGAGAATAAACACCAGGCTGTATTCAGCATTAATTTCTTTCCCATTGTGTCTGAGGTATGCAATATTTTCCACATCCCTTACATCTGCTGGGTAGTAGACGCCCCTGTCATGGAGCTATATTCCCATTCCATCCGAAATCCCTGGAACCGCATTTTCCTTTTTGATTATGCCCTATACCAGGAGTTTCACCAGGAGAATCCAGAAGGAATTTTCTATCTCCCCTTAGGCGCAGATTACTGCCGCCTGGATGCCTTAATGGAGACCATTACAGAGTCTGACCAGGAAAAATACACTGCCGATGTTTCTTTTATCGGCTCCTTATACACAGAGAAATGCCCCTATAACCGCCTGAAAGGAGATTCCTACCTAAAGGGCTATTTAGACGGCGTTATTGAGGCACAGCTAAAAATCTACGGCTATAACCTTTTAGAGGAATGCATTACCGACCAGATATTGCAGGATTTCAAAAAAGCCGTGCCCTTTTACCAGTTCCCGGAACGCGCTGACCACAATGACCGTGCGGCTATGGCGCACCTTTACCTTGGCAACAAGGTGACGGAACAGGAGCGGCTGCGCCTGTTGAAACGCGTTTCTGAAGAATTTGGGCTGGACTTATACACAGCAAGTGATTTCAGCCCGCTGCCCCACGCCCGTTACCGTGGGCTTGCCAAAACAACGACAGAGATGCCTAAGATTTTCCATCTGTCCAAGATAAACCTGAACTTCACCTCAAAGCCCATACGCACAGGCCTGCCCCTGCGTGTCTGGGATATCCTTGGAGCTGGCGGCTTTTTGCTGACAAATTTCCAGAGTGAGATACCAGAGTATTTTGAAGTTGGGAAAGACCTGGAGACATTTGCCAGTGAGGAAGAGCTGGTGGAAAAGATACAGTATTACCTGGCGCATGAAGAGGAGCGGCGGGAAATTGCCCATAACGGCTACCAGAAGGCAAAAGAGCAGTATTCCCTGGAAATCAGGGTGCAGCAAATGCTGGGGATTCTTTCTTAGGGCAATCTATGGTATAATGAAAGCGCATTTGAGCCGCTAAGCGCTGGCAGCGGCTGAAGCAGATAGTTACTATTATGAAAAAAAGAACAAGGAGGAACATACAAATGGAAGATCTTCGCGCACAGCAAATCGAAGCACTGGAGGTGCTTGGGGACTATAATGAGCGTCTGGTGAAAAGCATCCGCAGTATTATCAAAGAGTTAGAGGGGGACAGGAAAGAGGACACAGATAAATTTTTGGATGAGATCATTAAAGGGATTAATTGGGAAATTGGCATTTTAAACGGCACTATGACGCTGATTAATGAGAAGGAGGAACATATCAAAAAGGAAGAGATGAACGACAGTATTTTAAAGCTCAGCAAGGCTTTGGAGGGAAAAGTGGATAAAGAGATGGCAGAAGCCCTTGAGCATGCGCTGCCAATGTTTGAGAAGCTGGGCCAGGTTGCAAAGGAAATCGCAGGACAGCAGTAAATGCATTGGTGTATATCAGAATAAAAAGTGTGGAAAAAATAAGAAATTTTGGAAATGGCTGTTGAGAAATCGGAGTTCCTCTGTTATAATAAGGGCAAATCATAAGATAGTAACAGGACAAATGCTCTCAGAATGGGCAGAGCAGATATTGCCCAAAGTTAGAAAGGAGGGTCTTTAATGATTTCAGGAATTAATAGAAGCCAGAATGTATTTCTGTACCAGAATTTACAGAGGAATTACCAGCAGCTGTCAAGTGGCAAGAAGATCAACTCTGCAGCAGATAATGCGGCAGGCCTTGCCATTGCGCAGAAGATGCTGACACAGAGCAATGGATACGATATGGGAACCCGCAATGCGGCCACATCCCAGGATATGGTAAATGTAGCAGACGGCTCTCTCTCCACGATTTCTGATTCTTTGCAGAGGATTCGTGAATTGAGCATTCAGGCATCCAATACTGCTATTTATGGGGAGGATGACCTTAATTCTATCCAGGAGGAGATTGACCAGCTGAAGCAGTCTATTTCCGATGCAGGCAAGAACACGCAGTTTAACGGCAGAAACCTTCTGGATGGTTCAATGGGAAGCTCCCATGTGGCATCCAGCCCAGATGGCAGCGGCATGAATATTAATATGCCAAACGCTGTCTTGGAGTCCTTGGGAATTGCAGATTTCGATGTGACAAAAGAGTTTGACATTTCCACCATTGACAGCGCTATTGAGAAGGTATCATCTGCCAGGAGCGGGTTAGGGGCAGCGTATAACCGCTTGGGTCATACCATCAATTATAACGCTTATGCATCCTTTAATATCACGGCGTCCCGCAGCCGTTTAGAGGATTTGGATTATGGGGAAGCTGTTTCTGATATGAAGAAGAATAATCTGCTTCAGGAATACCGCCTTATGATGCAGAGGAAACAGGAAGATGCAAACGGAAGGTTTATCCAACTGCTGAGGTTTAATTCCTAGAGCGTGTTTGGGAATTGCCTTAGGGGGATATTTTTGGGGGAGCGCCGCGTTGATGCGGGCAAGAAGCTGAAAATGTATAGCAAAGAGCCGCTGCAGGATAAGTAACCTGTTCCTGCGCGGCTCTTTTTGTTAGGCTTAAGGTTTGTTTCATTAGGGGAAATGCCCTGTAGTCTTTGTATAAAAGTTAATGATATTCAAAAATGCATTAACAATACCGGTCCATCATCATCCCGGAATAAATAGAAGTGATGTAAGGGGTCACCAGGTTTTTGCCTGGCCGTTTGTAAGTGACCACAATTTTATCTACATATTTCATAGGGTCTAAAGAGGCATTATTTGCCTTTGTATTCAGTAAGTCTTTAAAACTATTCAGCACAGACAGGTTGTCTTCGGCATTTTCATCGGAGACAGCTTCTGTCAGTAGCGCTTTGTCTATAGAAATCTCGCCATTGTCGCCTACCAGAAGCCCCATACCCTCTAAATTGTTCTGATAAGTAAAGGCAGTGCTGCTCATGTCCTGGTAGAGCTTGGTGCTTTGCTGCTGCAGATCGGCGTATTTGTTGGCAGTATGCAGGATGGAATTATAGGAATCCACCAGGGTCTGGATATTGTCTGCCATAGCCTCTGCATTTGTCTTAAAGCCAATAACGGCGGGATTGCCTTCTTCGCTAATGCCCCGGAGGGTCAGTTCGAACATGTTGTTCACAGTAAAAGTATTGGAATGGGAGGAACGCTCCATGCCATTTAACAGAAAAAGAGAATTCTGTGCCATCTGGGACGTATGGTCGATCCCAAGGGCTTCAATAGCAGCTATGGAATCATGGCTTACCTGGGGGGAAATGGAAAAGAGGTAATTCTCCCCATCAGCAATCCCGGTAGCAACAGACTCAATCTGCAGTGCACTCAGCCCATTGGGATCTTCCGCAATGGATGTGCGCAGCCCGATATCGGCATTGCTGATCAGGTTGGCAAGCTTATTCTGGACAGAATAATTGGTATCCTCCGGATTGATGGAAAACTGGAATTCATAAGAAGACGTGTTGTTTTCCAAGTCAAAGGTATAAGTGCCTGGCCTTAGATTCAGGCGGTTTTTATCCAAAAAATTTCCCAAGTTAATCTGGGAGGTAGCTAGTTCCTTTACCTCTACACGAAAATTTTCCTCTCCATCTAAATCCCGGTTATTGCCGATGTAATCGGCAGAAACGATATCTTCCTGGGAGGAAATGGCGATCTTCTTCTGAAAGGCATTGCCAATCCCTTCCTCTGCATCGGACAGGGAAGCCACAACGTTTTTGATGGTACGGGTGCTCTCTTTAATGTCGATGGCGAATTTCTGGACATCTGCTGTGTGCCGGATCTTGTAGAGAGGAGAATCTTTGTTGATCTTTACAATTTTGTTGTATATATTACGCAATTCGCTCTTTTTGTGCGAATCGTAGCGGGAAGCCGATTGCTTGGCATATGTGCTCAGATAATAATTATATGCTGTATTAATAGCGGCCAACTGCATCCCCTCCTTTCATCCTTGAAATCGTGTTGAAGACACGGGGGGTAAACGTACTCCATGTATTTATACGGTATATCGGCAAATTGTAGAAATTTATTAACACTGGGGATACAAAGAATGTGGAATATTACTGGAATATTACAAGAGTTTTTGAGGGTTGTTCTGGGGAAGCCAGAGGGGGGTGTATAACTTAGGAGGTTTTTTAAAGATAGGGGAGCAGGGAGGCACAGAAAGAAAATTTACAGAACATTTACAAAAGGGGATGGAGTTTCTGGAGGGATCTGTTATAAGATAATAAGCGGCTATTCAGCAGGCCTGTGCAGGGAAGATGGTATGGACAAGGAAAAGGATATGGACAGGGAAGATGGTATGGGTGGATTAATGGGATAGGAGGGATTGCAGATGGATATGATCAAGAAAATTGCATTGATTGGGTCGGTGATGCTGTTTGTGTTGGCGCAGTTTGTTTCATGTTATGTCATTTTTGCCAGCCAGAAGGAGAAGATTAATCTGTTGGTGGAAAAGGAAGGGAGAATGTTTCTGGGATGCGTTTCCCAGTTTAATATAGAGCTCAATGGGTTACAGTATGGGGAGGATATGCAGGATCATGTGCTAACCTATTGCTTTCGGGAGAATATGCCAGAGTATTCAGCTCTATATAAAGGGGAAGAAGAATTGTACAATGGGAGCTCTTATACGTTTGATGTGGGTTCTGTAGATTTTTCAGAACATAAAATACCCTGTTTTTATCAGCTGGAAAAAGTAAATGGGAGGCATATCCTGGTGTTTTGTGAGAAAAGCCTAGCGGAAAGTAAAAAGAAGCAGGTAGAATATATGATGTTTTATACTGTAGATGTTACGTATGTTTATAAGGGCAGTATGGAGATGATGGCGCGGGAGGCAGTTATCTCGGTGTTGATTTCCCTTGGGATGGCGCTGCTGCTGGTATATTTGATCAAAAAGATTACAAGGCCCCTTCAGGCAGTCAATGAGGCGCAGCGGCAGCTGATCGGCAGCATGTCCCATGAAATGAAGACGCCCCTGACTGCCATAAAGGGCTTTTCCGAAACGCTTTTGAGTGTAAACCTTCCAAAGGAGAAGGAGGACAAAGCGCTGCGTTATATCCATCAAGAAAGCGGGAGGCTGTCGCGGCTTTCGGAAAAGATGATGGAGCTGACCAGACTGTATGAGCCGGAGTGCAGGATTACGCTTCAGGAGGTTTCAGCAGAGGCGCTCTTTGAAGAAGTGGGGGAAAGCGTGAAGCATCGGCTGGAGGAAAAGGGGATTCATCTGGTATGGGAGGGAGAATGGAAGGGCAAGGCATTGCGCGTGGATGCGGATCTGATGGCCAGCTTCCTGATCAATTTGGTTAACAATAGCGTGATGGCGTCGGAAGAGGGGAGCTGTATTTACCTGGGGGTAGATGAGCATACGCTGTGGGTGCGGGATGAAGGGTGTGGAATACCGCCAAAGGAAGTGGATAAGGTGCGGAAGGCTTTTTATCGTGTGGATAAGTCACGATCCAGAAAGAGTGGGAATATGGGGCTTGGGCTGGCATTGTGTGATCAGATTGCGGCGGTGCACCAGGGAAGGATGGAGATCCAAAGCGAGACAGGGAAGGGAACGAAGGTAATTTACCGATTCTTTACAAGTGGGTGAATATTTAGAGAGAGGGGAGATGGTATGATGGGATAAGACGAAGAAAGGAGAAAAGCCTGATTATGAAAAAGAAATATCTAATGGCTGCACTATGCCTCTCTGCAGGGATTTTGGCAGGGTGCCAGGAAACGCCGAAGGAATCTATTGTAAAGGAGAAGGGGGCAGACAGTATTAAGAATTATGAGAGTATGGAGAATGAAGAGGAAGATGCGGAAACAGGGGAAAATGGAGAGGAAAATAGTAAGGAGGAGGGGGCTTTGCGGGAAATAATAGGAGCGCCGGAGCATTATGCCAACCAGGCCAGCTATGAGGATGGGGGGCTTGTGATTGATACAGATGCAGAGGTGATCCTGCCAGAAGCCAGTTCTCTGAATACTTATGCTGTGTCTGCAAAGGAAGTGAACCAGGACTTGATTGACCAGTTCACCAAGGCCTTTTTTGAGGGGGATAAGGTGTACCATATGTACTCTTATACCCAGTGGACGAAGGCGGATTACCAGGAGGATATTACAAGGCTGAAAAAGTATAAGGCAGAGGGGAACCTAGATCCCTATGAATATGGGACGGATGAAAATGGGGAGCTGTATTTTAATATTGACGAGCTGATTGCCAGGGATGAGGAGGAGATGAAGGAGGCGCCAGATGAGGTGATAAAGGAAGAGGTGAAGCCTGCATTTGGGCTTGAGTACATGGATGGGAAAGGGGATGATGCACAGATGGCTGTGGACGAGCATAGCTTTTGGGGCATTGTGGAGACAGACCATGGCAATTATAGTTATCATATTGATTATGGGCTTGCGCCGAATATTGTGGTGAAAATTTCAAAAGAGCGGGAGGATCTGCCAGATCCAAGGGAGTTTTCCGACTGGGCGGAAGGGCGGTATCAGTTGGATGGGGAAGGCAATCATTATGGCAATATATCAGAGGAAAGCATGAAGAAACTTGCCAATATTTCCCTTGAGAACGCCCAGAAGACAGCGGAGGAGGCCGTTGACAAGCTGGGATGGGACTGGAAGGTATACGGTTGGGATTATGCGCTGTTCCACCATGGGGAAAATGGGATAAATGAGGATACTGTGCTGGACGGGGGATATTCTTTCTATTTTACAAGGATTGTGGATGGCGTGCCATTGACATTTACGGATGATTATGGCGGAGGGCTGGAGGATATGGACAGTACCCTGGAGCCTTGGAGCTATGAGCGGTGTGATGTAATCGTTGGGGATGATGGCATTCAGCAAGTGGAAATTTATAATCCTTATGACGTGGGTGAAGTAAAGACGAAAAACGTGAAGCTGATGGATTTTGACAGTATCATAAAAATATATGAGCAGATGATGGAAGTGTCCAATGCGGATATTTCGAAATATGAGGCGCAGAGGACATACCATGTCAAGAAAATCGTATTGGGGTATAGCCGGATTTATGACCCTACTGCGGACAATGATACGGGGCTGCTGGTGCCGGTTTGGGACTTTTTTGGAGGGTTTGATGTGGAGAATTTAGAAAGCGATGAGTATAACAGCAAAAACTCTGGGGAACATTCCAGGCAGAGCTTTATGACGATTAATGCCATTGACGGGACAGTGATTGACCGGGGCTTAGGGTACTAAAAAGGGATAAGGAGGAAAAAAATGGCGGCGGCGAAACAAGTTGCGGCAGTGGTTCGGTGGAATTTCCAGGGGTTTTTCCGAAACCCCAGAGTGGTCATTACATTTTTGTTATCGTTTATTCTGTGCTTTTTTTTAAGCGATAGGGCAATGATGGTGGCAGATTACTATGAATCTTCCATGCAGGCTTTTGAGCCGTTTATTTGGACGTTTGGGGATGCCACTTCCATCCTGCTGTGTTCGCTTCTGTTAATCCTGCTGTTTATTGATTTGCCGAAGCTGAGCCCCTTTACGCCCTATATGCTGCTGCGGATGAAAAAGGGCAGGTGGCTGCTGGCACAGTTCTTCTATATTTTTCTGGTGACAGGTATGTATATGGGGTATGTGCTTTTGGTGACCAGCCTGCTGTGTATGCAGAAGACGTTTGTAGGAAATGTATGGAGTAAGACGGCGGCGCTGTTGGCGTATTCTTCTATGGGAAAGGAGCTGTCAGTGCCGTCTACGGTAAAGGTAATGGAAAGCACAAGCCCTGTGGAGTGCAGCCTTCAGATTGTGCTGCTGCTGGTGTGCTATGCGCTGACCTTAAGCTTTTTAATGCTGTTTTTTCAGATGAGGGCCGGGAAGAAGGCAGCCATTGGGGCAGGGCTTGGATATAGCCTGTTTGGGTTTCTGCTGGATCCGCAGGTGTTGGGGAAGATATTGGGAAAGGAAGAATACGAGATGTTTTTCGTCCGGCGGATTACAGGGTGGGTCAGTCCTTTGAACCATGCCACCTATGGGATGCATGATTTTGGGTATGATGTCTTGCCGTCAATTGGGCAGTCCTGTATGGTTTTTCTGTGGATTTTGCTGTGCCTGGCGTTTTGCGCTTTTCGGATTCTGAAGAAGTATAATTTTTCTTCCTTTACAGGGGAATAAGCTTTTTGCAGGGGGTGCGGGGAAATTGGAGGAATGAGGGGAAATCGGAAGGATGCGTGAAATCGGGGAAATCAGGGAGATGTATAGGTTAGGGGGAGGCATAGTTACCAGAAAGGGAAGCGGCTGGAAAGATTAGGAAAGGAATGGCGGCATGCTATGAAGGAATTATGGAAGGAAAAGGGATTATGGGTGGCTGTGCTGCTGTGCCTTGGCGGGATGGCGGCGGGATTTCCCTTTTACCAGATAGAAGCGCCGTTGGCGGCAGGTAGTTTTTTGGGATACTGTGAAACAGCGCTGGAATCTAAGGTGGTACTGTTTTTGATTCCTATTGCAGGGGTGCTGCCAGTGGGGGCAGTGTTCGTTCGGGAATGCTCCAGCGGGTTCTTGAAGCTGTATATGACCAGGACAAGTCGGATGGATTATGTAAAGCGAAAGACAGTGCAGATTTATGGGGGAGGGTTCCTGCCCTTTTTTATTGCGGGGGTAGGGATGGTGGTATTGGCTTTTCTGTTGATATATCCATTGGAAATTCAGGGGGATATGGATTGGGAGAAACTGCGGGGAGTAGGGGAGAAGCTGCTGCGGATTTCCATGATGGGGGGAATATTGGGAGAACTGTCGGGGATTTTTGGCGCGGCTTTTAAAAATTACTATATGGCTTATGGGCTGCCCTTTGTCTGGTATTATATGCTGGTTATTTTGAAGGAGAGGTATCTGCCGGAGCTTTATACGATGTATCCGGCGGAATGGATTTTGGGAAAGGAATATTGGGGGAGCGATGGGAGCGGGGTATGGGTATTTTTGGGGGCGCTTTCCATGGTGGGGATGCTGCTGCATGGGTTGGTGCTTTGGAGGAGAGTGCGGGAGATATGAGAGTTGGGGCTGCATTTTTGGGAGGAGGCCCAGCCACTCCTTGACTACATTTGCGAAGTCCGTAAATGGGGAGGATGGCAGCTTGTAAGTGGAAGGAAGTGGAGGGGGAGAATCTTAGTTTGTAAGTTTGGAAAGGTATATTGGCTTTTGTTTGATAGTATGGAATGTTTGGTTTAAGGGGTGGGGATGGTAGTGTTGCAGTTTGTTTGGTATTTTACCATTGGAGTAATGGTATCGTAGTTTGTGGTATTGGAGGGATGGGGATGTCTTATGTTGAGATTGAGCATGTGACGAAGGTGTTTGGGGAGGATATGGTTTTGCATGATATTGATATTGCGATGGAGAAGGGGAAGGTGTATGGGATCTCTGGCAATAATGGATCTGGGAAAACGGTGCTGATGAAGTGTATTTGTGGTTTTTTGCCGGTGAGCAGTGGGAGGATTCGGGTGAATGGGAAAATTATTGGCATTGATGTGGATTTTCCGGAAAGTATAGGGGTGATTATTGAAACGCCGGGGTTTTTGGCAAACTTGAGTGGGATGCGGAACTTGGAAATTCTGGCGGGGCTGCAGAAGAAGATTTCTAAGGAGGGGATAAGGGAGGCGATTCGTAAGGCGGGGTTGGATCCGGATTTGAAGAAGGCGGTATCGAAATATTCGCTGGGGATGCGGCAGCGTTTGGGGATTGCCCAGGCAATTATGGAGGATCCGGAATTTTTGATTTTGGATGAGCCTTTTAATGGGTTGGATAAGCATGGGGTGGCGGATATCCGCAGGCTGCTGCTGGGGCTGAAGGAGGAAGGGAAGACGGTTATACTGGCAAGCCATAATAGTGAGGATATTCGGATTTTGTGTGATAGGGTTTATGAGATGGATGGGGGGAGGATAAAGGAGCTGATAGGTTAGGAGGTTGGGAGATAAGGAGAATGGAGAGAAGGAGTTGGATTGTTTTGGAACAGAAAAAGTGGAGGGCAGCATATTTGGGAGATTGTAAGGAAGATTTAAAAAGTTATTTTAGGAAGAAGTGCCTGATATTATTTTTAGTGCTGTTTTGCCTGGCAATGCTTTTTCCGGTGTTTGCCAGGGCAGAGGGGGGCATTGCCATTGACGCAAATAAGAGGTATGAAGGGATGGGGGCGTCCTTTGCAAAGGGGTATGAGCCTTCTATCCGTAAGGATACCATGACGCTGGTAGTTCCGTTTATTATGAAAGCAAAGGTAAAAAGCCATGAGGTTCAGGTGGGGATTTCCTTTGAGAGGGAGGAGGATGGGCCGTTTTATTATAAGAATTATCAGAAAAAAGTGAAGGAAAATGAAGATGGCGTATATCTGTATCAGTGTAAGGTTAAGTTGAAAAAGAATCGGGTAAATGGGCAGTATCCGTTGTATTTGCTTGTGCAGGCACAGACGGAAGATGGGATGGAGCAGCAGGAATTTACGATTTATGTGGAGATTAGGGATGGGAAAGATAAGGTTTCAGGAGATGGGCAGGAGGGGGAAGGGGAACAGAAGAATCGTGGGGAAGAAATGCTGCCAGTAGATGGCGATATGGATTTGGGGCTGGAAGGGGAAGAGGCAGGAAATTCTCAGGAGCCTTCTGCAGGCTCGGGAAGTGTAGGGGAAGAAGCGAGCCATCAGCCAAAGGTTATGATAGTGCAGAATAGCATACAGGGAGCAGCTTTGCAGGCTGGGGAAAGCAGCCTTTGGACGGTGGCAGTGAAAAACTGCAGCAGCAGGCAGGCGATGGAAAATCTGAAGGTTACGCTGCTTTGTGAGAGCCGGGATATTTCTTTTGAGAAAACATCCTGGTATTTTGAGCGGGCAGGGGCGGGGCAGGTGCTGGATCTGTCCCAAAATATAACTGTGGGGCGGAAAGCGGCTGCAGAGGCGGTGCCAGTGCAGCTTCAGTTTGATTATGAGGATAAAAAGGGAACAGGGTATAATGCAACCGAGAGCGTGAGCTTATCTGTGAGCCAGACCCAGCAGGCAGAACTGGCGGGGCTTTCTTTTCCGGAGAGCATTTATGAGGCGGATACGGATTCTTTGACGTTTCAGGTGCGGAATACAGGGTTGGCGGTAATCTATAATGCCAGGGTGCGCCTGGAAGGGAAAGGGCTGTTTCCAGAGAAGGAACTGTTTTTGGGGAATATGGAGTCCGGCGCATCTTTGGATGGGGAGATTCCGGTGTTTGCGGGGACGTTGGATATGGATGCGGATGGGAATGTAATGGAAGGGGGTGGGGAGAAATATGGGGATGTGGTTGGCACGGTGATTTTTTCTTATGAGGATGAGCAGGGGAAGGTCACAGAGCAGGAACAGAAGCTGCATACAGCGATTAAGAAGCCCCAGGTGGTGGAACTGAAAATAGAGGAGGAAGAAGTGGAAAAGACAAATCAGTGGTGGATTACCATTGTGGCTCTGGTGATGGGGGCAATGGCGCTTATGATGGCATGGCTGTATCTGCGGATGAAGCATTACCAGAGGATGGGGATGGTGCATCGGAGGGAATAGAAAATAGGCGGTATGGCAATAGGGGGAAAGGAATAAAGGAAAAATGGTAAAAGGAATGAGGGAATAAAGGAATATAGGAGAGTAGAATATGGGAAAGCGGAATATTTATAAGGATATTGTAGTTGTAGGGATATTGGCTTTCGGGGTGTTTTTTTTAGCGGGAAAAGGGAAGGCGTGGCTGCAGGAGCAGAAAACCTATGGGATGATGGTTCAATCTGGCGAAGAACTGACAGAAGGGGTTCGAAAAGAGTTGCAGAAGATTTCTGGGATTTCCAGGTTTGAGCCTGTGGATACGGTGGCGCTTCAGGTTAAAATGGGGGAATATACTCTGGAAACAGAAGTGATGGGAGTGGAGCTGGAGGCTTATCCTTTGAAATGGGAGAAGGCAGAGCCAGAAATCCGTCTGGGAAATACGCTTATGCTTTTGGTGGGGAAGGAATGCTTTGGAGCTTTTTTAGATGGGCATGGGTATAGCCCTACAAAGGGGGAGATTGAAAAATGGATAAAAGGATATGCGCAATTGGAGCTGACGGTGGCTGATCAAGAGGGGCGCAGCAAAAAGGCGAAAATCTGTGGTATATTAAAAGAGCCTGGCGGCAAGATGTGTATGGAAAAGGGGCAGTTTCAGGAAGCTTTTGGCGGGGTGGGGCAGGTGAAGGGCGGGTATATGGAGGTGCTTGGGGCGCAAAATGCGAAAAAAGCGCAGGAACTGCTGGAGGGGGCTGGCTTTCAGGTGGAAGCATTGTAGTGCGCGGCGCTTTATAAACCTTAAAAAAAGTACAAAAATCCGAAAAAAATTCCATATAGATTTGCAGTAATCTTTTTTATAATGAATACATCAGTTTCGAGCAACTTGCTCGAATAAAGATACATTTAGTAACTATGAAAGTGCAGAATAGTTACAAAAATTATAAAAAAGCAGGAGGATATGCAATGAATCATCAAGTGAAACGCTGCCTGGCAGCCGCATTGGCGTTTTCCATGGCAGTTACCATGCTTCCGTCATCCCTGGCCAAAGCGGCAGAGGCGGGCGGGGATGCAAGAACCGGGGCAGGCCAGAGCATGGCCAGGGTAACGGCAGAGCCTATGGCAGCCTTTGATTTTGAGACAGAGGCACAGGGCGGTAAATTTACCTCCAAGGAAGTGGCTGCGTCTGTAAACGGCACGGTGCAGCTGCAGGAGCGGGATGCTGAAAATGGCAAGGCTTTGTACCTGGATGGCGCAACAGGCTGGTTAAACCTCACAAAATCCGATAACAGCAGCCTGTTAACAGGGTTAAAGGAGATTACCATTTCCTTTGACGCAAAGCCAGACCGGACAAGCACCAACTGGGGTTTTTATGCAGCGCCCAATACAGGCGCACAGACCTATAATAAAGAGCGATATATCGGCGCATTGATCAATGGCGGGAAAACCACTGTTGAACGGTACAATAATACAAATGGCAGGCCAGCCAGCGCCTCTGCTTTCACAGGCACAGACTGGTTCCATGTGGATGTGGTGCTTACAGAAAGCGCAACAGAGCTTTATGTCAATGGCATAAGGCAAAGCGTAGTGGAAAGCGCCCATAAATTGCCGGATATTTTAGGGGAATCCAGTATTTTCCAGATTGGAAAGGCCAATTGGGGAAACGGGGAATATTACAAAGGATGGATTGATAATTTTAAGATTTATGGACAGGCGCTGGATATTGACCAGCTCAGCACGCCGGAAACCCTTCGTGCTGCTGTGCAGGCAGATAAGGAAGCGTTGGCTATTGACCTTCCAGATTTGAAGGCGGATCATGATTTTACCCTTCCTACAAAGGGTGGGAATGGCTGTGATATCACATGGGTTTCCGGAAGCGCCGCCATTGTGCTGGAAGGCAGCAAAGCTAAGATTACAAGGCCTTCTGCAGAAGAAGCGGATTTGGAAGTTACGCTGACGGCTACGATTGCCATGGGGAGCGTATCGGATACAAAGGAATTTTCTGTTACCGTTTTAAAAGAAATGGATGATGTATCTGTTGTGGATAAGGCTATGGAAAAGATTTCCATCCCGAACCAGGATGATATCCGCGATAATATTTTCCTTCCATCTGAAATAGAGGTGGAGGGCACAGAGAAAAAAGCCCGCGTAGAATGGGCTTCCAGCAATAAAAATGTGATTACAGACACGGCCAGCGCAGATGGCAAAAAAGCGGCTGGCATTGTGGCACGCCCAGAGCCAGGGCAGCCAGATGTTATGGTTACTTTACAGGCAACTGTAACGCTGGGCAGCATAAGCAAGAAGGCTCAGGCGATTACTGTAACGGTAAAGGCCAAAAAGAAGCAGGAAAAAACAACTTCTTATCTCTTTGCACATTTTACGGGGACAGAGGGAAGGCAAACGGATGAACAGATTTATTTTGCAACCAGCGAGGATGGCAGCCAGTGGATGGATATGACGGCAAACGGCAGCCCAGCATTATCATCTGCTATTGGGGAAAAGGGAGTCCGCGATCCCTATTTGATCCGTTCCCATAATGGGGATAAGTTCTATCTGATCGCTACAGACCTGAGCATTTATTACCGCGGCGGCTGGGGCAATGCCCATGCAACGGTGGATGGAAGCACAGCGCTTGTCATATGGGAATCCACGGATCTGGTAAATTGGAGCGAGCCCCGCCTGGCGGATGTGGCGTCAAAGATCCCAGGGGCGGGAATGGCATGGGCTCCAGAGGCATATTATGATGCCGAGACTGGAAATTATGTGGTTTACTGGGCAACTGCTTCCAGTGAGAGCAATAACATTGGAGATGCGACAAATATGTACTATGCCACCACCAGGGATTTCTATACATTCTCTGAGCCGGTGCTTTGGATTGACCGCGACCATTCCATTATTGACACGACCATAATCTATGACGATGCGGCCAAGAAATATTACAGGGCGTCCGGCGATGGCCAGATTACCATTGAGCAGAGCGATTCTATCTATGATGGCTGGGAAATTATAGGCACATTATCCAAGATTTTTAACAATAACAATTACAGCGGCGCAAAGCTGGAAGGGCCGGAGTTCTTTGAATATTGTGAGGATGACTGGCTGAAGGACAGCAATGGGAATCCAGTCCGCACCTGGGGGCTGATGTGTGACCAGTATTCCGAAGGAAAAGGATACCTTCCTTTCCGTTCCACAAACCTGGCAGATATGACCACTGCAAGCTGGTCTCCGGCAACAGATGTGAATTTTGGATCTTTGAAGAAACGCCATGGGACGATCCTGCCTATAACGGATGCAGAATACAAGGCGGTCATGGAGCATTTTGGCTATGGGGCAGGCGATGAGGAGCCGGAAGAAAAGGTTTTGGCTGAATTTGACTTTAATATGGAAACAGATTTGGGCAATGGCGTGAAAGGCTTTGCCAGCGAAAATGCAAAGGCCTCTGGAAACTATACTTTGCAGGACAGCTATAACGCAGAGGCAGGCAAAGCCCTGTATCTGGATGGCAGCGCCTCTAATTTCCTGACTGTGACAGACAAGGATGGAAAGAGCCTTCTGACCGGCACAAGGGAAATGACAGTTTCTTATGAATTTAAGCCAGACCGCACAGATACAAACTGGGTGCTTTATGCGGCTCCCAACAGCGCAGCCCCCACATACAAGAGCGAGCGTTATTTCGGGATTATGGCAAACAGTGGTACTACCACAGTAGAGCGGTACAATAACAGCGGAAGCCGCCCATCAAACCCAAGCGTAAATACAGGCAGCAGCTGGAGCCGGGTAGATATCGTGGTTACAAAAACAGGCACTACGGTATACCTGAATGGCAAGAAGGAATCGGAAGAGGGCAGCGCAAACCAGCTTCCTATGATCCTGGGCAATTCCAGCATCCTTCAGATTGGGAAAGCAAACTGGGGAAGCGGGGAATACTGCAAAGGATGGATTGATAACCTGCGCATTAAGAACAGAGCCAGCACCGAGGAGGAGATCCAGACGCTTGCATCTAAGTTTACAGACACCCTGCCAGCAGTTTCCGGCGCAGTGGCAGGAACCGCACCTACCCGGGCAGAGGCTTTGGAATACAGGGGGACAGACAGCCATACGGCAATCCGGACCGTCTTTGATGCAGAAAAGAAGGAAATCCAGCCGTATGTGCGTAAGGGAACAGACCTGGCGAAGGTGCCGGTAACCTTTAGCCTGACAGGGAATGTAACCATTCAGGTAAATGGCCAGGCAGTTGCAAACGGCGCAAACCTGAACCTTTCCAATGACGCCCAGGTGGTATTTGCAAAGAACGGCAAAGAAGAAACATGGACAGTGAAAAAGCCTGTAGTCTGCAACAACCCGGTGCTTCCAGGGCAGTATGCAGATCCGGATATTGATTATTTTGACGGGAAATTCTGGATTTTCCCAACGACAGATGGATATCCATCCTGGAGCGGGGATGTATTCCATGCATTCTCATCCCCAGATATGGTAAACTGGACAGATGAAGGCATTATTATGAAGCTGGCTGACCAGAACCCAGGCAAAAATGAAAATGGCATACAGATCGCAGTTTCCCCATGGGCGTCCGGGGGCAGCGCATGGGCGCCCACGATTGAGAAAAAGAATGGAAAATATTATTTCTACTATTGCGGAAAAGACAGCAGCGGAACATCTTCGATAGGCGTTGCAGCAGCGGATCATCCAGAAGGCCCCTATACAGATAAGGGGGAAGCCCTTCTGACAGTGGCTATGTGCAGAAGCGCAGGCGTGTCTATGGGACAGGCGATTGACCCATCTATTTTCACAGACGATGACGGCAAGTCCTATATCCTCTTTGGGAATGGGAGCGCAGCCATTGCGGAACTGAATGAAGACATGATGAGCATTAAGGAGGGCACATTAAAACAGATCAATGGCCTGACGGATTTCCGTGAGTCTGTAGTTGTCACAAAGAAAGACGGCAAATACCACTGGACCTGGAGCTGTGATGACGCCAACAGCCCGAATTACCATGTAAATTACGGCATAAGCGATACATTAGTATCAGCAGACGGGACAGCCAATGTAACCTTAAGGAAGAAAAACCTCTTGAGCAAGGATGAGGGCAAGGGAATCCTTGGCTCTGCCCACCAGTCTGTGCTCCATGTACAGGATGCAAGCGGCAAAGACCGGTATTTCATGGCATACCACAGGTTCTATACGCCGTTGGATATCTTTACATCCGGCGATGGGCTTGGAAAGCACCGCGAGACTTGCATTGATGAGATTGAGTTTGACAGCAATGGCGAAATGGTTATTACGCCAACCTTAGAAGGGGTATCAGCGGTAACTATGGCTGTGGAAGGCGTGGTGGATGCAGCCAGCGTAACATTAAATAAAACAGCTTTGGAGCTGAAAACAGGGGAGACTGTGACGCTGGCAGCAACCATAGCTCCAGAAAATGCAGCCAATAAATCCCTGGCCTGGAAATCCAGTGACATAAAAGTCGCATCCGTAACCCAGGACGGTAAAGTGACAGCAAAAAAAGTAGGAAAGGCTGTCATAACCGTAAGCACTGCAAATGGAAAAACAGCTACCTGTAACGTGACGGTAAAGGCTCCTGCTGTTGCTGTGAAGAAGGTAAGCCTGTCCGAGAAAAAAGCAACCCTTGGAGTAAAAGAAAAGTTTACCTTAAAGGCTGTTGTGGCTCCTTCTAATGCTACAAAAAAGACAATAACATGGAAGTCTGACAAGCCAGGCGTGGCTTCTGTTACCTCCAAAGGCATGGTCACAGCGAAAAAGGCAGGCGCTGCCAAGATTACTGCTACTGCAGGCGGCAGGAAAGCCACCTGTAAGATCACAGTTAAGAAGGCGCCTTCTAAGATTACGCTGAACGCGTCCAAAAAGACATTAAAGAAAAAGAAAACATTCCAGTTAAAGGTGAAATTGCCCAAAAACACCGCAAGCAGGAAAATTACATATTCTACTACGAATAAAAAAGTAGCGACGGTATCTTCCACTGGAAAGATTAAAGCAATTAAGAAGGGCAAGGCAACAATTGTTGTTAAAACCTTCAATGGCAAGAAGGCCAGGATTAAAATCACTGTAAAGTAGCTTTCTGAATCCTTTATGATAGAAAGGCAGCGCATCGGTTTTGTAGGTGTGCTGCCTTGAATTTTGTTTTATAGAGGGGCAATGGCAGTAACTTAAGGGATGCTGCAGGGGTGGGTAAGCGTCCGTCAGGGATTTTAGTGGCAGGCATCAGGGATGAGTAAGCGTTTTTCAGGAATTTTAGTGGCAGGCGCCAGGGCTTTTGCGGACGTCCCTGTCTGCAAATCCCTGCTATTTTGGGAACTGCCAGGAAACTCTAAATCCCGGAGCGCCGGAACAAGGGCAAACGCGGAAGCCCCAGCCACCCCCTGACGGCCGCTTAGCCATCCCTGCGCCCAGATAGTCAGACTGCCATCCCCGTGCCCTGACGGCCAGATTGCCATCCATGCTCTCAGATGGAAACTTTCGCTCCGTGTCTGTTGATGCCTTAAGTTACTGACATTGAGCCTGGTTGGCGGCAAAAATATTTACTATTTTATATATTTCCGATAAAAATGTACTAAAAAACAAAAAAATCCATATGATTTCACAATATTATTCTGTATAATGAAAAATGTTTTGCATATCATACAAAATCATCACAAATTGAAGGAGGTTTTTTCATGAAATATTCCAAAAGACGCTGCCGGGCAGCTATTTTATCTGCCGCCCTGGCATTCACCATGCTGCCGGCTCCCCTGGCAAATGCCGCGGAACTTTCCGCCCCTTTGCCAGCCGCTGAAACACAAGCCATTGAGGATACGAATCTTCTGGCAGACTTTGACTTTAATACAGACCCGCAGGATGGAAAATTTACATCAAAGGATGCGGTTGCCGCAATTGTAGGGGCAGGCGCAACTTTGCAGGACAGGGATGCAGACCAGGGCAAAGCCCTCTACTTGGATGGCAGCGCAAGTTACCTGGATGTAAAAAAGTCTGATAACAGCAGCCTTTTGACTGGCTTAAAGGAGCTTACCATCTCTTTTGAAGCCAAGCCTGACCGCACCAGCACAAACTGGGGCTTTTACGCTGCCCCCAATGCGGACAGACAGGGCGTGAATGGGGAGCATTATATTGGCGCTTTGATCAATGGAGGCACTACAACGTTGGAGCGTTACCATCAGAGCGGCAGCAGGCCCAGAAGCGCTTCAGCCGCTACCGGGACGGATTGGACCCATGTGGACGCCGTATTCTCAGAGACAGACACCACAATTTATTTGGACGGCGTTAAAGTATCTGCCGAGGCCAGTAATTATGCGCTGACCGATATCCTGGGGCAGGCCAGTATATTCCAGATTGGTAAGGCCAACTGGGGGAACGGGGAGTATACGGCGATAAAGTATACATCAGTTATTCTGGGGCGACGGTAGACAAATACTATTGCCTGGGCTTAATGATGGCAGATAAAGGCAGCGATTTGATGAATCCTGCCAGCTGGACGCAAATTCCATATCCAGTGCTTTCTTCCTACGATACCTACCAAGGAAATATTGGCGGAGGCGCCCATGTAGGCGGCGGCCATAACTCTATTGTATTGGATGAATACGGCAACCTGGCGCTGGTTTACCATGCAAGGCCATATCCAGACCCGCATGAGGGGATGTCTGGCGCAGGCGGGCTTTTCGACCCTTGCCGGCATACGGTTGTAAAGAGTGTCAATGTGGCTTACGATGGCACATTGGTGTTTAATATGACAGCGGAGGAGGAGCTGGCAGCGGAAAATAAGACGGTGACGGCTACAATTACGGTAACAGGGGAGGGAGAGCCTCCTGTGGATATTGCAGTGGCAAGCGTGTCCCTTAATAAGACGTCCCTGACCCTGGAAGTGAAAAAGAGCCAAACTTTAAAGGCAACAGTATTGCCATCTAATGCTGCCAATAAGAAATTGACATGGAAATCTGACAATGAAAAGGTAGCGAAGGTAGACCAGTCTGGCAAGGTGACGGCCGTAAAGGCTGGAACCGCTAACATTACGGCAACATCTGCAAACGGTAAGCGTGCAGTTTGCCATGTGACGGTGAAGGCTGCGAAGGTTGCGGTAAAGAGCGTGAAACTGAGCCTGAAGAAAGCCACTATCGGCAAGGGCGAAGCGCTTACCTTAAAGGCAGCGGTATCGCCATCTAACGCTACCAGTAAAAAAGTGGCCTGGAAGTCCAGCAAGGCCAGTGTCGCTGCGGTGAATTCAAAAGGCTTGGTGAGAGGCAAAAAGGCTGGGAAGGCCAAGATCACAGCAACGGCAGACGGCAAAAAGGCTTCCTGTACCATTACAGTGAAAGCCGCACCGAAGAAAATTTCACTGACAGCAGCGAAAAAGACTGTGAAGAAAGGGAAAAGTTACCAGATTAAGGTAAAATTGCCGAAAAATACCGCAAGTTACAAGCGTACTTACACCAGCAGTAATAAGAAGGTGGCAACAGTGTCTGCTTCTGGTAAAGTGAAAGCCCGGAAGAAGGGGACAGCAACGATTACGGTAAAGGCCTTTAATGGGAAGAAGGCAAGGATTAAGATCACAGTGAAGTGATTTCCGGATTTTTTGTGTGCAGGATTTCATGAATGGACAGTGTGGCTGTAGGGGTGTTATGCCAGTAAGTTAAGGGGGAGGGGCTGTCAGGGGATGGTAAGGGGCCGTCAGGGGGAGGCTGGGGCTTCTGTGTTTGCCCTTGTTCCAGCGCTCCGGGATTAAGAGTTTCTAAGCAGTTCCATGGAGGCTGTGCCATACGGACGGAACCGCCCTGGACGCGCCGTCCATGGCGCGGCCAGGGCTTTTGCGGACGTCCCTGTCCGCAAATCCCTGCTATTTGGGGAACTGCTAAGAAACTCTAAACCCCTCCGCAAGTCACAAGGGCAGACACGGAAGCCCCAGCCTCTCCCTGACTACGTTTTCTATGCCTGTAAGCTGAGAAAAATAGCCCTGGCTTCCCGTTGATGGCATTGGGCATGGAACAATGTAAGTTAGTGAAAGATTTGGTTCTGAATAGAGCCTAAGCAAAATTCGGCGTTTTCTGCTGCAGTCCATATCTGAAGGCATTTACCTGCCTGGCTGCAGAAGGAAGGCAGGTAAATGCGGCTGCTTTAATAGGCTGGTAGTTGCAAACCTGTCTTTGAGCTCTATTTCTCAATTTAAGTATCTATCCACCAGTTTACAACTTTTGGACATTTATCAATTTTATGAATGCAAAATTGAAGTTAAAAGTAATTGGAGGGTTTTCAATGAAAATAGCATTCTTTAGAAAATCAAAGTCCAAGAAAGTGTTAGTGATAAGAGTTAAATTGAGAAAGATTTTGCAGATGTAAATAAGGCTATCCTTTGGTAATAAGCATAAGGGAGTTTGATAGACGGTAGAGAACAATCTCATCATTGAATGCAGATGCCTATCGATTTTCAGTGAATTGTTGAATGGCTCCTTGTAAGGTGCCTTGTCACCCGGATGTCAAACGTTTTCCCCTTTGGGAGGCCCTCTCCAAGGAGCCGCCTCATTTTTGTGTCAGTTGCCCAGATGACAAAAAAGGCCCCATTCTCAATGGCATGCGCAAAGACATTGTACGCATGGAACCCCCTGTCGGCAATGAATATGGGGGCTGTCCTGCAGCAGGGGGTGTGCCTGTCAATCAGCCTGCACAATGCGGCAAACCCATTCTTTTTCCGTATGGGCTGGATGACGGCGTCGGTATAAACCTTGCCCAGCAGGTCATACATGGCCACAAGGTGCATCTGGTTATAGCCTTTTTTGGAACGCCCGCTTGGGCTGTAATAGCTTTCGGTGTCCTTTGGGTTCCTTGTGAAGGTGAAGCTGGAGCCGTCACATGCAAGGAGCTGGTACCTGCCATTTAGCAGGGATTTTGGCCTGAAGTTCCTGTTGAAGCTGTAAAAAAGTTTTTGGAAGGGCATCATCGGACAGCTTGGCGCGCTGCTGGTAGAATGCAGAAAGTGACGGTGTCCCGGTATCGAAGTCAAAGTATTTGGGCAGCTCATGGCCGATGGAGCCGCTTTCCATGGAAATCTGGAAATGGAGGAGCGTGCAGAAAGGGATTTTCCTGTCACGGGTAAAGTCAGTCCCGGGACGCTTGCAGAAATCCCCACAGTGCTGCCCCATCCCTTCAATTTCAGACAGTAGGGTCTGTTTAATATTCTCAGGGTTAGCCATAGTGTGCCTCCTTTGGTCAAAAGTGGTATTATCCCCTGGCTAAAGTATCGTCCTTGTTTCAACTAAAATTAACAGAAACGGGGGCGGCTGCACATTTTGAGCCCTGTGTCAATCCATTAGAGTGGTTTTTATTGAAAAATTTAAGTTAGACCTCTATTCAGAGTCTAACTCGATAGCTTAACTAACTGACATTGGCCGTGAATAGTAACACCAACTTTAAGCGCCAGTGTCAAAACGTGTGTTTGGCTCTTGAATCCTGCTGCCAAATGTGCTATATTAAGCATAGAAAAAGGGAAAGCCATAGAAGCGGCTACTCTCAAATAATAAGCAAACTGTTTTTACAAACAGCCGTCACTACTGCGAATAGTGGCGGCTATTTTCGTTTTCCCTTAAAAACTGTGTAACACAATCCAATAAGGGCAACAATGAATATTCCAGTCTGAACTAAGTCAGAATATGTAATCATCATTGGCAACGCCCTCCTTTCTTTCGTCTGGAGGGTTAGCCCCTCCGAAATGGAGGGTAGCCGCCCGGCTCTATGGTTTCTCATGCAAAGTATAGCACACATTTCCGTGTCAGGCAATTATAATATTCTGAATACCAGAGGTGCCAGTACCATGGTCACTAAAGTATCCGAACTGTAGTCTTTTCATTTCTGTATGCCACCTGTAAAATAATCTTACAAGATAAAAAACAGCCGCATAGTCACTTGAGGCCGCATAGCCATCTGAGGACAGCCGCATAGTCACTTGAGGCCGCATAGCCATCTGAGGACAGCCACTTATCCACCTAACGGAACCATATATGTTCCTATCCCGCTGGAATTAGTACTTGAACTGCTTTGCAGGATGCATTACAATAGAGAGATGAAATTATTAATATACTCCTGGATTGGATGGAAAAAAGGAGATCAAAATGTCCTGCAAAAGATTCCAAATTGTTTTTTATATTTCTGCCCTGCTTTTATTATGTGGATGCACTGGCCATCTTGTGCAGGAAGACTCTAAGGAATATGTCCATATTTCCCTGTTCTGTGATGTGGATTTTTGGGTTCCCCCTAAATGGGAGACGGGGGAGGGCTCGATTACAGGCAAGATTACGCAAAAGACAAATGTGGTTGTAGATACAAATGTGCCGCCGCAGGATGCGGACAACCAGCTTCGCCTGATGCTTGCAAATGATGAGCTGCCAGATGTGATCTCTGTGACGGATGAAATAACCATTAATCAGCTGGTTACCTCTGGTAAAGTCTGGAAGATGGAGGAATTTTTGGAAAAGTATCTCCCAGAGTCCCATTTGCTTCAGGATTTTCCGGAAGATGTTAAGGAAGGGATGATAAAAAGAGATGGGGACTGGTATGCTTATCCTTCCCATTTGAGCTGTGGCGATGTGACGAAAATATGGCCGCCCAGTTCCCAATGTTATCAGGATATGGTGGATTATGGGTATAACAATGGGATTATTTGGAATAAAAGGCTTTTGGAGGAGCTTGGGCTTAATGTAGACAGCCTGAAAACCGAGGATCAGGTGCTCCGGGCATTTCAGATAGCCCTGGACAAAAATAAGGCTGGCGGCCAGGAGGAAATCATTCCTTTGCTGGTGGATGGGCAGAGTTATCAGGGATCCACTTTGATTTTCCTGCGGGATACTTTTGGGGCAGAGCCGGTGGATGAAACGGGGGCGTATACGGATTTTTATCTCCAGCCAGAAATGAAAGATGCCCTTCAGTTTCTGAACAGGGTATTGCAAAGAGGCTATTTGCGGCCAGAGTGCCTGACCATGTCAAATGCAGGCATTAGAGATGCCATGGCAGAGGGAAGGGTGCTGTGCTTTATTGGGAATACGGCAAATTTTGATATGGAGCCAAGGGACTGGGAGACAGCAGGGCCGATTCTCTCATCAACAGGGAAACATCCTGTCTATGGTAAAGAGCAGACGACGTCTTTGGGCTGGATTAACACTTTTTTTTCGAAATCCTGTGAGCATCCGAAGGAATTGGCGCAATGGCTGGACTATATGACAGGCAATGAGGGTATGCTGCTTTGGTGTTATGGGGAAGAAGGGGTGTATTATGAGTGGGAGGATGGGCTTGTAAGGCTGAAGGATAGCTGGAAGGAGGCGGAACGTAATTCTGGGAAGACAGGGGTAGGAGCCTGGTGGATGTTTGCAAATTCAGCTTGGGAGCGCCATGTGCGGGCTCCTTATGAAAAGGGGAGCCGGGATGAGGCAGATACGCAGATTCGGACTGCCTATGGGAAGGCAAAGGAAACCAGAATATATGATAATTCCTTATTGAATTTTTCCTTGGATGAGGAGATGAAGGGCTTAGAATCCCAGATTGCAGAGTATAAAAAATCCCAGGTGGCAAAAATTATTTTGGCAGCAGATGATGCACAGTTTGAAAAGGAATACCAAAATATGCTGGAAGAATTAGGAGAGATGGGGATTCAGGAACTGGACAGGAAAAAGGATGAGGCATATCAGAAAAATTGCCAGGAGTACCAGAGCAGGATCCCAAAGGTGAATTAAGGCGGAGCGAAGGCGGGGGTTAAGAAAAGGATGGTGTCAGTGTGGCAGCGGGAAAATTAAAGAAAACAAGTATTTTTCGCCAGCTTTCTTTTATGGGGGCAGCCCTGATGCTGGTGCTGTTCCTTGCTTTTGTGATTTCCAACCGGCAGATGCGGATGATCTGGAAAGAAAATACCCTGAATGCCAATCGCCAGCTTCTGGCGCAGGTTGAGGATAAGATGGAGGAGTATCACCAGCTTATGACTCAGATTGCCTCTATGACCTCTTATTCCCCTACGATTTATACTTATTTTTTTCAGGATTCCGTGGAGCGTGTCATTTCCATAGAAGATGTAAATACAGTGTTTTCCAATACGATCCTTCTGGAGCAAAATATAGCAGGGATTTATATGTTTGGTAAGGATATGGATCTGATTGCTAGTATGGGGAAGGGGACGCAGGAGGTGGAGCAGACGGGGATGGTTAAAGCCATGAAAAGTAAAATGGAATACAGCAGCCTGTTTTACTTTTCGGATTCTAATTCTCTGTATTATGCTATTTATTTTCCGGTATTTAATCTGAACAGCAGGCTTTATGGGCAGCAGATAGGAATGTGCGTCCTGATTATGAAGCCAGATAAGTTTCAGGGGATTTTAGAGGGGGCGCAGGCTACAGAAAATACGCAGATTTATTTGCTGGATAAAAATAATCGGGTATTGGCTTCCCGGGGAGAGGAGGGGGAAGAGTATTTGGCTCCAGAGCAGATGGAGGAGTCTTTTGAGTATTCCGTAACCAAAGACAGCCTGCCCATGGGCGGCTGGCAGATTGTCAGCAGGATTCCAATAACAGAGTTTTATGGCAGGAACGATTGGATGACAGGCTTCCATACAGGGGCTTACCTGCTGGCGCTATTCCTGATATTATGCATGGTTGCCTTTTGCTATTTGCGCCTGGCAGCGCCAATGTGGGAAATGGACCGCTTTGTAAAGCATGTATCCTCGGAGCCTAGGGACAGGATTCAGGTACGCAGGCAGGATGAGATTGGCAGGGTAGAAACCAGCCTGAACCAGATGTTAGACAGCATTGAGGAGAAAAACAGGGAAATCCAGGATGCCAGGGAGCGGGCATATCAGATGGAATCGGCAGAAAAACAGCTGCAGATTTTGGCATACCGCAACCAGATCAATCCCCATTTCCTGTATAATACCTTAGACTGTATCCGCGCTATGGCGCTGTACCATGATGAAGACGAAATAGCGGAAATTACCTTGGCATTGGCAAAGGTATTCCGTTTTGCTGTAAAGGGCGGGAATATTGTCAGGGTAGAAGAAGAACTGAATTACATCCGGGAATATGCCAACATCATTGAGCACCGATTCCGGGGCAGGATTCGTGTGGCCACAGAGGCAGAGGATGCAGCCAGGCAGAAGACAATGATTAAATTTCTGCTGCAGCCTTTGATTGAGAATGCCGTTTTTCATGGCTTAGAGCAAAAGCTGGAAGGCGGTGAGGTCAAAGCTTCCATCCGTCTGGAAGGAGAAGGCCATATCCGGTTTGTTATCCAGGATGACGGATGCGGCATGAAACAAGAGAAACTGGAAGAACTGCGCGGCCAGATCCGCAGTCAGGGCGTAAAGGCTCAGGGCGCAGGAACAGGCAGCCTTAAGGCTCCATCCAGGCAGCAGGGGATAGGGGAAGGGAAAGACGCAGTAAAGGGCCCTGGAAGAGAAAGCGATAACAGGCAGAGGGGGATTGGAGTGGCTAATATTTGCCAGCGGCTAAAGCTTTTTTATGGTGAAGAAGCCGTTTTTCAGATAGAGAGTGAAGAAGGAAAAGGGACAAAGATTACCATTATTATCCCAGAAGGGATAGAGGAGGAAGTGATATAAAAATGTATAAGGTCATTTTAGCAGATGATGAAACATGGGAACTGATCGGCCTTAAGAAGCTGATTGAGAAATCCGGCCTTCCCCTGCAGGTTGTAGGGGAAGCTGAGAATGGCGTTGTGGCCTTAGAGGAGGTGGAAAAGAAAAAGCCCCAGATACTGATCACAGATATCCGGATGCCGGGGTTCAGCGGCCTGGAAATATTAGAGAAAGTGCAGGAAAGAGGGTTAGATGTGGATGTGATAGTGCTCAGTGGCTATGCAGAATTTTCCTTTGCCCAGTCTGCCCTGCGGTACGGTGCAAAAGATTATCTCCTAAAACCTGTCGAGCCGGAAATGCTGCGGGATGTTTTGGAAAAAATCATACAAAGAAGGGAAGGCAAATCCCAGCCAGAGGAGAGACCATATCTGAAGCCAGAAGGCGAGGAAGGTTCCGAAGGAACGGAAAATGCCACAATCATGGAACAAATTATTGGAGAAATCCAAGAGTGTTATATGGAAGACATTACCCTGCAGATCCTGGCCAAGAAGTACCATATCAGCGAAAGCCGCCTGAGCGTACGGCTGAAAGAAATACAAGGGATGTCCTTTTCAAAATACCTGACTTCTAAGCGAATCCAAAAAGCCAAAGAGCTGCTGGCGGATGAAAGGCTGTCTGTGGAACAAATTGCAAGCCTGGTAGGATATAATGATTACTATTATTTTACCAAGGTATTTAAAAGAACCACGGGAATTTCACCCAGTAAATACCGTAAAATCTTATAAAAAGGGGGATTAGCCCCCCTTTTTCATACCTTAAAACGGTATCCAACTCCCCAAATCGTTTCAATATACTGCGGTTTTGTGGTGTTATATTCAATTTTTTCCCGGATTTTCTTAATATGCACGGTCACCGTAGCAATATCACCCACAGACTCCAGATCCCAAATCTGGCTGAACAGCTCCTCCTTTGAAAAGACACGGTTCGGATTCTGGGCCAAAAAAGTCAGCAGGTCAAACTCTTTTGTCGTAAACTGCTTCTCCTCTTCATTTACCCAAACCCTCCGTGCCGTTTTATCAATCTTCAGCCCCCGGATTTCAATCACATCATTTTCCTGCATATTGCTGTTAATCAGCCGCTCATACCGTGAAAGGTGCGCCTTTACCCGAGCCACCAATTCACTGGGGGAAAAAGGCTTTGTAATATAATCGTCCGCTCCCAGCCCCAATCCTCGGATTTTGTCAATATCATCCTTTTTTGCAGATACCATCAAAATAGGCGTGTTCTTATTCTCCCGGATCTGCTTGCAAATCTCAAATCCATCCACTCCTGGCAGCATCAGGTCCAGGATATACATATCGAAATCCTCTTTCAGGGCGCGTGCCAGCCCCTGTTCCCCATCATTTTCAATTTCCACGGAAAAACCGCTCAGCTCCAGATAGTCTTTCTCTAAATCGGCAATTGCCACTTCATCTTCAATAATCAATACTTTGCTCAATTCATTACCTCCTGATATTTCCGGATTACAAAATACATGATTGTCCCAGTTCCTTCCTTGCTGTTGGCCCAGATTTTCCCACCATGGTCTTCAATAATCTTTTTTACGATGGACAGGCCGATGCCGCTGCCTCCTGTAGAGGAATTGCGGGAAGCGTCCGTCCGATAAAAACGGTCAAAAATATAGGGCAAGTCCTTTGCTGCAATGCCCTTTCCATTATCTTCAATTTCCACTTGGATGAAATCCCCCACATCCCGAATGCGGATGCTGATAAATCCCTGCTTTTTATCCAGGTATTTGATGGAATTTCCTATGATATTGTGGATGACCCGGCGAAGCTGCTCTGGGTCGGCAATGATTAGGACATCCTTGTCTGCATAATCAATATAGGTAAGTTGAATATTTTTGGACTCCAGATCCAGCCCAACTTCATCGACACAATCGTCGAAATAATCTGCCACATTGATGCGGTTAAAATTATAGGGGATGCGGTTGGTATCTATATTAGAGTACAGGGTCAGCTCGTCGATCAGCGCATCCATTTCATTTGCCTTATTGTAAATGGTGCGGATATATTTGTCATGCTTTTCCGGCGTGTCAGCCACTCCGTCCATGATCCCTTCCACGTATCCCTTGATAGCTGTTATCGGGGTCTTCAAATCATGGGAGATATTGCGGATCAGCACTTTGTTTTCCTTCTCGCTGGAAACCTTTTCTTCCGCAGATTCCTTCAGCCGAAAGCGCATATCCTCAAAGGTTTGGCATAATTCCCCAATCTCATCCTGGTTGGAAGGCTCGATATGGAAGTCCAGGTTGCCCTCCTTGATATTTTGGGCAGCCACTTTTAGCTTGCGGATGGGGTTGATAATCCCCTGGTAAATCCATATGGTCAGCATTCCTGCCGTAAAGATCAGGATTAATACAATGGAAATGGACAGATCCGCCAAAATGCCTTTCACTTCCGGCACAATTTGCTCCATGGCAGTAACGATAAAGATGCTTCCTTCTTCGCCGTCCTGGAATGTAAAGTCAATCTGCCGCACCAGGGACTGTTCATCCCCTTCCAAATAAAAGACAGATTCTGGGTCCGCAGGGGTTTCGCCTTCGTATGCAGGCAGCTTTTCCTCCAGGGAAGGGCTGTTTGCAAGGCCAACGTAAATCAGGCTGCTGCCTTTGCGGACAATCAGGTAGGAGTATTTTTTGGATAATTCCTGGTTGACCTGCTCCAAATAGGCAGGGTCGGCCAGTTGATCCGGGGTTTCTTTGGCCACTTGCTGCAGGGATTTATAAGTATCCTTGGTAAAATGGCTCAGTACCTTGAAGGAATTGACAAAATAGTCATACGCATTTCCATCCATATTGTAGATCTGGCGGATTGCCCGCATTTGATAACGGCCAAATCCCCACATGGTAGCCACAGCCAGGAGTACGGGCACAAATATAATAATGCAGAATGATATAATCAGCCTGGTTCTTAATTTCATAATGATTCCTTTTCTTAAAATCCGATTGACAAAAGCCGTATTTTTAAGAGTCAGAGTACCCTTTGTCCCAGGATTGGGAGTTGGCGTTCTGAATCTGATACCCTCAGGGGCACCCCGTAATGCATGCCCATAAAGGGCGGGAAACAGCTGCGCTGTTTCATAAGGTATACCCTCCGGGCACCCCGTAATGCATGCCCATAAAGGGCGGGAAACAGCTGCGCTGTTTCATAAGGTATACCCTCCGGGCACCCCGTAATGCATGCCCATAAAGGGCGGGAAACAGCTGCGCTATTTCATAAGGTATAGGAATAACGCTATTATACCAATGTTATAGACAAAATCCTATGGAAATTTTCTTAAAAATTATAAAATTTGTATAAATTTGTTGGGCTGTGCAGGGAAGGTGAAGATTTTTTGGCAGGGGATGGTGGTAAAATAAGGGGGGGTATGCTATACTGATAGCTAAATATGGGAGAAAGCTGGTGGGGCGTGGGGTGTAGCATAAACAGGAATAGGGCATATAATAGTAGGAAAACAGGGAAATGGGAGAAACGTTGTGGACTATAATCAGAGAATGTTCTACGGGATGCCGGACGGGAACATATCGAAGGTGCCTTTTTACATGGCATACCCCATGAAAACGGTATATATGGAGGAGCTGGAGTATGAAAAGGATATGAGGAAGCTGAAGGATATGTATCCCAAGGAGGTTCGCACCATTCAGGACATGGTAGAGGATGAATGCGATAAAATGGAATATGAAGGAAGCCTGATGTTTGATGAATATCCGGATAAGCTCATGCTGAACCAGATTGTAAGAAGAATTTATAATAATATGGCGATACAGAAAATGGATGTACAGGAGTTTGAGACAGAAGAATACCAGGCGGGGGCATACGAAGCAGAACAGTATGAGGATGGGCAGTATGAAGCGAAGCAGTATAAAGAGGATATGCAGGCAGAGGAGCTTCCGCTGGAAGGGAAATTAGTGTCCCAAATGCGTCCGGGAGGCCCTGGGAGGCCTCCCGGGGGGCCAGGAGGCCCAGGAGGCCCAGGCTGGGGTCCGGGAGGCCCAGGAGGCCCGGGAGGTCCAGGCTGGGGTCCGGGAGGCCCAGGAGGCCCGGGAGGTCCAGGCTGGGGTCCGGGAGGCCCAGGAGGCCCGGGAGGTCCAGGCTGGGGTCCGGGAGGCCCTGGGAGGCCGCCAGGAGGTCCGGGAATGCCGCAGCAAGGTAATGGATTGCAGGATTTGATCCAGGTACTTCTGTTTAATGAAATGTATCAGCGCAGGTGCCGCCATAAACGGTGCCGCCGTTGGTGGTAATTAAACACGGCCCTAAGGTGCAAGCGGCTGATTCCTGCCGCAAACGGGAGTATTGGCAGCAGGCTGATGAAAATTAAGATATGGCAATATTTCTGTGTGTTGCAATATAAAATACATGGCAGAGAAAGGATTCTATATGGAAGGTTTACAGGAGCTCTTGCATAAATATCTCAATGAGAATTTAAATAAAATAGTGATCAGTAATCCCAGAGACCGGAAGAAGGCTGTGAAGGTCAGCCTTCGCCCGGTACTTTTAAAGAATGCCCTGGCATTTCAGGCCAGTGAATATTTGGGCAATAAGGTATACCATAAGAATTATTCTAAGGAGGAGGCTGTAAATGCCGTTTCCGGATGGATGGAAAGTTATCGGCAGATGGAGGTGTTTTCCCTGATAGGACAAGCCACGGTTTTAGTCAGCAAAAAGGGAAAGGCCACGATAAAGGAAAAGGCTGGCAAAGCCTGTATGGGAGCAGCAGATTTGTCCCATAATAGGAAAAAAAAGTATATTTTAGACCCGGGGAAAAAAGTGGGGTTTTTGATGGATTTGGGAGTCCAGTCCCAGGATGGGAAAATTATCCATGCAAAATATGATAAATTTCGCCAGATCAACCGTTTTCTGGAATTTATTGAGGATATCCTCCCGCAGCTTCCAAGGGACAGGGAAGTGACGATTCTGGATTTCGGCTGCGGAAAATCCTACCTGACCTTTGCTATGTACCATTATTTGAAGGAATTAAAGGGATATCAGGTGCGCATTATTGGCTTGGATCTGAAAGAAGATGTAATTGAGGAGTGCAATCGGCTGGCAGAAAAATATGGCTGCCAAGGCCTGAAATTTTATATGGGGGATATTGCCCATTACCAGGGATTGCAGCAGGTGGACATGGTAGTGACCCTCCACGCCTGCGACACAGCCACGGACTACGCCCTGGACAAGGCGATCCGATGGGGGGCAAGGGTGATTTTGTCTGTTCCCTGCTGCCAGCATGAGCTGAATGGGCAGATGGAAAATGAACTGCTTGCGCCCCTGTTCCAATATGGATTGGTCAAAGAGCGGATGGCGTCTCTTGTCACGGATGCACTCCGGGCGCAGATCCTGGAGAGCAGGGGCTATCAGGTGCAGCTTCTGGAATTTATTGATATGGAACATACGCCAAAGAACATATTGATTCGGGCAGTGAAAAAAGGCGGAGGCGCAGGTACAGAGGGATATCGCAGGGTAATGGAGTTTTTGCATGTGTCCCCGATGCTGGCTGCGCTGCAGGATGGAAAGGAAGAAGAACAGAATGCGTAAAGGCTTGGTCAAGGCAATTGTATTGGTTAGTGTAATGGTGGTGACGGTGCTGGTGATGATGGGCATTGCCCAGCCCAGCAGCGCGGATTTAACGTCTGAGATGACGCCGGCTACCCTGCCTCTGGTTTATATGAAGCCAGAGGGCAGGCTGGTGAATGAGCTGTATGGGTATCGGGAAGAAATGGATATTGGTACAATGCGGGATACCATTACGCCATTGGCAGATGATCTGTCCCTGCCAGTCGTGGTGAAGCCCTATGAAAATGCTATTGAGGGTATTTCCTATAAGGTGCGTACCCTGGAAGAAGGGCGTTTGATCGAGGATGGGGAGGTGCAGGGCGATTCCGAGGAAAATGGGGAGCTTGCCTTTACGCTGCAGTTCCAAAATATCTTGGAAGAAGGCAGGGAGTATATGCTGCTGCTGACCCTTGCCTGCAATGGGGAGCCGGTCAACTACTATACCAGGATTGCCCAGATGGAAGGTTGCTATATGAAGGAATCTTTGGATTTTGCCCTGGATTTTCATGAGCAGACCTTTGCGAAGCCTCAGGCGGATGGCCTTGCCACCTATTTGGAGCCAGACAGCTTAGAGGATAATACCACATTGCAGAAGGTGACGATCCATTCCAGCCTGAAACAGGTTTGCTGGGCCGATTTTGAGGGAGAGCGGCTGGAAATGCCAGTGCCTTCGATTAAGGAAATGGGCAGCTATTTTAATTCCATTGTACTGAAATATGTGCTGACCTCAGCAGGGGAGAATGGCGAGGTGGAATACTATAATGTGGAAGAATATTACCGCCTGCGTTACAACAGCCAAAACAGCAGGATGTACCTGCTCAATTATGAGAGAACCATGAACCAGATTTTCCGGGGCGAAAATGGGATGGTTGCCAAGGGCAAGCTGCAGTTGGGCATCTGCTCCCCTGAGGTGGAATATAAATCCAATGAAAAGGGGGACATGCTGGGGTTTGTACAGGAAGGGGAGCTTTGGGGATACCACAAGGACAGCCATCGTTTTTCCAAGATATTCAGCTTCCGCAGCCAGGAAGGGATTTCCAGCCGGGACAACCATGACAGCCATGAGATCCGCATTATGAAGGTGGACGAAAAGGGGGATATGGATTTTGTGGTTTATGGCTATATGAATCGGGGTGTCCATGAAGGGCAGACTGGAATCGGAGTATTCCACTATGACAATGCAGGAAATGCCATTGAAGAAACGCTTTTTATCCCTTCTGACAAATCCTATAACATGCTGAAGGCAGACTGGGGAGACCTGTTTTATGTAAGCGGTCAGCAGATGTTTTATTTGCTGGCAGGAAATAAGCTTTATGGCATTGACCTGGAATCCTGGGAAGTGAAGGAAATGATCCAGGGGCTGTTGCCAGGCAGCTATGCCGTATCCAGCGAGGGCAGGTTTCTGGCATGGCAGGAGGATGCGCCTGAGGGAAGATCCCATACCCTGAAGGTCATGGATTTGGAAGGGGAAAAGGAGCGTTCCATTAAGGGGGAAGGGCAGGAGTGCCTAAAGCCCATTGGATTTGTGGAAAGTGATTTTGTCTATGGCATTGCCAGGGCAGAGGATGTGGATACAGATGCTGCAGGGAATGACCGATTTCCTATGTATAGGGTGATAATCCAGGATCAGAATGCAAATGTGGTAAAGGATTACCAGAAGGAGGGCTTTTATATCACAAAGGCCTATGTGGAAAAGGACGCTATTTTCCTCAATCGGGAAGTAAGGGTTGAGGGCGGATATCGGAGCGCTGACCAGGATACCATAAAAAGCCAGCAGCTGGAGGATAAAGAAATCACAGTGGAAACCTTCCAAACTGCCCAAAAGCAAAGGCAGGTGCAGCTTGCCCTTTCAGGCACCAGCGAGGAGGAAGGCAGTAAATCCCGTGTCCTGGTACCGCGGGAAATTGTACTGAAGGAGCAGAGGAACGTGGAGCTGGACGCCGAAGAAACAGGGGGAAAATATTATGTTTACAATGCAGGGAAAATTATACTGTCTACACCTTCTGCAGCAGAGGCGATCCTGAAAGCAGATGAAAACCGCAGCGTGGTCATTGGGCAGGGGCAGAAATACATTTGGTCCCGGGGACGAAACAGCAGCCAGCCTGTTATCGGCACAGAGACATTGGATATCACAGGCTTAGGGGAAAATTCCCTGGCGCGCTGCCTGACCTACCTGCTCAATGCCAAAGGCATCAGCCTGGATGTAGAAGGCCTGCTGGCACAGGGAGAGACGCCGAAGCAGATTTTAGAAGAAACTTTTTCAGGGCAGAATGTGATGGATCTGACAGGATGCACTGTGGAACAGGTGCTGTATTATGTAAGCCTGGGTACGCCTGTCCTGGCTATGGTAAATCAGGATGCGCTGCTGATTGTTGGCTTTGACGAGCACAATACCATTCTGTATGACCCGGTGATCAATCAGGTGAAGCGGATGGGCCTGCAGGACAGCAACGACCTCTTTCACGCAGCAGGGAATGTGTTCTTAGGGTATATGGAATAAGCTTATTTTTCAGGCAGATTGAATCAGCCGCGCCATAAAGTTTTTGGGATGATTTACCGAAATATTAAACATCGGAAAATCAGTTGAAATATTCGGCACATTGTGTGCTGAATGGACAGAAGGGGAACGAGGCGCAGACATGAATATACGAGTAGACGATACAAATATAATGGAGGTCACCCAGACCAACAGCAAAGTAGAGATCAAAGGAAATGTTGCTGTTATGACAGAGGAGGCTACCACCCGTCAGGTAGAGGCATCAACTGGGAAGGCGGTTTCTGTACAGCAGACTAAGGTGGAGACGCCCTTTCTTCCAGAGGAAACCCAGATGGAAAAGATTCAGCAGGCAGCCCAACAGGAAGAACTGCAGCTGTTCAAGAAGAAGCTGGAAGCTGTCAGCAACACTGCATCAGAACAGGACTGCAGCCAACTGGAAGAGGATGGTTTCTCCCTTGGCGGCACAGAGGTAGACACCATTGTTACTGAAATGGATAAGATTAAAATGGAGCTGGCTCAGGCAGGGGCGGATATCAGTATTTTTGGCGATAGCCTAAGCAGCCAGCAGTTAGAGGAGATGGCAGGCAATACGGCTCTGGCCAATCAGTTGGAATCTGCTATCAAGCAGGCAGATTTGCCAGTTACAGAGGAAAACCTGTCTGCTTGCCAGGAAACCCTCAGTCAGGCTTCCAATTTGACGAACTGCACCCCGGAAGCGGTAAAATTCATGGTGGAGCATGAGCTTCCCCCCACAGTGGAGAATCTTTACAAGGCGCAGCACAGTACCAGCGGCATTCCCCATGCAGCGCCTCCCAGCGTGCCAATGGATGATAGTTTAAAAGCCCAGGTAGAGCAAGTTATTGCCCAGGCAGGCCTTACAGCAGACGGGACTTCCCTGGCGTACAGCCAATGGATGCTGGACAATCAGCTCCCGCTGACAGCGGAGAACCTGAAATATGCTGTAGATTTGCAGAATATGCAGCTGCCGCCAGCGCAGGAACAGGTGATTGAGGCGATGGCAGCTGCCATTGCAGAGGGCAGCCGTCCAAAGGATGCTGTCATTTTAGATGGTTATAGTTTTACAGACCGCGCCCAACAGGCAATGGACACCATTGCCCAGGCAACGGATGCCCAGGTGTGGACAGTACTGGATAAAGGGCTTCCCCTTACGGTTGGGAGCCTGCAAGCTGTTCAGAACGCTTTCCCGAGCGGCCAGGAATCCGCAGTATCCGAAAGCGCCCAGCCGGTTCCTGTTTCAAGTACAGTGAATCCAGAAGCGGCGTCAGCTGCCGGACAGACGGAGCCTGTTTCAGGCACAGACGCCGCATCGGATGTATCGGGCACGTCCGGCCAGGAAGCCGCCGCAGGATACAGCAGTGAGGAGCTTCGTTTTATTACGGCAAAGCGCCAGCTTGAGGAAGCCAGGCTGATCATGACTGTCCAGGCAAATTATGCTTTGCTCAAACGGGGTATTTCTATTGAAACGAAGCCTTTAGAGGATTTAGTGGCAGAGCTGAAGGCATTGGAAGAGGATTATTACAAGAACCTCCTTTCCCAAAATGGCATTCCTGCCACAGAGGAAGCCACAGGGGCTTTTGCCAATACCATCAGCAAGGCCAGGGAGCTGCAGGCAGCCCCGGCCTATATCTTGGGCAATATCCGCCCGGAGTCTGACTCCCTGGAGGCGATCCATGAGGCTGGCATGGCCAGCCAGGCAGAGCTGGAGCGGGCAGGGGAAGCCTATGATACGCTGAAGACGGAACCCAGGGCTGACCTTGGCGATTCCATCCAGAAGGCCTTCCAAAATGTAGATGACATCCTGAAGGACTTAGGGTTGGAGCCCACAGAGCCCAATCAGCGTGCTGTCCGTATCCTGGCATACAACCAAATGGAGATCACCGAGCCTTCCATTGCCCAGATCAAAGCTGTTGACCAAAAGGTGCAGAATCTGTTCCAAAACCTGTCTCCTGCTGTAGTAATGGAAATGATCCGTGAGGGGAGCAACCCCTTAGGGATGAGCGTAGACCAGATTAATGCCAAAGCGGAAGAGATCAAGTCCCGCATAGATGGAGAGGGCGAAGAAAAGTTCAGCAAATTCCTGTATAAACTGGAGCAGCGCCAGGAGATTACCCAGCAGGAACGCGACGGCTATATTGGCATTTACCGCCTGCTGCGCCAAATCGACAAAACAGACGGAGCCGTAGTAGGGGCTTTAGTCCGCCAGGGAGCCGACCTGACCATGAAAAATCTCTTGTCCGCTGTAAGGACACGCCAAAACGCCGGCATCAACGTATCCATAGATGAGAGCTTTGGCGAAGCAGAAGAGCTTCGATCCCGTGATCTGAGCATTTCCCAGCAGATCGAAGCTGCTTACCAGACAGACTGCGCCAAGGAGGCCTTTGGCAGGGTAACCCCTGAGGGGCTCCAGCAAGCCCAGGCACAAGGGGATGTCACCCAGATGACCCCCGAGGAGCTGCTCTGGCAGCTGCGCCAGGCTGAGGCGGATACTTCCACGGAACAGTCCTACTATCAGGAACAGCTGCGGGAATTTTCCCATGCCAAAGAAGCTGAAGCCCAGATCCTCCAAATGCTGTCCAGCCATGACATACCTGTTACGGCTTACAACATTTTGGCGGCCAGCCGCCTGGCAGAGGGGCGCAATGTTTTCAAGTCCCTTTTTTCCCATGAGGATTTGAACCAGGAGATTGATTTGGAGGAGGTAAAAGCCGATATTCTGGAGAAGTTTGCTGAGGCCGTCAAAACCCCGGAGGAAATGGCAGAAGCCCAGGAAAAGCTTGCTGAGGTTGCAGAAAATGTTATGAAGACCATGATCGAATCCCCAGATATCCGCAATATGGATATCCGGGAAATGAGGATTATGCGCCAGCAGATTGAGCTTGGCACCCGCCTCTCCAAAGAAGAAACTTATGCGATTCCTGTATTGGTGGCAGACGAGTTAACAAACGTCCAGCTAAAGATTGTCCGCGGCAAAAAGGAACGCGGCAAGCTGGATATTATCTTTGACTCACCTAAGCTGGGCAAAGTGGCCGCTAATTTCCAGGTACAGCCGGATTCTGTTAAGGCTTACATAGTTTCTGATTCCCGCCAGACGGCAGATGCTTTACGCGCCCAGGAGGACAGCCTGCGCCAGCGTTTTGGCTTTTTGGATGGGGAGGATTTCCATTGGGAAATGAATGTGGTGTATAGTGATCATGTGGATTTATCACATTTTGTGTCTGCAGAGAGGAATGATCCCTCCCAACAGGATAAGGAAAGCGATGCTTACCAGGTGCAGACAAAATCATTGTATGGGATGGCGAAGGCATTTTTGGAGGAAGTAAAGCATATGGAGCCTTAAAAGGCGTGTCCTTGGCTCCCCCAAAGGCTGCCCCCATTCCCAATGGCGTTTGGGTATCTGTCCCCCACCCCTTAGAAAATAAGCCAACCCAAGGAAGAACCGGCTTATCCCTTTCGGCAAGGATGCCACAACCCCAAAAATACGCTCTCTGCCCGAGGCAGGGGCAATTTATAAGGAAAGGTGCATATCATGAAAATCAATCACAATATGTCGGCAATCATTGCCAATAAGAAATTATTAATCACGGATAACAACGTGGCAGACTCCATTGAACGCCTCTCCACAGGCCTTCGGATCAACCGTGCTTCCGATGATGCAGCCGGTATGGCTATTGCCAGCAAAATGCGTACCCAGATCAGAGGCTTAAACCAGGCTTCCCGTAATGCTTCAGATGGAATTTCCGTTCTGGATACAGCAGACGGTGCCCTGAACGAAGTGCATGCCATGCTCCAAAGGATGCGTGAGCTGTCTGTCCAGGCTGCCAATGAGACAAATATGCCAGATGACCTGGAGGCAATTCAGGCGGAGATTTCCTCCCTGCGGGATGAAATTGACCGTGTTTCCCGTGACACGGAATTTAATACGAAGATGCTTTTAGACGGTACATTAGATCAGCGCGTATACCCGGATAACCGTGGCATTACCCGGATTGATATTTCAGATGCCGTAACTTCTAACCTCTACACTGTCAATATTTCTGCTGATGCAAAGCATGCCGTGCTAGAGGGTACACAGCAGATTGGGGCTGATGCAGTGGTTCCCACAGGGGCGGCTGGAAAAGTAGTGATCAATGGCGTGGAAGTAAAGATTGAAGAAGGTGAGACATTTACCCAGGTTTACGATAAATTGCGTGAGGGCGCAGAACGGGGAGAGGTGAATCTGATTGTAACCAATAGCCGGGGGCCGGGAAACGGCTTGCCAGAGAATGAAGGGTATGAGCTTGTGGATGCTTCCCAAGGCGGCTATTTGGTGTTTTTGTCAGATGAGTACGGCAGCTCTTCCTCTGTGCATGTACAGTGTGATAATGCCAATCTGGCTGACTTCCTTGGGATTGATCTGGATCAGGAGGAAATTGGCGCAGATGTGGAGGTTTCTTTCGGAAGGAATGACGTGGGATTTGGCAGCCAGGCTACGATCCAGACAGATGGGAATTATGTATCCATTTCAGACAGAAGCGGGTTCAAAATGAAATTTGAAGTGGTGCCAGGCACATCTGGGGATGTGAACCTGGATGTTACAAGTATTGGGACTATGACCATGCAGATTGGTGCAAATGAGAATCAGACGGTGGAAGTGCGGATTCCAGAGATTTCTTCCAAGACACTTTATATTGATAAAATTAATGTCTGCACAGTGAAGGGCGCAGATCGGGCTATTTCTGCTTTGGATAATGCCATCGCCAAGGTAAGCGAGGTGCGTTCCAGCATTGGCGCATACCAAAACCGCCTGGATTATGCAGTCAGCAGTTTGGACGCCACCGGGCAGAATATGACACAGGCATTATCGCGTATTGAGGATGTGGATATGGCGGCAGAAATGACAGAGTATACGAAATACAATGTCCTTTCCCAGGCTGCAACCTCTGTCCTTGCCCAGGCAAATGACATTCCGCAGCAGGTTCTGCAGCTTCTGCAGTAGGAGGGCTTCTATGACACAGGAAAAGAAGCAGGAATTTACCCGCAGGCTGAGCTGCTGCAACCGGGGCGGCATGGTGGTGGTTATGTATGATATCCTGTTTGCTTACTTGGACGACGCAGAAACATCCCATGCAGAAGATTACGATACGTTCAAAAGTTCTGTAGGGAAAGCGCAGCAAGTGATCAGGAGACTCATGGATGACCTGGATTTCACCTATCCCATTGCAGGCAGCCTGTACGGGGAATATCAGTTTGTAAATAAGCATCTGTCACTGGCAGTATGCAAAAATGACGTGCAGAATGTCCGGGATGCCCAAAGGGTTTTAAAAAACCTTTACGAAGGCTTTGTGGAAGCGGCGCGCCAAGATGCCTCAGAGCCTCTGATGCAGCACGCCCAGCAGGTGGTGGCAGGCATGACCTACCAGAAGGGAAGCCTGACAGAAACCCTTCAAGGTTCTGAGAGTTCCAGGGGATTTTTGGCATAAGGGGCATCTGGATTGAGCTGCTTTGCCTTTGTCAGCAGGAATTTGTAGCGCATTTGCAAAGCATTGACCTGATAGATACAGCAGTCAATCAGGTCTGGCTCCATGGCATTTTGGAAATTATCATAGGCAAGGGCCAGATCATATCTGGCCTTTTCCAGTTCCTCTAATAGTACGGCGTAAGCGGTGCTGTGCGGCATTTGCTTTTTAATAATCTGAAACATATGCAACCCTTTCTATTTTCTGCGGCGGTTATCAGCCTTTCTTACTTAAAGTATAAGCAGCTGATACCAAATCTATACAAAAAAAGTCATAAATATTTCCAATTTTAATATATTTATAACATAGAAAAAGTGAAAGGCAGGGAGGGTGCCATGGAAGCTTATTATGGGGTTGCAGCGATTGCCGGCATTTGCGTGGTGGTGCTTATTATGGGGATGTTGAAACAGAAATCAGCAGGGCTTGCTGTGGCTTTCGTGCTGCGGGCTTTGGCAGGGGCAGCGGGGATCTGTATTGTAAATGAGGCTTTGGAGAGCCAGGGGATCGCAGTGGCGGCAGGGATTAATCCTGTTAGCCTTTTGACAGTCGGAACCCTTGGTATCAGCGGGTTTGCGCTGATTTATGCCATTTTGTTCTACCGTCTGTTGTGACATATTGCCAAAAATAAAAAAAGTGCTCCGGCCTACTTTACAAAGGACAGGAATTGCTTTATAATCCGTTTTATCAGTTGTTGTTCCTGCAAAGCCTTGGGGCAGCAAGGGGCAGGCAGAAGCAGGAATGTTTTTATACATGTGCATTTTATAAATGATTGTCTTTCATTTATTTAAGCTAGGGTATTTTTAGGGTGTACATGGGAAGAATGGAGGTGGAACAGTGGGAATATCAGGGCAGCCATTTGCCTGGTGCTGTTGATTGCAGCGGCGGCAATGGATCTGAAGTGTTCTAAGATCAGTAACCGGCTGATTTTAGGCGGGTTGGCAATAGGGCTTCTCGTTCAGGCATTAGAGTCTGGAATCAGGGGAGCAGGCGTTTTTCTAATAAGCGTTTCTATACCGGTTATCTTATTTTATCTTTTGTTTCTAATGCGTGCCCTTGGGGCAGGCGACATCAAATTGTTTTCTGTAATTGGCGGCATCTGCGGGTTTCAAATACTGTTTGTAACAGTGATAGCATCGTTTTTTGTTGGAGCATGCATGTCTTTGTGCAAGATGCTTTATCACCGCAGTCTGATTTCACGTCTTTGTGTCTTTGGGAACTATGTAAGCCAATCCCTGTCAGCAGGAAGGCTTTTAAAATATCCAAAAGAGCCGGAAGGAAAACAACATATCATTCATTTTTCAATTGCAATTTTAGTTGGATATGGAATCGCCATGGGGGTGGTTGGTTGAAGAAAATAGAAATTGCTGTCTGTGATACAGACCAGGCATATGGGGAGAAGTTTGTCACATGGATTTCTCTGGAGAATCAGGATAAATTTGGGGGATGCTGCTTTTCAGAGGAAAAGCCGTTTCTGGAATATTTGAAGGCGCAGCGTCCAGACATTGTGCTGCTTGGGAAGGGATTCCTGGGGAATGCAAAGGTGCTGGAATGGATACAACAGGAGGGTTTCAGGGAGCAGGAAGGCATTTTGTGGATGTATTTATATGACTTGGCGGAGAGGGAGCAGATTCCAGAAGGGGCAAAGGGGATTCCGGTTTTGGACAAGTACCAGCCAGTTTCTCAGATGGTAAGGGAGATCTTATCCTATTATCAGGCCTATGGGAAAAAAGAAGAGCTGGCATCCTTTCAGAGGGAGCTGATTGGCATTTATTCCCCGGGGCACAGTATCTGGCAGACGCCATTCGCTTTGACTCTGGCGCAGGTGTTAGGGCAGCGGGAGCATGTCCTCTATGTAAATTTTAAGGAATGCGCTGGGTTTACGGAATGGTTTCAGGAGGAATACCAGAGAGATCTGCTGGATGTGATGTACTTGTGCCTGACAGGCAATGGAAATGTGTCAGACTGTATAGGCAGTGCCGTTTACCGTATGGAAAATTTTTCCTATATTCCACCGGCAGGGGACAGTGTTTGCCTGGGAGAGATTTTAAAACAGGATTACCTGAAATTTGTACAGCTTTTGGTGGGGCAAAGCGGCTATGGCCTGGTGATTTTGGATTTTGGCATGATGGTACCTGGGTTTTTTACGCTTTTAGAAGAATGCAGCAAGGTATATATCCTGACTGAGCCAGGGGAACTGCATGCAGCGCCCCTGCAGCATTTTCGCCAAATGGCGGGCAGGCAGGCGCAGCCAGGGCTGCTGAAGAGAATAGATTACCTTACCCTTCCGGAATTACAGCCAGCGGCTTATCAGAGAGGGCAGTGGCTGCAGCAATGGATGTGGGGCGGTTTAGGGGATTATGCCAGAAGCCTGATGGGGGTACAAAATGGAGCAAATTAGGAAAAATGTCTTGGCGCAGCTGGATATGACGAGGGAACATGAAGAAGAAGAGCTTTTGGCCGCTATTGATGAGGAAATCTGCCGGGAGGCAAAGCAGCGGGTTATTCCGTTGAATTGGCGCAAAGACCTGCGGATGCAGGTATTCCATTCCCTGCGGAAGCTGGATGTGCTGCAGGAGCTGCTGAATGAGGACGATATCTCAGAGATTATGGTAAATGGCGCAAACCATATTTTTTATGAGCGGAAAGGGGAAATCGTGGCTTGGGACAGGGGATTTTCCTCCCAGGAAAAGCTGGAGGATATTATACAGCAGATGGTAGGAAGCCATAACCGTGTGATCAATGCGTCAGAACCCATTGCAGATACTAGGCTTGCAGATGGATCCAGGGTAAATGTGGTGCTTCCGCCGATTGCCCTGGAGGGGCCAGTGGTTTCTATCCGCAAATTTCCGAAGAATCCGCTTCTGATGGGGCAGATGGTGGAGATGGGGTCAATCAGCAGTGAGTGCGCACAATTTCTAAAGCTGTTGGTAAGGGCTGGATACAATATTTTCGTTTCTGGAGGGACAGGTTCCGGTAAAACCACATTTTTAAACGCTCTCTCTGAATTTATCCCAACGTCAGAAAGGGTGATTACGATTGAGGATTCGGCGGAACTGCAGATTCGGGGGGTAGAGAACCTGGTGCGCCTGGAAACCAGAAATGCAGGGGCGGAAGGGACGCTTGCAATTACAGTGCGGGATTTGATCCGCACAGGCTTGAGGATGCGTCCGGATCGCTTGATCGTAGGAGAGATACGCGGCGCGGAATGCTTAGATATGCTCCAGGCAATGAACACTGGGCACGATGGCTCGCTCAGCACTGGCCATGCCAATAGCTGCAGGGATATGGTCAGCCGTATGGAAACTATGGTACTGATGGGAATGGAGCTGCCATTGGCGGCAATACGCAGTCAGATTGCTTCTGGGGTGGATATCCTGGTGCATTTGGGAAGGCTGCGCGACAGAAGCAGAAGGATGTTGGCGATTATGGAAACTGATGGCATGGAGAATGGGGAAATCCGCCTGAATCCTTTGTATGAGTTCCTGGAAATGGGGGAACGGGAGGGGAAGATTGTAGGGAAGTGGGAGAAAAAAGGGGAGCTGATTCACAGAGGGAAACTCTATGCGGCTGGGATAGAAGGCATGGAGCCTTGCAGATAACAAAAGCGTGCCTCCGGGCGGGAAATGTATTGTGTTTGCGGGATAGAAGGAATGGGGCCTTGCAGATAGAAAAGGGGTGGAAGATGGGAAATTACCGGGTTTATAGGATGAATGGAAAAGAGCAGTTTTTGTGCATTGCCATTACGCTTCTTTTAGCTGGGGCTGTGTCTGGGCTGTTTTATCGGAACCTTTGGGGGATGGCTTTTACAGCCCCATTTTACCTTCCTGTAAAGAGGCTTGTGCGCAAGTCCCTGATGCGTAAAAGAAAAGGCGAGATGCTGTTTCAGTTCAAGGAAATGCTGCAGATGGCGTCCACTGCGGTAAAGGCAGGGTATTCCATGGAAAATGCCTTTGTGCAGGCCAGGGAAGAATTTGTAAAGCTTTATGGCGCACATGCTATTATGGCAAAAGAATTTGGGAATATTAATCATCAGGTGGCCTTGAATGTGCCATTGGAGAAATTATTGGAGGATTTGGCAGAGAGATGCGGCATAGAGGAGATGGTAAGTTTTACGCAGGTGTTTGGGTTTGCAAAGCGCAGCGGCGGGGATTTTATAAAAATCTTCCATAATACGGTTGAGAAGATCCGGCAGAAGGCAGAAGTGAAGCGGGAGATTGAAACTGTAATGACGGCAAAGCGGATGGAAATGAACATTATGAACCTGATGCCTTTTGGGATTTTGCTTTATGTTGGTGCCACATCGCCAGAATTTTTGGAGCCTCTTTACGGGAATTGGATAGGGGCGGGAGTGATGACAGTATGTCTGGCAGGGTATGCGGGGGCTTATTTTATAGGAAGGAAGATTGTGGATATACAAGTCTAGGAAAGGGAGGGGGGATTTTCGTATTTTTGAAGTGCGCTGTGTTCTAAAGGCTGATTATGAGGATAGAAGAAATGAGGGGGAGAGGCTGTATGTATTGGTATATAGCAGGGGCTGCTATTTTGGCAATCATAGCCTGGCGGCTGAAGAGAAGGTATGTGGGAAAGGAAAAGTATTATAAAGCTGTGCTGGCTGTCATGGGGAGCTTTCTTTTGGCGGCGGTTTTGGGGCAAATGGATCAGACGGCTGGAGAAGAAGGGCAGATTGTGAAAAATGAGCCAGGCCAGGGACATGAGGAAAGGGAATATTTGGTGGATGCCAAAGGGGTATTGGAGGAATATCCTCTGAAGGTACAGGTAGAGGAAAGGAAATTGACAGAGGAACAGTGCCAGGAATATTTTGAAGAGGCCAAGAAGGAGCTGGATGGGCTTATTTTAGGAGAGAACCCTTCTTTGGATGAGGTAGCAAAGAGCCTGTATTTGCCAGAGGATTTGGTAGATGGCGCAGTGGAAGCAGAATATCAGTTTTCAGATTATGATGTTTTTCAGCCAGATGGGACGCTGAAGGTGGAATTGGCACGCCCTGTGTTGGTAGAGGTTACGGCAGAATTTTCCTGCCAGGAAAGGACTTGCCTGTATTCTTTTTTTGTCCGGGCTGTTCCTAGGGAAAAATCTACACGGGAAGAATTTGCAGACCAGATCCGCAGTGTGTTAAAGCATGAGAATGAAAGGGAAGGAAGCGCGTATCTGAGCCTGCCGAAAAATGTAGGCGGAAGGGAAGTGAATTGGAGGCAGCGTACAGAAAACCGCAGCATAAAAATCCTTTTTTTGGGAGTTGTCGGGGCAATTGGGATTTTGATGAGTGAAAAAGAGTCCAATAAGCGTAAGGAAGCAGAACGCCAGCAGCAGATGCTTCGGGATTATCCAGAAATTGTCAGTAAATTATCCCTGCTGCTGGGGGCTGGGATGAATATTTCCCTGGCATGGGAGAAAATTGCTGTGGCTTATCGGAAAAAAAGGGAGAATGGGGAGGTAGAATGCCGTTTTGCCTATGAAGAAATGCTCGGGGCTCTTTATGAAATTCAGGAAGGCGTAGGAGAGCTGCAGGCTTTTGAAAATTTTGGGGAACGGTGCCATCTGGGCACATACCGAAAATTGTCCTCTTTGATCGTGCAGAATATACGCAAGGGGGCGAAAGGGATGCAGAAGCTGTTGGAGGAAGAAGAATGGGAGGCTTTTGAGCAGCAAAAAGCAAGAGCCAGGAAAGCAGGGGAGGAAGTTGGCACAAAGCTCATGCTGCCAATGGTCATGATGCTGATCATTGTATTGGTGATCTTGATTGTCCCGGCAGGAATGATGTTAAATCTATAAGGATAAAGCCCTTAATCAGGTGCAGGCTGTAGAAATGAAATAGCAGGATAGGAGGAAGCAGCATAAAAGAATGGAAAGCATTTTTACAGGAAGAAGCAGCATAAAAGAATGGAAAGCATTTTTATAGGAGGAAACAGCATGAAGGAATGGAAAGCATTTTTATTGGAAGAAGACGGAATGGGAGTTGTAGAGGTTATTTTAATTATTGTGGTTTTGATCAGTTTGGTAACAGTGTTTAAGTCGCAGATTAGCAGCCTGGTCAATACGATTTTAGATAAGATTACGAAAAATGCCAAGAAGGTCTGAGCGTACAGGGAATGCCGAAGGCGGCAGTATTACGCTGTTTTTAGCTTTAACCCTGACCCTTGTTTTGTCTTTTTGCTTTTCTCTGTTGGAGGCGGCAAGGGTTCAGGGGCTTTCCCATATGGCGCAGCGAAGGATGCAGATGGATTTGGAATCTGCCTTTGGAGAATATAATGCAGCCTTGTGGCAGGATTATCAATTATTGTTTCTGGATGGGAGCTATGGAACAGGACAGTTGGATCTGGCTTTGTTGGAAGGGCATATAATGGAGGAGTCAGATTTGGAACAGAAGGGCGTCAATTTTTTTCAGATGGGATTAAAAAGCATAGAGGTGGCAGGGTATACCCTGTCTACAGACCACCAGGGAAATGCCTTTAAGGTTCAGGCCTGTCATGCAGCCCAGGAGCAGCTTGCCGCAGGGGCGGCCGATGCTTTAAAGGAAAAGCTGGAAATGGGAGAAAAAATGGCAGCGGAAAAAGAGGGCATAGGGCAGAAATGGAATCAGGCAAAGGATGCAGTGCTAGATGCAGAGAGAATAGATGAACAGAAAAATAGTATCCCAGAAGAAATGCCAGGGGAGGCCGGGAAAGGCAATTCCCAAAAGGGGGAGAAAGAACTGCCAGAAAATCCAATAAAAGCCGTAGATATGTTGAAAACATCACCCATTTTATCTGTGGTTGTGGAAAACCCGGCAGAGATTTCTGGTAAAGCCATTTCAACGTTGGAATCCTTGGGAAAACGAAAAAAAGAGGCGGGAAATTTGGAGAAAACGAAACAGGGGAGTTGGGAAAAGATGTGGTTTTTGCAGTATCTGAATGGCTATTATTCTTGTTTTACAGGAGCAGGGGAAAAGGGAGGGAAAGGCCATGCTTTGGATTATGAGCTAGAATACTGTATTGCAGGAAAGAACAGCGATGCAAAAAATCTGGAAAAGGTAGTGAAGGAATTGCTGCTGATCCGGGAGGCAGGGAATTTTACAACGATTATGCAGGATAGCAAAAAGCAGGCGCTGGCGTTGGAAATGGCAGCGGCAGCCGTTGGGTTTACGGGGCTTGTGCCATTGGTAGAAGCAGTAAAATTAGGGATTCTTCTGGCCTGGAGTTATATAGAGAGCATTCTGGATCTGCGCTCCCTTCTGGCAGGCGGGATAGTGCCATTGGTGAAAAAGCCATCCGACTGGAAAAGTGACATATCCTTGGGATGGAAGTCATTGGAGCAAAAAAAGGAAGGGGCAGGGGAAGCAGAGGATGGATGGGGGTATCGGGAGTATCTGCTGCTTTTGCTGTTGCTTGTGAAAGAGGGTACCTTAGTATACCGTGCGATGGATGTGGTAGAGCAAAATATAAGGCTGCTGCCAGAAGGAAAAAATTTTCGCATGGATCATCAGCTTTATCGTGTGAAGGCAGAAGGATTGTATGTATCGCAGCCTTTATTTCTGGGATTTTTGACAGTGGGGAAAAAGGTGGATGGGGCCTACCATTTTTATCCTGGTTATGATTTTTCATATTGACCATAGGAAAGGAGCGTGTTAGAAAGTGCCTCGTATAGAAGGAAAGGAAAATGTAAAAATCTCTCTCAGGCACAATGGCATTACAGAAAAAACAGAGGCACTTTTTTACACGCTCCTGAATGGGCGGTTCCTGCGTAAGGGATGGAGGAAGGGTGCCAGAATTTCCCACAAGGCTTCCCTGGACGGAAGTTTTACATTAGAAGCGGCGCTGTCATTGCCAATCTTTCTTTTTGCCGTAGGAATGGTGTTATATTTGTTTGTAATAATGCAGGTGCAGTATATAGTGGGGAATGCCCTGGACCAGGCAGTGGCAGAAACAGCTTTGCTTCGGGAAGCCTCAGAAAGTAAAGTCAAAAATCTGGTGAAAGCAGCCTTTTATGAAGAGATTATAAACCAGAATTGCCCCATATCCTGTATTAAGCTTGGAATAGCAGGATTTTCCTGGCAAAACACAGAAGTAGATGAAAGCCATATCCAGGCACAGGTAACTTATCAGGTTTCATTTCCTTTTGGGTATTTTGGAAAACAAAAGGTAACATTATCCAACCGATGCAGGATGCGCCGCTGGTCAGGAAACCAAGGGGGAAATGGTTCCAGCAAGAAGCAGGAATGGGTTTATATTACCCCTACAGATACCGTGTACCACAGGACACGCGTCTGTACCCATTTAAAGCTTTCGATAAGGTCGGTTTCATCTGCTAATCAAAAGGAATTGAAAAAATATGCAGCCTGCGGGCACTGTACAAAAGGGAAGAAAAAGGGGACTATTGTTTACATTACAGAGGAAGGCGATTGTTATCACTATGCCGTCAATTGCAGTGGCTTAAAGAGGACTATTTATATGGTGCCCAAAAAAGAAACAAATGGAAGGCCGGCTTGCTTACGCTGCGGCGGAAAGTGAAAGGCAAAAGCAGGGAGGCTTATCTGGTTTTGCAGGAATCGGATTTGGATTAAAAAACGTGCAAAGGAACAGGGATTGGAGAGGGTGTTATGCAAAGATATATATTATTGGGCTTGTTGGGGCTGTGCACTTGGGAGGACTGGAAAAAGAAAGAACTGACAGTGATAAATATCCTGTTGTTTGGGATTGGCGGTATGATGCTGCACCTGATTTTTCCTGTTTGCTCGATTTACAGTATCTTATGGGGAATTTCTCTGGGGGCGGCAGTGATGGCCATGAGCTGGGCCAGCCGGGGCAGTATTGGGATGGGAGATGGAATCCTTCTTATGGTAACTGGCGTATATCTGGGGGGTGCAGCAAATTTGGAATTATTTTTAATAGGGCTTTTATTTTCTGCCCTGTGGGCTATGGTGCTTGTAGTATTTTGTAAAAAGAAAGGAAAAGAACAGATTGCCTTTGTTCCATTTTTATTGGTTTCCTATGTTACGATGCTGCTTAGGTGGCAGCTATGGTAAGCGAAAATAAGAAATGGTGGGAAAGCTATCCCAAGGCGCAGGGAAGTTTTACCGTGGAAGCAGCCCTTGTATTGCCCATTGTGCTGTTTTGTATTTTTTATTTACTGAACCAGGGAATAGAGCTGTATTGCGGGACAGTGGAGATCGCAGAAAATCAGGGAATTTGGGAAAGCTTTGATCCAGCCGGGCGTTTTCGTCAATTGGAATTACTGGGGAAGTTTTTAAAGTAATTGGAGGCGGCCGGGCTGGGAGCCAGCAGCAAGAGGGAGGGAAAATTGGAAGTTACTTACAGGAGGAATTTATATAAAAGCTATATGTGCATTAAGGCACAGAAAGATATCTGGGAAGAATATGAATTGCATATGTTGGAAAAGCAGAAAATACCAGGTCTTTTGCCAATGCAGACGACAGTTATAGAAGGATTGCAGTCTTATCTTTATGAAATCAGTGGGAAACAGCAGATTGAAGACTATCTTGCAGGAAAGAAAATAGATTTTGCCATACTGCAGAGGTTGTTGTTTTCCATTCAGGGACTATGTAAGGTTTTGCCAGATTATCTGTTGCGGGAGGAAGGGCTGTCCCTGGAGTTCCGGTTTATTTATGTGAATCTGGAGGATGGAAGCCTGTATTTTACATACCTTCCTTTTGGGAAAAAGAATCTTCCAGAAGCCTTTGGGGAATTTATGGAGCAGGTGCTGCGAAAAATTAATCATCAGGATCGGACAGCCACTGATCTGGCTTATCAGATTTACCAGATGTCCACCAAGGAAAATGCTAACATAGGGCAGATGTTGGCAGCTGCATTGGGGAAACAAGATATGGAAGATTATTTTCCAAAAGCCAAAGGGCAGAGGTATGGGGAGCAGGACAGCACAGGAAAAAAGAGGTATGGGGATGTATCTTCTGGCAGTCCAGAAACTCTTGAAAAGGCAGGGAAGGAGAGGGAAGAAAAGAAGGGGAAATGGCATAAGTTTGCAGAATCATTGCCATTATTTTTGAAAGAATCCTTTTTGTTATCCCATATACCAAGAAAGGAAACAGCCGGCCAGGGCAAAGTATTTCAAAAGGCAGAAGAAGAAAAGATAGGAAAAGATAGGAAGTTCACAGGAGAATGGATTTTAAAGCGTATTCCAGAAAAGGGTTTTTTGGAAAAAGCAGAGAGGGAGCAGATTCAGAAAATTTCCAGAAGGTATTTTGAAAAGGAAGAAATTCATGCAGAGTCAGAAAGGGCGAAGGCGCAAGGTATCCTTAAGGTTTATGGCCAGGAGGGAACGCCTGGGAAGAAGCCAGTAAAAAGGAAGGTCAGGGAAATTTCAGAGGAATGCCTGCAGGAAATAGATTTAGAACAAGTGCCTGAACGAAAGCCTATCAGTATCCGGGAAATTCCCAAAGAACCTTTGCAGAAAGCAGGGATTGAGAAAAAGCCAGAGAATAAGCCAGTCCGGGGAATCCCCAAAGAGTATTTCTGTGAACCGGATTTTGTGCAGGAGCCGGAGGGCAGACTTAACCAAGGCGTTCCAAGGGAAGATATCCCTGGGGAAGAAGACGCCAATACAGCATCTGAAAAAATCCAGGTGAAAGAATTGCTTCAAGGATTACCTCAAGATATTTTGCCGGAAAACGCAGAAAAGAATGCAGATGCAGACAAACAGAAAAAAGAACGGAGCTGGCTTAGTGGAAAGCGAAAAGGAGGAGGCCTTCCTCCTTCGTTGCCCGCTGCCAACAAAACAAAAGACAGCATGCCCAAAGAGCCATTATGGCATGCCACAGAAATTCTGGTGGACTTTGCCCATCAGCCAGAGGGGATCCTGGTGTATCAGGGGGCTCATGGATGTGGAGATATTTTTATAGAAGGAACAGAATTTCTGCTGGGGAAAAATAAAGAACAGGTAAACGGCGTAATAGATGCAAGAGGGGTCAGCCGCCTGCATGCCAGGATTGTCCGGGAAGGCGGCATATATTATATAGAAGATTTAAATTCTACAAATGGGACATACTTGAATGGAGTGCCTTTGGAATACCATCAAAAGATGGAGCTGTGCAAAGATGACCATATTCGTTTCGGCGGTGAGGAATATGTGTTTTGTTGAAATAAGGATTGATTTTGCCTTCAAAAATTTATATACTATGTATTAATGAAAAATTTGGAGGACTTAGTATGAAAGTTAATATTTATTATGGGGGGCGTGGGTTATTGGATGACCCCACATCCTATGTGATTGATAAAATGCAGGAGGTACTGGCAGAGCTTCGGGTAGAGGTAGAGCGTTTTAATATTTTTGAACATAAAAATAGCATCTCTACCCTGCCCCAGACAATGAAGGAGGCAGATGGCATTATCCTGGCCACGACAGTGGAGTGGCTGGGGATTGGCGGATATATGCAGCAGTTTTTGGATGCCTGCTGGCTGTATGGGGATAAGGAAAAGTTTGCCACGACTTACATGCAGCCAATCGTTATGTCTACCACCTATGGAGAACGGGAGGCAGAAATTACCCTTGCCAGCGCATGGGAAATGCTGGGGGGGCTTCCCTGCGGCGGCCTGTGCGGATATGTGGAGAATCTGGCTTCCTTTCGGATGAACCATGACTATACGGTGATTATTGAGAAAAAAGCTGAAAACCTTTATCGCGCCATTTCCCAGAAGCGGAAGAGCCTTCCCAACAGCAACCAGGCAGTAAAGCAGTCCATATTGCGTACCCAGCAGCTGGAGCTGACCCCACAGGAAAGTGAGCAGCTGTCCAAATATGCCTCCAATGATCTCTATGTGAAAAAGCAGAAAGAGGATATTGAGGAATTGAGCAATATGTTTAAGGATATGCTGGGACAGTCCAAGGAGGATGAAGACACTGCCTATCTGATGGAACTGGAAGCGCATTTTGTCCCTCAGGAGAATTTTTCTGTAACGTATCTGTTTATGATTGATGGAAAGAAAAAGCCTTTGATTATAGAAGTCCACAATGATGAGCTTCAGGTGCATTATGGCCAGGGGGAGAAGGTAGATGTCTATACAAAGATGGCACCTATGGTAATGGATGGCATTATCCAAGGCAGGATGACATTCCAGAGAGCCTTTATGACAGGGGAAATGACAGCAAAAGGGAATTTGAAGAACCTGAAAATGTTAGATCAAATCTTTAAATTCAATTAGGGAGCCAGGAGCCCATCAGCAGTTATCTGTAGAAAAGCATTACTTCAATATGCATAACTGTTCAGTACCTTCACAGTTACTATGTAAAATCCATTTTAAACGCCTTGGGCGATGGGATTTTGCACATCGGCATCACGTTCTCATGGCATCAGCAGCAAGTGCTTCGGACTGTACTGAACAGTTGCCAATACATACTAAGTTTATAGTTAGAATTACTTTATTATTTGCGCAAAGCGTATGACAGGAGGAAGGACATGAAAGATTCAAATTGTATTTTTTGTAAAATTGCAACAGGGGAAATTCCATCCAAAACCATTTATGAGGATCAAGAATTTCGTGTTATCCTGGATATCAGCCCAGCCACAAAGGGACATGCTTTGATTATCCCAAAGGAGCATTATGCCAATATTTATGAGCTTTCGGACGAAATGGCAGGCAAGGTGATGGTTCTTGCGAAAAAGCTGGCATCCCATATGACCGAGACTTTGGGTTGTGACGGCTTTAACCTGGTGCAGAACAATGGGGAGGTAGCGGGGCAGACGGTATTCCATTTTCATATGCACCTGATTCCCAGATACCAGGGAGATGGCAATCAGGATAAGATCTGTTGGAACCATTTAGAGCTTTCCCAGGAAGAGCTGGATGGAATCTACCAGAGGCTAATCACAGAAGTGTAAGGCCAGAGAAGAAAAGGAAAATGTTGACTAAATTTCCATGTTTTGCTAAAATATTTTGTATAGAATCTACAAAAATTATTATAAAAAGAAAAAGGAGTGACAATCATGGGAAAAGTTACGCTTGACTACAAAAAAGCAGCTGGTTTTATCAGCCAGGAGGAAGTCTCCTATATGGAGAAATTAGTGGAGGATTCCAGGAAACTGTTAGTTTCTAAAACAGGAGCAGGAAATGACTTCCTGGGGTGGCTGGATCTGCCAGTGGATTACGATAAAGAGGAGTTTGCCAGGATTAAGAAGGCAGCCGCCAAGATTCAGGGAGATTCCGAGGTGTTAGTGGTTATTGGGATCGGCGGGTCTTATTTGGGAGCCAGAGCTGCTATTGAGTTTTTGCGCCATGGATTTTATAACAACTTATCCAAAGAAGCACGCAAGACGCCAGAGATTTATTATGCTGGGAATAGCATCAGCAGTTCATACCTTGCAGGTTTGCTGGAAGTGATCGGCGACAGGGATTTTTCTGTGAATGTAATTTCTAAATCAGGGACAACAACAGAGCCAGCCATTGCGTTCCGTGTATTCAAAGAGCTTTTGGAGAAGAAATATGGAAAAGAAGAAGCTGCTAAAAGAATTTATGCCACCACAGACAAGGCAAGAGGAGCGCTGAAGAACCTTGCTACAGAGGAAGGCTATGAGACATTTGTTGTTCCAGACGATGTAGGCGGGCGTTTCTCTGTATTGACAGCCGTTGGCCTGTTGCCCATTGCAGCCAGTGGGGCAGATATTGATAAATTAATGGAAGGCGCTGCAGCAGGGCGCGATCTGGCTTTGAATAAGCCTTTTACAGAAAATGACGCTATGCAGTATGCGGCTATGCGGAATATCCTTTTGAGGAAAGGAAAGGCAGTGGAGGTTCTTGCCAATTATGAACCAAGCCTGCATTATGTATCAGAATGGTGGAAGCAGCTTTATGGAGAAAGCGAAGGCAAAGACCAGAAGGGTATTTTCCCGGCTTCTGTAGATTTGACAACGGATCTTCATTCTATGGGACAGTTTATTCAGGACGGCGCAAGGATTATGTTTGAGACTGTTATGAATGTGGAGCAATCCCGCAGCACCATAGAGATTCATGAAGAGCCAGTAGATCTGGACGGCTTGAATTACCTTGCAGGCAAGGATATGGATTTTGTAAATAAAAATGCCATGAACGGCACAATCTTGGCTCATACAGATGGAAATGTGCCGAATCTGGTGGTGAATATTCCAGAGCAGAATGAATTTTATTTGGGTGAGTTATTCTATTTCTTTGAATTTGCCTGCGGTTTAAGCGGATACCTCTTAGGCGTGAATCCATTTAACCAGCCAGGGGTGGAGAGTTATAAGCGGAATATGTTTGCATTGCTTGGCAAGCCAGGTTATGAAGCAGAACGTGAGGAATTGTTGAAACGTCTTTAATTTGGATGGCCAGTAATTTAGCAGGAGTGGCAATCGGGACGCTGGATGCAAAAGCTTTTCCCTGTTGTGTTCCGGTCTCCGAACAGCTGGAAGTTCTACGCTTTCTGCGTTAAAATTCTGGTATCTGTATGAATCGGCGCTTAGTCGCCATTCATGGCTCCATGCGCGTCTTTTGGGGACATCCATGTCCCCAAATCCTGGGTTTTGTGCACAAAGGAATAATTTCTGGCTTTTCTCCGAAATCACAGCAGCAGGGAAAAGCTTGTGCATCCAGCTGGTCTTGGATAGCGAAAGGATTATCAAAATACAAACTCCGCAGGACAGCGTGCACCGCTCTATTGGGCATCTTTTTCATCGGCAAGGCGGTTTTTCGATAGCATAGCGTTGGCTGCGCCCAGAAAAGCCAACGCAGCAGAGGAGCGAATAGACAAGCAAAAATGTCAGTATTTATTAGACAATGTATTAGTATAACCCGCTCTAAATACCCCTATGTTTTGCTTGTCTATTTTCCTGATAGCACTGCTTCCCAAGCTTCAGCGTAGCCACCGCTACGCCTGCGTTTGCGAAACAGCATTCTCATAAAAATATTCTGCGCCAAACATGAAGGTATTTGGCGCAGGTTATACTAGTGCTTGCACAAATAACGGTGAATACAGCACCTGCTATTTTTCACCGTTATTTAGGCAATTCTGTGCCAGTACACTAGATAGAGCAAGGTCTGAAATTTCTAATATTTTTGTTATCCTCAGTTATAGAGAGGTTCTTTCAAGTTTTATCAACTTTATATTGTATATCCCATAGTTTCAATACCTATCATATAGTTTTAGCTTTTATCTATCATTTGGTTTGTAGTTCCGATATCTTAAGCCAATTAACAGGTACAAGTAAACATTAGCTATCTGTTTTTACTGCTGAGATTTCCATATGCCACATTGTGCCTGATAAAGCGTAACATCTCAGAATCCCTTCTCGTAGGTAATGTTCAGTAACTTAAGCCAAGAATCACTCACACATTACCGACTGGCAAAAACGTAGTCAGAAGCTCCAGCCTACCAATCATAGCCGAATACAAGTAGCCCCAAAATGAAATTCTACAAAAACCCTTGACAAATTACGATATCTCTGCTATATTGTAATAAATTTGTAACAAATGTAATAAATTTGATTAAAATAACGTATAAGCTCTTAATATATGTTATGTGAAAATCGGGAGGTTGAAATGAAATTCGATAAGAAGGTTATGGGAAGTGGAATAGTTGTAACATTTTCAATGGCTTTGACACTTTCCTCAGTCTGTGGAACAAATTTAGGAACTGGGACACAGCATAGTAGCCAGGCGGTAGAATTAATAACAGAACCAATAAGGTATTTTGACAGGACAGAGGGAGCGATGGCAGCAGCTTTAGCTGCAGCAGAAGAAGCGATTGCCCAGAAGGAGGCTTCCCAGCAGAAGGCAGTTCTGGTAGAGAACAAGAAGGCTGCCGCTGTAAAAGAGGTTTCTGGACAGGATAAAATAAAAGAAAATGCAGATGATTCTGAAAAGAAAGCCCAAATTGCAAGCGCAGGATCTAGTGAGAAGGGCGCAGGGCAGGCGCAGGGCACAGAATCTGTTAATAAAGCAGCAGAGCAGGTAGAGGATGGGTCTGGCCAAGGGAAAGCAAAGCCCATACAGGATATAAGGCCAGATAGAATTGATATAGAGCCGGATCAGGAGGAGAGCCTTCAGGAGGCAGATTCCGAGGAAGATGGCGTTGCCCCAGAAGAGGAACAGCAGGTAGCAGATGCCCAGGTTGAGGTGCTTAAGACAGGGAATGAAGAGGTTTCTCCATGGGCTGCCAAGTTATTGCCGAATGTGGAAGAGTATTTGAATATCCGCACAGAGGCTTCTGATGAGGCGGAAGTGGCAGGAAAGCTTTACAAAGGCGCCTTGGCAGAGATCGTGGAAAAAGGCGATACATGGACGAAGGTCAGGTCTGGTGATGTAGAGGGTTATGTGAAGAATGAATTTTGTGTCACTGGCCTGGATGCAGAAGGCCTTGCAAATGAAGTGGGGACTACTTATGCCATCGCATCGACAGGCGGCGTCAGGGTGCGTGCAGAGGCTTCTTCCGCAGAAGAAATTGGTATTTTGGATGTGATGGAAGAGGGCGGCAAACTGGAGGTTGACCCTGAGGCAGAGGAAAAAGAAGGCTGGGTTGCTGTGAAGACTGAGGAAGGCAGCGGTTATGTCAGCTTAGATTATGTAAGGACAGAATTGGAGCTTGGAAAAGCAATTTCCATCGAAGAAGAAATGGCAGCGATTGCAGCGGCAGAAGCTGCAGAGGCAGAAAAAGCAAGGCAGGAGCAGGAGGCTGCACAGCAGAGCAGTGAAGTTAGCCAGAGGGGCGCAGTATCTGCATCTTATGATGACCTGACCCTGTTGGGTGCATTGATCCAATGTGAGGCAGGCGGCGAGCCTTATGAAGGCCAGCTTGCAGTTGGAGCGGTTGTTATGAACCGTTTGCGCGCAGGATATGCAGGAAGCATTTCAGGCGTTATTTACCAGGGCGGACAGTTTACGCCAGCTTCTTCCGGTGCCCTGGCCAGTGTATTGGCAAGCGGCGGCATTTCTGGCAGCTGTATGCAGGCAGCGCAGGAAGCGATTAATGGCGTAAGCAACGTGGGAGGCGCCTTGAATTTTAGAAGGGCAACACCAGGCTGCGGCGGGATCGTAATCGGTAATCATGTGTTTTTCTAAAGGATATTTTATTTTGAATGGAAAATAAGTTACTATTCATGGCTCAGGAATGCGCTGAACGGCGCATTCTGTGAGAACATGATTCAAGAGTGAAGGGCGGTTTTTTGCGAAGCAAAACGCTAATGATCGCTCCGAATTGTTGTTATAAGCGGCTCTCAGGCCATGAATAGTAATGAAAAAAGTGGGTTCGCCCACTTTTTTTTATGTCAAATGATTGCCACAAGGAATAAAATAGTATAAGATATCTGTTGAATACAAAAGTATAGCAGCAGGTAAGGAGGATTTCAATGAATATTGTAGTATTGGCAGGGGGGCTGAGCACGGAGCGTGATGTTTCCTTTGTTACAGGAAATGGCGTAGCAAATGCATTGCGGGAACATGGCCATAAGGTGATCTTGCTGGATGTGTTTATGGGATATAGTGACAAAGAGGAGGATTTAACTGGAATTTTTGAGCGTTCCATGGAGGTTAGTGTAAAGCCTGCTGGGATTACTGCCCAGGTACCGGATTTATCCGCTGTCAAAAAGAGCAGGAAAGACCAGAGCGGCTGCCTTTTTGGGCCAAATGTAATTGCATTATGCCGTATGGCGGATATTGTATTTTTAGCCCTTCATGGAGAGAATGGAGAGGATGGGAGGATTCAGGCAGCCTTTGATTTATTTGGGGTTAAGTACACCGGAACAGGCTATCTGGGCAGCGCAGTTGCCATGGATAAGAGTTTATCGAAACGCCTGTTTGCGGCAAATGGCATCCCGACGCCCCATGGAATCGCCATGAACAAGGCAAACTGCCAATGGGATTTCAGGAAAACAGGCTTATCCCTGCCCTGTGTGGTAAAGCCCTGCTGCGGCGGCTCCAGTGTGGGGATTTCCATTGTACGGACAGAGGAAGAATACCAGAAGGCTCTGGAAAGCGCATTCTATTGGGAAGAGGAGATTATCCTGGAGGATTATATCAAGGGAAGGGAATTTTCCGTTGGCGTTATGGAAGGCAGGGCGCTTCCTGTAATTGAGATTGCCCCTGTAGACGGATTCTATAATTATAAAAATAAATATGCCCAGGATGGAGCCATAGAGACCTGCCCTGCAAGCCTGCCAGAGGGGATTTCCATAAAAATGCAGCATTATGCAGAACAGGCAGCCCGGGTTTTGGGGCTGGACACTTATTCCCGTATGGACTTTATAATGGATGGAAATGAGGGTATATATTGCCTGGAGGCAAATACCCTTCCAGGGATGACCCCCACCAGCCTGCTGCCCAAGGAAGCCCAGGCCATCGGTATGGATTATGGGCAGCTCTGTGAAGAAATTATCCGTATTTCCCTGAAAAAGAACCCAACGGCATAAATGGAGGAAGCTATGGATCATAAGATATCAGAAAGTATGCAAAAGGATAGCCAGAATACAAATGTAGAATATGGAACCCAAAGGGAAGCATCCGAAAATAGGCATTATAAGAAATATGGAACAGATAAAGGGCTTGGTACTATGAAAAATATGACGCTGGAAAATATCGCCAAAGCCTGCCATGGAACCTATATCGGAAATGGATCCGAACGGCAGACAGAGATCAGGGGCGCGGTTACGGACAGCCGCCAGATAGAAGAAGGCTTCCTGTTTATACCCATAAAAGGGGCAAAAGTGGATGGCCATGATTTTATACCAGACGTGACAGCAAAGGGCGCAGCCGCCGTCCTTTCCGAGGTTTTGCTGGAGTCCTGTGAAAAGCCCTGCATCCTGGTGGAATCTACGCAGCAGGCTTTAAAGGACATTGCCAAATTTTACCGCCAGCAATTAAATATCCCTATTATTGGGATTACGGGCAGTGTGGGCAAGACCAGCACCAAGGAAATGATCGCCTCTGTCCTTTCTGAAAAATACAGGGTTTTAAAAACAGACAAGAATTTTAATAATGAAATTGGCCTCCCCCTGACCTTGCTGCGGATCCGCAGGGAGCATGAAGTGGCAGTAGTGGAAATGGGAATTTCTGATTTTGGGGAAATGCATCGCTTAGCTGAGATGGCAAAGCCCGATATTTGCGTGATTACAAACATTGGGATTTGCCATTTGGAAAACCTGAAGACCAGGGATGGTATTTTACAGGCAAAAAGTGAGATTTTTGATTTCCTAAAGCCTCATGCCCATATTATATTAAATGTAGAAGACGACAGGCTTTCTACGATTACAGAAGTGAAAGGTATACGCCCCGTATTTTACGGATTTCAGGAGAAGAAGCCAGAGATCTATGCAGATAATATCAAAAGCCATGGCTTAAAAGGGATTGAAACGGACATCCACACCCCCCAAGGCACAATTCGGGCACAGATTCCTCTGCCAGGCCAGCATAATATTTTTAATGCTATGGCTGCAGTTGGCGTAGCCCTTGCCCTGGAAATGGGACTGGAGGAAATAGAATCTGGTATAGCCCATGTGGAAACGATTGGCGGGCGGATAAACATAATGGAAATAGGCGGACTTTTGCTGATAGATGACTGCTACAACGCTAACCCTATATCCATGCAGTCGTCCATAGATGTGCTGAGCAACGGCCTGGCAAGGACAGTAGCCGTATTAGGGGATATGGGTGAGCTGGGGGAGGATGAGAAACAGCTCCATTACCAGGTTGGGGCTTATGTGGCGGAAAAGCAAATTGATGCCTTATTTTGCTCAGGCTCCCTTTCCAAAGAGATGGCAAGAGGCGCCTGCGACACCAATGACTGGTGCGATGTCTTTTGCTTTGACGACAAAGAAGAAATGCTGGAGCATCTGCTGAGATACTTGCAGGAGGGGGACACTGTCCTGGTGAAAGCATCCCATTTTATGGAATACCCCAAAGTAGTAGAAGCTATTGAAAAAGAATTTGAAAACAGAGGATAAAGCATCCCTTACAAATAAACTATGCCAGGCTTTTGTGTTACCCATGAATCGTAACAGCAAGAGCCTGGCATACTTACATATTGGGATATGCCTATAACATTTCTTTATGTTTTTCCAACATTTTCTGTATTACAGACTGGGTATACGCTCCTGAAAACTTTTGCTGGTCCTTGTCCAGCTCTTTCAGGTAAATGGGCTCTCCATATTCCACAATCACATGGCATTTCCGAATAAAGGGCATATGGCTTTCCCAAATATTATGGGTATTGCTGATGGCAACAGGGATAATGGGGCATTTGCTTTTTTCTGCCATTTTCAGGCTTCCCTCTTTAAAGGGCATCATACCGTCATCCGGATGGGGATTTCGTGTGCCCTCCGGAAAAATGCATATGGAAATGCCATTTTTAAGTTTTTCAATCCCTGTCAGAATCATTTTCAACCCCTCTTTCATATCAGAGCGGTTCAAAAAAAGGCAATGGAGGCGTTTCATCCAGACGGAAAGCAAAGGAACCTTTTCCATGGAGTCCTTAGAGATATATCCTGTAAGGTTCGGGCATCTGGAATAAGTAATTACAATATCAAAATAACTCTGATGGTTTGGCACATAAAGCACTGCCTGATCCTTTGGGACACGGTCTTCCCCAATAATCGTAATATCCGTGCCCGCCAGAAACAGGATAACCTTAAACGCCCACTGCACAATCCGCAGGCTGCTGAGGTCTGCAGCCAATGGTTTATATTTCCGCAAAATCCATTCCACACCCATAATCGGAATGGATAAAACCAGAAATAAAATCAAGAAAACCGAAACTAAAATCAAACGTATCATAAAATCCACCTTTCTATTAAAGAATGCTGGAAAAACACCATTATTAACATTATACAAAGGAGAATGGAGAAATACAATCATAAATATAGGAAAAAATTCATAGAATTTACGAAGAATGTAAAAAAATGGTGGGAATGTTTTGATGAGAAAGAAAAAGAGGATTTTGGCGGGCGTTTTGATCCTTTTATTATGTCTCCAGGGGTGTGGTGTAATAGAAACAGATACACAAAAGATTGAGGATTTAGAATATGAAATCTTAGAAGAAAAGGACATTCCGCAGGAATTGTCGGAAATGATTGAAGAGAGGAAGGAAACAGGCTTTAAGGTGACTTATACAGATCAGGAATATCTTTATATAGCAATGGGATATGGTGAGCAGGAGACTGGGGGGTATAGTATTGCGGTGAATGAGTGTTATTTGACAAAGAATGCAATATATTTTGACACTACATTGATTGGGCCGGTGAAAGGGGAGAAGATAAATCGGGTGAAGTCTTACCCTTATATTTTGGTGCGGGTGGGGAAATTGGAGAAAAATGTGGTATTTGAGTGAGAGTGTCGGGCCTAACCATGTATTTTTGACAGATGTCTTTAGGGTATTTTCTGGGTAGGGGTGGCTAAGCCTCCCCCTGACTATGTTTTCCAAAACTGTAAGATAAGAAAATGGTTCCTGGCTTTCAGTTGACGGCATTGGCTATGGAACAGCGTCCGTTAGCTAGGGTTCGGTTCTGCATAGGGACTAAGCAATAACCCACGCTAAATAACCTTATGTTTTGCTTGCCTATTTTCCAGATGGTACTGTTTCTTAAGCCTCAGCGTAGCCACCACTACGCTTGCGTTTATGAAACAGCGCTTTCAGAAAAATATTCTGCGCCAAACAGTAAGGTATTTAGCGCGGGTTATACTAATGTACGGATACACTGATATTCAAACTAACAGCACTGCCTATATCACCATCAGCTCCATTGCCGTCAGTCAACGATGCACCGCGTCGCTTCCTTCCTCCGCCTTGCATAGTGGCGATATATTCAGCACTGCTTTCTTCCTCCGCTTTGCAGAGTGACGATATATTCAGAACTATTAGTACAAATATCAGTGTGCCAGTACACCAGGCAGCATATTTCATACTGGGGTATTCCAATACCCTTCTGTGGGCTGAAATATATTGTTGGGTTTTATGTTGCGGCCCATATCTGCAGGCATTTCCCCCGTCAATCCTATCGTCCCCGTCCTGACGGCCTCTAATCCATTCCACATCATTATGCATCCATCCGATAAACTCCCTTAAGTCACTGGCATTGGCCATGCATAATAACAAAAAATCTTTTTCTCGGCAACCAAGCTATGCTGTTTGACTTGATTGGCGGAATTTGCTATGATATAGCCAAAAGAGGGCAGCTGTAAGAAAACGCTACAGGAGGAGGCATGCAAATGAGGAGTGAGGCAGAGGTGAACCATGCAGTGGAAGCCTATGCAGATATGGTGCGGCGCATATGTTTTTACCATTTGAAAAACCAGGCGGACACAGAGGATGTGTTTCAGGAGGTTTTTTTAAAGTATATGCTGCATGATGAGCCATTTCATGACGGAGAGCATGAAAAGGCATGGCTGCTCCGTGTGGCTATCAATGCCTGTAAGGATTACTTAAAAAGCTTTTTTCGGCGCAACACCGTTCCTTTGGACACGCTGCAGGAAATGGCCGCCGAGATTCCAGAAGGGCACCGGGAGGTGCTGGAAGCGGTGTTGTCCCTGCCGGGAAAATATAAGGATGCGATTTACCTGCATTACTATGAGGGGTACTCTGCTGCTGAAATAGGGCAGATTCTTGGTAAAAAGGAGAATACCGTGTATTCCCTGCTGTCTAGGGGGCGCGGGATGCTGAAGGACGTCTTAGGGGACAGCGGGCATCCGTTTGGCAAAGCTGGGAGGTGAAGGAATTGGCGAACAGAATACAGGATGCATTTGACAACATAAAGGCAGATTCCCAGTTGGTAGAATCGACAAAGCAGTTCCTCTCAGAAAAGCGCCGTGGAAAAGGGGTGCAGCCCCGCCGGCCTGCGTTTCTGGCAGCCTTGGCGGCCAGTATAGCGCTTTTTTTGATGATGGGGATTGGGGGCTATACCTGGGTGCAGGCACCAGTTTCTTATGTAGCTATTGACATAAACCCATCCATGGAGCTTGCACTGAACCGTTTTGATAAAGTAGTGTCTGTGAAGGCATATAATGCAGAGGGTGAGGAAATCATAAAGGGGCTGCCCTTGAAGGGGAAGCTTTATACAGATGCGATAGACCTTATTATGGCTTGCAAAGCAATGGAAGCCTATTTGACAGAAAAAGCGGATCTTGTATTTACAGTGGCGGCAGACAACAGCCGGGAGATTGCGTTAAAATCTGGGGTAGAAAGCTGCGCCAGCCATTCCGGGCACAATAGCCAAAGCTTTAGCGTGGATATGGAGGCCGCCGCCCAGGCTCATGGGTTCGGGCTTTCTCTGGGGAAATATTATGCATGGCTACAGCTCATCCAATATGACGATACGGTGACGGTTGATGAGTGCAGGGATATGAGTATGGCAGAAATCCATGGCTTAATCAGCGAGCATGAGCATGGCGGGGAGCATGGGGAAGAGAGCCATGAAGAGGAGCACATGCAGGATGAAAGGGAGAGCCATGAAGAGGGGCACATGCAGGATGAAGGGGAGAGCCATGAAGAGGAGCACATGCAGGATGAAGGGGAGGATTATGAAGGGGAGAGCCATGAAGAGGAACATATGCAGGATGGGGCGGAGGATTATGAAGGGGAGAGCCATGAAGAGGAGCATACGCAGAGTGGAGTGGGGAGCCAGAATATGGAATATAGCCAGGAGTTGGAAGAAGGGCAGGGATTGCGGCATAGGCAGGATACAGGGCATGGCGCAGGGCATATGTCAGATATAGAATACAGCCAGTTCGGGAATGGCGGCACAGAATCCGGCAGAAGCGGGCATCACAAGAAAGGGAGCCATGAGTAGCCGTTCTTGTTGAAAATATACACAATGGAAAATTTTTTATTTTTTTTGCAAGGATTCAATGGCCTGAATCGTGTCATATATGTAAGACAAAAAACATATATCAATTACGAGGAGGTCATGGATTATGAAACTATTAATGAAATGTAAAAAAGCAGTGATTGTAACAATGTCAGCTATTACGCTGTTGAGCAGTACGGCGGTTATGCCTGTGATGGCTCATGGGCATGGCGGCGGCCATCACAGCTCCGGCTACTGCACCAGCGTTACAGTTGAAAGAAGCACAGGCCATCACAGCGACAGCCACCACAATTCTAGTGTGAAAACAAAGAGCAGTAAAAAGGGGACTTATTGTGCTTACCATAAAAAGACCCACAAGAAGAAAAGCAGCTGCAAGAAATACTGTATCAAGCACAAGATAACCCATAAGAATGGGAAAAAGCATCATGTGGTAAAATGCATCTAATATGCTATAACGGGCAATGCAGGATAAGGAGACGTTCTGCATTGCCCTTTTTCCTTCGGAGCAAGGTTATGAAAAAAAGAGCCTGTAATCCTGTCACATACCCCTATTGTCTGAGAACTTGTCCCTTTCCTAGAAATAAAAAAATTAGTAGGAAATTTCCGCCAAATATGTTATAGTAAAAAAGTATTGCAAAAATACCTATTATTTTAAAAAAAAGAGAATGTTTTTCTCATAATAGCTTATAATAAATGACGTGCCCCATAGCAATCTGCACGAAAATTGCAAGTGGGCAAGCACAGTTTCGTTCATATGGCATAAGATAAGCTAAAGAGAAACCTTCGATTTACAAATTGACAAAGTGTGATATAATAGTACATAAGATTTTTTGGCAATTGATAGACACGAGAGGAAATTTGTTATCACAATAACTTCTCATACGAATAAAAGCATAGAGGTGCGATATGGAACAGTATGTGATTAAAGGAGGCAATCCGTTAGTAGGCGAAGTGGAGATCAGCGGGGCCAAAAATGCAGCCCTGGCAATTCTGGCAGCTGCCATTATGACGGATGAGACTGTAACAATAGATAATTTACCCGATGTACGGGATATAAATGCCTTGCTCCAGGCCATGGGCGATATTGGGGCAAGAATTGACAGAATAGATGCACACACTGTAAAAATAAATGGTTCTTATGTTAAGGATATTCCAGTTGACTACGATTCTATGAAAAAAATCAGGGCGTCCTATTATCTTTTGGGATCCCTGCTAGGTAAATATAAAAGGGCAGAGGTGACGCTGCCAGGCGGATGCAATATTGGCAGCCGCCCGATGGATCTGCATTTGAAGGGATTTCGGGCGTTGGGCGCACATGTGGAGATCCGCAATGGGGCAGTTGCAGCAGAAGCGGAGCGCTTGAAGGGCAGCCATATTTTTTTGGATAAGGTTTCTGTAGGGGCTACGATTAATATTATGATGGCTGCTGCCATGGCAGAAGGTAAGACTACCATTGAAAATGCGGCAAGGGAGCCCCATGTGGTGGATGTGGCAAATTTTCTGAACAGTATGGGCGCAAATATCCGGGGCGCTGGGACAGATGTGATCCGGATCGTGGGCGTAGAGCGGCTTCACAAGACAGAATACTCTGTGATCCCAGATCAGATCGAAGCGGGCACATTTATGTTTGCAGCTGCGGCTACTAAGGGGGATATCACAGTAAAAAATGTGATTCCCAAGCATTTAGAGGCGACTTCAGCGAAGCTGTTGGAAGCTGGCTGCGAAGTGGAGGAATTTGATGATGCGGTTCGGGTGGTGGCATCAAAGCCATTGCGCCATACACAGGTGACCACATTGCCTTATCCTGGATTCCCAACGGATATGCAGCCCCAAATGGCGGTTGTATTGGGCATTGCCCAGGGTACCAGTACTGTTACAGAGAGTATATTCGAGAACCGTTTCAAATATGTAGATGAACTTACCCGAATGGGGGCAGATATCAAAGTGGAGAGCAATATCGCCATTATCAATGGTGTGAAAGGCTATACGGGAGCCAGGGTCAGCGCACCGGATCTGCGTGCCGGAGCGGCATTGGTGATTGCAGGCCTTTCGGCAGAAGGCCTTACCATTATAGATGACATCCATTTTATCCAGCGCGGGTATGAAGCCTTTGAAAAGAAGCTGGAGAACCTGGGTGCCCAGATTGAAAAGGTATCATCGGAAAAGGAAATCCAAAAATTCCAATTAAAAGTGGGATAAGGGAGACAGGTACAAAATCCAATTTAAAGTGGAATAAGGGAGGCAGGCATAATTCGAAAAAATGAATAATTTTACCGAGAAGCGGGCATGGTAATAGAAAAATGCATAGACTGCATAATTCTGAATTAAGGAGGAGCAACCGTATGTTATATCCAATCTTAACGCCGACCCGCTTTTTAAGTGACCTCAGCGGCATCTGGAATTTCAAGTTAGACAATGGCAGGGGATTTTCGGAGAAATGGTATGAAAAGCCTTTGGAAGATCCGATGTCTATGCCAGTGCCTGCTTCCTATAATGACCTAAAGGAAGGGGTGGATTTCCGTGACCACTATGGGTGGGTATTTTACCAGCGGAAGGTATCCCTTCCTTCTGTATTAAAGGGGCAGCGTATTGTGCTGCGCTGCGATGCAGTAACCCACCACGCCAAGGTATATTTGGATCAGGAGATGGTATGTGAGCATAAGGGCGGCTTTTTGCCTTTCGAAGCGGAGCTGGATGGGCAGATTACAGAAGGGGAGCATTTACTTACCATTGCAGTGGATAATGTGATTGATTATACGACTCTGCCAGTGGGCGGCAAAGCAGATATGCTGGGCGGCATGGTAGGGAGTATGGGCGCGGCGGAAGATAACCAGAAGCCCCAAAACCATCCGAATTTCGACTTTTTCAATTATTGCGGAATTACCCGTCCAGTGAAAATCTACACTACCCCTTTAGATTATATTGCAGATATTTCCCTGGTTTCCGAAGTACAGGATGGACATGCCTTTGTTCATTATGAGGTAGAAACCAGAGGGACAGGGGAATGCAGGGTGGCAGCGTATGACTGCTGCGGCAAAAAGGTGGCAGAACAGTCAAGTGCAAAAGGAAAGCTCCTTATTGAAAATGTGACCCTATGGCAGCCTATGAAGCCCTATCTCTATGATATCAAAGTGACCTTTGGGGAGGATGAATATACCCTACCTTACGGTGTGCGCACGATCCGGGTAGAGGGGAGCCGCTTTTTGATTAATGAGCGCCCATTTTATTTCAAAGGCTATGGGAAGCATGAGGATACCTTCCCAAATGGCCGCGGCATGAACCTGCCTATGAATACCAAGGACATTTCCCTGATGAAATGGCAGGGCGCCAATAGCTTCCGTACCAGCCATTATCCATACAGTGAGGAAATGATGCGCCTTTGTGACCGTGAGGGCATTGTGGTGATTGATGAGACGACTGCTGTTGGCATTAATCTGCAGTTTGGCGGCGGCGCTAATTTTGGCGGTGAGAAGGTGAGTACCTTTGACCCGCAGCATGGGGTGAAGACACAGGAGCACCATAAGGAAGTGATCCGTGACCTGATTGCCCGGGATAAAAACCATGCCTGTGTGGTTATGTGGAGCATTGCCAATGAGCCTGATTCTGCCGCGGAAGGCGCCCATAGCTATTTTAAGCCATTGTTTGATCTGGCACGGGAGCTGGATCCCCAGAAACGCCCATGTACCCTGGTAAGCGTGCAAATGCCAGAACCCAGCAAAGACTGTTCCGTAGAATTAAGTGATGTAATCTGCCTGAACCGTTACTATGGCTGGTATTTTGGCGGCCCGGATCTGGAAGGATCCGAAATGGCGCTGCGCAAAGAGCTGGATTTCTGGAATGAGGTCGGAAAGCCTGTTATCTTTACAGAATATGGTGCAGACACGGTTATGGGAATGCATGATGCCACACCAGTGATGTATACGGAGGAATACCAGGTAGATTATTATAAAATGAATAACCGGGTGTTTGATGAGTATGGCATTGTGGTAGGGGAACAGGCATGGAATTTTGCCGACTTTGCAACCAGCCAAAGCCTCCTGCGGGTACAGGGCAACAAAAAAGGCGTCTTTACCCGTGACAGAAAGCCAAAGCTGGCAGCCCATTATTTCCGGGAACGCTGGCAGGATATTCCGGATTTTGACTACAAGCAGTAAAGCGCTGCCGCATGAAGGGAAGAAATTTGTCTCTTTATGCGGCAGTTTTTGTTTTTGGGGGAGTTAAGGGGGCAAAGATTTTATATTATAAATTTTTTCAGAATGACATAATCTGCCGTTCTTGGAAGCTATACTAGATATGTGAATGTCGTTTGATGTGCGTTTCTAAATGGTAGGAAAGGATTTTTGCTGTTTATGGGGAATGTCATCTGCTTAAGGTATTTTATGGGCAGATGGCGGGAGTGGCTAAGCATCCGTCAGTGAGGAGCCAGGGCAGCCCTTTATGCTCCGGCTCCTCCTTGGCTACGTTTTCAATGAGCGTGAGTTTGGGAGAGGTTTCCGGGCTTAGAATGCTGGCATTGGGTATGGAGCAATATGGTTGAAATGGTATTTTAGTTGAGTGTTTATTGGGGAAAGAGTATAATAGTGATTGGGGGCATGGGGAAAATTGGGAGGTTATGATGGATAATGGAAAAATAAGCAGGGTTCTTGGCATTTATACAAAATTGATGGATGGATCTTTGGTTAATAAGGCGCAAGAAGCACAAAATTATGGCGTAAACGAGAGGACAATCCAAAGGGATATTGACGATATCCGAAATTTTCTGGATTTGGACTCGGATAATACGGGTATTATTAATTCTGTGGTATATGACCGTGCAGATAAGGGATATCATCTGGAACAGGTGTATCGGGTGAAGCTTACTAATGGGGAGATCCTTGCTATTTGCAAGATACTGCTGGACAGCAGAGCCTTACGGAAGGAGGAGATGTCTGGTATTTTAAATAAGCTGATTTGCTGCTGTGTTCCGGAAAAGAATCAAAGGCTGGTGCGGGAACTTATTCGGAATGAAGAATTCCACTATGTGGAGCCAAGGCATAAAACGCAGTTTCTGGATAAGATGTGGGAGATTGGACAGGCCATCAGGGATTGCCATTGTATAGAAATAGATTATTTGAGGACAAAGGATAGGGTCATTGTGAAACGGAAGGTAAGGCCAGTTGCAATTATGTTCTCTGAATATTATTTTTATTTGACAGCTTTTATTGATGATAAGGAGGTGCAAAAGGGTTTTGATGTGATAAATGATTCTTTTCCAACGATTTACCGGATTGACCGTATTAAGAATCTATGTGTTTTGGAAGAAAGGTTCCATATTCCATATAGCAGCCGTTTTGAAGAAGGGGAGTTTCGGAAAAGGGTACAGTTTATGTTTGGGGGAAAGCTGCAGAGGATCAAATTTAAATATATGGGGACAGACATTGACGCTGTATTGGACAGGCTGCCTACAGCGAAAATTTTGGAATATGATCATGGGGTCTATACAGTCAGCGCGGAGGTTTTTGGGAAAGGAATTGATATGTGGCTGAGAAGCCAAGGGGATATGGTTGAGCTATTGCCTTGACCAGGAACAGAGCCGGATATCACATTTTTGACAGAACTGGAGCGGCAGAAGGTCATTGCGCTCATCACAAAGGAAAAAGCGCAGCTGGATAAAAAGGAGGAATCCGAATCTCTATTTGGGAGATGGATGGACTATATATAAGGAGTGTGGCGATATGGCATTTTTTGGCGGAAAGGGTGAGGTGGCGGTATCAGAAACGCCGGAAACCAATCACGGAGGGAAGGAGTCGGCTTTCAGAAGCGAATTATCGGACAAATTTGATAAATTATTTGGGGATGACAAGCTGGAACAAAAAGAAATGGATCATACAGATGCTCCAAAAGAATTAAGCCAGGAAGAAAGACAGAGTAAATTTGATGCATTATTTGGGGAAGGGGAGCCTTGCCAGAAGGCGAAGGAGGAAAGCAAGGAGAATAGAATAAGTGAGGCAAAGGATATCCAAATGAAAGGATGCCCGGTTGAAGGCAATGGTGGGACTTGGGATGGAGAAAGGGGAAATTCGAAATGGCTTCCTGATAGGGGGGAGGTACCTAAAAATCCGCTTACAAATCCAAATGGGCTTACCTGGGGAGAAATATTGGATAAGTATGGGATAGATGGGATACAATTTGAAGATGGTGAACCGGATTTTTCCGATATATCTAAGGGTGAAGTCCAAATTGATGATTTTACAGATGATAGAGGCTCGAATTTTGATCAGGCAGATGAAAAATTAGCAGAACAGCATGGCTGTACACCAGAGGAGGTTGAAGCTTGGAGAAGGGAGAATGGGTATACATGGCATGAATGCAGAGATTGTGAAACTATGCAGAAGGTACCAAGGGAGGTTCATGGAAATATATCTCATTATGGTGGCATATCAGGATATAAATCAAAGGGGAACAGTTGATGAGCTGTAGAAAGGAAGGTTAAAATGGAAGTTGCTTGTAAAGATTCTGTATTTGGTGAAATGAAATATCGCCATAGATGGTACAAAGAGCAGCCTATAACTGCGTTTGGAAAAAATTGGGTAATTAAGGTTGTTGCTAAGGCATATTCCGGCAAAGCAATTACAGCAGAACAGCAGAAGGCCTATCAAGCTTTTTGTGCAAAAGAGAAAGAAGCATTTGGATTAGCAGGGGAGCAGTTAAAATCCTATGTCAATGATAATTTACAGAAATTATCAGCTTATTGGAATGGAGCCCGGGAGGTAGATGATATCCGCGAGCTTGCCCAGATGGTAACGCCCCAGTCTTTATTGTTTAAACAAGATGGCACCACCATATTACTGCTTGACTGTGAATGGGATGTGGAGCATGGGGTAGCAGTGGAATTATTTCCAAGAGTGGCTGTAGGACCGCAGGATGCGTTTTTATGAAACGTTTTCCAGAAATATTCCGTGATACTCCCGGAAAAATAGTTGAGTTTTCCCCTAAACTATGTTACGATACCTAAAGACAGGCGCGCAGGAAGGTTTTCTGACTGCAAGCCGGTTCATTTCTTCTTTCATAGGTTTCATATCCTGCTGCTTGCAGCAGGGCAGCTTATTGAACACAGAAAGATTCAGACCTGACCCGAAGGAGAGCCTGGAGGAAAGGGAGCGGTTGGATTGACATATGGAGATAGCAGTTTTTGCCCTGTGGTTTACTGGCAGGCAAAGGCTGTTTTCGGACGCTGCCCCCTATGCCTTTTGGCGTAGGGGGTTTTGTGCAGCATAAGATCATCTTACCGTATTGCAGCATAGAATCATCTTACCGTATTACAGTACAGAATCATCTTGCTGTATTGCAGCGGAGTGGGATTGTGCCGCCAGGGCAGCCCGCCGCAGGCGGAAACCCTGTAAGTAAGACTTTTTATAGCTTTATCATACAGCTGCAAGCGGCTTTCATAATAAAACAGCAGGAGGCGATATGGATTCTTTATATAGCTTAATTGACAAATTAGAGGAAACCTCCCATCTTACAAAAGAAGAATGGGTATTCCTGATCAGTAACCGCAATGGAGAGCTGGCAGAATACCTTTTCCAGAAGGCCCGGCATTGGCAGCATCACTATTATGGCAATCAAATTTATGCCAGAGGCCTGATTGAGTTTACCAATTACTGCAAAAATGACTGCTATTACTGCGGTATCCGCAGGAGTAACCAAAATGCGGACCGCTACCGTTTGTCAAAGGAGGATATTTTAGAATGCTGCCAAATTGGCCATGGCCTTGGATTCCGCACCTTTGTGCTCCAGGGCGGGGAGGATGGCTGGTTTACCCAGGAAAAATTAGAGAGCCTGGTGGAATCTATCAGAAAGGGCTACCCAGACTGCGCCATTACCCTTTCCATTGGCGAGCGGACAAAAGAGAGTTACCAGCGCCTCTTCCAGGCAGGGGCAGACCGTTACCTACTGCGCCATGAAACGGCAGACAGCTCCCATTACCGCAGGCTCCATCCCCCAGAGCTTTCTTCTGAAAACCGCAAGCAGTGCCTGCGCCATCTGAAAGAAATCGGCTTTCAGACAGGCACGGGATTTATGGTGGGAAGCCCAGGGCAGACGGCGGCTCATTTGGCAGAGGATATGCTTTTTATCCGGGAATTGGAGCCCCATATGGTAGGTATTGGCCCATTTGTGCCCCATCATGATACCCCATTTGCCCAGGAAGCCCAAGGTGCCGTGGAATTAACCCTGTTTATGATCGGGCTGCTGCGGCTTATGCTGCCTAAGCTGCTCCTTCCAGCCACCACCGCCCTAGGCACCATTGATCCATTAGGGCGTGAAAAAGGCGTCCAGGCCGGCGCAAATGTAGTAATGCCCAACCTGTCCCCCACATCCGTCCGGAAAAAATACGAGCTGTATGACAATAAAATCTGCACAGGCGATGAAGCGGCGGAATGCAGGATGTGCCTGAGCCGCAGAATGCAAAGCATTGGATATGAGCTGGCAGTGGACAGAGGTGATTTTTGCATGGCAGCCCCTTAAGCCCCAGCCTGTCCTTGACGGACGCTTAGCCGCTTTCTTTTTATATAGCCCTTTAAGTGAAACCAATAACTTGTCTATAGCATCAAACTTAAAAACCATACCCTCTGGGGCACCCCGTAATGCATGCCCTAGAGTGTATATATTCAAAACCACAGAATGGAGAAAAACTATGTATAACGTAATGTCACCCAAAGCAGAGGAATTTATCAGCCATGAAGAAATTTTAGAGTCTCTTGCCTATGCTGAAAAAAACAAGTCCAACCGAGAGCTGATCGACGAGATCCTAAAAAAGGCAAAACAGCGCAAAGGCCTTTCTCACAGGGAAGCCATTGTACTTTTGGATTGTGGGCTGGAGGATAAGAACCAGGAGATCTATGCTCTGGCAGAGCAGATCAAGAAAGATTTTTACGGTAACCGCATTGTGATGTTTGCCCCCTTGTATCTGTCCAACTACTGTATCAATGGATGCGAGTACTGCCCTTACCATGCGAAAAACAAGCATATTGCCCGTAAAAAGCTGACGCAGGAAGAAATTGTAAAGGAAGTAATGGCTTTACAGGACATGGGGCATAAGCGCCTGGCTTTAGAGGCAGGGGAGGATCCGGTTCATAATCCTATTGAATATATTCTGGAATGTATCCACACCATTTATGGCATTAAGCATAAAAATGGCGCAATCCGCCGTGTCAATGTGAATATTGCCGCCACTACCGTAGAGAATTACCGAAAATTAAAAGAGGCAGGCATTGGCACCTACATCCTGTTTCAGGAAACCTACAACAAGGAATCCTATGAAACCCTCCATCCCACAGGGCCAAAGCATGACTACGCATACCATACAGAGGCCATGGACCGCGCCATGGAAGGCGGGATTGATGATGTGGGCCTTGGGGTGTTGTTTGGCCTGAATAATTACCGTTATGATTTTACCGGAATTTTGATGCATGCAGAACATTTGGAAGCATATAAGGGCGTAGGCCCCCATACCATCAGCGTTCCCCGGCTGCGCCGTGCAGATGATATTGACCCGGATGTGTTTGACAATGGGATTACAGATGAGACCTTTGCAAAGATTGTGGCATGTATCCGGATCGCCGTTCCCTATACTGGCATGATCGTATCCACCAGGGAGAGCCAGGCCTGCCGGGAGAAGGTTCTGCACCTGGGGATTTCCCAGATCAGCGGCGGCTCCAGAACCAGTGTAGGCGGCTATGTAGAGCCAGAGCCAGAAGAGGATAATTCTGCCCAGTTTGATGTCAGCGACACCCGTACATTGGATGAGGTGGTGAAATGGCTGATGGAAATGGGGTATGTGCCAAGCTTTTGTACAGCCTGCTATCGGGAAGGCCGGACAGGCGACCGCTTTATGTCTTTATTGAAAAGCGGGCAGATCGTAAACTGCTGCCATCCCAATGCCCTGATGACCCTAAAGGAATACTTAGAGGACTATGCTTCCCCAGAAACAAAGGGGATTGGGGATGCGTTGATTGAGAAGGAGTTGGATGTGGTCACAAATCCCAAGGTAAAGGAAAAGGTGAAGGATTACCTGGCGAATATACATAATGGACAGCGGGATTTCCGTTTTTAAAATTCTTGTTGTGCATTTTACTCGTTTTCCTTGAAATAACTTCCGTATAATGTTACAATTTTAACAAAGATTTGGAACCACAACTCATGGGCATAATAGAATACGGAGGGAATACTATGGGAATTTATTCAGAGCAGAGCCAAAAACAGGGTTTGTCCCATAAAATGCTCCAGTCCGCCGAGATACTGCAGATGAACGCTCAGGAACTGACGGAATTAATGAAAGAGCTGTCATTAGAGAATCCAGTGGTGGAAATAGAGGATGCCATGCCAGAGGACAAGGCAAAGGAGCGTATCCAGAAGCTGGAGTGGCTGGCCAGCCTGGACGAGCAGAACAGGACATATTACCAGTATGACAGGACAGATACAGATGATTATTTGAATAACGTAGAAGGGGACAAAGGGGAGACCCTAAAGGATGCATTGATGCTCCAGGTCATAGGAAAAGGTTATTCTGACCTGGAGATGGCCGTTTTTGCCTATATTGCGGATTCGTTGGATGCCAGCGGGTATTATACAGAGCCCTTGGGGGACATTGCCTGCCGGTTTGGCATTACAGAGGAGAAAGCAGCGGCCTGTCTTGGCATTATGAAGGAATTGGAGCCGGCGGGCGTCTGTGCCTCCTCCCTGCAGGAAAGCCTGGCAAACCAGGTTGCAAAATTGGGGGATGGGCATGAACTGGAATTGGAGATTATTTCCAATTATATGGGGCAGCTGGGGAAGAACCAGCTTTCAGTGATTGCAAAGAAGGCCAAAAAATCCTTAGAGCAGGTGAAAATGGCAGCGGAAAAGATCAAGAGCCTGAATCCCAGGCCGGCCCAGGGGTTTGGGAAAGGCGGGATCCTACGTTATGCTGACCCAGACGTGACGGTGGTGAAGTTCCAGGACCGCTTTGAAATCCTGCAGAACAGCTATATGTACCCAGCCATCCGCGTGAGCCAGGAATACCTTCAGATGCTGGAGACAAACCGTGATAAAGAGGTGCAGGATTATCTGACTGGGAAGCTGCGCCAGGCAGAACAGGTGCAGGCGGCCATAGAGGAAAGGGGATCCATGCTGCTGAATCTGGCAAAATGCCTGTTAAAGGCACAGGAGGGATTTTTCCTGTATGGACAGAAATCCCTGCGGCCTTTTACGGTAAAGGAAGCATCTGAGCAGATGTCTGTGCCTGAGTCTGCCATTAGCCGGGCGGTAAAAGGCAAATACCTGCAGTGCAGTTGGGGCATTTATCCGTTCCGTTATTTCTTTTCCCGCGGGGCGAAGAAGGGGGCAGAAGGGGGAGATATGCCAACAGAGCTTATTAAGCGCAGGCTCAAGGAGCTGCTGGATGGAGAGGACAAGCTTGAGCCATATTCGGATCAGCGCTTAAAGGAGCTGCTGGAAGAAGAAGGCATTGTTATTTCCCGCCGTACAGTGATGAAATACCGGGAGTCGATAAAGATTGCTAATAGCAGGGAGAGGAAGCAGTTTTAAGAGGTGGCTTTAGGCAGAACGGGTTGTTTCGCCTGCTGTGGGAGCGCATAGCTGGAGTGCGCCCCACAGCAGGCAGGAAGGGGGCTGGCATTATCCGTTCTTTTTTGAGGCCTTGGCGTTAAGGCTTTGGTAAAATTTTGCCTGTTCGGTCAGCAGCTCCTGCCGTTCAGGGCTTAAAGAGCGAAAAATGTGCACCAATGCCCCTTCCGCAGGGCTTAAGGATGAGGGGACAGGCTTTTTCTCCGGACAAAGCCCCAATAGATAGTCTGTAGATACATCAAAATAGCGGGCAATCCGTACCAGTGTTTGGAAGTCGGGTTCCCGGTATTCGTTGATATATCCGCTTAAAGTCGTTGCAGCAATGTGAAGTTCTATAGACAGCTGTTTTTGCGTGACATTTCTTTCTTCTAACAGGTTTTCCAATCGAATGCTGAAATCCATGCTGGCACCTCCTGGTAAGATGAAATTTAACCCTATCATCTTAATAGAAAGATACCCATTTCTAAGATGAAATACGCAAAATGAGAGAAAAGGAACGCGAATCGCGTATGAGATTATTCCTTTGAGGAAGATACAGGCTGTAAGTCCTGATGATGGTAAATATGTGCTTGTTTGATTAGATAGTCTCTTTCCTTTGGCTTTAGCTTACGGTAAGTCCCCAGCAGGTCTTCTTCTTTGTCGTCATAACACTCACCATGAATATAGGGGTTTCGTATATTCGTGATGCCTAATATATAATCTGTGGATACCTTGAAATATTGTGAGATTTTGATAAGTGTGCCGTAATCTGGTTCCCGCCCCTTTCGCAGATACCCATTGAGTGTAGAGGGTGCAATGTGAAGCTCTGTGGACAGTTTTTTCTGGGTGAGGTTCTGTTCTTCTAAGAGATTTTCCAATCGTTTAGAAAATTTCATAAAGGGTTCCTCATTCCGTATAAGTATGATAGTAATATTTTACGAAAATTTGATTGGAAAACTATGGAAATAGTCAAATCTCAAATTTGATTCACAAACGTGAATCGGCGGCCTATTGCCAGCCTCCGTCCAGTGAAACGACCTGTCCCGTCAGGTAAGGAGTAGATTCCACAAGGGAAAGCGCCAGCTGTGCCACTTCTTCTGGGGTTCCGAACCTGCCGGCAGGAATTTCCTCCATAAGCTGGCTGCGTTCTTCTGGAGAGAAACAGCGATTCATTTGGGTATCTATTACGCCGCACGCAATGGCGTTGACGGAAATGCCGCTGGGAGCCAGCTCTTTGGCCAGAGCCTTGGTAAAGGCGTTGGCTCCGCCTTTGGAAGCGGAATAGGCTACCTCGCAGGATGCGCCCGCATTTCCCCAGACAGAGGAGATATTTAGGATTGAGCCAGAGTGGCTGCGGAGCATATATGGGATAGCATGCTTGCAGCAGCAGAAAAGAGAGGTCAAATTGACCTGCAGGATCTGGTTCCATTCGCCAAGGGACATGTCAGAAAGCAGTCCGATCTTGGAAATTCCAGCATTGTTTACTAGTATGTCGATTCCACCAAATTTCTGTCCGATTGTATGAAAGGCTTCTATGGCAAAAGGCTCTTGGCTTACATCCCCAACCAAAGGCAGGCATGGGATATGGTAGGTTCTTGCCAGCTTGTCAGCATAGGAAATAAGGGCTTCCCCGGAATTTTTACAATTGATGGCAAGGCAATAGCCCTGTTGTGCAAATCTTTCAGCAATGGCATGCCCGATTCCACGGGAAGCGCCTGTGATAAAAGCAATTTTTGGCTTCATAGCAGCTCCTTTCATGATACAGCAGGTGGTTTGTGGAAAAGTATACCATAAAAATAGAAGGATGTGGAGGATAAAATTTTCTAAAGGCGTTTGGGTGTGGCTTGTATTTGTATATTTGATGTGATATAATGACCACGGAACACCAATATTTGCCAAGGCAATAACAGAAAATAAACAGTAAAGGGGTTGGATCGTATGCGTATTACAATCAGTGGAAAGAATATTGACATCACCGATGGGTTAAGGCAGGCGGTAGAGGAGAAGTTATCCAAGTTAGAGAGATATTTTACACCAGAGACAGATATTATGGTTACTTTGAGCATTGAAAAAGAACGGCAGAAAATAGAGGTTACAATCCCTGTGAAGGGCAACATTATCCGTTCCGAACAGGTGAGCAATGACATGTATGTTTCTATAGACTTGGTAGAAGAAGTGATTGAGCGGCAGCTGAAGAAATATAAGAACAAGATTATTGACCAGAAGCAGTCCGTGCCGAATTTCCAGAAAGAATTTATTGAAAAAGAGGTGGAGGATGACGAGGATGTGAAGATCATCCGTACCAAGCGGTTTGGAATGAAGCCTATGTACCCGGAGGACGCCTGTGTGCAGATGGAATTGTTGGGGCATAATTTCTTCGTGTTCCAGAATGCGGAAACAGAAGAGGTGAATGTGGTCTATAAGAGGAAAGGGAATACCTATGGATTGATTGAGCCTGAGTTTTAAGGGAAACTGGCTTCAGACGTCCATGAGATAATAAAACCCAGAGAGCTGTAAGGGCTTTTTGATGCTTGGAGGATTTCGGTGGCTAATCGGGATGGGACAGGCTCAGGAAGCGCGCAGCCCTCTGGGTTTTGTGGTTGGAGAAAGCATGGGGCGGGTGTGAGGGGGGCTAAGCTGTGGATTAATGTCAGTAACTTAAAGGATTTTAGCAGCAGGCAACGGAGAATGGCTGTAAATACTACCCCATAAGGCTTTATAAAATTGAGGGAAGGGGATTAAATAATTGTAATCTGTGGTAAAATATAGTAAAATAGATGGAAATAAATAAGGAAGCCTTACAAGTTGGCTTTGGGCAGAAAGGGGGATTTTTATGGAAGGTATCTTTTGGCTGGCAGTTATTATCCTTATGTCCGTAATTGAGATTATTACGCTGGGGCTGACTACGATCTGGTTTGCAGGCGGAGCCCTGGCGGCTTTTCTGGCATATTTGCTGGGAGCAAACCTGGTGATGCAGGCAGCCCTGTTTGTCCTGGTATCTGTGGTTCTTCTGGCGGCGACCAGGCCACTGGCTGTGAAATTTTTCAACAAAGACAGGACGAAGACAAATGTGGACAGCCTGATTGGGAAAACCGCTGTGGTAATAGAGGGTATTGACAACTTGAATCAGAAGGGGAGGGTCAGCGTCAATGGCCAGGAATGGATGGCCAGGGCGGTGGACGGCATGCCCATCCCTCAGAACGCCCAGGTGGAAATTGTGGATATTATTGGAGTAAAGCTATTGGTAAAAGAGGATTTGCATTCTCCAAAATCCCTAGCTTCCCATTAGCCTGCCGTCTATTATGTTTTAGATGCGGGGAATGGGACAACAGAAGCAGCAAGAAATGGAGGAATTTATTATATGGAACCTTTAGGATTACTGTTTTTCTTAATACTGTTTGTTTTTATTTTGGTCCTGGTGGCGTCCTGCGTGAAGATTGTGCCCCAGGCTCATGCCCTTGTGATTGAGCGCCTGGGCGGTTACCAGGGCACATGGGGCGTAGGGCTGCATTTTAAGGTTCCCTTTATTGACCGCGTGGCGAAACGTGTGCTCCTGAAAGAACAAGTAGTGGATTTTGCGCCGCAGCCAGTGATCACAAAGGATAATGTGACCATGCGGATTGATACGGTAGTTTATTTTCAGATTACGGATCCGAAGCTGTTTGCCTATGGGGTGGAAAATCCCATTATGGCTATTGAGAATCTGACAGCGACTACTTTGCGCAATATTATCGGCGACCTGGAGCTGGATGAGACATTGACATCCCGGGAGCTGATCAATACAAAGATGCGGGCGTCCCTGGACGTGGCGACAGATCCCTGGGGCATTAAGGTAAACCGCGTAGAACTTAAAAATATCATTCCGCCCCAGCAAATCCAGGACGCTATGGAGAAGCAGGCAAAGGCAGAGCGTGAGCGCCGTGCCGCCGTGACCCAGGCAGAGGGTGAGAAGACAGCTACCGTGCTGGTGGCGGAAGGAAAGAAGGAATCGGCCATTCTGGATGCAGAGGCAGAAAAGCAGGCGGCAATCCTTCGTGCAGAGGCTAAAAAGGAAGCCACTATGCGGGAAGCAGAAGGCCAGGCAGAGGCGATCCTGCGGATTCAAAAGGCAAACGCAGACGGCCTTCGCTTTTTGAAGGAAGCGGCGCCTGATGACGCCGTGCTTCAGCTAAAGAGCCTGGAAGCCTTTGGCAAGGCAGCTGACGGCAAGGCCACAAAGATCATTATCCCTTCTGATATCCAGGGGCTGGCAGGGGCAGTAAAGTCCATTGCCGAGGTGGCCAAAGAAAATTGACTTACCAATATAGAATGAAGATACAGCCAACAATGAGAAAATTTGATATAGAATGAAAGCACAGGCAGAATGGAGGAAATTATGAATTTAAAAGGACGCAGCTTTTTAAAGTTAAAGGATTTTACCCCAGAGGAAATCATGTACTTAATTGAATTGTCAGCGGATTTAAAAGCCAAGAAAAAGAAGGGCGTTGCCCATGATGTGCTGAAAGGCAAGAACATAGCGCTGATTTTTGAAAAGACAAGCACCAGAACCCGCTGTTCCTTTGAAGTGGCGGCTCATGACCTTGGAATGCATGTCACCTATCTGGATCCTTCTGGCTCCCAGATTGGCAAAAAGGAAAGCATTGCCGATACAGCCAGGGTTCTTGGCAGGATGTTTGATGGCATTGAATACCGTGGGTTTGGGCAGGAGATTGTGGAGGAGCTGGCACAATATGCAGGCGTTCCCGTATGGAATGGGCTTACCAACGAATACCATCCCACCCAGATGATTGCAGACATGCTGACCATACAGGAAAAATTCGGCCGTTTACAAGGCATAAAATTTGTATATATGGGAGACGCCCGCTACAATATGGGCAATTCCCTGATGGTGGCCTGCGCAAAGCTGGGCATGGATTTTGTGGCATGTACCAGCAGGCATTATTTTCCCGACCAGTCCCTGGTGGATTACTGTCGGGAGGTGGCGAAGGAAACAGGGGCGGCCATTACCTTGACGGAGGATGTGCAGGAAGGCACAAAGGATGCAGATGTGGTTTATACGGATGTATGGGTGTCTATGGGCGAGCCGGATGAAATGTGGGCGAGCCGGATAGAGGAGCTAATGCCTTACCAGGTAAATAAAAAGGTGATGGAAAATGCCAAGGATACGGCTATTTTCATGCATTGCCTGCCAGCTTTCCATGACTTGGAGACTGCCATTGGCCGACAGATCCATGAGAAATTTGGACTGACAGAAATGGAAGTAACAGACGAGGTATTTGAGAGCAGCCAGTCTGTGGTATTTGATGAGGCAGAGAATCGGATGCATAGCATTAAAGCCATCATGTATGCCACTTTATAGAGGTAATGGGGATTTTGTAATGAAGACAAAGATATTGGAAATTCTGCGCCAGGCAGAAAAAGGGGCTTTTATTTCCGGGCAGGAGCTGTGCGGGCAGCTTGGCGTGTCCAGGACAGCCGTTTGGAAGTCTGTAAAGCAGTTAAAGGATGCCGGATATAAGATTGAAGCAATCCAAAATAAAGGCTACTGCCTTTTATCTACACCAGATATTTTATCAAAAAGTGAGATTGAGAGCCAGCTGCAGACAAAATGGGTGGGACGCCCCGTCTGCTATTTTGATGAGATTGACTCTACCAATACAGAGGCAAAGCGTATTGCAGAAGGGATGGCTGGCGCCCAGGGGCATGGGACTGTGGTCGTGGCAGAGGAACAGAATGCCGGCCGCGGAAGGCGGGGAAGGGATTGGGATTCTCCCCGGGGAGACGGCATTTTCTTTACCATACTGCTGAAGCCGGATATGGATCCGTCCAATGCCCCCATGCTGACCTTGGTGAAGGCGCTTGCAACGGCCAAGGGCATCACAAAGTACACAGGGCTGGAATCTGCCATTAAATGGCCCAATGATGTGGTGGTCAACGGGAAAAAGGTGGTTGGCATCCTGACTGAAATGAGCGCCCAGGTGGACTATATCAACCATATTGTAGTAGGCACAGGCATCAATGTGCACCAGAAGGGTTTCCCGGAGGAAATCGCTGCAAAGGCCACATCACTGGATATAGAGCTGAAGCAGCTGGGGAAGCAGAAAAAAATTTACAGGGCTGCATTGCTGGCGTCCGTATTGGAAGAATTTGAAGCCTGTTATGAGGCGTTTATGCAGGCACAGGATCTGTCTTTCCTTATGGAGGAGTACAATTCCCTCTTGGTAAACTGCGGCAAAGAGGTACGGGTGTTGGATCCCTTAGGGGAATTTGGCGGCAAAGCCCTTGGCATCAATGAAAGGGGCGAGCTTTTGGTTGGCTGTAAAGGTGAAATCACAAGGGTATCTTCTGGGGAAGTATCTGTGCGGGGAATATATGGCTATGTATAAAATGTGCGCTGGCCATTAACATAGCGGGAAGTTTTCAGCTTTCGTTTCTGTATCTGTCTGGCATTGGAGGCAGAAAGGCTGTTTGAATGCATGGAAGGAACCATAGGGAAGGTGGGTGTATTTTTGGAAGAAATGATCTTGTGCGCTGCCAGCGCATATACCAGGAAATATTATTTAAATGAGGCATTTGGCCAGCTGCCGCCCCAGATCAAGGATGAGCTGAAGGTCATGTGCGTGTTGTTCACAGAGGATATTGGCGGGACGCTGACCCTTTTTTTTGATGAGGAGGGAAGGCTTCAGTTTCGGACAGATGCAGATGAAGGGGATCTGCTTTATGATGATATCGGGAGCGTGCTGAAGGTGAAGCAGCTGCAGCGTGTCCGGCAGGATTTGCTGGAAGCCTTGGAATTATATTATAAAGTTTTGGGAGGATAAGCGTATGTTATTAGTGGTAGATGTTGGCAATACCAACATTACATTTGGCGTATTTGATGGGGAAAGCCTGAGAGGGACATTTCGGATGACCACCAAGCTGCAGCGGACTTCCGATGAGTATGGGGTCAGCATCCGTGACCTTTTGGCGCACAACAAAATGGATCCGGCAGAAATTCGGGATGTGATTATAGCTTCTGTGGTTCCAAATGTGATGCATTCCCTGTTAAGCTCCTTTATTAAATATTTTGATATCCACCCAGTGGTAGTGGAGCCGGGGATCAAGACAGGCATCCGCATTGCCACAGAGAACCCGCGGCAGATTGGCGCAGACCGTATTGTGGACGCCGCCGCTGCATATGAGCTGTATGGGGGGCCTGTATTTGTGATTGATTTTGGCACTGGCACCACCTATGACCTGGTGGATGAGACAGGAGCCTTTGTGTCTGGGGTTACTGCCCCTGGGATTCGCACTTCCGCAAAAGCCCTTTGGGAAGAGGCCGCCAAGCTGCCGGAAATTGAGATCCGCAAGCCTGGGAGCATCCTGGCAAGGGAAACCATCAGCAGTATGCAGGCAGGCCTGATTTATGGCCAGATCGGCCAGACAGAATACATTATCCGCCAGACGAAGAAAGAAACAGGCTATAAGGATCTGAAGGTAGTGGCAACCGGAGGCCTTGGGATCATTATTGCAGATGAAATTGATACCATTGATATCTATGACCCCACCTTAACACTGCAGGGGCTGCGCCTGATCTACAATAAGCAGAACCGGCAAATGCCTGTATAGGGCAGCAGCCCCAAGTAAATCTGATATTTTGTTTATGCAGATGCAAATAAAAAGAGAGAAGAAATGGCAATCAAATGGAAAAATTAAAGATAGGAAATGTGACACTGGAGAATAATTTAGTGCTGGCGCCAATGGCAGGTGTGTGTGACCTGCCATTCCGTATGCTCTGCAAGGAACAAGGCGCAGGGCTGATCTGTATGGAAATGGTAAGCGCCAAAGGGATTTACTACCGCAATAAAAATACGGAAATCCTGCTGACGGCAATGCCAGAGGAACGCCCTGTGTCTTTACAGCTATTTGGGGCAGATCCCTATATTATGAGTGAAATGGCAAAGCAGATCGAGGAGCGTCCCTTTGACATTCTGGATATTAACATGGGCTGCCCTGTGCCCAAGGTTGTAAATAATGGAGAAGGCTCTGCCCTGATGAAGGATCCCAAGCTGGCATACGAGATTATTTCTGCCATTGTAAAAGCCATAAAAAAGCCTGTAAGTGTAAAAATCAGAAAAGGCTTTGACGAAGCCCATGTCAATGCAGTGGAGATTGCAAAAATAGCAGAAGCAGCAGGAGCCTCTGCTATTGCCGTGCATGGCAGAACCAGGGAACAGTATTATTCTGGAAAGGCAGACTGGGACATTATCCGGCAGGTTAAAGAGAATGTTGCCATACCTGTTATTGGAAATGGAGACATCCAAAACGCCCAGGATGTAATCCTTCGGAAAGAGCAGACAGGCTGCGATGGCTTTATGGTGGGCAGAGCCGTCCAGGGAAACCCATGGATTTTTCACCAGATCCTGCACTATCTGGAAACAGGGGAACAGCTTCCCAAGCCTGGCATAGAAGAAGTGGCCAGGATGGTTCTGCGCCATGCCAAAAGCCAGATCGCCTTCAAAGGCGAGGTAACTGGAATGCGGGAAATGCGCAAACACGCGGCTTGGTATACCAGCGGCTATAAAAATTCAGCAAAGCTGCGTGGGAAGATCAATGAGGTAGAGACATATCAGCAGTTAGAAGAATTATTCCATACAGTGGCATTGCTATAAGGGAATCCAACGGGGGTCTCCAAAAGTATTTTCTTTTTACATAAATTAACAGGCCAAGGCATATATTTTAGGCATCTGCCCAAATGTTTTTGGGCATAGCCAATAGATCTGGATTAGGAGGAAAAGGAAAATTCGAAAAGCCATACATAGAATCAAGGCCTTTACTTATCAGATAAGACAAAAGCTTTTGCCAGGCCTATGGAAAAAACAGGGAGATTCTGATGTGCCAGAGGAGAATGTGGAAAAAGGGAATCCTTATTTGCCCAAACTGCGGATGATCCTGGGACAGGTTTTGGAGCAATATGGCATTGGGTACCAGCATTTCAGCCCCCTTTTGATTGATACAGATACCCAGCCAGAGTCCCTGTTGGATGAGGATGATGTGGAACTGGTTCTGGAACAGATTTCCCCGGATTTAAATTATTTAAAAATAGCCACAGACCGCCCTGCATATTTTTCCCCTTATATTGAAAGAATGTATGAGGAAACAGGATTGGTTGTCCAGATGGAAGCCAAAGGACAAACCTCTGTTAACGGGATCAATGTGGTTTTGGACATGGAATGGGAAGGAAGCTGCCACAGGGAATATATGAAGGAACAGATCCTCTACATCCCCATTTACAAACGTCCCTGGTCAAAACTAGAAATGGAGCAAAATCTTGACATTTCAATACCTATTGGGTATAATACAATGATTGTGAAAGGATAGAAAAAGGCAAAGCCCTTGTCTTTACAAGCAGCGAATAACCACAATTATAAAATATAAAAAGTGAACAACAGGAAGGGTATGGTATTATGGAAAAAAAGAACATATTAACGTATGCAGGCCTACAGAAATTAGAAACAGAGCTACAGGATCTGAAGGTTGTAAAAAGGAAAGAGGTTGCCCAAAAGATCAAAGAGGCAAGGGAACAGGGCGACCTTTCTGAAAATGCAGAGTATGATGCTGCCAAGGATGAGCAGCGTGACATTGAGGCAAGGATTGAAGAAATTGAGAAAATTCTGAAAAATGCAGAAGTAGTGTTAGAAGATGAAGTGGATCTGGAAAAAATCAGCGTGGGATGCAAAGTAAAAATCCTTGACTGCGAATATGGAGATGAATTGGAATACCAGATTGTAGGTTCCACAGAGGCAAATAGCCTGAAAGGCAAAATTTCCAATGAATCCCCTGTGGGAAAAGCATTGATCGGGGCAAAGGTTGGGGACAGCATCCAAATTGAGACACAGGCAGGCATATTGGAATACAAAGTATTGGGGATTGAGCGCAACAATGAGTAAGGCCATTGGATTGCCAATGCCAATGAGTAAACCCATAGGATTCGCCAATCCCTTGAGATAAAGCCGTATGTTCTGTTTTGTTAGGCAGGGCACAGAGGATATAAATGCAGCAAAGCCATATGTTTAGCCTTCGCAGGCGGGCATAGGGGGTAAAAATGCAGCGGTATCATATATATGTGGCTTTCACAGATGGGGCATATCAGGCATAATCCAGGCAGCGCATAGAATGGAGGAAAAGAAAATGGCACAGAATAATCAGCCACAAAATCAAGATCTGAACCAACTTTTAAAGGTTCGCCATGACAAATTAAGAGATCTGCAGGAAAATGGCAAAGATCCTTTTCAGATAACAAAATATGATGTTACAAACCACAGCCAGGAAATCAAAGATAATTTTGGCGCTATGGAAGGCCAGGTTGTCAGCTTGGCAGGCAGGATGATGTTCAAGCGGGTCATGGGAAAAGCATCTTTCTGCAATATCCAGGATTTGCAGGGCAGCATCCAGGCCTATGTTGCCAGGGACAGCATTGGAGAGGAAAGCTATAAGGATTTCAAAAAATACGATGTAGGCGATATCCTGGGGATTAAGGGTGAAGTCTTTAAGACAAAGACAGGCGAAATATCCATCCATGCACAGGAAATCACCTTGCTGTCAAAAAGCCTCCAGATCCTTCCAGAGAAGTTCCATGGATTAACCGATACAGACATGCGGTATCGGCAGCGATATGTAGATTTAATCATGAACGCTGAGGTAAAAGACACATTTATCAAACGTTCCAAGGTACTGAGCAGTATCCGTCAATATCTGGATGGGCAGGGTTTCATGGAGGTGGAAACTCCTATGCTGGTAGCCAATGCAGGCGGTGCAGCAGCCAGGCCTTTTGAAACCCATTTCAATGCGTTAAATGAAGACTTAAAGCTTCGTATTTCTCTGGAGCTTCCTTTAAAGCGGCTGATTGTAGGCGGCATGGAGCGTGTATATGAGATTGGGCGCGTTTTTCGGAACGAAGGGCTGGATACAAGGCACAACCCAGAATTTACCCTGATGGAATTGTATCAGGCATATACAGATTACCATGGCATGATGGATTTGACAGAAAACCTCTATCGGTATGTAGCAAAGGAGGTTACAGGGGCTGAGGTACTCACATATGGTGAGCATACAATGGATCTGTCCAAGCCATTTGAGCGTATTACTATGGTAGATGCGGTAAAGAAGTATGCAAATGTGGATTTTGATACGATCCATACCGTAGAGGAGGCAAAGAAGCTGGCAGACCAGCACCACATCGAATATGAGGACAGGCACAAAAAGGGCGATATTCTGAACCTGTTCTTTGAGGAATACGTAGAGGATCATTTAATCCAGCCTACCTTTGTAATGGACCATCCGATTGAGATTTCCCCACTGACCAAGAAAAAGCCAGAAAATCCAGAATATGTAGAGCGTTTCGAATTCTTCATGAATGGATGGGAAATGGCAAACGCCTACTCAGAGCTGAATGATCCCATTGACCAGAGGGAACGGTTCGCAGCACAGGAAGCCCTTCTTGCCGCCGGAGATGATGAGGCAAACCATACAGATGAAGATTTCTTAAATGCGCTTAACATTGGGATGCCTCCTACTGGGGGGATTGGGTTTGGAATTGACAGAATGGTGATGATGATGACAAACTCACCAGCGATTCGGGATGTGCTTTTGTTCCCCACAATGAAAACGCTTGGCGGAAAAGACCAGTAAAATCAAGGGTTTGCGGACTTAAAGACAGTATGGTACGACAAGAGTACGACAAAATAAACTCTCTTAACGGGTTAAAATAAATGATTTTAAATTAAACTCGTGTCAGTTCAAGTTAATATTTTGTACGATAAGGACATTTTTCTAAAAGAAAATTTTAGGGAAGTGTCCTTTTGTTATGGTCAAAAAACAAAATAAGAAATGGAGGAAATGAACATGAGTAGTACAGCGTTAGGAGCAGAGAAAGCGATTATTTTTATCAGTGATGCACATGAAAAATTCTACTATGAAAAATTGAAAGAGGTCAGGTATCAGGACGTGTACCACAAAGCGCTTGTATATTGTCTTGGTATCAGCGATGACACAAGAAGAAATATCAACAGCATTTATAACTTTAAGACAGGCTGTGTAAAAACGGAGTGCCTGCACGAAGGCTGGCAGACCAGCGGGAGCTTAAAAGTAGTCAGGATGGCGTTTAACTTTTACTGCAATGGTACGCCGAGTGTCCTTGACTATGATGATGCGGAGGAACAGGTGGACGAGTGCAGACGGTACACAGTGGAAGAACTGTTCTGCTGTGCCTATGCGCCTTATTTTTGGCAGGCGGTACAGATTCGTTATCCGGAATATGTAACATATAACCACAACTTGTACGCCATGCTTGGAGGACGGGATTGATGTTAAAAGTCAGGCTTATGGGAACGAAGAACGATATTAAGTGGTTCGGGAAGATTTTACAGCGTAACCCGAAAATCGAGGTGACGGAGTTTTCCGATATGTTCCCAAACAAAGGGACAAAGAAATATTACAGGACTTATGTGGAAGTCAGGAAAAGCAACGTAAAAGAAAATTAGTAGAAGCAAAGGAGAATCATCATGTGTAAAATAATCGCAATCGCAAACCAGAAAGGCGGTGTGGGCAAGACCACCACCACAAGCAATTTAGGAATCGGGCTGGCAAAACAGGGAAAGAAAGTGCTTCTGATTGATGCGGACGCACAGGGCAGTCTGACCGCAAGTTTAGGCTTTACAGAGCCGGACAGTCTGGAAATCACGCTTGCAACCATTATGGGGAACTTAATCAATGACGGGGAAGTAGAGCCGGGGGAAGGTATCCTCCACCATGAGGAAGGGATAGACTTAATGCCGGGGAACATTGAGCTTTCCGGTCTGGAGGTTTCCCTTGTGAATGTGATGAGCCGGGAAACGGTACTCCGGTCATACATAGAGATTGTCCGGGAGAGTTACGATTATATTTTAATTGATTGTATGCCTTCTCTCGGCATGATTACCATAAACGCCTTTGCCTGCGCCGACAGTATCCTGATACCTGTACAGGCGGCATACCTGCCCGTCAAAGGCTTGCAGCAGCTTATTAAGACGGTGGGAAAGGTAAAGCGGCAGATTAACCCGAAGCTGGAGATTGAAGGGATCCTGCTTACAATGGTGGACAGCCGAACGAACTACGCAAAGGACATCAGCGCCATGCTGAAGGAAGCCTATGGAAGCCGGGTGAGGATATTTGCCAATGTCATTCCCATTTCCGTCCGGGCGGCGGAGATTTCAGCGGAGGGCGTCAGCATCTACAAGCATGATCCAAAGGGGAAAGTGGCGTCAGCTTACGATTCTCTGACAAAGGAGGTGCTTGCAGATGGGCAGTAACGCAAAACCAAGAAGCGCATCAAAGGTTGCTCTGGAAAGTTTTGATGATTTGTTCGGTGGAAATACCGCACAGGAAAATGGGATAGAGCAGATTATCAATGCGCCACTGGCAGAGCTTTACACGTTCAAAGACCACCCGTTCCGGGTGGAGGACGATGAGAAGATGGAGGAAACAACCGAGAGTATCCGCCAGTATGGGGTGCTTGTGCCGGGGATTGCAAGACCGAGGGCGGGTGGAGGCTATGAAATCATAGCCGGACACCGCCGCAAACGTGGCTCGGAGCTTGCCGGAAAGACGGAGATGCCTGTGGTTGTCCGCAACTACACCGATGATGAAGCTACGATAATCATGGTGGATTCCAATATCCAGAGGGAAGATATTTTACCGAGTGAGAAGGCGAGAGCCTACAAGATGAAATATGAAGCCATGAAGCATCAGGGGAAGAAGTCAGGCAGAAACACACTGGATGAGGTCGGGGAAGCTGCCGGGGAAAACGCTAAAAAGGTACAGCGGTATATCTGGCTTTCCCGTTTGACTGATGAACTCCTTGCTATGGTGGACGGTAAAAAGCTCGGTTTCTCACAGGGCGTTGACATTTCCTTTCTGGCGGAGGAAGCGCAGCAGTGGGTGCAGGCAGTCATAGAGGAAAAAGGCTGTAACGTCAGCATGGTGCAGTCGGCAAAAATAAAAGAGTATGGCAAGACCGGGGAGCTTACCCTTGCAATGGTGCGCCTGATACTGACGGAGGAAAAGCCAAAGGAACGGAAGGTAACACTGAAAGCGGACAAGATCAGCGAATATTTTGGGGAGGACTGTAGCAGTGAGGAAATAGAGGGCATCATCATTCAGCTATTGGATGAATGGAAGAAAAGACAATAGAGGGGAGGTGCATCAGCGTGGATGGCACAATAAAATTTGACTATTATTATGGCATCGAAGCGGAACAGTTTTCTTTTTACCGGGTTCCGAGGCTGCTGATAAAAGACGCAAGGTTTAAAGAGTTGTCCAGCGATGCAAAGCTCCTTTATGGTCTGATGCTTGACAGGCTGGCATTGTCAATCAAGAATGGCTGGCTTGACGAGGAAAACAGGGTGTATATCCATTACACCCTGGATAACATAATGGAGGATTTGGGATGCGCAAGGGAGAAATGCGCCAAAGTGATTGCGGAGCTTGACAGCAAAAAGGGAATCGGTCTGATTGAGAAGAAAAGGAGGGGACTGGGCAAGCCGGACATCATCTATGTGAAGAATTTTGCGACACTGGATACCGGGAAAGAACCGGGCGGAGAGCTGGAAAACCCTGATAATGCTGACAATTCCGCAGAAGTTCGGAAACCGAACTTCAAGAGGTTCGATAATCAAACTTCAAGAAGTTCGGAAATCGAACTTCAAGAGATTCGGAAACCGAACTTGCAGGAGTTCGGAAATCAAACTTCAAGAGGTTCGGAAACCGAACTTGCGGAAGTTCGGGAATCGAACCCTAATTATAACAATACTAATTATACTGATCTGAGTTATACTAATCCTATCAATCAATCGGATAGGGAAACAGAAAAACAGGAACCGGGCAAGCTGGATAATGGTATGATTGATGTGATGGATAATGCCACTGCCTACATGGAAATTATTCGTGACAATATTGAATACGAGCATCACATGAAATATGGGGACTGGCAGGATAAGGGGCTGTATGAGGAACTGTATGAGGTTATCTGCGAGATTGTGTGCGTGAAGCGTAAGGCGGTAAAGGTCAACGGGGAAGATTACCCTTATGAGCTTGTAAAATCAAAGTTTTTAAAGCTGAACAGCTCCCATTTGGAGTATGTTATCGGGTGCATGAGGGAAACCACAACCAAGATAGCCAACATCAGGGCGTACATGGTGACTGCCCTCTACAATGCGCCTAACACCATGAACCACTATTACCAGCAGTTGGTGCAGCATGATATGTATGGCGGCGGTTGGGAAGAAAAAGGGATGTTCCAGCCCAAAGCGGAAGGAGATGGATAAATGGAATCCATGAGGGATATTGACCGGGTAATGGAACGGGAGATTGCAAAGGGGAGCTGCCCGTTAAGGTTTGTGAGGATAGAATTTGGCAGTTCCCCTTATCAGGAGATTGCGTCAAGGGAAAAGCTGCTGGAGGTGCTGTCCTATCTGCTGCGGATTGGCGATTATGGCAGGTTTGCCGGGAAGGGGACAGGGAATAATGTTTACATGGACTTGAAAGGCAGGAAACCGGCTTTTAAGCGTACCCGTTCCTTTATTGACCGGAATACCCTCTTTTCCACAATCCGCAGGTACGGAAAGAAAATAAAGCCGGATTTTGACGGGCATACTTATCTGGAAACAGTGCAGTGCTTCTTTGAACTGCCGGAAGGGGAACAGGATAAATACAGGGTGACATATGACGGGCAGGAAACATTCGCTTTCCCTATGTCGGATAAATATATCCTCGGACTTTACACCCACTGCATCTCGGCAAGGCGGGCGGCATCGGCGGAGATGGATATTCCCGGCACAGGCTTTTCAGAAAAAGAACAGGGAATTGCAAGCCTTGAGAGTGTGCGTGACGTGCTGTTCCAGTGCCTTTTGTTTGACACGATAAAATGCGGGGAAGGCGTGTTATATGCTGACCTCTGCACGATTTACTGTTTAAAATAGAATCAATAGCTTTTGGACTTTTTGTCCAGAAGTGAGTTAGGAGGTGCGCTATGGCGGAAAAATATATTACGGAAGAACAGCGGGCAAAATGCCGGAAAGTGGCGGATGCGTTTGCGGAACTGTATGAGCTGGCAGATGTAATGGTGGCGGATGCCGGGAGGTTCGGCTTTGTCCGTCTGCAATGGTTCAGTGAGGGAGAAGGCTTTGATTCGGCAATGGCATTTTCGGACAGCATGGAACTGTTTGAGGAACTCTGGCGGATATGGTATGAACATGAGGTCTTAACGCCTGTTTTGGGTACGCCGCTTGCGGAGCTTGACTATGACGAGATATTCAGGTCGCTTTCCAAAGACAGGCAGGAGGAAATCTTGGAAAAGAAGAAATATTTTATTTCCCGGTGTGAAGATGCTTTCGCTTAGGTGGCAGATATTTTTTACAATTTCGGGGCGTTTTCTGTTAAAATAGACCGTATCAGGGTAAAGGAGTGGTGTGTTTGGGAAACAGGAAGCGCCTGAAAAGGGCAGACAGGACATATAAAGACTTAAAGCAGAAGCAGAAAGCAGGAATAGCAGACGGTATGTTTGAAAAGACCTGTGATTATTACAGGGAGCATGGCAGGATGCCGGAAGGAGAGGACTGTGAAAAAATTGTGGGGCAGATTTACCAGAGGGTAAAGGGGATAGCGGAAAAGGCTTCTTTTGATGAAATATACAGCCTGTACCTTTACCGTCTGCCACGTTATGAAACGAGAATAGCGGAGAACGGGCTTCCGGAAAAGAAAGAGAAAAAGAAAGAAGATGCCGACAAGCCGAAAGTAAAGCAGATAGGCAGGAGCAAAAAAGTATGCCCGAACTGCGGAAGGAAGATGAAACAGCAGTTTATCGGGTTACAGCACTGCAAATGCGGCATAAGTTGGAAAAAAGACATCGGATATTTTGAGCGTACCGGGGATATGGTTTTCGCTCTGGAACGGAGGAAAGCAGGGAAAAAGACAAAGCAGTGTCCGGTAATCCGGTACAGATAATTAAATATCAGAAACAGCGTGAGGGCAGTTATAGACCGTAAACAGCGGTTTGTAGCTGCCCTTTTTGCGTTTATAAAACTTTTGGACAAAAAGTCCAGAAGCGGAAAGGAGAAAGAAGGAAAATGAAACACAAAAAAGTAGCAGCCGCCCTTTCAGCGGCGGTGGCAGGCGCATCGGTATTAGCCGGAATCCGTTATGCGGCGGGGAAAAGAAAACCGAAAAAGGGCGGGAGCCGGACTTACAGGAAGAAGGTCTGACGGAAGGGAAGCTGCGGGAGTGCCTTCTCCGTCTGTTCCGGCTGTATGAGGACAGTGAGTTTGATGATTCTGCGGAGTTTTTGGGCAATGGGAGTGATCCGAGGGAATATGAGGCGGAGAACTATTCCAGCCAGTTATTCCCTTATATCAAAAGGAACATGAAGGACGTGATGATGATGGAGGGGGATGACGGTACGGGGAAAGAACCCTTCGCCATGACGGACGTGCTTTTCTGTTATCCAGCCTGCAAGATAGGCTGTGAGATAAGGGAACTGTTTTCAGACAACTTTGTCCTGTGCCTTCAAAGCGAGATGTGGATACTGGAAAACGGGGAGTTTGCGTCTGTCTACTGTGTCAGTATTGGAAAGGACGGAGGGCGGCTCAGTTACCGCTTTGTGGATACCTGTATCAAAAATCCGGGGGATATTCCTATCTGCTTTGAAGATTTGGAAAGCGGTTTTGCAGAGATAATTGAAGCTGAAAAAGAAGGGAGAGAACCTTATCTGCCATAACCCGGTCAGGAAGGAGAGCTTATGAAATATTTAATCCACAGGCTGTACGTCCCACCCTGACGGGGGTACAGCAATAAAAAAAGAAGGAGGGAAACCATGCAGGAGGAAGTGACACAGAAAACCATTGCCCTTGTGTTCAAATCTTCCCGATTGACTGCCGACGTGCTGAAAAAGGCTATGAAAATGTATCTGGAACACCATAAACAGGGAAAGCAGATGCCGCATGGGAAAATATCAGTGAAAGAGCTGGTCGGTCAGGGTATGGGCGCTTCGAGCATTGAGGTGACGGATAACAACATTAAGTCCT
>CAJTDL010000020.1 GCA_910575035.1 Lachnospiraceae bacterium
TTATCTGCTTTGTTTTCATGTCTTAAAACTCTTGTTATCCACATCCACCTCCTGTAAGTCCGGCTCAACCGGGCCTTTGCCCTATTGGAATCAAGATTTTGAACTTGTTTCGCAATTACCTAATTGGATTTTTGAAAAGATTTTACACAATCTTCAGTCCTGCCGTGGGGGATGTTCGTGCAAAAAATGAGTGAAAAAATCAAAAATCCCGGCAGGGCATTTCGTGGTTTCTGAACGCAGAGGGGGCTAGGGGGAAACTTTCCCCTACAAGCAGTGCTTGCTATTACTTCAAAGAGAAAGTTTCTGGTTTTAGCTGACTGTAAGAAAAGGCAGAAAATTTTTTGAGGAACGTACCCATATACGGGAACTTCCTTTATCTACAATTAACATCACAGACAGCGGAGAAAGGGGGTGAAAAAATGTTAGACCACGCATTCCAGCGGCGGCGGGAAATCGAGCGTATGCTGCTGTTGGGGAAAAGGCTGACCGTGCCAAAGCTCATGGCTATGTACAGTGTCGGGAAGAACGCCATACGCAGGGATTTTGAAGTCATAGGCGAAGAACTTCCCGTGATTGCAAAACAGGGATATAACGGCGGCTACTCCCTCATGGACGGGGCAGGAAAATACCAAAACTCTTTATCCCGTGAACAACTGGAATGCCTGGAAAAACTCGCTGTGGGATGTACGGGGAAGACAGGGAAACCGTCCTGTCAATCATACATGAATTCGGGCCGTACTGTGAAAGGAATACATAAAAACAGGCAGTTTTCAAGCCGGAAAGTGAGGGGAGGTGCAACATGGACACGGCACACCGGAGAATGGAAATCATCAGCATTTTATCTGTCAAAGGGCATATCACATCAAGGGAGCTTGCGTGGGAATTGGGCGTTACGATACGCACGATACACCATGATATTTTCGCATTGACTTTTGACTACCCGATTTATACAAAGCCGGGCTGTAGCGGCGGGGTTTTTATCACGGATAACTACAAGCCCTATACCAATACCCTCACAGAAACGGAGCTTGAAACACTGTGCAGGCTATACGGGAAAGCGGAGGGGAAAGAGAAGGAAATCCTGTTCCGGATTATCCATAAGTACGGGTCGGAGAAGCTGGAAATTTAACCGGAAAGGCTGATGCGTTTTATTGTTGGTGCTGGTTTGAAAAGCACTGCTTACTGACAACTGAATATGGACAATCCTGCAAGACGTATGAAACAGCCGAGCTATGCGGAAACACGCCATAATCGCCTATATCAGAACAGGCGGGAGCGACAAATGTTTTACTGTAAACAAGGTGTGGGAACCTTGCGCCATGACACTGTTTCCTGATAATGATACTTCCGTAAAACGGTCACAGAGATGATGGTGCGATTCCAATGTGGGCTTCCCTCCCAGAAGCTACTTGTAGGGTATAAAATTTTGTAAAAACGGGGATTTTTATTGGCAGATGATATAAGAGGAAATGTTTCCCATACAAAGGGGAAAATCTATTATTTTGAACGGGCAGAGGATAAAGGCGTATGACATCAGGATAATCACCCTTGAACAGTTCCGTATGCTGATTGCCTGCGGGAATGACAGGCACAACAACCAGATAAGGGTGACAAAAAGCGGCATGGTCTATCTGTCGGAGGATATCGTCGGTTCGGAGCAGCTTGATGATGTTGCGCTCTGTTTTGAAACATTCAGCGCACATAACGGGTGTGTCGGCGTGAAGGCAGCGGAGGACAACAGCCACGTTATCCCATTATACTACGCACTGATCGGGAACTGGCGGAAAGGGTGCAGCCATACTTATATAGACAGCTTTTAGATTTTTGGTTAAGTGAGAATGATTGTGGGCATTGTCCACTGATAATTTATTTACACAGCGTTAAGGCAGTTATGAACCTATTTGACAGGTTTGTAGCTGCCTTTTTTGCGTGCATGGAGGTTTCAATGAATGTATTTGAAGCGGTGAGGGAGAACGGCATTACCGCAAGGCAGGCGGCGGAGCATTGCTGGATAAAGATAAACCGCAGCGGCATGGCGGTCTGCCCGTTCCACAAGGACAAAAATCCGAGCATGAAGATAGACAGCCGCTATTATTGTTTCGGATGCGGGGAAAAGGGAGATGCCATTGATTTTGTGGCAAAGTTTTACGGGCTTGGGAAGAAGGAAGCGGCGCTGCGGATAGCGTCGGATTTCGGTATCAGTTTTGAGGATAACAGGGGCAGGAAGCCGCCGCCAAAACGTAAGAGGAAGTTATCACCGGAGCAGAGGTTTGAGAGGGCGGAAAAGAGATGCTTCCGTGTGCTTTCCGATTACCTGTGCTGTTTAAGGCAGTGGAAAGAACAGTATGCGCCGCAGGAGCCGGACGGGGAATGGAACCCGTTATTCTGTGAAGCGTTGGAAAAGAAAGACTATATTGAGTACCTGCTGGATGTATTATTGTACGCTCCACTACCGGAGCGTGTGCAGTTAGTGGCGGATTATGGAGAGGAAGTGTTGAGGATTGAAAGAAGACTGGAACAGTGTGCCGCCGGAGCAGAGGGCGGCACTGGAAAAGACAATGGAGAAGATGGAGCAGGCATCACAGCCGGAAACATGGTTTGACGGAAGTAAAGTCAATGATGTGCTGTTCTGTGAGGATTTCCTTGCAGGACACCCTATGAAGTGCATACACGGCACTTTTTTTGACATAAACGGGGCAGTCGGTGATGCGGAGCAGATTAAGGCGGAGATATATTACAAGATTGCGCCTTATGTCACATCAGGCATAGCAAAAAAAGGCAACAACGCTCCTGGATGCGCAGCGGATCAGGTGCTACTCGCCGCCGCTGCCATTTCAGACAGACCGTATCCATGTGGCAAACGGAACCTATTTCCTGTCGGGGAACTTCTCAGCACAGAAAGAATTCTGTATGAACAGGCTTCCAGTGAGATATGTGCCCGATTCGCCGGTGCCGTCACGCTGGCTTGCATTCCTTAGGCAGCTTTTAGTGCCGGAGGACATCATTACCTTGCAGGAGTTCATGGGCTATGTGCTGCTGCCCACGACAAAGGGGCAGAAAATGATGATTGTCATAGGAAAAAGCGGGGAGGGCAAGTCACGCATCGGCAGGGTACTTCGGGCGTTGCTCGGTGACAGCATGAATACGGGCAGCATACAGAAAGTGGAGGTTGACCGTTTTGCAAGGGCTGACCTCGAATGGAAACTCCTGATGCTTGACGATGATATGAAGCTGGAAGCATTGCCGCAGACGAACAACATTAAGTCCATAGTGACGCTGAAAGATAAAACGGACTTGGAGCGCAAGGGGAAACAGAGCGAACAAGGGTATTTATGCGTGAGGTTTATCTGTTTCGGGAATGGCAACCTCGGTTCACTGTATGACCGTTCCTATGGCTTTTTCCGCAGGCAGATTTTCCTTACCGTCAAGTAGCGTGAGCCGGACAGGAAAGACGATCCGTTCCTCGGCGAGAAGCTGATTGCCGAAGCGGAAGGGATATTTTTATGGTGTCTTGAGGGGCTGCACCGCCTGATTGACAACGGGTACAGCTTCACCATAAGCAAACGGGCGGAGGACAACCTGACAAAAGCCATGCAGGACGGGAACAATATCATCGTATTCATGCAGTCGGAGGGCTATATCAGGCTTGAGAAAGGCACACACGCCACGTCAAAGCAGCTTTACGGTGCATACAGCCAGTGGTGCGAGGATAATCTTGAAAAGCCATTAGGGGAGCGTAGTTTTTCCAACTTCCTGCGGCAGAATGAGAAGCAGTACGGGCTTGACTATACCCATAATATCGCACTCGGCGCAGGAAAGACGGCAAGGGGATTCAAGGGTATCCATGTAAAGGTGCGGACAGGGGAGAACGGGCATTAAGACGCAGAAGACGCAAAGACGGGCAAAATCCGAAATTCTTTTTTATATATACATATGCTTATGTAAGAGCCAGTTTCTCATATATAATAATTTTTATTTTCTAACTTGAAAAATAAGTGTCTTAGCGTCTAAACATAGGAAATATAAGGCTTTGGGGGCATTTTGGAAGCGTCTTAATTGCGTCCTTTCAAAGCGTCTGATGCCCGACAGGGAGAATTTAATACCTTGCCGGGCTTTTATTTATGTTGGGCAGGACGCAGAAAGCGTCTGTTATTGAATTGATTGGAGGGAATATATTTGAATAAAACAAAACTGGTAGTGACGAGAGTGTTTGACAGCAGGAGAACGCCGCAGGATGCGTTTGTGAGGGCAATATTAAATTCAGAGAATGCGGATAAAACGGAAAAACGCTTGCAGGAAGGCGGCTGTGAAGGTATAATAGAAAACGAAGAACCACTTTGCAGTTCACCAGCTTCTTCCGGAAAAGGAGAAGCAAATGGGTAGGACTACATACAAAACAGCACCAAAAGCAGGGCTATACACAAGGCTGTCCGTTGATGACGGCATCACAGACAGGGAAAGCAATTCCATAACGAGCCAGAAACAGATGCTCATGCAGTACGCACAGTACCACAGCACAGTGCCGCCGTTCGGCTACCGGAAATCGCTGGAGGACAGCCACAAGCTGATACTGGATGCGGAAACAGCGCCGATTGTAAAGCGGATGTATGAACTGGCTGTGCAGGGCAAAGGCTACAAGGCAATCGGAAACGTGCTGAAACGGGAGCGCATACCGATACCCGCATACTGGCACCATGTAAGGGGCGAGAGGACGTGGACACGCTTCAAGGGCGAGGGCGACATATCCAATTATATCTGGAATGAAACAACGATAAAGTGGATACTTTCGCATGAGGTCTATATCGGAAGCCTTGTGGCGCAGAAACAGTCAAAGCTGTTCAAGGTCGGCAAGAATTATGTGAAGCCCAAAGACGAGTGGGTTGTGGTAAAGGACATATTTGAGCCGATTGTGGATTTGGAACTGTGGGAGCGTGTGCAGGAAGTCAACGGGAAGCGCAGGCGGATGTGCAAGGCAAAAAGGGAGCCGAGTATCTTTTCCGGCATTGCCTACTGCCCCGACTGCGGCAGGCGCATTTCATTCTTTCCTGAACGGACAAACAAAAGTAATCCTGAAAAGACGTATTTTGGCTCATGCCAGAACTACAAGGCGAACGGGCCGGACGGATGCACTCCGCACCGTATCAAGGAGCAGGACTTGTACGATATTGTCCTCAAAGACATCAGGGAATGGGCGTCAATGGCGCTTGCGGACGAGCAGGCAGTCCTTGGCAGGGTTATGGAACAACAGCAGTTAAACAGTACCGTTGATTACGGCTTGATTGAGGGGAAGAAGCGAACCATAGGGAAAAGGCTTGAAGAGATTGATAAAGTCATAAGTAAGCTGTATGAGGATTACGCACTCGGCAGGCTTGCAGGCACAAGCATAGACAATCTTCTGCCAAAGTACCAGAGGGAGCAGGAAGAACTCAAAAAACAGCTTTCCGCATTGCAGGAACAGTTGGCAGAGCATGACAGCACGGAGCAGAATGCGGGGAAGTGGATAAGCCTGATCCGGCAGTACAGTGACCTGAAGGAATTAAATTCTTGTATCATCAATGAACTTATCACAAAGATTTTAGTAGGCGACAAACGCCAGGTAAATGGTGAGAAGGTTCAGTCTATAGAAATCCATTACCGTTTCATCGGAAATCTGACCGACAGCGGGAATGGGGAAACAATTCAATAAAAAATCCAGTTAAAAACAATTTAGCTGTAAAAACCGTCTTTAACGGTAATTTACAGATGACAACACGGTACTGGCACAAATAGCAGGTGCTGTATTCACCGTTATTTGTGCAATGCTGTACTAGTCAGCCCTAAATTTCTCATAGAGATTCTGTTCAGCTTTATGCAGAACGGAACACTTGCTAAATGGCATTGCTTCATGGCAAACACCATCAACGGAAAGCCAGGAGCTATTTTCATATCCTTCAGTCTTAGAAAACGTAGTCAAGGAGAGGCTGGGGCTTCCGGGTCTGCCCTTGTGACTTGCGGAGGGGTTTAGAGTTTCTTGGCAGTTCCCCCAAATGCAGGGATTTGCGGACAAGGACGTCCGCAAAAGCTCATGGCCACGCCACGGACGGCGTGTCCATGGCGGTTCCGTCCGCATGGTATACCCTTCCTGGAACTGCTTAGAAACTCTTAACCCTGGAGCACCGGAACAAGGGCAGACCCGGAAGCCCCAGCCTCTCCCAGACGGCCGTATAGCCACCCCTGACTGCCGAACAATGTAATCCCTGATGGCAGTATACCCCCATTGCCTGACAATAAAATCCCATAAGCTACTGACATTGCCCGTGAATAGCAACTGAAATATTACAAAATTATTACAAATTCCTTGATAATGTAATTTCCAGTTGATATAATGCTGGTGTTAAAAGGGTATGCCAGTAAGGCATATTATTCGTACAGATTAGAAAATTATGATTGGGATGGAACGTCCAGGAGGTCAAGGATGAAAAATAGATTTTATAAAATGGTAACGGCATGCATGATAGGAGCTATGGCATTTATGGTGATGCGGATTCCGGTTTATGCTAAAGGGAATGTGGACGCTGGCATTACGGCAATGTTAAGCGAGAGCCTGGGTAATAAAGGGGAAAGTACTGCAGACGGGAAGGAAAAGGATTTTGCGGGGAATGATGCGGGAATCTCTGCCGTATTCAGCGCAAGCCTAGCAGATATGCAGGAAAGTGCAGAGCCCCAGGAAGCGCAGGCTGAGGCGGCGCAGGAGCCTGCGCTAGAGCCTGAACCAGAGCCAGAGGAGCCGAAGACCATCTGCGGTTATACCAACCTTGGGATTGCAAATGTGGAGAACCATTTAAATGTCCGGGAAGGGGCAGGGGAAGAATTTGAGCTGGTAGGGGAATTGCCAGTGGATGCTGGGTGTGAGATTCTGGCTGAGAATGGGGGATGGTACCAGATCCAGTCAGGGGACGTGACTGGGTATGTGAAGGCAGATTATTTGCTGACAGGGGAGGCAGCTGCCAAGAGGGCAGAGGAAGTGAAGTCTGTGGTGGCGAAGTCGGCTGCCATGACGTTAAATGTGCGGACAGAACCCAGCACAGAGAGTACGATCTGGACCACAATGGCAGAAGGAGAAGAACTACATATGCTGGAGGATCTGGGAGAATGGCTGAAAGTGGAAGTGGACGGCGATGAGTGTTATGTGGCAAAGGAATATGTGGAATTGTCTGACCAGCTCCAGAAAGCCATGACCATGTCTGAGATTAAATATGGGCAGGGCGTGTCGGACGTGCGTGTGGATATGGTGCAGTATGCCTGCCAATTCATAGGGAACCGCTATGTGTGGGGCGGCGAGAGCCTGACCAATGGAGTGGACTGCTCTGGGTTTACTATGCGGATTTATGAAAAATATGGGGTTTACCTGCCCCATTCTGCAAGCGCACAGTCAGGCTGCGGCACGAAGATCAATGCTTCTGACGCGAGGCCAGGGGATTTGTTCTTCTATGGGAATGGAAGCGGGATCAACCATGTGGCCATGTATATTGGAGATGGGCAGGTAGTGCATGCAAGCTCTGAAAGGACAGGCATTAAGATATCCAATGCATACTATCGGACGCCGGTTTGTGTGGTGAGGTATCTGAGCGAGTGATAGGTGGAAAGGAGCCGGAAGGACCATTCTGCGGGCGGTGCATATACTATCAATAAAAGCCAGTGAGAATTTTTATATATGGAAGAAAAATGTAAATGTTTGGAGGATCATTGCAGTTTTACGGGGATACGCCCAGCTATGGTGGATTTGCCCTATCCAGAGATCCGGGTAAGGGAAGGGAACCTGGCCTATGCAAATCTGCTCAGCGTGGATTATTGCGGGGCGGTGTCGGAGATATCTGCCATCACACAGTATATTAATAATGAAAGCCGGATTTCGCTGGAAAGATGCTCTATGGCCAGGACGATTTTGGGGATTGCCATGGCAGAGATGATGCATCTGCAGAAGTTGGGGCAATTGATTGCCCTTTTGGGCGGGAATGTGGAATATGTGGCAAAGCTACAGAATGGAAAAAGGGTCATGTGGACGCCAGGCTATCTGACGATTCCAGAGCATATTGGGAAAATGGTCTTTGATGATATTGAGGCGGAAAAGGCGGCGATCCATCAGTACCGGATGCATATCAAGATGATAAAGGATGAATATGTGGATGCCATATTGGCAAGGATTATTAAGGATGAGGAATACCATATTATGATTTTGCAGGCATTGTGGAATGAAATGCAGGGATAAAATAGAAAAATAATTTCTTTACAACTATCATAGCTTGTGATACAATAATGTCTGGCAAGTGTCCGAACAAATGCTTGCCAGGCATAAAGATTATGAGGCAGCCTATATTCAGTAACCGGATGCTCCGACCATTACTTAATATCTCATAAGCCTTGGATAGGGTATTTTCAGACATGCCCTAAGCCAGGGAATAGGGCGGTAAAAATATTATTTATTTCAGGAGGTTTGAAGCTATGATAGCAAAGGACAAGAAACAGGCAATTATTGCAGAGTACGGCAGGACACCCAATGACACAGGATCGCCAGAGGTTCAGGTTGCCATTCTGACAGCCAGGATACAGGAATTGACTGAGCATTTAAAAGTAAACCCTAAGGATCACCATTCCAGGCGTGGGCTTTTGAAGATGGTAGGCCAGAGGCGCGGTATGCTGGCTTATCTGAAGAAGTCAGATATTGACAGGTACCGTACTTTGATTGAGCGTTTGGGGATCAGGAAGTAGTAGGTCCTTTTTTGAAAATAGAGCGGTTTTTCCGCTCTATTTTCGAATGGATAAGGTTGCATTGCGCGTATTTTAAGAGGCAGAGAAAGGTTCCGAGACCACTGAGCTGTATATAATGAATGGACAGAAGGGTTGTGTCCAGCTCAGTAGTTTCGGTATCTTCTGCCTGAATGCCTTCATTGTGAAACACTGCTGCTGGAAATGTGTTTTCCGGCAGAACATCAGGCATGCCTTTGCAGGAGGGCTCCATCATGAAAATAGTTATGGAACAGACAGGCAGGCCGGCAATTGGATTTTATGAAAAAAGTTGAATCTGGAACCGTTAGATTAACAATTAGGAAAGGAGAGCTACAGAAGGATTTCATTATATAGATTATTATTATAGAATGGAAAATCATACTTTGGAGTAGCAGTAAGAGAATATGTACAAACAATTTACTATGGAACTGGCAGGGCGTACGCTTCAGGTAGATATTGGCAGGGTGGCAGCCCAGGCAAATGGCGCGGCTTTTATGCATTATGGGGATACGGTGGTGCTGTGTACGGCAACTGCATCAGACAAGCCCCGGGAGGGAATTGATTTCTTCCCTTTGAGCGTGGAGTATGAGGAAAAGCTGTATTCTGTTGGGAAGATCCCGGGGGGCTTTAATAAGAGGGAAGGGAAGGCATCTGAAAATGCAATCCTGACTTCCCGCGTGATCGACCGTCCCATGCGCCCTCTGTTTCCCAAGGATTACCGGAATGATGTGACCTTAAATAACCTGGTTATGAGCGTAGACCCGCAGTGCCGCCCAGAGTTAGTGGCAATGCTTGGCTCTGCCATTGCAACCAGTATCTCAGACATTCCCTTTGCAGGGCCTTGCGCAACTACCCAGATGGGAATGATAGATGGGGAATTTGTGGTGAACCCATCCCAGGAGCAATGGAAAAATGGCGATTTGAACCTGACAGTGGCTTCCACCAGCGAGAAGGTCATTATGATCGAGGCTGGCGCCAATGAGATACCAGAAGACCAGATGATTGAGGCAATCTATAAGGCGCATGCCATCAACCAGGAGATTATTGCATTTATCAATGAAATTGTGGCAGAGGTCGGCAAGCCAAAGCATGGATATACCAGCTGTGCCGTTCCAGAAGAGCTGTTCGCCGCCATTAAAGAGCTGGTTTCCCCAGAGGAGATGGAAAGGGCAGTGTTTACCGATGCAAAGCAGGTACGGGAAGAAAATATCAGGCAGATTACAGAAAAGCTGGAAGAGGCTTTTGCTGAGAAGGAGGAATGGCTGGAAGTTCTTGGCGAGGCCATTTACCAATACCAGAAGAAGACTGTCCGCAAAATGATCTTAAAGGATCATAAGCGCCCGGACGGCCGTGCCATTGACCAGATCCGCCCACTGGCGGCTGAGGTGGATTTGATCCCCCGTGTCCATGGTTCCGCCATGTTTACCCGTGGGCAGACACAGATTTGTGATGTGGTAACTTTGGCGCCATTGTCAGAGGTGCAGCGCATTGACGGGTTAGATGAAAATGAAGTAAATAAACGCTATATGCATCACTATAATTTCCCATCCTATTCCGTAGGGGAGACAAAGCCCAGCAGAGGGCCGGGACGGCGTGAGATTGGCCATGGGGCTTTGGCAGAACGTGCATTGATCCCTGTGCTCCCCAGTGAAGAGGAATTCCCTTATGCCATCCGTGCGGTGTCAGAGACATTTGAGTCCAACGGCTCCACTTCTATGGCGTCCACCTGCGCATCCTGTATGGCTTTGATGGCAGCAGGCGTTCCTATTCGGAAAATGGTAGCCGGTATTTCCTGCGGCCTTGTGACAGGGGATACAGATGATGAATACCTGGTACTGACGGACATCCAGGGACTGGAAGATTTCTTTGGCGATATGGACTTTAAGGTGACGGGAACCCATGAGGGGATCACAGCCATCCAGATGGACATTAAGATCCATGGCCTGACCCGCCCAATCGTGGAAGAAGCAATCCGCAGGACTAGGGAGGCAAGGCTGTATATTATGGATGAGGTAATGTCCAAAGCCATTGCAGAGCCCAGGAAAGAGGTAGGGGAGTTTGCCCCTAAGATCGTGCAGATTCAGATTGACCCGGCAAAGATTGGCGATGTGGTAGGCCAGAGGGGTAAGACCATCAATGCGATTATTGAGCAGACTGGCGTCAAAATTGACATTAGTGACGAGGGCGCCGTTTCTGTCTGCGGCACAGAAAAGGAAATGATGGATAAAGCCATAGAAATGATCCAGATTATCACTACGGACTTTGAGGCTGGCCAGATTTTTGTTGGAAAGGTTATCAGCATCAAAGAGTTCGGTGCATTCCTGGAATTTGCCCCAGGAAAAGAAGGCATGGTGCATATTTCCAAAATTTCCAAGGACAGGATCAATCGGGTAGAGGATGTCCTGACCCTTGGAGATGTGGTAAAGGTAGTTTGCCTTGGAAAGGATAAGATGGGCAGGATTAGCTTCTCCATAAAGGACGTGGGGAAATATATATCTAAGAAATAGGGAAGGTTTAAAGGGTATAGGCTGTCGCATTTAGAACGAAATTTGTTTTTGTGCGGCAGTTTTTTCTTTGTAGAAAAAATAGAAGATATTCCAATGGACAGATTAGGAGGGATGGCATGGAAAAACGCGTGATTTCCACCCAGGCACAGGAAGAGGATCAGTTGATTGAAACCAGCCTGCGTCCTCAGAAGTTAGAGGAGTATATTGGGCAGGAAAAAGTGAAGAAAATGCTGAAAGTCTATATTGAGGCTGCGAAGCAGCGGGGTGAGTCCTTAGACCATGTACTGCTGTATGGGCCGCCAGGGCTCGGGAAGACTACCCTGGCAGGGATTATTGCAAATGAAATGGGCGTACATATGAAGGTCACCTCAGGACCCGCCATTGGAAGGCCTGGGGAAATGGCGGCAATCCTAAGCGGCCTGCAGGAAGGTGACATCTTATTCGTAGATGAAATCCATAGGCTGAATCGGCAGGTGGAGGAAGTCCTGTACCCTGCCATGGAGGATTATGTGATAGATATTATGATTGGGAAGGGGGCGACAGCGCGCTCTATCCGCCTGGACCTGCCCCATTTTACCCTAGTGGGAGCCACCACCAGGGCAGGGCTTTTATCCGCACCCCTGCGGGATCGTTTTGGGGTGGTGGATCATTTGGAATTCTATAATCCCCAGGAATTGAAAGCCATTGTCCTCCATTCGGCTGCGAAGCTGTCAGTAGAGATTGACAGCGAAGGGGCTTTTGAGTTGGCTAGGCGTTCCCGCGGAACCCCCAGGCTGGCCAATCGGCTGCTTAAGCGAGTCCGTGATTTCGCCCAGGTAAAATACGAAGGGAAAATCACAAAGGAGGTTGCGTCCTTTGCCTTGGATTTGCTGGAAGTGGATAAAATGGGGTTAGACCAGAATGACCGAAAGCTTTTGATGGCTATGATTGAGAAATTCCAGGGAGGCCCCGTTGGCCTGGATACCCTGGCAGCTTCCCTGGGGGAGGATGCCGGAACCATTGAGGATGTGTATGAGCCATATCTGGTGCAGAATGGGTTTATCAACCGGACGCCGAAGGGGAGGGTGGTGACGGAGTTTGCATACCGTCATTTTGGGATTCAAATTGGCTGCCATGAACAGTGATAAATTCAAATTTGTATGTCCAATTCAAAGAAATAGTATTGTTTTTCTGGCGAAAACAGTTATAATAAATCTATTGGAGAAACTTTGGGGGAGCTGCTGTAGGGATTTTGTCATATTATGGCGGTTCAGGAGCTAAAGAATAAGCACCAATGGGAGAGGATAGAAATATGTCAGTAAAGACCAGTGCGGATGTTTTGATCGGAGGCAAGGTGTACACCTTAAGCGGATATGAGAGCGAAGATTACCTGCAGAAAGTAGCAAGTTACATCAATGGGAAGCTCGGTGAGTTTGAGGCTATGGAACAGGTGAAGAGGTTTCCGCTGGAAATGAAGCACACCTTATTGGAACTGAATATCGCAGATGATTATTATAAGGCAAAGGAACGGGCAGAGAAACTGGAAGAGGACATCAGGGAGAAGGATCGGGAAATCTATGACCTGAAGCATGAGCTGATCTCTGCGCAGATCAAAGAGGAGAGCAGGGAAAGCACAGCAGGGGAGCTGGAGAAGGAAAACCGGGAACTTCTCCTGGAAAATGCCAGGCTGGAGGCAGCTTTGGCAGATGCCCTGGCAGGCCAGGGGAGGGGGCAGGCAGGAAACGGGGAAGAGCCAGTGAGCCAGGCTGAAAATGTGCCAAACGGGGAAGGGCAGTCTGAATGGGAGAACTGGGTGGAAGAACAGAAGCAAGAGGCAAGGAAGGGCAATGCGCCAAGTGATTCCTGAGAATCATATGGGGCGTAAAGGGGCGTATATGGGAAAAATAGGCAGATAGAGAGGTGGCGTATGGAGCGGGATAACTGTAGCAGAAGGGCAGAGCTGCTGGCTCCGGCTGGATCCCTGGAAATATTGAAGGCAGTGGCGCTGGCAGGCGCGGATGCAGTATATGCTGGAGGGGAAAAATTTGGAGCCAGGGCTTATGCCAGGAATTTTACGGAGGACGAATTGAAGGAAGGGCTGGACTACCTGCATTTGAGGGGGAAAAAGCTTTACCTTACAGTGAATACATTGGTGAAAGAGAGGGAAATCGGGGAGTTATGGGATTATTTGCTCCCTTTGTATGAGGCTGGGCTGGATGCAGTGATTGTGCAGGATATTGGGGTGCTGCATTTTGTGAAGGAGCGCTTCCCAGGGCTGGCCATCCATGCCAGTACGCAGATGGGAGTTGCAGGGGCATATGGAGCCAGGATGCTGTTAGAGGCAGGATGCAGCAGGATTGTGGCAGCAAGGGAGCTTTCCTTGGAGGAAATTTCGGATATTTACCAGAAGACAGGGGCGGAAATCGAATGCTTTGTGCATGGCAGCCTCTGTTATTGTTATTCTGGGCAGTGTTTGATGAGCAGCATGATCGGGGGAAGAAGCGGGAACCGTGGAAGGTGCGCCCAGCCCTGCAGGCTTCCGTACTGGGTGTCAGGGAAAAAAGGGGCTGGCAGGCATAAGGAAGGGTATTTCCTGAGCCCAAAGGACTTATGTGGGATTGAGCGGATTCCAGAGTTGATCCACAGCGGAGCCTATTCCTTTAAGATTGAGGGGCGGATGAAGCAGGCAGAGTATGCAGCGGGCGTTACAGGGATTTACCGGGAGTATATTGACAGGTATGAGGAATGGCAGAAAGGGAATGATAGAAGCTATAAGGTTTTGGAAGAAGATTACCATAAACTGTTGGGGTTAGGTAACCGCAGCGGGTTTACAGACGGATATTTCCTGCGGCAGAATGGGAGGGAAATGATGGCTCTTGATAACCCCTCCCATGGGAAGGGGAAGACAGCGGGCGGCGGCCAAACCAGCAGAAGAGAAAGGAAGGAATGCAGCAGCCCATCACGGAAAACCGGGGAAGAATATAAAGAAAAAATAAAAGGAATCTTAAGACTTTTCTGCGGAAGTCCGGCAATGCTTGTGTTAGAATATAATGGGTTACAGGTAGAGGCTATGGGAGGAGAAGTGCAGCCATCCGAGAAACAGCCTTTGTCTGAGAAAACGGTTTTGGAAAAAATGAAAAAGACAGGGAATACCCCATTTGCATTTTCAGAATTAGAAGTGGAAATGGGAGAAGGGGTATTTCTCACCATTGGAGCGCTGAATCAGCTCCGCAGGAAAGGGCTGGAGCTTCTGCAGGAGGAAATATTACAGAAGTTCCGCAGGGAACCCCCAGGGGAAACAGGGATAGGGGAAAGATATGGAATCCCCTGCCACAAGGAGCCGAAAGGGAAAAATAGCCCTCCCCAATTGCGGGTGCTGGCAGAGACATTGGAGCAGTGCCAGTTCGCGTTAAGGCAGCCGGAGGTACAGAGGATATATATAGAAGGGTTTGCTTTTTCCAAGGGTATGTTCCAAGGGGATTTTGTAAGCGTGCTTTCCCACTGTGCGTCCCAGGTAAAAAAAGCAGGGAAAGAATGTTATCTGGCATTGCCCTATATTTTTCGGAAAAAAACAGCAGGGCGGTTTGCCGCACATTGGCAGGAAGTCGAAGCAGCAGGCCTGGATGGCTTTTTGGCAAGAAATTACGGGGAGCTGCAGTTTTTAAAGGAACAGGGGGTGGAGCCTTCTAGGGTGCAGGGGGACTACCAGATATATGCCTGTTCCAATGAGGCGCTGCAAGGCTTGCATGGGCTGCCCCTTGCGCATTTTACCCTTCCTGTGGAGTTGAATTTCAAAGAGCTGCTGCATCTGGATTGTGAAAACGGTGAAATGGTTCTTTATGGCCATCAGCCATTGATGGTGAGCGCCCAGTGTGTACATAAGAATACATCTTCCTGTGATAAGAAATCTGGGATTTCTTACCTGGAGGATCGGCTGGGCAGGCAATTCCCTGTGAGAAATCAGTGCCAGGACTGCTATAATGTGATTTACAATATCAGCCCCCTTTCCTTGATGCACCATTATAAGGATGTCTGCAGGCTTGGCCCTGCAGGGGTTCGGATTTCTTTTACCACAGAAAAAACAGAAGAAATGGGGCAGGTGTTTGGATGGTATCGCCAGGCAGTGAAGGGAGGCATCCGCCAGGAGCACTATCAAAGGGATTTTACCAATGGTCACTGGAAACGAGGAGTCGAATAATTTATGGTACATTTAATTACGGAATTATCTAAGTATACAATGATTATTTTATTTGCATTGTATACTTATCAATGCTTTTCTGCTTTGAGGCGGAATGTGGAGCCCAGGAAGCAGGCCAGGAAATTCAAAAAACAGGTGGTTTATCTCTACCTGTTCCATTTGAATGCTTACGGCGTGCTGCTTTTGGCTACCAAAAATCTGGAGCTGCTGAAATTTTATCTGGCTCAGGTGGTATTTTTTGCGGTAGTGCAGGGATGCTATGCGCTGTTTTACCGACGGGCTTCCAAGCTTGTGGTGAACAATATGTGCATGCTGATGTGCATTGGCTTTGTGATGCTGACACGGCTTTCCTATGAATTTGCGGTAAAGCAGTTTATGATTGCAGCCATTTCTATTGCGGTTACCATGCTGATCCCCTATTTTATCAGCAGATGGCGGTTTTTCCGCAGCCTGACCTGGGTGTATGCCCTGTTGGGCATCACCATGCTGGGGGTAGTAGCTGTATTGGGGGCAGTGTCCCATGGGGCGAAGCTTTCCTTTAGCGTGGCTGGCATCGCAGTGCAGCCGTCCGAATTTATCAAGATTATCTACGTGTTCTTTGTGGCGTCTATGTTCTATGAATCTACAGAATTTATCCAGGTAGTAAAGGCAACCGTGGTGGCGGGGCTCCATGTGGTAATCCTAGTGCTTTCCAGGGATTTGGGGGCAGGGCTGATCTTTTTTATCGCCTATCTGGTTATGCTGTATGTGGCTACCAGGAAGCTGTATTATTTTGCAGGGGGAATGCTCTGCGGTGCAGCGGCGTCGGTGGTTGCCTATTTCCTCTTTAACCATGTGCGGGTGCGTGTGGTGGCATGGCAGGATCCCCTGGCAGTTTTTGCCAATGAAGGGAACCAGGTGTCCAATTCCCTGTTTGCCATTGGGACGGGAGGCTGGTTTGGCATGGGCCTGAACCAGGGAATGCCTTATAAGATTCCAGAGGTGAAGCAGGATTTTATTTTTTCTGCGGTTTCAGAGGAATTGGGAGGGATTTTTGCTGTCTGCCTGCTGTTGGTCTGCGGCAGCTGCTTTTTGATGTTTTTGAATATTGCCATGCAAATGAAGGACTTTTTTTACAAGATGGTGGCTTTAGGGTTAGGGACAATCTATGGGTTTCAGATTTTCCTGTCTGTGGGAGGGGACATTAAGTGCATCCCATCCACGGGGGTTACCTTGCCTTTGGTCAGCTATGGAGGCAGTTCCCTGTTGAGCACATTAATCATCTTTTCTATTATCCAGGGGCTATACCTGCTGCGGGAGCGGGGCGAGGATGAGCCAGGGAAAAGCCCCAAAAGGGAATCCAGTGGGAAGTCTGGCAAAAATCTTTCAAAGGGAACGCGGAAAATACGGGATTCTGTGGAAGACTTGGAGCAAAAGCTTTTAGAGGAAGCCTTACAGGAGGATGAGCTGGGGCAAAGGTTTCTGCAGGAAAGCAATCGGATGCAGCAGCGCGCACAGGAATCCAGACAGGAAAGGAGGGGGCGGAGCCTATGAAGAAGCAATCTGCAAAACGGAAGCCCAGGCCTTCGTCTAACCAACAGAAAAACCGGGAATTTGCCGTTATCACCTATTTGTTTGTGGGTCTGTTCCTGATACTGATCGGGTATTTTGCTTATTTTCAGATTTACAAGAGTGAAGATTTTATCAATAGCCCCTATAATACCCGTCAGGAAACTTTTGCAGAGCATGTAGTGCGGGGAGAGATCCTGTCCGCAGATGGAAAGGCGCTGGCGCAGACGCTGGTGGAGGAGGACGGGAGCGAAACCAGGTATTATCCTTATGGCGGCATGTTTGCCCATGCTGTAGGATATGACAGCAATGGCAGGTCGGGGATTGAGTCTTTTGGGAACTTTACCCTGCTGCGTTCCCACGCTTTCTTTTTAGAACAGGTAATCAATGGCATTCAGGGCAAGAAAAATAAGGGAGACAACATTGTCACTACCCTGGATTACAATTTACAGGAAACCGCCTACCAGGCGCTGGGAAGCAACCGTGGGGCAGTGGTTGCCCTGGATCCTTCTACTGGGAGAATCCTTGCTATGGTGTCCAAGCCGGATTTTGACCCCAATGCCGTAGCAACAGGCTGGGAAAGCATTATTTCAGATACAGAAGGGGAAAATTCTGTGCTGGTGAACCGGGTAACCCAGGGGCTCTACCCGCCAGGCTCCACCTTTAAGATCCTGACTACCCTGGAATATCTGCGGGAGAATCCGGATTATCAGAAATATGCCTATGAATGCATGGGAAGCATCCCCATCAACAAGACAGAGATCCATTGCTACAACAATGCCGTCCATGGCGCAGAGGATTTGGAAATGTCCTTCGCCAAATCCTGCAATACTTCCTATGCCAATATTGGCCTGGGACTGGACAAGAGAGCCTTTTCAAATCTGTGCAGCGACATGATGTTTGGGAAAAGCCTGCCCATTTCCTACCCTTCCAATAAGAGCAGCTTTGTGCTGGATGGGAAATCTGACCCAGATCAGGTGGCACAGACCGCCATTGGACAGGGGGAGACTTTGGTAACGCCTATGCATATGGCACTGATCACCTCTGCTATTGCCAACCAGGGAATTTTGATGCGTCCTTATGTGATTGACCATACGGAAAATTATAAGGGGGTTACGGTGAAAAATTACCGCAGCACAGAATATGGTTCCCTGCTGACTTCTGGGGAAGCTGCCAAGCTGCAGGAATTTATGTCATTGGTAGTAAGCCAGGGCACAGGATCTGCTTTAAGCGGGCAGGCCTATCAGGCAGCAGGGAAGACTGGATCTGCGGAGTTCAGCAATGTGAAAGGGGAGAGCCATGCCTGGTTTACTGGATATGCTTCTACAGAAGAAAAGGGGACTATTGTGGTTACAGTTATTGTAGAAAATGGGGGATCCGGGAGCGCAGCGGCAGTGCCTATTGCAAAGCAGGTATTTGACCGATACTTCTATGAGTAGGCAAGCGATGGGGGAAGCAGCCTGGTATCCTGGCGGCTGCATAGCCATTCCTCCGGCAGCCTATAAATCCCAACCAGGCGCATAGCCACTCCCCCGCCAGCCTGAAAAATCCCATACGTTAATGGTATTGGCCGTGAAGCGTAACCTGGTATTTGTTACTATTCACGGCCTGGGAGCCGCTCATAGCAACAATTTGGGGCGATATTTCAAGTTTTGCTTCGCAAAAATCTCCCCTCACTCCTGCATCATGTTCTCACGGAATGCGCAGTTCAGCGCATTCCTGAGCCATGAATAGTAACGGTATTTAGCCACCGCAGTAATAGTAACAAATAAACCTTGCAAGATAGTGGAAAAAGAGTTATACTGGTTTCAAAGTTCTTTTAAAACCACATCAGGAGGTATTGCAATGATAGAGGCAACGAGTTGTGGTGGTGTGGTAATATTTCGCGGGAAAATTTTGCTCTTGTACAAGAATTACAAGAACAAGTATGAAGGTTGGGTGCTTCCAAAGGGAACTGTGGAGTCAGGAGAGGAATATAGGGACACTGCGGCACGAGAAGTGCTGGAAGAAACAGGGGTGAATGCCCTGATCATTAAGTATGTTGGAAAGAGCCAGTATTCTTTTAATGTTCCTGACGATACCGTGGAGAAGGATGTGCATTGGTATCTTATGATGGCAGACAGTTATTACAGCAGACCACAACGGGAAGAATATTTTGTCGATTCAGGATATTACAAGTTCCATGAGGCATACCATTTGCTCCGATTTGCAAATGAGAAGCAGATTTTGGAAAAGGCATACAATGAATACCTGGATTTGAAGAAAAGCAATCTGTGGGGCAGCCGGAAGTATTTCTGACGCCCCAGGATGCAGGATTAGAAATATTCTGGAATTAGGCAGGATGTTGCATGGCAATGCCGCAAAAGGCAGGTGCCATACGTAAGAAGAGGTGCTCACAAGATGCGGGCGCCTTTTTGTCTTATCATTAGGAAACGCTTTTGGATTTTCCTAAAATACTATAATTTATCATGCTGCGGCGAAGCAGGGGCGCTGCGATGGGGAATCCTGCAAAGCGGGGTTCTTACAAAATAGGAGAATTGGATGATTTGGGATAGGGAATATTATGTAGGAGAGAGCATTGCCAGGAAAAAAAGCAAAATAAAGTGGAAAATATGCCACAATGCGGGTCAGCTGGACATTTATGTGATCACTCTTAGCAGCAATCCGCAGAATCTGCTGGATATTATTCCTTCCTGGGAATTGATGCAAAAATATTACCCCAAGACAGAGCTGCTGGTGGTGGGGATTGACAAAGGATATGAAAATGCTTTAGAGCTGGCAGGGAGAATTGTCATGGATGTGTACCATAAGACCGGAGATTTTCATATTAGGGATTATTTCCTTAAGAGGCAGGAAGGGAAAGATTCTAAGAAAGGCTCAAAATGGGGATCCTGTTTCTGATCTTAAAGATCATTGGCATCCTTCTGGCAGTCCTGGTATTGCTTGCGACAGCAGTGGTAGCGGTTCCGGTCCGATACCGCGCAAGCCTGAAGGCGCAGGGCATCATAGAAGGGAATGCGGTATTCTGCTGGATGTTCCATGCAGTGGATTTGCAGCTATGGTACGGAGAGGAAGGCATTTCCTGGAAGTTCCGTATTTTGGGTATTCCTGTTTTGCGTCAGAAGAAAAAAGGGAAAGAACCCACATCTTTAAAAAGTGTTGAGGAGAAAGCCGATAAGCCATTAATGGAACAGGAAAAGAAAAGTCAAGATGGAGATAGCCCACATGTATCCGAAGGATTGGAGGCATCGAAGGAGCAGGCCAAAAAGAGGGTTGTTGAATCCATTAGAAAGCAGCAGGCAGAAATCGTAGCCTACCAAAGGGAGCAGGATGGAAGCGCCCAGCTTTCAGAGCCAGGGCAAGAAGGGAATGAAGTGCAAGAAGTACAAGAAGTACAGAAAATGCAGGGGGCGAAAAGAGAAGAAAAGCAGCAGGATAATTTTTCGGAGCAAAAAATAGATGGGATTCCCCCCAAAGGGCGGCCTTCTGAAAGCGCAGGCCAGAAGCATAATAAGGAAAAGATGCATGGCTTCAAACGGATTTGCAATTTCTTTTCCAAGATTCCAAAGCGGTTTCAGAAGCTGCAGTCAATCGTTACAGGTGGGAAGCCGAAATTCACTGCATTAAAAGCGCGTTTCCTTAACATAAAAAAACTGCTTTTAGACGAAACTAATCAAAAGGCATTTCTCCATGTGCTGCAGGAATTGAAAATCCTGCTCAGGCATTTTTCACCCAGAAAAGCTTCTGGGGATATTGCATTTAGCGCAGGCGGCCCGGCACATACAGGAGAGGCATTGGGCATACTCAGCCTTTTCCCATTTTGGGCAAAGTACCAGATTGCTGTTATGCCGGACTTTATGGAAGAGTCCTTTTACATCAGAGGAAAGATTTTTTTTAAAGGATATATCCGGATCTGGCATTTGCTGCCATCAGGCATCCGGTTGATCAAAGATAAAAATATACACAGACTTATCGCAGCCATGCGAAGATAACAGGAGGTTACATCATGCAGGAAAATAATTTCAACACAACTGTGCAATCTTTATTCAAGGGAATGGATAGTTTTATCAGCACAAAGACTGTGGTAGGGGATGCTGTCCATATCGGGGATACCATTATCCTCCCATTGGTAGAGGTGTCCTTCGGCGTAGGCGCAGGCGCTTTCTGCCAGGAGAAGAAGAACAATGCCGCTGGGGGCTTAGGCGGCCGTATCGCCCCAAGCGCGGTGTTGGTGATCCAAAACGGATGCACTAAGCTGGTCAATATCAAAAATCAGGACAGCATTACGAAGATCTTAGATATGGTGCCAGATTTTGTCAATATGTTTACCAATAAAAAATCGCAAAAAGACGGCGGTGCAGAAGCGGCAGATGCCGATGCAAAAGCGGCGGCAGCCCAGGATCTGGCGCAGCAGCTAAACATAGAGTAAACGGATTTTAAGCAGTGCCATATCCTGTAAGGAATCCAACAGCCTAATAAAAGGCAGTGCAGTTTGCCTCTTATATATGAAGGGACATTTTGGCCAAAGGTTTGAGTATGGTAATAATTTTCAAATCCTTGGCCTTTTTGCTTAGTTTGTTTGCTTATCCATCCATCAATAGGGCTCGTGCCATTGTCAGCTCCTTTCGTTCAGGAGTACGCCATAACCAGTATCCTGCCAATTGTTATATAACCATTCAAAGCAGTGGGCGGTATACCCAAATCAATGGCCATCTGTGTGGAGCCAGATAGCATTTTTTTTAAAAGGGGGCATATACTATATTAATAGATGTAACTTTTTGGTGATGCCATGAAAAGGCTGATTGGCTTTATCTTTTTTTGGATAGCGGTAGGGATGGCAATTATGTTCTTCCTGCCGAATGAAGTGGTTGGAATCTTAATTATCTTCGTATTGCTTCTGTTAGGCTATAATTTATTCTGTTGTTAAGGCATGGGGGGACAGATTGTACCTGCATGGTTTTTTAATTTTGGGGGTTACTATTTATGGCAAAAGTCAGGGGCTCTGGGATGAAGAGTTTCTAAGCAGTTCCGGGGAGGCTGCACCATGCGGATGGAACCGCCCTGGACACGCCGTCCGCGGCGTGGCCAGGGAACAGTGTCTGTTGGCTAAATGTCCAGTCTTGCATAGGGTTAGCAAAATTCCTGTAAAAAACAGCTGGCAAGCCTATGGGTTCTTCCTTTAACCTTCAAAGAGCCAAACACATGCCAGAAGCAGCCAAAGCTGTGCCCCATAAGATTACTCCCTTTTCGGAAATGTGTTCCCACTGCTTAAAATCTGAAGGAAAACATATATTTTTACATATAATTACTGAATTTTGCGTAGGCTGGAATATACTGTAAGAAGGACTGAAGCTGCAAGCTTTTTCCTGGCGCCTCCACGGCGGTCGCTTAGCCACCCCCCGTTGCCAGCCGCTTAGCCATCCCCCATTGCCAGCCGCTAATATCCCTTAAATTATTGCCACTGATATAGTTATAGATGAGGAACAACAAGCACATTTTCCAACCAAGCCTCTACAGATTTTCAAGAACTGACAATACAACGCTTGCCCGCTTAACTGGGAGGCAGCAGGCATTCCCGGCACGAAAAAAAGGGCCGCCCATTGCCGAAAACAATGGAATGCCCCCCTTGTACCTGCTTCTGGAAAAAGAATGCTTAAGCCCTTTCGACTCTTCCGCTCTTTAAGCAAGAAGTACAAACATACATTTTCTTAGTGCCGCCATTTACTTTGCACCTTACAGATTTCACATTGGATTTCCACATCTTGTTGGATCTTCTATGAGAATGGCTGACCTTGTTCCCGAAATGCGCACCTTTTCCACAAATACTGCACTTTGCCATCACTGCACCTCCTTGCATATATTAAATTCGCCATTTTGCAAATTCACAACACAAGTATTCTAACAGAAACAAGCCCGCAATGCAAGAGAAAATTCATTTTTTTTAAAAAAGAGAAAATAGATGTTTCATTTTTTGGGAAAACCGGGTATACTATAGGGTAATGAGAAAAGCTTATCATTTTTTTCAGGTGCAAAGCAGTAATCCAAAAGTCAGCGCAGATGGAGGTTGCAGTATGAAAGGACAAGTGAACACGCAATATGGAAAAGTGTTAATTGATACAGATGTTATTGCTGTCTATGCAGGTTCAGTGGCAGTAGAATGCTTTGGGATCGTGGGCATGGCTGCCGTGAACATGAAGGACGGCCTGGTAAGGCTCTTAAAGCGTGATTACCTGAACCACGGGATCAATGTTACCCTAAGGGATAATAAGATTACATTAGACTTCCATGTCATTGTTTCTTATGGCGTTAGTATTTCCACTGTTTCTGATAACTTAATCAGTACGGTGAAATATCAGGTAGAGGAGTTTACTGGTATGGAAATCGAGAAAATCAACATCTTTGTAGAAGGTGTCAGAGTGATTGATTAAGGAGGAAATGAAAGTGGCGAAATCTACGATGAAAGCACCAATGCTTGCAAAAATGTTTCTGGCAGGAGCGAAGAACCTGGAAGCAAAAAAGGAATGGATTAACGAATTGAATGTATTTCCCGTGCCAGATGGGGATACTGGGACGAATATGACCATGACGATTATGGCTGCCGCTGCAGAGGTGCAGAACCTGGGTGAGGATCTGGACATGGCGTCTTTGGCAAAGGCAATCTCTTCTGGCTCCCTGCGGGGCGCAAGGGGGAATTCCGGCGTGATCCTGTCCCAGCTCTTTCGGGGATTTACCAAGGGAATCAGCAAATATGAGGTTTTGGATGTAGTGATCTTGAGCGACGCTTTCCAGAAGGCCGTGGAGACGGCTTATAAGGCAGTGATGAAGCCCAAGGAAGGCACGATCCTCACAGTGGCAAAAGGTGCGGCAGATAAGGCTTTGGAACTGATTGGGGAGACAGATGACCTGGAGGAATTTTTGGCAAAGGTAATCGCCCAGGCAGAGTATGTGCTGAGCCAGACGCCAGAGATGCTTCCTGTGCTGAAACAGGCAGGCGTTGTGGATTCTGGCGGGCAGGGGTTTGTAACGGTTCTTCAGGGTGCCTATGACGCCCTGGTTGGGAAGGAGATTGACTATACCTTAGAGGGCACACAGGCAAGCAGCGGCGTTGTGAAGATTTCACAGCAGGCAGAGCAGGATATTAAATTTGGGTATTGTACAGAGTTTATTATTGTGCTGCACCAGCCATTGGAAGAGAAGGGCGAAATTGATTTCAAGGCGTATTTGGAATCCATTGGGGATTCTATCGTGGTGGTGGCAGATGATGAGATTACAAAGGTTCATGTACATACCAATGACCCGGGATTGGTAATACAGCGTGCATTAACCTATGGCTCTTTAAGCAAGATCAAGATCGACAATATGCGGGAGGAACATCAGGAGAAATTAATCAAGGATGCCCAGAAAGCCGCCCAGGAGCAGAAACAGGCAGATGAGAAGCGGCGCCGGGAGCGGGCGGCGTTAGAGGAAGCAGCCCACAAGATACCGAAAAAGGAGATGGGCTTTATCTCCGTTTCTATTGGGGAAGGGATCAATGAGATTTTCCAGGGACTGGGAGTGGATTATATCATTGCCGGGGGGCAGACTATGAACCCAAGCACAGAAGATATGCTGAACGCCATTGAGGAAGTGAATGCAGACAATATCTTTATTTTGCCGAATAATAAGAATATTATTTTGGCAGCCAACCAGGCGGCTTCCTTGATGGAGGAGAAGAATATCTATGTGATCCCAACGAAGACGGTGCCACAGGGAATTACGGCGCTGATCAATTTTATGCCGGATAGTACGCCGGAGGAGAACGCGGCGCGGATGACGGAGGAGCTGTCCAGTGTTAAGACTGGGCAGGTGACTTATGCAGTGAGGGATACGATTATTGATGATAAGTCCATTAAGCAAGGGGATTATATGGGGATGGGGGACAGCAGCATCCTGTCTGTAGGGAAGGATATGGAGCAGGTGACCAAGGATATGGTTGGGCAGCTGGCGGACGAGGAGTCTGCGGTTATTAGTGTGTATTATGGCCAGGAGATTGCAGAAGAAGCAGCTCAGAAGTTAGGGGGAGAGATTGGTGAGATGTACCCTAATTGTGAGGTGGAAGTGCATTATGGGGGGCAGCCGATTTATTATTATTTGATTTCAGTAGAGTAAGGAGAAGGGGCACAGCTGCTTATTTTCGCAGGCAATGAGGGAAAGAGCCATGTTTACATGGATATTTGAAAATGCCGCGGGAGCCAATTTCTCACAGCTTGCGGCGGGGGGATTGGCTGGCAGGTGAAAGCCTTTTGAGAAAAGCCAGATATCTGTGAAAGGGGAAGCCAGATATTTGGCTTTTTGTAAAATTTGAGGGGCGTAGGGGCTTCTTTTAAGGCTTGATGGTAGCGGTTGGGTTTGCCATGGCAGAGCCGGTTCTTATGGATTTGGATAAATACCGGAGGATAGAATGGACAGGAGAGGAGCGGCATTATGGATCAGACATCCAAGATTGGGGCAGTAAAGGGGATTGGGGCAAAAACAGAACAGTTATTTCACAATTTGGGAGTATACACTGTGGGTGATATACTCCTTCATTATCCCCGGGATTATAAGAAAATGCCATCTGTGGCCCGGTTGGCGGAATTGCCAGGGATTATGGAGAGAGATGGGCAAACAGCTGGATGGAGGCAGATGGGACAGGGGGATGGGAAGGCAGGGAGAGAGCCTGGCGGGGGGCAGGCGGAAGTGGCGGTAGCAGTAGCTGTGAAGGTGAGCCAGGCTCCTTTTGTGCGGGCGGGGAGGAATATGCAGGTAACAACCCTTACCGTGCAGGAGCAGGGGGTGAAGGCGGAGTTTGTGTGGTTTCGGATGCCTTATTTGAAAAGCTCCCTGAAGGTAGGGGAGAGGTTTGTCTTTTTAGGAAAAGCAGGGCGAAAAGGGAATGGGTATCATATGGAGCAGCCGCAGATTTTTGCGCCAGAGAAATATCAGGCAATGCAGGATTGTTTGTGGCCCTGTTATCCTTTGACAGCAGGGTTGGGGAAGAATAAGGTTTCCCAAGCCATAAGGACGGCGCTGGATGGCTTGGATCTGTCGGTGGATTACCTGCCTGAGGAGATACGGGAGCGCTGCCAGCTGGCAGAGTATAATTTTGCCATGGAAAATATTCATTTTCCAAAGAATGAGGGGGCTTTGGAGCAGGCCAGGAAGCGGCTGATCTTTGATGAGTTTTTTCAGTTTATACTGTCTGCGGGGCTGCAGAAGGAGCAGATGGAGGAAGTGGTAAATGATTTTGCGTTTCTGCCCCTGGAGGGGGGCTTGGGAGATGGGGAGGCGGATAAAGGGAAATATTGGGATAAGGAGAAGGCAGGAGAAGGGATTGACGGCGATGCAGTGGGAAGACGGCAGGGGCTATGGGCGGACCGGGTAATGGAGCGCCTTCCGTATCAGCTGACCAGGGCGCAGAAGCGTGCTTTGGGGGAGATACGCCGGGATTTGCGGGGGAGGAAGGTGATGCAGAGGCTGGTGCAGGGGGATGTGGGTTCAGGGAAGACGATCCTGGCGTTCTTGTCTATGCTGGATGCGGCACAGGCGGGATATCAGTCTGCGTTGATGGCTCCCACAGAGGTTTTGGCAGTACAGCATTATCAGGCATTTACAAGCCTGTGCCGGGAAAATGGGCTGCGGGTTCCAGTCATCCTTTTGACAGGGGCTTTGACGAAGAAGGAAAAGCGGCAGGCATATGAAAAGATGCAGATCTACCGCAATGCCATGGTGGTTGGAACCCATGCGCTGATACAGGAGCAGGCTTTGTTTGATAATCTTGCGCTTGTGGTCACGGATGAACAGCATCGGTTTGGGGTAAAGCAAAGGGAGTCTTTGTTCCTTAAGGGGGCTCAGCCCCATGTGCTGGTAATGAGCGCAACGCCGATTCCAAGGACACTGGCGATTATTTTATATGGGGATTTGGATATTTCTGTGGTGGATGAGGTTCCAGCCAGGCGGCTTCCCATAAAAAGCTGCGTGGTGGGGAAAAATTCCCGTCCAGCTTCTTATAACTTTTTGAAGAAGGAGATTGCGAAGGGGCATCAGGCTTATGTGATCTGCCCGCTGGTGGAGGAAAGCGAGGGGCTGGAGATGGAGAATGTGACAGATTATGCCCAGATGCTGCAGGAACAGATGCCGCCAGGGGTTGTGGTGGAGTGCCTGCATGGAAAGATGAAATCAGGCAGGAAAAATCTGATTATGGAGCAGTTTGCCAAAAATGAGATACAGGTGCTGGTGTCTACTACGGTGGTTGAGGTAGGGGTAAATGTGCCAAATGCTACGGTTATGATGGTAGAAGATGCCCAGCGGTTTGGGCTGGCGCAGCTCCATCAGCTGCGTGGGCGCGTGGGGAGGGGCAGCAGCCAGTCCTACTGTATTATGGTCCATACGACGGATTCCGAGAAGGCGCAAAAGCGTTTGGAAATCTTGAATAAGTCCAACGATGGGTTTTACATAGCGGGGGAGGATCTGAAGCTGCGCGGGCCTGGGGATTTCTTTGGGATCCGCCAGAGTGGGCTGCTGGAGTTTCAGCTGGGGGATATTTACCAGAATGCGGATATTTTAAAGCAGGCTTCCGAGGAAGCCAACCGGATTTTGACAGAGGACAGGCAGCTGGCGGCGCCAGAGCATGGGAGGATCCGGGAAAAGGTGCGGTCACATCTGGAAAATCAAGGGGAGATTGTGAATCTGTGAAACACTCACTGGAGAAAGGGCTGCAGCCCTTTCCCATAAAAGCGGTTGTCCCTGTTTATGGCAGTCATTCCTTTTCTTCCGAACCCAGTCCCTTATCTAGTGCAGCGTAATAAGCTTTCGCCTCTTTGTCTGCACGTTCTACTAGGTCATCCAAATGATCTTCCTGGATGTCTTTGTATAGGATATTCAGGACATCTATGCCTTCTTTGCGCTGGGAGCCGTCTTCTGGAAGGGGTTCCTGTAAATGAAATTCCATGGCCTGGAAAGGAACGCCTGCATGGTCCATAGACTGTTTAATATCCCATATGGTTTTTGATGCCGCTTCCACTGTGGCTGTGCCGCTTTCCATATAGATAACCAGACGCCCGGCCTGCGCCCCGAGCTGGCGGATATCGTACAGACTGTCAAGATCTAAATCTTCCTGGACTAACGAATAAGCGGGGATATCCAGGTCTGCCGGATGATTTATGCCATCTGATCCGTGGGCGGCATAGATATCTTCCCTTGGATGAATTTCTAAGGTTCCATACATAATGTCGCTTTTATAAGGGAACGAGGGGCTTTCCAGAATCCTGCCTGCCAGATCCCTGTATTCCCCGTCCAATCGAAAAGCGGTGGTGGATTTGTCTTCCACTTGGCCAAAGGAATCCCAACAGAGCTTTCCAGCCATATCCATAGAAAGGGTAAAATGCGTGTCAATGCTGCTGGGGGATTTTACTTCTGTATGGTAGGTGCCATCTTTAAAATTGTAGCGGGTCTCATCAGAATAGTAATCCGTGCCAGGATATTTTTCAGACAGATATTTTTCAGCGCCTTTTTTAGCCAGGTATTTTGAGACGGGATTGCCCACCAGGCTGTTGGCAGTCCATCCAAGGCCAAAAATTAAAATCAATGCTGTAAGCAGGGCAAGCAGCTTTAAAATTTTCTTTTTCATAATTCGCGCTCCTTTCTGAAAGCAAAATGGATCAAACCTGCGATAATAGTCCCAGCCAGTGCAAAAATGCTGTAGATCCATGTGAATAGAAGGATAGAAGGGAGGTTCAAGGGCTCTCCTTCTAACATGACAGCCACAACATTCGAAACAGGGTGCAGGACCAGCAGAAAGCCAGGAATCACATACAGAGCCCGCCAGCGGAAAATACAATACCCAAGGATTCCAGCCCCAGGCATAATCAGCGTATTGTAGAACATCCCCTGGCTGGTGGTCAGGCTTAGCCCAAAGAACATGCCAAACATCAGCGCCATAAGGAAAAAGAGACGGATCTTGCGTTTGATCTGCCCAAGTATTTTCTGGCTGTCAGGGATTGGCGGAAGCTCTCCTTCAAATAGGGCTTTGCAATCAGGGCAATGCGCTATATGCTGGCGCACAGCCTGGCAGCTGTCGTTGCTGGCAATCCCATCCTGAACCAGGGGTATCAGGTCCATGCACATTTCACAGGTAATATTAACCATAATCAAATCCCTCCTTCTCAAGTATTTTGCGGATTTTTGCCTTGGCCCGGAAGTCAATGACTCTGGCAGAGCTTTCAGAGATCCCGTGCTTTGTCCCAATCTCATAAAAGGAGTAGCCTTCTAAGCGCATTTGGACAATGCTTTTGGTGCGTTCCGGCTCAGAATCCAAAAGCTCATAGATCCGCTGCACAACCCATTGGTCACAACAGGCGTCTTCTGGCGTTTTGTTCGTGGACGGCAGGAATTCTGTGAGCAGTTCTGTAGCCACCTGCTGTTTTTTCTTCCTTAAATGGTGGTACCATTTATGCCGGGCAATGGAATAAAGCCATGTTTTTACATCAGATTCCCCACGGAAGGACGCAATGGATTTTACCACTTCTAAAAACACCTCCGAAGCCAAGTCTTCAGAAAGGGAGGCGTCGCGGCTTAAGCTGTATAAATAGGCGAAGATGGACTTGTAATGCTTGGCGAAAAGCTCTTCTAACAGCTGTTTCATAACGGGTCTCCTTTCGTGCCATATCCAGGGTTCTATTGTATTAGTGACAGATCAAAAAGGATTGTTACATATGTTTTTATAATTTAATTACCCATTAATATGCAGTCATCAATAAGCCAAAAAGAGGGCTGAAAAATCAGCCCTCTAAATCTTCATAGGTATCCTTGCAGGAATAAGCCTGTTTTATGAAAATGCAGCCAAATCAGTCTGCCGCTAACGCAATCCCCGAAATATCTGGCGACGCCACCAAAGAGTAATTGGTATAGTAAACCACAAAGCCTGGCTTGCTCCCATTTGGCTTTTTGACATTTTTCCGCTCTAAGTAGTCGATTTCCACCTTTTCATTGTCCCGCCCCCTGGAATAATAGGCGGCAAGCTGCCCTGCTTCCTCGAAGGTGCGGTCTGGCAGCTCGTCTCCATTGGTTTTTACGACCACATGGGAGCCGGGAATCCCCTTTGCATGGAACCACCAGTCATTTCCAGCGGCAAATTTGAAGGTCAGCTCTTCGTTCTGGAAATTGTTTTTGCCCACATAGATATGGTAGCCGTCAGAGGAGATATAGTGAAAAGGCTTGCTTTTTATTTTTTCCTTTTTCCCAGTGTGCCTCTTTTTAATATAGCCAAAGCGCACCAATTCCTCTTTGATCTGGGTCAGGTCATCCTCAGAAACGGCAATGTCCAGGGAGGTGGATACAGATTCCAGGTGGAGGATTTCTTCTTTTGTTTCCTCAATCAGTTCCGTCAGGGCCTCGTAGGTCCGCTTGAGCTTGCCGTAGCGGTCAAAGTATTTTTTGGCGTTCTCCTGAGGGGTGAGCTGTGGATCCAGCGGAATGGAAATATTTTTATTGGTGTAGTAGTCCTGAGCCTCTAATTTTTTGGCGCCTTCCTCCAGGCCATAGCCGTAGGTATGGATCAGCTCGCCGTATACTTTGTATTTTTCCCGCTTTTCCGTGTCCTTCAGCTGTTTTTGCTGCAAATCATACTTTTTTCGGCTGCGGTCTAAGACTGTAGAGACGATTTTGCGCAGATCTGCGGATTTCTGGCGAATCCGGGTGTAGCTGCTGCGGGCGGCAAAGAAGGTTTCCAGGACAGTGGATATGGAGGAGTAAGCATCTGCTTCATAGTCTGCATATTGTTTTAGCTCCAGGGCGGAAAATTCAATAGGCTCTTTTTGGCTGCGGACAATATTAGGGGAAAAGTTCCCTTCCCGCACATCATCCATCATCCAGGAAAAATGGTGGTACAGGTGCAGCCGTTCATCCTCAGAGAGCGCCGCTATAGGGCGTTCCCCGTCTATGGAAGCCCGGAAGCAGATTTCAGAGGCAATGGTGGGGCTGATGCCTGTGAAGGTGGAATAGATGGCCTTGGAAGCAGGCATGGGCTTTTCGCATACGGTTTCCAGGAAGGATGCCTGATCAGTTTCCAAAGGGTTGTATTTGTGCTGGGTCTCAGGGATGAAATAATCCCGCCCTGGAAGCACTTCCCGCACAGAGCTGACCTGGGCGGAAATATGCTTGATGCTGTCAATGATCTTGCCGGATTCATCGCAGAAAATGATATTGCTGTGCTTGCCCATAATTTCTACGATCAGCTGCTTGTGGCGAAGGTCGCCCAGGTCGTCCAGGTGTTCAATCTCAAAGTGGATGATACGTTCCATATGGGGCTGGAAAATGTTTGTGACCCTTCCGTTGGCAATGTGCTTGCGCAGCAGCATACAGAAATTTGGGGCGGTCATGGGGCTGGGCTTATTTTGGGAGGTCAGGTAGATCAGGGGGAGGGATGCGCTGGCAGACAGGACAAGGCGGGTCTGTCCGTTAGTGCCTTTGAAAGTCAGCAGCAGCTCGTCCTTTTCAGGCTGGGCGATTTTGCTGATACGGGCGTCTTTTATGGTTTCAGTTAATTCTTTTACTAAGTTTGCGATTACAATTCCATCAAATGCCATGGGGGTTCTCCTTTTTATATGAAAATGTGGGTTATTCTTTACATTGTTTGAAGGGCAGTGGTGCATGTATGATGTTTGGGCGGAATCTGGCTCCCTAGTGTAACTTGCATGAAATGCCTTGAGGTTTGGCGCGGGTTATACTGGGCGTTAAAGCGCAAGGGCCTTCTCTGATGCCCATGCATAGTATACACCAACTTGGGGGAAAAGGGAATCATTATCTTTGGATATCTTTTGGGGGGAGTGGTAAGCCGTTACTATTTAATCCCATAAATTACTGACATTGCCCATGAACAGTAACAGTAATCCAAAGCGCCAATGGGATGAAATTGTGGAAGGGTAATGGAAAATAAAGGCTGCGGTTATAAATATACGTTTCCCTTTGGCCGATAAATAAAGTGAATCATAAATGCTAGAGCGGATTAAAACAAGGAGGTAATCAATATGGCTACGAATGGAATCGCAAACGCATACACAGCTCAGGCACAGGCAACGGCAGCAGAATCTGCTTCTAAGGCAAAAAGCACGAACAAGACGGCAAAGCCTGCAGGGCAGAAAGAGGTAGGGAAGCCGCAGTTAAGTGAGAAAGCGCAGAAATATTACAATCAATTGCGCAAGAAATTTTCGAATATGGATTTTATCCTGGTCAGCTCGGACAAGAAGGAAGAGGTTCAGGCAAATGCCAGCAAATACGCAGGGAACAGCAGCCTGGTGGTGCTCATTGACGAAGATAAGATTGAGAAGATGGCAGAGGATGAGGCATACCGTGAGAAATACGAAGGGATCCTGCGGGGAGCCACAACCCAAATGAATCAGATGAAGCAGAGCCTGGGCAAGAATGCTGGCAGCGTGAAGACCATAGGCATGAGCTTTGATGAGAAAGGGATGGCGTCTTTCTTTGCAGTAGTTGATAAATCTTTGGCCAGCCAGAAAAAGCGGATTGAGAAAAAGGCCGCACAGAAGGCTGAGGATCAGAAGAAGGCAGAGAGGAAGGCAGAAAAGAAACGTGCAGAGGAAAAACGCAAAGACGGTGTGGAACAATCTGCAAAGGAATCGGAAGGCGATACGGTTACCATTACGGCTTCCTCCTGGGATGAGCTTTTGAAGAAGATCAATGATACCATCACGATGGCAAGGACAGACTCTGTGCGCACACAGGAAGAGACTTGGGTTGGGCAGAGATTTGACTCGGCTATATAGGGAATAGCATTATATAAGGGGAATGGAAGCCGCCTCTGCATATGGTGCAGGGGCGGTTTTAGTGGAAGCTATGGCTCCGGCGGTATTGAACCGCCGGAGCCATATTATTTAGGGCAGTGTTATTCTGTCCTTGCAGGAAGCAGGATTTCATGATCTTCTCCGGTGGTTCCGTCTTCATTCATTACATTTGTGACAAGGTGTATGATTTTTACCTGATCTAATTCTACAGGCGTTTCCCATAAAATATGATAGGAAAAATCCGTTGATTTAAAGCTGGAACTGTCATATGCCCCGCCGCTGCCGCTCAATCCTGGCCGTACCATTGTGCCATCCTGTAATTCCAGATAGGAATTGCAGAAAATCCGCATGTCCTTTGCCGGGCTAATGCCATTTATGCCAAGGGATAAGGGAGAAAGGGTGATCTTGTCAATTTGGAGGCCGATGGCTTCTTTCAGCTGCTCAGCGGGAAAAGAGATATCCTGGCTGCCAGGCACAGGCGGGAGCGTGACCTTGGCCAGGAGTTCCCCCTGGGGATTTTGTTCCCCCTGGCTTTTTTGGCGGATGCAAATCACATCGCCTTCATGGAACCCTTCTTCCTCTGCCGTAAGCAGGTAGCTTCCCAGCCAGTGCCCGTCTTCCTGGGGCAGGGGGTCTTTGGCAGCCACGCTGCTTAACGGAAGCTGGCTGTCTGCAAAATAGAAATCAAAATCAGATGCCAAAGAAGGAGTATAGGGTAAGGGGGAATCTATGCGGCTGTCCATGGTAAAGGGAAGGAACAGGTAACGCTCATCATATAAAATGGAATCTAAATGCAGGGTTCCATTTTCCGTTTGCAAAAGCTGGTCCAGTTCCTGGGAGTGTTGTGCATAAGCTTCCTTCTGCCCATCGGATAAATCCTGCTGTGTGTGGAAAAGGCTTTCAAAGGCTGTGGAAATGCGTTCTGCCAGTGCGGGATTCCCCATAGCGAAGATTGTTGCGCCTGGCAGCAGGATCAGGCAGAAGAATATGGCGATATAGGCTGGCATTCCTATGCTGTTTCGGTTAAAAGGCTCTTCCTTTTTCAGAGGGCTTTTCCGTTGTCTGGGGTTTTCTGGAGCTGCTTCCTGTTGGAGCAGGGTTTGCAGGATTTCCTGTTTTTTTCCATCCTCTAAGTAAATTTGGCTATACATGGTTTTATATGTTTTCATGGCACATCTCCTTTCTTTGGAAATCTTCCGTTAATTCCAACTTCATCATTTTTTTCGCCCGTGACAGCCTGGCAGATACAGCATTTGGCGTAAGGTGCAGCAGCCCTGCGATCTCCTTCACTTGGTACTGTTCATAATAGCGCAGATACAGCACAATACGGTATTTTGGAGGAAGCTGCAGGAGCATTTCGTACATCTGGTGTTCTTCTTCCCTTTCAAAAGGAATGGCATGCTCTGGTGCCTCGTCCAAAGGCCTCATCCGTTTTCTCCAGCCAGAAACAAGCAGGCTCTTACAGCGGTTTACAGCCACACGGATAAGCCATGCTTTTTCATGGGCGGGGCTTTCAAACTGTGGGTTTTTCTTTATCAGCCGCAAAAATACTTCCTGTACCACATCCTCTGCCAGATGGGGGTCTTTCCCATAGGACAGGGCGGTCCGATAGACCATGTCTGCATATTGTTCAAATAGTTTTTCCACACGGGAGTTTGTTTCCATGGCATCTCCTTTCTGATGGGACGGTTTTCCATCTTATAAATGCGCATTCATCTATAATACCTTTTAGGAAGCTGGAATCTGACAGGGAGTGGGGCATTTTTTTTGGTTTTTTTATATTGTTTTGGGTATTGTGCCACAGGCAGGGGGGAAATGCAATTGCATATAGAGGAAATCATGGTATAATGTCACGGAAAGGAGCGTCAGGAAATGAATGATAAATATCAAAAAACGATGTATGCCTGCTTTATCGGGTATGTTGTGCAGGCAATCGTAAATAATTTTGCCCCGCTGCTGTTCTTAACCTTTGAGGGCGCATTCCATATTCCGTTGCAGAAGATTACCATATTGATTACCATGAATTTTGGGATTCAGCTGTTGGTGGATTTATTGTCAGCGGGGATTGTGGATAAAATAGGGTACAGGGCTTCCGTTATCATTGCCCATATTTTTTCTGCGGCAGGGCTTTTGGGGCTTGTGGTACTGCCGGGGCTTTTGCCCAGCGCCTATGCAGGGCTGCTGTTGTCAGTTGCCATTTATGCTATTGGCGGCGGGCTGATTGAGGTGCTGGTCAGCCCCATTATGGAGGGTTGCCCCACGGAAAATAAAGAGAAGGCCATGAGCTTGCTCCATTCATTTTATTGTTGGGGGCATGTAGCCGTTGTGCTGCTCTCTACGCTGTTTTTCAAAGTGTTTGGCATTAATAACTGGAAAATATTGACTTGCCTGTGGGTGGCCGTGCCTGTGGCCAATGGATTCCTTTTTGCAAAGGCACCCATGGCACATCCGGCAGGAGAGGGGGAAAAGGGGTTATCCATCCTGGATTTATGTAAGGAAAAGGTGTTTTGGGTGTTGCTTTTGATGATGCTGTGCGCAGGAGCCAGTGAGCAGTCAGTAAGCCAATGGGCCTCTACCTTTGCGGAAAGAGGACTGGGCGTGAGCAAGGCTGCGGGGGATCTGGCAGGGCCTATGGCATTTGCCGTGCTTATGGGCAGCGCAAGGGCATTTTATGGGAAGTGGGGGGAACGCATGGATTTGGATCAATTTATGCTGGGAAGCGGCCTGCTCTGTATTCTTTCTTATTTGTGCATCTCCCTGGTTCCATCGCCTGTGCTGTCCCTTGCAGGATGCGCAGTATGTGGATTGTCTGTGGGGATCATGTGGCCAGGGAGTTTCAGCAAGGCGGCCGTGGCGATACCCAATGGGGGCACAGCCATGTTTGCATTGCTGGCTCTGGCCGGGGATTTGGGATGCTCCGGGGGGCCTACCCTGGTAGGGTACATATCAAGCGCCGCATCAGATAACCTGAAAAAAGGGATATTAGCAGCAATTGTATTCCCCATCCTGCTGGCAGCAGGCGTTATCCTTTTAAAATCCCCCAGGCTATTCTGTAAAAAATGATGGATGCTTTTCTGTGTTCAGTGCCAGCGAGACGAAGGAGCCTTTCCACTGTCAATGCCAATCAGATGCAGAACCTTTTCCACTGTTAATGCGGCTCAGATGCAGAATCCTTCCTGCTTCCAATGCCAATCAGGGAAAAGGGCTTCTGCATCTGGCATCCGCCTTAAAGTGCCCAAATACTCTGCAAAGCCTCATCGCATATAAATATGCGGCTGCATTAGGGCTTATTGGATTGGCTGCCGCCATTATTCTTGTGCCTGTCAGGGCTTAGCATATCCACCTCTAAGGGGCTTGGCTTTACAAATGCAGACTGTGGAAGGAAGTTGTAGACGTCCAGGTAAGAATCCAGCTCCGCGCTGTTCTGCGGCGGCCTGGGGACGGCTCCAGTACAGTCTGTCACAGAGCTTGCTTTCAGATAGTCATAATTATCTGTTAAGTCAGGTACAGGATGGTTTTCCCTTTTTGTGCCCTTCGTATCCATAAAATACCTTCTTTCTTTTGGGGAATTTGCCCTGAAAGAAATTTCTTGGCTCGTTTGCCCAAATGCAAGAACTCCTTCAGGGCAGTTTTGTAGTGTTCTTTGCCGTAGCAGTGATAGTATGGCAGAACTGGGCAATTTTTATGCATTTTAAGGTTTGGAATTTACAATAGCTTAAAATATGAAAGAATGTTTAAAAAATCATCATACATAAAATTCTAGCAGATGCTATAATTGTAATGTTATAGAAATAAAAAGGAGGATTTATGTATGAGGAAACAAAAGCAACTGATGAACAGAGTGCTGTCATCCCTTTTGGCGCTGGCGCTTGTCCTTACCGGATTATATGTTCCGGAAGTGACCGCACAGGCGGCAGATGATGAGTTGATCGTGTATTACGATTTCGTATCGCAGAATGATCAGGCGGCGCAGATTCCCGATGCTTCGCAGCATGGAAGATTTGCAGAAGTTGAAGCAGTAAGCGGAAGCGCAAGGGGAAAGTATCGGATTGTCGATGCGAATATTTACGGCAATGAAGTGAAAGCATTGGAGCTGGACGGCGGAGAGGACGGACCATATCTGTCGCTGCCAGACAGTATCTTGGATGGCTGTGAATCTATAACCGTCAGCACCTGGGTCAGGCTTACGACAGACAGCGAGTATCAGAGGATCTGGGATTTTGGGACAGGAACGGATAAATATCTCTATATGCTGTCTGACGGATGGAATGAAGGGTTCATAGGCTATGCAGCAGGTATTTCAACAAGCGGCTGGCAGGGTGAGGTTGGCGTTGAAAAAGGCACAAATTTTGCAAGGAACCGCTGGATACTGACCACGCTTGTTATGAATGGTTCAGAGATGTCCCTGTATGAGAACGGGGAGCTGATCGGCACAAAGGATACTGGGCTCAAAGTATCAGACCTGGGGCAGACCACCAGCAATTACATTGCATATGGCCAGTTCGGAAATGACCCTGCAGCAGGGCAGTTTGCAGAATTTAAGATTTATAACAGGGCATTGTCTGCAGAAGAGGTTAAGGCAATGTACAATGTAACAGACGAGGGAATTGTGTCAAGTGATGTCAATGAACTGGATTTGGGAGATCTCTCCGCTGTTACAGAGGATTTTGAACTTCCATCCAAGGGTGTGAATGGTTCTGATATTACCTGGAAAAGCGATAACGGTGCAATCACAGTGGGAGCTAAGAATCAAGCAGGCAATTATGCGGCAACTGTGAAGCGTCCGGCAGCAGGCGGAGAGGATCTTACTGTAACGCTTACGGCGACGCTTACCTATAATGGCAAAACTGGCACCAAAGAATTTACGGCAACTGTAAAACCAGAGTATTCAGACCAGCAGATAGCAGCCCATGACAAAGAGGCGGCGATCAAAGCAGTCGGCGACCTTTCAACGGTGATTACAAAGGAGATCCTGCTTCCAGGAGAAGGCGAATGGGGTTCTGCTATTGCCTGGACATGGGAAGGTGCTGACGGAGTTATCGCAATACCTGCCCAAAAGGGTGAGGACGGGAACTTTACGGCAACGGTGACAAGGCCGGCAATTGGCTCTGCAGATGCGGCTGGTAAACTGAAAGGAACCGTTACCTGTAGAACAGCAACAGATACCATAGAGATTCCGGTAACCGTGAAGGCATACCGTGAATCCGTTGGCATTAAAAGCATAGAAGAGGTCAAAGTGAATACGCTGGCTGGCCACAGTCCTTCCCTGCCCAATTATGTGAAGGCAACTTATGATGACGACAGGGTAGACAAGTTAAAAGTAAGGTGGCCGGATGCGATTGAAGAAGGGAAATATGCAGAGGCAGGAAATACCTTTACTGTCGAAGGAGAGATCGTAGGAGAAAAAAATAAGGTTACGGCTGAGGTTACCGTTGTGACAGAAGAAGGAATTGCATCGGCGAAAACGGCAAGCTTTGACCTGAGCGATATTTCACTGGACAAGATTGGCGAGAATGGATCTATATTGACGCAGAACCGCGACCGTGATATTACATACCTGAAATTATTGGACAATAAGCGTATGCTGTACGATTTCTATATGACCTTTGGTGAGAATGACAAGATCCAGGGCGTGCAGCCTTTGGGCGGATGGGATGAGCCTACAGGGCTTTTGCGTGGGCATTCCACCGGGCATTATATGTCAGCACTTGCGCTTGCGTATGCATCTACTGGGGATGAGGAATTAAAGACCAAATTAAATGAAATGGTAAGCGAGCTGCATCGGCTGCAGCAGAAGTCCAAAGGAGATCCTGCGGCATTTAAGATCAGCGGAACCGGGATGGAGGATTCTCTGGATGTCAATACCTGGAGCAAAGATCCGAATGAGTGGGGCGAAGGCTTCTTAAGCGCATATTCACCAGATCAGTTCGCATTGCTGGAAGTATATGCTCCATATGGCTCACCAGGAACCGGGATCTGGGCACCTTATTACACGATGCACAAATTGCTGGCAGGATTCCTGGATGCGTATACATATACAGGCAACAAGGAAGCGCTGGAAACGGCGAAAGGTTTGGGCAAATGGGTATATAAGCGTCTGAGTGCATGCAGCCAGGAACAGCTTACCAAAATGTGGGGCATGTACATTGCAGGCGAGCTTGGCGGAATGAACGAATCCATGTCACAGCTTTACATTTATGCGAAGGAAGATGGGGATTCAGACGCTGATATTTACTTAAAGGGCGCAAAATTATTTGACAATACTGTATTCTTTGATAATCTGGCAAAGAATCAGGACGATATCAAGGGACGCCATGCGAACCAGCATATCCCACAGATTATCGGCGCATTAAAGACATATGAGGCAACGGTTGACAAAGGCAGTGCAGAGAAGAAGTATTTTGACATCGCAGAGAATTTCTGGCAGATGGTAGTTTCCAGGTATGCATACTCCATCGGAGGCGTTGGCGTTGGGGAGGCGTTCCCGGATCCTTATGCACAGGCAGAGAACATCAGGGGTAATGAAAACTGTGAGACTTGTGCGGCTTATAACATGATGAAGCTGACGAAGATGCTGAACAACTATGATCCAGATAATGCAGAATATATGGATTACTATGAAAGGACACTGTACAATCAGATCCTGGCATCCCAGACACCTAATGTGACAGAAAGCAGGCATAACGGAACGACTTATATGCTCCCGATTGGGCCGGCTGGAAGAAGAAGCTTCGGCGGTGATTATGATTCCTTTACCTGCTGCCATGGCACGGGCATGGAGAATCATGTAAAATACCAGGAGGCTGCTTATGCAAAATCTGCAGATACCCTGTATGTAGGCCTGTATCTTCCGTCTACGGTTGCATGGGATGAAAAAGGCGTAAAGGTTACGCAGGAAACAGTGTTCCCGTCCGAGACAACAAAGCTTATGGTAGCTCAGATGGAGGGCAAGGAAGCACAGGCATTTAATATGAAGCTGCGCGTTCCTTATTGGGCAACCGAAGGGTTTACGGTGACAGTAAACGGAGAAGAGAGAGTAAAAGACGCTGAGATCAGCACATATGTTACATTAGGAGGAATCAAGGCAGGCGATGTGATCGAAGTTAATATGCCCTGGACGCTCCATTTGGACAAGACGCCAGATAAGCTTGGCGCCTCTATGGTAGCAAGCATTATGTATGGGCCATATGTAATGGCGGCTAGAAGCAGCAATTCAGACTGGCTGAGACTGGTGCTGCCGGAGCATCTGGCAGATGTGGTCAAGATAGGCGTGAATGAGGCAAACGGATTCCCAACCCTTTCCGTAAGCGGGCTCAATTTCGCACCGATGTTTGCGCCAGAATATGCAACAGAGGCATACCATACTTATTTCAAAGTATTGCAGACGGCAGACGATGGAAGCGTATGGCATGAGGTCACTGTCAATAACAGAACGCCTTTAAATGGTACCGTTGAGACAACCGCAGAGGCTGAGATGACGAAAGAGGGTCAAGATCTTACGATCACCCTGATACCAAATCCAGGTTATGTCCTGAAAAAGCTTGTAGTGAATGGAGAACAAGTAGAAGCTACCAATAATCAATATGTCGTTAAAGATGTAAGGGATAAGGTTAGTATTGAGGTAGTATTCCGCCCGCCAGTGCTGAGCCTGGATAATTTAGAGTATTCTGCAGATGTCTCTGCAAATGCACTTTATGACTACTATGGAAAGCCAACAGATATTATGCAGAATTGGGAGCCGACCTCTTCCATCAGCTCTGCCGGCGGATACGGCGGCTGGGTAAACTGGTGGACAGGGCCTGGGCAGGAAGGCTATATCCAGTACAGCTGGGATGAGCCAGTTACTATGAATACATTTAACGTATACTGGCGCGTGGCTTATAACGGCACAGACAGCGACTGGATGCATGTACCAGGATCCATTAAGATCCTGTATTTGGATGGCGATAGCTGGAAAGAGGCAAATATGACATCCAAATATGAAGATATCATTAAGCTTCACCAGTATAACACAATTACATTTGACAATATTACAACGACAGCGGTAAGGATGGTAATGACCACGTATGATGGCCCGGACTCCCAGGCAGGCTGTACTGGCGTATACCGTTGGAAAGTAAGCTACAAAGAAGGCAAGCCTGAGCCTGATCCTGATAAGGCAGATAAGACAAAGCTGGATGCAGCGATTAAAAAGGCAGAAAGCCTGAAATCCGACAACTACACAGCAGCCAGCTGGAAAGCCGTAGACGACGCCCTAAAAGAAGCCAAGACAGTAAATGGGAAACAGGATGCAACACAGGGGCAGGTAAATGCAGCAGAAAAGAAATTAACAGGCGCCATCAATGCCTTGGAGAAAAAGCCAGTAGAAGTAAAACCGACAGCGCCAACTTCTGTAAAAGCAGCATGGGCTGGTACCAAGAACGTGAAAGTTACTTGGAAGGCAGCTAAAAATGCAACCAAGTATGAGGTATACCGTTCCTATAGCAGCAGCAAAAATGCAAAATTCACCAAGATTGGCACAGTAACCAAGAAGAATACCTATACCTACACCGATAAGAAGGCAACGCCGGGCAAAACAGCATACTATAAGGTGATTGCTTACAACGGCAAGGTAAAAGGCTCTTACAGTAAGGCAGCCAAGGCCTACATCCTGAAAGCGCCTGCCAGCCTGAAGGCAGTTGCTAAGAAATCTGGAAAGAAAAGAAATGTGACAGTTTCCTTTAAAAAGGCTAAGAGCGCTTCTGGGTACGAAATCTACCGTGCAACAAAGAAAAATGGGAAATACAAGAGGGTTGTTACCCTAAACAGCAAAACAGTCAAGAAAGTGTTTAAGAACGTTAAGAAGGGTACGTATTACTACAAAGTAAGGGCTTATAAGCTTAATGGAAAGAAAAAGACCTATACAGCGTTTACATCTGTAAAGAAGGTCAAAGTAAAATAATTTCCTTGCTGTGAGCATCTTTTAGGCTGTGAACCGTAACGTAGAATGGCATATTGGATTTTAATCCTGCATTTGCCATAATGCCAGTTGGAAGATGAAGCGATTAAGTCAATAGGGCAAAAATGAAATCCCCCAACCGTGGTGCGACACAGTTGGGGGATTCTTCGGGAAAACGGAGGACAGTACACCATAGTGTAAAGCGGAGCTTTCTATAAGAGCCATGCCCCTGTCGATAAGATGTCGGGTGGGCCCGGTTATTGAAAAATAGCCGGGCTCATTTTTTTAACATAGGGATGGCCTGCAAAGCGCGGTGTCCGTTGTTTATGGCAATAGAAGACTCCCGAAGCGTGGATTCTATTGTTTGGTAATTGCAGAGTACCGTATGCCAGTGGCGCAGGCCTGTACCTGGCCGAAATCATCAGAAACAATTATCTTTGCTCCATTGATACGTTTTGCGCTGCCGGTGTTATTGGCATTATTTTTACAGACCATGTATGGAGCATGCGATTTGCTGTTTGTAGGACAGTTTGGCGGCGGGCGCTGCAATTGCTACGGTATCTGCACAGGCGGCCAGCGTACGGATCTCACTGGCCATTATCCGAAGGCGGGAACTGCCTTTTCTTTGAAAGATATACGGCCGAAAGGCGTATTTATCAAAGAAATATTAAAAATTGGCATCCCTGTTGCACTTCAGGATCTGCTGGCCAGTATTTCTTTCCTTGTGATCCTGTCTATGGTGAACAGTCTGGGGCTGATCGTTTCGGCAGGCGTCGGCGTGGCAGAAAAACGCTGCGGCTTCCTGATGCTTGCCGCCTCTGCCTATATGCAGTCCATGTCTGCATTCGTTGCGCAGAATATCGGTGCGGGAAAACCGGAACGTGCTTCTTCCCTTGCAGTAGGGATTGTGATGGGATTGTTTACTATTTTCCGCGGGGATATTCTGGCAGGCATTTTTGCGAAAGACACAGAAATTATTTTAGCGGCTGCGGAGTATTTGAAGGCATATGCAATCGACTGTGTGTTTACTTCGTTCCGATTCTGCTTTATGGGTTATTTTAATGGATGCGGCAGAACAACCTTCGACATGCTCCAGGGGACTCTTTGTGCATTTGGCGTGCGGATGCCGGTTACCTGGCTTATGAGTAAGCAGATTCCGGTATCTTTGTTTCATATTGGGCTTGGAATCCCTGCTGCCACAATCCTGCAGATTGTATTTAATCATAAATAACAACGCTGTTGTAATATAAGCATCAGAAATCAAGAAGGCATGTTTGACTTTTTTGCGGTAAATCATTATAATAAAAAAGTGTTTTAGGAAAAATGAGCTTTTGTAGGAGAAAACCTGTATAAAATAATTTAAAAAGGAAAATATGTTAAATTTTTGGCATAACCGTGAAAGGATCATAAGAATTATGAAAATATCAGAATTGTTGAAAACAAAAGAAGTAACCATCAGCTGTGAGTTGTTCCCGCCAAAAAAGGGATCTGAACTGAAAAAAGCCCATGACCTGGTAAAAGAAATGGCGCAGCTCCATCCCACGTTTATCAGTGTGACTTATGGGGCTACAGGAGGGATCAGCGAGCATACCGTGAATCTGGCGAATGAGGTGCAGAATGTAAATGGCGTCCCAGCCCTTGCCCATTTGACCTGTGCGTCTTCTGATCGGAATAAGATACGGGAGGTGTTAGGGGAGCTGCAGGAGGACAAGATTGAGAATATCTTGGCGCTGCGGGGGGATATTCCGGAAAATGCAGACTTCCCGCTGCCAAATCAGTACCACCATGCCAGTGAGCTGATAGAGGAAATCAAAGCGTTTGGGGATTTTTGCATTGGCGGGGCATGTTATCCAGAAGGGCACCCAGAGGCAGAGTCTATAGAAGCGGATATTGTCCATTTGAAGCAGAAAGTGGATGCGGGGTGTGAGTTTTTGACCACGCAGATGTTTTTTGATAATCAAATTTTGTATAGCTTTTTGTATAAGGCATTGAAAAAAGGCATTGATGTGCCAATTATTGCAGGGATCATGCCAGTGACCAATGTGAGCCAGATGAAGCAGATTGGAGTGCTGTCAGGATCTGCCCTGCCCCAGAGATTCCGAATGATGGTGGAGCGGTTCGCAGATAATTCTGCGGCTCTGAAGCAGGCTGGGATTGCCTATGCCACAGAACAGATTATTGACTTGATTGCAAATGGGGTAAGCCATGTGCATATTTACACGATGAATAAGCCGGATGTGGCAGGGGCGATTTTAAAGAATTTGTCGGAGATTTATAAGGGGTGATGGGAAAGGCGCTTATTTTATTACTATGGATGACAGGCTTTTGAAGTATCAGTCGGAAAAGATCCAAATAGTCACTCCAGGAGTATTTATTCGAAGAGTGGAGATATCAGAATCACGAACAGCACAATTGACATTATTGATAAAGGATTTGTCTGTTTAGTTGAAAATTTGGGTATTATAAATTGCAGAGCGTTTTATTGCCATGATTAAGAGAGAAAGTTTTGATTATACAATTTGGCACAGAGAATATTTTGGTGATATGGGACTGGATGAGATTAAGAAAGAGGCAGTATCGTTTGCAGAAAAACATCCACATAAAGGGGAAGGCACTCGGGTTTGGAAAATAAGCAAACCAAGGGCGCTGTTTTGGAAAAAGCCTGGGAGATAACAGCAGAAAGCAGAGGGATAGGTCGAGGATATGAAGGTAGACAGGAAGGAAGCCCTGCGGTATCTGGGATATGGCAGGAAGGAAGCGGATGGGCAGACGCAGAGGCTTTTAGATGGGGTGGCGGAGGAATTGGAGCAGGACAGCCTGCCCAAAAGCATATACCGGGAATACGGATGTAAGGTGGAGGGGAATGTAGTGTCCTTTGGAAATTTAGATATTACAAGCTCCAGCCTGGCAAAAAATTTGGAAGGGTGTGAGCGCATCGTGCTGTTGGCGGCCACCATTGGGCGGGCAGCTGACCTGATGATCAAGAAATATTCCGTTGTGAACCTTGCCAAAGCAGCCATCGTGCAGGCGGCGGGCGCTGCGTATATTGAAAGCTATATGGATGAAATAGAATCTGAAATCCAAAGGGAGGCCAAGAAGCAGGGGCTGTACCTGCGGCCAAGGTTTAGCCCTGGATATGGGGATTTCCCATTGGAGTGCCAGAAGGATATTTTTGCCATGTTGGAATGCAGTAAGCGGATTGGCATTGCCCTGACGGCAGGGAACCTTATGATGCCCTCGAAATCTGTAACAGCTCTGATTGGGCTTACGCCTATCGAGCGGCAATCCTGCCAGATGGCAGCCTGCAGCCAATGTGAGAAAACAGACTGTGTGTTTCGGGCAGATTGAGTTTGGCATCCACCATATTTATCAGAGGGCTATGATTCGAATAAAGAGCGGATAGACGGGAGGCAATCATGAATTTTAAAGAACAATTAGGGAAAAAGCTCCTATTTTTTGATGGGGCTATGGGTACCATGCTCCAACAGCAAGGACTGCAGTCAGGGGAGATTCCAGAAATCTGGAATGCCACAAAAGAGGATGTGATCGTAAACATCCATAAAAGCTATTTAGAGGCAGGGTGCAATATTGTAAAGGCTAATACATTTGGCATTAACCCTTTTAAAATGGAAGGCACAGGATATACCTGTGAGGAGCTGGTCCAAAAGGGCATACGCCTGGTAAAGCGCGCCATTGCAGAAACTGGAAAAGAGGCATATACTGCCTTGGACATTGGCTCTTTGGGAAAGCTGCTGGAGCCTTTGGGGGATCTGCCTTTTGAGCAGGCATATGAGGCTTTCCGTCCCATATGCATTGCCGGGGAACAGGCAGGGGCAGACCTTTGCCTGATTGAGACTATGAATGACACCTATGAGATCAAAGCAGCCGTTCTGGCTGCCAAAGAACATACAAACCTCCCCATTGTGGTCACCATGGTATTTGACGAAAGCGGGAAGCTTTTGACTGGTGCGGACATGGAAGCGGCAGTGGCTATGTTAGAGGGCTTGCGGGTGGATGCCATTGGGCTGAACTGCGGTTTTGGCCCGGATGTGATGAAGGAATTCCTGCCCCAGCTGCGTAAGGTATGCTCCCTTCCCCTTGTGCTGAATCCCAATGCGGGGCTGCCAGTGGTGGTGGATGGTAAAACCTGTTTCCAGGTGACGCCGGAGGATTTTGCCGCCGTTATGAAAGAGATTGCCCAGGAAGGGGTTTCCATTATGGGCGGCTGCTGCGGCACCACGCCAGGGCATATCCAGGCATTGGTGGAAGCCTGCAGGGATATGGCGCCGTTACAGCTTACAGACAAAAACCGTTCTGTGGTGTCTTCCTATACCCATGCAGTGGTATTTGATGATCGGCCAAAGATCATCGGGGAGCGGATTAACCCCACAGGGAAGCCGCGTTTCAAACAGGCATTGCGGGAAAAGGACATGGAGTATATTTTTAAGGAAGCCCTTGCCCAGCAGGATCGGGGTGCCCATATCTTGGATGTAAATGTGGGGTTGCCTGAGATTGACGAAGTAGAAATGATGCGTGAGGCGGTAACGGGGCTCCAGGGGATCACAGGCCTGCCGCTGCAGATTGACACCTCAGACGGAGCAGCTATGGAAATGGCTATGCGCCTTTATAATGGCAAGCCCCTGATCAATTCCGTGAACGGCAAGCAGGAATCCATGGACACCGTATTTCCGCTGGTGGAAAAATATGGCGGCATGGTAGTATGCCTGGCTCTGGATGAAAATGGTATCCCGGAAACTGCCCAAGGCCGTATCCAGGTTGCAGAAAAAATCATTGCAGAGGCAGCAAAGTACGGCATTGGGAAGAAAGACCTGTTGATCGACACATTGACCATGACCATCAGCACAGGGCAGGAAAATGCAAAGGCCACGCTGGATGCCCTGCACTATGTGCGCCATACCCTGGGCATACACACCACCTTGGGCGTGTCTAATATTTCTTTTGGCCTTCCCCAGCGCGAAAAGGTCAATACGGCATTTTTCACTATTGCGCTGTCAAAGGGGCTGAGCGCAGGCATTGTGAACCCTGGCAGCGATGCCATGATGGCGGCTTACCATGCCTATTGCGCCTTGAATGGCAGCGATCCCCAATGCGCGGATTATATTGGGATTTATTCCCAGCAGGCTGGCCAGCCCCAAGCGCCTGCTGCAAAGCCAGGGGATCTTACCCTCTATGACGCTGTGGTAAAAGGCCTGTCAGAAAGCGCCTTCCAGGCAGCTCAAAAGGAGCTGGAGTCCAGAGAGCCACTTTCTGTCATTGATGAAGACCTGATACCTGCCTTAGACCATGTAGGCCAGGGCTTTGAGAAGAAAACCATTTTCCTGCCTCAGCTTTTAATGAGCGCAGACGCAGCGAAAGCCGGTTTTGACGCCATCAAAGAGCATCTGAAAGCCAAAGGCGGCGCTTCCGCCTCTAAAGGAACCATTGTGATCGCCACGGTGAAAGGCGATATCCATGACATCGGAAAAAATATTGTAAAGGTGCTTCTGGAAAACTACGGCTTCCAGGTCATAGACCTGGGAAAAGACGTTTCCCCAGAAAATGTACTAGAGGCGGCAAAAGAGCACAATGTGAAACTGGTAGGCCTAAGCGCCCTGATGACCACAACGGTGGCGAATATGGAAATTACCATCAAGCTGCTGAAAAAAGAGCTGCCAGGCTGCAAGGTTATGGTAGGTGGCGCAGTCCTAACCCAGACCTATGCAGATATGATAGGTGCAGACTTCTATTCCAAAGATGCCATGGGATCCATCCGCTACGCCAATGAGCTTTTTGCGGTTTCATAAAATAGAGTTTTCAAAGTGATAAATCGGGTTACCTCAAGTTTCTTCCTTATTGCAGTGGAGATAATATAATAAAAAGATTTTGCCCTTTCCTTGACACACTTGTGAGTGTCTGCCCCTTGTTCTGGCATTTAGGGATTAAGAGCTTCTAAGCACGATGGGTTATCCGGCAAAAACCCAAAAGACAGCGAAAGCAAATCCATTCAGCCGATGGCTTTGCTTTTCAAACAGGGTATTTTGGTTGCTGGCGGTGCGGCCGTGCTGGAGGAGATGGAGCAGGGGGCAGGCAATGGCGAAATGTTTTTGCGCCATGCCAATTTGGAGTAGGAAAGTGAAAGGTAAAAGGAGGAACAGCTGATTTTAGGCTTTGTTTGTCAAAGGGAAAAACCATAGAAGAAGCTTCAAATAGCTTCTTTTTTTGTGCCAAGATCCATTTGCAAATCTGACCTTTTCTGAATATATTATAAAATAGGCAATTGCGAAACAAGTTCAAAATCTTGATTCCAATAGGACAAAGGCCCGGTTGAGCCGGACTTACAGGAGGTGGATGTGGATAACAAGAGTTTTAAGACATGAAAACAAAGCAGATAAGGATATCTGCCCGTGAAATGGTATGCGGTATGTAAGGTTATGCAATCAGAGGTTTTAAACTGCGGATATATTGATGCCTGTGCAGTTTATCAGCCACCATTACAGTAATAAGCTGGGTAATCCCGGCGAGAAGCAGGTCAGCATGAAGCGTTTTTTCATTCTGCGTTTTACGCCCGGCAACACAGAAACTGTCCTTGAAATGGTTGATTGATTTCTCAACATTTACCCTGATCTTATAGCTGGAATCCCATTCGGCCGTACCACGGAGCGTACCAGGATAGGCGCGCAGGTTTTTCTCGGGATAAATATAAAACATCCTGCCGCAGGGGGATTCTGTACAGGGATTTTCACAGTGGCAGACGCGTTTGCTTTTACCGGTTGTTTTATCATATTCCCATTTCATTTTTGGGCATACAAACTTCATGGTTGGCAGCCCGCAGCGGAGATGGGACTTGCTTCCTTCGCGTTTCATTGGAAGAGACGGGTCTTTAGGACAACAGGGGACACCGTCCTTATTCAGCGGGCAGTCTGATTCCGGAAGGGAGATTCTGCCGTTGAGGGGAATGTAAGCCTGCTCAAAGGAAGCTTCCTGTAACAGGTATTTGTAGATTTCAATGGAATCAAATGCGGCGTCTCCCAGAAAAGTTTTCGGATTGATAAGCGGATGCTTGCGAAAGAAATCCTTTAAAGTGGGAATCAATGCCTTGGAATCGGCAAGACTCTTATCTTCATCCGGGGAATCAGATTTTTTTCCAACAATGATGCCAGGATGAGCCTCAAGAAAGTCCTTGTTATAAAAGGAAATATCCCGGACAATGCCGAGCCCGTTGGTAATAATACCGAATTTATAAGCATAACAGAAATGCCCGTTAATGTACATCTGCTGAATGGCTGGATTGGCGGCAGCATGGGAAGGCATGGAGCCGTAGGCGGCTTTATAAGGGTCAAAGGAACCGTCCATCCCTTTTGCTTTTTTGAAGGCTTTAAGCTGTTTGATGATACGGTTGGCATATTTGGGATTGTTTTCTGTAACCCATGCCTCAATGCCGGATGTGTCAAAGAGAAGCATGGAAGCTTTCTGTGTATCAATACAATGGCAGATTGGTTCGGTCAAGTCAGCAAGATGATCGAACATGGATTGTAAGTCCGATAAAAAATCCTGTTTGAACCGGGTGAATTTAGAGGCATCCGGGACAACATCAAACCCGCAGAAGTCCCGCAGTTCCTGGGAGTATTTCAGGAATACGATCAGCAGGGATGTTGTTGGGATTGAGAAAATAAGCTGTAGTAACAGAGCCTTCAGCATTGGGTAAAGAAGATGCCTGCGGGGTCTGCCGGTGGCAGCATGAAAGTGAGAAACAAAGGACACCGGAACAATTTCATCAAGGTTGATGGTTTCATCGAGTATGGAAAGAAACTCATATTTATCGTTATCAAATTTATTTTGGCAATCGGTAAAAATATCTGCCAAAGAGAGTTGTTTATGTGTTATCATATAGATACGACTCCTTTACTGGTGGATATGGATAATTGTTACTGGACATTTCAATTATACCACAGACCAGTGAGGAGTTGTTTTATTTTGTAACAAAGAGAATCCCGTATTTATGCGGGTTCTGGCGTTTCGCAAACGCCTAAATATTATAAAAAAAAGAAAGGAGTTAGATTATTTTGAGTTTTGACACATTATTATTTTGCATAGTAACAATTATATTTATTTTAATCCTGGTATTATGCAGCCTTTTTTGCCATTACAGGAGCCTTTGCCGAAGAAAGGCCAAATGTCAGGTAAAGGCACAGAGTGACAAAAAAAAGCTCCAGGAAATCAACCATGCGTTGGCGCCCTTCGGATTTGCCTATGACCCTTTAAAGGATATTTTTTATTCTTTAGAAAATGCCTGGCAAAAGGAGTTTGGCTATGGCAAGCTTTATGATGACCTGGCGCCCCTTATGAATATGGCCATTGACTGTGAGCCGATTTATTTTGACTATGGTGGCAAAAAGTGGCTGATTGAGTTCTGGAAAGGGCAGTATGGCATTACCACAGGTGCGGAAATAGGGCTGTATGTCAATGATGGGGAGGAGCCTGGCAAAAGCCCAGAAGACCTTTTCTACAGCTGCGTCCCGCCCAAAGACCAGCTGCCCATCACAATGGCTCTGTACAAAAACGGGAAGCTTTTGTTCCAAAGAAGCCAAAACCATTGGTGGCTGACAGGCTTTGTCCTGGGGGAATTTTCCTATCCCGGGGAGCTGATGCTGAACCTTTCACTGGCTTTTGAGGATTTGGAAATGATGGATGCCTTTTTAACAGGCTGCTGCCAGGCAGGCTACCAAAAGGAGGATCTGTGCGTTTCCTGCAGCACCGTGTCCCTTTGCCTGTACCGCCCGAAAAATACCCGAAAGCCACACTGCTGTAAGATTTACCAAAAATATGTCCAATGGCAAAACCGCCTGAACTGCAGGCTCTATGCCCATGTGACAAAAAGCTTTGGCAGAACCATAGACCGCCTCTATTATCTGATGCTGGCATATCCCCATATTTTCCGGTTTTTGACACGGACAGGGAGGCTGGCCTGGGAAAAACGGCAAAAATATAAGCGGAAACAGGCAAGGCACCATAAACGCAGCCAGAAAAAGAAATACCATGGCCACAGCCGGGAAAGGAAACGTCATGGCCACGGCCGGGAAAAGAAGCGGCATGATCCTGTGCAGGAGAAGGGGCGGCAGGGATGCAGCCAGGAAAAAGAATGCTGCGGACATGGCAGGGAGGGAAAATGAAGCGGACAGAGCGAAAGCTAAACCATGCCTATGAGAATGCCCTTTGCCTTCCCATCCATAGGAACAGCCGCATTGTGCTGATGAGTGACTGCCACCGCGGCATTGGGAATTGGGGAGATAATTTTCAGGCGAACCAAAACCTGTTTTTTGCAGCCCTGCAATATTACAATCGGCGGAAATTCACATACATTGAGCTGGGGGATGGGGATGAGCTATGGGAAAACCGGGACCTGCATGAGATTGTGCGGATACACAGCAATCAGTTTTGGATGATGGAGCAATTTTATTGCAGCGGAAGGCTTCATATGCTGTATGGAAACCATGACCGCAAAAAATTCCAGGAAAAATATTTCCAAAACGCCTGCCGTGGGGATTTCTGTAAAGGAAAAGGGGAAACAGGCCTATTCCCTGGCATGAAAGTAGAAGAGGCTATCCGCCTGAAGGATAGCTGCAGCGGCACAGAGCTTCTGCTGGTGCATGGCCATCAGGGGGATCTGTGGAATGATACCCTTTGGAAGGTGACGCGGTTTCTTGTGCGTTACCTTTGGCGGCCGCTGGAGCTGGCAGGATGCAATGACCCGACCAGTGCGGCAAAAAATTACCCAAAAAAGGAGAGGATCGAACGGCGGCTGGCTGCATGGGCCAGCCGGCATAAAACCATATTGATTGCTGGCCATACACACAGGCCAGCGTTCCCAAAGCCAGGGGAAGGGTATTATTTCAATGATGGAAGCTGTGTCCACCCCAGGTGCATTACGGCGCTGGAGATTGAAAGAGGGGAGATTTCCCTGGTGAAGTGGAGCGTGAAGGTACGCGAAGACAGTGTGATGTATATTGGGAGGGACGTTTTAGAGGGGGCAGTCCCTTTAAAGGAATTTGCAGGAAAAAATGAGAAAATAGAAAAATAATGAGACATTTTAGGTGCAAAAAGTATCTAATATATAAAAAGGCAGGGCTAATTTATATCACATTATTGGTTTATAATCATCAATGTAGGAAAAGAAATTAGATTTATAGATAGAAATAGCCATGCAGAGGCGTATAAAAAGATAAAAGGGCGAATGAAAAGCAGAAAATATCTTGTATTTTTAAAACCTAAGAAAAAATTAAGATTTATAGAAGGAAAAATTGAAGGAATGTATGGTAGGCTTATTACAGTTAAAGTATAGCCCAGCGTACGTATAGAAAAAATAATTAGCGATAGATAGGGAAGGGCAGGTGTTTTTTATGAGGATTGGGAGAGAGAATTTAGTCATGCAGCTACAATTTCATAATGAAAGGGCGTTGGAGTTTTTGATTATGGAGCATGGGGAGCGGCTGATTTCTATTATCCGGAAGCATTTATTTACGCTGCCGCATTTGCAGCAGGAGTGCCTGGCAGACACCATAGTGGCAATTTGGAACCATATAGAGAGCTACGATGAGGATAATGAATTTGAAAATTGGATTGGCTCTGTTGCCAGATACCGTTGCCTGGAATTTCTAAGGGCATACCAAAAAGAGGCTACCATCGCATGGCTGATCGAAAAGGAAATCGCTGAGGAAAAGGAAGTGATGGTAAGCTGCCTGAACCCTTTAGAAGAGGAATTATTCTATCGCTTTTATGTAGGGGAAGATTTTGAACAGGCAGCCAGAAAAGACCTGGCGCTGCCTTACTACAATATGTATGACCTGTTAAACCGTATTGACACAGACATCTTTGAGTACGAAAAAGAAAAAATGCCAGCTGAGGAAAAAGAGCAGCTCTATAGACATATTTTAGCAAAATTAAATGTAAAGCGCCGCAGATTTTCCTTCCGGAAATACCTGCAAAGCTCCATTCAAAAAATAGCCCCTATGAATTGCTGAGGGTCAGGTTTCCCTTTGGGTGCCGGATGCAGCAGCGAAAAGCTTCTGCATCCGGCTGGTATGGGGAAGCCCAAAGAGCGTCTCCCCTCCATCTCTTATTTCATGGCAGCCATCCGATCCTGAATATAACATTCCAGCACATGCGCCGTCTTATCCACGCCTAAGGGGCTGCTATTAATGCACAAATCATAATACCGGGAATCTCCCCACTTATAATCTGAATGACGGTTATGGTACAGCTTCCTCTTTTTATCATGCCGCAGCATCTTAGCAACCGCTTCTGATTCGCTCAGCTGATACTTCTCCTTTACGCGCGCCAGCTTATGCTCCCGATCCCCATTGACAAAAATGGAGATCAGGCAGTCATGGTTCTTCAGCACAGTCTCGGAGCAGCGCCCAACGATCACAAAGGACTCCCCAGAGGCCGCCTTATCCCGGATAAAGTCAAACTGATATTCCGCAAGGATTTCTGCCATGGAGTTGGTATGGTTGCCCACCCGCCGTGTCATCAGGAAATTCCTGGGCGCCTCGTCATATTTCTCCAGGACTTCCACCTTTACATTCAGCTTATTGGCGATCTCGTCCAACATGCTCCTGTCATAGAATTTCAATCCCAGATGCTGGGCAATTTTTTCAGCAATCTCATGCCCCCCACTGCCAAACTCACGGCTAATGGAAATAATTGTCTGTTTTGCCATAGAATTCCTCCTCCAATCTCAATATAATCCTTAAATTAACAGTAACGAATAAAAATAAATACCATAGACACTAATATTACAATAACGGTAGCAGGGGCAGCGGACTTACAATATTTGCCCCAGCCGATAATATACCCATTTTTCGTAGCGACAGATGTTCCCACAACGTTTGCAGAGGCTCCGATGGGTGTGGCGCTGCCGCCAATGTCTGTACCCATAGAAAGCGCCCATGCCAATGTGGAAAGGTCGACGCCCTGTGTGGCTGCCAGGCTCTTGATTACAGGGATCATAGTAGCTGCAAAAGGGATATTGTCCACAAATGCGCTCGCAATAGCAGATACCCAAAGGATGATAGCCACCATAAGCTTTAAGTTGCCATGGCTTACATTGCCGATGAATCCCGCAATGATTTCCAGGATGCCAGTCTGTTCCAGCCCTCCCACAACCATGAAAAGCCCCACAAAGAAAAGCAATGTCTTATAATCCACCTTTTTCAAAAGCTTTACAGCCTTTGTCCCTGCCACAAGCAAGGTAATGGCCGCAATTACTGTCCCGATAAATGCCACGGTAAGGCCTGTCTGAGCATGTGTCACTAGCAGTACCACAGCGCACAGGAAGATCAGGCAGCTGATAGCAAAAGCTGTCTTATTTGTAATGGCCTCTTTAGGATCTGGCATGGCATCCACATCTGCCTGTGACAGCTTTTCCCCGGCAAGCTCCTTCCGGAACACAAAGAAATAGTAAATAACCACAAGGACAAGGCTGATTGCAGCGATGGCTCCTGTGTTTGTTATGAAATCCGCAAAGGAATAACCCAGGGAAGTGCCAATGATGATATTGGGCGGATCCCCGCACATGGTAGCCGAGCCGCCCAGGTTTGCGCAGAAAATCTCTGACAGGATCATGGGCACTGGGTCAAATTTTAAAAGCTTTGCCAGTTCGATGGTGACAGCCGCCAAAAACAGGATAACGGTAATGCTGTCAATAAACATGGCCAGGAAAGCAGACATCAGCATAAAGGTGATAAACAAAGGAATAGGCTTATAATGCACCAGCTTAGCCAGCTTCATGCAGAGCCATCGGAAAAAACCGGATTCCGCCATGCCTTCTACCATGACCATCATCCCTGCAATAAAGATAATGGTAGCCCAGTTGATCCCGGCAGTGCTTTCCTCAGCAGTGCCTGCAGCATACCAGAATCCTACGGTAAAAATGCTCTTGACGTTCAATGTTTCCATGATTGCGTCTGTGCTTCTCATGGCAAGGCCGAAAACCCCTGCAAGCGTCAGGACCCCGCATGCCATAGTTACATAATGCCGTTCAATTTTGTCCATTACAATTAGGACGAACATCGCAATAAATAAGATGAGTGCCAAAATTTGTGCTAAATTCATGTTTTTACCTCCTTCAAAAAATACATCCATCCCATTTTATATCCCAACGAATTATAACTCTGTATAAAAAAAAAAACAATGTGAAAAACATACAATGAAATACAAAAAAAATGTGGTTTTTTGTGGAAAATTCGCATGAACTTTCCAAAGGAGGTAACTATGCTAGTAGACGGTGCCATTCTCTGTTGTTACATTTTACGAATCGCCCTATGTAAATAAGATACTGTGGATTGCAGTATATGGCACAAGGTTTCCTGATGCCTCATAAATGGGAATGGTCAATGGGTCTTGCGGTTGATATATTCTGTTTTGTATTTAGAATAGACAATCTTCTGGCTGTGGTACAGGCCGTAATATCCAGAAAGCATATACCCCAGTGAGACGGACAGCAAAAAGTAGGGCATCCCCTCAAAGCCAAACAATTCAAAACAGATCAGCAGGGAAGTGATGGGGCAGTTGGTAACGCCGCAGAATACCGCGCCCATGCCGGCAGCTGTGCAAAGCGCCGGGCAGAATCCCGTAAGGTTCCCAAACAAACATCCAAAAGTGGCTCCAATAAAGAAAGAAGGCACAATCTCCCCGCCTTTAAACCCTGCGCTTAAGGTAACAGCGGTAAACAGGATCTTCAGCAAAAAAGCATAAGGCACAAAGTCATTTTCAAAACAGCGTGCAATGACAGGCATGCCTGCGCCATTATAATCCTGGTTCCCCACTATAAGTGTCAGGATCATCACAAAAGCGCCTCCAGAGAAGATCCGGACATAGGGGTTTGGAAAATATTTCTTATAGAGCTTTTCCCCTGTGTGGAGCGTCATGCAGAATAAGGTGCTGACTCCTGCGCACAGGCTTGCTAAAATGGCGATTATGGCAGCAGAGCGGACAGAGAATGCAGGAAGCCCCGTAAGTAAAAACTGCTCTGGTACAATCTGGCAATATCCGGCGATGCCTTTGGCCACCAAAGAGGATACTACGCAGGGCACCAATGCCGCATAATGCATGATCCCCACGCTTACGACCTCCATGGAGAAAATAGCGGCTGCCATAGGGGTGCCAAATAAGGTGGCAAATGCGGCGCTCATTCCGCACATAATCATGATATGCTGGTCTTTTTCATCAAATCTAAACAATCGCCCCAGGGTATTTCCAATGCTGCCGCCTAATTGCAGCGCAGCTCCCTCCCGCCCGGCAGAGCCGCCAAATAAATGGGTCATGATGGTGGACAGGAAGATCAAAGGCGCCATTTTCATGGGGATATGCTCCCTTGACTGAATGGCTGACAGCACCAGGTTGGTGCCAGTGTCCTTTTCATCATGCAATAGGTGGTAAGCGCCAACAATGGCTAATCCAGCAGCAGGCAGGAAAAAGATCAGGCCTGGGTATTTTGCCCTTGCGCTGTTGGCGTAGACCATGCAGTAATGGAACAGTGCGCTGATGCTCCCTACCAAGATGCCAGAAAGAAGGGAGAAGAGGAGCCAGCGCAAAAAGATAAAAAAACGTTGGGCAAGGTGGCGGATGTAATGGGTAAAGTCTTCGATTATCATAAGGGGTCGTTTCCTTTCATGGTTTTATTTTAACATCTCTGGAAGGGAATGACAACTGGAAATTATGTCTCACTTTGATTTCCTGTTTTAAACTGCTGTCATGTGAGTTATATAAAATATAAATGTACAGCATATGAACTACGCTGATCTCGATTTTAGAAACGCAATTCTCGGATTTTTAACACAAAAATTCCGTTCCTTTATTATGATTTAAAATATGAAGTGTATTAGTACATAAAGCATATGGGAAAATGGTTGCAAAAGAGAAAAGTAAGGTTAGGTACATTTGGAAATGGGCAGTTTTGCCATTTTCTAAGAAAGGAAGAAGAAGCATGGCATATTATACTGTTGGTGACAGGATCCGTGATATGCGGGAGCGTCAGAAGTATTCTCAGGAAGAATTGAGTTATGGGATATGTACACCATCTACTTTGTCCAGGATAGAGAATGGGCTGCAAGTGCCTGGGAAAAAGATTTTAGAAGGGCTGATGCAGCGGCTGGGGATTGGAGATGGTATGGATGTTGTCTATTTGAGCAGGGAGGAGCTGGAACGGTATGAATTAGAACGCCGGCTGGTGCGCAGCTTGGGGAGGGAGGATTATGAAGGGGCAAGGCAGTTGATTCAGTTGTTGGAAGGGAATCTGCAAAAGGCAGCGCGGAAGGATTATGGAGTAAAAATGGTGGAGCAGTATGTAAGGTTTGCCCAGGTGATGGTGCGCAAGCATGAAGGGGAAAAGGCCAAACAGGTGCTGAAAATGCTGCTTGATACGATACGCATGACAATTCCTGAGTTTGACGGCATCCATGTTAAGGACAGGCTTTTGACATTTCACGAGATTTCTATTTTAAATAATATAGGGTGCGCTTATCATGATATGGGAGAGCTGTGGAACGGCGTGCGTTTGCTGTTTGAATTGAAAGAATACATAGAGGGGCATGCGCCTGGGAGTGAGGAGATGTCTGTGAAGTATCCTATGATCCTTCAGAATCTGTCTACGTGGATGGGACAGGAAAAGAAATTCAAAGACGCCTTGCACCTCTGCCAGACAGGCATTGATTATTGTATTGAACATGGGAAAATGCATATCTTCCCAATGCTTATCTGTAATAAAGCCTGTGCCCTGGCAGAGCTGGGGCAATACGATTTATCCAGAAGGTGCTTTATAGAGAGCATTGCCATGCTGCAGGCAATGAATCAGCAGGAACGTGCTGAGGAAATGAGAAATTATGCAGAAGCACACTATAACATTAAGGTAAAGCTGTAAATTATGAAAAGCGCGCTGCAGCATAAAGGGTAATGCTGTAAGTCCGCCAGGGCGCGCCGTGGGATCAGAACTAAGCTGTAAACATACCAAGGTGCATTCTGGCATAAAAAGTTAAGTTGTAACCGCCTTATGGTTTTGGCAAGTACTAATAAGTTTCTATTACATCACCTAAGAAAAATCCAACGATTGTAGGTTCTTCTAATTTGGAGAATTGGGAAGCGGCATAAGTAACTGACAATAGGATGCCGCAAGCCAGGATAAGTAATAAGATTTTTTTAGATTTACCCATGATCACACCTCCCCTCTTGAAAAAATTATAGGGGGAAGGTGTGGATTTTGCCATGTCATTTTGGGGAAAGATAAATTTGCTCTATATCGCATGGCGGGGGAGCGTAGTTTGTGGTATCTTATAAGAATTGCATTTCCTAAATCTAATGTGGCTATTCTTCTGATGTATTAATTATATCTTGTATTTCCAACATAGCATTTTCTGCCCGTAATTGAACTACTTTGCTCTAAAATTTGCTTCCTCCAGATAGCCTGTCAATCAAGTTAAAAATAGGTGCCGCATCTATATCAGAAAAATTCATTTTAACGCCTCCTGTATTTTTATTCCTGCGAGGGACAAGGATTGCAAAATCAATCAAGATGCAAGCGTGCGGAAAGAATCCTCCATGCAAACATGCATTAATCCAGGTTTACCCTCCGCCGCGCCAAAAAAAAGCAAGCTGCATAATAAGCGCATCCAAACAGAACCCAGGCGGCTATCAGCCAGAGCAGCAAATTCCCATAAAAACAGGAAGCAAATTCCCCATAAAAGCCCATATCATCAGCCACTGCCATAAATGTAGTAGGAATGATCATCAAAAGCGAAGACAGAACCTGGCTCACCAAGTATAGGGCAATATAAAAGCCGATTGCAGCCCCCAGCTTGTACTTTTCCACCAGCTGCCCCAGAAGGATGCTGAGATATCCCATCAGGATAGAGGAAAATCCGCTGGCCAGTGTGGCTGCCAACAAAAGGAGGATGAATTTCCCAGGGGATCCGCCAATGGTGTATTGAAAAAGGAACTGCAGCTCTGTACGCGTATTTTCCAGCCGGAAGATCCTAGATGCCCAGCCCAGGACAGCCAGACAAAAAAAACTTAACAGAGTATTCACAATAAACCAGAAGTATCCCACAATCAGCTTGGAGTGAAAAAGCTGCAAGGGCGTGACTGGCAGTGTATGCATCAGATAGCCCTCTGCCGTAAAGAGGTTTTTGTAAAAGCGGAAATAGATGTAAATCTGTGTCGTAAGGTTAAAAGCAGATATAGAAAGGGCAGAAAGCATAATAAAGAGAACAGCCAAAAAAAAGATGTTTTCTTCAGTGGAAGGGATGGCCTGTAAAATAAGGCAGCCAATCACTGTGATTAGCACCAGTGTAAGGTTTAGGGCAGCCAGTACCTTGTAACAGGCTTTCCATTCATATTTTATCAATTTTCCTAACATTTGAATACCTCCCGAAAGATAGAGTCAATGGACTTGTGGTCCTTTTGCCGCAGGCCATCCACAGAAGTAAAGGCGCGGATCTGGCCATTTTGGAGAAAGATTACTTCATCCAGGATATTTTCAATATCGGAAATAAGATGGGTAGAGATCAGGATGGAGGCGTCTTCCCTGTAATTGGAAATGAGCATGCGCAAAATGTAATCCCTGGCAGCCGGGTCTACGCCTGCAATGGGCTCATCCAAAAGGTAAAGCTTGGCCTGGCGGCTCATGGCCAGGATAAGCTGCACTTTTTCCTTTGCGCCCTTGGAGAGGGATTTTAGCCTGAAGCTGGGGTCGATGTCCAGCTTTGCCAGCATATCATGAGCGCAGGCAGACGAGAAATCCTGGTAAAAATCTTCAAAAAGGCGGATTGCGTCCTGCACCCGCATGCGGCTGTTCAGATATGTGTGGTCTGGCAGGTAGGAAACCAGGCTCTTGCTGGCCAATCCCACAGGGTTTCCCTCTACATAGGCCATGCCTTCAGTAGGGGCAAGTAGCCCGGCAATTAATTTGATCAGTGTGGTCTTGCCGCTGCCGTTTGGCCCCAGCAGCCCAATGATGTGCCCAGGCTCAATCAGGAGGTTCACATGGGAAAGGGCAGTGCGGATGCCATATTTTTTTGTAAGGTTTTTGCATTCTAATAATATCATTATCTCCTCCAAAATTTAGGTATTTTTAAGGGGTGGATGGGGAAGGGATTCCCTCTTTTTTTCATTCTTCTATGCTGCTTACTGGGCTTTCAGAAACTGGCTGAGGAAACGAAAGATCTCCTCCTTCTGGAATCCCAGCCTTTGCATATTTTCTAAAAAATGCTGGGCAAGCGCCTGCGCCCGCTGTTCCTTTAATGCATAGATCATGTCTTTGTCCTCTGTAATAAACCTTCCGCTGGTGCGCTGGGAGTAGACAAGCCCTGTCCGTTCCAACTCTGAAAGAGCCTTTTGCATGGTATTGGGATTCACGGATGCCTCCTGCGCCAGCTCCCGGACAGAAGGCAGCTTGTCCCCAGGCTGATAGAAGCCGGATACGATGTCAATTTGGATTTTGTCAATGATCTGAAGAAAGATAGGGCGGTCGGAATTTAGGTTCCATGGCATTCAATCACCTCGTTTCATAAATTGTTCTGTTTTTTGTAGTGTATAAGGGAGTTTTGGGCCAGAAGTTTTTTGTATGATTGTATTAAATTAGTGATACAATAAAGCATTTTTTGGAAAATGTCAAGGGAAAATATGGGCATTATAATAAACTTTTGTTATTGTTCGCCGTTTGTAGGGCATGAGCAAATGTGAGTAACGTAAGGGATTTTATCAGCTGGCAGTGGGGGCTAAGCGTCCGTCAGGTATGAGCCGGAACAAGGGCAAACCCGGAAGCCCCAGCCTCTCCCAGACGTCCGGATAGCCGCCTTCCCTGTCGCCATGCTATATCTCCCGGATGTCCGGATAGCCGCCTCCCCTGTCGCCATGCTATATTATCCTGGCATCCGCATAACCAACAGAACCCATGAGGAATCAAACGATATAGTGCAGAAATAATAAAAATAGGAGATAATTCCCTTGACAAGAACATCTATCTTTGTATATGATTTCATAGAAGAAAAACTGTAAATTTTAGAAGGAATGCAACAGCACTCACGACACAGGAGGACATAATTATGGAAAAAATCAAAATGACAACCCCTTTGGTAGAAATGGACGGAGATGAAATGACGCGCATCCTTTGGAAGATGATTAAGGATGAGCTGCTCCTGCCTTTTGTGGATTTAAAAACAGAATACTATGACCTTGGCTTAGAGCACCGCAATGAAACAGATGACCAGGTGACCTTTGATTCCGCGGAAGCTACGAAAAAATATGGCGTTGCTGTAAAATGCGCCACCATAACCCCGAATGCTGCCCGTATGACAGAGTACAGCCTGAAGCAGATGTGGAAAAGCCCGAATGGCACCATCCGCGCAATCCTGGACGGCACAGTTTTCCGTACACCTATTACAGTAAAGGGCATTGAGCCTTGTGTAAAGAACTGGAAGAAGCCGATTACCATTGCCCGCCACGCCTATGGGGATGTGTACAAGGCAAGCGAGATGAAGATCCCAGGCCCAGGCAAGTGCGAGCTGGTATATACAGCAGAAGATGGCACAGAGGCCAGGGAACTGATCCATGACTTTACAGGCGCAGGCATTATTCAGGGGCAGCACAACCTGAATGGTTCTATAGAGAGCTTTGCAAGAAGCTGCTTTAACTATGCCCTGGATACCAAACAGGATCTGTGGTTTGCCACAAAGGACACTATTTCCAAAAAATATGACCATACCTTTAAGGATATTTTCCAGGATATTTACGACAAGGAATACGATGGGAAGTTCAAGGAAGCCGGGATTGAGTATTTCTATACTTTGATTGATGATGCGGTTGCACGGATTATGAAGGCGGAAGGCGGCTTTATCTGGGCCTGCAAGAATTATGACGGGGATGTGATGAGCGATATGGTAAGTTCAGCCTTTGGCTCTTTGGCTATGATGACTTCTGTTTTGGTGTCCCCGGAAGGGTATTATGAGTATGAGGCAGCCCATGGGACGGTGCAGCGCCATTATTACAAGCACCTGAAGGGAGAGGAAACATCCACAAACTCTGTGGCTACGATCTTTGCATGGACAGGGGCATTGCGTAAGCGCGGGGAATTGGATCAGCTTCCGGAATTAAGTGAATTTGCGGACAAGCTGGAAAGCGCTTGCCTGTCCACCATTGAATCTGGGAAAATGACAAAAGACTTGGCTTTGATTACCACCCTGGAGAATCCTACCGTTTTAAACAGTGAAGAGTTTATCAAGGCTATCCGGGAGGTATTGGAAGCCGCTTATGCATAAATAAAGATCGGGCTTTCGTATCAGGATGCTGCCAGGGCAGGCACAGTGTTTGCAGGTTTGTAACTATGAAGGCGACAGAATAGTTACATAAGATTTAAAAAATATAGCCCCAAGGCGAAAGCAAGGAGTGAAAAAGATGGTTTTAGCGTGCCAGAATATAGGGAAAGCCTTTGGCACAGATGAAATAATAAAAGATGCGTCTTTTCATATAGAGGAAAATGAGAAGGCGGCAATTGTAGGCATTAACGGAGCAGGGAAGACAACCCTGCTTCGGATTATTATGGGAGATCTGGAGGCAGACCAGGGGGAAGTAGTCTTAGCAAAGAACAAGACAATTGGCTATTTGCCACAGAACCCGGACATATCTGGCAATCGGAGCATTTATGAGGAGGTACTCTCTGCGCGGGGAGAAGTGATTTCCATGCAGGAGCAGCTGGTTTCCATGGAGGAGTCCATGAGCCATTGCCAGGGGGAAGATCTGGAGCAGCTGATGGAAAAGTACAGCCGTCTGAGCCATGCCTTTGAGCAGGAAGGGGGAGCTTCTTACAAAAGTGAAATAATAGGCGTTATCAAAGGGCTTGGATTTGCCGAAGAAGAATTTACAAAGCGCATGCAGGAGCTGTCGGGGGGGCAGAGGACCCGGGTATGCCTGGGCAGGCTGCTAGTGACAAAGCCGGATGTGATCCTGTTGGATGAGCCTACCAATCATTTGGATATTGGGTCAATTACCTGGCTGGAGACTTTCCTGTTGAATTATAAGGGAGCCGTGGTCATTGTGTCCCATGACCGATATTTTCTGGATCGGGTGGTGCGTAAGGTGGTGGAGCTGGATCGGTGTAAGGTGTCTTCTTATCTGGGCAATTACAGCGATTATGCCAAAAAGAGGGCACAGGTGCGGGAAGCGCAGCTGAAGCAGTACTATAACCAGCAGCGGGAGATCAGGCATCAGGAAGAGGTGATTGCCAAGCTGAAATCCTTTAATCGGGAGAAATCCATTAGGCGGGCGGAGAGCCGGGAGAAGATGCTGGGTAAGATGGAACGCCTGGAAAAGCCCATAGAGGAAAATACGGATATCCATCTGCATTTGGAGCCTCGGGTAGTCAGCGGGAATGATGTGCTCCAGGTGGAGCATCTGGCAAAGGCCTACCCAGGGCAAAGGCTGTTTTCAGATCTTTCCTTTGAAGTAAAGCGCGGGGAGCATGTGGCGCTGATTGGCGACAATGGGACAGGCAAGACTACCATACTGAAGATCATCAATGGGATGCTAAAGGCAGATGGCGGCTTTATCCGGCTGGGGGCGAATGTGCATATTGGCTACTATGACCAGGAGCATCAGGTGCTCCATCCAGAAAAGACATTGATGGAGGAGATTTCTGACGATTACCCGGAACTGACCCATACGGAGATCCGAAATGTGCTGGCGGCCTTTCTCTTTACCGGGGATGATGTGTTTAAGCGCATTTCTGACCTGAGCGGCGGAGAGAGGGGGCGGGTGTCTTTGGCAAAATTGATGCTGTCAGAGGCGAATTTCCTGATTTTGGATGAGCCTACCAACCACTTGGATATTACCTCCAAGGAAATTTTGGAGCAGGCTTTGAATCATTATGAAGGGACAGTGCTATTTGTGTCCCATGACCGTTACTTTATCAATAAGGCGGCCACCCGCATTTTGGATCTGACAGGACAGGCGTTGGTGAATTATCTGGGAAATTATGATTATTACCTGGAAAAATGCAAGGAATTGACAGCGGCCTATGCCCCAAAAGCGCAGGGGCAGGGCAAAGAGGGGAAGGAGAGCAGCAATAAGGCGGATTGGAAACAGAAAAAGGAAGAACAGGCAAGGCAGAGGAAGCTGGAGAATGACAGGGCACGGACTGAGGCGTCCATAGAAGCCGCAGAGCAGAGGATAGATGAAATTGAGAGCCTGTTCCAGGACAGCGAGGTAGCCACAAATTCAGTAAGGCTGCAGGAATTGCAGCAGGAATACGAGGCGCTGCAAAAAGAGAGGGACGCCTTATATGAAAAATGGGAAATGCTGATGGAATAACAGGACGCATACATTGTAATAGGCCACGTTACTATTCATGGTTCAGGAATGCATGCACGCGTTACCATACATTGACATCCATTCTGGTATTTATTATAATAAACGGTGAAATCAATACCCCGCAGCAGGCTACGGGGCATCAAGCTTGTTGCACGGCAGGGCTGCGCAGCCCGTAGCTTGCGGGAATGAAGCAGGAGGAAGTGCAATGGAAAAAGGGATTTCGCAGGCAGTGATTCGAAGGCTGCCAAGATATTACAGATATCTGGGGGAGCTGCTAGAAGACAGTGTGGAACGGATTTCATCCAGTGAACTAAGCGCAAGGATGCGGGTAACAGCCTCCCAGATCCGGCAGGATTTGAATAATTTTGGCGGTTTCGGACAGCAGGGTTATGGATACAATGTAAAGAACCTTTATGATGAGATTGGCAGGATCATGGGCATGAACCAGCAGCACAATATGATTGTGATCGGCGCAGGCAATTTAGGGCAGGCGCTTGCCAACTATGTTAAATTTGAAAAAATGGGATTTGTTATCATCGGCTTGTTTGACGTGAACCCGGCGTTACATGGAGTCTCCATCAGAGGGGTGAAAGTACGCATGCTCGATGAGTTGAAGGAATTCCTCCAGAAAAACAGGGTGGATATTGCGGCGCTGACCATGCCGAAGGAAAAGGCAGGGAAGGTGGCCAATATGCTGGTGGAGCTGGGCGTGAATGCTATTTGGAATTTTGCCCACCTGGATCTGGAAGTGCCGGAGCATGTGGTGGTGGAAAGCGTGCATCTGTCAGATAGCTTGATGCAGCTGTCTTATAACATTGCAAACAGGGAAGACGAGAGAAAGAATAAGAAGTGATTATATATGGCGAAGAAAAAAGGTACGAACCCTCGGTTTGAGAGGATTGCACAGAGCAAGGATATACCGATTTTGGTATTGGATCAGAAATGGCACCATCTGTTTGCCGTGGGGGGGAAGCCAAAGGAGATCCAGCGGCTGGAGAAGAAGGTAAATAAGCACCTGGCCAGGCAGGGCCGGCTGAACCAGGATATGAAGGAACTGAAGGGCTTGAAAAATAAGCTGATGAAAAATATCGTGGTAAATATGGATGAAATAGGGGAACAGGGGCAGGAGACTGCAAGGCTGCAGGAGGATCGGCGGCTGATCACGGAGATCAATGACAGGATGGATGGAAGCCGGGGGGAGATGAAGGCACTGGAAGATGAACTGAAGGAAGATAATGAAAGGCTGATGGCAGAAACCATTGAGTATTGTTATGGGATTATGAATCAGAATGAGGCAGAGCGGGAGGAGATTGCAGCCTGGCTTCAGGAGACCCGGAGGGAATTGAAGCGGAAGGTGATCCGCAAGGAAAGCATTGAGGATAAGAATAAGGAAATCTATACTTATCTGCATGATATTTTTGGAGCCCGGATTACAGAAGCGTTTGACGTTAGGTATTGGGCGGAGTATAAGTAATCAGGGGAAAGGAGTGCCATTATGGAGATTTTGGTGGATAGCCGGCAGATGAAGCTGTGCGACCGGAATACGATAGAGTGTTTTGGGGTGCCTTCTCTGGTATTGATGGAGAGGGCAGCCCTTAGCGTGGCGGATGAAATAGAGGGGTATTTTCAGGGAGGGGATTGCCTGAAAGGGGAGAAGTCTGTATTAGTGGTATGCGGGCTGGGGAATAATGGGGGGGATGGAGCGGCAGCCGGGCGTATACTCTGGCAGAAAGGGTATGCGGTTACGATTGTTATGCCGCCAGATTTGGAAAAGGCTTCGTTGGAGACAAAGCGGCAGATTGATATATTGAGGAATTATGGGATAGGCATTTTGCATGAGATACCAGAAGGGGAGTTTCAGGTTGTTGTGGATGCGCTGTTTGGGATTGGGCTGGCCAGGGATCTGGAAGGGGCTTATAAGGGATATGTGGCAGCTATGAATGAAAAGGAAGGGTGGAAAGTGGCAGTGGATATCCCATCTGGGATTCATGCGGATACAGGAATGGTGATGGGAGCCGGGTTCCGGGCAGACATAACAGTTACCTTTGGTTTTCCCAAAAGCGGGCTGGTGCTTTATCCAGGCGCAGCTTATGCAGGGAAGGTGTCAGTAAAGGATATAGGGATTGATAAGTATAGCTTTATGGAAGAAAAGCCGCATATGTATTTGGTGGGGCGTGGGGATTTGGCGGAAGTTCCCAGGCGGCGGCAGGATTCGAATAAGGGCACATATGGGAAGGTGTTGGTTGTGGCTGGGCATAAGAATATGGCAGGCGCAGCTTTTTTAAGTGCGAAAGCATCCTATCGGACAGGAGCCGGGCTGGTGCAGGTTTTGACAGAGGAATCCAACCGGGTTATTCTGCAGCAGCTTTTGCCAGAGGCGATCCTTGCCGCATATGAGGGTTCAGATTTGCCCCGGCTGTTAAAATGGGCTTCTGCCATTACCATAGGGCCTGGCCTTGGCACAGGGGAGAGGGAGGCATTCCTGACAGAATCAGTTCTGAAGATGGCAAATGTTCCTGTTATCCTGGATGCGGATGGGCTGAATATCCTGGCAGGGCATCTGGAATGGCTGAGGGAAGCAAAAGCCCCTGTTATCATAACCCCCCATCTGGGAGAAATGGCAAGGCTTGTTAAAATGCCAATCCCAGAACTGAAAGGCCAGCTTCTGCAGGCTGCACGCTCCTTTGCCAGGGAATATAATGTAATATGTGTACTAAAGGACGCAAGGACAGTGACGGCGCTCCCCAACAAGAATGTGTATATTAATACTACTGGGAATAATGGGATGGCTACAGCTGGCTCTGGCGATGTTCTGACAGGCATCCTTGCCGGCTTGATTGCCCAGGGGATGGAGCCCCAGCAGGCTGCGCCCATTGGCGTCTGCCTCCACGGGGCGGCAGGTGACCGGCAGGCACAACAGATAGGCTCCCATTCCTTAATGGCACAGGATATTATAGAGGGGATCCCTGGCGTGCTGAACAGCCTGTTTGGTTTTGATACCTTATGAAACAGCGAAGCTGTTTCCCCGCCCTGGAAGGGCAAGCATTATGGTGTGCCCCAGAGGGTATACCTAATGAAACAGCGAAGCTGTTTCCCCGCCCTGGAAGGGCAAACACACTTCAATTTTCAGAAAGGCGCACATTATGAAAACCTATTCCCGCGTTTACGCAGAAATAAACCTGGACGCAATACTCCACAATATGGCACAAATGGAACAAACCCTCCAGCCAGGCACCCGGATCATGCCTGTGATAAAGACGGATGCCTATGGCCATGGCGCAATCCCCATTGGAAGGGAGCTGGAGCCTCTTCCCATCACTTGGGGTTATGCCACTGCCACGGCAGAGGAAGCGCAGTCCCTACGCCAAAGCGGTCTAAAAAAGCCGATCCTGGTCTTGGGGGCTACTTTCCCAGAGCAATACCCTCTGCTGGCCTCCTCGCAAATCCGTGCCACCGTATATTCCTTAAGGCAAGCGGCAGCATTGGAAAGCTTTGCATCTGAGGCAGGTTCCCCCATTACGGTGCATCTGAAAATTGACACAGGGCTGAGCCGCCTTGGCTTTCAGGTTACTCAGGAAACTGCAGATGAAATTGCACAAATTGCAGGGATGCCCCATATTATAATAGAAGGGATGTTCACTCATTTTGCCAAGGCAGATGACAGGGACAAAACAATGGCCAATCAGCAGTTCGGAAAATTTCTGGAAATGAAAAGGATGTTAGGGGAAAAGAATATCCATATTCCATTGTCTCACTGCTCCAATAGCGCTGCGATTATTGATATGCCCCAGGCCAGCCTGGATTTGGTGCGGGCTGGCATTAGCCTTTATGGAATGTGGCCCTCAGATCAGGTGCAGAAGGAAACTATGGATCTATGGCCAGCTCTGTCTTTGAAAAGCTGCATTGTATTCCTGAAAGAACTGGAAGAAGGCAGGGCAGTCAGCTATGGAGCCACCTACAGGACAACGGGCAGGCAGAGGATCGCCACAATCCCGGTAGGCTATGGGGATGGGTATCCCAGAAGCCTTTCCAATCGGGGATATGTGCTGATACATGGGAAGAAGGCTCCGATTTGCGGGCGTATTTGCATGGATCAGTTTATGGTGGACGTAACAGGGATACCGGAGGCGAAGGAAGGGGATGCGGTTACACTGGTGGGGCAGGAAGGGGATGAACAGATTTCCATGGAGGAAATAGGAGGGCTCTCAGGGCGCTTTAACTATGAATTTGCCTGCTGCTTGGGGAAGCGCATTCCCAGAGTGTACAGAAAAGGCGGGAAGGCGGCAGGAGCCAGGGATTATTTTTCCTAAGTGACTGCTGGAAGGGTGCAGAAAAGGCGGGGAGGCAGCACATATTTATAATTTATAGGAGAATCCCAGGGAAACATGTATACACACGAAAAAATAGGGAATAATAGGGAATAGAAATAACCTATAAAATTTTGGAGTGTGAGAAAAGTGATTATTCATAGAGGAGATATTTATTATGCTGATTTGCGTCCGGTGGTAGGCTCAGAGCAGGGCGGGGTCCGCCCCGTGCTGATTATACAAAATGATGTGGGGAATCGCCACAGCCCAACGGTAATCTGTGCGGCCATTACTTCGAAGATGAATAAGGCGAAGCTGCCCACCCATGTAGAGCTGGATGCAAGGAAATATGACCTGGTAAAGGATTCTGTGATATTGTTGGAGCAGCTGCGGACCATTGACAAGCAGAGGCTGAAGGATAAAGTCTGCCGTTTGGACAGGGAGGTCTTGAAGAAAGTAGACAGGGCACTTGAAATCAGTTTGGAATTATATACATAAATCTTGACTAATATTCCGTAAAATGGTATATTTCAAGTGTTTGCTAATGTAGTGAAGGGATTGCCATAAAATAACTCTGGCAGAAGGCGGGGCGTTTGGTGTTGTCTGCGTGAGCGCAGTGCAGCCAGAAGAATAGCCCTGGCAGGAGGCAGGGGTATTTTATGGCATTTCCGGGCGAGAGAGGAAAGAGGAGTCAGAAGAATGGATGATGGCGCGAGTCCTGCCATAGGGCTGATTGTATTTTTGGGATTAGTAGTGGCCAATGGGATAATGTATGGATTTCTTACTGCTTTGGAGGAAATATCGGAACGGCAGGTGGAAAAACGGATGGAGGAGGGCAGCAAGCATGCACCATGGCTGCTGGCAGTGATGGATTCTCCCTATAAGACGAAGCATGCGATTCAGATTTTGGTGACCTTTGTCAGCGGTATTTTTGGTATTTACCAGATCCGTCTGTTGGGAAATCTGTTATTCCATAGCTTATTTTTGAAAAGCCCTAATCCCTATTTACTAATATGGTGCTATGTTCTGGCAGCCTTAGGGGGGATTTTCCTTTTTGTGGTTTTAGGGGTCATCGCCCCTCAGAAGATTGCAGCCAGGCGGCCGGAGAAATGGCTGTTTCGGCTGGCAGGGCTGGTGCATGGGTTGGTGTGTGTGGTGTGGCCTTATGCGTATCTGGCAGAGAAGCTGTCTAATCTGGCGGTGCGGCTGGTGGGGGTTGACCCCGATGCCAGCTTCGACGATGTGACGGAGGAAGAGATTATTTCCATGGTGAATGAGGGGCATGAGCAGGGAGTGCTCCAGGCCAGTGAAGCGGAGATGATCCACAATATTTTTGCCTTTGATGATAAAGAGGCGAAGGATATCATGACCCATCGGAAGCATGTGAATGCCATTGAAGGGAGCACGCTTTTGAAGGATGCGCTGGAAATTATCCTGGAAGGGAATAATTCCCGGTTTCCGGTGTATAAAGGGGATATTGATAATATTATTGGGATCTTACATATGAAGGATGTGATGATTGAGAGCCGGAAGGGGCTTTATCTGGAACGGGAGATACGGGAGATCCCAGGGCTGGTGCGGGAAGCGGTGTTTATCCCGGAGACTAGGAACATCAATGAACTGTTCCAGGGAATGCAGTCCAGGAAGAACCATATGGTGGTGGTTGTGGACGAGTATGGGCAGACGGCGGGGATTGTGGCCATGGAGGATATTCTGGAGGAGATTGTGGGGAATATCTTTGATGAGTATGATGAAGAAGAGATGGATGTGGTGAGCCAGGCAGATGGGAGCTATCTGATGCGGGGGATGGCGCCCTTTGGGGAAGTCTGCGAAACACTGGGGATTTCCCTGGAGGGGGCGGAGTATGAGACGCTGAGCGGGTATCTGATCTCGCTGATCGGGAAGATACCTGGGGAGCATGAGCAGTTTGAGCTGGATGCGGAAGGGTGGAGGTTCCATGTGCTGTCGGTGAGGGATAAGATGATACATATGGTGAGGGTTACGGAAGGGAGTTTAAACAGGGGGGATGCCGCAGAAGGGGACAGCACCTGGGACTGATTGTGGAAAGAGGAAATGAATCCCCGCTGGCTGGATTTAAAAGGCAGGAGTAATAATCCACGCCATCTGGTGGGAAAAAGAATATAAGAGAAAAGAGGAGAATTGATATGTCAGGACATTCTAAATTTGCGAATATTAAGCATAAGAAAGAGAAAAATGATGCAGCAAGAGGGAAGATATTTACGATTATTGGAAGGGAAATTGCAGTGGCGGTGAAGGAAGGCGGGTCGGATCCCAATAATAACAGCAGGCTGCGGGATGTAATAGCGAAGGCGAAGGCCAATAATATGCCTAATGATACCATTGACAGGGGGATTAAGAAGGCGGCTGGGGATGCGAATTCGGTGAATTATGAATTTGCTTCTTATGAAGGGTATGGCCCCAATGGAACGGCGATCATTGTGGATGCATTAACGGATAATAAGAACCGGACAGCGGCTAATGTGAGGAGCGCGTTTACCAAGGGGAATGGGAATGTGGGGACGCCGGGGTGTGTGTCTTATATGTTTGACAAGAAGGGGCAGATTGTGATTGATAAGGAAGAGTGTGAGATGGATCCGGATGACCTGATGATGCTGGCGCTGGATGCCGGGGCGGAGGATTTTTCAGAAGAGGAAGACAGCTATGAGGTGCTTACGGATCCGGATGGGTTCAGTGAGGTGCGCCAGCAGCTGGAAGGGGCTGGGATTAAGATGGCCTCTGCAGAAGTGACCATGATCCCGCAGACCTGGGTGGAAGTGACAGACGAAGAGGCAGTGAAGAATCTCCAGAAGATCCTGGACCTTCTGGAGGATGACGACGATGTGCAGGCGGTGTACCATAACTGGGATGAGTAAGATATATGGTGGATGGTGCAAAGGCCTATCGCAGAGCAGTTTTTAATAATAGTTTTAAGAAAGAAAAGCGGTTAATATATAGAATTAACTGCTTTTTTTTACAAAAAATGCAACTATTTTTTCTAAAATATCCTAGTTACAGGCATCTAATATCGCGTATAATAAAATATTATAATATTTAGAAGGGAGAATTGCACGTATCATATAGTTTTTATTCCGCCCAAAATAAGTATATCTGAGGTGGCATCAAAGCGGAAAGGCGAGGGTGCCTTGATGGTATCTAAAGCATATACAAAGAAAGCAGAGGTGACCTATTCCATGAAGTTAAAAGTAAAAATCCTTCTGATGTGCATGGGAAGCACTCTGCTTGCCCTTGGACTGCAGACCTTCCTGTTCCAGGAATCATCTTCAGCCTTTATCTATAATCAGGCCAAGGCTGAAAGCGAAAATTCTTTAGAAAATATGCAGAATGAAATTTCTGCCTTTATAAAGGACATAGAGAGCAGTATGATTGAAGTGTATATGGAAAAAGATTTTATTCAGGCTTTGAAGGAAGAACGTACAGTAGAGGCCCTGCGTCTCGAATTTTACCGAAAGGCTTACGAAATCGCTACAGCCAGGTTTGAAACGGAAGATAGTGTAGTCTCACTCTACCTCTACACTAAGAATCATGAAATTATCAGCACCTATCGGAGGGCGTTTACTCCCAAGCATAATTATGCCGCAGATATTTATGAAAACCCTGAGGAGGAAAATGCGGACATCGTCAAGGATTATGTCAAGTCAGATAATGCCACTATGCTGGTTACCAGCTACTATAATCCCTATCGGGAAAAAGATATCCTGAGGTTTGTGCTGAAGCTTTATAACAATAGCAACCGAAATGACAGGATTGGCTATATGGTATGCGATGTGGACAGTAAGGTATTCACTTCCATACTGAAGAAATACAACACGAACAGCACTATGTACATTTGGCTCCAGCCGGAGGGCGACCGTTCGGTGGTCTCCTATGGGGAAATTTCCGGGAAGGAAGAGGCATATTATCGGGAAATGTCAGAAAAAATCCGTACAGGGAATCAGACAGGCACCTTCCGATTGGAAAAACAGGAAATATTCAAGGCAGAACAGGATAAGTATAATTTGACCGCCTATTCTATGATGCCTCAGAGTATTTTGCAGCAGAATCAGAGAACCCTTACCAGCAACCTGCTTTTTATAGCCTTTTTTATGATTATGATTATGGCAATCTTAACAGCCATTGTATCACGCAGCGTTATCCGTCCTTTAGATCTGCTGATGGATACCATCCAGCAGATTAAAGGCGGCGCATCCCATTTGCGGACAGAGGTTGTAAGCAGGGATGAAATTGGCGAGCTCGGGCAGAATTTTAATGAGATGCTGGATCGGATGGAAGAACTAATGGAAAAGGAAAGCCAGGCAAACCGCCTTCTGAGCCAGGCAGAGTATAAGGCGCTGCAGGCGCAGATCAATCCCCATTTCTTGTACAATACCTTGGACACTATGAGCAGCATAGCAGAAATCAGAGGTTGCCCGGAGGTCAGTATGCTGAGCCAGTCCCTTTCCAATATCTTCCGGTATTGCCTGAATATGAAGGAGCCCTTCTCAACGGTAGCCGAGGAAGTCTCCCATCTAAAGAATTACAGCTATGTGATGGAGATGCGCATGCATGACAATGTGAGGTACATTTACGATATTGGCGAAGATGTGCTGCAGGACCGCCTTCCGAGGATTACCATCCAGCCCTTGGTAGAGAATGCCTTAAACCATGGCCTTAGAAATAAAAGGGGAGGGAAGGAGATTAAGGTTGCCATCTGGAAGGAGGAAGGGATACTCAAAATAAATGTATCAGATAATGGCGTGGGCATGGACGCCCGAAAATTGAATGAGGATTTGTTTAAAAATGATTTGAACCATGTGGAGAAAGGGGATTCCATAGGCCTGTATAATATTAATGCCAGGATAAAGATGCTGTACGGAGACGCCTATGGAATTACCATTGTAAGTGCCATTGGGGAAGGGACCTGTGTTTCCATAATGCTGCCAACCCAACGCAAGATGGGGGCGGAATTGGCAGGCAGAGTGGAAGGCAATCTTGCGGGAGGGCAGGAGGAAGAGCAAAATGGATGAGAGAAAATATACGATATTGTTTGCAGATGATGAATATTGGACCCGAGAAAAGATTCGCAGGATGATACAGTGGGAAAAATATGGGCTGGAATTTTTGGAGCCGGCGGTGGATGGGGAAGAGGTTCTGCAGAAAATGGAGGAGTCCCGGCCAGATATTTTGATTACAGATATTAACATGCCTTTCCTGAATGGAGTAGAGCTGCTGGAGCAAGTGCATGCGCGTTTTCCCGATGTGGTCACTTTTGTCATCAGCGGCTATGATGATTTCGAATATGTAAAGGGGACGTTTATGTCCGGAGCCATGAATTACTTGAAGAAACCAGTTACGAAGGTGGAACTGGTGAATGCGATCGTTAAGGCTCTGGAGGCGATTAGCGAGAGGGAGCAGGAAAAACGTCAACTGGTAAAGGCGGCGTCCTTAATCCAGGATCGGGAGTTCAGCCAGATGATACAAAGAGACAGGCGTTCTTTTGTGCCTGCTATCTCGGTAAATGGCAAGGAGCCATTTTCTGGCATGAGCCTGGTGCTGGTCAAAATCCATAACCTTTCAGAGAGCATTCACAAGAATTATCAGGATCTGGCTCTGTTTTCCTATAACTTCAAAAAAAAGGCCAAGGAGCTTCTGGGAGGGGAGTGCGACATTGTATTCAATAATATTTACCGTTCCAATGAGTTTGTGGTTGTATCAGAAAAGCCCAGGAAGGATCTGCTGCAGTTTGCGGAAAGGATGAAACAATACCTTAAGGACTTTAAGGATACCTGTATTACCATTTGCATCAGCGGCCATTCTTATTCTATGGAGAGTATCCATATGGCGTATGTGGAGGCGGTTGGGCTTTTAATGGCCCGAAGGTACTGCAGGAAGGATGAGCTTATCCTGGGGGAAGAGCAAGAGAAAGAGCCTGGGGCAGTCAGGCAGCGCTTTAATAAAGAATATGGGAAGCAGCTCAATAATTTTCTTGTGACGGGAAATTATGCAGCAGTGCAGCAGACCATTTTTGAAAGCATTGGCCTGGCGGACTGCGAGAAGGAAGGGTGGACGTATTTGGAGGTGAAGCAGACTCTGCGCCAGGTGCTGAATATTCTGATTGATTTTGGCCTGCAGGAGCAAGTATTTGGCAGTGTGGCAGATGTTGAGAATATCATGGAATCCCTGGACAAAATAGCAGAGGACATGGATATTCGGGCGTTGTGCGCAATGATGGAGGATGTGATTGACCAGCTAAAGCCAGAGAAAGATTTTGTGGCTACGGACAGCATGCGTGACATTGTGCAGAAGGCTGCAGCCTGGATTGACAGCCATTACGCAGAGAGCCTGACATTAGTTTCCATTGCAGAGCGCTATCACGTGGAGAGTTCTTATTTTTCTAAAATTTTCCGCCAGGAAATAGGGATAAACCTAATCCTGTATATTACCCAGAAGAGGATTGAGAAATCCAAAGAATATATTAGGGGCAGTGATATGGGTTTGATGGAAATTGCATTTATGGTGGGATATGACGACTACACATATTTCAGCCGGGTATTTAAGAAAAATGAGGGGATGAGCCCCCGGGAATATAGGGCTTTAAGCAAAGAGAAAAAGGAATTGCCCTGATGCCCTAAGCATTATGGCCAGGATAATTCCAGAAGGCTGACGGAATTTAGGTGACAGGAGAGGAGGAGGCGTTGGGAAAGAGGATAGCGTTTTTGATGGCTGTGGCGGCTCTGCTTTTCTTAGCAGGGTGTACAGAAATGGCAGAAAAAAAGGAGGAGGATAAAATTACCATTAGCGTACTGGCGGGGCAATCTACGTCAGATGCAGGGGCATTTTGCGGCTGGGGATGTGCCAGATCTTATGATTGGCAAGGCGCAGGACGTTCAGACTTATGCTAAGACAGGGAACTTGGGGGTAATCCCAAAGCAGTGCATCCAGCAGATTGAGGACTATGCGCTGCAGGTCGTGACTGTGGACGGGAAGGCGTACGGCGTGCCTTACAATGCCTGGTATCAGGGAGTCATATATAATAAAGAGATTTTTAGCAGGCTGGATCTTGAGCCTCCCAAGACAGAAGGAGAGCTCCAGGAGGTCATACAATGCTTAAAGGAGCATAATATCGTGCCTTTTGCAGCCCATTTCCAGGAGAGCTGGAAGGTGGCGAATATGACCATGCAGTATATGGTAAATGATGTATTCTGCAATGAGCCGGATTGGGGGACGCAGTTTCGGGAAGGGAAGCGGCATTTCAGCGGGAATGCCCAGATGATCCATTGCTTTTCAAATAACCGGAGGATCCTGGAAAATTCCTGGGAGGATGCCATGCAGTTGGAGCAGATTCAGAGCGACAGCCGCTTTATCCAGGGGGAGGCTGCTATGTACCTGACAGGTTCCTGGTCTATGCAGTTTGCAAGCCAGTATGGGGGAGATATGGATTTTGGTATTTTTCCTTACCCATCCCAGAGCGGGGAGGCCAAGTTGCTTCGGGAGACAAATATGACATTTATGAAGAGCGCGGACAGTCCTTATGGGGAATGGATTGACAAGATTCTCTATGCCCTTTTAAACGATTCCAGGTTAGTGCAGGAAATCCTGGGGTTTACCCAGTCCTCCTCTGTTATAAAGGGAATTGCGCCTGTATATGCCAGCAAGATTCAGGGGGATATCGACTGGTATGAGGAAAATGGGAAAGTGCTGGACGTTTCAGGGGGGAATTCCCAATTGACCTGGGATTTCCAGGATTCTTTAGCGTTGGTGCAGCTGGACTGGCTGAAGAAAGAGAAATCATTGGAAGAAGTGCTGGAATACGCCGACCAGCATCGGGAGTTTAGTTCTTACCTCTCAGAATAGATTTATGGATTTCAAAAAAGTGCAACTTTTTTCCAAAATTATCATATTGTCAGAGAATTTTAATTGATATATTATGGTATATATAGAAATCTTTACAAGTTGGCAAAACTGTGAAAGTGCACGGGACTAAGCTAGGATGTATGAGGAAAAGGAGGCATTATGAGAAAACAAAGAGTTAAGAAATGGATTGCCGCTTTGCTGGCGGCGACAATGGCTTTCGGCAGCCCAGCTGTGCCAGAGATTACGTCAGAGGCTGCTGCGGACAATCTTCCCACCCTTACGGTGGATATGGGGGAAACCGGGAAGAGGGAACTCTATCATGGGGCTACGGGCTGGCTTTACGGGCAGGGAGACGACCAGGTGCCCACTGCGAATACGATTACAGCTTTAAAGCCCAATACGGCGGTGCAGAAGGCTCCAAATGGGATGCAGCACCCCAATGGGGATGTGCTGGATATTACCAAGACCTTCCTGGATGCAGGGGGCAGGCATATCCAGATTTATGTGCCAGATTACTATGCCCTGTGGTTTTATGAGTTTACAGGGACGGACTATTACCTGGATATTTTAGAGATGCAGGCTAAGGCCTGTATTGAAGCAGGCATAGCAGAAGACGTAGTCTATGTCCTGTATAATGAACCAAATGAAAATTGGCTGGGAGGATCATACAAGGATGACAAGGGGAACACAGTGACAGGCTGGGACAGCCTGTATTGGTTCTGGAAGGATATGGTGGCCAAGCTGCGCGAGGTTTACAAGGAAGCGGGCGTCCCCACGGCACCCAAGACAGCAGGCTTGAACCTGGCTGGATACAATGACGGCGTGATGGAGGGATATGTCAAGTTCTGCGCAGAGCATGACTGTATGCCAGATATTACCTCCTGGCATGACCTGTCTACCTGGCAATATAATAATTTTTCCCATGAATACGCCCATTATCGGGACTTGGAGAAAAAGTATGGGGTAACTCCCAGGGAAATTGTAATCAATGAATATGCAGAGAACAAGGAATGCGCGTCTCCTGGAAATCTGGTACGCTGGATTGGCCTTTGGGAGGATTATGAGGTGGCTGGCTGCCTGCCTTTTTGGCATTTTTCCAATAACCTGAATGGCCTGGCAGCCAATAATAACACAGGAAACGGTGCATGGTGGCTGTTTAAATGGTATGGCGATATGTCCGGCAGCTACCTGCCTGTCAGCGTGGCGAATGCCCAGCAGAGCGAATTTTACGGCGTGGCTTCTATGGATGAGAATAAGAAGAGCGCCAATGTGGTGTTTGGCGGCAGGGACGGGAGCGCTAATATTATCCTGGATGATATTTTATCTACTGCTGCCTTTGCAGGCGCACAGCAGGTACATATTAAAGTGGAAGGCACAGATTATACTGGGTTCCACGGCGCAGCGGAGGAGCCGCGCATTATCAAAGAGGGGACAGTGGCCATAACGGACGGGAAGGCCGTGATTCCCATGAATGATATGAACGCCATGAGTGGCTACCGTATCACGGTGACACAGGCGGCAGAGAATGAAAGCCTTGGGCTTTTGGCAGATACCTGGAAAGCCAAGTATGAGGCAGAGGACGGAGTTTTGGCAGGCAATGCCATAGTGGCAGAGGCAGATGGCGCCTATGCCTGTTCCAATCGGAAAAAGGTGCATTTTGTTGATAATCCGGGAGACAGCGTGACCCTTTCCGTGGAAGTCCCATATGATGGCTACTACAAATACGACTTGGTATACTGCGCCTCTACAGGCGTAAATACGAATGACCCAGACCACAATACGCCTTATACGGCAGTGCAGGATTTATATGTGGACGGGGAGAAGGCGGAAGAAATGGTACTGCCCAACACCCTGCAGTGGTCAATGGGCGGGATGTACAGCACTTACCTGTATTTGGCGGCAGGCAGCCATACCCTAAAAATCGAAGCAACAGCAAGCCAAGGGAAGGCTGTGCCAGACTGCGTCTATCTGACCTATAAGGGCAAAGAGGCTTCAGATACCCTATTTGACATGACTTATGAGGCAGAGTTGGGTGAGTTTAATGAGATTAAAGGGGCAGCCACTACACTGACCACAGCCCATGAGGGGCAGATTGGCTATGTGACAGGCCTGGAATCCAGGAAAGTGACAGAAGGCGGCGGGCTCCGCTTTAACACGGTGGTGCCAGAGAATGGAATGTACCGTATTTCCTTCCGTTATCAGGCTGAAGCAGATGCGGTGGCCAACCTTTATCTTGACAATGATATGGTAAATTTAAGCCGCCTTCGTGCAAAAGTAAGCCTGGGAGCCACTGGGGCAGAATGGAAGACAGTATACCAGGAGGTATTTCTTCAGGAAGGCATCAATGTAATTGACTTAGATACGGAAGGCGCTGTGAAGCTGGATTCCATACAAGTCAAAATCCAGGATGGTTCTGCCCCGATAACTGTAGTAGAGGCGGAATCTGGCGCATTGCAGGGCGAGGCGGCTCTGGGAAGCCAAAATGCCGTTAAGCAAAGGGCTTCCGGAAACGGCTATGTATCTGGCCTGAAGGCTGCAAACGGCGTGGAGCTGATACCAGAAGGGGATCCGGCGTTTACTATTTTGGGCCTTGGGCGCAGGGTAGACTTAGGGGAGGCTGTGGACAAGAACAGCCTGACCATTCAGGTAGATGCGCCCCAGGCAGGCGATTATAAGCTGGCAGTGTACCAGTCCAACGGGGAATTATTTGGAAAGCATGGGTATAATGCCCAGATGACGGAACGGTATGCGTCATTTGTGGTAAATGGTGGGAGCCCTAAGAAGGTAGTGTTCCGCAATACATACAGTGATGAGACATTCCGGCCTCAGATTGTGGATGTTACGCTTCAGGCGGGAGCGAATACCATAAAGATCTACAATGACAACTCCAAGGTAATTACCAACGGCGTGCTAAAGCCTGGAACCAGCGAGCACAGGCCAGAAAATATTGACTATGCCGTCCTTACCAATTATACGCCGAACTTCGACAAATTTGAGCTGTATGCATTGGCAGGGGTACAGGGGCAGGAAGAAGGCAGCCAATCCTGCAGGATTAAGATCCGCACAACAAAGGGCGGGAAGGTTGATCTCCCCAAAGAGCAGGTGGATGCTGGGGAAAGCGTGGAATTATGCTTTGTGCCAGAGGATGGGTATTTCTTAAAAGATGCTGTGGTAAATGGCCAGAGCATTATGGAAGCCCTCTCGGCAGCAGGGGGGTATTACACCCTAATAGGGATATCCCAGGATATGGAAGTGATTGCTTATTATGAAAAGTATGGGGAGAAAGTGGAGGTGATACGGCAGACAGACTTTGAATATGCCGTGAATGCCGGGGACATTAATCCGGCAACCTTAAGCGAGGGGGATTCCTTTGGGCTGCGCAACGGCGTGACAGACCAGTTCTATGGAAAAGACAGCAAGACAGGGAAATCCTGGGGCGTTGTGGATACGTTTAAGGAAGAGGCTTCCCTTGCTGGCTGGCTGACTGGGGAAAAGACCTGGCCATGCGAGAATGATGGGGCTACGGATTCTTCGCCAAAGGAGAAGTCCTTCCGCTACCTGAGGAATCAGCCGATCTCAGACCCAGGTATTATCTACCAGTTTGAACTGGAGGCTGGGGAAACCTATGATGCAGAATTGGGATTCTATGTGCCGTCGGGCTGGACGGATGCGTCAAGCCCCAGGACAATGAAGCTGCTGGTAAATGACCAGGCTGTGGCGGGCTATGAGAATTTTACAGCCTCCAATGACCCCGCGAATCCCTTTAAAATCCAGATGCAGGTAACGGCAGGCGACGACGGCATGGTAAAGATCCGGGTTGGCCATGCGGATAATGCGGTATGGGGGCCGGTTATCAGCTACTTGCAGATTTTCCGCCATGCGGATCCAACGCTTCTGGAAGAAGCATTGGAAAAATGCGCTTCCTATCAGGAAAAGGACTATGGGGCTGATGTGTGGAAGGCCTTTGCAGATGCCAAGAAAGCCGCAGAGGACGTGCTGGCAACAAGCAGCGCCTTAACAAATATCAGCAAAATTAATGAAGCTTTATATAACCTGCAGACAGCAGAGGCAAACCTAATTCAGCTGGCAGATATGTCTGCGCTTGAGGCTGTGTACAGCCAATACAAGGATTACCCGGAAAGCATAGGGCAAGGGCTGACAGGGGACAGGGAATGGCAGGAATTTCAGGACGCTTTGAAAAATGCTAAGTTCTTATTAGAGAGCCAGAATACGGATAAAGATGCTGTAGCAGCCATAACAGGGCGTCTGCAGACTACGGCAGGGAAGCTGCTTATGCTGAAGCGCATTGCTGTTACAAGGCTTCCAGTAAAGATATCCTACAAGATAGGGGAAGGTTTGGCAGTAGACGGCCTGGAAGTAACAGCTTATGACCAGAATGGAAAGGGCTACATACTGGATGAGTCAAGCTATACAGTAAGCGGCTTGGATTCTGCAACGGCTGGGAACAAGAAAGTTACCGTTACCTTCCAGGGGCAGACGGCAGCCTTTGAAGTACAGGTTCAAATGGCAGAAGAGAATCCGCCTGCCCAAGACGGGGTGAAAGCCCCAGCAGCACCGAAGATTACAAAGGGTGCCTGCACATATAACAGTATCCAGCTGAAGTGGAAAAAGGTCAGCAAGGCTTCTGGCTATGCGGTTTACCGTGCTTCTTCAAAGAATGGGAAGTACAAGAGGATTAAGACCATTACAAAGCAAGGCACAGTAAGTTATAAGGATACGACGGCAAGCCTTAACAAAAAGTACTACTATAAGGTGAGGGCCTATGCCACAAAAGGAACAACCACTAAGTACTCAAAGTATTCCAATATTATAAGCGCAAAGGCTTCCTTGGCTAAGCCGTCCATCACTGCCAAGAGGAAGTCCAAAACATCCCTGGCCGTATCCTGGAAAAAGATAAGCGGGGCTTCCGGATACCAGCTTGGATATTCTTTAAAGAAAAATACGGGTTATAAGATAGTAAATATCAAAAACACGGCTAAGAGCTATAAAAAGACAAAGCTCAAGGCAGGGAAAACTTACTATGTAAAGCTGCGCGCTTACCGTAAGGTGAAGTCAGGCAAAGCCTATGGGGCATGGAGCACAGTGAAGAAAGTAAAATAATGGCTGTATAAAAAGCGGGGCTGTTCCACTTGGAAAACATAATGTTTCTGAGTGGTGCAGCCCCCATTGCCTATATGAGTTACAAACATCCGGGAAAATAACGAAAAAGTACAACTTATTTTTCCCAAATAGTCCTATTAGTTTCCCCAAAACCTCTTTTATAATAAGGTTACAAGAAATGAGACATGTCTTTTTGATAGGAGGAAGGAAAATGAAGAGGAAAAAAGTAATTGGACTTATGATGGCGGCAGTAATGGCAGTTTCCCTGGCAGCTTGCGGAGGGGCTGGGAACAGCAGCAATAATGCAGGCGGGGCATCCAGCAATACAGCTGATGGTGAAGATGCAAATGATTCTGGCGATGTAGATGAGGGCGATACAGGGGCGGGTTCTGGCGATACGGCTGCCAGTGATGCTGGCAGCGAGGCTGCCGATGCAGGAAACAGCGAGGGGGAGGAAGTGACTCTGACCGTTTTGGCAGGGCAGTCCACAACCGATGCAGGCATTGAGGATATGATTGATGAGGCATTGGCGGAGAAATACCCGGAAATTACCTTGGAATGGGAATGCGTGGACTGGGGAAATGATTTCCAGCCAAAGATGCAGCAGTATATGCAGTCCGGCCTGCCAGACATTATGATCGGGAAAGCCCAGGACGTAGCCACCTATGCGCCTCAGGGAATTCTTGGGGAAATTGACACACAGTACCTGGACAAGGGCTTAGATGCAGCCAGGGAAAATGTGACGATAGACGGTAAGACTTATGGGCTTGTCTATAATGCATTGTACCAGGGAGTTTACTATAACAAGGCGATGTTTGCAGAAAATAACTGGGAAGTGCCCAAGACCCAGGATGACCTGAATAAAATCATTGAAGACTGCAAAGCGAAGGGGATTACGCCATTTGCCAGCCATATGGTAGATACCTGGTCCATTGGAAACGTGACCATGCAGTTTATGATGAATGACGTATTCAATAAAGACGCCGCATGGGGCGACAAGTTCCGTGCAGGGGAGGTTTCCTTCTCAGAGGACAAAGACGCCCAGACAGCCTATGAGTACAACAAGCTGATCTTTGACAATACTTATCCGGAGACATTCTCCACAGAGCAGACAGACTGTGACGCCAAGATGGTACAGGGCGAGGCTGCCATGAAGGTGTCCGGCTCCTGGTCCATCCAGAATTTCCTGGATATTGACGAGGGCTTTGAGTTCGGCATTTTCCCATTCCCGAACCAGGCTGGCGATTCCAAGCTGATTTTCGAACCCAATATCACCATTATGACAAGCGCGGCTTCTGAGCACCCGGATGCGGTCAATAAGGTACTTGACCTGCTTACCAGCGATAAAGAGCTGGCAGTGGAAATTTTAGATTATACAAAGACAGCTTCTATGTTAAAGGATGTAACGCCTACTTTCCCGAATCCAAGCCAGGAGGATATTGACAGATATGCGGCAGAGGATATGATTGTAGACGTAACCCTTGGAAATAACCAGCTGGTATGGGGCGGCTTCCAGGAAGAAAATGCCAAGGATATCGCTGCATGGCTGCAAGGGGATGCGTCTTTTGAGGACTGCCTGAAGGCTTCAGACGACAGGGTGGATTCCAGTTCAGCCAATTAGGAAAAGGCAGTTTATACAGCATAAGGCTGCCTGTAAATGAAAGGGGCTTCCGCATGAAGGAAAAAGATATAAGGGCAAATATATCTGCTATCTTTCCTGAACAAATGCGGAAGCCCTTTTTAATGGGCGACAAAAAATTATGATTTGGAAGGATGAGACACGTTATGAAACCTAAGAAAATTAGCTATATGGAACGGCGGATGTCTAGGCAATACCTGTTGTTGGTGCTTCCGGGGTTTATAATCTTCACCATTGGGCTGATCGTGCCATTATTTATGGCGGTACGCTATTCCTTTACAGACTGGGACGGAATGTCTGCAGAAAAAATATTTGTAGGGATACAAAATTATATAGATTTATTCCATGATTCTGAGTTTCGGGACGCATGGTGGTTTACGCTGAAATTTACGATTGGAAATACGATTATTCAAAATGTGGTTGCCCTTCTTTTTGCGGTTGCCCTGGACAGCGGAATTAAGGCGCAGAAAATTTATCGGACAATTTTCTTTATCCCCTGCCTGATCAGCGCATTGGTAGTGGGGTTTGTGTGGCTTAAGATGTTTTCAAATGTGCTCCCGGCAATCAATGATTTCTTGGGAACCAGTATTAATTTTCTGCTGTTTGGAAAGAAAGAGACAGTATTGTCAGGCTTATTGATTGCAAATAACTGGCAGTGGATTGGATATTGGATGCTGATCTATCTGGCTGGCCTGCAGTCTGTGCCGGCAGAGCTGTACGAGGCAGCCAAAATTGACGGCGCAGGCCCTGTGAAGCGTTTTATTAATGTGACGATCCCAATGCTTGCCCCGGCAATCACCATCTGTGTTGTGGGGATTACAACGGGTTCCCTGAAGGTGTACGACTTACTGGTATCCTCCACAAAGGGCGGGCCGGGAAGGGCGTCCACGTCGATGATCTACCAAACCTATACAACAGCTATTAATGGAAGGAAATACGGCTATGGGTGCGCTATGTCAGTAACCCTTGTGCTGGTGCTTTTGCTGGTGGCATTGATACAGGTAAAAGGGCTTAAGAAACGGGAGGTGCAGGCGTAATGTTAGGAAGGAAAAAGAAAGAAGATATGGCTTCTGTGCAGCCTTATACAAAGGGAACGCTTGCGGTGCAGGCTGTCATGACAGTAGCGGCGGTTTTCTTTATAGCCCCGCTTTTTATCATTCTCAATTATTCCCTGAAGGGGAAAAAGGAGCTTTATCTGAGCAGCCCCCTTTCCTTGCCAGAGAGCTTTAATCTTGAGAATTATGTGAAAGCTTATAAGAAGCTGGATTTGGCTACTACATTTACGAATACGCTGGTTTATACGGTGGTCAGTGTGCTGATCCTGGCAATTTTGTGCGGAACCACAGCCTGGGCCATCGCCAGGTGCAAGCGGAAGTTTTTTAAGTTTTGCTATGTGTATTTTATTGTGGGGATTTTGATCCCGTATCAGGCATTGTTTTTGCCGATTTATATGATCGGGTACCGGATGAATATGACGAATACCAGATTTGGGATTATTTTTATGTATGTGGCCACTGGAATATCCTTTGGGGTGTTTTTGATGAACAGCTTTATGTCCACTGTCCCGCTGGAACTGGAGGAATCCGCCAGGATTGACGGATGCTCTGTGTTTAAGACTTATTTCAAGGTGGTGCTGCCGCTGCTGAAGCCTGCCATGGCGACGCTGGTCATTATGCAGTCTTTCCAAATCTGGAACGATTACCTGCTGGCCAGCCTGTATGTAAGCAAGAAGCAGCTGAAGACGCTGACAGTGGCGATCCATTCGCTGTTTTCAGCGCAGAGCAGTGATTATACTACGGCAATGGCAGCAATTGTGATATCGGTGCTGCCGATTGCGGTTTTGTTTCTGAGTTTGCAGAAGTACTTTATTAAGGGTATGACGGTAGGGGCAGTGAAAGGATGAGGCGTTGTCTGTAACAAAGTAATTGCTGCGTTAGACCAAGAGTACTGGTTCTGAAGAAGATATAGGGGAATCACAGGGACCGGATAGGAAGTAAAAAAATGGCAGGAATAGAGCAGGCAAAGGAAATATGTAAATTGCAGGGACAAGAAGGAGGGTAAGGGATGGCAGTGCGGATTTTGCGGGATTATCCATTGGGGGATATGGTGGCAAGGTATTTAACAGATGAGACCAAAGAGCATGTAGGCCTGGTGCTGCTGCCAGCAGATATGCCGATACAGAAGGGGAAGGAAAAAAATGAGAAGATAGACTCATTGGTTCAGATTAAGCTGGCGGGGGATATTTATGATGAGGCTTATGGGCTGGGGAATACAATGCGCAATGGGGAAAGTGTCCGTAAGCTGAAATATAAAAGGCAGGAAATAACAGAACAGGAAGAAGCAGGGGAACGGGAAGAAGCAAGGGAACAGGAAGGAACAGGGGAACAAGCCGGATCAAAAGAATGGGCAGGGTCGAAAAAAAGAACGGAGATACGGACAATCCTGGAGGCGGAAGGGGAATATCGTGTGATACATATGCTTTCCTGGAAAAAAGGAACGCCTTATGTAAGGATATGCTGTAAGGTGGAAAATCTGGGAGAGGAAGAGATACAGTTGGAAATGTTTGAAAGCTTTTCCATTAGCAGCCTTTCCCCCTATTTGGAAGGGGATGGGCATAACCGTATGGCATTGCATCGGATTCGAAGCGTCTGGAGCCAGGAGGGGCGGTTGGAGAAGCTTCCTTTGGAAGATCTGCAGTTGGAGCCTGCCTGGGATCCCCATGCAGTCAGGTGCGAGAAGTTTGGGCAGGTGGGATCTATGCCTGTAAATAAATTTTTCCCCTTTGCGGCAGTAGAGGATCAGGAGCACCATGTGTTTTGGGGGGCGCAGCTTGCCCATCCGGCTTCCTGGCAGATAGAGCTGTACCGTAAGGATGATGCCTTGGCTTTGAGCGGCGGGCTTGCAGACAGGGATTTTGGGCATTGGATGAAAGGCCTGGAGCCCAGGGAGGGATTCACATCCCCAGAAGCCATTGTGAGTGTGGCTCATACAGATTCCATAGACATTTTTACAGGCAGGCTGACACAGGCGGCTCTGGAAGGGCTGGAGTATGTGCCGGAAGCAGAAAAACAGCTGCCAATTATTTTTAATGAATACTGCACGACCTGGGGAAACCCTTCCCATGGAAATATCTGTAAAATCCTGGATGCCATAAAGGGGAAAGGCTTTCAGTATTTTGTGATTGACTGTGGATGGTATAAGGAAGAAGGGGTTCCATGGGATATCAGTATGGGGGATTATGAGGTATCGGAATCCCTATTTCCACAGGGCTTGGATAAAACAGTGGAAAAAATCAGGGAGTCAGGCATGATCCCAGGAATCTGGTTTGAGGTTGAGAATGTGGGGAAGGCCTCCAGGGCCTATCAGATGGAGGAACACCTTCTGCAAAAAGACGGCAGGACGCTTACCAGCTATTTCCGGCGTTTTTGGAATATGAGGGATTCCTGGGTGGAGGAGTATCTGAGCAAAAAGGTCATCGGAACGCTGCAAAAGTATGGTTTTGGCTATATGAAGGTTGACTACAATGAAACCATTGGCATTGGATGTGACGGGGCAGAGTCACTGGGGGAGGGGCTCCGCCAAAATATGGAAGCCTCCAAGGCATTTTTTGAAAAGGTAAAGCGCGAGGTGCCAGGGATTGTCCTGGAAAATTGCGCTTCAGGGGGGCACAGGCTGGAGCCGGGCTTTATGTCCCAAATGAGCATGGCCTCCTTTTCAGATGCGCACGAATGCGGGGAAATCCCCATAATTGCAGCAAATCTCCATCGGGTCATCCATCCGGCGCAAAGCCAGATCTGGGCTGTGATACGCCAAAATGATTCCCTGCAAAGGATCGCCTATTCCATGGCCAATACATTTTTGGGCAGGATGTGCATTTCCGGGGACGTGGCCAATCTGACCAAGAAGCAATGGGATATTTTAGAGAATGGCATCCATTTTTACCGGAAAATTGTTCCTATTATTAAAAATGGGCAGTCTTTCCGATATGGCACAAAAGAAAAGAGCATGAGGCACCCAGAAGGGTGGCAGGCGCTGCTGCGGATAGGAGGCAACCAAATGGCATACCTTGTCATCCATATATTTGCCCATGATGAGGGACCCATGCAGATTAAAATTGCCCTTCCTCCAAATTGCCCCCAAAAAGTGCTGGACATTTACTCCGATTGCCAGGAGACTATTGAGCTGCAGAACCACTGCCTGTATTATAAAGCCCAAAGCGAAAGAAAGGCACTTGCAGTCTTACTGGGAATGTAGCCTGGACCTTGGCATAACTGTAACATTATATTGAAAGAAATTTGGCAGTCCTGCTGTGATTGGATAGCGAAAACCGGCTTTTTTGTTTACGGTTTTTCCTTGTATTTGCTATAGGTGTACGCTTATCCTGATCTTCAGCACGGGCTGCCTTTTGGTTGGCAGTTTCATATACTTCGGTTTACATCTTCTTTCTTAAAATCTATTGGCAGGCATGAAAATGATTAATCCATGAATGCTGGAACAAGGGCAGCCCCTCACGCCCCGGCTCTTCCCTGACGGCCGCTAATCCATCCCCCCATTGCTTCCCAATAAATCCCTTAACTTACTGGCATTGCCCTTAAACAGCAACATATCTTTTCTGTATTTACAAAAAATTTATTTGACTATTTCTTCCTATACGCTATAATGATGGATGGAAAAATGTAGAAAATTCGCCTTCTCTCCAAGATTCCATCATATTATTAATGAAAACTTAAGAAAATTTATGAAGAAATATCAAGAATGTTTTCGTTAAATAGTATGAGAGACATGCGAAGGAGAGATCAGACTATGAAAGACATTACATTTACAATTCCCTGCTACAATTCGCAGGATTATATGGAACGCTGCATCAACAGTTTATTAAAAGCAGGGGAGCAGGCAGAGATCATTATCGTAGATGATGGCTCCACTGACCAGACAGGCGTGATCGCAGACCGCTATGCCAGGAAGTATCCAAATATCATACAAGTGATACACCAGGCAAATGGCGGCCACGGCGCAGGCGTCAATGCAGGCCTGGCCCATGCCACAGGAAGGTACTTTAAGGTAGTGGATTCCGATGATTGGCTGGATGAGAAGGAACTGCAGAAACTGCTGAAAAAAATAAAGCAATGGGAACGAAAAGGCACAACGGTAGATTTGGTCATATGCAATTATCTCTATGACCATCTGTATGAAGGGCGCACAAAGCGCATGGGCTACCAAAATGTATTTCAGGAAAATAAAGTATGCGGCTGGAAAGATATGGGGCATTTCCGTCCATCCCAATATTTGGTTATGCACGCATTGACCTACCGGACCGATGTACTGCGGAAATCAGGCGTAAAGCTGCCGCGCCATACTTTTTATGTAGACAATATTTTTGCCAATCAGCCCCTTCCTTATGTAACATCCATTTGTTACCTGAATTTGGATCTGTATCACTATTTCCTGGGCAGGGAAGACCAGTCTGTCAATGAAAAGGTATTGATGCAGCGCATTGACCAGCAGATCCGTGTCACAAAGCTGGTTTCCGGGTGTACAGATTTAGAAAAAATGCGGATACATAATCCAAAGCTTGCAGAGTACCTGACCAGGAACATTTCTATTATGATGGCGATTTCTTCCATCCACCTGCTTCTGATTGGAACGCCGGAGGCATTCAAAAAACGGGAAATGCTTTGGAATTACGTCAAGAACCACGACAGGATCTTATACGATGCCTTAAGGCACAAGACCATCAGCGGCTTTACTTTCCTTCCTGGGAAAATTGGCGCGGGGGTGACGCTGGCAGGGTATAGGATGGCGCGGAAGCTCTATTGCTTTAATTAGGGTAACGATGATGGATTACAAGATATATGGAATACACAGGAAAAGAGGCTGAAATTATGGAAAAAATATATTTTGCATTAGTAGACACACCAGGATTGTTTGCTTCCATTATACGACGGGTGATTGGCATGAATTATATCCATGTGGTATTGTCCATGGATCAGGAATTAAACGAGGCTTACAGCGTGGGCAGGCGGAATCCGGCAATCCCGCTGTTTGCAGGCTTTGAAAGAGAGGATGCAGAAAAGGTGGAGCTGGCGTTCCCTACGGCCAGGTATCGGATTGTCAGCTTAGAATGTACCAGTGAGCAGAAGGAAAATATTTACCAGAAGCTAAGGGAATGTTATGAGAGGCGGTTCCGTTACCACTACTGTGTTTTAGGGCTGCCCATGATATTGTGTAATATTCCTTTTTACCAGAAGAACCATTACACCTGTTCCTCTTTTGTGGCAAATATTTTAGAAGAAAATGGGATGGAACTGTTTGAAAAGCATTTTTCCCTGGTGACGCCAAGGGATTTTTATGAGCTGGAGAATACAGATGTCATTTACGAAGGCACCTTGCATGAATTCAATGAAAGATGCTGCAGGTATCCCGCCCATAATCTCAGCAGGCTTCGGAGGGCAGTGCGGAAAATATCTTATGGAATGAATGGAGCGGTATAGAGATGAATCGTAAAAATGTAATCAGCGCAGGAGTCCTTTTATTGTTGGTGGCTTTGACGGTCAGCGCTATTTTTAGGGGAAATAATATGAGTGCAGTGTTCCAGGCAATGGGAAACCTGCATCCCATGTATCTGGCAGCGGCTATTGTAACAGCTTTGTTTTTTGTGTCTATGGAAGGGTTTGTGTTTTGCTATTTATTCCGGTCGTTGGATTATAGGACAAAGTTGTCCACTTATGTGAAATATGCTTTTGTGGGATTTTTCTACTCTGGGATTACCCCATCTGCCACAGGCGGTCAGCCCATGCAGCTTTATTATATGCAAAAGGAAGGGCATAAGGTTTCAGACAGCAGCGTAGTGCTGATGACAGTAGCGGTGATTTACAAATTTGTGCTGGTATTGATCGGCGTTGGGATTCTAGTCCTTTACCACGATCCCCTGGCCGGTTACTTGAACAAATACATTTATCTGTATTACCTGGGGCTGTTTTTAAACACGTCGCTGGTGGTATTCCTTCTGTTTATCATGATAAGCCCTAAATGCTTTAAAGGCATTGTGATTGGCGGAGAAAAGCTTTTGAAAAAATTCAGCCTGCTGAAATCATCGAAGGAGCGGACCCAGAAGTTAATCGAAATGGCGGATCAGTACCATGAGGCAGTCTTGTTTTTCTTGAAAAACAAAAGGAAGATTGCAGTCGCAGTCCTGCTCACAGCTGTACAAAGGTGCAGCGTGTTCTTCCTTACGTACCTGATTTATAGGGGGATGGGGCTGGAAGGGACCAATGCCCTTACTGTTATGAACCTGCAGGCATCTATTTACATTGCAGTGGATATGCTGCCGCTGCCAGGCGCTCAGGGCATCACTGAAATGATGTACAAGACAGCCTTTGCCCAGGTGTTTTCAGGGGCTTACCTTACGGCTTCCATGTGCGTGACGAGGGGGCTGAATTTCTATATGGTTCTGATCATCAGCGCTATGGTAGCAGCCTGGTGTCATTTCGCCCCAAAGGCGTCCCCAAAAAAAGTGCGGGAGATGATGTGAGGATATAAATAGGCTTATTCAAAGCAGAGGAACAGGCGGAGATATTAGGGGATATAAATAGGCTTTTTCAAGGTAAGGGAACAGGCGGAGATATTAGGGGATACAAATAGGCTTTTTCAAGGTAAGGGAACAGCCGGAGATATTTGGGAATAAATGTGGGAAAGGAGGCAGGGCATGGATTACGGGGTGCCCTAGAGAGTATGGATTTTGAAACGATTAGCCACTGTTTTGAGGATTTTGGCGCAATTGCAGTGTTTGTAGTTGTGATGTTGGAATATATGAACCTCCCAGGATTTCCGGCAGGGGTGATTATGCCATTGGCGGGAATATGGGCTGCAAATGGGAAGCTGAGCTTTCTGTTGACAATGGCGGTTTCCGTAGCAGGAGGGCTAATGGGAAGCTGGATCTTATATGTGTTTGGAAGAATGGGAGGAAAGGTTTTTCTCAAGGCATATGTGAAGAAGTTTCCAAAACAGGAAAAGGCCATTGAGCGAAATTTTGAAATGATTCGGCAAAGAGGGTGCATAGGCATTTTCCTGGCGAAGCTGATTCCTATGGTACGCACCTTGATTTCCATTCCGGCTGGGGTACTGAGGTTTAATTTTTGGAAATATACTGTCAGCTCTGCTTTAGGGATCTGTGTGTGGAACTTTGTATTTATTGGGGCTGGATATTTGTTTGGAAATCAAGTCTTTGAAATGTTTTGAGTTTGTGTAGTCTGTATTCACGCTTGTAATTGCCTTTGGCTGCCAAGCGCATTTCCCCTATTGATATCCCCATCAAATAACCTTGTATTATGCCTATTTTTTCAATGAATGGGTTAATGTGGGTTCGGTATGGATTTTAGCCTGCCACAGGAGGTGGGTCAGAGGCACAGGATTGGCTGCTGGTATTCATTTTTGATGGGCAGCGAGCGGGCGCAGGGAGCTTCCTTGGAATGCTGGATCAAGTGATATAAATTAGAGGCATCCAGGTCGTAGGACAGGAGCTTTTGGGCAGTAGCAGGCAGCCTCTTGGAATCCTTGGAGAGGTTTGTGAGAAGCGGCAGGCTGCCCTGCTTTTTTATAGCAGACAGCAGAGGCGCTGCAGATTTACGGAATCCCAGCACCCGCAGGTAGGAAGGTTTTGAAAGAGCACAAAAATCCTCCTGGCAAATTTGCAGCAGCATATGCAGCAGCAAGCGGCTCAGGCGCGTATAGGTGACATTTTTCGTTTTTAGCAGCTGGCAGAAACCACTCCAGGAAACGAAATATGGCGCCATTTTTTTTATCCGGTTGGCAAGGGGAAGAGAGCTGTCTGCATAAGAGGCAATCCTCTGGACAGGATCTGTGAGAAGCTTATAGTGGATTAAGGTGGAAAAGTCATCCTCAAATAAAAAAGGGTGCGGATAGCGCCCTAATAATGTATAGGCAGCTTTCGGCATAGTGTTTGCCAATGGTTCTAAGGGGCAGGCAGAACGCCTTTCCTTTAGGAAAGCCCGGATTGCAGATGCAGAACAGAAATCATGGTCCAGGGCAGTATTGTGATAGCCATTGCCTTGGCGCAGGACAGGGCAAGGGATCATGGCGGATTTATAATAAGACAGGGCTTTGAGGTATTCTATAGCCAGGATATTGTTGGAAGAGGCCAGGATTTCCTGTAAGTGTTGTTGGGGGCTTTCCTTTCGGAAGCCTGGCTTTTGGAAAATAAAATAAGCTTCCAATGCCCTGGAACGCGCATGGGGATAAGAAAGGCCATTTTTTAATTGCTTCCTTAACTCAGCCTGGTAAGCCTCTGGCTGGCGTAACAGTACATCTGCAACATTTTGAAGGGTGGGAAGATAATGGTGTTCCATCCCAAACCCAAGATGGGTGACTACGCCGGTATGGTGCAGCAGGGAAACGCCGCCTTTTGCAAAATGCTCCGCGCTGGAGACAGCAAATAGCACAGGAAGCTCTAATACTAGGTCAGCGCCGCAGCTTAATGCCATCTGTGCACGGCTATATTTATCCAGAAGGGCAGGGGCCCCCCGCTGTACGAAATTTCCGCTCATAGCAATCACCACATAGTCTGCGCCTGTCTCCTGTTTGTTTTTTTCTATCTGGTAAGCATGCCCATTATGGAACGGATTGTATTCTGCAATAATGCCAATGGCTTTCATAGTTTTTCCTTTCCGGCGATTTTCCTAATCCTGCTCCTGTGCGGTACCTGGGTTGCCCAACTGCAAAGTTAGGAATTTCTTTCATGTTCTTTTCTTGGGGAATATCCCCCTATTTTTTCATATGTCGGAATTATACCACAAAAACTAGGTTTTCAAAACTATTCCAGCAAATAATTTGTATTTTTAGGAATAAAAGGCAAATTATCGGCAATACTTTCCTTATCTTAACAGACAGGAAGGTAAGGCACATGAAAAAAATTGTAAAATGGAGCTTAATTTTATTTCTTACATATGTATTTACAGCAGGATATGGAACATACAGGCAAGCAGCGATTGCAGAAGGGATTGCAGGGAAAATTATTCGCTTTCACGTAATTGCCAACAGCGATACGGCTTCCGACCAGGAATTAAAGCTAAAAGTACGGGACGCCATTGGGTCTTATATGCAGCAAAAACTGTCAAAAGCCACAGACATTTCCCAAAGCCGCCAGGTGATCAAAAAAAATTTAAGGAAGATTGAAAATCAGGCACGCCAGGTGATTGCAGCAGAAGGATGCTCTTATCCAGTAAAAGCAGAATTGAAAATAACAGATTTTCCAGAAAAGACATATGGGGATTATACCTTTCAGGCAGGAAGGTACGAGGCTTTGGAAGTAGTGATCGGAAACGGCGAAGGCCATAATTGGTGGTGCGTGATGTATCCAAACCTTTGCTTTTTCAACAGTACTTATGAAGTAGTTGACCAAAAAGCAGAGGAATCTTTAGGGCATGTGCTGACCCAGGAGGAATATAAAAGCCTGATAGAGAAAAAAAATTACAAAGTGAAATTTGCATTTCTGGAATGGATTATGGAAAAATTCTAAGCTGCTTGCCAAATGTGAACTCTTTTGCTACTATATATTTTGAAAGAATCCATACTTTTTGAAAGAACTCTTACAGAAAGGAATTGTATATAAATGGAAAAAAACTCCGATTTAGGCGGTCAAGGCCATTGGGCAGCCATTTTTTATCTATTTTGCCCAAAGATTACGGAAAGTCCTGCGGATTATTCGAAATATCAAAGAACCCTTGCTGATGAGATTTTAAAACAGCAATTTAAACATAAATTTGGCATTGCATTTGACAGAAATAAAGTAATAAAAGGAAGCTATGGAAAGCCCTGCTGGCCGGGGGAAGATAAGGCCTATTTTAATATCAGCAATACAAAAGGCTTTCTGGTATGCGCCCTTTCAGATACAGAAGTCGGAGTGGACGCAGAGAAGATCCATGCTATACGGATGTCTGTTGTCCGCCGATGCTGTACACCGGAGGAAATCGCATATATTGCTGGAGGAACAGAGTCTATGGAAGCCGCATATCTTGCTGGAAAAACAAGTTTTACAGAAGGGAAAACAGAAGATTTCTTAGAAAAAGGAAAATGTAAAGAAACGGTATTAAGCCGTTTTTTTCAAATATGGACACTGAAGGAAAGCTATATCAAAATGACAGGAGAGGGTTTGCATTTCCCTTTGAAGCAAGCCGCTTTTTTCATACCAGAAAAGCAAGTAACTATGCATAAGAAAAATGCATACAAACAAAAGGATGGAGATTGTTTACAAACAAAAGGGGCAGGTATGCAAATGGATAAGGCAGGCATACAGGAAATTTGCTGCAGCCAGCCAGGTTTTTTCCAGCAAAAGCAGTTTGGGGATTATTGGGTATCCTTGTGCACCAAGCAAAAAGTGGAGGCAGTTTGGCAGGAAATACTGCCTCCAAATGTGGGATAGAATGGACTGCTTTTGCATATTTTATGAAAGCTGTTTCAAATAGCACTTTTCCAACCCGCTGATCAAGCCATACAGCACACAGGCAAGAATACATAAAATTGTGATAGACATAATGACCCAATCCAGTTTAAAGACCTGGCTCCCGTAAATGATCAAATACCCAAGCCCTTTCCGTGATGCGATAAACTCCCCGATAATCACTCCTACTAGGCAAAGCCCAATATTCACTTTCATAATGGAAAATAGGGAAGGGATACTGGAGGGCAGGATTACCTTGGTGAGTGCTTGGTATTTTCTGCCGCCAAGGGTGTAAATCAATTTCACCTTTTCTGCGTCCACAGATTGGAAGCTGGTATAGAGGCTTAGGATAGAGCCAAAAATAGCTACGGACATCCCTGTAATAATAATCGTTGTATAATTTGCCCCAAGCCACACAATCAGAAGTGGTGCAAGGGCGGATTTTGGCAGGCTGTTCAGAACCACAAGATATGGTTCCAGTGCTTCAGAGATGCGTTTATTGTACCACAGTAGGATTGTTACGATAAGAGTAGACACAATCACCAGCCCGAAGCTTGAAATAGTCTCAAATAGTGTAATCCCAATATGGGAAAAAAGGCTGTGGTCTAAAACCATTCCGTAAGCGCACAAAAGCACCTTTGAGGGGCTGCTGAAAATAAAGGAATCAATGGCGCCTGCCTGCGCAGCCCCCTCCCATAGGATAAGGAACAGCAGAAAAATACATAGCCGGCTTACGTGGACAATACGCTTGTGCTTTTTCTGGGAACGCAGAAAATCCTGCTGGGCAATAGAAACTTCATTCATGTTCATTCAACTCCTTCCAAATCTTATTGAAATAATCCTTAAATTCCGGTGAATTTCTTCGTTCCAAAGCACTGATGCTTTCTGGAAAGTGGATGGGAATGATTTTTTTGATAGTTGCAGGGCGTTTGCTTAACACAATGATCTGTGTCCCCAGGCTGATTGCTTCAGACAAGTCATGGGTAACAAGGATGGCAGTCTTCCCTTCTTTTTTGATAATTGCCCCAATGTCATCCCCAACAGTAAGCCTAGTCTGATAATCCAGGGCAGAAAAGGGTTCGTCAAGAAGCAATATTTCTGGCTTGAGCGCAAGGGTGCGGATTAATGCTGCCCGCTGGCGCATGCCGCCAGATAACTGGGACGGCCGGGCATCCTTAAATTTATAAAGCCCATAAGTCTTTAATAGGCCTAATACGGATTTCTTTGTTTCTGAAGTCAGTTTATTCTGGATCTCCAATCCTAATAAAACATTTTTTTCCACTGTGCGCCATTCAAAGAGGTGGTCATGCTGCAGCATGTAGCCGATGGTATGGCTCCCTTTCAGAGATACTTTCTGTCCATAAAGGAAAACAGAGCCCTGTTCAGGCTCCAATAAACCTGCCATAAGTGACAGGAGGGTGGATTTGCCGCACCCGCTGGGTCCCACAATTGCCAGAAAGTCGCCTTTATGGACTGTAAAATTTATATTGGATAAAGCAGGCGTTTCCCCCTGCATAGTATGGTAAGAATAACTTACGTGGCTGATATCCATTAGTTGTTCCATGGGGTTCTCCTTACAAAATGCTTATTATAATGTATGAAATAATTTTCCTGGCGTGTGATGTGAAACAGAAATTTTATTATAATTACTTATTTTCCCAAACTGTAAGCAGATTGTAAGAACTTCCTGTTAAGATAAAAGAGGTAGAAGGGCAGCGGTTTGCCACAGATTCCAGGCATCGGACGGCATGGCTCCTGGAAGCAATGTATCACCTGGGGGGTTGCCACAGATTTAAGGCGTTGGAGGTATTCCATACCTTGTGGAAAAGTTTCTGTATCGCTGCCAAAAACAGGGGACAGTAGGAGGAAGAAAGATGGTTATATTAGATACGAAGGAGATTACCCAGATGACAGGCCATATGTCCCATTGGGGATGGGAAGGCTTTGGAAAGGCAGGTGGGTTCTGATGAAGAATAACAACCGCAAAATTATAACCAGCCTTGCCCGTAAGGAATACTGTGCTGACAAAGGGCGGCGCCTGGTTTTGATGGGGGCAGTGGCTTTTGCAGTTATGATGCTCTTTAGCGTATTCAGCTTCGCCTCCGGTAAGATTGAAACAGACAGGCTATGCGCTGCAAGGAAGCGGGGAGCTGTGGCATGCTCAAGCCTGGAATGCGTTACACAGGAACAATATGAGCAGATTCTAAGGCTTCCTTATATCAAGGAGGCAGGAAAGTATGTGCAGTTTGGGAATATCCAGACGGCAAGGTGCGTTGTTGCAGACCAGCTTGTATGGGAGAAAATCAAAAAGCCAGCCTTTACAGATATCCATGGCACATACCCAAGGGAAAAGATGGAAATCATGCTCCCCATAAGCGCTTTGGAATGGATGGGGGTTTCCAATCCCCAAGTCGGCATGGAACTTCCAGTTACGATAACTTACCCAAAGGATAGCGGCCAGGAGGAATTTCAGTTCCGTCTGTCTGGATATTATATGGAATATATTGACGCGATTCGCTACGGCCCGCCCGACGCATATTTTTCCCAGGCATTCCTGGATTCCATTTCACAAGGAAGGGAGTGGGATATGCCGCTGATTATGAGGCAGGAGGCTATAACACCATAGCCCTTCTGGCCGCTGTGATATTGCTTAGTGCAGGCCTCCTTATTTATAATGTAATCCGCATTTCCTCTAAGAAAAAAATCCGGGAACAGGGCCTATTGAAGACGCTGGGGACGACAAAGGGGCAGCTGTATGCCATTACATTTTGGCAGATAGTGAGAACCGTCCTCTGGGGAAGCCTGTTTGGCGTGGCGGCGGGCACTCTGCTGGTTATGTTTGTACTCCCTCTCCTGTTATCCGATATGTATTTATACCGTATGGGGAGTGCGGCTGGAATGCTCTCCTTCCATCCGCTCCTGCTGGCAGCATCCGTTCTATTTGCGGCCTGCGCTGCATTTTTAAGCGCATCCTTTGCTATACGGCGCGTCGTAAAGCTTTCCCCCATTGAGGCAGCTGCCTATATGGAAAAAGCATCCCAAACGCCGTATGCCAGGAAAATGCGTAGGGGACATAAGGGGAAGCGCCTTCTGGATAGTGGGAATGATGCATTTGCTATGGGAATGGGATTAGGGAAACATCAGAAGAGCTGCGTTCGGCTATGGCAGATGGCCTGGAGGAATATCCTGCGGTTTAAGAGGCGGTTTCTGGTCAGCGCCATTAGCCTGACACTCAGTTTTATTGTGTCCCTTGGGGCAACTATGGTTTTGAAAGGGGCTGATACCACCAACAAGATCGAGCATGAGTATGCGGACATTAGGGTTTTCAGCCCTGTATCAACCTTAGACTATTGCATGGTTGCCGCCACTTCCAGCCAGAAAAATGAAGATGGCACGGTGGATCTTATCCCGCATGCGCTTTTGGAGGATATACAAAAACTCCCTGGCATTCAGGATATAATGGTTGTCCGGGGAGGCTTTGGGGAGGTGCTGTTGGAGGAAGAGGCGCTTTCCATTTTATTGGAGAAAAATGAGAATCCCGATTGGATTTATCGCGGCGTATTTGTGGTGCAGGAAATGAGTGATGCGTATTTGCAGGAACTGAAAACATTTGCGCAAAAAGAAGGCCTATTCTTGGATGTGGATACCGTAATCAGCGGTGAGGGGATGATTCTCATGCATGAGCACCAGCTTTCCCAAATGCAGATAGAAATGAGCAAAGGGGAAATAGGGAAATCCTTTGGGGTTTATGATATTACGGCGAAGAATAAGACAAGGGATATGCGTTTTTGCGGTTATTTGGATTTCGGGCAGAAGGGGCTGCCTAAGTTTAGCAGCGCAGTAAGGTTCAATGATAACATTTATTTTCTGGCAAGCGAAAAGGGCTTTGAGAATATAAGGGCGAAGGAGCAGAGCTTTAGTGTTGAGATTACGTCCGAGCCAGGGAGCCGCCCTGCCCTTACAGAGAAAGTGAGGCGTCTGGCAAATGCGTACAATAGGGCTCTTGTAATGGCGGAAGAAAAAAACAGGAGTCAGGGGGGAGTAGGATTGGAGATATGGTTTGATGCGAAATTGGATACGCTGGAGGAAATGATGGATTACATCAAGGCCAACCGCCTGGTGATGGGAGCCTTATGCACAGTCCTGCTCCTTATGGGCATGGTGAATTATATCAACGTGACCATTACTGGGTTTGCGGCACGGAAGAAGGAGTTTGCGGTGATGGAGAGCGTGGGGCTCACCAGGGAGCAGCTGAAGAAAATGCTGATACTGGAGGGGGTATTCTATAGTTCTGTTATTACAGTGCTGACGGGCATATTCGGGGGCGGGGCGCTTTATCTGCTGGGGAATTATATGAAGAAACAGATGGCGTATTTTGTATTCAGCTACCCTGTCTGGGAGTTTGCCGCCTGTGTGGCAGGGCTGTTTTTGTCCTGTATACTGATTGCGCTGTTCTTTTATTACAAATTTGGGGAGGGGAGTGTTGCCTTGAAGCTGCGGCTTTATGCGGATTAGGGGGGGTACGGGCAGATGACGGACGCTTACCCATTCCCGCCCCCTGTCTGTTAATCCCTTAAGTTACCAGCAGACCGTAATATAGTAACTACGGGATTATGAACAGCGGCAAAATATTGCAGGACAGCCTTGTATCTATCGGAAAAGTGTGGTAACGTTATGCTATCAAAAAAATGGAATATTGAAAAGAGGCATCATGAAAAACCTGTTACGACACTTTGGAAAGAAGAATAAGTATTCTCCCCTTTTACTATTACAGATTGCAGCCTGTGGGATTTTTTGCCTGTGGATTGTTATGGGAAGCTTTCCCACAGGATGGATCTATGATATAGGGGTTTCAGAAGGAACCGCCCAGGGAGAATGGCCAGACAGCTCTGTCAGCCAATTAACAGGGCAGGAAGCATTAGAATCCTATTTCCTTCAGCAGACGCCAACAACCGTAAACGGCAGCCATCTGATCCAATGCCCACTAATGCGCCTGCGTGACGTAAATTGGGCGGGAGAGCACCACACCAGGGTAAAAAGGGTAAAGCGGACTGTCTATGTATCAGAATACCTTACGCTGTCCAATCCCGTTTCCTGGTGGCAAAATATACTAAGGGTATTTGCCACAGGCGGATCTTATAACCGCTATTTCTTAATGGAACTGGCGGACAGTTCCTATGTATGCGTATACTTTGACGATTACATCTTATGGAGGAATATGTTTTCGGAAGGCAGTATTTTCCCAACTGGCTATCTGCGCCAATCCACAGCCGATGAGCGCAGCATGCTGGAATCCATGGAAGGAAAATATCATGTAAACGCTTCCTATGTGCTGGATTTGTACCGCCATGGAAAAATGTCTGAAAGTATAGATTTAATCCTGCGTGCTGTCCTTGCTTTCATAGGGACATGCGCAATCTGCCTTGTATGGGATCAGGTAAAAAAACGGATAATTACATAATTTGACAAAATCGGAAAGAACTGTATGTCTATTCTGATATTCTTTGCATATACTATCCTTGTAGCAAATGAGGCAACAGTTCAGCACATGCCAATTATGGAATGAAGCATCCATGCAGAGCGCTGCTGATTGCGGAATGCATCATTCCATGCAAAGCGATATCTGTTGCCAAATAAGTTACAGCTTTGCCGCAGCCATCTGCGGTGAGGGAAAAAGGCATTTATATGCCAATAACAAAAGACGGCAGGAGGTAACGATATGTCTAATTCATCGAACAGAGCAGTAGTACCAGAAGCAAAAAGCGCACTTGATAAGTTTAAATTTGAGGTTGCAAATGAAATCGGCGTGCCATTGAAGGATGGGTACAACGGAGAATTAACCTCTAGGCAGAATGGTTCTGTTGGCGGTTATATGGTGAAGAAAATGATCGAAGCCCAGGAAAGACAGATGTCCGGAAAATAACAAAAGAGATATAGAACCGTTAAGAGGGCAGAAGCAGAGGCTCTTGGTGTAAAAAAATGCACCAAGGGTCTTTGCCGTTTATTCCCGCACTTCGCTGCCCGGCAGCAGGGTATTTGATTTGGGAGCATTGTCTCATATTTTCTAACTAAATGTAAGAAGATTGTAATAACTTCCTGCTAGAATAGAATTATTAAGTTACTGACATTGGCCGTGAATAATAACATGTGTCATACCTAAATAGTTGAATAATAATCGAAATGATTGTGAAACTTCAAGATTTGATTGTGTTTTATAGATATTTTTCCGCCACAGGGGATAAACTTCATTCCCCTGTATGCGGTTTTTAAAAGCATCAGCCTAACTTTTTACCGTTAGCTGGCTTCCCTGTTTCATAAAATTAAAGTGTATCTCTACTGTTGTGTTGCGTTTTCCCTCTGCCATATCCTCATGGACAACAATCTCTTTGATGAGCAGATGTAACATTTCCCTGTCAAGTTCCTTAATGTCTGCATACTGCCTAATCAGTGAAAGCCACTTTGAATTGTCCTCCTGTTCCCTTGCCGCCCCGTTAAGACGCTCACGCATCATGTCTGCCTTTTTCTGCAAAGTTTCCTGTTCGGTCTGTGCTTTCTCCATCATGCGGGTAAAATTCATTTCGTTAATCCTGCCCGCCACCCAGTCCTCATAGAGTTTTGAAATCAGCGCATCCAGTTCGGAAAGTCTGCGCTCACTCTCGGAAAGTTTCGCTTTTATGCGTCTGCTTTCTTCCTCACTGTCGCACTGGCAGCTTTTCCGCAGTTCCTCAATGACTTTCGTTTCATCTGCAAGGGCGAGTGCCGCACAGGAGCGTATCTGCTCCAAAACAATCTGATACAGTGTGTCAAGCTCCAACCGGTGCTGGCTGCAATGCGATACTCCGTATTTATTGTATTTTGCACAGGTCAGTATCCTTGTCTTTGCTTTTGAATTTGCCACACGCTGATTCATGGAACTGCCACATTCCCCACATTTGACAAGCCCTGCAAATATTCCATAATTGCCCCATGCGTCCGGTCTTTTGCGCATCTTCACCTTTTCCTACACAAGATTGTAGGTATCCATGTCCACAAGCGGCTCATGCACGTTCTCCACCTGAATCCATTCCTCCGGCTTTTTATCCCCAATCCAGCCGACCTTGAAACGGTAGTCCGCTTTCTGTGACGCTATCGTGCCGATATAGACGGGATTGGCGAGTATCTGCTTGATTGTGGAGAAATCCCACATATAGATACCCTTTTCGCCATATTCCTTTTCCCATTTGGTCACATGGTTGCGCAAGCCTTTCTTCCTGTTCCACCAGCAGGGGGCAGGACTCCAGCCTGCGCCTGATCCAGTTTGGATCTATGTCAATACTTTAGACAAAAAAAGTCGAAAGGTTATGCTGCTTTTTTAAGTTCCTCATCCTCCTTTTGTTGGGGTGTCATATAACCAATAGCACTGTGTATTCTTTTA
>CAJTDL010000021.1 GCA_910575035.1 Lachnospiraceae bacterium
ACAATTCAATTATACCAAACCAGATGGTATTCATGCTATTTTTTTGCCAGTTATTATTGGATTTTCAAGGTGCATACGCATTTATTCAAGTGCGAAGTTTGAGTAAATATATTGTAGTAGGAGGAATGATAATAATGACAATTAGGACAATGAATATCGAGGATTTTGAAAATATATATGATTTATGGATACATACGGAAGGAATGGGATTGAATACAACTGATGATTCAAGGGATGGAATTACCAAATATTTATTGCGAAATCCTAATACCTGCTTTGTCGCTGAGGATAACGGAAAAATCATAGGTGTTATTATGAGTGGACATGACGGACGCAGGGGCTTTATTCATCACACTACTGTCAAGAAAGAATACAGAGGACAGGGAATCGGAAAAAAACTGGTCGATTCAGCGATGATGGCTTTGGAGGCAGAGGGCATACATAAAGTGGCATTGGTAGCATTTGATAAAAACGTATCGGGCAATGCTTTTTGGGAAAAGATTGGATTTACGGTAAGGGATGACTTGGTTTATAGAAATAAAAATATACATCAACTTACAAGGATTGATCTTATTTAATATGGAGGCAGTATATGGAAAATCTAATTATAAGGTACGCAAAAAGAGAAGAACTTGAATCTGTAAATAAAATCCGCAAACAGGTCAATGAGGTTCATGTTAAGGGACGTCCGGATATATTTCGTGAGGATGGGTGGCAGTTCATAGAACCATTTATATATACCAGATTCGACGAGGAAAACAGTGGGGTTATTATTGCCGCCACCATGGATGAAATAGTTGGTTTTGCTGTGGTCCAGTATATAGTGAGACCGGAATCTCCTTTTAATAAGGAACGGAAATTTTTTCATATAGAGGAGTTTGGGGTAGATGAAAATCATAGGCGGAAAGGCATTGCCACTGCCATGATTGATTTTGCCAAAGATGATGCAAAAAAACGTGGCTTTGAAAGAATAGAACTTGATATGTGGGAATTTAATGACTGTGCATTAGCGTTTTATGAAAGTGCAGGCTTGAAGACTTATAGAAGATACATGGAATGTTATGTGGAAACAAAGGAGGCAGAGAAAGCATGAATGTAATCATACTTGGTTCAGGAGGCTGTGTCAGTACGCCAAGAGCATGTTGTAACTGTCGTGTATGTACTGAAGCACGACAGAAAGGATTTCCTTATGCAAGAACGGGCTGTAGTCTGTTTATTGAAGATGTGAATCTATTGATTGATACGCCAGAAGATATCAATGCTTCATTGAATAATTCCGGCATACAGAAAGTTGAACATATTTTATACAGCCATTGCGACCCTGACCACACAATGGGAATGCGCATAGTTGAACAATTGAAAATGGACTGGCTTGCCAATTCTCTTGGGAAGAAAACGGATAATCCGATAGAAGTTGCTTCTTTACCTGCCATTCTTGCGGATATTAAAAAGCAAGGTACAAAGTATGGCTCAGCCATTGAATACTATGAGGCATGTGGTCTTATATATACAAAAGAAATTCGTGCTTTCAAAAATGACAATATTTTGATTGAGATTGTTCCTGTAGATGAACAAGAGCATGTGGCAATATTTATTATTTCTTCTAACAGTAAAAAGATAATTTATGCCCCATGTGATGTAAAGCCATTCCCAGAGTCAGCGAAATTTCAAGGTGCAGATGTTTTGATTATTGGCAATACCATTGTCGGGGATATCTTAAAGGATGGCTTTGTATTAAATGAAGATAATCCACTGCGTAAAGAACTGTTTACTTTAAATGAAATTGATACAATACGAAAACAGTATGGTATCAAAAGAGTTGTTATTACACATTTAGAAGAAGACTGGGGGAAATCATATGACGATTATAAGGAATTGGAGAGTGAGTTGAACTTAATAAATTTTGCATATGATGGATTGAGAATAAGGCTATAATCGAGATTAAGGGCTGGTTTTCCAGCCCTTAATATTCTTACCACAGTTCTAAAGAATCTTCTGCATCCACCCACATTTGCAAGCTGCCATCAAGTGCTAATCGTGCATACTCAAGCGGTTCGTCTATTGCCAAAGAATTTAAGGCACATCGAGAGACGGGAGTAGTTCGTAATCCATCTTCTGCTACATTACAGTCAATCCGTAGGATATATCCGTCAAAAGTGGTAACATCAACACTGTTGTGGTACATATTGTATTCTGCATATATGAATTGCATATCTTATCTATCCTTTCCTTTGCTAATTTAATTTTCGGAGAAATTTAAGAAAGCATTTCAATCAGTTCTTCCTGCTTGATTTATATTGTGTTATAATTTGTTACAGGTTTTTCTTTCCCTTATTTTTGCCCTTATGAGAGTTCGTAACATGAGGGAAAAGGATATAACACAAGGGAAAGCATAAGGGCAAATTCACTTGCTATAAATTTAGCGTTTTCAAGGGTTTGCGGACTTTTTGAAGATAAGATATAACAGTTAATAAGTGCTATAAAAAGTGTCATATCAGAATTCCAGTTTGCTGAAAATTTGTGGAGAACGAAAAATTCAGAATTTGAGGGATAAAATATGGGAGTGTTAGAAACAGTTTTTAATTCAAGAAAATTTGATTTGAATGATGATGTTCTGATGGAATTTAATAATTATTTTGATGAAAAAAGTAGGGATTATAACAGCTTCTGTTTAGATGAAGAAGATATTACTTCCCTACGAAACCTTGTAGCACAGATTAAGGTTGCTGACTCAGATAGTGCAATTTATGTATCTACTTATGGCTATGAAATTACAAATAATAAAGGAGAAAAATCAACATACGCCGATGCTCTTTGGATTGACACAGTTCTGCCTATTTCCAAAATAGAGGCACTTATTGAAGAAAGTGGTGTTGCTGAACCAAGTGATATTTCTTTTGTTAGCGATAGTGATGAATGTGGGAACTGTAAAGTATGGCTTATAGCTCATAAAGAGAATAATCCTTGTATTATTGAGATGACTGACCATAAGAAAATAGACCATATGATAATATTATATTGGGATTGATGAATTATTAAAATTCCTGTTTGTCGAGAAGTCAAGAATAAAAAGAAATCGGAATTTCATAAGGAGAGGATAATGGTTAAAGAAGTAAAATGGACAAAATATTTATGACTGAGCCTGCTCTCATTTGCAGCATTTATGCTTGAATATCTGTCAATATTCATAATTGAAGTTATAATTCTGCATGTAGACATACAGAATTATACAATGCAGCAAAGAAGTATTCATTGTATCATAATGGTTTTTATGTGGGCGTTTTTCATTGGCGTTCTCCTGCTTTTTTCAAGGAAGCATTATCATTTTCCAGAAAGGGGAAGCAAAAGGGATAAGATTTCCTCGAAAAGTTGGATCGTAACGCTTGCTTGTTTCATTGGTTGCAAAATTATGACTTTCATTGATTGGCATACATTAAAGATTGTCGGAGAAGCACAGGGTAAAACCATATTCCAATTTTGCGCGCAATATTTATACTATATATTTGAAGTAATGCTTGTCATTCTAATCATAATATACGGGCAAAAAGCAATTGAATCCTTGTTGCAAAAAGAAAGTCTAATTCCTTTTGGTGGTATTATTTTAGCTATGACACGGGGGTTTTTCATTTCGTATCAAGAGGAGTAGGACTAGAAATATGGAATGGAATTTCTACTATGATATTTTCTGTTCTTAGTGGGGTAATGTATTTAAGATTAAATAGAAAATGCTTGTATAGCTATCTTTTCATCGCTATGGGGTATTTGCTATAATCTCCCATTTATCGGGCGGACAACATATCACCAAAAAGCCAGACACATAATACGCAGAGTTGGCAGGCTTGTGAGCAATCACAGCCTGTCGGCTCTGCTCTTTTATCCAAAGATAAACGAACATGATTTTATTTGAAATCAAATAGTATTCCCACCTTCCGAAAAAATATCCAAAAACTTTTTGGAAAGTATTGACAAGCACTTATTTCATTCAGTATAATAAAATACTCTTTTATGAGAACCACAACCAATTACATATCCTCACAGAATTTTGGAGTACAGCTTTACGCCGTACACGCCTGCGGTATGCGAACAGTAGATACCGCCGCTTTTGAAACTGCTTTGAACTGTCGGCAACAGATAAGCGTAACAGACAGTTTCGACTTTGAATCTCAAAGCCGGTTACATCATTGTGAAACCAAAACCGCAAGGGATAAGTCTATCCTTTTGTATTGGTCGGCACACATTGATGTGCCGGCTTTTTTGCTGCCCAAATGCCGTTTACAACTAAATGACCGGCTGGATGGGATATGATTTTGCGATAACCTCTTTTTTCGGAGAGTAAGCGAAACAACGCCGCCTGAGACGGGGGCAGGGACAGAAAAACGACATTCAGACAGACCGGCGGAAAACAACAGACCGTATGCGGCAGAAAGAGTGTCGCATACCGCAGCAAGCAGGGAAACTGTATTGACAGTTTCCGCCCCAACCGGCTTTAAGAGCCGATTGCCCTTTTGGGAATCCCCCAATCCCCTCAAAAATCCAAGAAAGGACTGATGTTATGAATGAAGCCAAGAACAAAAATTTATTTATCCGTGTGAGCGAAAAAGAGAAAACTATCATTGAGCAGAACGCCAAAAGGTGCGGGCTTTCCGTGTCAGAGTATCTCCGCCAGCGTGCTTTGGGGTTTATGCCAAGAGCCGCCCTGCGATATGTTTCCAATGACAAAAAGACCGACGAGCGTATGTATGTCAGCGGCGTCAACTGCAACGCAAAGCGTGCGTATGAGCGTATGACGGCAACGAAAAAACGCTTCGGGAAAACAGGCGGCAATGTGGCATACCACGGTTATCAGAGCTTTCAGGCCGGCGAAGCCACGCCTGAAGAAGCGCACAAAATCGGACTGGAAACCGCAAGACGGATGTGGGGAAACGAGTATGAAGTTGTTGTTACCACACACCTTAATACAGATAATGTCCATAATCATTTTGTTGTAAACTCTGTATCCTTTCAGACGGGCAGGAAGTTTGAAAACCACATCTCCGACCACTACCGCCTACGGGAAATCTCCGATGCCGTATGTTTGGAACACGGGAAAAGCATCTTGAAAGACACAGAGTTTTACGGTGGGAGCAAAAAAGAATATTGGCAGAAACAAAACGGCGGGCTGTCACATCGGAAGATTTTGAAAGCGGATATTGATACCGCCCTCGCCCAGTCCGCCAACTTCAAAGCCTTTGAAACCCGTTTAAAGGATATGGGCTATGAAATCTGCCGTGGTGAAAACTTCGCCCCATTATTCCGTGAAAGGCACAGGAACACTTTGAAAGGCTCATAGAGAACATGAAAAAGACACAATGCATAACAGAACGTCTAAAGGAAGAAAATTCCTTAGAATGGGTACAACGCCTTAATAACATAAGGGCTTGTGCGAGGGAGATTGTGAACGAGGAAATTATATATGCTTAATCAGCAAAGCGGCAGAGAGAAATCTCTGCTGTTTTTTCGGGAGAGTTTTGTGAATATAAATGGAAATTATTTATGAATATAAGGCGAAGCAGATTGACAAAATCATAACAACGGAATATAATTAAACCTATGGTTTAATTATTGAAAGGAGATATACAGATGGCACGCAGAAAAAAAGAACCAAAAAGCGTACATAGAGAAAATATTGCCGCTGCTGCTTCGGCATTGTTTATGGAGAAAGGGATTACGGCAACTTCCATGAATGATATAGCAAAAACGGCGGGATATAGCAAAGCAACATTATATGTGTACTTTGAGAACAAAGAGGAAATTATCGGTTATTTAGTGTTAGACAGCATGAAAATACTTTACAGTTATATAACTTCTGCATTGGAGCAGCAGGAGGAAACAAAGGCAAGGTATGATATGATTTGTCGGGGGTTAGTCCTATACCAAGAAGAATTTCCTTTTTATTTTAGACTGGTGTTAGATAAAATTAACATGGATTTTGAAAGCCAAGATTATTTGCCCGAAGAGAAAGAAACCTATCAAGTCGGGGAGGAAATAAATGAAAAAATAAAGGATTTTTTAGTAAGCGGCATGAAAAAAGGCGATTTGCGTGATGACATAAAAATTATGCCTGCTATCTTTCAGTTTTGGGGTATGCTGTCAGGGCTTATCCAGTTGGCGGCAAATAAAGAAGAATACATTGAAAAAACAATACACTTATCTAAAAGTCAGTTTTTAGAGTATGGTTTTGATATGTTGTACCATTCGATTGAAAAGGAGGGAATGAAATGACCACGAATAAGAAATTGGTGCTTGCAATTTTAGGTAGCCCTCATAGAAACGGAAAGACAGCATCTATGATGGATATTGCAATCCACAGAGCAGCGGAGAAAGGCTATATGGTGAATAAAATAAATCTGTATGAAAGAAATATCTCATTCTGCATAGGATGCCGTAACTGTATAGACACGAAAGTCTGTACGCAAAAAGATGATATACAGGAAATCGCCAGCCTTTTGCGTGAATGTCAAATAGTCTTTCTTGCGGCTCCTGTTTATTGGGCAAATGTTCCTGCTCCTGTTAAAAACTTATTTGACCGATTATTAGGAACAGCTATGGAAGAAACAAGTACTTTCCCAAAACCACGTCTGAAAGGGAAAAAATATATGGTTTTGACTTCCTGCAATACTCCCTTCCCATTTTCATGGATATTTGGACAAAGCAGGGGGGCAATACGGAATATGGACGAATTTTTTAAGACTGCAGGCATGAAACCAATAGGCAAAGTGGTTTATGCAGGTGCATCTTCTAAAAAGGAACTTCCAAAGCACATAACCAGAAAGATTGAGAGGTGTTTGAAATGAGAATATCTAAAAAGAAAATAATTTCATTTATCATTTTACTTCTATTACTTATTGGTCTGATTTGTGGAGCAGTTTACTTAAAGAAAGTTGCTGATTATAAACGAGCCGTAGGGGAAACTACTATTGGTGAAATAGATATTGCTGATGTTTCCGATGGAATTTATATCGGAGAATATGATGTGAATTTTATATATGCCAAAGTGGAAGTAACTGTAGAAGATGGGGAAATTGTAAGTATTAACATTTTGGAGCATAGGCATGAACGTGGAAAAGCCGCAGAAAAAATTATAGAAAAAATAATTGAGGAACAGAAAATAGATGTTGATGCAGTTTCCGGCGCAACCAATTCAAGCACTGTCATAAAAAAGGCTGTTGAAAATGCGCTCAAAGGAGGACTGTAAGATATGAACGAAAAAGCAAAATGGATACACTGTCCTGTTTGCAGAAATAAGACCCGTGACAGAATTAGAGAAGATACAGTTTTGAAAAACTATCCCCTCTACTGCCCGAAATGCAAGCAGGAAACATTGATTAAAGTAACGAATTTACAAATTACAGTCATTACAGAGCCAGACACTTTAGATGCAGAGCCGATGAATTTGTGAGAAATCACAGTTGTCGGTTCTGCTTTGTTATATATAGATTTTAATTCAAATCCCTTTGACGGTAGATAGGGAATCTTGACATTTCTTTCTCAATACTGTATAATATAATACTATATTATACAATACTGTATTATACAGTATTGAAAGGAAAAATATATGTCAACTATTGATTTAATAATTTTAGGCTCACTCTATCAAAGTCCCAAAAGTGCATACGAGTTACAAAAACAAATTGAGGACAGGCATTTAGCCAGATGGGTAAAAATAGGTTCTTATACAGTATATAAAAAAGTTATCCAATATGAAAAAAAAGGATTTGTCCTTAGTGAAACAAAGAAGAATGGGAATATGCCCGAAAAAACAGTATATACACTCACATCAAATGGGAGAACAAAGTTTCGTGAATTGATGTCTGAATTTTCAGCAGGTGAAACCAGAATATTTTTAGATTTCAACGCCGTCATTGTAAATATGTCATTGCTTGATGATACAGATTTCAAAGAATGTATGAACAATATAAAGAACAGCATTTGTAAAACCAAACACCAAATACAAGAACAAATGTCAAGACAAAAGGAAATGACTTTATTAGGACAAATGATATTGGAACAACAATATATGCTTTTAGAAACATTGGAAAAATGGGAAAAGATTTTTGAACAGAAAATTAACGGGAAGGATGAAAAACATGATTAGCTTTATCTTATTAAACCTTAATATCTACATACCATTTCATTTATTTGAGGAAGCAGTTGGAGATTTGCCCGAAGAAATGGAAGAACTGTTCCAAGAGCATATGTGGAACAAAACAGCCAGCCAGAGCAGTAAAACAGCGTAGCCGCAAGGCTACACTGTCTACATAGCAGCATATCACAATATTTCGGTCTTTAGGGCAACTTCCTTACGGAACACCATCCAAATCGCCGTTTTTTTTTAATTTGGTGGACGTGCCTACCTCTTGTTATGTAAAAGGAAAAGCCGACAAACTGTGATTGCTCACACGATCATCGGCTCTGCATCTATGTGTCTGGCTCTGTGATAATTGTTACTCGTAAATTCTTTGCTTTAATCAATGTTTCCTGCCTGCATTTCGGGCAGTAGAGAGGATAGTTGATCAGAACGGTATCCTCCCTGACCTTGTTACGGGTTTTATTTCGACAAACAGGACAGAGCAGCCATTCTGTTCTTATCATAATGATACTTACCTTTCCTGTGAAATTACCTTTTTACAGCCTATTTCTTTTCTAACCCAATCCCGCATGACGTTCAACTGATGCTCGGTGTGAAACCAATGCTCACAATTCTCAGCAACAGTAAGATTACAGCTAAACTTTTGCGTAAACTGTTCTACAAGGCAACGGTCAATCAGATTATCATTTTCCCCATATAATATTTTAGTCGGAAAATCCCATTGCCTGATTGGATGCTCTAACACATAATTCCAATATTCCCATGAAAGCGTCTGCCCGAAGTCTGTTGGAATCAGACGCTGTTTTTCTAACTGAGCTTGTGATACGCCCGCCCATCCCATCATCTTTAACATAAGTTCTTTCATATCCAGAACAGGAGAAACAAATAAGCATTTTTTAAATGGCTCATTTCCAAAACTTAACATGCTGAACCATGCACCGATACTGCTCGCATATAAAGAAATATGCTTCCACCTGTCTTTAACGAAATCCATAATCCCAGATAACTCTGGCACAACGCTCCACGGCTCAAATTCCACCGTTCCATTTATCCGCTGCCCATGTTTCGGCAAATCCACACTAAGAACCTGCCAACCCAAATTACAAACCACATCCGCAAATACTACTGCTTCCTCTTTACATCCGCCCTGACCGTGTACATAAAAATAAAGTTTTCTTGATGGAACACCCCAAAGAACAGCGGGTATTTCATTTATTTCAAGTTCCTTTTTTATCTGTTTCATATTTTTCCTCACCTCCTACAACATTACTATAAATAGTATTTTAACTAATATCATTAGTATTTTATTCGATAGCAATCCGATTGTCAACAACTAATAGCAAAAATTATAATAATATTATTGACTTTGCTAATTGTATTAGCTAAAATAATAAAAAATATCGTTGTGAGAGGTAGCCTTATGAAAACAACAAAAGCTGATGTTATACAAACTGCTGCGGATATAGCAGACAAAAACGGTTTAAGCAATGTTTCTTTAAAAGCCGTTGCTGAAAGCCTTAATATCCGCACTCCATCATTATATAACCACATAGACAGCCTTGAATCCCTGCTTAGGGAAATCGCCCATAATGGCATGAAAACCATGAATGAGCGAATGATGCAGGCAGCTATCGGTAAAATTGGAGACGATGCAGTAAAAAGTGTAGGCATTACATACCTTGACTATATGATTGAACATCCTGGGATTTATGAAACAATACAATGGGCAACTTGGCATGGCACTGAGGAAACAGGAAAAATATTTGATAATTATCTTTCCCTTTTAAAAACGCTTGCCCTGTCATGCAACTTTAATCCAACAAATATTGATGAAATATTAAATTTACTGACAGGCGTTCTTCACGGATATACGACCTTACAGTTACGATATGCGTTAAGCAGACCAGATGAAGTCAGGGCAGCTTTATCCACTGCTCTTGATACCGTACTGACAGGATTGCATCAAAAATATGACCAACACAAAAAGGAACATTTATGATGGAAAATAATATACATTATTTATATCATGCTCAAACAGGTATTGAACTGATTTTCTGCAAAAACTCAACCATATCCTACCCACTACATAATCATGTTTCCGTGCTGACAATCGGTATCATACTGGATGGCTCCGTTGTCCTTACCACAAATAAAGAAACAAGGGTTTATAAGCAAAATGAAACATTTGCTGTATTCCCATATGTACCACATAGCATTTCAGCACATAACAGTTATACCCTGCTTAGCCTGTGCATTGATAAGAATGCTATAAATGACGTAGAAGTTGCCACCATACAAAAACATATCGGGCTTCTTCTGATGCAGTCTCTGAATATGGGAAAAATCAACCAATATCAAATATTACAGCTATTAAACTGTCTGGATGAAATTGCGGATTTTTCCGACTGGCACCTTAAAGACCATAACCCATATATCCACGACTTAAAACGGAAGTTGGAATTATACCCAGAATGCAAACTTTCTGTCGAGGAAATGGCACAAAACGCTTTCCTCAGCAAATACCACTTTATCAGAAGCTTCAAGGCAGAGGTCGGGCTTACGCCGCACCAGTTCCAAATCCAGAACCGCATCCGTAAAGCACAACGCCTAATCCACGAAGCCGACACAATAACCGAAGTAGCTTTGACCACGGGTTTCTGCGACCAAAGCCACTTCATAAAACAATTTGAGAAATATGTAGGCATGCCGCCGTTAACATATAAATCATCCTCTGGAACTATTTAACCAAAGGAATTTGATTTACAAAGGGCAGGCATAAATTTTGCAAACAGATAAAGTCCATCATCTCCTGCAATGACCTCATGCGGTACTCCTATGGGGAAAATAGATATTACGCCTACCTCATAAGGTAACTTAACACCATCGTTTACACATACTCCCGAACCAGAGATTATTTCATGTGTTTCCAATTGCTTCTCGTGAATGTGATTGCCAATTTTTTTATTAGGGGCAATCTTCACAAGATGGTAACTGAATTGTCCGTCTGTCTTTTCGGATGTAATAATATGCTTTAGCTCCACACCCTCAAAAGTAGGATGCTTAGACCACGGAATCGCAGCAAATGAAATCTCTGCATCTGGCAAAAGTAGCTTACCTCCTCCATCAAATTTTTCAAACAGATTTTTATAATCCATTTTTAGCACTTCCTTTCAAATTTATTTGGCAATGTCCTTGCCTGCCTACATCATATCAATAAGCCTAAAATTTGAATTGTAAAAAATTGCGGAGTATAAAAACAGAGCCGATGATCTGTGAGTTTTCTCACAAGTTCATCGGCTCTGCGTCTTTGCGTCTGGCCTTTAATGACTGTTACTTTTAACTTCTTCGCTTCAATCAATGTTTCCTGCTTGCATTTCGGGCAAAAAAGAGGATATTTCTTTAGCTCTGTATCCTCCTGTATCATAGTACGAATTTTACCGCCACAGACGAGGCAAAATATCCATTTTACTTTTTTCATAATTCCTCAACTTTTCTAAAAATAACATTCTACATTTGCGTAATGACCTCAATATCCTAACTGATGAATTTTTTCACTTAACAATACCTCTTTCTTTCCATTTATCACTCATAAAACGACCAAAAGCAAATAATGCTGTGCAGAACCATGTCAGTGCTGTTGTCCACCAAATTCCCCATTGACCTATGAAAGATATATTTGTCAATAAGAAAACAAATACAAGCCGACAAACAATTTCAATAATTCCATTCACCATTGAATAAGCGGAATCTCCCGCACCATTCAATAAATAACGGAGTATTTGAGCTGTTCCAAGTGCAATAAAAAATATACTGGTTATATGGATACCCCGTACTGCATTTTCAATAATAGCCGTATCAGATACAAAGATATTCATAATGGTTCTTCCAAATCCCCAAAATACCAATAGTAATAACAACGAATATACCACACATATTTTCAAAGCAGAAAGCAATCCCTGTTTTATTCTGTCAGTCTTTCCCGCCCCAATATTTTGTCCTGTATAGGTTGCCATCGCTGTTCCCAATGCTGTAAAAGGTTGTTGGATTAGATTTTCTATCTGGCTTGTCGCTGTAAACGCCCCTATTACACTTGTTCCAAATCCATTGATTACCCACTGTAAAATACAGCTTGACAGATAAATAAATGAATACTGGAATCCCATCGGTATGCAAATTTTTAAGAGAAGTTGATGTATTCAGCAATATGAGAATTGGTCTTGTAACAACTAATGCCAAAATCGAAACAATTATGGTGCTTAATATACTTATCATCGTCCCATTCCTAATTGCGGATGCCGTGCCATCTTCATCATTTGCCCCGTAAAACTGCGAAACAACAATTCCTGAACCTATCGCAATCCCCAGACAAAGTGAAGTGAATACCATTGATATAGAGCCGGTTGCTCCTACCGATGAAAAAGCATTTGCACCTATTAAATGCCCTACAATGATTCTATCCACAAGGATAAAGGACTACTGAAAAATTGTCCCCAACATAAGGGAAATGGCAAAACTCAAAAGCAATTTTGTAGGATTGCCTCGTGTCATATTTGTTTGTGTACTCATGTTTACCTCTCCTTTCATCTGCATTATTATTTAGGCGTTTGCGAAACGCCAGAACCCGCATAAATACGGGATTCTCTTTGTTACAAAATAAAACAACTCCTCACTGGTCTGTGGTATAATTGAAATGTCCAGTAACAATTATCCATATCCACCAGTAAAGGAGTCGTATCTATATGATAACACATAAACAACTCTCTTTGGCAGATATTTTTACCGATTGCCAAAATAAATTTGATAACGATAAATATGAGTTTCTTTCCATACCCGATGAAACCATCAACCTTGATGAAATTGTTCCGGTGTCCTTTGTTTCTCACTTTCATGCTGCCACCGGCAGACTCCGCAGGCATCTTCTTTACCCAATGCTGAAGGCTCTGTTATTACAGCTTATCTTCTCAATCCCAACAACATCCCTGCTGATCGTATTCCTGAAATACTCCCAGGAACTGCGGGACTTCTGCGGGTTTGATGTTGTCCCGGATGCCTCTAAATTCACCCGGTTCAAGCAGGATTTCTTATTGGACTTACAATCCATGTTCGATCATCTTGCTGACTTGACCGAACCGATCTGCCATTGTATTGATACACAGAAAGCTTCCATGCTTCTCTTTGACACCTCCGGCATTGAGGCATGGGTTACAGAAAACAATCCCAAATATGCCAACCGTATCATCAAACAGCTGAAAGCCTTCAAAAAAGCAAAAGGGATGGACGGTTCCTTTGACCCTTATAAAGCCGCCTACGGCCCCATGCCTTCCCATGCTGCCGCCAATCCAGCCATTCAGCAGATGTACATTAACGGGCATTTCTGTTATGCTTATAAATTCGGTATTATTACCAACGGACTCGGCATTGTCCGGGATATTTCCTTTTATAACAAGGACTTTCTTGCGGCTCATCCTGGCATCATTGTCGGAAAAAAATCTGATTCCCCGGATGAAGATAAGAGTCTTGCCGATTCCAAGGCATTGATTCCCACTTTAAAGGATTTCTTTCGGAAGCATCCCCTTATCAAATCCGAAAACTTTTCTGGGAGACGCCGCATTTGATTCCATTGGAATCTACAGATACCTGTTACAGGAAGCTTCCTTTGAGCAGGCTTACATTCCCCTCAGCGGCAGGATCTCCCTTCCAAAATCCGACTGCCTGCTGAATAAGGACGGCATCCCCTGCTGCCCCAAAGACCCATCCCTTCCAATGAAACGGGAAGGAAGCAAATCCCATCTCCGCTGCGGGCTGCCAACCATGAAGTTTGTATGCCCGAAAATGAAATGGGAGTGGAACAAACTTACAAAGAAATCAAAACGCGTCTGCCACTGTGAAAATCCCTGTACGGAATCCCCCTGCGGCAGGATGTTTTATATTTATCCCGAGAAAAACCTGCGCGCCTATCCCGGTACACTCCGCGGTACGGCCGGATGGGATTCCACCTATAAGCTTAGGGGAAATGTGGAAGGATGACCTTCTCGATATGGATTATTTCTTAAATGAAGATGACTTATTTGATGACGAGGCTGGTGTTGAAGGTTTTTATTTCTTCTAATTCCATATCGTTTTAATGTCATGCCCAGACAAGAGTTCATCTAACATATGTTCGATAAACTCTTGTTCTTTTTCCGTCAATCAAAACTCGCAATTTCCTATAAAGTGAAAAAGCCGCTACACCGCACCACGAACGACAGGAGAGATTTCTCCTGTTCGGATTCGCAATGCTATGTAACGGCTTTGAAATTCAAAACCATGCTGCCATACGCCAGCCGAAAAGAGCAGCTTACGTTCGGCGGCGGTCAGCCTTGTCCGTCGGCTGACATTTCATGCTTCCATCTATGTGCTATTTAATTTTCAATCTTCAAGATTACTTCCTGCGTTTCTTAAATTTCTCCTTTGCATACTCATAGGCTTCTTGGATATATGGTTTCAGTTACTCAAAGGTCTGTTCAGAGGGGTTCAATGCACATATCCATGCCATCCATGCGTAGACGGGATGGGGGAGTATCTCATCCAATGCGGTAAAGTCGTAATCCATATCTACAACGCCGCCTGCTGTCGGGTGTTTTGGGATTGCCCCAAACAATTCCGCAAAAGTGCTTTTCCGTATTCCCAGATTTACACGGTAGACGTTCTCTCTGTTTAAACCAGAACCTTTATCATTATCACCGTCTTTTTCCTTAACCGTCAATATATAAACGCCACGCTTCAGCACATGGTCTGGGTTATAGAAAATCCCTTTCTCTCCCCAACTCTCAACTAAGACTGTCCCCTCAAGATTTTGAAGGCAGTAATACAATATTTTATCTGGTGTCATTCTGACAGCTCTATTTCCGACTTACTTCTAATTCTCTTATGAGTATTTTAGAGTATCATAATGGCTATATTTGTGTCAAGATTTTGGGCAAACTTTTTAGTATTCCCTGTGGACAGGAATTTTATTAATTTAATTTTAAATTGGATGGGAGAATTTTATCCCCCACCCAATAGCCTGCCAAAAAGCTGCCTTTATTAGCTGGTTATAAAATCTTCCGCAACTTTTTCCGTAGATGGTCTAACCTTGCATAGATAGCCCCTGTTGTCAATCCGACAAGCGGGGCAATTTCCTTTGTGGAATAACGTAACTACTTACCAAAAGACAAACCCCCTCTATGAAGCCTACCGCAAAGCCCAGAATAAGGAGAAGTACCGGGCAGAGCATGAACGGGGTATTATCCTCCATGAAGCGGCGGCAAAGGCACTAAAGGCGGCGCAGATCGGCGGCAAGCTCCCCAGCGTCCCCGCGCTGCAAGCGGAGTATGAAAAGCTGCAAAGGCAGAAAGAAAGCCTTTACACCGATTATGGCAAACTTAAAAAACAGGTACAGGAGTATGACGTTATCAAGCGGAACATAGACAGCATTTTACAGACGGAGAAGCAGCCGGAACGGGAAAGGCAGACAGAGCGCGGATAATGTCACAAGACTATTGCATTTTGAGTTTTGAAAGCATATAATAGGAACTGGCAATTCAGAATTAGACAAATCAGAATTTGCGGAGGTTTAGATATGCGGGCGATTGTCATGAGGCATGGCAAAGTGGATTTTCAATGGAAAAAATGGAGTACATCGGAACAGTTTAATAAGGACTGTCAAATGTATGATGAAGCACCGATTTATCTTTTGCTGTCAAATGATATCCGAATAAATTATCAAGATATTTATATCAGTACTTTACAAAGAAGCAGGGATACAGCAAAGCAGTTATTTGGTGAAAGAGATTTTATTCCTACAAAATTGCTTGATGAAGTACCGCTATGTGCAAGTGTTATTTCAGATAAGAAGCTGCCGCTTATATTTTGGAATATTTCCGCACGTTTACAATGGTTTTTTAATATTCATTCACAAAAGGAATGTAGGAAAGAAACTGTTTATCGTGCCAAACAATTTATAGATATGATAGCCGAAAAGGAAAAAGATTGTACCATTGTCACGCATGGTTTTTTTATGCACACGCTCCTTAGCCAACTGAAGCAACAAGCGTTTAAGATTAGTCACACCAAATTAAGCTATTCAAATGGTGAATATGTTATTGCAGAACGGTAAATTCCGGTTTATCAGGAAGTAAATAGAGCGAAAAATCGGAATTTGAGGAAAAGAAAGAATGGAAGATAAAAAGATATTACTTGATAATATTGACAAAATTCATACAACTGAAATGGGAGTTGATAGAATTAGAAGAAACCTAAAAATAGATACAGTAGATGTTGTTGAGTATTGCAAAAATAAGGTGTTGGATAAAAATTGCAATATATACAAACAGGGTAAAAATTGGTATTGCGAAGTTGAAAATATCAAAATTACTATCAATTCATATAGTTATACAATTATAACAGCACATATTGTTAAGTAAATTCTTTAGGTTAGAATCGATGATGGGGTAAACGAAAAAGCAGTTTTGGCATTCCAGTGAACTGCCCTTTCGTTTACTCCATTTTCGATTTGACCTAATTGAACAAAGTGAGCGTCCGGGTAGTTGCTATCTATGGACTTTCAATCTTTTGTTCTTATCCATAATTATACAGGATTTCCTGTGCAGACGCTACAGAAATCAAGTGTTTTCAGATAAATAGGTACAACAATAAAACCTCTGACTTTGAGGCTTAAAAAACATATAAAGAAAGTGTATTTTAACACCTTTGCGGCATTCGAAGTTGGGGCTTCCCAAGATGTCCGCCGCAGGATTTACATACACAGATGTTTATCCCGTATAGCTGTTTCAGTATTTCCGGCATCTCTTTATCCCTGAGCTTTGAAAGATATTTTTTACATCCAAGGAGATTCCGGCATAAAGTGAGTTTTTTGTGCTTGCTGCGGGAACAAAGAAGTCCGTAATGCCGGATTCTGACAAAACGTCTGGGTGGCACATGCATCAGAAAACGCCGTATAAATTCAATACCAGAAAGAGTCAGTTCTTTCCATTTTCCTTCCTTTCGGTAATCCCTGACAGAAAAAGTAACATTTTCATCGTCCATATGGATCATGCGGTGATTGCTGATAGCGATCCTATGGGTATATTTTCCGAGATAATCAATCACAGACTGTGCACCGTTAAAAGTTTTCTTACAGTAAGGAACCCATTCTGTATCATAACAGGAATCTATAAGCTCTTTGAATGCATAATGATTACGGTATTTTTTTGCTGTTCCATGAAACTCAAGCTGATCTGTATTCCAGAGATTTTTCAACTCATCCATATATTTCCCGCGAAAGACTTTGGAGATAGCCCATATGGGGAGAAAAAACTCCGTACCATTGTCTTTCCACTCATTTTTCGGTGTCAGGCCGCCGCCACGCAGTATCGTATGGATATGGGGATGAAAATTCATTTCTGAGCCCCATGTATGCAGGATGCAGATATAACCAACAGAAGCCCCGAGGTGCTTTGGGCCGGATGTCAGTTCCTGAATAGTAGCGGAAGCTGCATGATACAGCGTGTCATATAACAGTTTCTGGTTACTGTAAATGGCCGGATTCAGAATGTTAGGGACTGTAAACACCAGATGGAAATAAGGTGCATCAAGTACATCTTCTCTGCGAGCATCCATCCACATTTCCTTTGGAATAGCCTGACACATGGGACAACAGCGGTTACGACAGGAATTATAATGAATCTGGACAGCACCACAGTCTTCACATACACTGATATTTGCACCATAGGCTCCTGTTTTGCAGTTCAGGATGTTCCGGGCAACTTTTGCCTGTTCCGGGGATGGGGAATACCTTTCAAGGTATGCCGGATAAAAATGTCGGAAAATATCCTGGACGGTGGGTTTATTCATGACCGGCACCTTCTTTCCTGTCAAAAGGGCTTTGAATGCCCATGAGGGATTTGTTGCTGACGTGAAGATAAACTTCCGTAGATTTCGGATCACGGTGTCCAAGCAGCGCCTGAATGTTCTGCCGTTCTATGCCATGTTCCATCAGATGAGTTGCAAAGCTATGGCGGAGACAGTGTGGGGTTGCTGCCTTTGGAAGTTCAGCATCAGCTACTGCCCGCCGCATTACCTGTTCCAGAGTACTGACTGTCAGATAATTACCGGTAAATTTATTCGGAAACAGGATGCCACGGGGACGACCATTCTCAAACCAGTATTGTGTAAGGATATTCAGGCAACGTTTGGAGAGAATGGTATAACGATCCATTCTATTCTTGGTATCCCGAACATGAATCTGCATATTTGAACGAGAGATATCGTCATAATGAAGATGGATCACTTCAGAAACTCTCATGCCTGAAGAATACATGACTGCGAACATAGCCTTATATTTGATATCATCAACAGCATCTAACAGGCGGTCAATCTCAGAGGCGGTCAGTACAGTCGGAAGCTTGTGTTCCAGGATCATACGTGGAACTGTGATGTCATCCCAAAGGATATGCAGGACATTCCGATAGAAAAAACGGATGGCAGAATTATAGAGATTCAGAGTTGCGGCTTTCAGTCCTTCCTCTTTTTTCGCAAGCAAAAAAGTCCTGACATCCTGACAGGTAAGTTCTTTTGGATTCTTATTCTGATATTTCAGAAAGTAAGAAACACAGTTTTTATAGCAACTGATGGAACGTTCTTTGAGGTTACGGATTTTCCCGGCTTCCTCAAGCTGTTCTAAATATTTTTCATACATAATAAAATCCTCCATATAAAATCAGTAGTTATCAGAAACACTGCTTTATATGGAGGTGCATTGGGGTCATAAAACCGCTTGCCAATCAAGCGGAAGGGTGGTATTCTTTTCATAGGCAGTGGAGAGGTTGATCCTGTTTGATTGTTATTTTGTGGTGATTTAACAATACTACTTTTAGGACTTGCTTTCCACTGTTTTGTTATAGAAAAAAGAAAATCGTTATGCCACAGCCTTGGCAGGCCATCGCGCAGCGATTTTGTTCAATTCCAGTTTGTAGGACAAAAGAAAAACCGGGACGCGGCAGCTATCAGACAGCCACCGCGCCCCGGTTTTCTCATGGGTGCAGAGATTAGATTGTGACGCAATAGAACGCCATTTTCGGTGGTACAGGTATAAATCCCTTACCGCCTTATTTTCCCGCCTGGAAAGCCGCATACAGCAAGGCTTTTTTCGCCCCTACCGCGTCACATTCGCCCGCAGTTTCCTCATGCGCACGGCGGTCTGTCTGCGGGTGATACGCTTCCGGCAGTCCGGGCAGTAGATCGCCCGGTTGGAGCTGGACGCAAAGGGTGTACCGCACACGCTACAACGGCGCATATCCCCCGTTTGGTATATCTCGGCGTACAGCTCCTTATCTGCGGACAGTACAGCGATACGGAACCATTTACAGAGCAGGGAATAGGAAATGAGCTACGGACATACGCACTCGTCCCCATCGTCCAGCAAGATACAATTCCCATTGTCGCAGTTGCAGCACGTCCGGCGCACAAGGGTATTGACTTTCCGGCTCTAGGGCGGCGTTAGCCGCTTAATGTCGCTCATACCTCGTCGGCGGGGTAAAGGGCAAGCCCCGCAAACTCCGCTTCGGTCATGCGTCCCACTTTGGCAAGGGTGCGGGCGGCAAAGTCCCGCATTTCCCCGTCCATAAAGGGCAGCGCGGCGTTCATAGCCACGACAAGCCCCTCCTTGCTGCCTGTCTTGTAGATACTCAAAACCGACAGCCTACAATACAAAGCTGTGATTTTTTCTTCTGTCTGCCCATTTATTTTCGTTGCTGTTGTCATGATTTTTTGCTCCTTTCCGACAACTGGGCATAGCAAAGGCAGGATTATCTTACTATACCCAGTTATCTTTTTCCAATGTGCAATAAATAAACTCTCCGCAGCAAGCTGTGGGGGAATTAAAACCTCTTTTGGATTAAATCAGATTTTCGGACAGTATCAGTTCTTTAAACTGCTCCAATACGCTTTGTTTTCCTTTCTTGCTGAAATGGGTATTGACCTCGTAGGTTGTGCCGCCAATTTTAAGGGAGAACTCGTTTTCACCGCTGAAACGCACTAATTTTCTGCTTTCAATGCGGATATCGGGACTATGGGGCAGTATTTCCTGCGATAAATTGATTTTCTCATTTTCATCTATCGGCTCATGCGGCAGCATATAGACTGCATTAGGATTGACTGTAAAGGTTTCTAATTTTTTCATAATGCTACCTTACCTTTCCTCACGGCTTCTGCGGCTTCGCTCCAGTTTTCTGTTGTACTCATAAAGCAGCTTTAGAATCGTGTCCGTCATTTGTTTTTGCGTAAAGTTTTTCGGGAAAAATCCCTTTAAATCCTGTACTTTAAAGCTGATACGTTCGGTCTGGTTGCCTTTTTCCTCTGACATGATTTCATAAATACCGTCCGAAGAAAGAGTATTCTGATGAGCCTGTTTCTTCATGCGGATACTCTGTGCGTGGGAGGGTGTGCAGTCGTTCAAGTTCATTGCGTCAAGCAGTATTTTCTGCTGTTCTTTGGAGAGGTAGGACACTTCCACGGCGGGGCTGAGTGCGATAACGCCCTCGTCAACCTTGTCAAGCAGTTCGGGGATAAGATAAGTCAGACGGATATAGCGGAACACTTGGTCGCGGCTCTCATCCTGTGATTTTCCTATTTCGGCGGCGGTATCCGACTTTGTCGCAGCTTGCGACAAAGTTAAATCCGTTCTCCTGCCCTGTGCTTTCATTGCGTCCATTTTCATTTTGTAGGCAAAGGCTTTTTCACTTGGAAGCAGCCTTTCACGGTGCAGGTTGCTGTCTACAACCGCAATCATCGCTTCATTTCGGTCAAGGGGATAAATTAAAGCAGGCACTTCGGAAAGCCCTGCTTTTATGGCAGCGTGTAAACGCCTGTGTCCGCTTATCACTTCATATTCATCTGTGCTTTCAATGGCACGAACAATTAACGGAGAAATAATTCCCTGCGCCTTTATGCTCTCTGTAAGATTGTTCATATCTTCATTGTCCAGCACCTTAAAGGGATGTCCCTCAAAAGTACGGAGTTTATCTACTTGGATATTCGCTGCCTTTTTCTTCGGCTGGTTCTTGGTTTTGATTTCTGTATTTGTCATCTTGCATACCTTCTTTCCCTATTTTTGGTTATAACGGCGGTTTCCGCCTGCCGTTCGGTTTCAATTACTTCTTTCAGTTTCGGTATTTTTTCAAGGACAGCTTTTGCAAGGGATAATTCTTCCCGCAGAGGTTTTATCCTGGCGGAGATTTCCCTTGCCTGTGCATTTAATTCCCCGCTTTTCTTATGGCGGTTGCGGTTGTAAACTGACTGCCTTTCTTTTTCCAAATCGGAAATCTGCCCACGCTTTTCGCTGATAAAAGAAACAAGCTCCTGCGGGGAATCAATGTTATTCTCACATAAGAACTTGTATTCTTTCAGCGTTTTATTTAAGTTTGCAATTTCCTGCCGCATGGCGGGGGAGAGCGGACGGGGAGTTTCGGGGGCAATATTGTTTCCCGTAACCAGCCTGCAAAGTTCAGTCACAAGGGCAAAAAGTATCTGTATGCCGTCCATGCGCTGTATTTTACGGTACTCGATTTCAAGCGTAAGGAGCGGCGTATATTTCGGCTTGTGGAATGGGATATAGCCGACGTGCCGCTGGTTGTCAAGCAGCCTTGCCCTGATTGCTTCAGGCGTATATTCTTTTCCGAGCCGGTCTAAGCGGACTGCCCTCTGCCAGCCTGTCCCTTTTACGGAATAATGGGCGAAGTTTTCATCACGGCAGATTTCATATCCCATGTCCTTTAAACGGATTTCAAATGCCTTGAAGTTGGCGGACTGGGCAAGGGCGGCGTCAATATCTGTTTTCAAAATCTCCCCATGTGACAGCCCGCCGTTTTGTTTCAGACGGTATTCTTTTTTGCTTCTGCCGTAAAACTCTGCGTCCTTCAAGATGCTTTTCCCATGTTCCAGACATACAGCGTCGGAGATTTCACGGAGTTTATGGTGGTCGGAGATATGGTTTTCAAATTTCCTGCCCGTCTTAAAGGATACGGAGTTTACGACAAAATGATTATGGACATTATCTGTATTAAGGTGTGTGGTGACAACAACTTCATACTCGTTTCCCCACATCCGCCTTGCGGTTTCCAGCCCGATTTTGTGCGCTTCTTCGGGCGTGGCTTCGCCGGTCTGGAAGCTCTGGTAGCCGTGGTATGCCACGTTGCCGCCTGTTTTCCCGAAGCGTTTTTTCGTTGCCGTCATACGCTCATACGCCCGCTTTGCGTTGCAGTTGATGCCGCTGACATACATACGCTCGTCGGTCTTTTTGTCATTGGAAACATACCGCAGAGTGGCGTATAAATCGCTGTCCACATACTTTTTATCTATGGTTTTGTCGGGATTTTCCGCATAGTCAATCACTTCCTTCAGCCGGTCTTTGACAGGCCAGAATCCGGTAGTCGCCATTTATACCACCGCCTTTTCTTTTTGAGGGAGAATTAACTCGGCTGTGATTCCATCAATCAGGGCGGTTATTTTTTCTTCCGTATCCGCTGTAATTTTCCCCTCGACAGCGACGCAGAGTTCGTCCAGTTTGTCGTTGAAAGAGAAGAATATTTCGGGCAGGACGGCTCTCGGCATATATCCTAAAGCGCGCTGACGGAGATACTCTGATATGGAAAGCCCGCACTTTTTGGCGTTCTGTACAATAATATTTTTCTCTTTTTCGCTTACACGGATAAATAAATTTTTGTTCTTGGCTTCGTTCATAACATCAGTCCTTTCTTGGATTTTTGAGGGGATTGGGGGATTCCCCAAAGGGCAATCGGCTCTTAAAGCCGGTTGGGGCGGAAACTGTCAATACAGTTTCCCTGCTTGCTACGGTATGCGACACTCTTTCTGCCGCATACGGTCTGTTGTTTTCCGCCGGTCTGTCTGAATGTCTTTTTTCTGTCCCTGCCCCCATCTCAGGCGGCGTTGTTTCGCTTGCTCTCCGAAAAGAGGTTATCGCAAAATCATATCCCATCCAGCCGGTCATTTAGTTGTAGCCGGCATTTGGGCAGCAAAAAAGCCGGCACATCAATGTGTACCGACCAATACAAAAGGATAGACTTATCCCTTGCGGTTTTTGGTTTCACAATGATGTAACCGGCTTTGAGATTCAAAGTCGAAACTGTCTGTTACGCTTATCTGTTGCCGACAGTTCGAAGCAGTTTCAGAAGCGGCAGTATTTCCTTTTCGCATACCGTAGGCGTGTACGGCGTAAAGCCGTACTCCCAAATTCTGTGAGGATATGTAATTGGTTTTGCTTCTCATAAAAGAGTATTTCATTATACTGAATGAAATAAGTGTTTGTCAATACTTTCCAAAAAGTTTTTGAATAATTTTTTTGGAAAGTGGAAATAATATTTAATTTTAGTGAAAGCCAGAAGTTAAATTTATATGACATATACGATTGACACGCAAGTTTAGAAAAATGTTAGTGCTTAGTTATTGCAATTCTTCTAATTATACGCTATAATGAATACGTGCATTATTTATTTTTTGTATGTGGAAAGTTGGTGTCTGCTTGAATAAGAAAGAAATCATACAAAATGTGATTGAAAATAACGGTGGTATTGCAAAAACTTCAGACTTTGCAGATAAAGGAATAAATAAATACGAGGTAGCAGCTTTTTGTAAAGAAGGAGTTATTGAGAGGATTCGAAGGGGCTTTTATAAGCTTCCACAGAGCAATGACACAACAGAGGAACAGTTAATACATGAGATTCTACCGCAAGGGATTATTTGCGTGGAATCTGCATTATTCCACTATGGATACAATGATTTTTCTCCCCGCGAGTGGTCGATTGCCGTACCAAGAACAGCGTCCCGTGTCGTAAAGAATATCGTGGAATTTCCGATGAAGGCATACTATATTCAAAAAGACTTTCTGACAATCGGAAAATCTGTGGATAGTTTTAACGGTGTGACATTGCCCGTGTATGACCGGGAGAGAACCATATGCGATTGCTTTAAGTACCGCACAAAACTTGATAACGAAATTTTCAATAAAGCGGTCAATGCTTACGCTGTTGATGAAAAAAAGAACCTTGCAAACCTGTCTAAGTACGCAAAGGAAATGAAACTGTATACAAGAGTTATGAATGTAATGGAGGTACTTCTCAATGGCTGATATTGCTGCATCTGTACTTGCAAGATTGAAAAACAAGGCAAAAGAAAGTGGACGAAGCTATCAGCTTTGTCTGCAACTCTTCTGTCAAGAAGAGTTCCTACGTCGCTTGGAAAAATCGCAATATTCGGAAAATCTTGTACTGAAAGGCGGATTGTTCATTTATTCCGTTACCAATTTTGACAGCCGTGTGACGGTAGATGTAGATTTTCTTCTTCGGAAAGTTCCCAACACTCCTGAACAACTACAGACTGTAATAGAGACAATCATCTCCACGCCTACAGGCAATGATTTTGTGACTTTTGAGATAAAAGATATTGCCCCTATTGCCGTTGCAAAGAAGTACGCCGGTATTGGGGTTTCTCTTGTGGCTCGAATTAAAAATACGAAAACACCGTTCAGTATTGATTTTGGCGTGGGTGATGTTATCGTGCCGAAGCAGGAAAAACGAAAAATTCCAACTCAGCTTGATGATTTTATATCACCAACAGTAAATACCTATTCTCTTGAAACAACGATAGCCGAAAAGATTGACGCTATCCTAAGCCTTATGGAATTTTCCAGCCGAATGAAAGACTACTACGATATTTATTATCTTGCTAACAAATTCGATTTTGATGGAGCAACGCTGACAGAAGCATTGCGAAAGACATTTGAAAATCGTGATCGTGGACATACCTTTACGGCGGAACAATTTGAGCAAGTTATGGCATTTGATAGCGATGATGCAATGCAGAAAAAATGGAAAGCCTTTGTTCGCAAGATTGATACCAAAACGGATGATTACGGTACCGTGTTAAGAATGATAAAAGAGTTTTTGACCGAACCGTTTACAGCGGCAATTCTGAACGACAAATTTACAAAATCTTGGTCTGCTAATGATAATAACTGGATACATGGAGGAAATAACAATGGCTAAAACTCAATCTGTTGAACCCAATATTGCAGACCTTGCAAATGGTTGGATGAAATCATATAAGCTTGATTATAAGTTGGAGCAGGAATCTCTTAACCCTGAGATTGACCAAGCATTAAATGACTATTATTCCAAAAATGGCGGTGTCGGTGGAAACCGTCCCGATGCGAAACTACTTTTGCAGGATAAGAATTTAGTCAATTATCCGATTTTGATTGAGTATAAGGGTTATAAAAACAAGCTTGTTATGCTTGATGCTGACGGAAAAGTTGCAAATAAAACCGCAAAGAATCAGCCTGATTTCAAGAATATCAATTCTTATGCTGTAAACGGTGCTGTTCATTATGCAAATGCGCTTCTTCATTATACGAGCTATACCGATATAATCGCTGTCGGTATGACCGGATATAAAAACGATAGTGGGAAGCTTGAATATGAAATCGGCGTATATTATGTTTCCAAGCACAATTTTGGTATCGGGCAGAAAGTCGATGATTACACAGACTTCTCTTTTCTGAAAAAGAGCAACTTTGATGGCTTTATTGAAAAAGTAAAACGTCTTCAGCTCTCGCAGGAAGAAATCGAAAAGTTAAAAGAACATCGTGAGAAGGAAATCAATGCCAGTCTTGTAAAACTGAATAACGATATTTATCAGAGCGAAAAAGGTCTGAGTGAGCGTGACCGTGTTTATCTTGTGGCGGCATCCATTATTGCAACGCTCGGTGTACCGGGAAAGGTTGCTGCACTTGAAAAATCTGAACTGAAATCCTCAACCGAAGACGGAAGTCGTGACGGAGATATCATTCTTCGTAAAATAAAAGCATTCTTGAATGAGAAGAATTTGCCGCAGGAAAAACGAGATTTAATTGTCCGCACTTTACAAAACACGCTGACAACTGATAACATCAATAAGGTTGAAAACGGAGAAAGCCAACTCAAACGGGTATTCACAAAAATCATTGACGATCTCGGGATTTATTATAAAATCGGTTTGAGTACTGATTTTACCGGAAAACTGTTCAATGAGATGTACAGTTGGCTCGGTTTTTCGCAAGACAAGCTGAATGATGTTGTTCTGACACCTTCCTATGTTGCTACTCTTTTAGCGCGTCTCGCAAGGGTAAACAAGGACTCCTATGTGTGGGACTTTGCAACTGGCTCAGCAGGACTTCTTGTTGCATCTATGAATGAAATGTTGATAGATGCCAAAGAAAAGATTAAATCCCCCGATGCGTTTGCATTAAAATCTGTTGAAATCAAGGCAAATCAACTTCTCGGTCTTGAAATTCTTTCGGAAGTTTATATGCTGGCAATCCTTAATATGATTTTGATGGGTGACGGCAGCTCCAATATTCTGAACAAAGATTCGCTGAAAGAATTTAACGGCAACTATGGATTTGGCAAAAATGACGAAAAATTTCCCGCTGATGCTTTCGTTCTGAATCCACCGTATTCTGCACCCGGAAACGGTATGGTATTCGTTGAAAAGGCTCTGTCGATGATGAGCAAGGGCTATGCTGCTATCATTATTCAAAACTCCGCAGGCAGCGGTAAAGCAACAGAATATAACAAAAGGATTTTGAAACATAGTACTTTGCTTGCCAGTATCAAAATGCCGATTGACCTATTTATCGGTAAATCAAGCGTTCAGACGAATATATATGTTTTTCGTGTTGGTGAGGCGCATCAGAAAGACGATACTGTAAAATTTATTGATTTTTCCGTTGACGGATATACGAGAACAAACCGAAAAAAAGCAAGCTGCAATCTGCGGGACACCGACCACGCAAAAGAACGCTATGCCGAGCTTGTGGATTTGGTACGCTTCGGAAAAACAAAGCTGAACATTTTCACGGAAAAGGAATACTATGAGGGCAAGATCAATCCCGAAAATGGTGCAGACTGGAATCAGACGGCGCCAATTGACACAAAGCCGACTTTAGATGATTTTAAGAAAACCGTCAGTAATTATTTGGCTTGGGAAGTGTCGAATCTCCTGAAAAATCAAAGCACAGAGAATGACCGCTTGGGAAAATGAATGCCTCACTTAACGAAAAGCTGAGGACTGTTAAGTGGGGCGAATTTAAATATAAAGAAGTCTTCAATAAAATAGAACAAGGCAGACGTTTGAAAAAAGATGACCAGATTGAAGGAACCATACCTTTTGTTATGTCTGGAACAACAAATGCAGGAGTTGTAAACTATATTTCAAATCCAGTAGCTTTATTTCCGAAAAACGCAATCACTATTGACATTTTTGGCAATACGTTTTATAGGGACTATGCTTTTGGAGCAGGCGATGATACGGGTGTCTATTGGAATAATGAAATCGTATATTCATCAAATGCAATGCTTTTCTTTGCTGTTGCTATGCAAAAGTCGATGATTGGGAAATTTTCTTACGGAAAAAAGCTGAGAAGTTCTCAAAGCGAAAACTTTACTATGCGACTTCCTATAACAATTGATGGTAAAATCGATTTTGATTTTATGGAATCCTTTATAGCGGAGCTGGAAGAGGAGCGAGTGGCGGAGCTGGAAGAGGAGCGAGTGGCGGAGCTGGAAGAGGAGCGAGTGGCGGAGCTGGAAGAGGAGCGAGTGGCGGAGCTGGAAGAGGAGCGAGTGGCGGAGCTGTCCGCTTACTTAACAGTAAGCGGACTGGATAATTACGAATTATCCAGTGAGGAAGAAAACGCTCTCAAAAACTATAAGTCGCTCAAATGGGACGCATATAATCTGGAAAAACTCTTTGGAAAATCGACACGAGGAAAACGTCTGAAGGGCGATGATCGTATTGCCGGTACACTTCCGTTTGTTACTGCAGGAGAAGCATCTGAGGGCATTTCTGCATATATCAGCAATAATGTAGAAGTATTCGAAAAGAACACAACAACTATTGATATGTTTGGCTCTGCAAAGTATCGCAATTATCGGTACGGAGCTGACGATCATGTAGCAGTAGTACATACCGAATCTGTTCCGATGAAAGCATCTATATTTTTGACGTCTGCTATTCATAAAGCTGCACATACTGGAAAATTTGATTACGGTCATAATTTCTATGCCAAAGATGCCGATGCTCTTGATATTATGCTCCCAACAAAAGACGGCGAGCCTGATTTTGATTCAATGGCAACACTGATTTCCGCCGTTCAGAAGCTGGTCATTAAGGATGTTGTTATTTATGCGGATAGAAAAATCGAGAAAATAAAAGAGGTTACGAAAAGCGAGGGATAATATGTATTCACCTTTTTTTGACAAAAAAGGACAACCATTGTCTATAGATAAAATCAAGTATGGTCATCTTTCTCAGCTCGTAGATTGCGATGAAGGGCATCACGTTGAATATAAACTCCTTCTTGAAGATGGCGGAAAGGCTCAACTTGCAAAGGAAATCACTTCATTTGCGAATTGTGAAGGTGGGTGGCTTATCATCGGCATTGATGATAAAACAAAAAAGATACAGCCAATAGATAAACAAGATTATAGTCAGCGTATTGGAAAGATAGCTACAAGAATATCCCCTATGCCTGAATTTAGCACACGGTTTTTGGCTTCACCCGATAATAAAAGAACTGGAGTTTTAGTTGTTTATGTTTATGAGGGAAAGAATGCCCCTTATATTTGCAACGGTAGCGTTTATGTACGTAGTGGAAGCAGTAAAGAACCCATAAAGCCTGCTGACAGAGGAAATATTGAATATCTTTATGAGAGGTCAAAAGAATATCAGAAAAATATTGATAATTTTTGTAAAAGAGATTTTTATTATGCTTATAATAATATCTTACAGCGCAAAGCAACCTACCCAATAGCTAACATTTACTTAAAAAATGTTAGTTCTAAATACAGTAATTTTTTCAATTTATATACCAACAGGGATAAGTTTATTGATTTCATCAAATTAAAAAATGATATTTTTGAGCATATCAGTTATTCTATGAACTCAATAATCTTTATGCATAAGTTTATTTTTCCCGGTTCGAATTCTGGCACATTTATTTTTGAGTTTTTTTACGATTGGTCATGTAAAATAACTATGCCGATTGGATTATCAAATGATACTGAAAAAAGTGCATATCAAGAATATTATATTAACCTTGGATTTGATGAAGAGAAAGTTAATAAATTCAACTTAGTTAGTGGGTCGGATATATTCAACGCTCTTTTTGCTGGTATGCTCCTTTTTGAACAAATAGCAAAACAATATAAACTTCAAGAAAAAGATTACGCTTTTTGTATGGAATTAGAAAATGCCGGTGAAGTCGTACCATTTTTTTATGGAAACAAATATGAAGAATATGTTCAGAAGTACGGAATCCCATACGCTCATAAAGAAAATAATAAAAGTAAAATTATTTATTTGAAAGATTATCCCAAGATCCATTTTAATGAAATGTCGGGTTCCCTTATAGCTGATGATTTGGGGGCTGCATTTGGATTTAGGAGCGATTGCGTATTTGAAATTTTACAGGACGCCAATAAGCGTTATATAGAATAAAAATTCTGATGTTTATCTAAAAACTATATATTGGTAAGATAAATACATAAATTATCTGTACATAGTAGAAGTTAAATTATAATACACGGCGGCAGGATTTTTCCTGCCGCCGTTTTCAATTAGTTATAAATCAAATATGTATTTACAATTTCCATTGCTCTATTGCGAATATTGTTCATTTTTTGTACCCATTCGAACTGCTTATCTGCTTTTAAATGTTCCGTCACGCTTTCACGCTCTGCCATCTGCTTTACCAGCCGAAAAAACATTTTTTCTGCCTGTTCATCAATATCAGCAAGGTAGACGTTTAATTTACCGCTTGTGAGCAGAGTAGTGTAAATCGCTCTTTTATGCTCTTTCAGATAGCGCCTGTGTCGCTGTCCCCATATGCCGATGGGCTTTGTTTCTTCTTCGGGCAGTTTTAAGTCGGGAAGAAAGTAATCTCCAATCTGTGTATAAGTGCCGCCCATTTCTTCAAAAATTGTCTTTTTCATCATCTTAAACCTCCGTAATTTTGAATGTTTTGATTGGTGCGTTTACGATTTTGATTAGAATTTTATTAATCGCATCGGTGTATCTGTTGTTCTCAATTAGTTTGTTTCGTAGATTATTTAAGCTGTTGATGATAATTCGCCGTTCATTTTCGTCACTTGCTATGTAACATTTTTCACATCATACATTTCTCGACCTCCTTTGACCAAAGTGTAGCAAAGGAGTTTTCATTTTGCGAATGTGCGATTTTATTGTTGACATTAAAGAAAGCCAGTGCAAGAAGCGTTTCTGCTTCTTACGCTGGCTTTTGCCTTTGCTATCGCCCATAAGCTGTATTCCAATAATGTTTTCAAATTATCTCCTTATGTGGTGACAGCCTTTGCGGTTTTTCTTTTGTCGTTTTTTATCGGAATGTGCCGCAGGGCGGTATGTGGTATTCGTTGCCGCTCCCCGCCCTCTCCATCTGGATTACAGCATTTCAAGAATTCAGATGGGAGGTACTTACGGTGAAGTATGCACCAAGAAAAGTATATATCAGAGAAAGCGGCGGTTATGTGGAATTAACCTATACGGATTTCTGCCACCGCAGGCAAGCCGACCAGAGTTACATGGACAAGCTGTTTATCCCCATGCAGGGCTGTCTGCTTGAAGTCGTTCGGGAACAGTACACATCTATGGGGCGGCGGTCAGATACGCACCCGCAGCCCGTTTAAGTCGTCCGCTCTGATACCCACCAAGTACCATTCCTGCGCCATGTTCATTTCAATGCGGGTCGGCTTCCACTTGCCGCGTGTGAACACGTCGAAACAGTCCCCGCAATGCAGCCCGCCGTAATAGCTGGCAAGGTCAAAGCGAATGTCGTAGCGGTCTGTGCGCTCGTCAAATACCAATGCTCCCGTCATTTTCTGTGCCATAATAAAATCCTCCTTTTGTGGTTGTGGGTGGTTACAGGCTTTCGCCCGGTTTGAATGAATAGGGGTCGTGCGGCTCCTTTGGCGCAAGTGCGCCGCTTGCCATGTTGTGAGCCACAAGGGACGTGTAATAGTTGCCGATTGTGGACGGGGCATTGAAAAGCACCGCCCGTAAATACTGTTTGATGTTGCGGATTTTGGTTGTGTTCTCCCGCATACAGTCCAGCACAAAGCGGATATGTTCGCCGTCCAGCTTCATAAACTTTGCTTTCACCAGCTCGGCGGGGTAGTCGTCCCCGGCAATGCGGATCGTCTTTCTCCGGGTACAGACGGTTTCCAGCATGAGGTCTACAATTTCATTCAGCCTGTCCCCGTCAAACTTCATATCCTGTATGAGAATGTCATAGCTGATATTGTCCTTGATGATCTCCCGGTAAATCTCAAAAGCTGTCTGTGCCTCCGCTTCCTTTCGTTTCCGTTCCGGCGGCGTAGCCGCTTCCTGCTCCAAAGGAGAGGGGTTAGGGGAATGGATAGGAATGGAATAGGTACTTTGTAAATCCGTATTTCTTTTTTCTTTTGTTGGTAAGTCAGTTCTTTGTATATCTTTATTTAATTGCATTGGATTTTCCGTCGTTGGTTTACCCGGTGTCGGATTTTCCAATATCGGATTGCCCGGTGTTGGATTTTCCAATATCGGCTTATCCAATCCCGGTGGGGTGTCGTCCGGCGGCTGGGGCTGCTCGTATATGGTGCATTCAATGGCGGTCATTTTGCCTTTCTCGTCCCGTCCCTGCCGCCGCTTGATATACCCGGCTTTTTCCAGCTCCCATACGGCGGTACGGATAGCGTCGATGCTTTCCCGGTTGATCTGTGACAGCCCCGCAAGGGTGTAGTCCCAATCTTCGGGCAGGGAAAGCATTTGCGACAAAAGCCCTTTTGCCTTTAATGTCAGTTCCTTGTTGCGTAAATGGTGGTTGCTCATAACGGTATAGCCCTTGTTGCGCTCCACACGGAAAACTGCCATAGCTTCATCACTCCTTTGGTTGTGGATTTGTTATACGATAGAACGCCATTTTGCCGGGGTTAGGTATAAAACCCTGTTCCCGGCAAAACCGCGCCCGCAAAGCCGCATATAGCAAGGCTTTTTTCGCCCCTACTGCGTAACATGAGGGCATAAAAAAAGCGGCGTTCCTGTTCTCCCGTATAGGGATAGAGAAACGCCGCGTCTGCGTCGTATTCAGTTTTCATTTATTCTTTCTCAATGCTGTGTGCTGGTGGCTGGGCTGGCAGGGTTCCGGGCGGCATATCAAGGCTCTTTCCCTCAAAAGTAGTAAATTGGTAGTAAATTCAGCTTGAAATCCTGCTTGTATGCCCGTAAATCAAGGCTTTTTTGAGATAATCAACCATTTTACTTGAAAACTGTTTAGAATTGCCATTCTTATAAAGCACATAAAACATCTCAAAAATCTTTTATATGCTTTATAAGAATGGCAATCAGTGTCTATGTAAGTTTCTCGCAGTATGGTTCAAACTCATGTATGATTGACAGAATTGTTTCCTTATCCTCTGCCGCACAGGACACAGCAAGTTTCTCCAAACATTCCAGTTGCTCTTTTGAGAGTGTATTTTGATATTTCCCTACTCCGTCCATGAGGAAATACCCACCGTTATAGCCCTGTTTTGCAATAACGGGTAGTGCTTCGCCCATGATTTCAAAATCCCTAATTATAGACTTCCTGTTTACACAAAACCTGCCCACAAGCACTGCCCATGTGGAAACACGGGCATCAGTTTTTCAAATTTTCTCTAAAGCGGAAACCTGAAAAAACTCCTTGTAGGGGGAATGTCCCACTAGCCCTCTTTGCGCTCAAAAATCAAAAAATTATCCTGCCGGAATTTTTGGTTTTTTTCTCATTTTTCTGCACGAATATCCCCCATAATAGGATAAAAGATTGTGTAAAATTCTTTCATCAACCTATTACAGAAAGGACATAAAAACTGACAAACAGGGAACGCAAAACGAGTTGAAAATATATCTAAGCGATGATGAACAATACATACTGGAGCAGAAAGTCAAAGTCTCCGGCATGAGGAATAAATCCTCTTTCCTGCGGCATCAGATTCTGTATGGCTACGTCTATGACATTGATTATTCAGAGCTTCGGGAATACAATGCTGCGCTTACTAAAATCGGCAACAATCTGAACCAGATAGCGAAACGCATGAACGCCACAGGAAACGTCTATGCCGCCGATGTAAAGGAAGTCAAAGAGCTGATGAAACAAGTATGGGATACACAAAAATCCATGCTCTCAAAACAGCCGTACATGAAGCAGTAAAGTGAAACGGAATCCCTGCTGAAGAATAGGGCAATGTCAGTCAATTTTCTTTCACGATTCTATAAGCGTGAAAACACTATAAAATCTAAAATCAGACAAATTTCGCACCATTAAAAAAGGTGTACCGCAGTGAAGTTTCTTCCTCCCTTGCGGTACACCTTGATGTGTAAAAACACTCTGTAATTTTTTTACTTTTCCTAATTCTATGGTTCAATATTTTAGGGCTTTCTTTTACGCATATTTTGCATTCCCCTTTAGTTCATTTTGAAAAAATCTGCTGCTCCAATTAAAAAACGGCAGTTTCTATTTTCTCAAAGCTGCCGTTTATAAAGTGCATGAAAAACTCTTCTCTTTATACATTCTTTTTTCGCCGTTTAGAGATTGACAAATAAAGCAGAAACCAAACAATGCAATGCGCCATAAGAATAAGCATATCTTTTGCAATAATCGGATCAGTACTGTTTGCTAAATTCATAACCCCCTCAAAAGTTGCATTGGACGGCACAAAATAGCAAAGTATTAAAACCAAACCATTTGCCCCCAGCAGATAGGATAATAATGGTACTGCCATAAATACAATCATTACTACCTTGACATAAACCACACCTACCATAAGATTTTCGGAAAATTTACCGATAAACAACCCAATCAATGCAGCTACAAAAGCCGACAGAATAATCAGTAACAACATAAGAAATGTACTCTGCAAGGAAAGCTGAAAGCAGATACAGGCTGTCATGACGGCGGACAGGCATCCAAAGACAAAACCAATAAAGATTTTTTGAATGACATATTGGCTGTATGTCATAGGCAATATCTGATTAACCAAATCGACGCCATTTTCTTTTTCAGATACCATATTCATAGCGTTAAAAGTACACCCCATAAACATAGCAACAATTAACGTCATTGCTATAAAAATATTTTGCATTCCTGCCAATACATCATGACGCTCTAAAATACTGACATTTATCTGCTCTGCGTTTTCCCGATCCGCATATAATGCTGGAAGCGTGCCAGCCACTTGGCGGTATATGTCCAGCTCATCGCCAGCTACCATTGTTTTGATGCCATTACCATCGGTTTCTATTCCAATCAAGTCTGTAGAGGGTTCATTGATGGAAGCAGTTAATTCTTCCAGCGTTTTATATATGGTTACTGAACCATACCGTTCCAGCCACGATATTGTCCCGGCAGACAAATTGTTTTCTAATGCCCCAAAATGAAGTTCACCCAGTGAGGAAAGGTCAATCGTCCCAACAAAACGCAAAACAACAGCAACTATAATTGGCAGAAGAAAAGACATGATACAAAATTTGTCTTTCCAGACACTTTTTAGCTGATAAATCAATCCCCGCATAATCAGCCCTCCTTTCCCATTTCTTTACGGAATGCAGTTTGAACAACCACAAACAGGGCAGCAATTCCACAAGCGGTACAAATATAATAAACAGGGCTTGTGACAGGTGTTCCAAAATAGGCATTTTTAAGTCCCATATAAACCTGATAGAAAGGATGCCAGCCTATCCATGCCATTTTTATGGAAGTATTTGCTGACAAAAATATGGGCGTTGCCACAAAAAGAGCAATTACCAAATAAGCAAGCGAAAACTGCTTGAAGTCATTTAACAGCATAGTACACCCAAATCCCGTAAGTGCCATAATCAGTGATAAAATTGCGGTCTGCACCAATACGGCAGGCAAAATGCGGATTGTACCGGAAAAACCTACATTGAACAATGTTAATAGCACTGCAAAAACTAAATCAGACAGCAGGAAAACAGCTAATTTTGACAGAACAAATAAACTCTTTTTTAGCGGCAGGACTGCATGGACACGGATAACCCCCATCTGCTTTTCTTTGAACAGTACTGAAGCAATCCCCAAAAATCCAACGGCAACGATTTCGATAAACAATAATTCGCAGGACATTTCTTTCCTCTGTTTTTGCTCTGTTGTATTTGTCCCTACTATCTGCGCAGCGTACTCATCACCGGAACGAAGAAGCGATAACGCATAGTCAGCCCTGTGATTATCAACCTTTTCGCTTCCGAAATACAAAATAATGTTTGGCGTGCCGGAACTGGCGTCTATTCCGACACCGTTTGTATCAGCCAAAAGAGCGTCATCCAGTTCTTCTAACGATTCCACCGGACGAATCAGTTCTGACACTTCCTGCTGTGTCCCCTGCGGGTCATAGAGGTATACATTGTATAATTGCATATCCATAAAATTGATGTAGCCAAAGTTAATAAACAATGTATAAATAAGCAGTGAGCCAAAAGCAACAAAGATGAATTTTCCGGCTATCATCATCTGACAGTCTTTTTTGAACAGGGAGTAGAAATTTTTCATCAGGACAGCCCCCTTCCTGTATACTGGATAAACATATCCTCTAAGGTTGGTTCTTCTGAATGAATACTGATGATCTCATCATGCGGAAAGGGAATGCCTGCTTCCAATTCCGGGATTTCGATTGTCTTTTCCTCCCGTCTGCCCTGATACAGATAGGTGGTCACGACACGGTGGCTGCTGTTTTGCTCCTTCAGCCTTTTCGGAGTGTCAAGCGCAACAATATTTCCATTTGTAATGAAAGCTACCCTGTCACACAGCAGATCCGCATCCAGCATATTGTGAGTGGTTAAAAATACCGTTGTCCCTTTTCTGCGTTCTTCTTCTATAATCTTGCGGAACAAGACCGCACCCGTCGGATCAAGACCGCTGGTTGGTTCGTCTAAAAATAACAGTTTCGGATTGCTGATAAGCGCCCTTGCCATGCTTACACGCTGCCGCATACCTTTTGAGTAGGAAGAAACAGGCTTTTTCAGGAAATCGGTCTTAAACTCCAATTCTTCCAGAACTTCCCCAATATCCCGCAACTGTTCTGCCGGATAGAACGAAGAAAAATATTTGAGATTGTCAATAGCACTCAAATTTGCATATAAATAGGGAAATTCAAATAAAACACCTATCTTCTGAAAAAAATCCTGCGTGTGCGCTGTAGCAATATCCTGCCCAAAAAGTGAAACTTTGCCGCCATTCCCTTTCAAAATTCCAGTGAGAATTTTCTGTGTTGTTGACTTGCCGGAACCATTCGGTCCTAAAAATCCAAAAATTTCACCATCCCCTACCGTAAAATTTAAGCCATGAAGGGCTTGCTTATCCTTTCCGTAAGAAAAAGTCAGATTTTTAACTTCAATCATTCATCATCCCCCCATTTTCCCCTCTGCCTGTTTTTCTTTTCCTGCTGGCGTTTGCCCCACAATTTCATAAATTTGATTTTAAAAGGAATGGAGATAACCAATATTATTGCAATTACCAACCACCAATACCATTCCAAACCTAATAATGTCATATATGCTCCTCCTTTTTTCTGGCTTTTCGCCCTTTCGTATTATGAATTTAAGAAAATGAGGTGAAGTTGGTGTGAGATTGATGTGAAATTGGTGTGAAATAAAAATGGTTCTGCTCTCTTTATAGAAAACAGAACCACCAAAAATAAAAATGTTATCTTATTTAACTGTGGGTATGGAAAAATAGAATTGTACGCCATCCGCAAGATTTTTTACGCCATAACTTAATTCCTGCATAGATAAAATTTGTGCAACAATCGCAAGCCCCAATCCGGAGCCACTGTACCTTGAGCGGTTATCCCGATAAAATTTTGTCCAAATCTTTTTCAGCTTTTCATTTGGAATCGTTTCGCCCTGATTATATACAGAAAAATGTAATAGCCCATTTTCGTCTGAAAGGCATAGCTTTAATATGCCATCCGGTTTTACATTTTTTTTTGCATTGATAATGAGATTGTTTAAGACCTGCTCCATCCGGATCTTATCTGTACAAACATAAATTTTATAATCAGGAAGCTCATACTGCAATTCAAAATTAGCATCCGGCGTGTCGATCAGCAGCCGCCCGGCGACTGTTTCTAAAAGTTCGACAAAATCAAAGCGTTCGGAGGTAAGCTGTACAGCCCCGGTTTCCAATGCAGATAAATCCAGTAAAGCAGTAATCAGATGATTCATCCGCTCTGTTTCCGATATAATTATTTCTGCATATTTTTGTTTTTTCAGTTCATCCTCTTCGTCCTGATAGCCCTCCGCATAGGCTCTGATAATCCCTAAAGGCGTTTTCATTTCATGGGATAAACTATCTACCAGTTCTTTACGCTCTGATAACAACAGACCTTCCTGTTCAACATCTTTTTCAAGCTGCTTATTTGCTGCCTCCAACTTCATAAAAGCATTTTGCAAATTATCAGCCATGACATTAAGACTTGTGGAAAGCCGCCCAAATTCATCATTTGTCATGATGTCACATGACGAAGAAAAATCTAAATCAGCCATCCGTTTTGCTGCTTTTTCCAATTTAGCAATAGGTTTTGAGATAAAGCAGCTCATCAGAAAATCAACGCCAAAAATCAACAGCACCACAAAAACAGTCCAAATAGAAAGTGAAATGTCTGAGGAAAACGGTAGTTTGGTTGAAAGGATATATGAAATAACAAGGATAGCGCCTATCACTTTAGACATCAAAAGTATTTTCTTCCTTATCGAATAAATGCTTAAATTATCGCTATTTTTCATACTGTCACCTCTAATTTATATCCAGAACGAATAAGCGTTACTATATGCTTTCCTTCACTCCCCAGCTTTTGCCGCAGTGTTTTGATATGGGTATCTACAGTACGGGTAGTCCCCTCAAAATCGTAGCCCCAAATTCTATTCAGCAGCTGTTCACGGGTAAAAATCTGTCCGGGATTCATCATAAAAAAATAAAGCAGTTCGTATTCTTTGTGGGTAAGGGCGATTTCCTGCCCATCTAAAAATACTTTATGTGAGGACGGCATAACAGAAATTTTTCCAGTACTCAATATATCTAACGGTTCCGAGGAAGAACGGCGGAGCAAGGCATTCACTTTAGCCAACAGGACTTTAGGGCTGAAAGGTTTTGTTGTGTAATCATCCGCACCATATTCATAACCCTTTAGCTTGTCACTTTCTTCACTTTTGGCTGTCAGCATGATAATAGGCATATTACTCATTTCCCGTGCCATTTTACAGACAGTGAAGCCATCAATGTGAGGCATCATGATATCCAATATCATTAAATCCATAGGATTATTTTTCAATATCATTAAGGCATCTATACCGTCATCCGCAGTAAAGCAAGTATGCCCGCCCTTTTTCATATATTCGCCAATAATATCCTGCATATTCTTTTCATCTTCAACAATCAAAATGTTCGCCATGAAATCATTCCTTTCAACTATGTTTATGTCTTTTGTCTGTAGGTTTCTCTGCGTCTTTTGGGATCAGCCACAAGCGGCTAAACTTTGCTACTCCGGGTATACGATTTTCCTCACATAACTTCTGTACCCGTCTTACTGAAATTCCCCATTTTTTCGCTGCTTCAGTGGCAGAAATAAACCCTAACATTTTCAAGTATCCTTTCACTAAACTATGTCATCATTATTGTATACGTTCAAACGAATAATTTCAAGCATTTAGAACAAGCATCATGGAAAAATCAAAACTTTTGGATTTTTCCACAATGCCGGTTACGCCGGAATCCCACTCATTCATTCTATCATTTTACCAAAAGGCAAAATAAGAAAAGCCCTGCATTATACAGTACCTTTCTAATCCTTGATTAACCACTAGCTACAGTTCTTTCTCCCACAGGAACAATATTACAGATATATCTCCGCTGTTTTCGCAAATTCAGCTTTTCGCACGATAAGTTCTGACTGTTTTTCTTCCGATAGACTCTCAAATACACCCTTATAGCCTTTCTCCAATAACGGAGTACCTTTTGCCATAAGATACAGCTTTGTATTCAGCCATTCCTCCCACAATTCCTCAAATAGTGCCACGCTGTCAGTAAAGGTTATGGCATCTTCAAAGCCATGTGACGGCTTGTAATATTTCAGTTCAACAAAGCCATATCTGCCAGCATCAATCACCACGATATTCTCCATCTCATACAGTTCTGCAAACGCATCAGCCACCTTTTTACATTTTTCTCGTTCTTCCTCTGTGATATAAACCTGTTTTTCCATATTACCTTACCTCGTTTCTTATAAGATTTTACCATGTCTGTTCTTTAAGGGCTATCTACCTGTTTGTACCCTTGTTCTGGTACAGCTCGGAAACTTCCGTCACAGTCACTTTAGGCTGTCTTTGCAGGAGCTTCTCGAACCACTTAATATCATTCTTCGTTCCCATCAGTCGAATTTTCAGCACGTTTCCTCTCCATTTCTGCAAGGATTTCCTCAATAGAGCGCTGTTTCTGGCAGTATTCCGGGTAACGGAGCTTAATGCCCTGCCAGAAGTACAGTGCGTAGCCGCAGCAGAAAATATCGCTTACGGAATATTCCCTGCACTCGTCAATCTGCTCGTCCTTGCGCTTATAGTCATCAATACTCGGCATTCCGTCCGTGTAAAGGTTAAACGCAAGCCTTACCACCTTTACGCTACCGCTGGTCTGCCAGCCCTGATGCAGACACTCTGTTTTGACGCACTCGGACTTTATATGATAAATCTGGCTGAAATGGTTCCTCGTGTCCTCAGAAATACCAAGAATGTAGATCAAAGCCTTGTGATAGCAGTCCTGATACCTCGCCTGTTCCAGTTTTTCATAGTAAAACTTCTCATGTTCCTCGTTTGCAAAAACCATGTGTGTGTTGTTGGCGCTCTGCACCCCTGCTCTTAACGCTGTGTTGTTCATACCTGAACCTCCTTCAATTAAAATTGTTGTTTGACTATAACAAAAAAGGACAGTCCCATTCGTTAGAATAAGATTGTCCTTTAAGGCACAATATTCAGGTTTTCACATTTATTGCGTATTATTCCGTACTATCAAGTAAAAATTTGATGTACTTTTGATGTACTTTTCACCATTTCTTGTACTTTGAGAGAATGAAGAAACGCCTAAAAATCCATGAGCAGCTTCCGCTTTCTCTCAATCATTTCGTCTATTTTTTGTATATATAGAGCCACATCTTTCACATTCTCGCTTCGCTCGATCCGCCCGTCAGGGTATACCCTTTTTGATATGCTCCCGGCTCCGCAGGCGACTATGGTCTGTTTCTCCTCCATCATTAAAATGTTATATATCCCTGCTTTTCCCAAAGCCGCATACCCCACGTTCTCAAAATTGCCCGCCATATTTTTCTGGCGGTACAGATAATAAGGCAACAGGCCCATTTCTCTTGCATACCTTTCTGTCAAATCTACAATCTCCCAGCTGTTTTCCATTTCCATCCCCTGATAATCCTCTGGGAACATCTTCAGCCTGGCTGCACGTTTCATGGCAAGGGAATGGATTGTCAGGCTGTCCGGCGCCAAAGCCTTGATCTGCTTCATGGTATTTTCCACATCTTCCAGCGTTTCCTTGGGAAGCCCCAGGATCAAATCCATATTAATATTGTCAAATCCCATCTCCCTTGCCAAACCAAAGCTCTCCACTACCTGTTCCACCTTATGGCAGCGCCCGATAATATCCAATGTCTCTTGTTTCATCGTCTGGGGGTTGATGGAAATACGGGAGATCCCATGGTCACGGAGCACCTGCAGCTTTTCCCTGGCCACACTGTCCGGCCGGCCAGCCTCTACCGTATACTCTAGCAAATCTGAGAAATGGAATTTATTTTCCACTTCTGACAAAAGATACTCTAACTGCTGGGGAGACAAGGTGGTAGGGGTTCCGCCCCCAATATACACAGAATTCAGTTTCTTATGGGCGTATGTATCTGCCGCAAAGGCAATCTCCTCCCCTAATGCCGCCAAATAAACATCTACCTTATCCTTCCACAATCCAATTGGAGACGAGGAAAAAGAACAATAAGAGCAAATGCTGGGGCAAAAGGGAATCCCAATATACAGGCTGTACCCATCTTTATAATCCATCTGTTCCAACAATGCCATTTCACGCTTTGCAATCTCAATGCTCAAATCTGCCTTCTGCTCCGAAGCCAGATAAGTGGCTTCCATAAAGGCTTTGGCTTCCCCTTCCCCCACCCCCTGTTCCAGCATATTCATTGCAATTTTCGTAGGGCGGATTCCTGTAAGCGTCCCCCAGGGAAGCTCCTGCCCTGTATATTCTGACAAAAGGTGATAAAGGCACCGCTTCAACAGATTTTTTGTTTCCTTCCGATCTGAAAAATCAGCTTCCGCTCCTTTTTGTATGCCAAGGGTGTATCCCCCTTCCGCATATGCAGCCCCGCCCCCTCCCACCTTAGAGGAACGCTTCCTTTTCCCCCCTTGCAAAATTTTCGATGCTGTTTCTGCTGTTCCTTTCTCTGTCGGCGGAAGGAACAGCGCTATCTCTACCCTGTCTTTCCGCCCTCCGTTATCCTCTCCTTCCTTCCTAGAGGCCTCCCTATCCCCTGAGCCTTCCTGAAAGGAAATCTCCATATGGAACAGCGGCGTTTCCCCCTGCTCCAGCCTGCATATCCTTTCCCTGTCCGCAAATACCTTTACATCTTCCTTGGCATAAAATGCCTTCACCAGAGAATGGATATCATATTCAAAATTCTCCCTATTTAAAGATACTGTTATCATCTCTGCCCTCTGTAACCCTCTCTTTTCTATAAAAATGGGTTCATGCTGCGTTCCATGCCAATACTGGTGGCTGACATATGCCCTGGGTACACCTTCACATCATCCGGTAATTCCATCAGCTTCCCTTTGATGGAGCGCACAAGCTGGGACATACTCCCCCTTGGGAAATCTGTCCTTCCCACTGACTGGCAGAATAAAGTATCCCCACTGAACAGCACCCTCTCTTTTTCCAAATAATAACAGCATCCCCCTTCTGTATGCCCTGGCGTATGCAGCACCTTCAGTTCCATGCCTGCCAGCTTAAGCACTTCCCCATCCTTCACAAACACATCTGCGTGGTATGCATCCCTCCGACCAATCATAGCCGACACATTTAGCTGCGGCTGTTCCAAAGTCTCTTTCTCTGCTTCGTGAGCATAAACCTGGATCCCAAACATCCCTGCCAGCTCCTCTGCTGCCATGGCATGGTCAAAATGCCCATGGGTCAAAAGAATGGCCTGAGGCTTCCATCCCCCATCCCGAATCTTCCTGGCCAGCATTCCTGCCGAATCCCCTGGATCAATCACCAGCATTTCTTCTGTCTCTTCATTAATTGCAAAATAGCAATTTGTCCCCACATCCCCTACACAATATTGCTCAATCTTCATAGCCTTCCTATTCCTTTCTATAAATATATAATTCCCTTCAAACTCACGCTGGATATTTACGCAAAAAGCACCTATCTCCCAATAGATGCTTTCTAACTCCTTATAACACAAAGCTCCCCTTTATCCCCTTGTCCTCTCAATATCAATCACACCCTCCACCTGCCGGATCTTCCCCACCAGGCTGACAAGCTCATCCCTCCCTTTTGTCCCAAAAGCAATGGTGATTGTAGCAATCCCCTGCTTACTGGTATTGGAATGGATTGCATTAATATCAATCTGGCATTCCGTCAGCACCTTTGTAATATCCACAAGCAGCCCTACACGGTTATTCCCATAAATCTTGATCTCCGCCATATACTGCCCGTCTTCCCCTTCTGTCTTCTGCCATTCCGCATCCAACAGCCTTGCCCGCTCCACCTCTGTAAGATTGATGATATTGATACAGTCCGTCCGATGGATGGAAACGCCTCTCCCCCTGGTAACAAACCCTACAATCTCATCTCCTGGCACCGGCGCACAGCACCGGGAGAAACGCACAGCCATATCATCAATGCCCTTCACCACGATCCCGCTTTTCGAATAAGGCCTGGCTTTCCTCTCCTTATCCCCATTTCCAGCAGCAGAAGGAGCTTCCCCGTCATTTCTAAGCTTTGCTAAAATATCCTCATCCGTCAGAATGCGCTTATGTTCCTTCCGGTAATATTCCTGCATCTTATTGATGATCTGCCCTTCCTTCAATCCCCCATGCCCCAGGGCAGCCAGCACAGACTCCCAATCACGGAACCCATATTTGCGCATAATCCGGCTCTGATAAGATGCCTGGTTCAAATCTGGCCAATTGATATTCTTGCTCTTACAATACTGTATTAATAATTCCTTCCCCCTGGAAATATTCTCTTCCTTAAATTCACTGCGGAACCACTGGTTGATCTTATTCTTTGCCTGTGTACTCTTCACAATATTCAGCCAATCCCTGCTGGGTCCTCTGGAATTCTGGGAAGTCAGCACCTCAATCCGGTCACCATTCTGAATCACATAATCAATATTCACCAGCTTGCCATTTACCTTGGCGCCAATCATCTTATTCCCTACTGCAGTATGGATATTATAGGCAAAATCAATGGGTGTAGAGCCATTCGGCAGGTTCTTCACATCCCCGGAAGGGGTAAAACAGAACACCGTGTCCGCAAACAGATCCAAGTCGCTTTTCAAAAGGTTCATAAATTCCCGATTGTCCGACATATCCCGCTGCCATTCCAGGATCTGCTTCAGCCAGCTCAGCTTTTCCTCTTCCTGGCTCTTTTCTGAAACTTTATTCCCATTGGAGGCTTCCTTATACTTCCAATGGGCAGCAATCCCATATTCTGCCGTACGGTGCATTTCGTAGGTACGGATCTGTATTTCAAAGGGCTGCCCAGTGGGCCCAATCAACGTAGTATGCAGCGACTGGTACATATTTGGCTTCGGCATAGCAATATAATCCTTAAACCTCCCTGGGATTGGCTTATATTTCTCATGGATCACCCCCAGCACCGCATAACAGTCCATCACGGAATTTACCAGCACACGGATGGCAAACAGGTCATAAATCTGATCCAGCGTCTTATCCTGGTTGATCATTTTCTTATATATACTGAAAAAATGCTTGGCGCGCCCATCAATGGAAGCCTGGAGCCCGGCATCACTGATGTAACCTGTCACATCCTCCACCAATTGGGAAATATATTCCTCCCGCACACTTTTGCGGACTGCCACCTTTTCCACCAGGTCATAGTAAGCTTCTGGCTCTAAATACTTCAAGGACAGGTCATCCAGCTCAATCTTCACCTTAGAAATCCCCAGCCTCTGGGCAATAGGCGCATAAATATCCATGGTTTCCCTGGCCTTTTCCTTCTGCTTCTCTGGCTTCATATATTTTAATGTACGCATATTATGAAGCCGATCCGCCAGCTTGATCAAGATTACCCGGATGTCCTTTGCCATAGCCAGAAACATCTTCCGCAGATTTTCCGCCTGCACCTCTACCTTATCTGCCTTATATGACAATTTACCCAGTTTCGTGACCCCATCCACCAAAAGCGCCACTTCCTCACTGAACTCCTGGGCAATTTCTTCCTCTGTCATAACTGTATCCTCAACCACATCGTGGAGAATCCCTGCAACAATGGTTTCCTTATCCAGTTCCAGCTCTGCCAGGATGATCGCCACGCAAAGGGGATGGATAATATAGGCCTCCCCAGACTTACGCACCTGCCCCTTGTGAGCCTCGTCAGCAATCTTGTATGCCTTATCAATCAGAGAAATATCCGCGGATGGGTGATACCGCCTCACACTGGCAATCAAGTCCTCATACAGGCTCTCTGGGCTCACAAACTCCTTGGTGGGTTTAATATGGCCATTTTGCATTGCCATTTCTTCCTGTTCTTCCCGTTCAATCTTTTTCATATCTTCCATAGGCATTTCTCCGTCTTATAGCTCTTGCGCTGTTATCTTCATTTCATTTTTCGTAATAAGCTACATTATAATACATTTTTCTAAAATTGCAACGATTTCTTGTATCTTTGCAGGGTTTTTCCCTGATTTTCCACTTCTTCAAACCAGGAAAATCCCAATTTTTCCGCCAAATGAATGGAAATTTCATTGCCCTTTTCAATCAGGCAATTGATCTCTGAAAAGCCTGTCTCCTGCCTTGCAAACTCCAAAATCCCCTGGCACAGCTCCGTAGCATATCCCTGCCTCTGGTAGGGTTTCCCCACAATATACCCCAGCTCCAGGATTGCCTCCCCATGGACATTCTGGTTATGAACGCCTGCCCTGCCAATAATATTCCCCGTAGATTTCTCCATCGCAATCCAGATCCCATATCCATAAAAACGGTACATATTCTGGATATATGCCCGGGTATATGCCTCCTCTTTCTCACGATCCTCATACATAGGCTCCAAATAGCGCGTAATGCCCTCCCCATGGTAAAGGCCATAAAGGGCGTCCAGATCATCCAGTGTCATTTCCCGCAAGATACACCGCTTTGTCTCAATCACCGTCCAGGGAATGTTATGCTTGCGTTTATACACCTGCTCCAAAAAATAAAAATCCACTTCATCAAACCCTTCAATCAGGATTTCCGGCTGGCGCAGGGATTGCCTGGGAAAAGTTGGGTTGATATATCCAATTGAAGCAAGTTCCATTCCATCAGCCATAGACAATATCCGGTCTGTGGCAGCAATCAGTAGGCACTCTTTTGCAGAAAGGTGATGCAGGGACAGGATGGCCTGCAGCATTTCCGAAGTTGCGGCCTGGAAGGCATCCAGGTTAATAGCTTGGATCCCATGATGGGGAAGATTATCCAAAAGCTCAGCCAGGGCGTCTTCCAAGACAAAACGCTCTGGATCCTGGGGACGGGATATGTTTAAGTCTTGTAGGGAAAAAAGGACTCCTTTTAAATGCATGTCGGCACCTCCGCAGATTTCGTTACTATTCACGGCCTTGGAGCCACTCATAACAATAATTCGGGGCGATATTTAAAGTTCTGTTTCGCAAAAAACTCCCCTCACTCCCGAATTATATTCTCACGGAATGCGCAGTTCAGCATATTCCTGGGCCATGAATCAATGTCAGTAATTTAAGGGATTTTTCAGGTTGGCGATGGGAGTTGGCCACACCGTTTGTGTGGACGCAGGGGTGGCTTCGCGGCCGTCTGGATGGGCACGAAGGTGGCTATGCGGTCGTCAGGGTAAGGCTAAGAAATGATTTCTGGCCCTCAGTTAATGGTATTAGCCATGGAACAGTGTCCGTTAGCTTAATTGTTCGGTTCCGCACAGGGACTAAGCAAAATCCTGTAAAAAAACAACTGACAAGCCTATCGGCTGTTCCTTTAACCACCAAAGAGCCGGACACATGCCAGAGGCAGCGTTTTTCATACTGGGATACCCAACCCCCTCCTGTAGGCGCAAGCCTTTTCCCAGCTTACAGGCACCGAAAACCCCGGCTCCTCCCTGACGGCCTACAATCCATCCCCCAGTAGCTTTACCCCCTGACTCCACCATGCCTTTCGCCTCCTCCCTGACGGCCCCTAATCCATCCCTTCGTTGCCTGCTGAAAAACCCTTAAGTTACTGACATTGGCCATGAATAGTAACCAGATTTCTATGCAACATAGAATACCATATTAGAAAAAGACCGTCAATCGACAGTCTTTCCTTTCATATCCTTTATTACAAAATATGCATATACCCTTCCTAATATGTGCCTTAGCGAATATAGGCCTTGGGGCACATGCTGAATCATTGCATACGCCCTTTTTAGCCGCCCTTCACCTCCTTAAAATTCCTCTGGCATAATAACCGCTGCCACCAGATACACAATAATCCCTGTAGTAGTACACCCTAACAGCACAAACAGCAGCCGCAAAATCGTAGGGTCAATATTAAAATATTCTCCAATCCCCCCGCACACTCCACAAATCACACGATTCTTACTAGACTTAAACAATCTTTTTGGTCCCATAATAAACTCCTTTCTTATTGCAAAATCACCTGTCCGCTCTCTTATTCAGAAAAGCCGACATCAACAGTTCCCATGCCGCATTCCACATTTATTTTCCTGCCTCCCGGGTTTTCAATCTTCTTTTCCCCAGCAATGCCTCTGAAACTAGTATCTCCAACATCAACTATGCCTACACCGCACTTTATGTTAAAGTTGTAATCTGTTTCCTTTCCCTCTAAAACAGTGCTCACTGCGCCCACGCCGCATTTTATGTTGGTTTTTTCCGCACCGCTTATCTTATCTGTGTATATTTCCCCAGCACCTGCAGACATCTTTAAATTCTCAGTCTCTATTTCTCCAAAAGTGCATGTTCCAGCAGACAGCTCCACATCCAGTTCCTTTGCAGCGGTTAATTTCCCCGAAACGACACATTCCCCTTCCTTTACAGTAATACCAATTTCCTCTGCTGTCAATGGCATATCTATGTAAATGCTGCCATACTCCTGCTTCAGCTCCACTTTTTCCAACCATAGATTTTCTATCATATTCCAGGGAAGGTAAATCATAATCTGCGTGTTGCCAGTATGATGGGTATTGGTTCCATGCTGCTGTTCTTCCACATGAAGGGTATCCCCCTCCATATAAATAGCGATATCGCGCATATGCTCATCCTTTAGGTAAGCCGCCTCTACATAAATATCATCCCTCCCATCGTCTTCGCTCCCGATAACACTGATTACCCCGCTATTTGCCTCCACCTTTATTTCCTTGACATCCTCCCAAGGGAAATGCGTGCCCTCAGACGCAAAATTTTCCGCTGTTTCCGCAGTCCCTTGCGCAATTTCCTCTGCGATCCCATTGTCTTTTCCCAGAACAACGCCTTCTTCTATATAATCCTCTGTATACTGCTCTATATAATCCTCCAGCTCCTGTTCAAAATCCTCCGTTTCTACTGCTTGTGCTTCTGTTTCGGAACTGTCTCTATGGATAAATGGAAACATCGGCCATGATTCAATAGAAAAATTATCTATTTCCACTTTTTCCCAAAAATCAGGGAAGCTGAACCCAATGCCGAAGCTGACCGCGCAGAACGCGCATCCCAAAATAACCAGTACCGCCGCCACAATCAACGCTGCCTTTGAAAAAGTCTTCATATCCTTTGCTCCTTTCTGGAAAAGAACCCTCTCCATAATCCTTTCACTGCCCTGCAAAGCCACGGAATCAGCTTACTGCATATCCAGACGCAAAGAAGGGTGCACAAAACCGCCAAGGCCAATATCAGCATCCCAACACCGCTTAAGGCAAATCCTATGCCGAGGCTTCCTGCAGCCATCTGCCCAATCCCAACGCCAAAAAGAATGCCGCCAACCATGAAAAAAGATACTGTAACACAGACTGCAGCCACTGCAATGGCAAAAACCGTGCCCAAAACCCCTCCAATAAGGCTTAGCCAAACTGGGCTTGTTAATACAGCAATCGCTATAAGCAGCACAACCTTCAATGCCTGGTTCCCACTATACGTAGATTCGCTGCCATTCCTGTAGGAGCTTCCATAAGACGCATCATTACCACTTTTATAAGAACTATGATTGCCCTCCCTGTAAGGCTCCTCATAGGAAGCGCTGCTGTCATTACCGTAAGGCTCCTCATAGGAAGCACCGCCGCTATTTCTATAAGGATCATCATAGGAAGCGCTGCTACTATTCCCGTAAGAATCCTCATAAGAAGCGCCGCTATCTCCATAAGGGCTTCTGTAGGAGGCAGGGCTTCCATCCCCATAGCCGGAAGCTTCCCCATTGCCATAGTCATTTTGGTAACTGGGATGCTCCTCCTTCTCATATGCATTCTGATTATTGGGCGTTTCTCCATTTTCATACCGATTCCCAAAGCCGTGGGTACCGCCGTTCCCCAATACATCCTGACAGTTTGGCGTTTTTTCGTTTCCATATGCATTTCTATCATTGGGCTCGTTCTCCCCGTAATAGGGCCTGCCATCTGCAGCTGCGCCTTCCGGCTGTTCCTGGGATGAGGCTCCGCGAATATTGAGTTCCTGCCGGTCCTGGAACCTGCTGTCTGTAAAGCCATGCTCCGTATACTCTCCCATGCCGCTCCCTGCCTCCATCCCGAGGTCTGCCTTAATGGTAGCGGCAACCTTCTGGGGGGATTCCAACTCCCTTAAGATCCTCTCTTCATTCTCTGTCCCCGCATCTTCAAAATAACTTTGATAGTAAGACAGAGCTTCTTGCTTTTCTTCCTGCGGTACATCTTCCAACAGCATTTCCAGCTGCCTTATAAAATCATCTCTGCTCATGCTAACTCTCCTCCCGAAAATAACATTGTAATTTTAGAAGAATAATTCACCCATTCGGAACGGTACAGATTCAACTGTGCAAGGCCTTGGGCAGTGATCTTATAATACCTGCGGTTCCTGCCCCCGCATTCCACGTCATAGACCTCCAGGCAGCCATCCTTCTGCAGGCGCCGCAGCACCGGATACAGCGTGGACTCAGATACCTCGATTGCCTTACGCACATCCTGGGTGATTTTATAACCATATGTGCCCTCTTCTTCCTTGCACACAACCGCTAAGACAATTGCGTCCAGAAGAGCCGCACCCGTGTTAAATACCATGCCATCACTCCTTTATCCTCTGCTATAACGAGATATTATTTTTTATGTATTACTATTTTATATTTAATACTATACATCGTATAATATTATTTGTCAACAATTATTTTTTAAAATGGAAGATTGTGGCAGGTAAAACATAGCGGAGCCTAAATGGTGTGTACTGCTTTATTGGGGATAAGGCGGCAGATGGGGGGTTGGGGGAAGTGGGGGAATTATACTCTGGACTTCGGACGCTGGATGAAAAAGCTTTTGCATCCAGCTGGTATTGGATAACGATAAGATGATAAAATGCAGGATCCATGGGGAAGCAGGCACCGTTTTATTGGGTATTTTTTCATTGGCAAGACGGATTCTTGACAACGCCGTATTGGCTAGGGCTTGAAAAATGAAATTCCCCGTAGCAGATCTACGGGGAATTAGAGCTTATTTTTTATTTAACGCAGCAAATGGGCGGATAAACCTCATGCAAATTTGAAAATGCATCTAACAGAAAGCATCTATATAAACATGCTCTATTGTACTGGCACACTGATATTTAAAATAACAGTGCTGAATATATCATCACTCTGCAAGGCAGAGGAAGGAGGCGATACGGTGGCATCGTTGGCTGACGGCAACGCGGCACTGGCGCAAATCGCAGGTGCTGTGTTCACCGTTATTTATGCAATGTTGTACTAGTATAATCCGCACTAAATACCTTAATGTTTGGCGCAGAATATTTTTCTGAGAGTGCTGCTCACAAACGCAGACGTAGTGATGGCTACGCTAAGGCCTGGGAAGCAGTGCTATCTGGAAACTAGGCAAACGAAAATGCCAGTTATTTATTGGACGATGTACTAATGTATCTGCAGGCCTATATTTCACTAATTTTTCCGTTTCCCAGCCAGCCGGATGCAGAAGCTTTTCCCTGCTGCGGCTCCGGTCTCCGAATCGCCCAAAAATCCCCCACCCCCAGATATTAACACAACAAATATCCCTATTCCCAATTCAGCAAAGAAATATCTACCCGAAACACCTGCTGCACTTCCCGGTTATAAGTTTCAGCAAAATCTTTGTACTTGCCATACAATTCCCGATTATGCCCCCCCAACAATAGATAACTGTTCACCATATCTATTCCATAGTTCTCTTGCAGCCTTTGGGATGTTTCACGCAGATCAGCCATAAGGGCTTTTTCCACCTTTTCTTCCAAACGGTACCGTTCTGATGAGGAATTTGCCTGCCCCGTTTTTAAGCGCCCCTGTCCACGGATGCTGACCGTAACTACTGGCAGCTCCCCTTCTTCTTCAATTTCACAGGACACCTGAATATTAGAGATTTCCACCACTTCATTTTCTGCCGGCTCACAGGTAAAACGTTCCAAAAGCCCCTGAGCCAGAAATGATTCCATAGCTTCCTTAACGGAAAGCGTCCCACGATAAGCAAAATCTGAAATCGCTGCATACCCCGTAATAACAGGCCGGTCTCCATTTTCTGTCAGGACAGGTATAAGCAACAGCTCATCCTGGTTATGCCATTGGTTCATCAAATCCCCCATGGTAATAATTTTATTTTGCTTAAAATCCTTCTGGCTTTCTAACATTTCCTCCAAATATTTGCCCATAGAGCCCTCCGTCTCGCTGGTCAGGCTTAATACCTCTGAGGCGGAGCTGCTTCCCAGCAGCAGGCTGGTATTTCTTGCAGAAGCCTCCCGCTGCTCCCAGGCCAATAACAGGGAGCGCAAGGTTTCCTCCTGTTTCATAAGCCCCTCCCCCAAGACAACTGCTTTCATATGGTTGTAATCCAATAAGCGATTGGTATTGTTTTCATAAGATTTTTCCACATGGTATAAATCTGCGCCTTCCAGGGATAAGGCCATTGGAGTATCCGCTGTCTTGCCCTTTTCAGAAATCTGTGCCAGATCCGGAAAGTCAAAGCTTACAATAAGGCTTTCCTGTTCTTCCTCCAGATCAATTCCCACAGCCAAGGGGAAGCTGCGCTGCTCCAGCTCAGTTGCAGAACACCCACAGCAAAATGACAGCCCCAAAGCAAATGCCAGGCAGCCGAAAGCCTTTCCAAGAGCCTTTCCCATTCTTTGTACCAACGCCCTTTGCACAGAGGATATTCCCATTTTACAGAAAGCTTTCCCATAGATCTTTTCCATTACCTTCCCTCCCCTTTTTTTATCCATTTATTTCCAAAACGGAACCAATAAACCAGCAGCAAAAACAAGGAAATCAGAAGCATGCCTGGCAGCGCAATCCATTTTTGGTAAATCTCATAGGCTTCCTCTAAGATCTGGTTTCGGAAAAAAGCGGCAGAAATAGCAAATGCGAGGATAACGGTTACCAAAAGGCTCCAACCTCCTTTGGGCTCGTGAAATAATTCTTTCAGGATCAGGGAACTTTGGAATACCCCTGTATGCAGTAAAGCAAACAAAGCAAAAAACCATACAGAAATCATTACCACATCCTGCCGGGTAAAAAATCCCCCAGGCAGGTTGACCATGCTCATCAGGGTTATGGCAGGGCGTTTCAGCACGCCCATGGTATTGCTGCCAAACACGCCCAATAAGATTAAGTAGATCACCCCATCCAACAGAGTGACACTGACAAGGGCTGTCCGCGCACAGGAGGCCAGTTTCTGCCCATTCTGGCAAAATGGCTTTAGGAACAGGATTCCTGTCAGCGGCAGCAAAAATACGCTAAAGGAAAGGCTTCCCTGCAATATCCCTTCCCCGCTTGAATACACAATCGGCGCCCAACGGTCAGAATCCACCTTTTGAATGGCCAAAAACAGCATTACCAACAGCGGTATCCCTAAAAACCAAAAGAGGATCTCATAAATCCTGGCGCGGCCCTCAATGCCGCGTATCGTACCATAAGCCGCCAGCAGCAAAAGCAAAATACCCACACCCCAAAAAGGCCCTTCCGGAAGCATCCAGGACAGTACCAGGGTTGTGATCTGATAAAGCACAAACCCACAAAGGATAATAAAATACAAAAAATAAAACACCATAAAAAAATCCCCTAAAAATTGCCCCACCGTCCCTGTCATATAATGGTAGTAATCTTCTTTTGCACGTTTCAGATTGGCTCCCATGCAAAGGAGCAGCACACATCCCCCTGCCATCCCAAACAGCAGGCAGAAAATCCCGTCTGCCCCTGTCAGGGAGGACAAGGCTCCCGGCATCATCAGGCTACTCAGCCCAAAGATGTCCAAAATCAGCAACCGCCTTACCTGTCGTAATGATATTTTCCAATTATCTGCAAACATCATGCCCTCCATTACTGCATCATCCTTTTCCCTGCTTCTTCAGCTTCAGCCTGGTGCGCGCCCCCTCTCTCGTATAGATTGGGCGCTTCTTCAGAAACTTCAGCGGCAGGCGCAAAAATGTATCCCGCTCATCCTGATACCCGCTCAAATCCGCCCCTACAAAAGGAGACAAATACGGAATCCCGAAGCTTTCCAGATGAGACAAATGAATCAGCACACCCAAAAGCCCCACCAAAAACCCAAAAAATCCCATCCATCCACATAGGAAAATAAACATAAACTTCAAAATCCGAAAGGCAGTGGCAAATTCTTCATTGGGCACTGCAAAAGAGCAAAGCGCCGTCAAAGCCACCACGATCACTACAATAGGGCTGACAATATTGGCATCCACCGCTGCCTGCCCAATAATCAGCCCCCCTACAATCCCAATGGTATTCCCGTTCGCCCCTGGAAGCCGTACTCCGGCCTCCCGCAGAAGCTCAAATGCCAGCTCCATAATAAGCACCTCCACCAATGCTGGAAATGGCACCCCTTGCCTGGCAGCCGCCAAAGACAGCAGCAAATCTGTTGGCAATATCTGCGTATGGAAATTCGTCATTGCCAGATACACCCCTGGGAACACCATAGCCAGAAAAGAAGCCAGATACCGCAGCACCCTGGTGAAAGACGCAATCTCCCATCGGCTATAATAATCATCACTGGTCTGGATAAACGTATTATAAGTAGCAGGAAAGATCAACGCCACCGGGGAGTTGTCTGACAGCATTACCACCCGTCCCTCCAGGATAGCCATAGCTGCCCGATCTGGCCGCTGGGTAGTCTGAAACTGCGGAAAAGGAGAATACTTCCTTTCTTCCGTCAGCTGTTCAATAATCCCGCTGTCCAGGGTTCCATCAATCTCAAACGCTCCCAGCCTCTTCTCCACCTCCTCTAATACCTCAGGATAAATCAGATCCTTCATATACACCAAATCCACATTCGTATGGGTCCGCCTCCCTGCGAAGCTTTCCTTTACTTTCACATTGGGGCTTCGCAGCCTTTTCCGTATCAAAGCCGTATTCAGCTTGACCGACTCTGAAAACCCTTCATTGGATCCCCGTATCACCTTTTCTGATTCTGTCTCATAAACCCCCCGTCCTGGATACCCCTTATCTGGAATCTTCAGAGCCTTATCATACCCTTCCAAAAAAATCAGGGTGTCTCCTGTCAGCATTCCCTGGGCAGCCTCCTCCAGAGCCCCAAAAGGTTTGGCATCCGAAATCCCGCCTACATTCTTTTTCACATACTCCACCAATTCCCCCTCTGGCATTCCCCGCAGTGTCTGCAAAAATTTTCCCACCGCAGAATCCGTCCAATCCACACTGCTCAAAGCAACCTCAATATAAGCAATATAGCACTCCCTTCCCCCTTGTGCCCCCACCCGTATCCTTCTCCTCTTAATATCCGCACAATCCTGGAACATTTCCTCGAAATTCCTGATATTTTCCTCCAAATCCTGCGTGATCTGAATCCCCATGCCACTCTCCTTTACCATATAAAAAAAGGATAACACTCTGTGTATCCTTTTTATCATTCTTATCTATTTTTCCCAAATTTTCCATTCTTATACATGCCCCTCCATTCCTCCTCTAACGCACCCCTTACCTTACGCTTTTACCGGATCAGAAGCACACTCCTAACGTGCTCTTTACCTTCTGCCTATCGCCCCACCAGATTCCTCCTACAGCGCCAAATCCTTCGCTCACTCCTGTCCTTGGATCATCTCTTTAATTACGGTTTCCTGGTTCATCACATGATAACTCACAATCGCTACCACCGTCTCCTTGTCCTTTTGCTTCAGCCCCTCATAAATCCTCGCATGCTCCTCGATCAGCCGGGGATAAATGCTTTGGTCCTTCAGATACTCTACCCGATACCGATACATCTGCCCCCGCAGGTTATTCAGCATATTCACCAGCTTGGGATTGTTCGAAGCTTGGTAAATGGCGTCATGGAACCCCACATCTGCCTGGGCAATCTCCTTCACATCCCTGCCCTTCGCCTTTTTTTCAAAATTCTTAAGCGCCACATAAATCTTGTCCAGCCCCTCATCCGTCATATTGTCACATGCAAGCCTCACGGCCAGCTCATCTAATGCCCTGCGGATTTGGAGGACATCCTCCATCTCCTTCTCCGTCATCTTCGCAACCTCCGCCCCCTTCCTGGGCACGGTCACTGCCAGGCCCTCCAGCTCCAGCATTCGGATTGCCTCCCGGATCGGCGTACGGCTTACCCCCAGCCTTTTCGCCAGCTGCAGCTCCATCAGGCGTTCCCCTGGCTTTAACTCCCCCTTAAAAATCGCTTCCCGCAGCGTCTGGAACACCACATCCCGAAGGGGAAGGTAGGCGTCCATATTTAACCTCATTTTATCCATCGCCATCCATCTCCTTTTTCTCCTGTATTCTCACTTATTCCCGGACATTGAACATATCTGTTAAATATACCTGCTTGGCCTGATCCTTCTCCAGCAATTTCTGATAGGCCTGCTTAGCCAGCCCTTCATCCTCAAACAAGGCAAACACCGTAGGCCCGCTGCCGCTCATCATGGCCTGCAGCGCACCTGCCTGCATCATATCCTCCTTGATCTGGGCAATCACTGGATAGTGGGGAACCGTAACGCTCTCCAGCACATTTCCCATATGGGAAGCTACCTTATGCAAATCCCCTCCCCGGATCCCCTCTATCACCAAATCCACATCTGGATGCTTCAGGCTCCCATCCAGCTTTAAATTCTCATACACAAACTTGGTAGACACACTGACTGGCGGCTTGGCAACCAACACATGGCAGTTTGGCACAGGCGGAAGGGGGCTGAGCCTCTCCCCAATCCCTTCTGCCAGGGCTGTCCCACGCATAATGCAATAGGGCACATCCGCTCCCAGCTTCACGCCCCGCTGCATCAGTTCCTTCTTGGACAGCTTCAAATGGTACATCCGGTTCATCCCATAAAGGACTGCCGCTGCATCAGAGCTCCCCCCAGCCATGCCTGCCGCCACTGGAATACGCTTTTGCAGGTCAATAAAAATCCCCCCTGGCAAGCCAAACTCATCCATAAGAAGCTTTGCCGCCTTGTATACCAAATTATTCTCATTGTCTGGAAGGTAAAATAAATTTGTGGCCACCCGAATCCCTGGGCTCTTTAGCTTTTTCAGATGGATGCTGTCATAAATGCCCACTGTCTGCATCACCATTTTCACCTCATGGTAGCCATCCTCCCTGCGCCGAAGCACATCCAGCCCCAGATTTACCTTCGCATAAGCCCTTAATCTCATTTCGTACATCGCATTTCTCCTGTATTCTGTATACATTCCTATTATCTAGTTAACCATTTTTCCTGGAAAATGTCAATAAAAAGCCTGTTTGCCTTTGTTTTTTGTGTTAATTTTTTCCTCCACCCTCCGATATATACATTGAAATGCAGCGGTGTCCTGTAGCTTACAGGAGCATCCGCTGATAAAATGTTAGGGATAACCAATATTTTCGCCAAGGAGGGACTATTATGAGCATGGAAAGTATTAATAATAATGTAAGCACTACTGCAGCTTATGCAGCATCTGCACAGCAGACCGCTAAAACTTCAGAAAAGAGCGATACTGCTGCCAAATCCGATTCTTCCAGCAATGCCGCCAAGGAATCTGGCGTTGTATACGAAAAAGGAACCTCTGCTACCAGCGGCACTTATTCCAAGGACGCTATTGTGGCACGGATGAAACGGGATGCTGAGACCAGGACAGCACAGTTAAAGAGTTTAGTTGAAAAGATGATGACCAGCCAGGGATCCAAAATTGGCCAGGCTGACAGCATGTGGCGCTTCCTTGCCAGCGGGAACTTCACTGTTAGCGCAGATGTCAAGGCACAGGCACAGGCTGATATCGCAGATGACGGCTACTGGGGCGTAGAGCAGACCTCTGACCGTATTGTGGAGTTCGCCAAGGCACTGACTGGCGGAGACGCTTCCAAGGCAGAAGAAATGAGGGCTGCTTTCGAAAAAGGCTTTAAGGCAGCCACCAAATCCTGGGGCTCCTCCCTTCCCAGCATTTCTTCCAGAACCTATGACGCCGTTATGGAAAAATTCGATAAATGGGTAGGAAAGACAGATACAGAAGAATCCTAAAGCATAAATAATTAACCAGTTATTTCATTAGGAGTCTGAATACAAATCTGGTCGGAGGCAGGTGATAGTTCTACCTGCCTCCGAGCCTAATGAGTAGATAAGCTGGAATTCATAAAGCCCTATTAAAAACCTTACCCCTTCCTCTAGAATCGTGCATACCTGTTTATCATCCACACTGATTTTATAAGCATAAGCCAAATTATCATTGATTCCATTACTGTACTTATACGCTACGATATAAGTCGGTGGTTCCGATGTATAGAATCCATACGATGTTTCCAAAATCTCACAATCTGAACTGAATAAATCTAAGAACCTCCGAAACTCCTTATCCGCATATTCTTTCTTTTCATATCTATAGCCCGCCTTTCTGTCATACAAATACTCTTCGCTGCCGTTTCACTTTTCCTGCTTTTTTGCAGACGTCATTAAAAGCCCTGCTAAATATTTTCACCACAAACTATCTACCCATCTCAGCTTGAACTGCCTGGCAGTAGATTTTCCAAAATAAATCAATAATCTATTATCTCCCTTTTAGAACCCGTGTTACTATTCATGGCCAATGTCATTATCTTATGGGAATTTCAGGCTGGCAGGGGGCTGGCTATGCGTTTGCCAGGGGAATCAATAATATCGGCATATTGCCAATGCCAGAAATTTAAAGCGAGAATTTATTTCGCTTACAGCCATCGGAAACGTAATCAGGGAGAAGCCGGGGCATAAGGGGCTGCCCTTGTGACTTGTCAGGGGTTTAGGGTTTCTTGGCAGTTCCCCAAATAGCAGGGATTTGCGGACAGGGACGTCCGCAAAAGCCCTGGAAGCTGCACAGCCCCCTGACGCCTGCCACTAAAGTCCCTTAAATTACTGACATTGATTCATGGCTAAGGAATGCGCTGAGCTGCGGATTCCGTAAGAACATGATTCAGGAGTGAGGGACGATTTTTGCGGAGCAAAACTTTAATTATCGCCCCGAATTGCTGCTATGAGCGGCTCCTGAGCCGTGAATAGTAACCTGACAAGCAATTTATAAAAAAAGAAACCTAGACAAAGGGTGTCAAGATATGTGTGCTATACTAAGGATCGTAACAATACAGCTATACAGAAATTTCAAACACATTAAAAAGAAAGAGGTAAAGAAAATGAATGAAATGAATCAAAAATTTTGTCAGTGTTGCGGTATGCCTATGGGAGATACGGATGAACTGTACGGAACAAATGCTGATGGCAGAAAAAATGAGGAATATTGCAAGTATTGTTTTGAAAACGGCCAGTTTACTTTCAACGGTACAATGGAAGAACAGATTGAGATATGCGTACCGCATATGGTTGCCGCTAATCCCAATATAAATGAAGAGGAAGCAAGAAAAATCATGCTTGAATGGTTTCCAACACTGAAACGCTGGAAAAACTAATCACTGCCGCCCAACAATTACAGAAAAGCGCAGTCCTTTTTGCTGATAGGCACTCAAGGGGGGAGGTAGTTAAAAGCCCTACCGTCCCGTTGATGCTAAAGTTATCGCTCCCAGCACAAGGCTCTGTCTCCGCCCCATTCAAACCTTTTAACGATTGCCTGCTATCGTTAAAAGCAGGTACAAAATCGGAAAACGAAACAGCTCCGGAAATGGAAAAAAGGCTCAAAAAGCGAAAAAATAAAACCGCCGAATCCGCGAAAAGGCTTATTTCCACGCATTTTCGCGGTTTTCCATTGTATCAATTCATGTTTGAAATACCTTCTTTCCTTCTTCATAAGTCTCCACTCGCACTGCAAGACATAATAATTTACGTGGTCTGATCATACCTACATATACGCATTTACGACTATATTCACTAATCGCTTGATTTTCTGTTCCGATTTTGAGTAATTATATTTGCTCCCGTCCACATAAGAAACAGAGTTAAAGCAGAAATGATTATGCAGATGTCCTTTGTCAAGGTGGGTGGCAACGATTATCTGGTACTTGCCGCCCCACATTTCCCTTGCCAGTTTCAATCCGATTTCATGGAATTGATTTCTTCATGGGTTCCTTTATGGTAAGCTGTATTCTCATACTCATAATATGCATTGTAAAAACCATACCCTTCCAGATGGCCGCAGGCTGTCTTAAGATTCATTCCTTTCATTTCCCCAATCACGGACCTCGCCTCCTCATTGTCCATCTCGCATTCGGAAGTTAAGACTTCCTGTATCCGTTCTTCCCACTTTTCCCGCCGTAGCTCTTTCTCCGTCGGCACATATCCGTCAAAAACATCTCCATCCCGATAGTTTTGCGGATAGTCATTCACAATGGTTTCCCCTTCCCTGAGATAATGGATGTTCAGATAGGGGCTTACATTCTGAAATACCATAAAAACACCAATAACGATGCCAAGCCAGAGCAGAGGGTTCTTCATATAATTTTTTACCTCTCTTTTCAAAATTGACCGCATAACTTTGCCTCCTTCATTTTTTAGTGATTCTATTGTAAAAGAAAAATCATAACAGAAAGACAATAAAAAGAAAAACGCCGGATTACTTACGCAATCCGATGGAATATTACTGTCACCACAGCCCCTCCCTGTTCATCATTTCCTAAAACTAATTTTCCTCCATGTTTTTCACAATACAGTCTGCTGATATACATTCCCAGTCCCGCATGTTTCAGGCTGTCTTTTACATTCTGCCCATAGAACGCTTCCGTCATTTTTTCTGCATCTTCCCGAAAACCATCGCCGTCATCCATGACACAGATACTTAATTTTGCATATTCAGCCTTTACCATTATTATAATCTGCCATTTCCCATGACGCAGGGCATTCGACAGAAGATTTTCCGTTACTTCTAAAATAATTTCTTTATCCCCATAAAATTCTTCCTTTAATTCAGACACTTGTAACATACATTGTTTCCCATACTCTTTTTCCAAAATGGCAAGTTCTCCCTGAATATCCTTCTCTAATTGCCTGGCAGAAATATTCTCTGGGGACAGTTGCCGATTTTCTAAACTGCTCAATTTCCGCATTGTTTCTACAAAGGCATCCATACGTTCAATCTGGCGTCCGCTCTCTGACAGCATTTCCATTGCCTGTTCCATATCTATATCTTCGCTTGGCAGATATTCCATCAGCATTTCCTGATACCCTTTCAAAACGGACAATGGGGCGCGTATATCGTGCGAAATAGCCGCACGCAGCATCTTTTCCTCCTCAACCGTCCGCCATAATGCCTGATTATTTCTGGCAAGCTGTTCCCGCATCTTCTCAAATTCCCTGCAAAGTTCGCCCATCTCGTCCTTATTCTCATAGGAAATGCAAAAATCCAAATGATTCTCGGCAATCTTTTTTGATGCCTGTACAAGTTCTTCCATCGGCTTTCTTAACTTGTTTTGGTAAAAGAGGAAAACTGCCACGCAGCTTCCTGCTATAGACAGTATCAGCACAACATAAGTCTGTAAAAAATCGCAAAGCTCTGACACAAAATAGTCTGACTGTGTCATCTCATAAGAACTCGTCCTTGGAATATCCGCCACATAATCAGATCCTTCATTATTCTACTGCTTCAAAATATGCTTCTTCATCCACATAATTCCACCAGATATGCATTTGTGTCTGTTCGGCAATTCTGGTAATAACTGCCGAAAGAAGGAAACCGCAAAATAAGGCAGCCGCCATATATAATAAAATCGTTTTTCTTACGGAAAGATTTCTTATTTTATCCATCGGTATCCCATCCCCCATATGGTTTCAATATATTCTGTTTCTGTAAATTGCTGGAACTTTTTTCTGATTCGGCGGATTAGTTCTGTAATTACCCTGCTGTCACCTTCTGCATCATATCCGCAGACCTTCTCGTAAATCCTGTCTTTATCAAAGACCATTCCTGGATTCATGGACAGAAATTCAATAATTCCATATTCTAATCTTGTCAGTTCCAGATAATCTGCATGAATCTGCACGGTCTTTGCATTATAATCAATAGACAGTTCTCCTTGAAAGCAGCATTCTGTCTTTTCTCTGTGCCGTGCTTCCCGTTTCAAGTGCGCCGTAATCCTTGCATCAAGCTCTTTCAGGCTAAACGGCTTTAAAATGTAGTCGTCTCCTCCTGCATACCTCTATCCCGTCAATGTTCGGCATATTTACATCCAGTAATATAATATCTGGCTGTAGCTTTACTTTATTTAACCCTTCCAATCCATTCTCTGCCGTAATGATTTCATACTTTTTAATTTCCAAAAATTTTTTCAGCATTTTAAGAAGTTCGGTATCATCATCAATAATCAATATCTTATAAGCCATTTCTGCTCCTTTTCCTTGATATAGTTGCCTTTTGGGTTTGTATTCCTATCATGTACATAAATTATCGACAATAGGATATCCCTTTGCCAATAAATATTTAAAATAGATTATACTACACAAATCCCAACAAATACACAACGAACACTTTGTTTTAATTAGAAAGAGCATCCAAATTCCGTGATGCATAGCGTTTACCATCATTTTATGTTGCAACCTCATCAAAAAATCGGCAAAGTTGCTAAACTCTGCCGATTCTACGCTATGAATAGATTATTTCTTTAATAAGTTTGCGTTCTCCATACATAGCCATAAAATCAAATGTGCCTCCTTCCAGAAGTTTATAGAACTTTCTCCTGCTAAGCCCAAAGAATATGGCCGCCTCTGTCGGAGTCAGGAAATCCTTATCTGCAAGTGTCGGTTTTGCCATTGTCTCACCTCCAGTGTTTTGGCCGTACCATATATCACTCTAAAACCCTGAAATAGCAACTACTATCGGCAGATGAATGCAATTTATATCGTAGAAGTTTCCTGTAAAAACTCCTTAAATTTTGTGCGGATGCTAAGATATCTGTTGCCACTCAATACGGCAAAGGAACTGGTGTGTTCCTCAGCCAGCCTTCTCATTTTCTTGATGCTGATGCCAAAATATGCGGCTGCTTCTTTCATCGATAATGTGTACTTCTCATTCATTGGTATCTCTTTCATAATTCCCTCAAAATCTGTCCCTAACATAACACTCATGCGAACAATACTTCCTATTTTTATTGCCATAAGCCGTAAAAAACTTTTGACAGCACGGATATACATATTCATAATTGGCTTTGCGATTAACTTTATCGAGATTCTGATTCCACCATTTGTTTCTGCAGCGGTCTGAACAGAATCCCTTTTTCTCCCGGATGTCTGCACAACAGGGATGCCACAGCAAAAGCAGAAATGTTCTGCTGCATCCATCAGATCAGGCGTTTCAACCACTCCGCCAAGTCCATGTCTCCTACAGTAGGTTTTTATGGTATTGATGCTGAGTCCAAGTGCCTCGGATATCTTTCCGTAGCTTAATCCCTCTGCCCTTAGCCTCTCTATCTGTTGTCTTTGTGTATCGTTCATTGTATCCACCTCCATCAAACTTGAAGGGAATAACTTTATGGTTCCATCGTTATGATGTTTTCCCTTCACAATCCCACGGACATTAAAATCAAAAATGGGCGGTAGAATTTTTCCCTTCTAAATGGGTTAGTAAGGAAAACCAATACTTTCCTGTTTTCTGTGAAACATTTTCCCTTCACAGATGGGAAAAGTTACAGCCCTTACAAGCCTCCCAATTACAAAAGGAATGGAAATGAATGAGAAAATTCACAAAAAATAAGGCTGAGTCGATAAATCACCAACCCAGACTTCATATAGATACACCCTATTTTAATTGAGCATTCTATTGACCTTCTTCTGAATAACAGAATAATCATATCCAGCAGCCGTAAGTTTCTGCTTATGCTGCTGTCCGTTGCCCCAATCTCCACGGATGACTTCTTTTGCAATCTCGCCTATCGATTTGGCACTTGAGGTCTTTGGTGTTTCTGCAACTGTATCCTGAACGGTACAGTATGACGGATTCCCAAGCCAGATCCAGCCTGCCCCACTCTTAAGTCTGCCCCATCCGCCGTTCACTTCCATAATGGTAAATACACCCTTGCCAGTCTGCCCTTTAACCATTCCATTCATGGAAGGCTCTGAACGATAATTCAAATCATCACTGAGTACCTTAACTGTAAATGGTGCAGACGGGAAGTTCGTGACAGTATCTGATGTTGATGGTTTAGGTGCAGGTGTTTCCAAAACATCATACTGTGTCTTCCACTTGATGGAATTCCCACAATGACGAACCAGGTATTATGCCCGATAGCCTTAAGCATCAATGAGTGGCCTTCCCTTGAGAGCATCATTAGAGATAATCTCGAAAAATTCACTTGATGCGGCCAAACATTCTACATTGGTTATATAGCAACAGACATCCCAGCGGGTTCTTCCGCATCTGAAGTATATGATGCAAAGAACAAGGGTAAAAACAAACTCATTAACGATTACCTCAAACCGTACCGTAAAGGAAGATGTATAAGAGGTTATGAAATTGACGGCACTCCTATTCTGTGTTGGAAAAAGAGTTGAAAAAGCTGAACTGGTTGCAATGAAAATGCTATCCCTGATGAACGTTTCAATCCACAGAAGCCTTTCACAGAAGTTTCTCTTGAGGCACATAAAAGAAACAGGATTCGACTTTGCAGACAAGCCTACCGTTTTCTATGGTGACGAATAAGAATCTCCTTATGCAAATGACAAAGAAAGACTTCTCGCTCTCCTCAAGCATCTTGAAGAAAACTATCCTCGTCATTACAAGGCGTTCTTAATGATTAAGGAACAGAAATCTGCAGAAGAAATTTGCGGAGCTCTCGGTTTCGTTTCTGGCAGCAAACGTGTTTGTACCATTATGGATGAAACAATACACCTCTGCTACAAATTTTTCGGAAGTGGTGTTTTATCTACAAAGGCTATTCTTGACCACAAGAGACGTGCAAAAGAAGCCAAGAAGAACCTTCTATTCTAAACTAAGATAACTGTAGACTAATTTGCAGGTGCTGGTGGGTTTCCATCAGCACTTGTTTTATCCCATTCACGCTTTTGATATATTGAAAACAAAGAGTTTATTTGAAGTAATAAAAAAAGTACCTACCTATTGCACATCTGCTTTACCTGCTCTGCCTGTGCATTCATCTGGTTATTTGCCAGCAATTCCAGCTGATATTGCATTCTTCCTAGGTGCGGCCGTAGTTTTTCCTAGCGGTGTATTTTCGGGCCTGTGTCATTCTGGATAAATATTTTTTCCAAATTTATACGCTGCCTGCAAATGGGCTGTCCTGTCTATCTGCGGCTTACCGTTCGTATCCCCACATCCGCCTGCAAGCACCATTCCCCTGTCCCGATACCCGATATAATTTACCATCGTAAACTGATAATAGGAAACCGCCTGCTCAAACGTCCAGAAAAAATCGTCTGCCGAAGTCATAAGCAACGCACAGTCCTTAACCGGATATTTTTCATACCTGCCCAATGGCGGGTTGGAATCTTCCTCCGCTATACAATAAAACCTTTCGATAAAGGCTTTTATCCGGGATGATACCGTCCAGAAATACAGCGGGGAGGCAAAAACAATGCAGTCCGCAGCTTTTATTTTGGGAACAATATCATTAAATGCGTCCTTTTGCACACATGGTTTTCCATAGCGGCAGGCATTGCAGCCAAGACACCCTTTGACTTCATTCCTTACCAGTGAAACCACCTCAACAGAATGCCCGCCTTCTTCTGCCCCTTTTACAAAATGGCTGACGAGCTGTGCCGTATTTCCGTTTGCCCTGCCGCCACCCTGTACTACAAGAATTTTCTTCACTGCTGCCACCTCCATATTTATTTCATCCTTATTCCTTTATAAATGCCTTATCTGCTGCCGGAACCCCGGTTTCATCAGACACATACCGTTCCACCTTCATATGCAGGCCATACTTCTCCCGAAGTCCGATAATCTTTGCCATCATGGGAGAGGCATGGTGAACATCAAGGGAATGCTGGTCTTTCCAACTGTCGATTAAAAGCACTGTTTCCCTATCATCCTTTTGGAAAAAATATTCATACCTTATATTTCCATCTTCCGAGCGGATGTCGCTGACAACACCGCTTGAAACCATTTCCTCCGCAAACTTTCTTGCATTCCCATCCACGCCGCTATAATAAATGTTTACCGTGATAGCCACTTTGTCTGCCTCCTGTCCTGAATTATAATATCCCATACTTCCAAAATGCAGTACAAATCCTCTTGTCAGTATTACAACTATTGTAACACGCACTTATGCCAATGTACAACCAGCAATTTTTTATCAGTTCCGAAAGATAAATTCCATTATAGACTGCCCAGGAACCTCAAATTTCCCGATTTTAAGTTTTCCTTTGAAATTTAGGAAGTTATCCACATTCATTGGTTCCATTTCTACAACCACTTACTTTTTTGTGGATAAAATTTTTATTTCCCTCTTGGTGGGCATCACTTTCATTGCCATGCTTATCTTAGTTTACTGGTGCGCTATGCGTATCACTCCTAAGTATATATTCCTCTGTAATGCTCGGTATGCTTCCTGTTTTATACCAGATAAGGTAATTCCCAGCCGTTATCCCAGCAGATGTCCATTACTGGTTCTGATGCGTACAGGCTGTCCGCCAGCAGTATGATGGGCAGCCTTGGAAATGCCTTCTTTATTTTCATGGACAGCCTCTTGAAAGCTTTTCTCTCGCTGTCCTGCTTATGGCTCCCTTCACCCATCCCTTTCTGCCCCTCTGCTTCTTCCCTGTTATTTTCTATGAATTCACTGGCTATGCTTACAATCAGGCGCTCTCCAAACATGATCTTTGCTTCCAGCACATCACAGTGATAATTTACGGCCTCTTCCCCGTGTCTTTGTTTTAATGGCGTTCCAGGCAGCTGTCATTGGGCTTTCGGCTTCCAGAATAAGTCTGCGTTCCATCTACGGTCACAAGCCATTTCTTCTAATACCTTGCATCTTAAAAGGTTTTGTTGCGAATCAGGCCATAGACCTGCTTTTGCCGCACATTCTGCTGATCATCCAGATCCAGCTTCTCAAAATATTCATTAAACGTGACCGCATGGAGGAGATATTCTTTTTCCTTTCTTCCCATGAACTGGTACAGGTTTTCCACGACTTTTTGCACTCCACAAGCGGATTGTTTTCTAGTTTTCTCGGAATCCTCTCAAGTTCCTGTTCCTATTGACTCCTTTGCGAAAAACTTTTTCTTCTATATCTATCATTTTTTCTTCAAGGAGCCTATTCACTACAGATAATTAGTGCGAATTATTCTTTCCTTTCAAAGCTGTGGCAAACGCGCTGTCTTTTGGTTTGTAAATAGAACCCTTCTGTAGCAAAACATTCTTTTATTTTGTAGAATCTGATGGATAATTGATAGTTATCCGTTGGATTTGATAAACATTAAATAATAAATGATTTTCAATAATTAGTACTCCTAAGTCATGAATTCGGAAGTCGAAGTTTATTTCCTGCAGATTGCATTACCAAAGGAGGAGCGATATGAGAATTGGATTTTGCTATGATACAAAGTCAGATTATGGATTAGAAGAAGAAAATATGGAATATACAGATTTTGTTTCTTTGCATACTGTAACTACAATAAAGCACGCACTTGAAAGATGTGGGCATACTGTGCAATATATTGGCAATATAGATAAGTTGAGAACTTTACTTGAAAAGCACAAATTAGATGAAATTGATTTAATATTCAATATCGCAGAAGGGTTTGGATCCAGGAATCGTGAAGCATTGATTCCAAGTCTTCTCGAAATTTATCAAATTCCATATACTGCATCTGATACTTACGGAATGGCTATTAATTTAAATAAGCAGCATACAAAGATAATAGCGGCTTCTATGGGAATTCCTGTTCCGCAAGGAATTTGTTTTAAAGAACTTGATACATCTGTTATTGATAAAATAGAAAGTATAGGCTTTCCTATTGTTTTGAAATTAAATTCTGAAGGCGGTAGCATGGGGGTAACGTTAGTTAAAAACAAAAATGAATTAATCAAAGAAACTGAACACCTCATTTCTCAATATCATTCAGACATTTTGGCTGAAGAATATATTGCTGGAAAGGAAATTACCGTTCCGATAATTGGTAATGGGATTAATGCTCAAGCCTTAGGGGTTGTTTTGATAATACATAAAAATGGTAAGGATGTTTCCCTTTATAATAGTAATATGAAGGGGGTAGACAATGATATTACAAACTCGCTAAAAACAGGACTTTTACCAAATATTGAAAAATCCATACGAGAATATAGCTTGCTACTTCATCGCAATTTAGAGTTAAGAGACTATTCTCGTATGGATTTCCGGGTTACTTCTAATGGTCAACCTTACTTTTTAGAAATAAATACAATGCCATCGCTTGGTAGAGATGGATCATTTGAGTTATGTGGAAAATCATTGGGACTCGAATATCATGAAATAATTGGAAAAATTGTAGAAGCTGCTTCTGAAAGATATAATCTTCTATAGCACTATAGCACAGAAACCCAGAATTACTTAGATTCTGTAAATATCATAACAATTCTGGGTTTCATTCCAGTTACACGTATATTTCAGCAATTCAAGAATAGGAAATTCATTTGTTTCCTCCCAAGAAGAAGTAGTCCTATATATGTCTTTGTATTTTACGTTTATTTGCAATGTCTGCAATTCTGGAAAAGCGGAAATTTGAGTGCTTTCCAATAAATCATACCGAAAAACAACATTGGGAGGAATTAAACATAAGCTTTTAATGGGACACTTTATATCGTAGCTGAAAGTTATATCTATATCAAAAGCGGATGTTTGACCAATGTTTTGTACAGTGAGATAAAGTTTTTGATTTTGCTGAATAATATTAAAAACCAATTTTGCACGATAGCTATCTAAATGTTGCTTTCTGGTTTGGTATAATGCTATACACGAAACAACAAAAGCAAATAAAGAAATAATTGCACTAATTAAACCAGAACTATCAAATAATGTATTCATCATTAATTATCACCCCAAAACATAAGTATACAATAATACATTTTGTGTTGGGCAAAAAAGCTAGCTAATTTTCCTGGAACGCCCAATTTTTTTGCTTTAATTTTCTTAATCAGTTCTCTTAATAATATGTTATCAGCCTGTAATTCTTTTATTTGATTTTGTATTAAATAAAGCATTGTTGAATGATATTTACTACAGTCAATAGATAGCGTAAAGTAATGTAATGCTTCCTGGGTATTATTCTTCTTTAATTCCAACAGGCCGCAATTTAATAAATACTGGCGTACTGGATGCTGAACATCCGGTCTTTCTTTGATGAAAGATTTTAAATCATTTATTGTTTCTGATATATTTAAAGACCAAGACAGTTGAATTTTTATTTCGTTTGCCATTCTAAGATTGTCTAACTTTATATAAGCGCAAAACAAATTATTTAAAATTGCAAATCTGCAAAAATCAATTTCTATTTGTTGTACATTAATTTTCTCCCAAATTTTTACCGCTTCACAGTACTCACCTTGAAGACAATGTCCAATAGCCAGGGAATTTAAGGGATAATAAGATTCTTTTTCACAAAGTTGATCAAACAACTCCTTTGCTCTTTCTAAATTTTTCATTCCATCAGAGGAAAAAGTAATAATGCTATCTGTTCCATAATTATGTAACGTTTCAGCATATTTTCTTATAGAAAGATGTTCATAATATTCTAAAGCCTTTTTTATATAAGCCTTGCACTCAGGTAACTCAAAATCAATATAAAGGCTATATTTTTTGTACAAAGAGTATTTTAGCTCATCATTACCAGAAATAAAACTTAATGCTTTTTTAAACGATTTTAAAGAATTCCTATTGTCACCCAACCAATCATATATAGAAGATTCCAAGCTATACAGTTCTCCAGATTTATGATCTTCTTTTATTTCTTTACACAAAGCAAGTGCTCTTTTAGGATTGCCATTATTATAATAAGCATAGGATATCAATAGCTTTATATCCCAGTCGGATAGTCTATCGAGATAATTTATAATAACGCTATATTGTCCTAATGCCAATAGTGCTTTAAAATAGATTCGAAAAAATTGTGGTTGCTCTGCATTGATTTGCATTAAACTCAAAATATTAAAACTTAAAAACTGCTCTGCTTGCCTGATTACAGCCGCATAAGAAGAATTTTCAAAATAATACTGCATTAGATCGACATAATAAGGCAAATGATTAATGGTTATTTTTTGCTTTTTTAATTTGGTCAATAATGATAGTAAATATATATAATCTATGTGCTCAATACAAGAATTGGCTTTAGCTTGTTGATACATTTTTTCTAAATGTTGATATAATTCTGCGGTTTTTTGATCAATATAATTGTCTATGGTTGATTCTATTACTGCTTCCCTTGCTTGTTCTACAGGAAAGACATAATTTTCTGGTATCTCATCTAAAATCAAGTCTCTTTGTTTAAAGATAAATGATTTGTATTTGCTTATCTCGTCAAGATAATATTCTATCATTCTACAATGTGAAAAGGTTTCTTTAAGCAATGCGATATTTACTCTATTTTCAAAAGGAATTATTATTCTCAATGTATTCTGAATATGTATATCTAAAATTTTAAACAGATCCATATACAGAAATAGTAAGTTGCCAGGAAATTCTTCACCTATATATTTAAAGAGTCCGGTAGATGCAGATCTAATTAATATACCTTTTTGTAAAAGAATATTTTTGGCAAGATGTAATGACAAAAGGTTTCCTTCAGCAATTGAAATTAACTGGTTACAGGCGTACTCTAATTCTTCATTATTGTTAGCATAAATTATTGAGCGAATGTAAAGGTCAATTTCTTCAGTTGAAAAATTTTTAAATTTAATGCAATAAGGATTCATCCAATTTATATAATCTGGAACCGTTTTAGAGTTTAATTCAAATATACTAATTGCAGGTATTATATAATTATCATGAAACTGTATTACTTGTTTAATCAATTCCATACTATCTTTGTCGCAATATTCGAAGTTTTCATATACAATATAATGATTTGAAACATATGTGTCAGATAGAGCACGAATTATTTCTTCTCTTTTAACGTCCGAAGATAATGAAAGGCCTTTTTTTATATATTCAAAAGGCAGGTAAAAATCCTTAGAGAAAGATATAGTAATATAGTTATATTCAGAAATTAATTTTTTTATAACATAACTTTTCCCAAGACCTTTATTTCCTATAACCAAGGCATTCCGCACTGGAGAATTTTCGTTTAAAAAATTCCTCATATCTGTTATCTGTGTATTATTAAATTCCATAAAAACTTCCTTATATACTATTTTGATTCGAATTATAAATGCGTTACTTCGCTCCAAGGGATGCGTGCTAATCCTTTAAACTAATGTTTTGCCATTCTAACAGATAATATTGGCTTATCAATGAATTCCTCTATCATCAAATCCAACGGATAACTATCAATTATCCATCATATATTATTGTATACCAAAATCAATTCAAAAATTTCTATAATATTTCGTTAAGAAACAGTAAACAAATTATTCCCAAACTTACCGTTCCTCTTTCCAAAAAACAGTATCCTGCAAGCTTATATCCAGATAACTTTTTTGCTTTCCAATACCGTACAGATTACAAAATTATACCAAATATATATGTACCGCCACACTACCTTTTCCAAACAACAAAAATCTTCTTTTTCTAAACATTCTATAAAAAAATCCTATAAATAGCAAGACAAAATACGTCACAAAGCTCCAATATCCCACAAAAATCCCCACAAATTTCCTGATATGCCGATAAAATAACCTGATATGATATTCCCAACACCATATACACTCTGCGGTTCCAACCACATAAATCATAAGGACTGCCATCCCCCATCGAATAGCAACCTTCCGAAAAACTAAAAATACCATCCCCCTACACTTCCCACTTCCAGACTCCAACCTCACCCCACTTCTGAAACACATCCCTTACCTGCCCCCCAATACCTTTATCAAATCCTCCATACATTTTACATTTCCTACTTCCCTCCCTTCCACATGCCAGTATTCTTCCGTATTTGACACAATCACTGGTGTTATCACTTCATACCCGGCTTCTTTGATTTTTTCCATATCAAATGTAAGCAGCAGCTGCCCCGCCTTTACTTTATCCCCCTGTGAAACATAGACTTTATAATATTTGCCTTCCAGTTCAACTGTATTAACCCCAACATGGATCAGCAATTCCACCCCACTTTCTCTCTTCAGCCTTATCGCATGCTTCGTATCAAACAAAGCCGTAACTTCTGCCTGGCATGGAGCCACTACCTCTCCTTCTTCCGGGATCACTGCCATCCCTTTTCCCAGCGCCTCGGCCGCAAAAATAGCATCTGGAACCTCTTTCATTGAAACAGCCCTGCCCGCCAAAGGACTTCTGAGCCAAAATTCTCTCCCTGCCGTATTTTCTTTTCCCACACTTTCTTTTTCTTCGCTTCTTCCCCCATGCCCCTCTTCCCAGCCTCTTTCGAAAACCGCTGCATTACAATCTGCCGAACAATCTCCACTATCCTGCTCCAACACCTCTTTTGGAATGCTAAACATACAAGTAAGCACAAAACAAACAGCACACGCCAGCACAGAGACAACGAAATACCACAAAAGCTGCCGCCACTCATAAATATACATAAGGTAAGAAGGCAGCACCGCCAGCCCATAGGAATTAGAGGGTATATTTAAAATGGACAATGCCGCAGACTATATCTGCAGGTATTCCCCATGCCCCGGCTGCAAAAGAAAGGCCTGTCAACGTAGCCGCCCTGCTATACAAAGGACTGTAAGCGCAAGCCTTTTCCAAGCTTACGGGCATCGAAAACGTAGCCAGGGAGGAGCCAGGGCAAAAGGAGCTGCCCTTGTGACTTGTTAGGGATTTAGAGTTTCTTAGCAGTTCCCCAAATACCAGGGATTTGCGGACAGGGACGTCTGCAAAAGCCCTGGCTGCGCCATGGACGGCGCGTCCATGGCAGTTCCGCCCGCATGGTACAGCTTTCACAGGAACTGCTTAGAAACGCTTAATCCCTGAACGCCGGAACAAGGGAAGCCCCTTACGCTCCGATTCCTCCCTGACAGCCCCCAATCCATCCCCCAGTAGCTTACCATCTGACGGCCTCTAATCTACCCCCTCGTTGCCTGTTGATAAATCCCTTAAGTTACTGACATTCGCCCTGAATCGTAATGCAGCCCAGACTCTTTACCATAGTCTGGGCTGCCTCTATTATAATAAATTTTTTTTTCTAATACCATCTGATAACAGGCAAATCATTATTGACCCCCTTGGTGGCCAGGATCTGGTGCAAGTCGATGATTCCATTATGGAAAGTGGCCGCACAGGAGGATAAGTACATCTCCCACATCCTTGCAAACCGCTGGTCAAACATCTCCTGAACCTCCTGAATATGCTCCTGATAGTTCTTCCGCCAGCAAAGCAGCGTCTTGTTATAATGCAGCCGCAGGTTCTCCACATCCAGGATATGGAAATTGTCCTCCGCCATGCAATGTACCATTTCCCGCAGGCTTGGAACCACACCGCCTGGGAAAATATATTTCTTGATCCATGCATCTCCTGGATACTCCTTCAATGCGCTGATAAAATGCAGCAGGTACACGCCTCCCTCCTTCAGCGCCTTGTCAACGCAATCCTGGAAAAGCTGGTAGTTTTTCCTCCCTACATGCTCTACCATGCCCACGCTGACCACCCGGTCAAACTGCATCCCAAGCTTTGGAATATCCCGGTAATCCATCAGCCTCACTGTCAGATATTCCCCTAAGCCTTCTGCCTCGATCCTGCGCTGGAACTCTGCATACTGCTCCTGGCTTAACGTAATGCCTGTTCCATGAACCTTATACCGCTTTGCCGCTTCAAGCAGCAAATATCCCCATCCGCAGCCTATATCCAGTAATTCCATGCCTTCCTTCAGATGCAGCTTCTTTAAGATATAATCCACCTTATTTACCTGCGCCTGATACAAGGTGTCATCTTCCTTTTTAAAGTAGCCGCAGGAGTAACTCATGGTTTCATCCAGCCATAGCTTATAAAAATCATTTCCAATATCATAATGGCTGGAAACCTCTTTTTTCTGGTTCTTCTTGGAAACCGATGTGTGGATCAGCTTCTTCAATGCTGTCTCATCCGTTGAAAACTTCCCCATCTGCCCGAGGAAATGGTCAAGGGCATGGTATAAATCCCCTTCAATCTCCAGATCCCCATCCATATAAGCTTCCCCCAGCGCAAGGGATGTGCTGGTCACCATGTCCGTCAGGGGGATCGTTTTATGGAATTTCACCATAAAAACAGGCTCTCCCTTTCCAATTTGGCATTCCTTTCCATTCACCTTCACAAGAAATGGGGAACCATCAAACTTTTTTAAAAAAGACACAAGCATTTCTTCCTGTAACATAATATTCGCCTCCTGCCATCTATTATATTTCTTGCTGATTTTTATTTCAAAGGGCATTTTCTACAATTTTCCTGTCGGCACATTTGTATATAATGCTATTCTTCCCCCATAAACTGGGTCATATACAATTCATAGTACTTCCCTTTCTGGGAAAGCAGCGTATTATGGTTCCCGCTTTCCAGGATCCTTCCCTGATCCATCACCACGATCAGATCCGCATCCCGGATGGTGGACAAACGGTGGGCGATCACAATGCTGGTGCGCCCCTGCATCACAAGGCGCATGGCGTCCTGTATATCCTTTTCAGTACGGGTGTCCACATTTGAGGTAGCCTCATCTAAGATTAAAATAGGGGGATCCGCCACAAAGGCACGGGCAATCGCTAAAAGCTGCTTCTGTCCCTGGCTGGCTCTCCCGCCAGATTCCCCCAATACCGTATCATATCCCTGGGGCATGAGCTGAATCATCTTCTCACATCGGCTCATCTTCACTGCTGCCTGGATTTTTTCCGGGCTGGCCTGGATATTTCCATATTTCAGGTTGTTCCAAACTGTATCTGTAAATAAGACCGTATCCTGCAGGACAATGGCAATGTCCTTGCGCAGCCTATCCCTTGCGATATCTTTTATATTCTGCCGGTTAATTAAAATCTCCCCGCCATCCATCTCATAAAACCGCATTAGCAGGTTCACCACCGTGGTCTTCCCGCTTCCTGTCTCTCCCACAAGGGCTACTTTTTTCCCAGAAGGAACCGTTAAGGTGAACCCCTGCAGAACTGGGCATCCCGGCTTATAGGAAAAGCAAACATTTTTAAATTGGATCTCTGCACCCTCTATATCCTTCAGGCTCTCGCCTTCCTGTCCTTCCTTGCCCTCATCCAACACCAGAAAGACACGCTCTGCACTGGCAATCGCCGTCTGCATCTGGCCATAGATCTGCACAATCTCATTGATCGGGCGGCTAAACTGTTTGGCATAGACAATAAATGCTGAGATCACGCCCACAGAAATCAGCCCGTGGACAGAGAAATATCCGCCAAAAACAGCAATCACCACAAAGCCGATATTGCCAATGCAATTCATGACCGGCCCCATTACGCCGCTGTAAATATCGGTTCGGATCCCTGCCTTGGCCAAAGAGTCCGAGGTCTGGCAAAATTCCTCTATGGTAACATCCTGATGGCCGTAGGCCACCACTGTACGATATCCAGATACCATTTCCTCCACTGTGCCATTTAGCTGCCCCAGCAGCATCTGCCTCCTGCGGGAAAAACGCCGCACCCTTTTGGAAAGAGCCTTTGTCACAAATGCCGTCATGGCCACTGTTGCAAAACTAAGCAGCGCCAGCTGCCAGCAATACCACAGCATCACAGACACTGTCCCCGCCAAGGTCAGCAAGCCAGAGCACAGGGAGGGCAGCGACTGTGACACTGTCGTAGAGATATTTTCAATATCATTTGCCATACGGCTCATCACATCCCCATGGGAATGGGTATCTAAATACCGCACCAGCAGATCCATCAGCTGGCCAAAAAGCTCTTCCCGCATCTGTTTCACAATACGCTGGCTCAGCCTTGCGCTGATCAGCCCCTGCAAAAACTGCCCGCCGCTGTAAATCAGGTACGCAGCCGTCATTCTGGTAAGGGTGCTTCCAAGGCTCCCTGCCCTGCTCTTTGCTATGATGTCAATGGCTTTGCTTTGCATGCCTGGGGCATATATGCCGCAGAGGGTTCCCATAGCCACAACGGCCAGCATAAGGAATACCATGCGTTTCTCTTTTACAAAATAAATGGCGATACGCCGCAGAGCTGCCCCTGGGTTTTCTGCATACTGCACTTGGTCAAACCGCTGGCTGCGGTTCATCATGCCTGGAATATTGCGTTCCGCAAGCTTTTGCTCAGGCATATGCCACCTCCTCTCCCATTTGAGAATGGCAGATATCCTGGTAGATCCTGCTGGTTTTATCAGGCATACGCCACCTCCTCTCCCATTTGAGAATGGCAGATATCCTGGTAGATCCTGCTGGTTTTAAAAAGCTCCTCATGGGTGCCTGCAGCAGAATCCTCCCCTGGTCCATCACAATGATCCGGTCTGCCCTGCGCACCGATGCAATGCGCTGTGCCACAATGATTTTCGTGCACTGGGGGCAGAATTCCTGCAAAGCCTCATACAGATTTGCCTCCGTCTTCAAATCCAGAGCACTGGCGGCATCGTCAAAGATCAAAATCTCCGCCTGCCTTAAAACAGCCCTTGCAATGGAAATCCTCTGTTTCTGCCCGCCAGAGAGGCTCATGCCCCGCTCTGCCACCAGTGTGTCATATCCATCTGTTCCAGCAGATATAAACCCATCTGCCTGGGCTGCAGCAGCCGCTGCCCTGATTTCTGCTTCCGCCGCCCCTTCTTTTCCCCATGCGATGTTTTCCTGGATTGTAACGTTAAACAGTTCGCTTTTTTGCAATGCAACCGCAACCTTTTCCCGCAGAGCCTTCTGCTTGTATTCCCTTACGTCTACCCCATCCACCAGGACGGAACCGGACGCCACATCGTAAAAACGGGGAATCAGATTGACCAGGGACGTTTTCCCACAACCGGTAGCGCCCATAATGGCAACGGTTTCCCCTGAGTTTACCTTCAAGCTGATATGCTCCAAAACTGCCTGCCCAGAACCTGGGTATGCAAAAGAAACATCCCTGAACTCAATCATCCCATGGATTTTTGTATCCTGTGCAAAGCTTCCATCCTTTAACTCTGGCTCCGTGCACAGTACCTCTTTCACGCGCTTCCAGGAAGCAAAGCCCCTGGAGATATTCTGAAACAGCATGACCAGCATCAAAACCCCATTGAGCAGCTGCGTGGTATATGTGATCGCCGCCATGACAGCGCCAGGCGTCGCTGCAGCGCTTCCTGCCCCCAAGAGCCGACGGCCAAAATCAGCGTCACCACCAGGTACATCAGCCCATTGACCGTTGGGTTCATAAAGGCAAAAATAACCAATACTCTTAACTGGGTTTTTACCAGCCCCTCATTGGCCTTCCCGAAACGCAGCTTCTCATAAGATTCCCGCACATATGCCTTAATCACGCGGATACCGGAAATATCTTCCTGCAAAATAGCATTGACCGCATCCAACTGTGCCTGCAGCTTACCAAACAGCGGATTGGCCTTGGACAGGCAGAACGCCAGGCACCCAACGATAAACGGAAATGCGCACAGCACAATCAGGCCGAAGGTTCCATTTAGCCGAAACATACAGTACATGCTCCCAAAGGTCAGAAGGGCTGTGCGGATCATCCCCCGCACAAACTGGGACACAAATGCCTGCACCTGGGTGATGTCATTTGTAACCCTCGTCACTAGGGAACCCGTGCCAAACCGGTCAAGCTGCGGAAAAGAAAACGCCATAATATTCCGGAAACAATCCTTGCGCATTTCATTTCCAATATTCTGCCCCGACATATGCACAAATGCATTATTCATAGATCCGCAAAAGCCGCCAAAGAGGACAAGCAGGATCATCCTGGCACCCAAATGCCAAACCAGCCCAAGATCCCCTGTGCCGCCATGTCCCAACCCCAGCACCCCCTGATCCACAATTTGGCGCATAAGCCCTGGCTGAACCAAATCCATCAGAACCTCCCCCACCATAAACATCGCCGCAAGAATGGCATAAAGCAAATACCTTCTGACATACCTCCACATCATCGCCTCCCTCCCATCTTCTACCTTTCTGCCATGTTAATGTTTTGCCGGGCTGGCCTTCTGCCCCCTGCCATTTCTTCCCCAGCCTGGCAATCCGTCCTACACACATTCCTCCCCCCAGCGCACTGCCGCCCAATGGCAAATGCCTCCTTATCTTCCATTGGTTTTAATATTCTTCTGTCTGCCCGCCACAGGAACCAAGCAGCCGCCACAAAGGCCACAAGCTCTGCAATCGGGAATGACCACCAGATCATAAAAGACGCATTCTCAAGCCTTGCAAACAGCCACGCCAGCGGCAGCACCACAACCAACAGCCGGAGCAGGGAAACCACCAGGGAATCCAAGCCGCAGCCCAGCGCCTGGAACACGCCCTGCATTGCGATATTGCCCCCTGCAAACAAAAAGCCTATGGCAATGATCTTTGTGGCCATAACACACAAGCCCTCTGTCTCCTGGGACATGGCAAAGAGCCCCACCAGCGGATCTGCAAACAACTCCAATCCAACCGTCCCAATCAGCATAATCACCTCCACATACAGGATCCCATAGAAAATCCCCTGCTTCACACGTTTCTTCCCCCCATTCCATAATTAAAGGATACCATGGGCGTGATGGCGTCCCGCAGGCCAAAGCCAGCGAAGAAAATGAATTGCTGGATTTTATAGAAAATACCATATGCGGTTACCGCTTCCTGTGACACAGCGCCAAAAATCAGGTTTACGCCATAGGTCATAAAGGACATCAGCGCCTGCATAATAATTGCCGGGAGGCCGATTGCATAGATTTCCTTTATGATATCCTTTTCCAGCTTCAGGTATTTCCTTCCGGATTTTACCTCGGTATTTTTCTTATAGTGGAAGTACATAGCAATCGCCATGGACGCCACCTGCCCCAGCACTGTGGCATATGCTGCCCCTCGAATCCCCATTTCCGGCAGCCCAAAATAGCCGAAGATCATAATTGGGTCCAGCACAATATTCACAAGGGCGCCTGATATCTGGGCAATGGTAGAATATATGGTCTTTCCCGCACCCTGCAGCAGCTTTTCGTAAATGGAAAACATCACAATGCCAAAGGAGGCAATGGAGCAGATCGAAAGATAAGAGCTGCCCATATCCAGGATAACGCTGTCTTTGGTCTGGCTCCCAATATAAGCGTTTACGCCAAACAGGCCAAAGAGCAGGAAAGCCGCATAGATGATGAGCGCCAGGGATATGCCGTTTCCTGCCGCTTTAGCAGCCTTCTCCCCATCCTGCTGTCCCAGGCTCTTGGCAAGGAGCGCATTTACGCCTACGCCTGTGCCAATGCCAAAGGCTACGATCAACATTTGGATCGGAAACGCCAGCGTCAAGGCATTTACGGCGTATTCGCCTGCATTTGCAAGGCCGCTGGAATCCGTGATCCTGGCCACGAACATGCTGTCCACAATATTATAACAAGCCTGCAGTACCATAGACAGGATGATGGGGATGCCCATGCTTAACATGACTGCCGGAACAGAGCCAGAGCCCATTTTGTTTGTTGTTGCTTCTTTATTCATTCTTCCTCCATTTCTTTTGAAGCTCCTGTTGTATGCTTGCCCCTGCGTCTGGCAACATCTGGCGTCTTACGACAAAAAGATGGGATGCGCTTTAACAGGGCTGAGTGCAGTGAAAGGAGCTCAGGAGACTTTTTGGAAAGCTGCCATAACCTTATTTTTAGCCGGGCATTGCCCTGGCAAAACCGCTGTTACTGATTTTCTTTGAATACAGGGCAACGAAAAAAGCGCAAACCCATGATCTGGATTTACGCTTTTGGCTACTCGACTTTATTATTATATATAAACTTTTCTATTTTGTCAAAGAGGAAATTGAATATACAGGCAAAATTATACGGACAAACTGTGCTACTAGAATCATGTATCCCATATAAATACACTTGACTTCCTGATGCTGCCCCAATCTCTATTGTACCTAAAATTATCATTACCAAAATAATGTCACGGCAACCAATCTTCTTCCTTTCATAAATACCAATTCTTTTCATATGCCTATTGAATATTACAACCTACAAGCTACTCTTTATACGGCTATATATTTCCCGCATTTCTACCGCATCCTAATTTATAGGAAACGGACAAAACGTTTGCGTTTTGATTCGTTTCCTGCGCCGGATGCACGCCGCAAGCGGCATATTTCCTATGTGCATCCGTGCGCATCCTCGCGGAGCGGTTATAGTAAACGCATTCATTTCATGCGTTTACTATACATCTAAAATTCTTCCTCTCTCATAACCTCCTCTCCAAAATTTCTTTTTTCTTTATGTCATCCTCATATTATGTCCCTGTTTATCCTCTATCTATTTTCATATGTCCGTTCTAAGCATCACAGATCATATTATGAGTTTTGTCAATATGATATTATAATTTAAAAAATAATTTTCACAAATATCTGATGAAAATCAAAGTAAAAACAGCAAAATATTACAACAATATTTTGTCGGGCTTTAGAAATGTCCAAAAGTTGTAAATGTCCGCAAAAGCCATGGCCACGCCACGGACGGCGTGTCCATGGCGGTTCCGTCCGCATGGCACATCCTCCCTGGAACTGCTTAGAAACTCTTAATCCTGGAGTACCAGAACAAGGACAGCCCCTTAGCCCCAGCCTTTTCCTGACGGACGCTCAGCCGCCCTCATCTCCACTCTGCCACCCCGGTGGACACTTCCTCCCCAAACACCCTTGACAAATCTGCGCCACTGTGGAATAATATCCCCATAAAACCCTTAGGGGAGTGGATTTTTCAAGAGCAATCTTTTTTCGCCACACAATTACGTTACGTAGTTGTGTGGTTTTTTTATTTTCCATTCTATAAAAATTTTAAGAAAAGGAGCAAAAAAATGGATCAAACTTTTATGAAAGAAAAGAAAATACTGCCGCTGGTGCTATCCATGTCCCTTCCCATGGTCATCTCCATGGCTGTCAATTCCCTCTATAACATTGTGGACAGTTACTTCATTGCCAAATTAAGCGAAGACGCCATGACCGCCCTGGCGCTGGTATTCCCAATCCAAAACCTGATCACCGCCATCGCTATTGGCTTTGGCATCGGCATCAATGCAAGCGTAGCTTATTACTTAGGCGCTGAAGACCATGAACGGGCTCATATGGCCGCCACCCAGGGAACCCTTTTGAACTTTCTCCATGGAATCCTGCTGACCGTTGTAAGCATTGGCTGTATGCCGCTATTTTTACATATGTTCTCCACTGACCCAGCAACCGTCCAATTGGCATTGGCTTACGCCAACCGTGCATTCCTATTTTCCATCTTCATTACCCTGGGGCTTTCTTTTGAGAAGCTCTTTCAGGCTGTAGGGCGTATGAATGTGTCCATGTTCTGCATGATGCTTGGCTTTGTGGCAAATATTATTTTAGATCCGCTGATGATTTTTGGAATTGGCCCTTTCCCTGCCATGGGAATTGCCGGGGCAGCTTATGCCACAGGAATCGGGCAATGCATCTCCCTATTGGCATACCTATGCTTTTATATTTTCCAGCCCATCCCGGTAAAATTAAAGAAAAGTGCTCTCCCGCTGAAAAAAGACGTGGTAACCAGGATGTATTCCGTAGGCATTTCCGCCGCGCTGAACCTGGCGCTGCCCTCCCTGCTGATCTCTGTGCTCAATGGTATATTGGCAGGATTTTCCAGCGCCTATGTACTTGTCCTTGGCGTCTATTACAAGCTTCAGACTTTCATCTATTTAACAGCCAATGGAATCATCCAGGGCATACGCCCCTTGATGGGATACAATTCCGGAGCCGGTGAAAAACAGCGCGTAAAGCAAATTTTCCATACCACCCTGCTGCTGACCATGGGAGTTATGCTGGTGGGCACAATCCTTTCCTGGAGTATCCCAGGACAATTGATCGGCCTGTTCACCGCCAACACAGAAACCATCCAAATCGGCATAACTGCACTGCGCATCATCAGCCTGGGCTTTATCGCCTCCGCCGTATCTGTGACTTGCTCTGGCGCGCTGGAAGGCCTGGGAAAGGGAGTTCCCTCCTTCTGTATTTCCCTTCTGCGCTACCTTGTAGTGATCATTCCTGCCGCCTTCTTGTTCAGCCGCCTTGCAGGAGCCACAGGGGTATGGTATGCCTTCTGCTTCACAGAACTTGCCACAGCCGGCTGCTCCTGGATCATCTACAGGCTGGCGGCCCAACACTCGGCATAACCTGCCCTTTCATATAAACCCAGCCTAAAATCCGCCAAGGCAAGAAAACCATGGCGTATCATAATTCGCAGTAATAGGGGCAGATATCTTCGTAATGCCCGTTCTTCCTGCGGAACCCTTTGGGGATTGTGCCCAGCTGGACAAAGCCCAGGCGTTCGTAAAGATGGCGCGCATGAGTATTGGTGGCGACTACCGCATTAAATTGTATCACGCCAAACCCATGGCGCTTTCCCTGGATCAGACAGTCAGAGACTAGCTTTTCGCCAATGTGGAGGCCTCTGGCGCCTGCACGGACGGCAAAGCTGGCGTTGCATATATGGCCGCAGCGCCCTACGTTGTTGGGATGCAGGATATATAGGCCGCAAATCTCCCCTGTATCCAGGTTTACAGCGACTGCATTGTAAGTCTGGGAAGCAAAAAATCCTTTGCCCGTCTGGCTGTTGAGCAGTTCCTCCTGGGGAAAGGCAATTCCCTCTTCCACCACCTCATTCCATATTTCTATCATTTGGGGCAGGTCTTTTTCCTCATAAGATCGAATCCGTATTTCCATCTTTTATTCTCCTTAAAATACCTAACTTTTCCAAATATGCCCTAGCAAGGATTATCAGAAAATCATTTCTTCAGCAATTCTTTTAAAATCTGGTTTACCATTCCGGGATTTGCTTTCCCTTTCATGGCTTTCATGGTCTGGCCCACCAGAAACCCAATGGCTTTTTCCTTGCCATTGCGGTAATCTTCCACAGACTTGGGATTGTCCTGGATGGCCTGTTGGGCAGCGCTTCTCAATGCACCTTCATCATTGACGGTTTTCAGGCCATGGGACTCCACATAGGCAACGGGGTCTATGTCTTCCTGGAAGATTTTTTCGAAAACTTCCTTGGCTACGGTGCTGTTGAGGCTGCCGTCTTCTGTAAGGGAAATTAATTTTGCCAGGTTCGCTGGGGAAAAATGGATATCCTCAGGATCCATTTCCCGCTCTTTTAAAAGGCGCATCGTCTCGCCCATAAGCCAGTTGCTGACCTTTTTCGGGCTTTGGCAGAGCTTTGCAGTAGCTTCGAACAAGTCTGCCAGGTACTTGGAACTGGTAAGGATCTCAGCGTCATAGTCTGGAAGGCCGTATTCAGATTTGTAGCGTTCCTGCTTTTCCGTGCGCATTTCGGGCTGGCGTGATTGGATTTTCTGGATCCAGGCATCGCTGATCTCTACAGGAACCAAGTCTGGCTCTGGGAAATAGCGATAGTCCTGGGCGTCCTCTTTGCTGCGCATGGCGTAAGAATATTCTTTGGCGTCATCCCACCTCCGGGTTTCCTGGATGACGGCCTCGCCGGACTCAATCAGGTCAATCTGGCGGTTTTTCTCGGCTTCGATAGCCCTGGCTATGGCCTTGAAGGAATTTAGGTTCTTCATTTCTGTACGGGTTCCGAACTGGCTCGCGCCCGCTTCACGGACGGACAGGTTCACATCTGCCCGCATAGAGCCTTCATTCAGCTTGCAGTCAGAGGCGCCCAGGTATTGGATAATCATGCGCAGTTTGTCCAGGTAAGCGATGACTTCTTCGGCGGAGCGCATGTCTGGCTCAGAAACAATCTCAATAAGAGGGACGCCGGAACGGTTGAAATCTACCAGGGAGCAGTCCTCCCATTCATCGTGGATCAGCTTTCCGGCGTCTTCCTCCATGTGGATTTCATGGATGCCAATAGACTTTTTGCCAGAAGATGTCTCTATTTCTACGCTGCCGTTGCGGCAAATGGGAAGGTAGAGCTGGGAAATCTGGTAGTTCTGGGGATTATCTGGGTAGAAATAGTTTTTGCGGTCAAATTTGCAGTAGCGGGTAATAGAGCAGTTGGTGGCAAGGCCTACAGCTATGGCATGTTCTACAACCTGTTTGTTCAGGACTGGCAGGGAGCCAGGCATGCCGGTGCATACGGGGCAGGTGTGTGTGTTGGGGGCTCCCCCGAAGGCCGTGGAACAGCCGCAGAAAATTTTCGTTTTGGTGGCCAGCTCCACATGGACTTCCAGGCCTATGACGGTTTCGTAATCTTTGCTCATGGGTAAATCCTCCTGTTTTAGGGTATACGTGAAAAAATTGTGATAAATCGGATGCGGCCATGTATGGGCAATCCCATTTTGAATATGGGGTAACGTCCTGGTAAACGAACCGCTAAGTACGGCCAGTATGCCGAAACTTTTCCCTGTCGCCGTAACTTTGGAGAAAAGCTTGAGATTATTAGCTTTTCGTCCATGACCCAGGATTTGAGGACATGGACGCCCCCAAAAGGCGCCTACCCTTGCTCATAAGTATAGGCAGCCTGTATAATTTTCTTTTCCTGAAAGCAATCGCCAATTAACTGCAGGCCAATTGGCAGTCCCTTGGAATCCGTCCCACAAGGGAGGGAGATCGCTGGAAGGCCTGCCAGGTTTACAGAAATGGTATAAATATCGCCCAGGTACATTTTCAGGGGATCCCTTAGGCTGCTGCCGATTTCCGGGGCGGTTGTGGGGGCAGTGGGTCCTAAAATGAGATCAAATTTTTGAAAGGCACGGTCAAAGGCCTGTTTGATCAAAGCTTTGGTACGGAGGGCTTTCAGATAGTAGGCGTCATAGTAGCCCGAGCTTAAGACGAAGGAACCCAGCATGATGCGGCGCTTCACTTCCGGGCCGAAGCCTTCCGAACGGGACTTTTTGTACATTTGGTGCAGTCCCTCGCTGGCTTTGGTGCGGTAGCCGTATTTCACGCCGTCAAAACGGGCCAGGTTGGAGCTCGCCTCTGCGCAGGCAATGACGTAATAGGCTGGAATGGCGTATTCTACCAGGCTTAAGTCAAATTCTTCTATCAGGGCGCCTTTTTCTTCCAGGGCTTTAGCAGCTGCAAGGACTGCTGCCTTGACCTCAGGGCCTAAGCCTTCACCCAGGTAATCTCTGGGGATTCCAATTTTCATGCCCTTTACATCATCAACCAGGGCAGATGTAAAATCCGTATCCCTCCGAATGATGGAAGTGGAATCCTTTTTGTCATAAGATGCGATTGCCTCCAGGACGGCGGCGCAGTCTGTCACGTCTTTGGCAATTGGGCCGATTTGATCCAAAGAGGATCCATAGGCGATCAAGCCATAGCGGGATACGGTTCCATAGGTGGGCTTTAAGCCTGTCACGCCGCAAAAGGAACTGGGCTGTCGGATGGAGCCTCCCGTGTCAGAGCCCAAGGCATAAAAGCATTCCTGGGCTGCGACCGCAGCACAGCTCCCGCCAGAGGAGCCGCCAGGCACATGGGCAAAATTCCTGGGGTTTTTAGTAATGCCAAAGGCCGACGTCTCTGTGGTGCTGCCCATGGCAAACTCGTCCATATTGGTCTTTCCGATGATAACTGCACCTGCATTGACCAGGTTTTGCACAGCTTCCGCTGTGTAAGTTGGGACAAAATTTTCCAGGATCTTAGAGCTGCATGTGGTCAGCATCCCAGCCGTGCACATGTTGTCTTTTATGGCAACGGGAACGCCTGCCAGGGGAGAAGCGAGAATATTTTGATCCAGCTTTTCCTGAACCTCCTGCGCCTGATGCAAAGCCCCCTCCCGATCTACTGTAACATAACTGTTGATCAGCCCTTCCGTCTGGTCAATCTGTTCCAGGGCAGCCTGGGTGGCTTCAACAACGCTGATTTCCCGCCCCTTTATTTTTTCCGCAAGCTGTACTGCGGTGAACGCTGTAATCTCTTTCATTGACATAGTCCTACCTCTTTCTCTCTGATGAGCCAGATCTTGTATGTTCCATTATCTATCCAAATGCCCATCCGCCATTCTTACAATCTGCACTTTTCTCACTCCACGGTCTTTGGCACCAGATAGCTTCCGCCCTTTACTCCCGGCGCATTTTTCAGCATATTTTCCCTGTCATCCCCATTCGTAACCACATCCTCACGGAACACATTTGCCATAGGGAATACATGGGACATAGGCTCTACGCCTGCGGTGTCCAGCTCGTTCAGCTTATCAATGTAATCCAGCATTTCTCCCATGTCCTTTTTAGCATTTTCTTTTTCTTCCTGGGACAGCTCTAATTTCGCCAGGATCCCTACATACTCGATGGTCTCATCGGATATAATGTTCTGGCTGGATTTTGGGGCATTCGCCCTTTGGGCTTCCATGCGCTGCTTTTTGGTAAGGCCGTAAAGAACCTCATCACAAATGCCAGAATTATTCCAGCCCGCCTCTATCCTTGTGCCTTCGTAACGCATGCCGCAGGCTTCCATTACTTTGCCAGAATAGGGGTTCCTGGGGTCGTGGCGGGACTCTATGCGGTTCATCCCTACCTGTTCAAAAAAGTAATCCATCACTGCCTGCACAGCCTCAGTGGCAATACCCTGATGCCAATATTTTTTGCTGATAAAATATCCCAGCTCCGCCAGCCGCGCCTGCTCTATCATCCTGGTTGCGCCAATGCTGCCAATGGGCTCCCCTGTGTCTTTCCATTCAATACACCAAAGGTACATGGCATCATCACTATAAGACTCTATCCAGCTTTTCAGTATATCCTCTGTCTCCTCCTGGCTATTGTGAGCCGTCCATGTAAGGTATCGGGTCACATCCCTATCGGACGCCCAGTCATTGTACATTTTCTGGGCGTCCTCTATTGTAAAGCGCCTCAAAACCAGGCGGGGGGTAGTAAGTTGTTTTGTTCCTAAATGTTTCACAGTGTGCTCCTCCTGCTCTGCTCTTTTCTATTCTGGGTTTTCAGTGAAAGCAAGGCGACGCCTCCCAATCAGCCCCTGACCTTTATATGAACCTCACGCAGCTGCTGCTCTGTCACCTCATTGGGCGCCCCGCACATCAAATCCTGTGCATTTCCATTCATGGGGAATGCAATCACTTCCCGGATATTCTCTTCCCCACGCAGCAGCATCAGCATACGGTCAATCCCTGGAGCCATCCCGGCATGGGGCGGCGCGCCGAATTGGAAAGCATGGTACAATGCGCCAAATTTATGCTTCAAGGTTTCTTCATCGTATCCTGCAATTTCAAAGGCCTTTATCATCACCTGCAGGTCATGGTTGCGGACTGCCCCGGAAGACAGCTCTATGCCATTACATACTATATCGTACTGATAAGCCAAAATATCCAGGGGATCCATGTCTTCCAATGCCTTCAGCCCTCCCTGGGGCATGGAAAATGGGTTGTGGGTAAAACCGATCTGTTTGGTCTGCGGGTCGCGCTCAAACATAGGGAAATCATTGACATAGCAGAAGCGGTAAGCATTTTTCTCCAGTAAATCCAGCTTTTCCCCCAGTTCTGTACGGATCATGCCCGCATAGTAGGCGGCGCGCTCCTCTTTATCTGCCATAAAGAAAATCGTATCGCCAACCTCCAGGCCTGCCAGTGTACGGAATTCTTCTTTTAACGGCTCTGGGATAAATTTATCAATGGGACCTTTATAGCTTCCATCCTCCATAATTTCCAAATAACCCAGGCCGCCCATACCCAAACCCGTGGCAAACTTCAGCAATTTTTCATGGAATCCCTTAGACATTTCCGCATGTACCCGGATTGCCCTGACCGTCCTCCCTATAAATGGCTTGAAGGTACATTTCTGGAAAAACCCTGTCAAATCTATAATACGCAGCGGGTTCCGCAGGTCTGGCTTATCGGTGCCAAATTCCAGCATCGCCTGCTTGTAGCTGATGATGGGGTAGGGAGCCTTTGTAACAACGCTCCCCTCTGGGGCAAATTTCTCAAAGGCGGCAGAGAGCACTTCTTCCCCTACCTGGAACACATCCTCCTGGGTGGCAAAGCTCATTTCAAAATCCAGTTGGTAAAATTCCCCTGGGGAACGGTCTGCGCGGGCGTCCTCATCCCGGAAACAAGGGGCGATCTGAAAATATTTGTCAAAGCCAGACACCATCAACAGCTGCTTGTACTGCTGGGGCGCCTGGGGCAATGCGTAAAATTTGCCCTTATATTTCCTGGAGGGCACAATGTAATCCCTGGCTCCCTCCGGGGAAGACGCGCTCAGTATGGGAGTCTGGATTTCCAGAAAGCCCAGCTCCGCCATTTTCTGGCGTAAAAACGCAATGACCTTGGAACGGAAAATCAGATTGTCCTTTACCTTCTGGTTGCGCAAATCCAGATAACGGTATTTCAGCCGGACATCCTCACGGACTTCACGGCTTGTCATAACCTCAAAGGGCAGGGGGGCGTATACCTCGCCTAAAACCTGCACTTCCCTGGCTTCCAGCTCAATGGTTCCTGTGGGGATTTTAGGATTATAGGTTTCTTCATCCCTCTTCTCAATCAGGCCCGCAATAGAAACTGCCTGCTCTTTGCATATGCCTTCTAACAGCTCCCCCTTTCGGATCACCACCTGCATAACCGCATAGGTGTCACGGATATCCAGAAAGGATACACCGCCGTGGTCGCGGATATTCTCCACCCATCCGGCAATCCGGATTGTCCTTCCAATATCCCCCTCAGTTACCTGGCCTAATGTGACGTCTCTGTAAATGTTGCTCATATTTTCCACTCCTTTTCGTGAAAGCGCCTGTGCGTTTCTGCAAATTTTAAATGGAACCCGCATTGGAAGCCTGAAAGCATCCTGACATGGCACACACTGTCAGCCTCCTGCATAAAGCCATAAAAAACGCCCTGGAATACGTCTTTGTATTCCAGGGCGAATAATAGTCTTATCCGCGGTACCACCCACATTGAAAACCCATCCAGACAGCCGCAGCGCTTTGTATACGGCGCAAAATGGATCTCCCACTCTTATGCTTAACGCGCACAACGTACTGGCCTACTTGCCTGCAGCAGGATACGGCTTCTGCCTTCACCAATCTATGCTGACGAAGTAATCTGCCATATATGCCAGGGCTGTTCAGACAGTCTGCTCCAGAGTGTTCCCTTTGCTCCCTCTTCCAAACGGCGCTCTCAGTCGGTGACGCCATATTCCTGTCGGCTTCTGAAAGCAAGAGTCTCCTTCAACGCTTTACTATGCTAATGTTTTTAGTTATGGGTTATCTTAGCACAGAAAATACGCTTTGGCAAGGAAAAATTTCATTTTTGGTATTTTCATTCAAAAATATATAGGATATTTGCAGAAAGATTATCTATTTTTCTCTATTTCTGCCAATGCTCCTTTTACACTCAATCTTCTGCCGTAACCCATTCCACCTGATAGGGCTCCCCTATGGCTTCCCCCACATTTTTTACATATTTCTCCAATAATTCCTGGGCGCGCTGCTGTCCCTGCAGGAGCAGCGCGGCATCAGATTCCGCTATTTGGCGCATGTTCTCCTGGGCAGCCTTAAAGGCCTCTGTCTGGTCATCTGCCGTGACATCCTTTGCCCCCAGGCCTTTTTTACTGACTAAATAAGACTCTGGATCCAGGGAATTTTCATCCACTTCACAGCTTAAAATCTTTGCCTTGGGCATGGTAATGGTAACAAGGCTGCCCTCTACCTTCATATCAAAATCGCTGATTTCCACGCCGACCTTTACAATGCCAGAATACTCTACCCACAATTCCGTATTGGTATTCCACCAGAGTATTTTATTTTCTTTGTTCAGCTTTGCCGTGTTGTGGTAATAACATTCCAAGGTTGCCAATTCGCAGATATTCTGCATTTGCTTTAAGTTTACGCCTGCATCTTTTTTCATGGTTTCTTCGTTTCCTTGGGAACCGCATCCTGCCAGGGCAAGCAGCATCATGATTACACAGAAACTGCTCCATGCTTTCTTCGCCATATGTATAAACGCTCCTTCCTGATTATCATTCTCCAGCCTGGGCTTTCCATATCCCTGATTCCTATGGGCAATAAGCCAAATAACTACGCAGCGCTGTCTATTTCTAAGGTATACTGCTCCTCTTGCTGTTCCAGAAGCGGCTCTAACAATGCCTTTACCAAATCCTTAGTGTTTTCTTCTGCCAGGCGGATGATCTCCTGGTTGGAGCTGCTTTCCTCTTTGGCGTCTGCAATACATGCAGAATAGGCTTCACTGGAAATATCCTTTGTCTCGGCTTTTTTATTGATAAATATATAGTCTAAGGATGTCATGTCTACCACCACATCATTAATCTTTGTCTCGGGCAGGCGGACAAGGACTTTTTTCTGTTCTTCGTCCACCTGGATTTGGATCTGTTCCATGTTGATGCCAACCTGCACCTCGGCCTCATAAGCGGCATAATAGGACGGCTCCCCCTCATTATCCGGATCAGGAATGCAGGCTACGCCATTGTATACAGCTTTGTAAGAGGATAAGTCGCTGATCTGCAGGATCTTCTCTAAGGAAGACTCTGTGACCACAGTTATTTTTTCATCCTTTGCCCTGTTTTTATCAAAAAGATGGAGCCAGGCATACAGGCCTATGCCAATGACCGCGAAAATAATGATAGTTCGCAAAAATTTTCCCTTACCATGGCTTTTTACTTTTGCATTTTCTTCTTTTTCCACAAAAATTCCTCCTTTGTCTTCTTGATTCACTTTAACATAAATATTCTATTTTCTCAACTGGAATTTAAGGGGATTGGTGATTTCGTAGATGCAATTCTCGGAATGCTGATACCCAAACAGCTGCCCAGGAAAGCACTCCCTTCCCTGGGCAGCTGATATTGGCGGCTGAATCTTACTCTCTCACCTGCAAAAGGTCTAATACTTTGTGCCGGGTCACTTGTACCGCTGCTGTCAATGCCCCACAGGCACATCCCAAAAAGTACAACATCCAGCAAAAGGCAATCGTCTCTATCCCCCTGGCAAACTGCCCCAAACTGAACAGCGCCAGGATACCTGCCACAAACAAGATTCCCACAATACATAACAGAATCTGCTCAAGCGCCAGCATACAACAGGCACGTTTTTTTGTGACGCCCAGGATACGCAGAAACGCAGATTCCTGCGCTGACTGCATAATAATCAACCCAGAGCCGAACACCCCCATCAGCACGGCTGCCGCCACAGCAATGGGGAACAAAGACTCCAGCAGGCTGCGGATACGCTTCACTGTTTTTAAAGATTCCGTATCAATGCGGAAGGATGCCATAGGCGCATATTTTATGCTCTTATTTTTCTGGTCTTCCAACAGGCTGTTCACATCCATAGGCCTCTCATTGTCCGCCAGGAAAAATTCACAATATGCAACCTCAAAGGGCTGGCCATAGATTCTTTCTGCTGCGTCATTTGCTGATGAAAAAACACTGGAATTGACGTCCTTATTTTCAGATTCCAGGATCCCTACTATTCTATAGGGCTTTCCCGCCCTTTCCACAGCAGCGCGGAAATCTTCCTCATCTTCATAAAATTCAAATTCCTCATCTTCATGCAACCGCACCATATAAGAATACAGGTCGTCCGACATCATCTTAACCTCATCGCCTGGGCCAACGCCGAGGCTCTCTGCCAGCTCCTGCCCCATCAGGCAGACTGCCCCTGTAAGCTCAAAAACAGAAGCATCGTAGCCTTCTTCATAAGTAATCTTGTGCGTATCGGCCAGATAACGCTCAAAATCATTTGTAAATGTGATGGGGCTAGAGACTCCGTCTGCATTGATACGCACTTCGGAATTTGTATAATAATACAAATCCTTGAGCAGCTCTGATTTTGACAGTTCTTGCACAGACGAAGACGCAAAGCCCGTCGCCACGCCCTTCACCTTAAGGTCACGGTAGGCCTCCTGGTATGAAAGCCTGCCCAGCGCAAGCATGCCAATCCCGGCGGACAGCACAACCGCAAGGATAATGGATACTGCTGTTTTTCCGATCCCGCGCCTCATATGGCAGAAAATGTAAGCAGCCATCTGCCGCAGCGGGCTGTAATTCCCATGTACAGGCAGGGGATCCCTGGCAGAAAGCTTCGCCATGTCAATCCCTGTCAGGGCAGGGGATGTGTCCGCAATATCAGATACTTGCTTTGCGGCTCCAAAGGAATGGGGCAAAACCCCTGCATTTTTGGCAAGTATGCCTGTGTGCCCAACTCCCTCCTGCAGCAATTCCAAAGGCGGCGTTTTCTTCATTTTCCGCAGGAAAAACGCCATCAAAAGAACAATAAACAATAACTCCAACACCAGGCAGAGGATCACCACGCCAACTGGAATCCCTCCATCCAGGACATAGACGTAGCCATCTGGGGCACTGCTGACAGACATGCCTGCCAGGGTTTTGGCCGCTGTATCAGATGCATAAAAAAGTCCTGCAATGCCGCCGGCAAACACGGCAAACAATGACGCAAGCATCAGGGGAAACGTCACTGCATTCCCCGCTTTTCTGCTGGAAACCCCCAGAGTCCGCATAATCGCATATGGCTTTTTATTCCTGCCAATGTATAGGTATACTGCAAGCAGCAATGCCAACGCAGCCCCAACTACATACAGCAAAGTGGTTACAAAGGATGATGCCGAGCCTGCCACAAAGCTGTCCTTTATGCTCATCCAGCCCCCATCCGAAAAACGCAGCCCTAAGCCCATATCTGCCACCAGCGGCTCTGCCTCTTCCAAAAAAGCTTCTATATCTTGGGGATTCTCAATAAAGATGCTGAAATCCCCCCGACTAAGTTCATAATCCTTCGGAACCTCAACCGGCAAAAGCGAAGAAGGCACAAAAACCGCAGCTGGGCCATAACTCCACTCCATATCAGAATACCGGTCATTCCCATCATCTGTCAACTGATAGGCGCCAATAATCTCAAGTTCTGCAGAAGCGATAAAATTAGTCATAGAATCTCCCAACCGAAACTGCGTGCCCCCTGTCCCATAATACGACTGCAGATTGTCGCCAAGCTTTATATGGAGCTTATCGCCCAAGGAGAGTCCATAGGCTTCCAAAAAAGCCTCACTTACTACGCAGGCATCCTGATCCCCCGCAGTTAAAGGGCGTCCCTCAGAGATTGCCAGCCTGTGCTCATTCACATACGGGATTGCGCGCATATCTGTTGTATACACAAGGTCATAGGCCATAATACTCTGGTTTGTGGCTTCAATTTTCCCTTTATACCAGGCAAATTCCTCTGTTTCCAGATAATCCTCCCCCAGACCGTCTATCACGCGCAGCGGCTCATCCTTGGCGTCAAAGTAAAAAGAGCCAAGCTCAAAGGCCGACCCAGACCTTTCACTGTATATTCCCACGACAAGGCATCTGCTCCCTTTCTCTAATTCTTCAAAAAAGCTTATGCTATAAGGGTTGAAAACATTGAAGCTTGGAAATGCCTTTATTTTCATGGGATAGCCGGGATTCAGCTTGATTTCACCAGCATATACCTTGACATCAGTAAAGTTTATATAGGTATTGCCGGATTTCGTCTCCTCAAATCCATCATATGTGCCTTCTATCACAAATTCCCCTTCTTCTAATGGGCTGTCCTGGTCTATAATACGCTTATAATCCTCCACCAGCCCATCGGTTGAGTACCTGGTATCCGCCAGGGTGACGCCAGGGAGTGATGACAATTCTTCTAGCTTTTCATCGGAAGGCCATGGTTTGGGATCTGGCTGAAAATAATATTCATCAAAATACATTGACGGCACACTGTTATCCAGTGCGGCTACGCCGTTGTAAAATCCTTCCGCTTTTGCCGACTCCCGCATGGTAATGGCATAATCCGTAACCTTGGAAAATAAGGCAAAGGACGCTGCCACAATCAAGAGGAACGTCATCATCGTCTTTAATGGGGAACGCAGAAGTGTCTTTAAAACCGTAAATTTTCTCATAAACAGCCTCCAATCATGCAAATGCAAATACTTTTTTGCCTGTATTTAACATTTCTATTCTTTTTTCTAAATTATTTATATTTACTATAAATAATTTTTATTTTTATCTAAAAATATTGTATCACTTCTATCTTGTAATGTCAATCATTATTTCAATTAGACGGCTGGGGGAAGAAGGCAGAAGACTTAGGGATAGCTTGGGATGGCTGGGGGATGGGTAAGCGGTCGTCAGGAAAAGGCTGGGGCTTCCGCGTCTCTCCCTGACTACGTTTTCCAAGACTGTAAGTTAAGGGAATGGCTCCTGGCTTTCAGTTGATGGAATTGGCCATGAAACCATGCTATTTAGAAGTGTTCCGTTCTGTGATGAAATATTCTGGCGGGTTTTATAAAACAGTCACTAAGCCTTTCCTGTGCCTGGTGGCAGAAGAAGGGCTTAGTGACTGCTGTTTTCAGTTATTACGCTGAGGAAGGTTTATTTCACTTTTACCTTTCTGGACTTACTATATGCCCCATAGACTACTGCATTCCCAGACTTTTTATAAGCCCGGATGCGGAAATAGTAAGTCTTTTTCCTTTTTAGTTTTGAGATAGATTTGGACTTTATGCTGCCTTTTTTAACAGAAACCACACTGGAAGAACGGAACTTTGCATTTGCGGCATATTGTATCTGATAGCCGCTGGCCTTGTCTGCTTTCTTCCATTTTAAGGCAGCTTTCCCAGGAGTTTTGCTTTTTACTTCGGTTAATGTAACCTTTTTGGGTGCAACTTTTATGGTTACGCCCTTTGTTTTTTTCTTGTATGTATTTGTTTCAGAAGCTGTAATCACAATTTTGGCAATCCCTGTCCCTTTGATTGTGACTTTCCCTGTTTTTTTATTTACTGCAGCTATGGAAGGCTGTTTGGAAACATAGCTTAGGGTTCCGTTTCCTTTTTTCAGCTTGGCTTTCAGAGAAAAGGCTTTGTTACCATAGGTTTTCTTAAATTCTGTTTTTACTGAAATATCTTGCGCCGCTTTCTTTACAACTGGTGCAGGGTCATCTTTCTCACCTGGGTCTGTTCCGGGATTCGGATCTGTTCCGGGATCTGGATCCGTTCCGGGATCTGGGTCTGTTCCGGGATTCGGATCTGTTCCGGGATCTAGGTCTGTACCAGGGTCTGGGTCTGTTCCGGGATTTGGGTCTGTACCAGGGTCTGGGTCTGTTCCGGGATCCGGGTCTATAGCTTTTGGCTCCCCGCTGCCCCACAGGCATGTATTATTGTCCCCTATGGCAGAAAATGTCATGACTTCTGCAGACGGCGTTTCCTCATTGCGCTGTTTGCTGAGTATGCCCTTGTATACGGCTCCGTCAATATGCAGAGTGATATAATCGTAGCTTTTTCCTTCGCCTGTTGACATTTGCCAGCTTCCTGATTTGGCTCCGCTGACTGTGCCGTCTGCATGCAGTTCCAACTTCTGGGAAGAAATCATATCCCCATTGGTGAGGGTTCCATGGTCAATTAAGTCATAGCTTCCAATTACTTCATTCAGCTTATAATGGCCTGCCGTTTCCCCAAGATATTCATAGACAGAAGGCACTGGCCATTGGTCTTCGTTCATATACTGCTTCCGCACACGGACCTGATGGCCTTCATGCTGGTTGCCTGGCAAGTCAAAGCGCTGATGGTAAAACAAGTAACGCTGCCCGTCTTCATCAATCAACGCGGAGCAATGCCCTGCCGCACGGTAGCCTGGCTGGCCTGGAAACTGATAATTCCCAATCAGCTTAATGCCATATTTGTCATTATCCCGGCCATTGTCCCTGGCATTTTGCCCTTTTGCATCTGTATATGGTCCATAGACATTCCTGGAGCGGAACAGGCGCATATTATAGCCGCCGCCAGACAGAAGGCCGCCGTAAGTCTCATACAAATAGTAATAACCTGTCTCCGCATCATACAGGATATATGCCCCTTCTCCAGACTGATGGTTGCCGCCAGCAATATGGGTGCCGAAATAACGGTCAATAAAATTCCCAGAAACAGGCTCTGTCCCATCGACGCCTGGATATTTCACTGCCCCGGTCGCTTTGTCCAGCTCATGGATAAAAAGCCCGCCGGACCAGGAGCCATAAACCATATACATGCCCCCATCCTTACTGAAAAATACCGTAGGGTCGATGGCATTTGGCGCATAGGCTTCCCGCCAGCCCCCATTGCCAGTAAACCATTTGTCACTAATGCCAGACAGCCTGCCTGCTTCAATCAGTTCAGAAAGGTTCAGATAGCTGTTATCCCATCTCGTATTCCTATCGCTGTGGCTGGATGGCCCAGCCAGGCCGTGATCCACTTCCCCATTTTTGGTAAAGCCCGAATAAATTATGGTATCTACATATTGATAAGGCCCTTCTGCATTTTTAGAAACAGCGTAGCCAATACAGGAACGCCTCCAGGTGGAAGAAGCGCTGTAATATAGCATATAGGCGCCCTGGGAGCCATCCTCCCATTGATAGTAAGGGTTATAAGTGACATCCGGCGCCCAAACGCCCAGCCCGCCATTTGCCTGATCCCCATCATCGTAACCCGCCCAGGCAAAGGATTCGGCCAGGTTTTCCAAAATATTGCCATATACAGAATCCTGCTTCCAGCTTTCCCCCCCACGGGCATTCCAATCTGGGTTCATCTGTGTCCAGTTGATCAGGTCAGATGACTTGGCGTCGGCAAGGTGGGTGCCAAAAAGGTAATATGTGCCATCTGCCTTTATAATGGACGGGTCGTGGACAGACACACGGGAAACCTGAGATGATTCTGCAAATGCTGCAAAAGATACGGCTTCCTTCAATCCTGCTGAAACGGAAATAGACACAGGCACTGGCTCCGCCCACTTAGAATCAGCTGCTATTGGCTGCATTGGCATAGATGCGGCTGCCAGGGCACCAGATAAAAATACCGTAGCTGCACGGCGTATGGTTTTCATTTTCATTCTTAAATCCCTCCGATCATCATTATATAATAATCCAATTATAGCAAACCAGCTGGCTCCGTCTGGACTTTAACCCTGATATCGCTTACAATCCGCTCAAAGCTATTGATAAATGCCCGGTCTGCATTCTGAAAATAATATTGATCCATAAATTCATTCTTTGCCTTCTGCAGCAGCTGCTTTTGCGCCACAGTCACTTCCCATTTGGTATCTTCCATAAAAAAGCGGTTAAAGCTGACGTCCTGTAATGGCAGGATAATTCTCTGAAACGCTTCCTTATCTGTCGTGCAAATTTCCCAAATATTTTTACCGTTTTGATTGATTACCGATTGGCAATAAGAATGCCGCTTAGATTCATGGAGTATGTTGGCATATGGCTCCCCAACCTGCCCCATTAAGATACTTTGCAGAATAACTGCCTTCTGGTATGGAATAAAATCATTTCCCTTTGTCCTCAATTCCATCTCCAGCCTCGCAAGCATAAGATTCCCCTCCTCTCATCTTTCGTTTTTTCGACATTAAGATTATACCATAATTATCCTGATTATAACAGGTTAAAATTTGCAGAATCCATAAAAATAGTCCCAATTCGTTTAATTGTTGCTGATGAAATACGTGTATCAATATAAATTTTCTTAGATTTTTTTCATTTTAAAAATATATTAAACTGAATATTGAATAGCAGGTATCCTTTAGATGTACATATAAGGTATGGATGGTTAAATAATATTTTAATTATGAAAGGATACAAACATGAAGCCGTTAAAAATAGTTACTTATTGGACTAAGGATATACTTATATTTTTATCTATGCAACTGATTATCGGTATGGCATTTATAAGACCACAAATATTCCATGAATATAGCAATATAGAGATTATATTAGCTGTAATTTTAGCAGGATTACCATTTTACTTAATTACAAAATTATATAAAAAACTGAAATCTGTCATTCTGACATTAAGCCATTTACAATACAATTTGCATATTGACTGCATAAGCGTTTATCAAAGATTCCCTGCAAAACATTTGATATGATTTGTGCTGCTTTGTCTTTATCCGGACTGCCGATAACCGCTAAAGGCAATAATAAAAGAAATATTTGTTTGTCTTTTATAGAGTCCAATAACTTTTTGAATGGAATCACTTGAATATTGTAATGCCCTCCTGTACAGGCAATTTGTTTATCATTGATGTAATATACTGTATCCCCCGGGTGAAATTCTATTTTTAAGATTTGAGTTGGGTCGAGTTCGCAAATAATTGTTCCCGGTTCATCAACATAACCGTCTGATTCCTCTAAAACTCCGTCATAATATTTTGTGAAATTGTCCCACCAACTCGTATCACACATTCCGTTCTCTATCATAAGTTCGGTCAATGACATATCTGTTTCCTCCTCCAAAGCAGTTGGGAAAGAAGTCGCAATAAAACCTGCCCAAAAATTCCGATTGGAAAAATCTATCTCATGTAATGAAATCACCTTATTATGCCTCCAACACAATTTCAATTTATATATTCGATTATAAAATATGTATCTGCTGATTGCAATGTATATTTATAAGCTCATTTTTCATGGGTACACAATTCCGAAAAGGAAGCACAAATAAGTGTGCAGCAGCCTGATACAATAACAGGTATAATATTTATGATAGCAGGTTTTATTATAAGCACTATAGTAGCAGGCATGAGAAGATACAATATAGTTAATTTAATAAGCATGATATTGTATATAAGTATTAGAACATTTATAGCATTATACATACTTGTAGTAATTATTTGACAATGCTTACATTCGTGGCTTTATTTTAGCTATATGCAAATCGTAGTTGATATGCTAAAATACATATAAAAATGAACTATGAAATATTGCTCCCTATTCGGAATTGTGTACTCAGTGAGAAGAAAGAAATATGCGGTAAATTGATGTATGATAAAAAGTCAGGCTTGAAAGCCTGGCTAAGAAATGTCAATAGCAAATTTGAAACAGCTTCTGCCCCGTCCAGTGCCCCAGAGGATTTACGGACGCATTCCTTTCGCGGCCGGAAATTCTCTGCCCATGTCCGGGTACTGGCGGGGCAGATGCCAAACTTAATAAGGAGGAATTATTGTGGAAAAAATTATATGTTTTCATAACCCTGATGAAATAAATGGATATTTAAGCAATTGGTATCTCTCGGATTTTTATGTGAGTAGTATTCAGTATTCTTCTATGGAACAATATATGATGTATCAAAAGGCATTGCTTTTCGAGGATAGAGAGATAGCAGAACAAATCTTGAATACTCAAAATGTAGGAAAAATCAAAGCATTAGGAAGGTCTGTGAAGAACTATGAAGATATACTTTGGAATGGTATGCGGCAACTCATTGTCTATCAGGGATTACTTGAAAAATTTCGACAAAATACAGAATTAAAAGAAAAGATTTTGGCTACGCAGGATCATATATTAGCAGAATGTGCAGTTCAGGATAGAATATGGGGAATTGGCCTTTCGATGAAAGATGAGAGACGATTTGATATGAATGAGTGGCAAGGCCAAAATTTATTAGGTTTTTCCTTAATGAGAGTGCGTACGGTGTTAGAATAGATAAACTTTCATTAAATTTTCTCAAACTGGCAGTAAAAACACTTTTCCGAAAAGGGAAAAATATTGGAAGGATAGGAATATGTATTCAGTTACTAAAAGAATTAGCATGATAAAACATATACTGTAGATATTGTTACAATATCTCGGTCAGTGATTGATGAAGTATCAAAAAAAGTAATTGGATACTAGTGGAGTATAAATACATATACTGTAGGCGATGGCTCAAAACCATAGGTTGGAAATAGTCAGTAGGTACAAATAAACGAATTGGGAGTAAAAATAAGCTGCTAATTGCACAAGGTAGTGTAAAATAGTTTGTGTCTTTGGTTAAAAATGGCTCCTTTTTGGTAAGAATTAAGATATGACAATTCTTACTGAAAAGGAGTATTTTTATGGCAGTTGCAAAGG
>CAJTDL010000022.1 GCA_910575035.1 Lachnospiraceae bacterium
TGCACGGAGCTGACTGCCACTAATAGGTCGAGGGCTTGACCAAGGGAAGGAAAGGCGTAAGGGATGGTGCCTGGCAGTATGCCAGTTTCTGTATGGGTTTTTGAAGGTATATGTGGATATGCCTCTTGGGTATGCTTATAAGGGAAAGCTCTAGGCATACGTGGCAGTATAAAACAGAATAATCCTCGATAGCTCAATGGTAGAGCACGCGGCTGTTAACCGCGGGGTTGTTGGTTCGAGCCCAACTCGGGGAGTTGAGTGCCAAGGTATGGCATGTGGGAAAGCCTGTAAACATGAGTGTTTACAGGCTTTATTTGATATATAATTGGATGAAGCAGTAAATTATCTGAGGTGAAATAACAATGTGCCTTAATAAATTTCTTGCCGCCTGCCGCTAATCCCTTAAGTTACTGACATTGGCCGTGAATAGTAACCTGATGGCGGTATGGTGGAATTTATGGAAAAAGTAGCGGTTGCGAAAAGCCATTTACTATGTTATGATTGGTACATATTGGAAATTAGCCATATGGAACGTATGCAAACATGCATAGGAGATGAAATAAAATAAAATATATTAAAATACTGTGTGGAATATTAGCCAGGAAAAGTGGAAAGATACTATATAAGATATGATTAAGATATGCCGTAAATAATATAGAAAAGTAGGGAAGAAGGATGGCTTTTTCAGTTTTAATGTCTGTATATGCAAAGGAACAGCCAGAGTATCTCGCAGCTGCCTTAGGCAGTGTGTGGGATCAATCATTGCCCCCAGATGAGGTTATCCTGGTTGAAGATGGGGGATTGACAACAGAGTTGTACCAGGTAATAGAAGAAGGGAAAAAAGCGCATCCATGCCTTAAAACTGTGCGGTTAGTAAAAAATCAACAGCTTGGCAGGGCATTGGCTATTGGATTGGAACAGGCCAGCTATGAACTGGTGGCAAGGATGGATTCTGATGATATAGCCCTTTCTGACAGGTTTGAGGCGCAGTATCGGTATATGCTGGATAACCCGGAGGTGGCGGTTGTAGGAGGCTATATTGAGGAATTTAATGATGAGGGCACATGGAAGAAGGTAAAAGAAATGCCTTTGGGGCAGAGGGAAATCCATCAATATATGCGTTACCGCAATCCTTTGAACCATATGACAGTTATGTTTCGCAAGGAGGCTGTCCTGCAGGCAGGTAATTACCGGCATTTTCCATTTTTAGAAGATTATTATTTATGGAATAGAATGTATGCCAATGGGGCTGTGATCCATAATTTGCCCCAGGTTCTGGTGAAAGCCAGGACTTCCCCAAATATGTTCCGAAGGCGCGGGGGGATTTCATACTGCATGCAGTATTTGAAGCTCCGGAAAATACAGAAAGAGTTAAAGATTACCAATAGAAGGGAATTTTTGAAAGGGTGTGCCTTGAGCATGGCAATCAGCCTTCAGCCGGGATGGCTGAGGAAACGCGTATACCATGCGGTCTTGAGAAAATAGTTGACACTGGTATTTCGTTTGCTTATAATAGGTATGGTTTATTCCTAGTTTAACCCACACTAAATATCTTAATGTTTGGCGCAGGTTATACGAGTATAAGCTCATTGTGGAAGGGCGGTTATTATGGTCAAAGTATCTGTTGTTGTGCCTGTATATAATCAGGAAGCGCATATTGAGAGGTGTTTGGATAGTATCCTTGCGCAGTCATTGAAGGAAATAGAGGTTATACTGGTGGATGATGGGTCTACGGATGCTACGCCGGATATTCTTCGCCGTTATCAGCAGAAGGATAGCAGGATTGTGGCGCTGCATCAGCAGAATTTGTATGCGGGGGTTGCGAGGAACCATGGCTTGCAAAAAGCGCAGGGAGATTATGTGATTTTCTGGGATTCGGATGATTATTTTCCAGAGGATGCCTTAGAGGCATTATATAATGAGATATGTAGGTGCGATGCCGATATCTGTGTAGGCGACGCGATGAAAATCGATGTCCAGACAGGAGAGACGATAGAGGAGAACATTATTAACTGGAATGTTGTCCCAGAGAAGAGGCCCTTTAATGTTCATGATTTCCCACAGCACATTTTTAAGTTCGCAAGGAATTGTGCATGGAATAAATTGTATAAAAGAGCCTTTATAGAAGGGCATAATCTTCAGTTTTCGGAAACAAAACGGACAAATGATATGTATTTTGTTATGAAATCCCTTGTGTTGGCTGAGAGGATTACGGCAGTTCATCATATGGTTGCTTATTATCAGTTCCGGAATGCTGGCAGTTTGTCAAGGGATGCATTGGACTTAAAAGAAAGCATTTTAAATGCTTTTTTAGAAACAAAGGCTTTTTTAATAGAGTCGGGATACTGGGAGGATGGCGGTATCAGAGGAAGCTTTATCAATAAGGCCTTCCCTTCGTTGATTTCCCGGTTTTCATGGCTTGAGGATTATAAGGAATATGAGGAATTCTATAATTTTCAAAAAAATAAGTCATTGCCAGCCCTGGAGATTGACGATACCTGGGTGGAGCAGATGTTCTCGGACAAAAATGCCTTTGAACTGTCCTGTATGCAATCTTCGGATGCGGAAGAATATATGTTCCAGCAATTTCTTTATTATAAAAAGAGAACCCAGCAGTATAGGGAGCGGATCTCCAGAATAAAGGATAGGCTGGCGGGAGCCAGTGAAAGGAATCTGAGGCTGAAAGAAAGGGTAGAAAGCCTGAAGCTGGATAAGGAAAAGAGGATTGAAAAAATCCAAAGGCAAAGAGAGAGAATCGAAGCACAAAGTGAAAAGATCCAGAAGAAAAATGAAAAGATTGAGAGCCTGAATGACAGGATCGAGAGACAGAGTGAGAAGATTGAGAGCCAGCAGGCTTTATTGGATAAAAAAATAGTGAAGGCTGTTTTGAAAATAATGAAATTGTTTAAAATGGCATAGTCGGATGGGGCAAATGCTTAAGGGGAAACACATGCGGATTGGAAGGAAAGGTTATGGGATTAAAAATTGCTTTTATGTATCTGGATGTTTCAAATCTGGGAGACCTGGTGATCTATGAAACGGCAAGATATATAGTAGAAGATATACTGAAGAAGAATAGCATTGAGGGCTATGAGATTGTTCCGATTGATATTGGCTCTTTTCGAAGCAGGAATATGAATTATGGCAAACGGGTCATAAGGCGGGTTTTGACAGGCGTGTTGAGGCGTACAGCGCGAAACAGGCTTTTTTCCCATTGCTTTCCAGGCGTTTCTAAGGAAATAATGAAGAAAATATGGCATTTGACCCCGCCATACCGCAATTATATTGAAAATGAGAAGCCAAAGCTGGAAGGGGCGGATATCATTATTTTTGGCGGCGGCGGCCTGATTAAATTCCACCGGCAGAATTTCCATTATTTCCTGGATGACGTGACCGATTATGCCCAAAAGAGAAATATTCCGGTACTTTTAAATTCCCAGGGAATAGAGGGCTATGATGAGTATAACCTGGAATGCCAGATCTTAAAGGCAGCAGTGAACCGGGATTGTGTGAAGTATGTGTCTACCCGGGATGATTTTGCCATGCTGCGCAATTGTTATATTGACAATCCTAAAATTGTGGTAAGGGGCGTCTGCGATCCAGCTTTTTGGTCTGCGGAGACTTATCAGGCACAGAAAAGCAGCACAGGCTCCAAAAAAGTAGGCTTGAATGTAATCAGAACCAAAATTTTTGGAGAATATATGTATAAGGTAAACCGTGAGGAGCTGGGGGAAATTTACTATGATTTAATCCGAAAACTCTCGGCAGCAGGGTATTCTGTGGAATTGTTTTCCAATGGGGTGGACAAGGATACGGTGTTTATTGACTGGCTGTTGGAGCAGTATCCCAATCTGCAGAAGGAATACCATGTCACAGTGGCAAATCCCGTTTCCACAAAGGAATTTGTGGGGCTTTTGGCAGGCTATGACCGTTTTATGGCAGTCCGCCTCCATTCCGCGATTATTGGGACGGTATTGGGCGTTCCCAATGTAAGCCTGGTATGGAACCGTAAGCAGATTCTGTTTGGGGACGAAACAGGGCTGCAGCAGAATTTCATTACGAAGGAAAAATTCACTTCGGAGGAGATTTTCCATCGTTTATGTGAGGCAAAGCCTTATAAAATGGATGAGGCTTACAAAATGTCTGTTTACCAGAACCTGGAGGAACAGATAAAAAAATGGGTAATAGGGGAAGAAAAGAGCAGGGTGCAATGAAAAAAAAATGGAAGAGCCTAAAGAAAAGAATAAAGAAGATATTTAGAGGGATCCGAAGGTTTATCCGAAAAAGGAAAGCCTATCGGTTTATGATGAAGGGATACCGCTTTGTAAAAAAGAAGGTCCGAAAACCTTATATGGGCTATATGGCGAAGCGGATTATGAGAAATTCTCAGATTGAGCCATATAAGATTGTCATTGGCACAAATACATTTACTTATACTTGCAACCCAAAGTATATTTACGAAGAGATAATTCGCCGCAGGCTGAATTATAGGATTGTCTGGCTGGTTAACCGGAAGAATCTTAAAAAATTTGATTATCCGGAAAATATCCGGCTCGTGCCCATCAATACAGTGAAGGGGCTGCGTGAGGTATACAGCGCAAAAATGTGGATTGACAATGGAATTGTATTTTCGGATTATTTTGATAAAAAGGAAGGGCAGCTCCATTTGCAGACCATGCATGGCTCTTTGGGGATCAAGCGCCTGGATAATGCGGTGCTCTGCCGGAATGCCCGGGGAAAAAGCGGGCAGAGGGTTGTTCAAAGGGAATCCAATGAGACAGATTATGTAATTACAAATTCTCAGTTTGAGGAGAATGTGTTCCGTTCTGTCTTTTGGAAGAACACGGATATGGTGCGGCTGGGGCATGCCAGGACAGACATTCTGTTTACGACAGACCCATACAAGATTGCGGCAATCCGGGAGGAGCTTTTGGAGCGTTATGGGATACCAGTCCATAAAAAATTGGTATTGTATGCGCCAACCCACAGGACGGGGCTGACCATTGAGAACCTGAGTATTGACTATAAGGATATGACAGAGGCTTTGCAGAGGAAGTTTGGCGGCGAGTTTGCTGTTATGATCAGGATGCATAAGAGGACGAAGAATATTGTCTTGGACAAAGAGGAATGCGAGGATCCAACGGAGCAGGTATTGTATGATGTGACAGATTATCCGGATATCCAGGAATTGATGATGGTGACTGCAGTTGGTATTACTGATTATTCCAGTTGGATTTATGATTATGTGCTGACCAGAAGGCCAGGGTTTATCTTTGCCACAGATTTGGAGCGGTATAACACAAATACGGGACTGTATTACCCGTTGGAAGAGACGCCTTTCCCTGTTTGCCAGTCCCATGGGCAGTTGATTGAAAAGATTGAGAAATTTGACAATGACCTATTTTTGAAGCGTGTAGAAGAATTTTTGGATGAGAAGCAGTCAGTAGATGACGGATCTTCAGCGAAGCGGATTGTAGATTGGATTCAGACGCTTATGCCAGAAGCGCTTCCATAGAAAAGGCTTGGGGTAAAGGAGTTTTGTCCATCAATTTAGCTCTGGGCGAAAGTGGCGTTTCATGGATATGGTTTTAGGCGAAAGAGAGCCGATATAGGTATGGTTTTAGGTGAAAAAGAGCTAATATTAGGTATGGTTTTAGGCAAAAGGGCGTTTCATGGATAGGCTCTGGGCTAGAGGGGAATTTTGCAGATATGGCCTTGGAATAGATAACGGGATTTAGATTATAGGGAAAAGGGAAACAATATGGAGAGGCTAAGAAAGTATCAACTTCATTTAGTGGAAATGCTGCAGGAGTTCTGGGAGTTTTGCCAGCAGAATCAGTTAGAATTTTTCCTGGTAGGCGGGACGGCATTAGGGGCTTATCGGCATGATGGGTTTATTCCATGGGATGATGATGTTGATATTGCCATGCTGCGTGAGGATTTTGAGAAAATGGAGCGCTGCATGGAATTGCAGGGAAACCGGCTGGGGCGTTTACAGTATTCCCCTGTGGAAAACAGCATTATCCCGGAAGCGCCAATTGGGCACTTGTATGATATAGAGTCTGTAAAGGGCAGGACAGAGGGTGCGCCGAAGCTGGACATCCATCCGATTGACGGGGTGCCTGAGAAGGCCTGCCAGCAGAGAAGGCAGAAAATTTTTTCCCTGGTATACTATTTGGGCGTATACCATTTGCCAACCAAGAATAAAGGGAAAGTGGCTAGGCTAATTTCTAGATTGCTGCTTTTTCTGATACCAGATAGGATTTGGCGTTTCCTTATTCGGAAAAGCAAGGAGTATTTTACCAAGTGGGATGCTTCCCAGAGCCGGGAAATCTGCAGCCTTTTCGGAGTGGCAGGATATGGCAAAGAGGTAATGCCCAGGGAATGGGTATATCCGTTAAAGAAGCACAGGTTTGAGAAATATGAATTTTTGGTTCCGGGGGATCCAGAGCATTATCTGGCAAGGCTGTATGGGCAGTGGAAAGAGATGCCCCCCGAGGAAAAGAGAAGGCCGGAGGGGGACGGCTATCTGTACTACGAGGAAAATTTGTAATAGGATTAGCAAGAGTGGCAGTGAGGAAAATTGTAATAGGATTAGCAAGAGTGGCAGTGAGGAAAATTGTAATAGGATCAGCAGGAGTGGCAGTGAGGAAAATTGTAATAGGATCAGCGAAAGTGGCAGTCAGGAAAGTTGCGGAGGGATTATCATGAATATTGCGTTGGTATTTGCAGGAGGAACGGGGCAGCGGATGAGGAATTCCGCCAAGCCGAAACAGTTTTTGGAGTTGTACCACAAACCGATTATCATCTATACCCTGGAGGTTTTTGAACAGAATCCCAATGTGGATAAGATTGTAATCCCATGTGTAGCTGGCTGGGAGGATTACCTGGCGAAGCTGGTGGGAAAATTTGGAATTACAAAGGTGGATAAAATCCTTACAGGAGGAAAAGACACCCAGGAATCCAAAATGAAGGCGTTGAATTATCTGAAAGGCATCTGTAAGGATGATGATATTGTAATGCTCCACGATGCGGTACGCCCGCTGATTACAGAGAAGGTGATCAATGACAATATCCAGAGCGTTAAGGAATTTGGGAATGGGATTACGGCGGTGCCCTTTACGGAAACGGGGATTATCAGCGAGGACAAGGAATACACGGAGAAAACCATTATCCGGAATACGCTGTATATTGCAAAGGCGCCCCAAAGCTTCTATTTTAAGGATGTGTATGAAGCGCATCTGGCGGGAGAGACAATGCCCTATACTATTACCATTGACACATGCTCTTTAATGACAGAACTGGGCAGGAAGCTGCATTTGGTGCCTTGTGAGACTACGAATATTAAGATCACTACGCCAGAGGATTATTATATTTTTAAGGCGCTGGTGGATTTGCGGGAAAGCCAGGAAATTTTCGGGCTATAAGAAGGGATTTTACCCTGCAGCCCATTTTGGGCGGCAGGCAGCATCAAGGGAAAAATAGAAACAGATGGCTTACAGCCACAATAATGGAGGGAATTATGCTGGAACTGAATAAGGTAATACTGGAGGATTTGGAGAATGTCTCAAAAAGGGACATCGATTGGGAGAAATTCCGAAACGCATCTGTGCTGGTTACAGGCGCGAATGGCTTAATTGCTACCTATATTGCGTATTTGTTTTTCTATTTGAATGAATATAAGGGGCTGGGAGCAAAGGTGATTGGCCTGGCTCGGAATCCTGAAAAAGTAAAGCAGAAATATGGCAGCCTGTTGGATCGGGACGATTTTGAGGTGGTGTATCAGGATGTGACAAAGCCTTTGCAGGTGGAAGGGGACATAGATTATATCATCCATACCGCAAGCCCTACAGGGCCCAAACAGTTTATAGGCACGCCAGTGGATACGATTTTAGCGAATGTGGCAGGCGCCTACCAGCTGCTGGAGGCTGGCAGGAAAAAGGGGATCAAAGGCTTCCTGCTCCTTTCTACCAGGGAAATTTATGGAAGCGGCGGGAAGGATTTTGTTATGGAAGGCGATTACGGCGCAGTGGATCCTACCCTGATCCGTTCCTGTTACCCGGAGAGTAAGCGGATGTCGGAGACCCTGTGCGCTGCATACAACGCCCAGTACGGCATGGACTGCAAGGTGGTGCGGATTGCCCATACCTATGGCCCGGGGATGCTGTTAAGGGATGGAAGGGTTGTAGGGGACTTTTTGGGAAATGTGGTGGATGGGAAGGACATTGTCATGAACAGCGATGGAAGCGGGACATTGGCATTGACTTATATCGGGGATGTTTTGGCGGGGATTATGCAGACAATCTGTAACTTTCAGGATTTTGTCTACAATATTTCGAACAGCACAGAAACTGCCTCTGTAAAGGAATTGGCAGAAACCCTGTGCCGCCTGTTCCCGGAAAAGGGGATAACGCCTCAGTTCAAGGCTGCCACAGCCCAGGAAAAGGCGGGCTACCTTGCCAATAAATTGGGCTTTTTGGATTCTGCCAAGGCTCTTGGGGAGGGCTGGGAGATCCAGACGCCCCTGGCAGAGGGCATGAAGAGGACCGTGCGCTATTTTACGGAACAGTAGAAAGAGATAATAAGATGAAGAAATTTTGGAAGGATTTAAAACGGTATAAAAGCTATATCATATATGCTACCAAGGCGAATCTGAAATCAGAAGTGGCCGGTTCTTACCTGAACTGGCTGTGGTGGATTTTGGATCCCTTGTTATTTATGTTGGTATATTCCTTTGTGGCCTTGATTGTCTTTGGGAAAGGGGAGCCATTTTTTCCCATTTTTGTATTTATTGGGCTGAATGCATGGAACTTTTTCAGTAAGAGCGTGAATAAAAGCGTGAAGATGATCCGGTCTTATAAAGGGACGATCTCGAAGGTTTATATTCCAAAATATGTGCTGATCTTAATCGTGATTATGGAAAACCTGTTTAAAATGGCAGTTGCGTTTTTGTTGGTTTTGATCATGCTGCCAATTTACAGAGTTCCGATTTCCTGGCATGTGGTCAATGTGATCCCGATTTTTTTTACAATGGTGGTATTTACCTTTGGGTGCTGCAGCCTGATGCTCCATGCGGGCGTCTATGTGGCTGACCTGGCAAATATTGTCACTGTTGTGCTGCGGCTGATATTTTATATGTCAGGGATATTTTACAGCATTACCCGGCGTGTAGGCGAGCCTTATGGCTCTTATCTGCTAAACGTCAACCCAATGGCTTTTATAATCAATGGATTGCGGGACAGCTTGCTGTACAATCAAACAGTGAATTACGGCGTGCTGCTGTTTTTCTTCGCCATTGGCTGTATTCTGTCCATGATTGGCGTTTGGATCATAGATAAGCATGAGAATAGTTATGTAAAGGTTATATAAGGAATCTGACTGGAAAGCAGGTATAGCTTGCATCCAGGGGGCATGGCAAATGAGTGCAGCATGAATAGAATGATATTAGGTGATATGATGAATGCAATAGAAGTACGGGACCTCCATATTTCATATAAGACAATAAAAGCAAAATCCATAAAACAGACATTATTTTCCCTGAAAAAATCCAGCACAGATAAGTTTGAGGCTGTCCGGGGTGTGTCATTTAACATTAAAAAGGGCGAGATTGTGGGCTTAATTGGCAAAAACGGGAGCGGGAAATCCACATTGCTGCGTTCCATTGCAGGGATATTTTCGCCGGATTCTGGCGTGATAGACACAAATGGGAATAATGTTTCCCTGTTGTCCATTGGAGTGGGATTCCAAAATGAGCTGACAGGAAGGGACAATATTTTTCTGTCAGGGCTTTTGATGGGGTTTTCCAAGGAGCAGATACAGGAAAAATATGAGGAGATCGTGCGGTTCTCAGAGCTGGGGAATTTTATCAATGCGCCGGTAAAGACTTATTCCAGCGGGATGCATTCTAAACTGGCATTTTCCATTACAGCTATTTTGGAAACAGATATTATGCTGATTGATGAGATTTTAAGCGTGGGCGATCGGAAATTTAAGAAAAAAAGCTATGCCAAGATGCAGGAGCTGATTTCCCACGAAGACAGGACAGTTATGATTGTATCCCACAGCTCTGACACCATTAAAAAGCTCTGTAACCGGGTGATTTGGCTGAATGACGGGCTCATTGTAGCAGATGGGGAAACGGGAGAGACGCTGAGGCAATATAATGAATATATGGACTACCAGGAAGCCCTTATGGCTAAGGCTGATAAAGTATACTGGTATAATAAGGTAGAGGTTAAGAAGAACCAGATATTGCTGTACCCAACCTATGGGAGGTACTGCGATGATATACGGTATCTGTGCAAATATATGCTGCATCATTGCCCGGATTGGGATTTAGTCTGGGTAAAGCGCAGGGAGAATGAGAAGATTGGCATCCGTGCCCCCAAATTAAAGGTGGTGCTGGAGAAGACGCCGGAATTTTACCGGGCGGTTTACAGTTCGAAGATTATTTTAGATGACGGCATGAATCTGGTGAAAGAGGATATTAAAAAGCATGCGGAGCAGAGGGTCTATAAAATACTGAAGGGCTCCCTGGGCATGAAAGACGTCACCGGGGAAAAAATCTCCCAGCGGAAAAAGGAACGCAGCGCCAGGCTGGTGGACTATTGTGTTTCTAACAGCGCCTTTGAAACGGAGGTGTATCATAGTTCCTTTTGGAAGGATAAGCAAATCGTGGAGAGCGGACATCCGCGGAATGACCTGCTTTTTGCAGAGGGGCCTGTGAAGCGGGAACTGAGGGAAAAGGTACGGGCTTACTATAAGATCCCAGAGGGAAATCGGATTGTGCTGTATGCGCCTACTTATCGGGAAAAGACTATGGAGCAGGGAGAATGGGAAACCATGGATTTTGCCATGCTGCGGGAGGCTTTGTCCAAGCGTTTTGGCTGGGAAGTGAGTATTTTGGTAAGGGCTCATCGCAAGGATAAGGGGAAATGGGCTGAAATCGAGAAGGCAGAAGGCGTGGTCAATGCTGGCGGCTATTCGGAGATCACAGAACTGATGGTAGCAGCGGATGTGGGGATCACGGATTATTCCAGCTGGATTTTTGATTTCCTCTTTTTGGAGAAGCCAGGCTTTCTCTATGCGCCTAATGCCAAGGAATACCAGGAGCAGAGAGGGTTTTATTATCCCTTGGAGGAGACGCCGTTTCCAGTTGCAGGCGATATGAAATCTTTGGCGGAAAATATTGCCGCTTTCGATGAAGAAGCCTATCAGAAAAAGGCAAAGGGTTTTTTAGGAGAAAAGGGATGTATGGAAAAAGGAAATGCCTGTGAGGCTTTGGCGGAGCATTTCAGGCAGCAGATGGGATGAGGTGTGCGTTATGGATTATGAGCCAAACAGATCTTATATAGAAATGCGTTCAGCAGGGATGGCAGTGGCTTCCCTGGTAATGGGGATTATTGGGATTGTGCTGAGCTGCTGTATTTATCCGGCATTTGTGTTCGGGTCTTTGTCTATTATTTTTGCCCTGCTTTCCAGGGGCGGGGATAGGAAGACTAGCGGCTATGGCAGGATTGGGCTTATTTTAGGGGCTATTGCCCTAGTTTTGGGCGTGTTGTTCCTGCTTTATGGGATACTTACGATTTATGTTCAGTTTGGTGGTATTGAGGGGTATTTGGAATATTTGGATGAAATGCTGCAGGGATTGGGATATTCGGAGTCCCCGCCATCTCCCTCAGATCCTTATTCGAATCCTTATGTGGATCCTTATTCTTTTTTTGAAGGCTTGTGAGGGGGAACCGTTTTGAACAGGCATAGCTTTTGGGAAAAATGGCCGCAGGGATGTTGCCTGGCTTCCTTACAGAATATTTTGTAAGAGCCAGGCGGCATCCCTGCAGTATTTTGCTGCTGCCTTAATCCATTTCTAAAAGCTTTTTAATGGCTCTTTGCATATCAGGGTAAACGCGATAATGCATGACCAGATTCCGTTCTTCTTCCGAAAGGGACAGGGGATCTGCCGCATCCCGATAGCCGAAGGTGCCTAAAATATCATCAATATGGTATATTTTGCAGAGTACCAGCAGTGTATCTGCGTCAGGCTGTGTCTGGCCGCTTTCCCATCCATAGACAGTTTTGGCAGCCACAGGAAGGTTATGGCTCTCTAATTTTAAGACGATGTCATTGACAGAAAGATGGTTTAGCTTGCGGTATGCTTTTAAAACACGGGAAATATTTGGATTTTTCATTGTCTCACCTCTATTCCATCATATCCTACCCTCAAATAAGCGTCAATAAATACAAAATAATTCCCTGAAATCAAGAAATAGAATATTGAAATTCCCTTTAAAAGAGAATATAATAGAAGAACAGCACAATGTTTTTTGTAACTAGAAAGGTTGGATGAGTGATATGCGCAAGCCCTGCTTTTCTGGATAGTTACAAATTTCCATGGGTATGGGAAAGAGGGAAACGGTATGAAAGAGCAGGCAAAAAAGTGGCTGGCAGGGCAGCTAGAGGAAAACCATATCCCACCAGAGATTTTGGCAAAGGCATTGGGGATTCCAATGGAGCGGCTGTGTGTTGGGTCAGGCAAGCTCTTAGAGGCAGATGACCTTTTGCGGATCTGCGCCTTCCTCTGTATTCGGCCAGAGAATATTCCTATTGATTATTAAGGCTCTGTGGTTTGGGAGCGATAGATATGGTTTTGTGCAATTCTTTTGAGTTTTTGCGTTCTGCTTTTTTGCGATTCCATGTGTCCATGAAAAATCTGTGTGTCCATGAAAATCTGTGTGTTCAGGAAAAACCAGCGCGGCCAGGAAAAATCTGTATGGTTTTAGTAAGTCGGTAAAATGTCGGGTAAGCCGCGAAGGTACTAAGTAAAGTCTGTGAGATTCTGTATAAATCAGCAAAGTTCCAAGTAAGGCAGTAAGGCTCTGAGTAAGTTGGCGTGGCGTAAATTTTTTTAGGGCACTTTTGTGTTAAAAAAGTATAATAGGATGCAACATTGTGGAAATCTCTGGTATCTATTAAAACGTATGATGAAACAGCAAAGCAGTATCCCCGCCCTGGAAGGGTATGCCTTACGGTGTGCCCCAGAGGCATATACCTTGCGAAACAGCAAAGCTGCATTCCCGCCCTGAAAGGGCATGTATTACAGGGTGCAGAGGGTATAGCAGGGGCAAAGAGATATGTGGAAGGGGGCGAAGAACTAAGGGGATAGAGCAAAGCAGCTATGAGGCCAGAATGCATTAATTGGCTTGGGGATAGGCAAGCCAAGGGCAGAATGGCGAAAGGTATGTGGCAGCATAAGTATCGTATTATGGAAAGGGGCACGAGGGATGAAATTTGGAAAAGTAAAAAGAACGATAGCGATAGTATGAATCTGGTAGAAGTTAGGCTGATTGTTGGCTTATCTGGATGCCAATCCGGCGGTTAATAGTGGAGAAAGGCTCTGATTGGCAGGCGGTAGCATATAGTTATTAGAAGAAAGATAGGAGATGTTGAAATGAAGAAGAATTATTATAAGGCGATGGCAGCAGCTATAGCAATGGGATTGGCAGTAACGCCAAGCGTAAGCTATGCAGCAGGGAATGTAACGGTTCAGGCATTGCTGGATAATGGGACAGAAGATTTGGATGAGGCTGATGAAGACTGGAATGAAGACGGGGAAGGCTTTGACGAAGATTGGAATGAAGACGGGGAAGGCTTTGACGAAGATTGGAATGAAGATGAGGTGGGCTCTGGCGAAAACAGGGACGCTGAAGATGATGGTGATTGGAATGGAGATGAGGAAGGCTCTGACGAAGACTGGGATGATGGAGAAGGTTCTGCTGAAGACTGGGACAATGAAGATGACGGAGACTGGGATGAAGACGGGGAAGGTTCTGCTGAAGACTGGGACGATGAAGATGAAGAAGACTGGGATGATGGGGAAGGTTTTGCTGAAGACTGGGACGATGAAAATGAAGAAGACTGGGATGAGGAAGACTGGGGCGATGAAGGCAATTGGATAGGAACTGATAATGCAGAGGACTGGGAATATGATGAAGCTGTGGCCGAACCAGAGGATCCTATGTATATGGCAGATGATGCGGACACAATGGAAGAAGCAGTGCCGGCAGATAGGGTGCCATATGTGAAGAAAACAGATGAGGTGAATCAAAATGGGGCGGGGGAGAATGGAGAGGCTCCTAAGCCAGTAAAAACATCTGAGGCTATTGTGGGAGAGGTACCTTCCAGGCAGGTGGAATATGCGGATGCGAAAGACAGCAGACTGGCAGGCAAGTATCAAACAGAGGTTGAGGCCAGGGTTTTTTCTGGAGCAGGAGAAGAAAAAGCTGTTCTTGCAAAAATCAAGAAAGATATAAAAGCATATTGTTATGGTTATTATACAGAGAAGAATGGGGAGAAATGGCTGTATGTCCAGTATTTCCAGGATGGAAATGTTCACACTGGATTTTGCAAGGGAAGCCAGCTGAAAAAAGGATAAGCAGCCAAAATCCAGAATAGCCGATGGAGATTCGGGCAAGTAAGCGATTGGGAAGCAGTCAGTGAATAGCCTGCAGGTAGATTAATATTTGCCCTCTCTTTCAAAAATACCCGCCATAAATTGGTTATGGCGGGTACCTTTATATGCCCCTGCTAAGCAGTTCCGTTCTCCGGGAATCTGGAATTTCTAAACTTTCTGAGCCAAATTTTTGATACACTTACAAACCAGCGCTTAGTCGCTATCCATGGCGCCATGCGCGCCTTTTGGGGACATCCCTGTCCAAAATTCTGGGTTATTATTCTTCCCGGATATGCTCCAGTCCCTGGTCAATAATGGTGAGTACATGGGAGTCCAGCAGGGAATAGTAAATGGTCTTTCCTTCCCGGCGGTTTTTCACAAGGCGGTTTTGTTTTAAGATGCTGAGTTGGTGGGAAATGGCGCTTTGGGACATGCCGAGCTCTTTTGCGATATCATAAACACATTTTTCCTTGTCTACCAAAGCATACATAATCTGAAGCCGGGTAGGGGTTCCGAATATCTTGAATAGTTCTGCTAATTCCTCAAATTCTTTTTGATTCATGGATTTTCCTTCTTTGTGTGTAGTTTGAATCATAAACTGCCTTTATAATAGAAAAATACCATAAAAGAGCCAGGCTGTCAAAAGGATTCTTTGCTATAGTGTTTTTGAGTATTGTTCATATTCATATTCCTATTCACGGCCAATGCCAGTAACTTAAGGGATTAACAGACAGGGAGTGGGGATGGCAAGGGGGGCGTCAGGGAGCCCCTTGTCTCCCGGCCTCGCCCAGACGTCCGCACAGCCACCCCTCCCGCCAGCCACGAAAATCCCGGACGTCCGTTTATCTGTTTACAAGATTCAGAAAATAAGAGCCCATAAGAACATGAGGCAGATGTAAAATAAAATATTCTTGCAATGAAAGGTGTCCTAAGTTATTATTAATATAAATGGAGCCGAAAACATGTCAATAGAAAGAGTAAAGAAGTATTTTTAGAAAATAAGGAGTTACCCTGGCTATGCTGAATTGGTAGATGTTTGTAAATTGTATTGAGGAGGGAAATTTTAGGTGAGGAGAGGATGATGGATAGGAAATTGCTGTTGGTTGCGATAAATGCAAAATATATACATTCCAATCTTGCGGTGCATAGCCTGAAGGCCTATGCACAGGAGTACCAGGAGTATATTCATGTCGCGGAATATACGATCAACCATCGGGTTTCGTACATTTTGCAGGAAATATATAAACAGAAGCCAAAGGTTCTCTGCTTTTCTTGTTATATCTGGAATTTTCGGTATGTGCAGGAATTGGTTGTGGATCTCCATAAGCTGCTCCCACAAATGCCTATTTGGGTGGGCGGGCCAGAGGTCTCTTATGAGCCAGAACAGTTTTTGCAGGGATATCCCATGGTAACAGGTGTTATGTTGGGGGAGGGAGAAGAAACCTTCCGAGAGCTCTGCGGCTATTATTTACAGGATGCTGGATTGCCACTTAAATTGGAAAATCAGGAGCAAATGTGCAGATTGGGACAGCAAAAAAATAATACAGATGGCCTCCATAAAATATCAGGACTGCTATTCAGGAATGGGAAGGGTGATTTTGTGCGCACATCTCCAAGGCCTCCCCTTCCCATGGATGAGCTGCCTTTTTGCTATGCGAATCTGGAGGATTTTGAAAATAGGATCATTTATTATGAGACAAGCCGCGGCTGCCCTTTTTCCTGCAGCTATTGCCTTTCTTCCATAGAAAAAGGCCTGCGTTTCCGTTCCTTTTCCCTGGTGAAGGAAGAACTGCAGTTTTTCCTGGATCATCGGGTGCCTCAGGTGAAATTTGTGGACCGTACTTTTAACTGCAGCCATAGCCATGCAATGGCCATCTGGCAATACCTGAAGGAGCATGACAATGGCATTACCAATTTCCATTTTGAGATTTCTGCTGACCTGTTGACAGAAGAGGAGATTACGCTGCTCATTTCTCTGCGTCCAGGCCTGGTGCAGCTAGAAATTGGCGTTCAATCCACCTACGCGCCTACAATTTGTGAGATCCGCCGTACCATGGATTTGTCACGCCTGGAAGCCGCATTCAAGCGGATTCAGCAGGCTGGGAATATCCACCAGCATCTGGACTTGATCGCAGGATTGCCCAAAGAAGGCTTTTCTGCCTTTGCAGAGTCTTTCCGGCAAATCTATCAGTGGAAGCCCCAGCAGCTTCAATTGGGGTTTCTGAAGGTATTAAAGGGCTCCTATATGTACAGACACCAGGAAGAATATGGATTGTCCTACCAGGAGTACCCGCCCTACGAAGTCTTGGCAACCAAGTGGATTTCTTATGATGGTTTGCTGGATATTAAGCTGGTGGAGGAGATGCTGGAGGTATATTATAACAGCGGGCAATTTGGGCTGACTATGAAAATACTGGAGCTTACCCAGGACAATCCCTTTTATCTATTTCTGGAATTAGGAAAATTCTATGAGCGCAAAGGGCTGTTAGCGGCCAGCCATTCCCGCCTCCGCAGATGCGAAATCCTGCTGGAATTTGCCAAAGAACAAGACAGAGGGCATTTGGAACTCTACCAGGAAGCCCTCACCTTTGACCTTTATTATCGGGAAAATATGAAGACACGCCCTTCCTGGGCGCCCAACTTATCAGAATACAAAGCCGAAACGCAGAAATACTGTAAAAAGGGAAAGCTGTCCCATCTCGAGCCCTTCTGGTATGATATGGAATCCATAAAGGAATCTTATACACTCCATGCATATCCAGAAAAAATGCTGGAAAAACAGTTCTGGCTCTTTTCCTACGAGGAGCGCGATCCCCTTACTAGGCAGGCAAAAGCCATAAAAATACAAATATAATAGAAAAGGAGCCGCCATGAAAAAAAGGACAAAAGAAATCTTATCCCGGTTAGATAACGCCTATGGCACCGAACATCGCTGCTACTTAAACCATAACAATGCCTGGCAGCTATTGATTGCTGTTATCTTAAGCGCCCAATGCACGGATGCCCGTGTAAACATTGTAACCAAAGACTTATTTCAAAAATACAGCACATTAGAAAGATTTGCAGCTGCTGACATTGAAGAAATGGAACAAGATATCCGTTCCATTGGCTTTTACCACAACAAAGCCAGGAACATCATCTTATGCGCCAGAAAATTAATCGAAGAATTTGGCGGCGAGGTTCCCCGCAGTCTGGAGGATCTTACATCCCTTCCGGGCGTAGGCCGTAAAACCGCAAATGTGATCCGGGGGAATGTTTACAATGACCCTAGCGTTGTGGTGGACACCCATGTAAAACGGATTTCCAAGCGCCTGGGGTTAACACAGGAGGAAGACCCTGAAAAAGTGGAATACGATCTGATGAAAGCCCTTCCCAAAGACCACTGGATCTTATATAATATTCAGATTATAACATTAGGAAGAACCATCTGCACAGCCCGAAGCCCTAAATGCAGTGAATGCTTTTTAAGCGACTTATGCAAGGCGGAGGATAAAAGAAAGAAAAAGGCTGAAAAGTAAAGTGGGAGGACAGGGATTCAAAAGGGAGCCTAATACTTTTTAGAAAGGAAGCATTATGTTGGAAGATTATGTGGTAGTAGATTTGGAAATGACAGGCTTAAGGATCAAGGCAGACCGCATTCTGGAAATTGGGGCAGTAAAAATAGAAAGCGGCATAGAAACAGCTGCTTTCCACTGTATGGTGAACCCCCATATGGAAATCCCGGCAGAAATCGCAGCCTTGACAGGTATCACCGATGAAATGGCGTCCCAAGGCTGTGAAGCCGCTGAGGCTGTAAGGGATTTTATAGCATTTTCCGGCGCACTTCCCTTAATAGGGCATAATATACGGTTTGACTACAGCTTTTTAAAACAGACGGCTATTAACCACAGCTTTCCATTGGAAAAAGAATGCTTGGACACATTAAAGCTGTCACGCAAATTTTTGACAGAGGCAGAGAAAAAGACATTGGATTATCTTTGTAAATATTTGGGCATCTATCGAAAAAAAAACCACCGTGCCCTGGAAGACGCTAAAGCAACTAATGAATTGTTCCGATATTTACAGGAGAAATTTGGCGGGATGGATCCTTCCGCTTTTGTGCCTGCGCCTATTCTGTGTAAGCTGAAGAAGCAGGGGCCGGCCAGCCCCAGGCAGATCAAACGCTTAATGGAGCTTGCCGCTTACCATAACATAGAGTTAAGGGCAGATGCCAAAAGCCTGACCAAAAGCGAGGCTTCCCGTATCACAGACAAAATCCTAGCAGCCTATGGGAAGATCCCCAAGAATCTGCCTTAATCCAGCTTGTTATCATGCGCCATATTGTTCCAGCATAGAGAGGATTGGCTGCTTCATCAGGGAGTTTAGCTTATTGGCATAAGATTTCAATTCCTGTACCTTATGCATATCACCTTCCTGTTGGTATAATTCTGCAAGAAGCTTATACGTGGCTTTGATATCACTGCCGATTTCCACGGCATAAGACAAAACCGCAATGGCCTCCTTGGGCTGCGAGAGCTCTTGCAGGCGGCGGCCCCAGGAATTGAGCGTCCGGACTAGCAGCGTGAAGTTTTGGTCATACTCTGTAAGGGCAGGCAGGTTTGCAGCGCCGTACTGCAGCTTTAAGTCTGTATTGCTGATGCCGGTCAGGTTCAGGATTTTTTTGTCCTTTAACGCTATTACCTGTGATTCGCACTGCCCTAAAAAATCGTCAGGAAACAGGGCAAAGGGAAGGCTTACGCCTGTAAAATCCACATAGTCCAGGTTTGAGATATCCTGCTTACGGGTGGCGTTCGCCTCATTTTCCCGCTGCCAAAATTCCTGCTCTGCTTGCTGGCCGTCCCGTTCTGCCTTACTGCGTTTATAGGCGAATACGCCCAGAAGGATGACGAACCATCCCAAAAATAGAGGAAACATAATGATCAAATTCCTTTCTAAAAATTTTAATGAAGCTATTATAAAATAATTTGGAGGTGAGCACAAATGAACTTTAACAACCCTAAAACCAAAAAAACATTTGCGGCAGTTGTAGCCGTTATACTGGTGGCGTCTATGGTCGTTTCATTATTCCTTTCTGCGTTTGCCTGACGGGCTGCGCATAAAGAAATTCCATTCGTTCATAATATACAGAAAATAGGCAGTTATGTCAACGAAATTCGTTGTTTTCGTGTCTTGAAAAGTTGTTTTTTTATGTTAGAATTATAGTTAGTAGCCTATAATCATAGCATAATAGTAGGAGAAAAGGGTATGAAGAAAAATTTTAAAATGTACTTATCGATTGCCGCCGCAGTATTGGCATTGGGGATGGCTGCAGTTGCTTTCATCCCTGTAAATGCAGAGGTGAAGGAAACAGACACCCTTCCCGGGCGCGTATATTTTGGAGAGATTTCCGTAGGCGGAATGACACAGGCAGAGGCGGAAGCGGCAGTAGAAGAATATATGAAGGGCATACAGAGCCAGACGATTACGGTTAAGGCAGGGAAGAACACGGCGCAGATCCCTGTGTCCCAGTTAGGCGTTGCCTGGTCTAACCCAGAGATTGTCACAGAGGCGGCAGGCCTTGGAAAAAGCGGGAATCTGATCACCCGTTATAAAGCCATGAAGGATTTGGAAAATACAGACAAGGTATATGACCTTTCTTTTGAGGTAGATAGCCAGAAGGTAGAGCAGGCACTGAAGGCCAATGCAGAGAAGCTGAATACAGAGGCTGTAGATGCGCAGCTTTCCAGGGTAAGCGGCGGATTTGACATTAAGCCCGGCAGCCAGGGCGTGAATGTAAATATTGAGAAGTCCTTAGAAGTATTGAATAAGTTTTTTGACACAGAGTGGAAGGGCGGTTCTGGAACGGTTGAGCTTGTGGCGGATGTGGTTGACCCTAAGGCTACAGAAGAGGAGTTTGCCAAGGTAAAGGATTTGCTGGGCAGTTTCCATACTTCCTATTCCAGCTCCGGCGCAGGGCGTTCTAAAAATGTGGAAAATGGGGCGAACCTGATCAATGGGGCTTTGCTGCTCCCAGGAGAAAGTTTTTCTGTTTATGAGGCGGTCAGCCCCTTCGATGCAGAGCATGGGTATGAGCTGGCAGGATCTTATGAAAATGGGACTACCGTAGAGACATATGGCGGGGGGATCTGCCAGGTGTCTACGACATTATACAATGCAGTGATCCGTGCAGAGCTGGAGGTGACAGAGCGGTCGAACCATTCCATGATCGTAAATTATGTGGATCCTTCCGCAGATGCAGCCATTGCGGGGACATATAAGGATCTGAAATTTGTCAACAATACAGATGCCCCTATTTATATTGAGGGCTATACGGCCGACAGGGAGCTTTATTTTAATATTTTCGGGCATGAGACAAGGCCGGCAAACCGTGAGGTGTCTTTTGTCAGTGAAACATTGTCCACAACACAGCCAGGTACCCAATATCAGGCAGCGCCAAGCAAGCCGATTGGGTATATTTCCCAGACACAGTCTTCCCATACAGGGTATACTGCCCAGTTGTGGAAGGTTGTAACGGTAGATGGAGTAGAGGAGAGCCGTGAGGTCTTTAATAAGAGTTCCTATAATGCATCGCCAACGATTATACAGGTAGGGACGGCTTCCAGCAATCCATCTGCAGTAGGTGCTATGAATGCAGCGATTGGCAGCCAGAACAGAGGAGCCATTAATGCGGCTATTGCCCAGTGGAATGATGCGGCTCTTGCGGCAGCAGCGGCAGCAGCACAGCAGCAGGCAGAGGCGGAGGCAGCAGCACAGCAGCCCCCAGAAGGGCAGCAGCCCCCAGAAGGCCAGGAAGGCGAAGGCGGGCAGCCGACAGAAGGCGGTGATGCAAATCCAGGCGGTGAAAATCCGGAGGATAACAAGACAGAGGAGAACAAGCCGGAGGGAGGCGGCGGAGAGCCGCTGGCTCCAGAGAATCCGGAAGGCGGAGAAGGCGCGGAAGGGTAAGGTGCGGTTGGTTTTCCCCAGTAAGTTGATCTGGGACAATGCAAAAATGAAAGTATAGCGGAGAGTGGCTTTTCAGGTTGATAGTTTAATCCATGAAAACTGCCAAGGAATGACTTAGAGAAGTGGGAGTTGTTTCTTGGCAGTTTCTTCTTACGTAAGTGTATCCCCGCCCTGGGAGGGCATGTATTACGGGGCGCCCTAGAGGGTGTAATTTTATCAGCGCATTAGATTAGCAGGAAAAAGGAATCGCAGGAGGAATGTCAGAATGAAGGTTGGGAAGGTGCCGGAGAGCATATTGAAACGGTCTGTGCTGCGTCAGATACATACCAGGAGAGAAGAAGTCCGAATGGGAGCTGGCGTGGGGGAAGATTGTGCGGCTGTAAAGCTGGCAGAGGATGAGGTGTTTGTGGTTTCTACGGATCCGATTACAGGGACGGCAGCGGATATTGGGCGCCTTTCCATGCATATCACAATGAACGACCTGGCTTCCTCTGGGGCAGAGCCGGTTGGGGTGATGCTTACAGTCCTGCTTCCTGAGGGCAGTGAGGAAGCAGATTTGAAAAAGATCATGGGGCAGGTGGAAGAGGTTTGCGCAGAATGCCAGGTGCAGATAATGGGTGGGCATACGGAAGTGACCCGGGCGGTTTGCCAGCCGCTGATTAATGTGTGCGGGGTTGGGAAGGCGAAGGAAGGGAAGCTGGTGACTACTTCTGGGGCAAAGCCTGGAGATGATATCCTGGCTACCAAATGGATTGGGCTGGAGGGCACATCTATTTTAGCAAAAGAGAAGGCGGAGGAGCTTTTGGGGCATTACCCAGATTGGTTTGTGGAAAAGGCGCAGGGGTTTGACCAATATCTGTCAGTACTTCCGGAAGCGGAAGCAGCGGTGCAGGCCGGGGTCAGCGCCATGCATGATGTGACAGAAGGAGGGATTTTCGGGGCTCTTTGGGAAATGGCGGAGAGTTCTGGGATTGGGCTGGAGATTGACTGGAAGAAAATACCAGTAAAGCAGGAAACCATTGAGGTCTGCGAGTTTTTTCAGATTAATCCTTATGAGCTGATTTCCAGTGGGTGTATGCTGATAGCGGCTCCAGATGGGAATCAGGTGGCGTGGGAGCTGGAAAGGAGGGGGATCCATGCAGTGGTCATTGGGAAAGCAACGGAAGGGAATGACCGATTACTGTGGAATGGAGAGGAGAAACGGTTTTTAGAGCCGCCAAAGGCGGATGAATTGTATAAGGTTTTGTAAAAAAGCGGAAAATGTGATAAGATAAGCTATATTTGTATTGCCGAAGGTGGTTTTGAATGGATTTTGGCATATAGTTATATAAGGCGGAACCGTTCGCTATATTTTAAGGACAAGGAGGCAGCGCCAATGGAAATGCGAGAGAAAATTTTGACGTTTATTGAAAAAAACAGCCGGGTGGATTTAAAGGATCTTGCTGTGATGCTTGGCACAGAAGAGGCCGTTGTGGCAAATGAGCTGGCAGCTATGGAGGAAGAGCATATTATCTGTGGCTACCATACATTGATTGACTGGGAAAAGACCAGCTTGGAGAAGGTGAATGCCCTGATTGAGGTGCGGGTGACGCCCCAGCGCGGCAGGGGGTTTGACAGTGTGGCAGAGCATATTTATAATTATCCAGAGGTGAATGCAGTGTATCTGATCTCTGGAGGCTATGACCTGTTGGTTACATTGGAAGGGAAGACTTTGCGCGAAGTGGCGCAGTTTGTTTCGGATAAATTGTCCACACTGGATTCTGTGCTGAGTACCAAGACAAATTTTATCTTGAAAAAGTACAAGGACCATGGGACGATCATTGCAAAGCCGAAGGAAGATGAAAGGATGTTGGTGAGCTTATGAGAAATCCATTGTCCAGCCGTATTGTGGAGATTCCTTTTTCTGGGATTCGGAAATTCTTTGATATTGCAGCAGAAATGACGGATGTGATCTCTCTTGGCGTGGGGGAGCCGGATTTTGATACGCCCTGGCATATCCGCGATGAAGGGATTTATTCCCTGGAAAAAGGGCATACGGCTTATACTTCCAATGCAGGGCTCAAGGAATTGAAGATAGAGATTGCAAAATATTTGGAGCGGAGGTTTCAGGTAGCTTATGATTTTGACAAGGAGATGCTGATTACAGTAGGCGGCAGCGAGGCCATTGACCTTGCTATGCGGGCCATGCTGGATCCAGGGGATGAGGTGCTGATCCCGCAGCCCAGCTATGTTTCTTATGTGCCTTGTGCTACCCTGGCAAATGGGGTTCCTGTGATCATTAATCTGAAGGAAGAAAATGATTTCCGGTTGACAGCCCAGGAGCTGGAGGATGCCATTACGCCTAAGACGAAGATTTTGGTGCTTCCGTTCCCCAATAATCCCACAGGGGCAATTATGGAACGGGAGGATCTGGAGGCGATTGCCAGGGTGGTGATCCAGCATGATTTGTTTGTGGTCAGTGATGAGATTTATGCAGAGCTTACATATCTGGAAGGCAAAAGCCATGTGACCATTGCTTCCCTTCCAGGGATGCGGGAGCGCACGGTTCTGATCAATGGGTTTTCAAAAGCTTATTCTATGACGGGCTGGCGGCTGGGGTATGCCTGTGCGCCAGAGGCGATCATGGAGCAGATGCTGAAAATCCATCAGTATGCCATTATGTGCGCGCCCACGACCAGCCAGCATGCAGCTGTGGAGGCTGTGCGCAACGGTGACAGGGATGTGGAGGAGATGCGGGATGAGTATAATGGGAGAAGGCGCTATGTGATGAAGCGGTTCCGGGATATGGGGCTGCAGTGCTTTGAGCCGTTTGGGGCGTTCTATATGTTTCCCTGCATTCAGGAATTTGGGCTGTCCTCGGATGATTTTGCTACCCAGATGCTCCAGGAGGAGAAAGTGGTAGTTGTGCCAGGGACAGCTTTTGGGGATTGCGGCGAAGGGTTTTTGCGGATTTCCTATGCGTATTCTTTGGAGAGCCTGAAGGAGGCCTTAGACCGGATGGAGCATTTTATCCAGAGGGTGCGGGCATCGAAAGGGTAAGGGATGGGAAATCCTGGTTTTCAGATGTTTTGGGCTTTGAGGGAAATGATAGCGGAAATGGGGTTTCTGTAGATAGAAGGGAAAAGGCAGGGAAAAGCAATGGCGAGGTTTCATATTGTGCTTTTTGAGCCGGAGATTCCGGCGAATACGGGGAATATTGGGCGTACTTGTGTGGCCACGGGGGCGAGCCTTCATCTGATCGAGCCGCTGGGTTTTTCTTTGAGTGAGAAGGCAATTCAGCGGGCGGGGATGGATTATTGGAAGGATCTGGATGTGAGGAGGTATATTAATTGGCAGGATTTTCAGGAGAAGAATCCGGGGGCGAAGGTTTATATGGCGTCTACAAAGGCCAGGCAGGTGTATACGGAGGTGCATTATGAGCCAGATTGCTATATTATGTTTGGCAAGGAGAGCGGCGGGATTCCAGAAGAAATCTTAAAAGGGCATCCCCAGGATTGTGTGCGGATACCAATGCTGGGAGAAACCCGTTCTTTGAATTTGTCCAATTCTGTTGCGATTGTGCTGTATGAGGCGCTGCGGCAGAATCAGTTTGCAGGGATGAATTTGGAGGGGCAGCTGCATCGGCTGCACTGGGATTATGCATAAGAGTAGCTGTACCGTCTGCGCTGGGATTATGCATAAGTGCAGCCATAATATATGGTATTAAAAAGAGTGGTACAGTGATAGTTATTGGAACATATATTGGGAGTAATGCAAAGAGGTAAGTTTTTTGGACAAAAGGGTGTATTATGAATTTTATTAAAGCGCGGAAACTGAAATTTGAATATATCAGGCGGGATGAAGAGGGGAATGTGGAAGGGCTTCTGACGGCGCTGGACAGTGTGGATCTGGATGTGCGGCAAGGGGAGTTTGTGGCGATTCTGGGGCATAATGGCTCTGGGAAATCCACCCTTGCCAAGCATTTGAATATGCTTTTGCAGGCAGAAGAGGGGACGCTGTGGGTGGATGGGAAGGACGCCATGGATGGGGGGAATGTCTGGGATATCCGTAAGTCCACAGGCATGGTATTCCAGAACCCGGATAACCAGATCGTTGCCAGCGTGGTGGAGGAGGATGTGGCATTTGGGCCGGAAAATCTAGGCATTCCCACAGGGGAGATTTGGAAGCGTGTGGAAAACAGCCTGCAGTCTGTGGGCATGGTGCGTTACCGCAGCCATTCCCCCAATAAGCTTTCTGGCGGACAGAAGCAGAGGGTTGCCATTGCCGGGGTCATGGCCATGGAGCCGAAATGCATTGTGCTGGATGAGCCGACGGCCATGCTGGATCCCAATGGAAGGAGGGAAGTGCTGGAGGCAGTACAGGCGCTGAACCGGGAAAAAGAGGTTACCTTGATTTTGATCACCCACTATATGGAAGAGGTAGTTCAGGCAGATAAAGTCTATGTGATGGACAGCGGGAAAGTGGTGATGCAGGGGACGCCCCGGGAAATTTTTTCCCAGGTGGACAGGCTAAAAAAGTATCGGCTGGATGTGCCCCAGGCCACCCTTTTAGCCTATGAACTGCGTAAGGCGGGGATGGATCTGCCAGAAGGGATATTGACCTGGCAGGAATTGGCGGAGGCATTGTGCAGCCAATATCAGGCAAGATAGGAAACTAGGAGCCGCATAGGTAGAAAAAATGATGTTAATGATATTAGACCATGTGAATTATATATACAGTGAAAAAACAGCATATGAGATCCAGGCGCTGAAGGATATCAATCTGAAAATTGAGGATGGGGAATTTATCGGGCTGATTGGGCATACTGGTTCTGGAAAATCCACATTGATCCAGCATTTGAATGGCCTGCTGCGGGCTACGTCTGGCAGCATCTATTTTCAGGGGCAGGATATTTATGATGAGGGCTACAACCGTAAGGAACTGCGCGGAAAGGTGGGGCTGGTATTTCAGTATCCGGAGCACCAGCTTTTTGAGACAACGGTTTTTGCAGATGTCTGCTTTGGGCCAAAAAATCAGGGCCTTTCTGAGAAGGACGCCCAGATGCGGGCATATACGGCATTGCATGAGGTGGGGCTGCCAGAAGAATATTGGTATCATTCGCCTTTTGAATTGTCCGGCGGGCAGAAACGCCGTGCCGCCATTGCCGGGGTGCTTGCCATGAAGCCAGAGGTGCTGGTGCTGGACGAGCCAACTGCTGGATTGGATCCCAAGGGACGGGATGAGATTTTGGATCAGGTGGCGGCGCTGCATCAGAGCACGGGGATGGCAGTGATTTTAGTATCCCACAGCATGGAGGATGTGGCAAAGTATGTAGGCAGGCTCCTTGTGATGAGCCAGGGAAGCATCTTGCTGGATGGTACGCCCCGGGAAGTATTCCGCCATTACCAGGAGTTGGAGGCAATAGGCCTTGCAGCCCCCCAGGTCACTTATCTGATGCACGAGCTGGCACAGAAGGGGCTTGCTGTGGATCCAGACGCCACTACCCTGGGTGAGGCAAAAGATTCTATTTTGCAGGCATTTGGGAAAAGGCAAAGAAGGAATAGGCAGGAAAATTATGATTAGAGATATTACAATTGGGCAATATTACCCAGCAGATTCTGTGATACATCGGTTAGATCCCAGGGTAAAATTAATGGCGGTGGCCTGCTACCTGGTGTCCCTGTTCCTTTTTCGGAATGTGGCAGGGCTTGTGGCAGTAACTTTGGGGCTGGCAGGGATAATACGGATATCCAAGGTGCCTTTTCGGTATATGGTAAAGGGGCTGAAAGCAATCCTGGTTATTTTAGTGCTCAGCACATTGTTTCAGCTATTTTTAACGCCTGGGGAAACGCTGGTGCAGATCTGGAAGCTGAAGGTCAGCTATGAAGGGGCGCGGAATGCAGGTTTTATGATTATTCGCCTGACATATTTGATCTTAGGCAGTTCTTTGCTGACATTGACGACTACGCCGAACCAGCTGACGGATGGCATGGAAAAGGCGTTAAGGCCGCTGGGGAAGCTGCATGTGCCGGTGCATGAGGTTACAATGATGATGTCGATTGCGCTGCGGTTTATTCCTATTTTAATAGAAGAAACGGATAAAATTATGAAGGCACAGCTTGCCCGGGGAGCGGATTTTGAGAGTGGGAATTTGGTTAAGAAGGCGAAGTCTATGCTGCCGTTGCTGATTCCGCTGTTTGTATCTGCTTTTCGGAGGGCAAATGACCTGGCAATGGCTATGGAGGCAAGATGTTATCGGGGGGGAGTGGGGAGGACGAAGATGAAGCCATTGAGTTACCATCGGAGGGATGGGGTGGCTTATTTGGTGATTGGGGCGTATTTTTTAGGGGTTCTTTTATTGAGGAAGGTTTCATGATGAGAAGGATAAAACTTGTAGTAGCTTATGAAGGCACGAATTACTGTGGATGGCAGGTTCAGCCCAGCGTTATTACCGTAGAGGAGGTTTTGAATAATGCCCTTTACCATCTTCTCGGTGAAGATATTCAGGTGATAGGCGCCAGCAGGACAGATTCTGGGGTGCATTCTTTGGGAAATGTGGCGGTTTTTGACACAAATACACGGATTCCTCCAGAGAAAATCTGTTATGCTTTAAACCAGCGTTTGCCGGAGGATATTGTGGTGCAAAGTTCCTGCGAAGTGCCGGCGGATTTCCATCCCCGCCGCTGCTATAGTGAGAAAACATACGAATACCGCATTTTAAACCGAAAAATACCCATACCTACGCTGCGCCGGGATACGTATTTTTATTATCGGCATTTGGATATAGAGAAAATGCAGCAGGCAGCAGGGTATTTGGAAGGCAAACATGATTTTAAAAGTTTCTGTTCCATAAAAACCAGTATGGAGGATACGGTGCGGGAAATTTTGTCCTGCACGGTAAAAAAGTCACAGGAAGATATTGTTGCTATCCGTATTACAGGAACTGGTTTTTTATATAATATGGTAAGGATTATAGCAGGCACATTGATTTTGGCAGGTATAGGGGAAATCGAGCCAGAGGACATGCGGGAAATCCTTCAGAAGCGTGACCGAAGCGCAGCAGGGCCTACCGCTCCTGCCCATGGGCTGACGATGATAGGGATCCAATATTGTTGAACAATATCCGAATAGATGGATTGTTGTTGAAAATCCAGAATTAACAGACACGAATCTTACCCATCAAAAGGAGGTGCCTATGCCTAAAGTAAAAAAAACAACAGATTTATCCAAAGACCCCTTGGGAAAACTGCTTTTAAAGCTGGCTCTACCGGCGATCCTGGCGCAGGTAGTCAATATGCTTTACAATATTGTGGATCGTATATATATTGGCCATATTCAGGATACAGGGGCAATTGCCCTGACAGGTATTGGCTTATGCCTGCCTGTTATTTTTATTATTATGGCATTCAGCGCATTGGCAGGAACAGGCGGCGCTCCCCGCGCGGCAATCTACATGGGCAAAAAAGATTTGGACAGCGCCAATAAGACATTGGGTTCCTGCGTCCTTATGCTGGCAGGCATATCCATTTTTCTTACGGTTTTCTTCCTCTTTTTTGGAAAGCAGCTCCTATTCCTGTTTGGAGCCAGCAGCCAGACAATTGCCTATGCCTGGGGGTATTTGCGCATTTATATCTGTGGGACAGTATTTGTTATGTTTTCTGTGGGCTTAAACAGCTTTATCACTACCCAAGGGTTTTCCCTGGTGGGCATGGGGACTATTTTGATTGGCGCGTTGGCGAATATTATCCTGGATCCCATTTTCATCTTTGGGTTTCATATGGGCGTGTCTGGCGCAGCCTTAGCGACGGTTCTTTCACAGGCGATTTCTGCCCTGTGGGTTTTGAGGTTCTTGTGTGGGAAAAAGACGGAATTGAAGATACGCCAGAAGCATCTGCAGTTCAAGAAAGAATATGTACTGCCAGTCCTGGCATTGGGGGTTTCGCCTTTTGTTATGCAGGGGACGGAGAGCCTGATCACTATTTCTTATAATACATCCCTCTATAAATATGGCGGTGACCTGGCGGTGTCTTCCCTTACGATTTTAAACAGTGTGATGCAGATGATCTTTCTGCCCTTAAGCGGCCTGACCCAGGGAGCACAGCCTATTATCAGCTATAATTATGGCGCTGGGGATGACAGTCGGGTAAAAAACACCTTTCGGCTTCTGATTGGCTGTAGCCTTGCTTTTGTGGTGGCGGCTTGGGGGACAGTCATGCTCTTTCCAGGGGTGTTTGTCAGAATCTTCAACAGCAGCTCACAGGAATTGTATGAAATGGCAAGCTGGGCTATGCGGATTTATCTAGCAGGCTTTTTCAGCATGGGAGCGCAGATTGCCTGCCAGCAGACATTTCTTGCCCTGGGGCAGGCAAAAGTGTCTCTGTTCTTTGCCTGTTTCCGAAAGCTGATACTGATGATACCCCTGATCTTTATTTTGCCAGTGTTTTTCGAGGATAAATTGATGGCGGTATTTTTAGCGGAAGCAGTGTCAGACTTTGTGGCGGCTTCTGCTACCACCATCACCTTTTTGATCCTGTTTCCTAAGATTTTGAAAAAGGGGCGTTAAGGAACTGGAAGAATTGAAAGCGGAATGGTTACTATTCATGGCTCAGGAATGCGCTGAACTGCGCATTCCGTGAGAACATGATTCAGGAGTGAGGGGCGATTTTTGCGCAGCAAAACTTTAAATATCGCCCCGAATTGTTGCTATGAGCGGCTCCCAGGCCGTGAATAGTAACGCGGAATGCAAAGAGTCATGCATTCCGCTATCCCCCTCAATTTGACAACTCGCTTAAATAGCGGTATATTGTTGCAGAAGAACATGAAAAGTGCTTTGCCACAAAGGAAATGGCTCCTTTCAGCTGGAACAGCCCCTTTTCATTCAGTTCCTGAATAATTTCCTTCTTTTCATGCTGATTCAACCGATTCACCGGCGTGCTGAGGAAGGCTGTAGCGTCTTCAAAGATTTTCTGCATCAACGAGGGAATATCCATGGAGAAATTTTCCATAATAGAATCTGCCTGCACAGCGACATCTGCTGGAAAATGCGGCGGCTTCTGGAATGATATCGGATTTGCCTCCAAAAACGTTTCCGGATGGATGACAGAAAAAAGTTTCTTATGCAGTTCCATGTAACGCGTATCATCAAAACTGATACATAAAAGCCCAATAGGCATACCGTCCTCATCTTTTATAAACATGGTAGAGGAGCGTAAGATATGCCCATCCGCTGCAACGTCCCGATAATTGTATAAAAAATCATTGGTTTTATACGATTTATTGGCAAGCATCTGCAGCGCGGCGTTCGTTAAGGGGCTGCCAATTTCCTGGCCGCTGATATGGCCGTTTGAGATAGCCACGATTTGGCTGTGGTCTGGGTCAAGATCCTGTAGGACGATTTCATAATCCGGACCCAGGGTCTTTCCTAAGAAATCAACGATAATAGAGTATTGCTGTAGTACATCAGGTGCCATATTATCTCTCCTTTTCTGTTATATTTTCAGTGATTATGGAGGTAGTACAGGTACTCGTTTCTGATAGACCAGTAAAATTATCTCATGACAAGGAAGAAATTTCAATATCAAAAAGAAAATATTTCTATTTTACTTGAAGGAGGTAACAATTATGAAAACGATTTTAAGTACAGATCATGCACCGAAGGCAATTGGGCCATATTCCCAGGGGATTTATACAGGGAACCTGATGTTCCTTTCCGGCCAGATCCCAATCTGCCCGGCAGAAGGGAAAATTGTAGCTACTGATATTGAAGGACAGACCAGGCAGTCCCTGGAGAATGTGAAAGCAATCCTAGAGTCCAGCGGATGCACCATGGACAATGTGGTGAAAACAACGGTTTTCCTGAAAGATATTGGGGACTTTGGGAAGATGAATGAAGTGTACAAGGGCTTTTTCAAAGAAGGGAATTATCCAGCCAGGTCAGCGGTTCAGGTGGCAGCCCTTCCACAGGACGCCCTGGTTGAAATTGAAGTGATTGCATTAAAGGGTGAATAAGCCTTTATGCCCCCGCGGCTTTAAGGAAAGATCGCGCAGGGAATAAGAAAAGCATTTCAGGTTTTTAGGCATAATTAGTTTGCCCTTACAAGGAAGAATGGATGGGCTGCTTATAAGGATAGGGGCGCTGGCCGCTGCAGCAGGCATGCCTTCGCGGATGGGCCGAAGCCTGACAGAAAGGAGTGGAAGGCTATGAAGGAATATCAACGGATTTTTGTGATTGTGGCAGATTCCCTGGGCGTAGGAGCCATGGAGGATTCCCCGGATTTTGGGGACGTCGGTGTCAATACGTTGGGGCATATTTCCCAGAGGGTAGATACCCTGGAGATTCCCAACCTGCAGAAATTGGGCATGGCAAATATAATACCATTGAAACAGGTGGAGCCTGTGGAATCCCCTTGGGGATATTATGGAAAGCTCAAGGAAAAGAGCAAGGGAAAGGACACCATGACGGGGCACTGGGAGATGATGGGGCTGGAGGTGACCAAGCCTTTCCAGACTTTTACAGAGACAGGGTTTCCCCCAGAGCTGATCCAGGAACTGGAACAGAGGACAGGAAGGAAGGTTATCGGAAATAAAAGCGCCAGCGGCACAGAGATATTAGAAGAGCTGGCGGAGGAAGAAATTGCCACAGGGCATATGATTGTGTATACCTCCGCGGATTCAGTGCTGCAGATTTGCGGCAATGAAGAGACCTTTGGCCTGCAGGAGCTGTACCGATGCTGTGAAATTGCCCGGGAGCTTACCATGCGGGAGGAATGGAGGGTAGGCCGTGTCATAGCCCGTCCCTATGTGGGGAGAAAGAAGGGGGAATTTAAGCGTACCAGCAACCGCCACGATTATGCGCTGAAGCCTTTTGGGAAAACCGTCCTGGATGCGCTGAAAGCTGGTGGGCTGGATGTTGTCTCCATTGGGAAGATCCGGGATATCTTTGATGGGGAGGGCATTACCGAAGCCCATAAATCCAAAAGCTCTGTCCACGGCATGGAACAGACGGTTGAGGCTGCCAAAAACGATTTCCATGGGCTGTGTTTTGTAAACCTGGTAGACTTTGACGCGCTTTGGGGCCATCGGAGAAACCCCGAAGGGTATGCCCGCGAACTTGAGAAATTTGATAAAAATCTGGGGAAATTGCTGGATATCCTGCGGCAGGAAGATCTGCTGATCATTACGGCAGACCATGGTAACGACCCCACCTATACAGGGACTGACCATACAAGGGAGAAGGTGCCCTTTTTGGCATATTCCCCATCCATGGAGGGCAATGGGGAAATTCCAGAACAGGAGACTTTTGCAGTGGTTGGAGCCACCGTGGCAGAGAATTTTGGCGTGGAAATGCCAGAGGGCGCCATAGGGGAATCCTTGCTGGATATATTGAAATAGAAAAAGAGCCGCTGTCTGCTGTATAAGGACAGGAAAATTAGACTGGAGGATGAAAGGCAGAGGATTAATTAGGGATGGAAAAACGGACGGTCATTACATGAAAATGCCTGTTTATGGCATTGGCAAAGCTTTGCCCATATTTGTGCCGATAGATACCATATATTACTCCAGCGGTATTTAACCGCTGAGGTAATATTGCAATATACCCATATAAGGCAGGTGGTTGAGGTGCTGTCCATAGCAGTATGTGATGATGAAATTCTGGAATGCAGCCATATGGCAAGGAAAATCAAACAGATTTTGGAAGGGATGAAAATTCCCTGCAATATCTGCCAGTTTTGCAATGGGATGGAGATGCTGCAGGCACAGGAGAGCTTCGATATTGTTTTCCTTGACATTATGATGGATGGGATGGATGGGATGGAAACAGCGCGGATTTTCCGTAAGAAGGCATTGGGGCAGATACTTATTTTTGTGTCTTCCAGCAGGGAGTATGTGTTTCAGGCATATGATGTGGAGGCATTTCAATATCTGCTGAAGCCAGTATATGAGAAAAAGCTAAGGGAGGTGCTGCAAAAAGCCATCCGCAAAACAGAAAGCCGCCCACAAGAATTTATCCTTGTCAGCAGGGAAAGGCAGAAAAAGAAATTGTTTCTGGATGATATCTATTATATCGAGATCAAAGGGAGGATGGTCGATGTCCATGGGACAAGGGGCGTTTTCTCCTATTATGGGCAGATCGGGGAGCTGGAGTGCAGCCTGCGGGAGAAAGGGTTTTTCAGATGCCATAAAAGCTATTTGGTAAATTTGAAATATGTTGATGGGTACAACAGGCAAGAAGTTATCCTGGAAAATGGGGAAGCTGTTGTAATCGCCAAAAGGAGATATGAGGAGTTTTGCCGGGAAATCCTTAAATTCATGAAAAAGGCTGGCGGGATTTTGTAAAAATCCCCATCCCTTTAAGGGAAAATGGGAAATATCCTGCCAATTAATTTGGAAGAAAGTGGAGAAGCCATATGGTACAGATCTCAGACTATGCAGATGTATTTATATACGTGCCATGCTATTTGGGCTATCTATGTGCGGCGGATAAATTCTTCAAAAAATATTTAGGAGCTCCTGCATATTGTGGGCAGGTGGTATTTGATGCCTTATATTTTTTCTATGATATTATACCATCTATTTTTTATAGGATTGGTGTTATTGCTGTTTCAGGCAGAATTTTGGAAAAAAAATTTTTCTGCTTTTCTGCTGATGGCAGTTATGGCGTCTGTACAGGGCTTTTCCGAATCCTTTTTGTCATGTTTTGCCCTGTTTTTACTGCATACAGTAAAAAAGATCCCAGAGCCTTCTTTAAGTGAATGGGAATCCGGCCTGATTGTCTATGCCAGTTTTGCTATGGTGATATTGGCTGTATCTTGGATGTCAAAACATCTGGCGCCTGTCTTTGACGGCAAGCCTGGGAAATGGTATGCGCTATTGGCATTTCCTATGCTTGCGGTTACTGTGGTAGCCGATGTGGCAAACTGGGGCGCTGCCAATGGCATTATGGTCAGAAGCGGGGGAAATATGGGTCTGTATTACGACCAGATTTTCAGCCATATGGGATTTTGCCTTTTGACAGCCTTATCTATGTTTGCGGCGGGAGGGTATGTATTTGGGATGGAACGGGTTTACCTGGAACAGAGAAAAAGCAGCCAGTACCATGCGCAGATAGCAGTTTATAAAATGTTGGAAGAGCAGCACAGCCAGTCAGAGAGGCTCAGGCATGATATGAAAAACCATATTATCACCTTGTCAGGGCTGTGCCAGAACAAAGAATGGGAAAAAATAACCGGCTATTTGCAAAAGATGCAAAGCAGCGGCTTAGAATCAGGCGGGGATATTACAGGGAACAAGGCGGTGGATGCACTGCTGTACCAGAAGCGGAAACGTGCGGAGCAGGAGGGCATTAGATGGGAATGCGATGTGCAAATCCCAAAAACATGCAGTGTCCATGAGTTTGGCCTGTGCGTGCTGTTTGGGAACCTGCTGGATAATGCATTGGAAGCCTGTGGGAGAATCCAGCATGGTAAGCCAATATCCTGCAGCGGCCAAAGCCGTTTTATCAATATTCAGGCAAAAACCGTAAAAAATTGCTTTCTTCTGGAAGTGAAAAACAGTATGGATCCAAAGGAAAGTTATGAAGGCAGATTTTCAGGCCAGAAGAATCTGCAGGGAAATGGAATCGGTTTATTGAATGTCAGGGATGTGGCAGACCAATATGATGGGGCAGTGGATATAGAAGCAAGAAATGGCGTTTTTGTGGTTTCCATCCTGATACCCCAAAAGGTTAATGCTGCCGGAGGATGCCACACATGACACCATACAGGCTGTTTGAAACAGAAATATAATGCCACATATTTATATTGCCGAAAAACCCAATGAAGGAAAGGATTCTTTGAAGCAATTGAAAGGAGGCGGTATTATGCATACAAAAACATTAGAAGGCCTTGTGGGTGCAAGGACAAACATCAACCTGACCAATACTCCCATGCGGGTTTTTAAGGATGCAAGGCGCAGGGGGGACTTAGCAGTTATGGAGAGGGCAATGGATTATGTGGGCAAGTTTGCAGGCAAAGCACAGGAATACAAAGCAGAGGCCGATGAAGGGATGGAGGAGGATGCAAAAGAGGCCAAAGAGAAGGCAAAGCTGGAGTATGAAAAGGCAATCCAGAAGCGCAAGGAAGAACGTAAAAAGCTGGAAGAGAGGATTGAGGAAAGCAGGGCTGCAGATACCGCTGCAGATTCCCAGGCAGATACAGCCGCTGCAGGCTTCCCGCCAGATACCCTGGAAATAACAGAGTCAGGAAAAAAATTATCAGAAGTCCATACGGATTTGGATTTTCCAGGCTCTGGCATCCAGCCAGATACCATAAACGAGCCTGTAACCTATACAAGTACAGCAAAGGTAATCCCTGCCAAGCCAAGCATAAATATTTCCATTTCTATATAAATTACCCTTAGGTTTTTCTCATAGCTTTCCGATAGGCACTTGCAGGCATTCCGCAGCCCTTTCGGAAGCTTTGGGAGAAATAGCTTTGGGAGGAAAAGCCAGAGAGCCTTGCGATTTCTGCAATGCTGTAATCAGTACTGGCCAGAAGCTCTTTGCAGTTTTGGATCCGTTTCTCATTTAAGTAATTGATGGGGGAGATGCCATAAGATTCCTTGAAAGCATGGGTCAGGTAATATTTATTCAGATGAGCCAGGCTGGCAAGGGAGTCCAGGCAGATATCCTCTGAATAGTTGGCGTCGATATAGCGTTTTACCAGCTTGCATTCCTGGTTCACCTTAGAGGAGGATGCAATAACGTCAAACTGGAAATTATTGTAGCGGATCAGGCTTACAATCAGTATTTCTAACAAATTTCTGCATACCAGTTCATAAAATTCTTTTTTTTCTTCCATTTCACGGAGCATAGAGGTGAAGTAGTACATAAGGTGGCCGTTGTTGTTCCGGCAGTTGAAGACTGTGTATTCCTGCTGGCCTGGAAAGGTGAATTGTATGCCTTCCACGCCCAGGATTACATATTCCATAGGCGTAGCATCCAGGGAAGTCTCAGTGTGCCGCACATGGGGATTGATAATGGCGAAGTCATTTTTCTGAAGGGGGATGGGCCTGTGGTCTGCCAAAAGCTGGCCAGAGCCATTTTTTACATAAAACAGTTCTGTGAAATAGTGGGTATGCTCCAGGCTCTTCCAGTCGCTTCCATAGCTGGAGGAGGTGACATAGAGAAGCTTGGCGGGGAGGGATTTATTTGGCTCATCAGTGAAGGCATAGCGTGTATTTGCCATAGGGGCTCCTTTCCAAAAAAAGTACAGTTTTATATCTTATGCCTATTATACAACGAAATTGTTAGGATGGGAATATGGAAATGGGCGCTGTTTGCAGGTATATGTTTTATTCATTACTATTCATGGAAAATGCCAGTAGCTTGAGGGGGTTAATCGGCAGGCAACGGGGCTAAGTAGCTGCAAGCCAGCGCTATAAAACTTACTGGCATTGGCCATGAACAGCAACTCTTATTCTGCTGAAAACCTTTTAAAAATATTTCTGGTGCTAATGGCAACTATAAGCGACACAATACCTGAAAATAAGACAACAGCATATTCAAATCCTTTGCAAATTTCAAACAGGACGCCATAGAATGCATTGCCCAATGGCTGTGCGCACATGGAAATGGTAAAAATAACAGCAATCACCTTCCCAATTAAATTTTGTGGCGTTTCTGTCTGAATAAAGGACATCATCTGCACAGTAAAAATTGTTGAAAATACCATAATGGCAAAACAACATACGGTTATGACAATATAATTTACCATTCCAGATGAAAACAGTATCAATGCAGCACTGATAGGGAACACACATACTGCACAGGCGATAACCAGGCTCCCCGATTTATGGATTGCCAGTTTATTTGCAAAAATGCCTGCGCCAATGCCCCCTGCCAATCCCCCAGCCGCCAGTGCCCCCTCTGCAAAGCCATAAAGCCTGTTTGCCTGTGAAGACTCTATGCTTAATACTTCCGTTACCAGATATGGCAATGCGACAATTATCATAGCGGACAGGAACAAATTAATCCCGAAAATTACAAGGAGCGTTTTTCCAATTACAGGCTTCTCCTTTCGGATAAAGCGGATGCTCTCTGCAAAATCAGTGCGGGCTGTCTTTAATACGCCGCCGTCTGAAGCCTGTTTTTGGAACGGTATTTCAATGAAAATTTCCATAACCGCCGACATAATAAAGCATGCTATGCAAACCCACAATACAGGCTCTAATCCATATGCGCTATATAAAATGCCTCCAAGCACAGGCCCTATCAAGGATGCGAATGAACTGATTGTATTGATAATAGAATTTGCCGCCATAAAATGATCCTGACCGACCAATGCAGGGACGCTTGCCTGTACAGATGGCTGGTATGCGCCCGCAATGCCATATAGAAGCATCAACGTAACCGTCAGAAGAAGGACGAGGCCCACTTCATTCATAAGCAGGGAAAAGGCCAGGATCACAGCCGCTGTAAAGAAATCCAGGATTACCATAATATTCCTTTTATTTACCCTGTCTGCCACAATGCCGCCAATGGGCGACAGCAGGATGGCGGGGATAAAAGCACAAGCTGTAACTGTGCCGTATAGCGCCGATGAGCCTGTCAAATTTAGTAGGTATAGTGGTAATGCAAACCGTATTGCCGCATTGCCAAATAAAGAGATAATCTGGCCGATGGCAACTAACGTAAAATCCTTTGAAAATAGTTTTTTCCCCATTCTTTAAACCTCCATTTTTTCTATCCCGTTTGCCAGGACATGATAAACAAAATCAGCTATTATAACGAAAGCCGCACTTATTGCCCCCATTACCCAGATAATATTGCTTGGGGAAATTGTAATGCAGTTAGCCAGGGCGCATACAATGATTAGGGAGCATACGATGGTTGCCGTTACCGAATGTTTTTTCCATCCAACCGCAGCGGCAACTATGCCGATGGCAAAAGATAAAATGCCCATGAAAAAACTGGAAAACATAACGGTAAGGAAATAATGGTTTGTGCCCATTTGTGGCATAATCCCACAAAGCTGCAATGGTTTATTACCTGTGTTAATCCGTAGCTTTTTTCAACAGAATTAACATCCACAATAGCCTGCATAATATCTCCTTTCCGTACCGAACGTTGGTATGTATCTATTTCAAAATATATCTGTCCATGTTACAGGGCAGAAATTTATACATGGCAATAGAAATTCCGCAAAGCGTGCGTCCTACTGCTTGTTCTTTTGATAGATAGATGTCAGCTCCTGCAGCCTCCCTAACATTTCGCTGTCTATAATATCAAGCCCAAAGCCTTGCAGCATCTGCCTGAATACCATAAACTTACAGTAAGATTCTTCCTCAGAACTGTCAAATATCATGGGATTCATCCAAACATTTGCCGCAAGTAAAATCAGTTCTGCCAATTGCTCCGGGTAATCCGTTTTGATAGAGCCGTCTGAGATCCCCTGCCTGATAATCGGCAAGATATAGTTTGGTGCTGCGTTATCTATGGTATCATGCAAAAGGCTGAACAGAAGTTTCGGATTATTATGAAAATCTGGGGCTACTGTAAAAATATCGTTCTGCACCGGCCGGAGGATTGATTCTTTAAAAATTGTTTTCAGCTTTTCCCTGCCGCTAAGGTCAGAACGGTCACGGATGACGGTGGGCATCTGATTGGATTCAGCCGTCATCCTGTCTGTAACAGCAATTAAAATATCTTCCTTAGACTTAAAATGATGATAGATGGCGCCCTTGCTTAGGCCGCCTAAATGATTAATAATATCCTGAATAGAAGTATGCTCGTACCCTTTTTCCATAAATAAGCGAAAAGCAACATCCAATATTAGGTTAACAGTTTCTTCTGGATGCTTATTTCTTGCCATGTTTCCTCACCCCCTTAACATACTATTGGTATGTATTTATGCTAACATACTATTGGTATGTTTGTCAATACATAAAATAATATTATGTGGCAAAGCGTCCGTCAGGGATAGTCGAAAAAGCAATATTTCTAAAATCCAAAGCAAGATTTGCATTGAATCCATATATTCTTTTCTTTATGCTTATAAATAAGACAAGATACTGAAAGCCAGCAGCTGCTCTGCCAGTAGGGCTCAAGGTGCTGGCCTGTATGATTTGCATTTTAGAATTGGAGGTTTTTATGAGCGAGAGAAAAGGAAGGGTGACAATCCCTACGGATTTGGATGTGATTCCACAGACACTGGAATTGATGGGAAAATGGGGCGCAGATGCTGTCCGCGATTGTGATGGGACAGATTTTCCGCAGGAACTGCAGGATGTGGACGCGAAAATTTATTCGACCTATTACACCACGAGAAAGGACAACGATTGGGCGAAAGCGCATCCAGAAGAGGTGCAGCAGATGTATGTAATGACGCCCTTTTATACGGCGGCGGAAGATACGCTGTCTATACATTTGATGCAGGGGCTGTATCCAGATATGCTAAAGCCCAACAGCCATGATGACATTACCCGCTGGTGGGAAGTGATAGACCGCACTACGGGGGAGACTGTTCCTACAGGCTGCTGGAGCTATGAGGAAAGCACTGGGGATGTGACGGTGCAGGCAATTCCCTTCCACGATTATACGGTAAGCTTTCTGGCATATATTATCTGGGATCCGGTGCATATGTACAATGCTGTAACCAATGGATGGAAAGATGTGGAGCATCAGATCACCTTTGATGTGCGCCAGCCTAAGACCCATGATTTTACCATGAAGCGTTTGCGGAAATTCATTGCAGACCACCCTTATGTAAATGTGCTGCGGTTCACCACATTCTTCCATCAGTTTACCTTGATCTTTGATGAGCTGGCAAGGGAAAAATATGTGGACTGGTATGGGTATTCCGCCTCTGTCAGCCCTTATATTTTAGAGCAGTTTGAACAGGAGGTGGGGTATAAATTCCGCCCAGAATATATTATTGACCAGGGGTATTATAATGGGCAATATCGGATTCCTTCCAGGGAATTCCAGGATTTTCAGGCATTCCAGCGCAGGGAAGTGGCAAAGATTGCCAAAGAGATGGTGGATATCACCCATGAGTGCGGGAAGGAAGCCATGATGTTCTTGGGCGACCATTGGATTGGCACAGAGCCTTTTATGGAAGAATTTGCTTCTATCGGGCTGGATGCTGTGGTGGGCAGTGTGGGAAATGGCTCCACCCTGCGTTTGATCAGTGATATTGAGGGCGTGAAATATACGGAGGGCAGGCTGCTGCCTTATTTCTTCCCAGATACCTTCCATGAAGGGGGTGATCCGGTGAAGGAAGCCAAGGTGAATTGGGTAACTGCCAGAAGGGCAATCCTAAGGAAGCCCATTGACCGGATTGGCTATGGCGGGTATTTGAAGCTGGTATTGGATTTCCCGGAATTTGTGGATTATGTGAAAAGCGTATGCGAGGAATTCCGTGTGCTTTATGATAATGTAAAGGGCTGCGTGCCCCACTGCGTCAAGAAAGTAGCAGTCTTGAACTGCTGGGGCAAAATGCGTGCCTGGGGCTGCCATATGGTGCACCATGCATTGTACCAGAAGCAGAATTATTCCTATGCAGGGGTGATTGAAGCATTGTCTGGCGCACCTTTTGACGTAGTATTTATTAGTTTTCAGGAAATTAAGGAAAATCCGGAAGTCTTAAAGGACATTGATGTGCTGGTCAACGTAGGAGGGGCAGACACCGCCCATACCGGGGGGGAATGGTGGTGCGACGCGCCTGTAGTGACAGCCATCAAGAAATTTATTTATGAAGGCGGCGGCATAATCGGCGTAGGAGAGCCCAGCGGCCATCAGGCAAACGGCAGGTTCTTCCAGTTGGCCAATGTCTTTGGGGTGGAAGAAGAAAGAGGATTTACCCTGGGATATGATAAATACAACTGGGAAACCCACAGTCATTTCATTCTGGAGGACTGCCAGGGAGAGGTTGACTTTGGGGAGTCCCAGAGGAATGTCTATGCATTGGAAGGGACACAGGTTCTGGTGGAACGGGGCAAAGAGGTGCAGATGGCAGCACATGAGTTTGGAAAAGGAAGGGCAGTGTATTTGGGCGGCCTGCCATACAGCTTTGAGAACAGCCGCCTGCTGTACCGTACTATTTTGTGGTGCACCCATGGGGAAGAAGAGCTGCATCAATGGTTTAGCAGCAATTATAATGTAGAAGTCCATGCCTACCCGGCAAATGGGAAATTCTGCGTGGTGAATAATACCTATGAGCCGCAGGAAACCACCGTTTATAAAGGAAACGGGGAGAGTTTTCAGCTGCAGTTAGGGGAAAATGAGATTGTTTGGTATCAGATTTAGGCAGTAAAAACCGGGAAAAAGCTACCATTCTTTGCTTTTTTGGTGTATAATGTATGCCATGTGCAGAATGATCCATGTATTTTGCAGTAATAAGATGCATAGGAAGGAGAAGGCCATGAAGACAAGGATTGGAATTTTTGGATATGGCAATTTAGGGCGTGGCGTAGAGAGCGCAGTCTGCCAAAATAATGATATGGAGCTGGTGGCGGTGTTTACCAGGAGGGATCCAGCCAGTGTCGCTATTTCTACGGACACGGCAGCTGTGTGCAGTGTACAGGAGATTGGAGATTGGAAGGATAAGATTGATGTTATGGTTCTTTGCGGCGGGAGCGCAACGGATTTGCCAAAGCAGACGCCCGAGTGCGCAAAGCTTTTCAATGTGGTGGACAGCTTTGATACCCATGCACGGATTCCCGAACATTTTGCAAAGGTGGATGCAGCGGCAAAGGAGCATGGGCATGTGGGGATTATTTCTGTGGGCTGGGATCCAGGCATGTTTTCCCTGAACCGCCTGTATGCCAATGCGGTTCTGCCAGAAGGAAATGACTATACTTTTTGGGGGAAAGGAGTAAGCCAGGGACATTCCGATGCCATCCGCCGGATTGCAGGGGTTAAGGACGCAAAGCAGTATACGATTCCTGTGGAGGAGGCATTAGAGGCTGTCCGGGCAGGGAAGAGCCCAGCCCTTTCCACCAGGGAGAAGCATACGAGGGAGTGTTTTGTGGTTCTGGAGGAAGGCGCAGATGCAGCCAGGATTGAGCAGGAAATTAAGGAAATGCCCAATTATTTTGCGGATTATGACACCACAGTGCATTTTATCAGCCAGGAGGAGCTGCGCAGGGATCATAGCGGCATTCCCCATGGCGGTTTTGTATTAAGGAGCGGCGTTACAGGGCTTGGCAAGGAGCATAAGCATATGGTGGAATACAGCCTGAAGCTGGACTCCAATTCAGAATTTACGGCAAGCGTCCTGCTGGCTTATGCAAGGGCTGCCCACCGCCTTTCCGCTGAAGGGCAGCAGGGCTGCAAAACGGTGTTTGATATTGCCCCGGCTTATTTGAGCGCAAAGAGCGGGGAAGAGCTAAGGGTCTCTATGCTGTAAGCTTAGAAGTGTTTTTGGCATGATTAGGGGATAGGGTATAACATAAGTTTGACGGACAATTTTTGGGGAAATGGTTTGGTTATGGTTTGGTTATTCAGATGCTGGTTTGGGAGGACGGCTGCCTTCCCAAACCAGCTGGAATGGATAAACGAAGTGTTTTCTTTGCCTGTATTGATTTTGTGTGGGCAGTAAGCTATTTTGTCCCAAAGATACGGTCTCCGGCATCTCCAAGGCCCGGAACAATATATTTATGCTCATTCAGATGGTCGTCTAATGCACCGATATAGAGGTCAACATCTGGATGATCCTGCTGCATTCGCGCTACGCCTTCTGGCGCTGCAATAATGCATAGGAAACGGATAGCTTTTACGCCTCTGTCCTTCAGCATCTGGATTGCCGCCGAACTGGAGCCTCCAGTTGCCAGCATAGGGTCAACTACAAACACTTCTCTTTCATCACAATCTGCGGGAAGCTTGCAATAGTACTCCTTTGGCTCAAATGTCTTTGGATCCCGGTAGAGGCCGATGTGCCCCACCTTAGCAGCGGGTATCATCTTCAGGATGCCGTCTACCATCCCAAGCCCAGCTCTCAGGATTGGCACCACCGCCAGCTTTTTGCCGCTTAGTTCCTTGCCTGTCATCTCACAGATGGGCGTCTTGATTTTCACATCCTTCAGCTTCAAATCCCTGGTTGCCTCATAACACATGAGCGCGGCAATTTCTCCTACAATCTCGCGAAATTCCTTGGAACCCACATCCTCCTTGCGGATATAGTTAATTTTATGCTGAATCAATGGGTGGTCCATAACTTGTATTTTAGGCATTGTATTTCCTCCTTCTTTGTAGTTTGGGGGTTTCAGGACAATAGATATTATCTTACCATATTATACTACATATTGGGTCATGGGCGCAATTCTTTCATTGTTATTGTGCGGGCGAAAATGCTATGTTGGTTACTATTCATGGCTCAGGAATGCGCTGAACTGCGCATTCCGTGAGAACATGATTCAGGAGTTCGGGGGCGATTTTTGCGAAGCAAAACTTTAAATATCGCCCCGAACTGTTGCTATGAGCGGCTCCCAGGCCGTGAATAGTAACCTATAGTGTGTTATCAAAATTGTGCCAATCATTTCAATGAGCGCCTATTTTTTATTTATGTCAATCATTTCAATGAGCGCCTATTTTTTATGTTTTATGGATAAGCAATAACTAAAATTTTGACGATATAAATTTTAAGCTGGAATATTTAGGAAAATTTAAGGGGGAGTTTAGTGAGGGCATAGGAGAAAAGGGTATACAGGAAAGTATCGTGGGCGCTGCGCAGGGCGATAGATTGGAACATGTATTAGATTTTCTTTAAGGAGGCATAAAGATGGGAATGAATATCAGTTTAGGTTACAGCCAGTTTTATAAAGGCACAGAACCTCTGAAAAAGTATGGGCATGGAGAGGGAGCCAAAGATACGCTGGTAAAATATGAATTTAATACCAGGGATGCCCAGGGCAATAAGGTTATGGAGCAGATGTCCAGGGAAGAAACCCTGCAGGCAATGAGGGATATCCGTTCCTGCTACGGCGACAATGTGATTGTGGAATTTTCTGGAGACGGCATGGCAGCCCTTGTGGAGAGTAAGGGCAAAATAGGCAGCGAAGGGGGAATGGGGCATAATATTGGCACAGAAGGCAAGGAGGGCATAGAAGGTAAGGGGAGTGCGGCACAGCAGGAAATAGAGGCGAAGAATGCTGCATTCCAAAAAGAAATTAAGCATATAGATAAGTCTATAAAAGGGAATCCGGCTTATTCCTGGGTTTATGAGGCGGACAAAGCGGTTGCGGCGGCTTTGGAGAAATGCAGTGAAGCGGAACAGGGGATGGTGTATGATGTGATACGGCAGAACTTTCTCATTGGAAACAGAGGTTCCATGACGGAGGGGGAGAGGCTGGCAAATATTTCCTTGGGCATGAAAAAGGCAGAGAGCATAGCTGAAACATTTATTCCAGAAGGCAATAGGGCATCTTTTTTGGAGGCCATGGGAATGATTGCAAAGCTGGCGCGCGCAGGAAAGGCAGATGTCAATGGGAATATGGATTATGGCGTTCAAAAAGGCAGGTATTTGGGGCATGGGAGCAATCTTGTGTATACTACCAACGCGATAGGCGTAATGCAGGCGATGGACAGTAAATCCTATGAGGAATATCAGAAAATAGACAGCAGCCAGGATGAGGGGCTTGGGAAATTAAAGTATTTGACAAATTGGTATGCAAATGCAGTAAGGAAACGCCCTTTTATGATTGAGCAGTATGAGAAGCAGAGAAAGGATTATATTTTAAAAATTTTAGTTTAAAATATCAGTAAGATGAAGAAGGGCACCTGGTTTTATCGAATTGTCAAAATCCTGTAAAGGCTGAAACCCTTGCCTTGACAGGATTCCGGCAATTCGAGTTATGATAATCAAGCAGTCAATGAGAATATTCAGACAATTTACTTACCCAATTTGGCTGACAAGCCTCCAGAATCAATTTTTCTTTGTATTGCTTCTTTTAATCGTTCTTTCTTTTCTTCCGAAGAAGCGTTATCACCTACTTTTGTCTGGTCTTTAGCCGAATTAACACGGGTTCTCTCATCAATTGCCTTGATACTCGCTGTAATGAAATCCTGTTGTGATACAATCTCCCTTTTCTTTAATGCGGCTGAAACGCAAGCGTTCTTGACAACGTTTTTAATTTCTCTTCCACATAATTCATATTGTTCTGCTAAAAAGCCTACATCCACATCTGCTGCAAGCGGCACATGTATCTTATCAGTCTTTAAATGGTTCTGCCAAATTTTTTTTCGCTCTGTAGCAGTGGGATTTGTAAATTCAACATTAATTAATCTTGACAAAAAAGCCTTATCATAATTTACAACAAGATTTGTGGCAAAAATAACAATCCCTTTGAAGCTTTCAAGGCTTATAAGCAATTGGCTTCTCATTGAATTGATTGCTTGAGCCGAACCATCAGATACGTTTGTCAATCTTTTTGACAATAGCGAATCTGATTCATCCAAAAAGAGCACAGCATCATCCCTTTCTGCTGCTCTAAATATTGCTTTGACCATCTTAGGCCCTTCTCCGTGAAACTTACTTTCAATATCTGCATAGGTAGCACGGAGGATCTTTTTTCCCAGTTTATGGGCTATCGCTTCAGCCGTCATTGTTTTGCCAGTTCCTGGCGGGCCATAAAAACTAAGGGCAGATGTCGCTTCGGGAATAATTGACCGAAGCCCCCATTCATCAAAGACCTTAGATTCAACTGCCAAAATTCCAATTGCTTCTTCAACTTGCTCAAGAGTCTTTTGAGGAAGTATTACCTGTTCAAAAGAAAATCTTGGTTCAACAGCTTGATAATTGTATGACAGTTTCTCATAATTATATTCGTTATCTTTCCCGTTTTCCTTTTTTTTCATATTATTATTACGTGATATAGAACATATCTTTTGGTTATTTACAGAGCAATCATTCTTTGGTACAAAATTAGGGTTAAATGCGCCGTAATTCAGTTTTATTTGAAGAAGCTGCCTTGCAGGTTCACCATAGCATTGCGCTACAACTGCAGTGATTGCCTTTTGAATCTCATCTTGAAAGCCTTCATATTTAGGCTTTCCCATTACATAAATTTCTATTTTATCCTGGTTCTTTTGCCCAACTGTCTCTATTTCAACAGAGCCATAATATTTTCGGATCTCATTTTCGAGAGCCATCCTATCTTTTTTATGTCCAGAAGGTTCCTTTGAGTTAAATAGGGTTTCTGGAATACACCAAAATATCTTCATAATAAATCATCTCTCCACAATTACCATGCCTTGATTTGTACGGCTGAGTAATTCTTCAACATCTTTATCAATTGTGTCGTTTTTATCTTTGATTACTTCTACGTCTCCAACTACGTTTCCGTCATGGCCAACCTCAACCATCATATGCGTATAACCTTCATCTACCAAATCATCCAAATCATTCAGTGAGACCTCATTTTTACATTCATTAATCAACTCTTCCAAATCTGCGACTGCGACCTTCTTAACGTTCTTTTTTGCCAACTTTTCGGCAACCTTATTCCTTATCCATTTAATTGTTAATACAATGGCATATGCAACTAGGCAGCCTAACGCAATAAGTCCTATTATACCTGCTATTAATCCAAACATTTTATCACCTTTTCCTTAATTACAGCTTTATAATTTTGGTTTCTGAGCCATTCAATATATTCAAAAACTTTTTGTCAATTGTTCTTGTATGGATAATACGGCTTTCTGATTCTTTTCCGTTTAATGAAATAGGCTTATTTTCTGCATCCAGTAAGCCCTGAATAATGATGAGCTTATCATTTTCGTTCTTTGGATCATAATTCTTTTTTACAGAAACAACAAATGCAACAACCTTAGGGTTGTTTTTTTTCATATCAAGTGCATATTGCATTATTTCATCTAAAGTGATAATTTCTTTGTATCCGCTTCTGTACAGCACCTCCGCTACAGCGTCTGTAAAGGTATCTATGGTTATGGATGGATGGCCATCATTTGCTTTATCCTTATTCATACGTTCTGCCTCCTATGCAGTTATAGTGTCATATTCGCTCAACTCATAATCCAATTCATCACCACGGATTTCCATTGTGTCTTCGCTATCTAAAGCTTCAAGTTTAACCGTGTTTGTGCAATTATTAATTTCTGTAATGAGCGCCTCCCTCATTCCTTTCTCACGCATTTTTTCTTGAATGCGCTTTTTGGTAACCATTCCGCTTATAACTATGACGCCTACTGCAGCGGTAGCAAGCCCAAGTAAGATCCATCCTAACATATTACACCTCCACGACAAGAACGCCATTACCGTTACTCAATGCTTCTTCCAGTTTCGCATCCAATGTTTCATATTTAACCAATACTGAATCTGATATGTTCTTAGATGCTTCATCTACAATCGCTATTACAATATTATTCTTTAAATTGTTGCCAATATCCAAATCTTTGCCTATTCTGCGTAAGGTTTCTGCATTGGCCTTTAAAACAATGGCTTTAGCTCCGTTCAGCAGCAGAGATTCTCTTGTTTTGATCCAGTCTCTTACCTCGTTTAGCGAAAATGTATTCGTGTACATTGGTTCGCCAAAGCATTGCTCAAGAATCTTTTCCTTTGCCAGTTTTTGATCCTCCATAATAGCTACAGCAATTCGATCCAAAATAATGCCTGCTGCGATTCCGCCAACTATAATGCCAAAATATTTAATCATAATAATCTCCTTTCAGATTTATAAAGTGCCATATATTTTTTCGAAAAAGGAATCTACAGATACTGCGATTTCCTCTTCCATTACACGCTTTGAACCATGAGTACATGTGTATACTTGTTCATTTTTCATATATATTGGGTCACTGTTGCATGTTGCAAAAACGCAATCAGCTTCGATATAGCTATATTGCTCGTTCAAAACGGATAATCCCTCAAATGGTTCTAACCTGACAATGCCATCGTTAAATCCAAACTCAACATTTATTGGATCAATAGTTTTATAGAATTGAGGGATATTCAGTCCCTTGCATTCTGGTGCCTTATGTGCAGTTGCATATTCGATTCTGGGATCCTCTGCTTTTAGTTTTTTAAAAAAGGAATAATAATCCATCTCATTTACCTCAATGTTATACAAGCAAAGGCTTGTATTCCTCAATTGTATATTCTTTTATTTGTGTCTCTAATTTTCTCTGATAAGCAGCGCCAATAACTCCCACCGCAAGCAGGACTAATCCCACGCTCGTAGATACTATGATGCCTGCACATCCGCCGTAGGCACCTTGCGCAATAATAGAGACTGCAAGAACAGAAATTGAGAATAATGCCTGTCTGCCAACTGCCTTAAGCGCTGCTGCTGTTTCTATGTTCTTCATTTTCATTTTGATGAGTTGATATGTTGAAACCAAAATAATTGATACAGTGCCAACTGCCGCAAAATTTATCAATGTTCCTGTCTTTGTCAGCAAATCCACACCATGATCTTGAAGCACAGATGTTACCAGCCTTCCGGTGCCATAGGCTACAGTTGAAATCGTTCCGCCTTCTATCCCGGCCTTTATCGAACAGCCAATAAATTTCCCCATTTCAACGGATCTAATCCCAACTCTGGCCAATTCCGTGATGGCCGATATTGTAAATGCAATTCCAAAACCTATGGCTGAAGATATGCCTGCCCCTTTTATTTCATTTAGCAGGACTCTGCGGTTATTTGTTTTTTCAAGCATCCTATTTTTGTCTATAAACGGAGCGTCCGATTCATTCTGAAAGTTCCCATCATGTCCTTGCTGAAAATGTTCTTGCCTTGATTTATAAAACTTAATATTGTCAGGGTCAGCTTGATATTCAGGATGATCTACAACATTCTTTTGATGATGCCCTTCTGCGCCAGAGACTGTGCCGGTTTTTGAATGAAGAATTTCTGCTTGTTCTGCCTTTGTCCAATTAGCCGATCCCCTTCCTCCCATCTCAATATCAGCCCGCTCATATTGCCATGCCAGTTTAACGCCGGCATTACGTGATCCAGTGTAGTCTGGATTATGTGATAATTTACCTTGAACAGTTTGTGCCAATTCTGCTTTACGGGCGCTTAACACATCTATAAAGCTATTGTATTGGTTGTTAAATCCAGTAGTAATAATTCCAAATCTACTAGTTGTTGCCGCTATTGCCATTGGCGTTGATGCTCCCTTTACACTCTCAGCTATGCTAAGATTATTAGGATGCGTGTAGTCTGATAGCCTGCGTGTGCTTCGGTTCATAAAATCACCTCTTTTTTTCACACATAATTGCAAATTTAGTTATTGTAAATTTTTCCTCATCACTGAGTTTGTCTAGGACATAACTATAAACATGGTTATAATATACTAATGTTTCATTATACAGCCTGGAAGGATCAAATGAAAACAGCGATTGCAATATTTCCTTGTGCTCTGCTGCCACTTTGCCGCTTTTAAACATATGAAAGACTTTTTCATATGACTCAATGGCGTAGATATTGTATTCACGGTTTTTAGCATTCTCGAAATATGCCATTTTGGAATTGACCACATCTGAAATCTTCTCTGTTAACTCTGCATACATGGCTTCTTGTCCTGTACTGAGCCTTTTCCGATTTATGCTTTGGTCAATTCTTCCCATATCATTAAGATAGGTATTAAAATCATCCTGATTCTTGCAGTTATTTATTTTTTCTAACAGCTGTCCAAGCAATTCTAGGGCATCATTATTATACATTACTTCTTGGCGTACGGCTTCTCTGGTAATTTCTTCTTGCCTTTGATTTATGAGCTCAGAGACTTGATTTAATTCGTTTTCTTTACTGATAATAAATTCCACTGAGTACTCGTCAATATCAATGCTTTCAGAAAAAAAAGCCAATGCCCCTGCGGCTTGTTGTAAGAAAGATTTCGAGGTCTGGATATCTTCATTTTCTGCAAGAAATAGCAGGTAGCCAAAATAGGCTTCAAAGCAAGCAAAATCATCCGGATTACGGTTTACCATATTCTGTCCCACAAGCAGTGTCCGTTTTGTTTCTCCTGCCTCTTTATATTGATGGAATAGCTCCAACATATAGCAGCCTCCTTACTTGCTTGATAAAAACTCTCCGATTTTGGAATACACAGCAAATAAATCTGTTATCAATGAAATGGCCTTTTCGCTATAAGAGTAATCAATGCCAAAAACATTTGAAATACTTTCTACAGCAGCTTTTTCTTCTGGTGCATATACTCCATCAGCCATTACAATACCTGCAATTTCCAGCAATATAATACGTTTTTCTCTAACCGTTGCATTTTCATTCAGTCGGCTAAGCGCTTTGCCGAATTCAATATTTTCATTCAGCCGTTCGTCTATCCCCATTTCCTTGCACATTTGGCGAATAGTATTCTTTTCGCTATCAGCGAAATCGCCATCACTCTTAGACAGGTGAATGCATAAATCAAGAAACAAATCTTTTTGGTCATCTTTCAACTCTGATAAAAACATAAATTGAACCTCCTTGCATTATAGTCTTAATTAATATCGACAATAATTGACAAAAACATTAGCTATGGCTAATGTTCATTTGTATTAACTCCTTATTCTCTTATGCCTAATACATTAAAATTAGGGAAAGATAATTCGATGGAAAGGAGTGGGACTGTGGAGGATTTAGACTTTAAGGCTATTGGCATGAAAATCAAGGAACGCAGGAAAATGCAGGGCATCACCCAGGAAGCTGTGGCAAGCCTGCTTGGGGTCAATCCCAGCCACATATCGAATATTGAATGCGGACGTGCCAACCCGTCATTGACTGCCCTTGTTAAAATTGCAAATATCCTTGAATGCAGCGTTGATTTTTTCATTAGTGGGGAATACACCTACAAGCCTGGCAAGGGCAGGGAAGAGACGTTAGATGACAAGATTATGGATAAGTTAAAATATTGTGATATTAATAAAAAGGCTAGGGTTTTAAAAATGATTGACCTTCTTTAAGGCAGCAGTTCGGATAATACCTTAAATGCAAACCTCACGCCAATCTCAAATCCCTCGCGCTGGCTAATCAATGAGATTTGCGATAGCAGGCTTTCTAGCCCGTCCATTTGATCTTCGCCCAGCTTTTCCCTATATGGATGGGCAAGTTTCTTAATCTCACAGTCAATCCTCCACCCAGCTTCAACTGTTTCTTTTTCATAGCAAATAATGTTGTCATAGATTTTCCTTAATATTTCATTCATAGATTTTTGATCCCTTTCTAAATGAGTAGTTAATTGTTAAACTGCCAAACCCATTGATTTTTTTGGGTGCAGCTTTTTTATCAAGACAAACCTTATGCCATCCCATACAAGGCAGCTTACTGTCGCAATGCCCCAGCAGGCTGTTTCCTGCCCCAATGCCAAACAGCAGTATATTAACGGATATTTCTATTACGCTGATTACCTAGAAGAAATTACAGGAAAAATATCCAATGCTGAAACTGATCAGCAATGTACGGTTCAAACCCTAGGGCATAAACTGATGAACTAACAGAGGCTTTTGTTGTTATGTGATTTTATTTATACTGTTGATTTAAAAAAGAACAAGGGAATGTTTGGCGGAATCATATCACAGATAAGAGGAGGATGCATTGCAAGAGTTGGCGCTCATGAAAGAATACGATGTCTGCCCGGAGGCCTGGGAACCCTTTGCAGAAAGGAACCATGGGATCTTTACACATCCGATATTGAAAAAGATCGGCGAGAAATATGGCAAGAGCGCAGCTCAGGCTGCACTTCGGTGGAATGTGCAGCGAGGGGTTGTGCTAATACCAAAATCTGTCCATAAGGAGCGGATGGAACAGAATGGCGCTTCTGTAAAATACAGAAGCGCCATAATTTTATGGGCGTTTTATTTCTTGAGTTTGATTTTTGCTTTGGAACTATAGGATTTACTATAGATCTTTTGCCCAGCGGAATCTTTTTTGAAGGCGCGTACCTGTACATAATAGGTAGTGCCTTTTTTCAGCTTCGCATTCTTAATCGTGGCAGAAAGCTTTGTGGATGTCACTTTCTTTGCGCCCTTCATGCTGGATTTGGATGCGTAACGGATTTCATATCCTGCTGCGCCTGTTACTTTCTTATAGGTAACGGTAATCGTGTTCTTTTTCGTATTTTTAAGGGCAGGCTTTTTCACTTTGGCAGGTTTTGTGACTTTCTTCCAGCGTGCATACAGCGTGATATTCTTTGAGATATTCACCTTTGTGGAGCTGCTGATTTTCTTTCCGCCAGATTTTGCAGTATACCAGCCGCTAAAGGTATAGCCTGCGCGTTTGGCATTCGGAAGCGTGCCATATGTTTTGCCAACGGTAACGGTTTTTGACTTAGTCTTGATGGCGCTCCCGCCATTTACATGGAAGCTGACCTTGAATTTCTTGTTCTGTGCTTCTGGAATCTGTTTCCATTTAGCATTTACTGTTAAGTCAGAGGTAACGTTATCAAAAGCAATGTCCCATCCGTCAAAGGTATATCCATCCTTTGTAGGGTTAGCCGGAGGAGTTGCAGCGGAGCCTTCTTCCACCGTTTCTGTCTTTAAGATGGAATCGCCGTCCTTGAAGGTAACGGTGTAGGATCTCTTCTCGCTGGAAGCTGCGCCGAAGGATTCTTCTTCTGCGGTCAGGTCATCTGCCCGCATCAGGTTGATATCGTCGGCAACTACCCATGGGCCGGAACCAGAACAAGCCACGCGGCTGGTGATTTTAACGCTGGCTACATTCTGGTTGATCAGGATGCCGGTTGCCATTGCGCGATGGAAGACTTTCCAGGTATTTGGGATTTCAATGGCTCCAGTGTAAGTTTTCGTTTCCCCATTTTTGTAAGTTACAGTTGCAGTTAATCCGGAGTCTTCGGATACGGTGGTTACGTTTGTTCCCTGGTAATAGCCGAATAAGGCGTATTTCCCGCTTGAAAGCGTTGTCGTAATGGATTGTTCTAAGCTAAAGTCAATGGCATTCTGGTTCCATGCGTCGTAGTAGTTGTTCCCGGATTTTGCATTTCCTCCGCTTCCGTCCGTTTTCAGGGATGCGCCAGTGACAGTCCAGCCGGTCTCGCCATCCTCAAAGCTGCCATTGGGCAGATAGTTTGTTCCAGTGATGGTGACGGCACAGATTGTTTTCTGCTGCCCTGCAGGCACGGTGATAGTTTCCCCTTTGGAGGTATAGGTAAATTCTGCCAGTGTCCCATCTATGGTGTACTCGCCAAAGGTTGCTGTCTTTAATGCTTCTAATTGGGCAGGATCCCAGGTAACTGGCACATTTTCTACAATGCTGCCGTCATTCAGGTGCACATTTACAGCGCCAGGAAGCTGTGGGGTATCTTTGTAATTCATGGTATAAGAGGCTGTATCAACGCCAGATACCTGCACAGGGCCTTCTGCTCCTGTATAAACCCATTTGTATACGTTAATGGAAGGGAGCGCCTTCCCATCAAAATCAAACATTGCCTGGTTATCCCACTGGGAGCCGTGTGTGGATTTGTCTTCGCTTACGCCTGGGTCGTATCCGCCCCCTTCAGGGCCTGACCACATGGACGCCCAACCAGAGCCATATTTCTCCCATTTATCGATATTGGATGCTAAGACAGCTTCCTTCTGGCTTTCATCTGCCCCGGCATAATTTCCCACCGGAACCCAGGCTGGCTCCCAGTAAAAGGTTCCAATCCCGGCTTCGCCTACTGCGGATACGGCTGCAATGGCGTCCCGGACAGCCGCAGCCTGGCCTTCGCCCAAAGGATCAATGGAATAGCTTAGTGGGGATGTGTTTGCATTCACCACATTTGCGGCTCCGTCCCCATCCCCTGTGGTTGTACAGTAAGAAACTTCTGCCACCATGACTTTTTTGTGGTAAGTTTCTGCAATGGTTTTCAATACATTGGTAAGGTTTTCCGGGCTTCCATGCCAGAAAGAGTAATAGGAAGATGCAAATACATCGTAATCAATGTTTGCGTCATCCAAAGCCTTTGCCCGGCTTGTCTGGTAATTTTCCCTGTGGGGGTCTGCGTAGTGGACAGCGATTAAAATGTTGGGGTCAACTGCGCGGACAGCTTTGCTGCCTGCGTCCAGGAGCTTGCTGACATTTGCCCAGTCCCGTTCCCCGGCCATGCCGCCGTTGATCTCATTTCCAATCTGAACCATACCCACGTCTACGCCATCTGCTTTTAATTTATTTAAGGATTCGGTGGTGTAGTTGGAAAGGGCTGCCGCTTTCTGGTCTATGGACATGCCTTCCCAGGCCTTGGGGCATTTCATTTTTGCAGGGTCAGCCCAGAAATCAGAGTAGTGGAAATCAATCAGCACCTTCATGCCATAGCTGGTTGCGATTTTTCCAGTTGCAACGGCTGCGTCAATATCGCAGTTCCCTGCGCCGTAGCCTTCCCGGTATACGGTCTTGCCGCTGTCCGTTAAGGAGTATTCATAGTATCCATCCTCATGCTGTGTGGTGGTTACCTGGTCTTCTGTATATTCTTTTCCCTCATCATCCACATAGAGGATTTTTCCGTTTTCATCTGTGCGGAAGGGGCAGTTCCAGACGCGGAGCCTTACGTAATTCACGCCGGCGTTTTTGAAAATTTCGAACATATTTTTTACTGTTCCGTTTTCATCTTTATACTCCACGCCGCTTTGGATCTCGCTTAGATAAGTGGACACATCCACGCCATGGATAAAATCTTTGGAAAGGCCTGGAACCTTTTCCACATGGATGGGAGCCTCTATGGCAGTGGCTGCGTCAAATGTAATGTTTCGGATGCCATACCATTCGCCGTCGTTTGCGCCTGCAGCTTTTGCTTCTAAAGTCCCGGTGATGCTGATGGTAACAGAATCGCCTTCGGATACCTCCAGAGCCTCTGTGGCAGAGGAGACATAGACATTCCATTCTTTGGTATCAATGTTTACGGCCACTTCCTTGCCGGTGTTGTCATTATGTGCCTTTAAGATAAGGTTATGTTTGGTGTTCCCATTTCCTACGGACTCTACTTTTGCAGTGTAGGAACCTGCTGCCATATTGGGAATCGTCTGGGTCATGGAAAAGGTTTTTTCCTCTGCAGACTTATTCCATATGCTCAGGTGCCTGGCACCGTTTTCCCCGTCTGCAATGATGCAGCCAGCTTCTGCATTGGCGTCAGTGGTAGGCTCAAGGGTTCCTGTGAGTTCCCAGCCAGCCGTGTCCTGGGACAGCGCGCCATTTTGGAGCGTTCCATTTCCCGCTGCCTTGCTGGTAAAGCCCGCTCCTGTGACGAGAGAAAAGGCCAGGCAGAGGCTTAGGGCCGCGCTAAGTGCTTTTTTCCATACGTTCATGTTTCATCCTCCTTTTTTAAATTGTGCCTTGTTATGGAAGGCGATTGGCTTTGCAGCTGCTTTTGCTTTTAGCCTAAAAACAGCTAATCAAGTGCCTATTTTTATTATACATGTATTTTTTTTACATACAATGGGCATATGCCCCAATTTTTACAGCTGTATTTTGTGTAAAATATTTGCAAAATCAATGGAATTTGCGCAAATTTGCGCTATTTTCGATTTTTAGAAAAATTTTGAATTTTTTATGTGATAGTGGTATAATGTCAGCTGGATGTACATTTTGTGTATGCAGTTTTAAAGTTAGATTTCCAAACGAATGCCGCTGTTATCAGGTTTTTTGGTTCTCCATTAGGAAAATCGCAGCCGGCAGGGATATTACTCTGGCGGATAAATATCAATGTATCTTGCTTGACTAAATTCCCATCTGTTGCGTTATGCCCGATAAAGCGGGGCAGACCCTCATCAATCGGCGTAGCACTCGCCGCGCCTCATTCTTCCGCCTTGCATATGGAAATTTATGCCCGATAAAGCGGGGCAGGCTCTTCTGCGCAATCTACATTGGCATTTAACTGCCAGAGTAATACATTGGAGGATGGATAAGATATGAAAACAGTATTGTGTTATGGTGATTCTAATACATATGGCTATAATCCATCGAACGGGCTCCGATATCCGGAGGACATTCGATGGACGGGAAGGCTTAAAGCTTTGCTTGGTGATGAATATAGGGTAATAGAGGAAGGCTGTAATGGAAGGACAACTATATTTGATGATCCGCTTGAGGGGTGGAAGAATGGGCTGGATTATTTGCGCCCCTGCCTGAATTCCCATAAACCTGTGGATATCGTGATCCTGATGCTTGGGAGTAATGATTTGAAGGAAATATTTTGTGCCAGTCCAGAGCAGATTGCAGAAGGGGTAAAAATGCTTGTAAGGGTAATACAGGATTTTACGAAGGAGAAACAGGGGTTTGAACCGCAGATCATCCTAGTCTCTCCGCCGGAGATTGGAGAAGGAATTCGGCATTCTGCCTTTTATGGTTCTTTCCATGAGAATGCCGTCAGCCGTTCCAGGGAATTTCCCCAGTGGTATCGGAAAGTGGCTAAAGAGCATCATTGCATATTTTTCAATGCGGCAGAGCATATACAGCCATCAAAGGAGGATTCGCTGCATCTGTCGCCAGAGGCGCATGTGAGGCTGGCAGAGGAATTGAAGAATATAGTGAAGGACAAATTTACCTGCAATGAAGCAGAAGAGGACAACAGGGCATTGCTGCTTTCGGCAGGGGATGCACATCTTGATGAGAGAAACCGCCATGTGGCGGATTTTGGGAGGGCAGTAGATGGCGAAGGATGAAATGAGCTTGGAAAGACATTGATGCAGGTAAGGAAAGCGTTGATAGAAGAATCAAACGATCAAGAATAATAGGCCATTCGGGAACAGGAATAGGTTCCATAGAAAGAATGGGATGATGCAGCAGAGGGCGTCTGGAGAAATCTGGGCGTCTTTTCTATGTGCATTATAATACGTACAAAGACGGCTGTTGTTATCAATCAGCAGGTTACAGAGGGAATCACTATATACCTGTAACTATCTACTGGATAACAAAGGGTAACTTCCTAAATAAAGAACGGATGGTTTATAATAAAGAAGGCAAAAAAGCAGTTGCTTATGGAATTAAGTCTGAGGAAGGAAAAGATAAAACTGGAAAAAAGCGCAAAAAATAGGAATGGCGCAGTTACTGCGGCTGAAGTATATGCAGAAGGGTATGTGTCAGGCCTGGAGCCGGCAGGGCACAGTTATAGCAGGGAAGATTATATGGCAGTATCCCATGGGGATAAGTTTATCGTTGCTGTGGATATCGAAGGGAATTTAAAATGGGATAGTGGATATGCAGTGCAGCCAGGCCGTCCAAAGGCTCATGTAATTGAGGTCTTGACAGAGAATGTCTCGGATGATTATCTGGCGCTTTTGCGTAAAAAAGGGGTTTCTTACATTTTTGCAGGAAAGGAAACGCTGGATATGGGGATTGTGCTTCAGAAATTAAAGAGGCTGTTTCAGATTGACACGCTGATGATTGCTGGAGGCGGCATCGTAAACTGGTCATTTTTGGAGGCAGGCTGCATTGACGAGCTAAGCCTTATCCTATCCCCTCTTGCAGATGGCAGGACAGATACAGCCACGCTGTTTGACCGCTCTGCCTATCAGAAAAAGGGCACAACGGTTGCATTTTCCCTGATAGATGTCCAGAAGCTGGAAGGGGATGGCTTTATTTGCCAGAGAATTGCATATGCTTTGTGTATATTGGGGATTTGTATGGATGTCCCTCCATTTGGGCTTCCACTGGGGCATGGTGGTGAAAATGGCAGGGAAAATGTGCAAAAATCCTTCTGCTGTACGGAAATGGATTGCCCGTATGGCTGCAGCTGCCATTGCGGGGTATGGGATATACGCTTTTGTGAAGCGGGGAATTGGCAACTATATGCTGATGCAGGTTCAGTTTGCGTTTTTTGGTTCTCTGCATATGCTATACCTCCATATATCCCGTAAGGGATATGTCTACTTGGCTGTAAAATGCAATTTATATAAATAATCGCAGAATTCTAACTCTGTTCTGCGCTTTTTGTAAGACTTTTCACTAATAACTTTAAAGCCCATTTTCCGAACGATTGCGTTAGAGGCGGTATTATTCTTGTTGACTCAGGCAGTTACCTTTTTTGCGCCGTGTTTCTTTGCATAATCTACCATTCCTTTTGCCATTTCACCCGCATATCCGTTTTGCCAATATTTCTTATGTACAAAATAAGCAATATCGTAATTTTTGCCGTCTTCACTCGGTATAAAGCTGCAAGTTCCAACCCTTTCACGCACATCCTTTAATTCGGCTATCATATAGCAGCATTCATCATCCTCTGACAGATCTTCTAACTCCTTTAAATATGCCCCGTCGATTTCATCCATTGCTTCATCTGGCAAATATTCTCCTATCTCTGGATCATTCCAAATGCTGATGGCAAATATAGCGTCCTCTTTCTGGAATCCACGCAGATATAAACGTTCTGTTTCAATTGTTTCAACTCGCATTATAATTACCTCCTCGTAAAATTTGAATTTATCTATCCGATTCTCTGAAAACCCTTGATTTTCCTGCATTTCCCGCGGGTCTGCTACCATAAAAAGCTCGGTTTTCCCTTGTTTTTGCCCTTATGGGGCAAAACAAGGGAAACTTTTTATCAGTTGCCACCTATAACCTTATCCAGCAGGCGGGTCGAGGAGCGTTTCGCTTCCCTTGTTGAGTGAGCGTAGATGTTCATGGTGGTACTAACGTCGGCGTGTCCCAAAAGCTCCTGCACATCCTTCGGTGCTGCCCCATTTGAGAGCAGGTTGCTTGTGAACGTGTGGCGAAGCTGATGGAAGTGGAAGCCTTCAAGCCTCGGAATCTTCTTTGAGGCCGTCCGGCAGACAATGCTGACCGTACTGGATGATTCAAAGCATCCATCCGGGCGGAGACAAACGAAGTCGATCTCCCGGTAGTCCTTTGGCACTTCCTCCGACCTTTGCAGACTGTACAGCTCATAGTAACTGCGGCCTTTTTCCTGTACCTGCTTGTAGTAGTTCAGACTGTAAAGCTCACCGTACTTGAAGCGGTTTTTGTGCTGCTCGGTTCTGGCTGCCTTGAGAATCGCCGCCAGCGTGTCGCAGAAGTCCACCGTGCGGATTTTGCTCCGCTTGGTGGTTCCGACCTCCGTCTTGTGCCGCGCCCCGTTGTAGCGCATACTGCGCCGCACCGTGATGGTCTGCTCCTTGAGGTCAATGTCCTGCCATGTGAGAGCACAGACCTCGCCGATTCGAAGCCCGGTGTAGTAGGCGATCTGGATGGTCAGGAGCGCCGGATTATCTTTCTCTTTCAGATAGTCCATCAGAGCCTTGTACTGTTCGTAGGAGATCGTGGGGACGGTCAGCCCGTCCTCGCTGTCCTCGTTGAACAGCTCGTAGCTTTCCTGCTTCTGCCTGATCTTGATATACTGCATCGGATTGAAGGTCAGCAGCCGCTTGGGGAAGACCGCAAAGCGGAACGCTCCCTGCATTACCGCCGAGAACTGCCGCATATAGCCCTTGCTGATAGGCTTGACCTCTGTTCTGTCGGCATTGACGCCTCCGAAGGACAGAAGATCGAAGAACGCCTGCAAATGTTCCGACGTGACGCTTTTGAGCTTCCGGCTGCCGATGGGAAACTGCTTGATGCGTCCCACAGCCCCCTGATAGGCCATTACCGTGCCGTTGGAGAGGTTTCCGGGCTTGACTTCTTCCTCAATCCACATGTCCAGAAGATTGCCCACCGTGACGTTTTCAGACCTGGCGACAAACTTCTTTGCCTCGTAGTCCTCCATTGCCTTACGGAGCAGAGCTTCCGTCTCGGACTTGCTTTCCGTTCCGGCGTATTCCTTCTGCACCAGATTCCCGCTCTCGTCTTCGACGTAGAAGCGGTAGTACCACTTTTTGCCTTTCTTTCTGACAGATCCTTTTGCCATAGATCGTGATTCTCCTTTCCGTATCCGTGGCAATCGGGTCTGTGACATATGGTGTGCGTGTTACCATATCCGCCGGTCTTTATGACCGGCTTTTTTCGTTCCCGTATTCGTATTTCAAGGTGCCACGGTACTTATGTACCTTTTTCGATCAGCTTCTGCCTCAATCAGGCAGACGTCCGGGAGGTGCGCTGACGATGAACACAGCAGGAAAAAGGCCTCGCCGTTTGAGAGCGAAATATACCCCTCGCACAAATCTGGCGATTTGTACAAGGGGTATTTCGATCCTGCGGAGGGCCTGTATCGAGTGTTCGGGCTTCCCGCCTCACATTCGATACAGAGAAAAATGCCAGCGCATTTTTCTGGCGCTGCTCTGCCGGCCAGTATCGGCACCGCAGCGGCAACTGCATCCGCAGTTGCAAAAGAGGATGCCCTCTACGCCACCTTTTCCACAAGGGAAGATATGACCTTCTGGTACAATCTTGCAAAGAGAAGCACGGCTGGCTGCCGGGACTGTTCCGTGGGATCATCCAAAAGGCAAAGGAAATCCTGATGGGATTGATCCGGGAGACGGAGGTCCCTCCCAAGCCTACGCTGTCCGTTGATATGGCAGAGTACCGCAAGATGCAGAAACTGATGGTCAAGGTACAGGACGAGGCCAGGGCGGTGAAGCAGCTCATGCACGGAGAGCTGCCAAAGCTGGAAAAGCAGCTTGCCGAAACGACCGGCCTGTTCAAAGGCAAAGAGCGCAAGGCCCTGCAGGAAAAGATTGCAAGCTTAAAACAGGAGATCGACCGCCGGATGAACCGGCTGCCCAACATTCTCAAAGAGGACGGCTATCCCGACGTGCAGGCATTCAAGCGGGCGTATGACGCCGCTACGGCCCTCGTGGAACAGTACAATCGTGATCTGGCCGCATGGGAGCAGGCGGTCAATGGCAAAGGTAAAACCAAGCCTCAGCAAAAATCGCCCGAAAGAGAGAGTATCCGAAAGAAGCTCCGGGATTTGGAGGCGGAAGCCAAGCGCCGGAATGCCGAGCGGCGGCAGGAGTCCCGGCACCGCAGCTATGACAGAGGACGCTAAGATAGAAAAATACACCGCAGGAAGCCCTGCGGTGCATACATAGAAAGCATAAAAGGTGAAAACCACCAAATCTATTTATAAGAATCTGTAAGAGCCGGTATAAATTATTGTGTCATCTCGTCATCGCCCGTTTCATACACCCTGCGCACGTCCTTACGCCTGCTCCAGATCAAAAGCCAACTGGCAAGCATGGCGATGGCACCGCCGATCGTGACACACCAACGATAGTCGAGAATTTCCCCAAGAAAGCCCATCATCAGGGAAAAAATGCTGGCTCCGGCGGTGATCAGTACGTCGTCAAAAGCATTGATACGAGACCGAAGTTTTTCGGGAATATAGCGCTGCACAGCTGCGCTTCGCAGAATTGCGCTGTTGCTCCCGAGGAATCCACAGATCCCACGGTTGACCAGCATCAGCGGATAGGGCAGCCAAAGCAGGCACATGTCCATAGATTCATAAACCTGATAGACAAAAAACACGAGGCCGTACTTCTTCTTATCAGGGATCTTGATTCGGTATTGCAGCGTACTGCCAATTGTCCGTCCGGCGAATTCTACCACGGAAAATGCTGAGTACATAGCGGCAGTGAAACCCGGAAAAGTGCGAAAGAATGCCACCAAAATGGGTGAAAAACCACTGGCAACACCGTTTGTAACTGCCATATATTCGTAGATACTGCGAAGACCACGCTCCTCCTTTAAGTACTGCACTGCCTCCCGTATATCACCAGCCCAAGCCTGTAGAGAGTATGGTGTACGGTGTTGTCGTTCTGTTTCGTCCAGATGGATAAAGCTCTCTGTGATGGCTGCTGCAAAAGAGAGACCACTTTGAGCGATCAAAATCCATGCGACGCCGAGCGTGTCCAGAAGAACAGCAGCCAACGGCGTCATGATGACCTTCAAAACCGGATAGAGCATGGAGGACACCGCGTAGCCTTTTTGCTCTGCGCCTTTCGGAATCAGTTCCGGATAGATGCTGGTGAATGCCAACTCATCCACCGCGCCAATGCAAGCCAGCAGCAAAGACACCGCAAGATAACCTACATAGGAAAAATTAAAAAATAGCAGCCACAGACCCATTCCGGCCAGCAATACAGCGTTTGCGATATCGCCTGCTACCAGAAATGATTTGCGGGGTAGCCGGTCCATGAACGGCGCAATCAAAACCGGGAGTAAAAGATGTGGAAGGAGCTGGATTGCTACAATCAGAGCCGAGGCCAATGTACTGCCAGTTTCATCAAACACCAAGAATGCTAATGCAAAACCGCCTGCGATTGCGCCAACTGTGCCAATAGCTGATGCAAGAATCACTAAGCGGAAGTTCCACGTCCATAGTTTCGCTTCTTTCATATGTATCACCTCTGCAAATAGTGTGGTAGTGTCAAGTTAACTACCATATTTTTTTAACAAACCTTATTATTTCAAGGGTTTCACCACTTTTTCAAAGAAAAAAGCAATGACCTCCCTTTTTTGTGTCAATACTATTACCATCCCACAAACACTGAAAGGAAAATCATTGCTTATGGATATTATTACCTATTTATTCTTTCTCATTCAATCTCTTTACCAACAAAACTGCTGGCTGATTCATTTTATCTGCAGATATATCCCCCTGAAACAGTGGGCTTTTGATGATTCCCATTCTCCAAAGTACCAGAAGTTCAAAATTGACGATCTCCCTCTTGTCACTGGCTTCCGGCAGGACTGGACTTATAAAGATCTCATCCCTTACTTTGAAAAGCGTTATGGTAAGAAAATACGCTCTGTCAGCCGCTGGTCAGAATGCGATATTCCGGACAGCTGTACCTGCCCCCGCTGTGATGCCCCGAAGCCTTTCCTTTATAAAAATAATGGTTCCAAAGGACAGCTTCTCTGCAAAGTCTGCAGCGCAAGGTTCTCACCCGATGAAAGCCGCTTCTCCTCTGTAAAACTACGCTGTCCCCACTGCGGCAATACTCTGCTCCCAAAGAAAGAGCGCAAACACTTTATCATCCATAAGTGCATCAATCCCAAATGTCCTTATTACCTCTACAGCCTCAAAAAGGTAGATAAAGAAGATCTCAGGCAGGACTACGGCAAAAATAAATATAAACTCCACTATATCTACCGTGAGTTTACGATGGATTTTTTCAGCATGGATCTCAATACCTTGCCTAAAAATGCTTCATCCCTGAAATTCAGCAAGCATAATGCCCACGTAATGTCCTTGTGCCTGACCCTCCACGTCAACCTTGGCCTCTCTCTGCGAAAAACCTCCCAGACCCTCAAAGACCTGTACAACATCTCCATTTCCCACCAGCAGATCGCCAACTACTGCAAGACTGCCGCTGTGTGCATTAAGCCCTTTGTTGATCAATACCCATACGAAAAAGGGGAGGTATTTACTGCCGATGAAACCAATATAAAAACCCGTGGCATCAAAACCTATATCTGGTTCATTATGAACGCCGCATTACGATCCATCATCGGCTACCAGGTATCAGATAACCGTGGTGTCGGTCCCTGCATCCTCGCCATGCGTATGGCTTTCCAGGGGCTTACAAAGCTGCCGGAAAATTTTAAGTTCATTGCTGACGGTTACAGCGCCTACCCACTGGCCGCAATGGAGTTCGTAAAAAAATTCGGGAAAGATTTTACCTTCAAAATCACTCGGGTGATCGGACTTACCAACGACGATGCCGTTTCCAGGGAACACCGTCCATTCAAGCAGATGATCGAACGGCTAAACCGCACCTATAAGGCCTCTTACCGTCACACAAACGGCTTTGACCACATCGACGGCGCCAACTACGACCTTGTCCTCTGGGTCGCATACTATAACTTTCTCCGTCCACATAAACACAAGAAATACAAAGTTCTCAACGAAGTAGAGATGCTGCAGGGTGCTGACAACATGCCAGGCAAATGGCAGCTTCTGATCTTCCACGGTCAGCAGACCATTCTGAACATGCAGAAAAATGGGAACTGTGCACAGGAGCGGAGCTGTTGTCAATAGAACCGTGGAACACCGAAGCAGGCGGCAACGCCGGCTGTGAGGATATGCCGCGAAAGTCTATTGACATAAGGCTCACTGATAGGATGGGTTCGGGCAAAGCCCGAAAATGGGTCAAGGGACAAGTCCCTTGCGGGTTCTTAGGGCAGAGTCCTAAGCCCTCGGAGAGCTTATCGGAATCAATATCTGCAATTATCAAGGTTCAAATGAGCCTATTTTGTTGACTCTATTTTTTCATAATTCACTTGACACTACCAATAGTGTAGCAGTTCGGTGAGATAAATAATAGCCCGCATATTTGGGAAAGTTCCTCTGAATATGCGGGCTAAATTATGCTTTATAATGTTTTTTCAGGAAACTCCTCCAGCAGTTCGCAGGCTTTCTTATATTGCCTGGTTGCTTTATACCATTCCAGCACCCAAGGCAAGTGGAAGATTGCAAAGCCAGAGGGCAGTTCTCTTCGGAGGCGGGTAAAGCTTTCCAAAAGCAGCGTGCCATAATCCTCTCGTGAGAGATAGTCCGGGTGCTCCACGCGATACCGAACGAGAGAAAGAAGCTGCATGGCAAGGGAGCGATCCATCTCGTCGGTATCCATGCCTTCGGCCCGTTTCAATGTGCTGAGGGCCATCTCCCGCCGTCCGGTCTTTTCACAGCAGATCGCCAGCTTGTGCAGTGACATCAGTGAAGGCTGTTCCTGCCGGGAGAACCATGTGTAGGCATCCTCATAGCGTCCTGTCTCAATCCACGCCGATGCTGTGTTATAGCCAATGGCCCCAAGGGCTCCCTGATCTTGCAAATCCTCAGCCAGCCGCTGCGCCACCCGATATTGACGCTCCATGTTGGGAAGATCCTGCCGATTGCAATATGCGTTGCCGAGGAAGAGCTTCGCCTCCAGCATGATCCGCACCGCACCTTCCCTGCTTGCTAAGTCATAAGCAGTCTGCAGCGCGTCCACTGCGGATGAGTAGTTTCCGGCTTTATAGTCGGCCATGCCCAGCGTCAGGTAGGTATATGCGTTAGGCATGAGTTGCACCGCCTCAATTTCCCGCCCTTGTAATATCCGTTGCAGGGCTAATTGCCGTGTATCCATGCATGCTTCCAATGCAGTATCCAACGGCTTTTCGGAAGAAAGCAACGTCAGATCCAGCCACGCAGGAACAGCTCGATAGCGTTCTATGTCCTTTTCATGTAGCAGATGTCGTAGCTGATTAAACCTACCGTCAAACAGCAGCTCCCAACCCTGCATTGCTAATTCAGCAGCTTCTTTCTCAATTCTTTGATCGCTTTTTAACTCAAGCCGCTCCAGGAGGAGACGCAAAACCTCTTCTGACGGATCTGCTTTGCCGGTTTCAATCTTAGACAGATACGATACTGTACAAATTCCTTTGCACAGCCCCGATTGACTCCAATTTCGCCGAAGCCGCTCACGATAAATGATATAGCCTAGGTAATTCATATAATTATAAACACCTTTCTTTGGAAGGTTGATTATTTCAGCACTTCTCATCTCGGCTCCTGCTTGGAGCCGACACGCTGGATATATCCTTTGTCTCTTAAGGAATCCAACGCCCTCTGTACCGTTCTGACCGTTTTGGATATCTTGTCAGCGATTTCGCCGCGTGAAGAATCTGGCTTTTGCTTTAGAATAGCAAGAACAGCCATTTCTGTTCCGTTCAAAGTGACATCCAAAGTGACGCTGGGAATGTCACTTTGACGCTGCGGCCTATACAGGGTGAACTTGAAGCCAAGCTCATCGCTCTCGTAGGAAAAGCGGATTCTGGCATCCTTGCACAAACTGTTGATACGCTTAAAACCACTTCCGAACTGTTCGATCGACTTATTGAGATAAAGGATTTTGGCAATCGTGGTGTTTCGGATCACGGATTCGTAATTGCCAAACCGCATGGGCAAAGCTGTTGGCCAAAACTTCTCTGATGACCGCCACGGGGATTTCCGGTATCTCAGTTCTCTCTGTGCCGATGATTTCGCTTCTCTACTGGATGTTTTTCAGTATGTAATCCTCAGCCGTTCCGAGAAGATTATAGATGTTATCCTCAAACAGCTTCATATCAAGGAAAGTGAGCTTTTCGTCCGTCGCAAATATGGCGGCTTTCAGCGTGACGGGATGCGTGCTTCCGAAAAGGTACTCACCCGCATTGTTGAGGTTGTCGCCATTGACAAGCCCATACCGCTTCAGGATGACCGGGCAAGTATATCTTCCCTCAGGCATTCTTCCGACGGAAACGGCTTTTTGCCAAAACGATTTGACAGTATTCTTATCGACCTGTTTCGCCGATGTGGTAGAGGGAGATTTTTCCCACTTTTCACGGTATTCGTTTGAAACGAAGAAGTTTTTCAGTTCTTCTGGCGTCACCTCTCGATCCTCGTCGGAGGTCCGAAGATAATACCTTCCAGCGGCGGAATACGGTGTATTATTACCGTTGAATTCTACCTTAATAAAATGTTTTCCGTCCAGAACGACTTCCTCAATGGCAGGATAGATCTGTGGCCGTATGCTTTCATATACGGATCGTGACACATCTCTGAGCGAGGATTCGGACACATCCTGACCGCAGATGTCACCATTAGGCTTTACACCAAAATAGAGCGTTCCGATCCCATGCTTATTCAGGATGGACGAAATAGAGATCATCGCCTCTTTCATTTCTCCTGTTGTCTTCTTGAATTCAAGTGTTTCTGTTTCTTTTCCTAAGTTCATATCCTGCCCCTCGCTTTCCGAAGTGACATTATCATACCACGTAGTGACATATTTGTCACTATAAAAATGTCAGTTCGCTCGCAAAAATGGACAGCGGGGATTGCTCCCCGCCGCCCGGTTCATTATGCGTAGATCAGACTGTGATTTACGATCTCTATTGCCCTGTCCCGGATGTTGTTCATCCGTTGCACCCACAGCATTTGCTCCTGCGCCTTGAGCTGTTCGGTGACGCCCTCACGCTCTGCCATCTGTTTTATCAGCAGGAGCATTTGCTCCGTCGCCTGCTCGTTGATGTCGTCAAGGTAGGTATTCAGCCTGCAATAAAGGGATTCGGTGAGCAGATTGCGAAAAATCCTTTGTTTTCAAAGGCTTCAGAGGACTTCATAAAAGCCCTATAATCACTGGCGGATGCCTATGATTTCGGGGATTTCAAATTCGGGTTTATTTTTATCATATTGCATTATATTTGGTTGCTTATATCAAGGCATGGCCAGCATATTCCATTCTGCTCCTGTGATGCCAAGGCATTTTTTAGATGCCTGCAAAGGACTTCTTAATCTTCATGTCCCTTAAGCATAGAAGCCGCTAATGAGGTTGGAAAAGGGATGAGGAGTATATACCTATTAGTTTATACTGGATAACGAAACGAGACTTCTGAAGGTATCAGGACTGTGTTACAATAGGGACAGTGAAAGGGAAAAATATAATTATGATGCAAGGAGATGAAAAGTATGAAAGTTAAAAAGATTATTTCACAGATGTTGATTGGTACAATGATTGTAGGTTTATTGGCAGGGTGTGGCGCTGGTGGGAACCGTAATGGGGCAGATGCCGCAAATCAGGAAACCCAGGTTGAGGGACAGCATCAGGGAGAAGGGGAAGAAGCAGGAAATGCAGATACGCCAGAAACAGGGGAAGCAGGAAATGCAGAAGCGCCAGATGCGGAAGCGGCAGGGATTGGGGATGCAGAAAATGAAAGCCGGCCTGCAGACAGCAATGCATCTTCTGGACAGGCAGTCCAGGGTGAAAATGGGAATACGGGATCTGGCACATTGATCGCCTATTTTTCCATACCAGAGGATGTGGATACTGCTGGCGTAGATGCGATTGCAGGAGCCAGTATTGTGGTAAAGGACAGTGAAGTAATGGGAAATACGGAATATGTGGCAAAGCTGGTGCAGGAAACCATTGGCGGCGACCTGTTTCGGATTGAGACAGTGGAGGATTATCCCTTAGACCATGAACCGCTGGTAGACCAGGCCGCAGAGGAGCAGGATGTAAGTTTGCGTCCAGAGCTTGCAAGCCATATTGAAAATTTGGATCAGTATGGCACCATTATTTTAGGATATCCCAATTGGTGGGGAGGGGCACCCCATATCGTATACACTCTGGTAGAAGGCGTAAGCCTCAAAGGGAAGACTGTTGTCCCCTTCTCCACCTCCATCAGCAGCGGCCTTGGAAGCAGTGCAAAGCACCTGAAAGCAAAGGCAAAGATATCTTCTAAGACAAAGTGGCTGAAAGGGCACAATTTCTACGATGTGCCTTCACAGAAAACGGTGAATAAATGGGTTAGCAAAATAAAATAAAAGGAACCTTTTAGGCTGTTCTTGCAGTTTGGCGCATTCCTGAGCTATGAATCAATGTCAGTAACTTAAGGGATTTTATAGGCTGATGATGGGGTGGCTATGCCCCGGCTCCCCCCTGACTACGTTTTCAATGCCCGCAAGCGAAAAAATTTCCCGCCTTAAACTACTGACATTGGCCATAAGCCGATGTTATTTCTTTCCCTGGCTGTTATACTGAAAGCCAGGAGTTATTTCCTTATCTTACAGTCTTGGAAAACGTAGTCAGGGGGAGGCTGGGGCATAAGGGGCTGCCCTTGTGAGGGGATTAGAGTTTCTTAGAAGTTCCCCAAACTTTCCAGGTGCAATTCACATTTATTTCACAAATACATACTTTGAATTTTCCAAAAAGAAGTCTATAATAATCATATGTATTCCTTGTTCTGCAACCTGGATATGTTAAGAATTTACGAAAGCAAACATACGCCTAACAGAAAGGAAAATTCAAGATGTATAATCCCCAACTTGAAACGTTTCTCCGGGTAGCTGATGCTGGCAGCTTTAATAAGGCCGCTGAGCTGTCCTACATAACGCCTACTGCAGTCCTGAAACAGATCAACCTTCTGGAGGCAGATTTGGATGTAAAGCTTTTTGAGCGGACCCACCGCGGGCTGCGTCTGACCAAAGCAGGCATTTCTCTCTATAATGACACAAAATACATCATCCAGTACTGCCGGGATTCCGTAATACGGGCGAAAAACGCCATGCAGGAGGATAATAATGTCATACGGATTGGCACATCCCCCATGACTCTGGCACAGATTCTGGTGGAGTTGTGGCCAAAGATCCATGAGCTTTGCCCAGAGGTGAAGTTTCAGCTGGTTCCCTTTGAAAACACTCCGAAAAATGCCAGGGAGATACTGAGGAACCTGGGTAAGAATATTGATGTGGTTGCCGGAATCTTTGATGAGACTATGCTGAATTTGCGTCATTGCGCAGGATTTGAGCTTTCCAGACAGCCCTTATGCTGCGCTGTTTCCATCCATCATCCCCTTGCTGCCCAAAACTGTTTAGAGCTGCAGGACTTATATGGGGAAAACCTGATGCTGATGCGTCGGGGATGGAGCCATTACGTAGACAGGCTGCGGGATGATATCTGGGAGCACCATAATCAGATCCAGATTATAGACTTTGATTTTTACAGTGTGGAAATGTTCAATCGCTGTGAGAACAGTAACGATATCCTGCTGGCAGTCCAGGCATGGGATAATGTGCATCCTTTATTAAAGGTTATCCCTGTGGCATGGGAGCATGCCATTCCTTACGGCCTGCTCCATTCACCTGTCCCGTCCGCTGCTGTGCAGCGTTTCCTGTCTGCAATCCAAAAGGTGCTTTGCCAATAAGTGCAAGGCCAAATATCTGCGCATACCCACATGCCCCGCCTCCCCCTGACGGATGCTTCAACGTCTCCTACTGCCAGTTTTTAAAATCCCTTAGGTTACTGGCATTTTCCGTGAACAGTAGTTACTATTCACGGCCTGGAGGCCGCTCATAGCAACAATTCGAGGCGATATTTAAAGTTTTGCTGTGCAAAAATCGCCCCTCACTCCTGAATCATGTTGTCACGGAATGCGCAGTTCAGCGCATTCCTGAGCCATGAATAGTAGTTACTATTCACGGCCTGGAGGCCGCTCATAGCAACAATTCGGGGCGATATTTAAAGTTTTGCTGCGCAAAAATCGCCCCTCACTCCTGAATCATGTTGTCACGGAATGCGCAGTTCAGCGCATTCCTGAGCCATGAATAGTAACGAACAGTAACATGGTAATAAAATTTATACCAAAAAACCCTTGACATGCTAATTTTATCCTTATATAATGTCTAAGTGTGCGAAAGAGTGCACATACTTATAAAACAGGAGGTGAAAAGAATGCCAACATTTAACCAGTTAGTTAGAAAAGGAAGGCAGACATCGGAAAAGAAGTCTACAGCGCCTGCATTGCAGAAGGGTTACAACTCCCTGCATAAGCGCCCAACCAATACTTCTGCTCCACAGAAGCGCGGCGTTTGCACCGCAGTAAAGACCGCAACTCCGAAAAAGCCAAACTCTGCCCTGCGTAAAATCGCCAGGGTGCGTCTTTCTAACGGAATTGAAGTGACAAGCTATATCCCAGGCGAAGGCCATAATTTACAGGAGCATAGCGTTGTCCTGATTCGTGGCGGAAGGGTAAAAGACCTGCCTGGTACCCGTTACCACATTATCCGTGGAACATTGGATACTGCAGGCGTAGCGAACAGGCGTCAGGCTCGTTCCAAGTATGGCGCAAAGAGGCCAAAAGACGCTAAAAAATAATTTTGGCGCACAATAGTACCACAGGAAACAGGGACTGAAGGTTAGTGTTGGAAATCGCGCAAGCGTACATTCTTTTTGACGCAGCCTGGGGCGGCAGCCCTTGGCAATAGATCTATTTCCGCACGAAACACAGAGAGTGAGTACCGTTGAATTAATCGAAAAATAAAACCCGCTTGGGCATCCCTGTCCAAACGGCCAAATGATTAAGGAGGGAAGCGACGTGCCACGTAAAGGACATACCCCAAAGAGAGACGTATTGGCAGACCCGCTGTACAATAATAAAGTGGTTACCAAGCTTATCAATAACATTATGTTAGATGGTAAGAAGGGTGTAGCCCAGAAAATTGTATATAAGGCATTCGATAGAATTGCAAATAAAACCGATAAGCCGGCAATTGAAGTATTCGAAGCGGCTATGAACAATGTTATGCCTGTATTGGAAGTAAAGGCAAGGCGTATCGGCGGAGCCACCTACCAGGTGCCCATCGAAGTAAGGCCAGACAGGCGTCAGGCATTGGCGCTCCGTTGGCTGACTTTCTTCTCACGCAAGAGAGGGGAGAAGACGATGGAGGAAAGGCTGGCAAATGAGATTATGGATGCAGCCAACAACACAGGCGCATCTGTAAAGAGAAAAGAAGATATGCACAAAATGGCAGAGGCAAACAAGGCTTTTGCCCACTATAGATTCTAAATTTAGGCAGATGATGGTTTTGGGCCATCGGGCTTATCTGAGGATGATTGAGAACGATAACCTGCAATGGCAGCCATGCCTGTAGTTTCACAGCAGCGTGGATTGCTTCTTGGCGATTCGAAATAGGAGGCAGGCTGCTCTTTGCAGGATAGCTTAAAGTATGAGGCATCTTTGGAAATGCTTACATTTCCAGTTGGACGGTGCTGGAACCGAAGGACTCCTATAAGTGGCTTCAATAGACAGCAATGAATTGGAGCATGATAGGTTACCAGAGGTGGCGCAGGCATTGGACAGTTATGAGAATTTTAGGAGGAAAAAACCTTGGCTGGAAGAGAATATCCATTAGAGAGAACCAGGAACATCGGTATTATGGCGCATATTGATGCGGGTAAGACCACATTGACAGAGCGTATTCTCTATTATACCGGTGTAAACTATAAAATTGGAGATACTCATGAGGGTACTGCAACCATGGATTGGATGGAGCAGGAGCAGGAAAGGGGTATTACCATTACTTCAGCCGCAACCACATGCCATTGGACGGAGCAGGAAAACTGCAAACCGAAAAAAGGGGCTTTAGAGCACCGTATCAATATTATTGATACTCCGGGGCACGTTGACTTTACGGTTGAGGTTGAGCGTTCCCTTCGTGTATTGGATGGCGCGGTAGGCGTCTTCTGTGCAAAGGGCGGCGTGGAGCCACAGTCTGAAAACGTATGGCGCCAGGCTGACACCTATAACGTACCACGAATGGCTTTCATCAATAAGATGGACATTTTAGGGGCTGATTTCTACGGAGCTGTAGAGCAGATCAAGACACGTTTAGGAAAAAATGCGATTATCCTTCAGCTTCCGATTGGTAAGGAAGATGAGTTTAAAGGAATCATAGACTTATTTGAAATGAAAGCCTATATCTACAATGATGATAAGGGCGACGATATTTCCATCACGGATATCCCGGACGGTATGAAAGACGATGCGGAGCTGTACCGTGCGGAGTTGGTGGAAAAAGTATGCGAGCTGGATGATGACCTGATGATGCAATATTTGGATGACGAAGAGCCATCCGTAGAGGCCATGAAGGCAGCATTACGGAAAGGAACCTGTGAATGTACGGCAGTTCCGGTTTGCTGCGGTTCTGCATACCGCAACAAGGGCGTACAGAAATTACTGGACGCAATCTTAGAGTATATGCCGGCTCCTACCGACATCCCTGCTATTAAGGGTGTTGACATGGAGGGGAATGAGACAGAAAGGCACTCTTCTGATGAAGAGCCATTCTCTGCATTGGCATTTAAGATTATGACAGACCCATTTGTTGGGAAGCTGGCATTCTTCCGTGTATATTCTGGTACTATGAAGTCCGGGTCTTATGTGCTGAATGCCACAAAGGATAAAAAAGAGCGTGTAGGGCGTATCCTCCAGATGCATGCCAATAAGCGTGCAGAGCTGGATAAGGTTTACTCTGGTGATATTGCGGCAGCCGTTGGGTTTAAGTTTACCACAACAGGCGATACCATCTGCGATGACCAGCATCCGGTAATCCTGGAGTCTATGGAATTCCCAGAGCCTGTTATTGAGCTTGCAATTGAGCCTAAGACAAAGGCAGGACAGGGCAAGATGGGCGAAGCCCTTGCCAAGCTGGCAGAGGAAGACCCGACCTTCCGTGCGCACACTAACACAGAGACAGGCCAGACAATCATTGCCGGCATGGGCGAGCTGCATCTGGAGATTATTGTTGACCGCCTGCTCCGTGAGTTTAAGGTAGAGGCAAACGTAGGCGCCCCGCAGGTTGCTTATAAAGAGTCCTTTACAAAGCCAATCGATCAGGAATACAAGTATGCAAAACAGTCTGGCGGGCGTGGCCAGTACGGCCATTGTAAGGTTCGCTTCGAGCCTATGGATGCCAATGGGGATGAGCTGTTCAAGTTCGACTCCGAGGTTGTGGGCGGTGCAATTCCAAAGGAATACATCCCGGCAGTAGGAGAAGGTATCGAAGAAGCCACTAAGGCAGGTATCCTGGCAGGCTTCCCAGTTGTAGGCGTGCACGCGACTGTATACGATGGCTCCTACCATGAAGTAGACTCATCGGAGATGGCATTCCACATCGCTGGCTCCATGGCTTTCAAGGAAGCTATGAAGAAGGCGTCCCCCATTTTGCTGGAGCCCATCATGAAAGTGGAAGTAACCATGCCTGAGGAATATATGGGCGATGTGATCGGCGATATCAATTCACGCCGTGGGCGTATTGAAGGCATGGACGACCTGGGCGGCGGCAAGATCGTGCGGGCATTCGTTCCCCTTGCTGAGATGTTTGGGTATTCCACAGACCTGCGTTCCAGGACACAGGGCCGCGGCAACTACTCCATGTTCTTTGAGAAGTATGAGCAGGTGCCGAAATCCGTACAGGAAAAAGTTATTTCCGCAAAAGAGTAGTAAAGTGAAGAAAACACTTGAAAAACGAGTGGATTTCGAATATAATCATAGATAGCTGATTGTATAGTAAAACGCCCCAAGGGCAGAAAATTAAGGAGGACATTTTAAAATGGCTAAAGCTAAGTTTGAAAGAACAAAACCGCATTGCAATATTGGTACCATTGGACACGTTGACCATGGTAAGACTACTTTAACCGCAGCAATCACAAAAGTATTGTCTGAGAGAGTTGCTGGTAATACAGCAACAGACTTCGATAACATTGACAAGGCTCCAGAAGAGAGAGAAAGAGGTATCACAATCTCTACTGCTCACGTTGAGTATGAGACAGATAACAGGCACTATGCACACGTTGACTGCCCAGGGCATGCTGACTATGTAAAGAACATGATCACCGGTGCTGCACAGATGGACGGCGCTATCCTTGTAGTAGCTGCTACAGACGGCGTTATGGCTCAGACAAAAGAGCATATCCTTCTGTCCCGTCAGGTAGGCGTTCCTTATATTGTTGTATTTATGAACAAATGCGACATGGTAGATGATGAAGAGCTTCTGGAACTGGTAGAGATGGAGATCACAGAGATCCTGGAAGAGTATGAGTTCACAGACTGCCCAATCATCAAAGGTTCTGCTTTGAAAGCTCTGGAAGAGCCAAGCGGCGAGTGGGGCGACAAGGTAATGGAATTAATGGCAGCCGTTGACGAGCATATTCCAGATCCTCAGCGTGCAACTGACCAGCCATTCCTGATGCCTATCGAGGATATCTTCACCATTACAGGGCGTGGAACCGTTGCTACTGGTAGGGTAGAGCGCGGCGTTCTTCATGTAAATGAGGATGTTGAGATTGTTGGTATCAAAGAAGAGACCAAGAAAACCGTTGTAACTGGTATCGAGATGTTCCGTAAATTGCTTGACGAGGCTCAGGCTGGTGACAACATCGGCGCACTGCTTCGTGGTATCCAGAGAACTGAAATCGAAAGAGGACAGGTTCTTGCGAAACCTGGCACAGTAACATGCCACACTAAATTTACCGCTCAGGTATACGTTCTGACCAAGGACGAAGGCGGCCGCCATACACCTTTCTTCAACAACTACCGTCCACAGTTCTACTTCAGGACAACAGACGTAACTGGCGTTTGCAACCTTCCAGCAGGCACAGAGATGTGCATGCCTGGCGATAACGTAGAGATGACAATCGAGCTGATCCACCCAATCGCTATGGAGCAGGGGCTTACATTCGCTATCCGTGAGGGCGGCAGGACTGTTGGATCTGGCCGTGTGGCTTCTATCATCGAGTAATTAGTAAAAAGCTAGATTTTATGGGGCTTTCCTAAGAATAGGGAAGCCTCTTTTTGAAACTTTGCAACAGTGCAAAAGTGTAACGCGGTGCCAAAGCGGTGCCATAAAATAGAGTTTTTGGGATGTTGAATAATTTAATAATAAATTCATTATTTATCAATGTTTATTAATGCTTTTGAGGATTAGGATTGAAAATATGAGGAAAAAGTATTAAAATACATATTAACTTAAACTATTTACTCCCAAAATAATATTCTATTAAGGAGATATATTATGAAGACAATTATACCAAGTGTAGAAATATTAGATCAGATTAATGGAGAAGATATTATAAAATCCATAGAACGTTATGGAAGAGTGTGCTATAAGAGTGAGGGCAGAATTACAGCAGATTCTGCTCGAAAATTTATTACAAACATTATAGCAAGTGGTCATGAGTCTGTAATTGAGCATGAGAAAATATCTGTTCGCATAATTTGTGACCGAGGTGTTTCTCATGAAATTGTTCGGCATCGTATTGCCAGTTATAGTCAGGAAAGTACAAGGTATTGTAATTATAGTAAAGATAAATTTGCAAATGAATTAACTTTTATTAAACCGTGTTTTTGGGAAGAGAATTCCGAACAATATCAAACATGGAAAAAAATTATGTGTGAGATAGAAAAAACTTATTTGCAATTAATAAAAGAAGGTGCAGCACCGCAAGAGGCAAGAAGTGTGCTTCCGAATAGCTTAAAAACAGAAATTGTAGTTACGATGAATTTGAGAGAATGGAGGCATTTTTTTCAGCTACGGACATCTAAAAGGGCACATCCTCAAATGAGAGAGATAGCTGTGCCTCTACTCAAGGAATTTCAAACCCTGATACCTATTGTTTTTGATGATATTATAGTTGAAGATTTAAATTAATTGTGAGCAAGATGAAAAAGTATGCATTTTATACACCGATACAGGTTGCGGAACTCCTTATTGAAATGATGGACTGTACGGACTGTCAAAATATTATAGATATTTGCTGTGGCTCTTGGAATTTGTTGCGTTCAGCTAAGAAATATTTTCCTAATGCACATATTACAGGTGTAGATGTGGATGGTGAGGTTGAAAGATTTAAATTAGAGAATGCTGATTTTTATAAGGGTGATGGAAGAGATTTTGCGCTTGATTGTATAAATGAAAGCCAAAAATATGATTTAGTCTTGTCAAATCCGCCTTTTGGGTATTTAGAGGAAGAGATGCGTTTATATGCCTATAGTAATGATAGCAGGATTGACAAGAAGTTAATAAATAAGAGATATGAGAATGAGATGATTCAGGCAAATTTGCTATTGGCAAAACAAGGGGGATCGCTATTATTTATTTTACCTTCAACTTTTATTGAGGGTATTTCTAATAAAAAAATCAGGAAGGTACTAGGAAAGCAATATAATATTTGTTCACTGTTTCAACTGCCAAAGGATATCTTTGGAACGGGTGGAATAAGTACTTGGGCAATGTATTTAAAAAATACTCAACCTGATAACAGATGTGTACATGTGTATCGGATTGAGCATGCTGAAAATGGTTATATACGAAAAGAAATTAAAGCAGTAAGTAGAAAGTATATAAAAAATGGTAATTGGTTAGGAGCTAATGAAGAACATAAAAAAAATAGTTTAAATATTTACAGAGGAAACCTTCATAGTAAAGAATTCTCTGATGATGGAAATAGAGTGTTGCATTGTGGGGTATGTGAATCAGGGAAGGAATGGAAACCATCTGTACGTTTTTGTCACACTAATGTTGGTAAAAAAGCAAAACAAGGTGACATTATTATTAATCGAATAGGAAAAAGTGCAGGATATTGGTGTGTTAATGAAGAAGAAGAAATTTTAGTATCAGATTGTATTATTGTTATAAAAAGTGAAGGAGAGAGCTTGATTAAAAACTTGGTAGAACAAAGTGACCATCACAGGCTTAGAATTCCTATATATGGAACAACCACTCAGTATATAACGGTAGAGGATATTAAAAAATTAGATTTGTAGATGGCAGATAGAGACACAAAAGCAATAGGAGAGAAAATTATGGGTAATTTACAACAATATGAGAATTATGTATCATATGATTGGTGGACTCATATTGATAGTAGGAATATTGAAGGGTGGTTACAGAATTTTGAAGATCACGATAATATTGGAAAGTTGATTCTTGATAGTATAATATTTTATAATGAAGAGCAAATAAAATCATATACCCGTAATATAGTTAATCAATTAAAGTCAGAAGTATATGAAAGAGAAATGAGAGTGCTAAATGGAAAATATCATGATGATGATTATTTTGATGGAAAATGGGAAAAATATAAAGAAGCAATTAGAGTTATGCCAGCAGATGCCGAAGATAGAGCTGGGGGAAGTCCACATTTAGTTGCAAGGAAGTATCGTCCTTATTTAGGAGAAGAAATAGTAGTTAAAGTCGACAGTATTCAAAAGAATATTAAGGAGGGGATAAAAGAATTTATATTTGTAGATGATTTTTCGGGAACTGGAAAACAAATGTCTGATTTTTTATCAACATTAATTGAAATAGATGGGAAAAAAGTGCCAATTGGAAAAATATCAGAGTATTTTTCGGATATTAAGGTATCGGTAGCTGTTTATGTAATACATAAGGATGCCTTAGAAAGATTAAAAGAAGAGTTTAGAACAGTAAGCATACGATATGTGGATTTATTAGATGAACGACTAAATCTTTTGAGTTATGATTGTATTACATATCAGGGGAAAAGTAAAGATGAAATTCGGGAAATTATAGATTATTTGTCAGAGATCAAAACAAAGTTGCTTGAGGAACAACCAGATTATCAAAAATTTGCGGAATATGAATTACACATTCCGATTATATTCGAGCATGGGTGTCCAAATAATACTTTTATACCGTTTTATGCCAAAACAAAAACATGGAAGCAATTATTTAAGAGAGGTAATGAGATATGAGATGTCCGTTTTCAGATTATAAAGCACCGGAAATTTCCGAGGAAAACCAAAAGTATTATTTTGTTAAACCCAAATATTTTAGTAAGTTATTAGATACACAAACAAGTTTTATATTTGGAGAGCGCGGTTCTGGGAAGACTACAATTTTAAAGTATTTGGAAAGGGAGATGAATCAATTTCAAAGCGAGAGGTGGCTTGCGTTTTATTATAGGTTTGAAACTTCTAGCATGAGGTCTTTATACAAGGAAAGGCTTAGTGAGGAGGATAACTTCAGTGCATTTCAGCAATCACTAAGCACTATATTTTCAAAACTAATTTGTGAAAAATTAATTGGTATGAAGAAAATTCGTAAGTTTGAAAAGGAAAAAGAGATATGTTTTTCTGTTGCAAATTTGCAATTTTTGGTAGAACCGGAGCGAGTGAATTCTTTTGAAAAACTATACGATTTAATGGAAAAGATTCGTTTAAAAACGTTGTTTGGAATACGAAATGCAATATCGGAAATGTTAATTGATTATAATGAAATTTTAAATAAGCTGATTTGTGGTATCAGGCAGGAGCATGGTTTAGAGAATTTGGCTTTTTGTGTGCTTTTAGATGAATATGAAAATTTGTTACCTATTCAACAAAGGGTTATTAATTCGATGGTTAAGGCATCCTCTGATCAAATTTGCTATAAAATATGTTTACGTCCGCAGGGATTTTGGACAAGGCAGACGATGGCAGAACATGAGCATCTTATGCAAGATGAAGATTATTTGAAAATTAACTATGTCGAAGATATCATGGGATCAGATGTCGAAATTCAAGAAATGGTTAGAAGTGTATGCGGTAAACGGTTACAATTGTTTTTTAAAAGTGAATGTTTAGTTTTTCGTAATGAAGATATTGATATTGACAATTATTTGGAATATGAAACACTAACAGAAGAAATAAATAAAATACCAAATTTACAGGATTACCGAGAACATCTTACGAAGAACATAAAAGAAAAGGCTTATATAGTAGATGAAAAAAAATTAGATAATATACAAGATATAATAGACTTGCAAATTGTTGCTATAGCACTTGAAAAAGGTTATGAGTTTGGAGAGATTTATAATTCTGTTATTAATAAGACCGCTCAATATCATAATTGGATTCATAATTATGAAGTGAATGCGGCATATATTATTTTTGATGAATGTAAAATTAAAAAGAAATTTTCAGGATTGAATATAATGCTTAGACTTGTAAATTACAATATGAGAAGTATATTACTAGTTTTACATTATGCATTTGAGGGATATGATTTTGGAAGCTCAAAAAGGCTGAAGATTACTATTGATAAACAAAATCAAGCTATAGAAAAAGTGGCAAAAAATTCTTTTAATCAAATAGAATATATACCAGTTCATGGGGCTGAAGTGAAAAATTTAACTAATGCGCTTGGAAATCTTTTTAGAGAATATATAAAGGATAAGCAGGCAAAGAAATTTGAGACAAATAATTTTGCAATAAGTGTTTCTGGTAATATTAATGAAGAACAGCAAATATGGATGGCTGAAACGTTGAAGGATGCTGTTATGTGGGGGATTCTATTGGAAACTGATGCCAATAAAACTAAAAATCATTCTAATTATACTTATCACAATAAAGATTATATCTTACATCCTATTTATGCGGTTTATTTTAAAATTTCATATAGAACAAAACAAAAAACTTATTTAAATGATGATGTGGTAATAAGTATGCTTAAACCTTTACCAGATGAACAAATCAGAAAACTTGTGAGAAATAATAATAAGGAAATCCCAGGACAGATGACATTAATGAATTTGGTGTGAAAAGGGGAAAACAGATGCAGGAATTAGGGTTATATAATAGAATGTGTAGTTTGGATATTTTATCCCCAATTATAGAGAAACAGGATACGCTCTTTATTTACGGAAAAACTTCTTGGAAGAAAAAAAATAAATCACAAAAAAGCAGAGGCGATATTTGCAAAGAGGTTTTACGACCAAAACAAAGCATTCAATTGGAATATTTGTGTGAAGGTGTTAATAGTCAAAAATTGATTGATGACGCGTTTAAAGTATGGTATAGTGATGGTACGTCTTATAAATACGATTCTTTGGACGATGTTGAAATTAAAAACTTTCTAGCGAAACTAAATAAAGTATATAAGTGTTTGGTTGTAGATATAACTCTTATTAATATTAGACTGTTGGGTGCTTTTTTTGCAATGATTTCAGAATTTGAATGGGATGGAGTATACTGTTGTTATACAGAGCCAGGAGAATACATACAAAAGAAAGAAGAGAACGAACGGAAGTTTGATTTGAAGACAGTAACATTAGGATTTGATGAAGTTCCAAATTTGCAGACGATGTGGGATGGACTAGGGGAATGTGAGTGGATTATATTTATGGGATTTGAGGGGGCTAGGTTACAGCTGCTTCAGGTGGAGGCAGAGCCAGGGAGAAAGTATACTGTACCAGTGGCATTAATTCCGGCGATGCATGCTGAATGGTACAATTATGTCATTGAAGCAAATATGGAGTTTATGGAAACTATTGGAAAATTTGAGGAAATTAAATACATATCTGCGGTTAATCCATATGAGGTTTTTAATTTTTTAGAAAAAGAAAGAAATGAAAATAAAGCAAGTAATCTGAGGCTAAAGATTTCGCCAGTCGGAACAAAATTAACAGCATTGGGGAGTATTATGTATGTTATAAAGTATTCAGATGATATGTTGTTGACTGATAATCCGATTCAAGAAGAAGAAAATTCTTTGTCTTACGGTAGGTCATATGGATATGATTTGACATATTTTTTTAAAAATGTGAAAAATGAACGATTTCAGAAGGAGGTAATATAGTGGAAATTGAAGTACTAAAGGTTTGGCTTCCAAGTATTGTTAGTATTATAACATTGCTGATAAACTTATGCTTTTATATATTTGTACAACTTAGACTGGGATATAAATATAAGGTTAAGGAACAGTTATATCGGGAATGTACAGAATTGTTTGTATTTTTAACGGACATAGTTTCAAAGGCTGATTTCAATGGTGTACCAACTAAGATCAGGGAACATAGTTTAAAAATACATTTATGTTTTGTGAGTGGAAAAGCGGATGATAAAACCTCTGAAAAATTGGAAGAAATATATCAAATGGCTAAAAATAGAAAGACCTTAAATGCTGATACAGAGATTGAAGCGTGGAATATTCAATTTAGAAAAAAGAGTAGAGAATTGCGTAAGTTATTAGGTCGTTATTGTGGGGGATTAAGAGAAAAGAAGTTTTGGATAAATCTTTAATGTTTTACATATTGTAAGATATTTTTGAACACACAGAAAATAAGAGAACTGGTTAGGAAACTTAATAAATTATTGAAAACGTAAAATATAGGGAAAATGTAAAAGAAGAGATATCAAAAAAAGTTCCAAATCACTTGAAAATACACATATTCTTTCATAAAAACCGTGAGAGAGTAAGAAATGTTGAGTTAGGTCGTGTGGCTACGATTATTGAGTAATTAGTAAAAAGTTAGATTTTATGGGGCTTTCCGAGTAATCGGGGAGCCCTTTTTGAAACTTTGCAACAGTGAAAAAGTTGTAAGTGGTGCCAAAACGGTGCCATAAAAAAAGAACTCCGATGAAAATGGTGCCAAGTTTCATCGGAGTTTATCTTTTTACCAACCTTTTATTTGCTTTACCTGTTCTGCCCGCTCTTTGTCCTTGTGATACTGTAACTTGAATTGTATCGTTTCCACTACCTCTTTTCTTGCTTCATCGTCTAGTTGATAGAATGAAGTCAACAGATTATCCACATCGGGCATACTGTTTTTTCCAAATAGATACATAAGCGGATATAGTGAATTTTTCAGATATACCTTTACTCGGTTTCCGTCAAGAGCGCCATTCAGTCCATCGGGGAGCGTAGGATAAATTTCTTCTTCAGTAATAGCACCGGAGAATGGGCTGGCGGCGCATATCTCATTCACATCAATTTCTAATTCATTTGCCAATCGCAAGGCAAAGTCAAATCGGATATTGGAATCCTTTTGAATAATAGAATATAGTGTTGTAGCACTAATTCCAGTAGCCTTTGCAATCTGACGGACATTTGTGTTCTTACTGTCAAGTATTTCTTTCAGCTTCTTTCCATCGCCCATAGTGACCTCCTATTTTCATATGTTGAATAAATACGAAAAGCATAAATTCTATTTATTATCATACCACATATACGAAAAACATAAAAGTGAAAAATAGAAAAAATGTAAATACGAAATTCGTAAAAATATTTTTACGACGTATTGACAATACGTGGATAAGGTGCTACTATGTATGTACGAAATTCGTACAAGAATAAAATGCAAATGGTGTAATGAATTTCCAAAAGGGGAAAGGAGGACAAACGTGTGGCAAACTACCGTTATATGATGAGTGCGGAAGATATAGCCAAAGAGTTAAATTGTTCAAAATCTCATGCCTACAATATTGTAAAAGAACTGAACAGGGAACTTGCAGGACAGGGGTATATTACAATGGCAGGACGTATTCCAAGGGCGTTTTGGGCAAAGAAAATGTACGGTTATGAGTTACCAATAAGCTAAGGAGGGAGAGTGGCAGTATGGCTTATAAGGAGAAAGACACGAAAAAGTGGTCGGCGCAATGGTTTGAAACAACGGCGAAAGGAGAGAAGAAAAAGCGGAGAAAGAGAGGATTTGAAACAAAAAGAGAAGCGTTAGAGTATGAGCGACAAAAGAAGTTAAACAGTAGCCGAAGCAATGTAATCTATCAGAATGCGGAGGACGGTCTTGCCGATACGGTAAAGCCCTGATTAGAACAGGCAGGGGCAGACTGTGAGAAAATTTCGGTCATTGATGAAAAGATAAAATCACTTTCCATGATAGATGAACGGTTGGAGCAGGCTGTTATCAAGACAGGGGAATACAAACAGATAGAGCCGGAGTGCCGAGAGGAGGTCAGAGAAAAATTAGAACGTATGAAAAAGCTATGTGAGGAACGGAACAGTTTATATGAGAAACAGAATGAGTTAAAGGGGCAGAGGGAGAAGTTGGAGAGGGGTTTTGTGAGATAATAGTGATATTTTTTGACATGGTGCTAGCACCATGTAGGCAATAGACTATTAGACAATAAGATTCCGAATATTCTCTGAGTTATTGACCTGAGTTATTGATAGAGCGGAGATGATAAAAATGTCGAATATAATGTTTGCATTTGCGGATAATATATTGAATTTTGACCGTCATTGTGCTATAATTTCTTCTATGTTTTTATGATTATGCAGGAGGTTGCGCAATGGCGGTTAATTATAACAGATTGTGGAAACTGTTAATTGATAAAGGCATTACGAAAACGGAAATGCGAAAAAGGGCGGGTATTAGTACAACCGTACTTGCTAAAATGGGAAAAAATGAAACCGTATCAATGGATACGTTGGCACGAATTGCCGCAGTTATGGAATGTGGGCTTGACGATATTGTAGAAATAAATGTAGAATAATACGAGGTGTAAACATGGCTATTCATAATAAATCGCATCATAATCATGCACTTATGTCTTTGAACAAAATGCGTAAGGATAATACGTTAAAGCATAAGACAGCAACAGATTTTACAACGCCCGATAAAACTATGCTATGCTTGAATATTATGGATTGTTTAGACTTTTTGAAAGCAATCCCTGACGAATCGGTACAGTTAATTTGCATTGATCCACCCTATAATCTTGAACTTGCAGGGTGGGATATTTACGATAATTATATTGAATGGGCTACAAAATGGCTTGATGAGGCGTACAGAGTTCTTTCAAAAAATGGTAGTATGGTTATTTTTGGTGGTATACAGTTTAGAGATGTCAAATCAGGCGACTTGATTGATATAATTCATTATGTTAGGCATAATACGAAATTTAAGTTGATAAATACGATTATTTGGCGTTACAAAAACGGTATGTCTGCCCATAGATATTTTGCAAATAGGCATGAAGAAGTTATTTGGTTAACAAAAACAAATGACTATTATTTTGATTTGGATTCAGTTAGAGAACCTTATTCAGAAAAAGACCTTGAAGCGGCATTGAAAGATAAACGCCTAAATCCGGAAAATACAATAAAAGGCAAAAACCCAACAAATGTATGGGAAATCAATAGACTTAATGGTAATAGCAAGGAACGTGTTGGACACCCAACACAAAAACCTGTCGCAATTATAGAGCGTTTTGTTCAAGCACTTTCATATCCAGGATCAGTTGTGCTTGATTTTTTTGCAGGAAGTGGAACAGTTGGACGTGTTTGTATTTCTGGAGGACGACATTGCTTGATGTGCGATAGCAATAAATCCTCTATTGATTATTTTAACAAGCATCTTGAACTTATGAGGGAATTAGGACAAAACACAGACTATATTCATATAGACAATGCGGAAGAATTTTTTACAAACTTAAAAGGAGAACAACAAGATGAAAGGGAAACAGCAATCTGATAGGCTAACAACACAACAAAAGGCAGCAGATGGTGTCATTGGAATTTTTGATGAAGAAGCGCAGGAACATGACAGGAAAGTTTCTGATAACTCTAAAATCGTAGTACATAAGCTGCAAGAGGAATTTCCAACATTGACTTTTAGATATAGGAAAAGCATTTCAAAGAAAGAGATAAACGAAGCATTACACGAAGTTGATGACGATCTTGGACAGACTTTGTTCTTGCAAAGTGCGAGCATTATTCCAGATGGAGGAATTATTGAAGTTAAGGACGACAATGGGAAATGGCACGTTGTAGCTGTTTCAGAAGCAAAGTTTCAAGGAAGGGATATTGATAATATAAAGGCTGGTATCAAAGTTGGAAAAAATGACAATCAAGATTTAATGGCAGCAGGAAATGCCATTGAGCGAGCACACAAGAATGTTCGTGAAGAGGCTGTAAAAAATCTTGTGTCTATGGAATTTAAGACTTCCTGATAAGAATAAGATATGTAAAAAATCTCTGTCGATTTTACACTTTTTGTGATGTCGACTTGCTGTCGAAGAT
>CAJTDL010000023.1 GCA_910575035.1 Lachnospiraceae bacterium
AGAAGACTGGAGAGATCATGGATTCCAACGACATCAAAACATCTATCGATTTTGATAAAGTTGCCGAATACCGCAAGAGTATGGGATACTATCAGATCGTGGCCTCTGAACTGGCCATGGAGCCGTTAGAAGTGATTGATAAATACCACGGCCTGACACAGATTGAAGACCAGTTCCGTGTCATGAAGGGGGATTTGGAAACACGCCCGCTCTATGTTCGCTTCCAACGTTGTTTCTGTTCCTGCAGATGCATACTGGAGCAGCGGGCTGAGCGGCGAACGCATCCAGACAGCCCTGAACAAATGGAAAGTCGATAAACTGCCAAACGGGCTATACCGGTTTATGGATTGTGATGATCCTGATCTGAAACTGATTTTAGATGCATTTCAGATAGAACTCCCTGCGAAACTCTATTGCAGATCGGAACTAAAAAGCATAAAAAAAGAGATAAAGATTTTCATATAGGTATATCATGTAGGTACATAATCTCAAATTTCTACAAACCCATGAAACACAAGGGAAACTGCATATTTCCTCTAAAAAACGGAGCCATTAATGGCTCCGTTTAGTGTTTCCAAGTGGCAAACTCGGGGTATAACAGCAAAAGAGGTTTTTTCAAAATGTCCTGGCGTGAAAAAGAAACTGTGGGGTGGAGAATTCTGGTCAGATGGATTTTATGTGGCAACGGTGAGCGAACATGGAAATGAAAAGGTAATTGCAAATTATGTAAAAAACCAAGGTAATGAGTATAACAAGCTATACCGAGTCGACCAAGTAGAAGGACAAATAAGTTTATCGGATTATTTGGTGTAGGGGGTGGCACAAAGAATCCAGATACCCCGCTTTCGTGACCGAGCGGATGCGAGGCGAAAGGCAGGTGCTTATTGGGAACTTCGGAGCCGGAGAGGCGGAGAATTCCCAATAAGTACCTGAGGGCTCTGCCCCGGGGTTCTTCATTCGGCATTGTCTGTACACGCTATGGTAGCTGCAACTGCATCCTGGGAAATATGCTCTGCAATCCGTGAATGGTTCGGTTCCTTCTTCAGTGGTATCATGCACAAATCGGCATATCAAATAATGTTGCGATTCAAGGCTTGGGGCAGCTTCTTTCAGGAGGGTGCCCAACCGTGCGCCAACATAGTTGAGGGAGTTTTCTTAGTACTGCAATTTCTGCATATTTACTAAAGTGCAATAATAGCGCACAATAACTGTACATTAATTCTGCAAAAATTCTGCATCAAAATGAGGAACTTATATGCTGGCAATAAATTTTTCAAATGCGAGGGGGGAATTTAAGAATTTATTGCGAGGAGGCAACAGATAATGGAGAAACAGTAATTATTACTAGAAATATTTAATCTGCCAGCTATGATAAGGAGAATATAATAAGTGGAAATGGTGAGGATACCAGTAAAAAGCCCCCTGTGATACAATAGGTATAGTGTAGCAAGCCAATGCAAAGAACAGAAAACAATCCCAATGAACAATAAGAGCATATTGCATATTTGTTGGAAATGCTAGTGCCATATAGTTTTGATTTCAGGATATCGGAAAAATATTGTAGGGAAAATCAGGGTAGATGTCAAGGAAACAATAATAACATTATGTAAATATAAAGATGTAGGGATTATGTACATCTTAGCGTGGCAATACCGCCAAGGCTAAATGTTTTAAATTTTATGGGATATTTAAAAGGAAAAAGAATGCTCATGATATATGGAAAACAGCCAGGGTTACAGAGCAGTTGGAACAAGGTATTCTGGGGTGTGGATATTATGTAGGAACAATTGGTAATATTAACGATGAATAAAATATATTGATAAAAAAGAGAATATGTGTATAAAAATGTGATTTTTGAAGGGAATAAGCATAAATAGTATGAAAATTTTGGGGAAAACAGGGAATATTTTATGAATTGTTTTTGAAATTCTATTAGGCAGTGTTTTTCCAGGGAAACATAGGCGCAAATTTCCCTAGAAGCCTTGTAGAATGTGGGGTTCAAAGGATGAGGGTATTGTATGGGAAAGAGAGAAAATTTGACTGGACTAGAAAAGGAATTAATGGTATACTAACGCTGTCAAAGGGAAAATTTCAAAAAAACCAAAAATGGGGTAAAAAATAGGAGATTTTTAAATTGTCAGATAATTTTGGGAAATTTACCTATCTGGAAGCCGCATAAATAGCGGGGTTCAGAGGGCGAGCATAGAAATGAAGGAAGCCCGTATAAGGGCATTGATACACTTTTTCGTTCGGCTTGTCATCTGACGTATTGGTGATAGAAATGAAGGAAGCCCGTATAAGGGCATTGATACAAACCCATATCGCACACATGATATGGGATTATATAGTATAGAAATGAAGGAAGCCCGTATAAGGGCATTGATACCTCAATTCTACCGACAATACTCAACATTCTATCACATAGAAATGAAGGAAGCCCGTATAAGGGCATTGATACATCTCAAACATCGGCTTGTCAGAATTACGGCTGTTATATAGAAATGAAGGAAGCTCGTATAAGGACATTAACATAAGCAATGTTTAACCATTTTCATTTTGATGTGCCTAAATAAATATGTAGGTAGTAAGTGAAAGACAGAAATCAGGTGTCCAGAAGTATAAACAGCCAGAATAGAATGCAGAGAGTATGCCTGCAAAAAGGCTAACCACTACTGGGGATAATAATGCCCTTGCTTGGATTATGAAACCTGCCTGGAGGGGCACGGTAGTGCAATATAGATGAGGTTACAGAGAAATACATAGAATGTATTCCGCACATAGAAAAGGCTGCGATAGAGCCAGGTGAAAAAGATAGGCAGGATGGCGGGCAGGTTAAGGGGGAACCGAGGGCAGTACAATGAAGGGAGCCGTTACTTATGGCATTTGCTTTTATTCGCTGGCTTCATGGTCAGGGGAAATGGCGAGCCTGATTTCCGAGGCAGAGGCATAGGGGTCAATTAAGCCAGGATAAAAATGATGTGACGCAGTGGTTAGTGTGTGAAATGCCTACAGATGACTTAAACAAAGTATTTGCTTCAATGATAAAGAATATTGAAAATTCTATACAAATGATGAGGCTGAAAAAAGCTTACATACAGTTCTGACACGTTCATATTCAAACAATCTTTTTCTTCTTCCAATATCAGTCAGAAACAGAATTTTTTTCTAAAGTCATGGCAACAGGGAAAAGATTCAGCATTTTGCGTCCAGATTGCAAAGTTTATCAAAATATAAATTTGCATCTGCAATACAAACATTTCCATAAGTATAGCAAGTTTCGTATATATTATCTTTTTTCATCTTATGATTACCCATATCTGGATATCTCCTTAGGTAGATATCTGTTTTGCTGCCACGCGTAAGCTTAAGGTCGGCATTTTATTTCTGTACTAAGGAACTTGTATTAGGCAGCGTTTCCAGAGTATTTAAATACCTTCCTTGTTACAAGGCATACAGATATGAAGCAAGGCATTGATTCTGGTGCAGAAGAACGCAAGATGCACAGCCTGGAAACAAAATTTCAGCCTGTCTGGCAGTGAGTCGTAGGATGATTCAGTGACAGGCTCTATCTGGCTAACGTCTAAAAACACTTAGGGTATCCCTATAGAAAATGTTCACTTCTTTTCCAGGAGGGATTTAGCGGTATCACAGGTTTTCAGGAAAAAGTGAAGGGAATTGCGGTATAAGTGAAAAAATCTGCAGGGAAAATGAATTGATACAGGAATCAGGTATTGCTAGAATGGTTTCAGAAATAAGGAAAGCATTCAAAATAGGAGGAGAAGAAAATGCCAAAAAACATTTTAAATTGGATCAGGATTATTGCAATGATTTTAGAATTGATTGCAGGAGGTATGGAAAAGACGGATGCAGTCCAAAAGATTTCCAGGATACATAAAGTAAATGAAAAGTCAATATGGAAGTATGGCGGTTTCTAGGATCTGCGGTACAAGAAATACAAAATTTTTATGGATGCTTGCAGCATGGTTCATTTTGCGGCGAATAAGTTTTGGGAGCATATCATCCTATTGTTGCAGCTGTATCAAAACAGGATTATTGTATTCTTCCAGTGTTATGAAGAATTGGAGAAGCTTGCCATGAAGAAGCCATCTTTTAAGGTGGCCGCAGATGCAACGAAAGCGCTGTCGCTATCGGGGCGGCTGAGCGGTGCCCAGCTTGTAGAAATCCGGGGAGGGAAAGAAGATAATTTTGCAGACAATGTTTTTCGGGTTGTTTTTGCGAAGTTTCGGTTCAGGTACCAGCTTTTGCTGATCACGCAGGATCAGAAGATTGTGAAGGATTTGCTTGCCTTAAATAAAAACACATCAGTAAAAGCAAACTCCGTTGAGGCGAAAAGGATTAATCAATATGGTTTTTTGAGCGGGTTTTTCTGCGGCTGCAATTTAAGCCGCAGAAAGGATGTAAGGCTGGAGGAGGCATTTTAAAGATTTCCTGAGGATGATGGAAAGCTTGGGGAGCGGGATAGGATGTCTGAAGGGCTGTTTCCTACAAGGTATAAAAATAGCCGGAATATTGGCTATGCTGTCTGATAAAATTGTGGCAATTATCTGCATTACTCTTTGCTTTCCTCTTGTGGTTTTAAAGGGAGCGGAAATTAAGGCCGCGTAAAGTTTCTATTACTATGTATTTCCTGAAATGATTAGATAAGCTTTCTCATTGATTTCCGAGCAAATGCCAAATATCCCGTTTTCATCTGCGGATTCCCAAGCGCCTGTTGTTAAGACTACCACGCCGTCCCCTGTTTCAGGGTCATAGGAAATACAGTTAAATACGCCGTAGGCATTGCCTGTATGGTAGAACAGCCGATTGCGCCCATAAAGGTTATGCCTGTACCGCAGAGGCAGGGCCTGGTAATGCCCTTCTGGCGTGGGCAGGCTGTAGATTTGTTCCATCTGCTCCACAGAGCCAGGGGACAGCACCTGGATTTTTTGGTAGGTATTGGCTGAGTGGCTTGTATCCCCGTTCATATATTCCCTAGTATATCCGTCTGCATGTTCAGGAACCTCCTGATAGAAAGCGCCATCCTCCGCCAGGACAGATACAAGCTTTGCCAGGTCATGGGCGCTGATTGTCAGCCCGCCGCAGAAATGGACGCCTTTCTCACAGGGCTGCTGGCGGCAGTGCCGGAGCAGCTGGTCGTCAATGGTACGGACGACCTGCCCATCCCTGTACAGGGTCACCAATTTGCTTGTATCCTGGATGTCGCCGGCTTCATATGCGGCGTCAATATCCAGTTTATTGTAAAGATGCTCCTTTAATACTTCATCAACCATCCGCCCAGAGGCAAGCTCCAGCGTTATCCCAAGGATATCAAATCCATAGTTGTTGTAATACCATGAGCCGATCTCCCCAGGCACAGCCTGGCTGTATCCGGAGCCTTTCAGGGAGTTCTGTACACTGTAATAGGAGAGGGATGCATTTTCAGAGGCGTCTTCCAGGGATGAGGTGTGGCTTAACAGGGAACGGATCGTAATGGGGATATCAGGATAAGCAGGGTTTTGCACATTACAGTCCCAATAATGGCTGATGTCTTCATCCAGGCCAATCACGCCTTCTTCCTGCAGGCACATGGTAACCATACCCAGGACTACCTTAGAAATAGAGGCAACCCGCATCTTGTGGTCGGCGGTCATGGGGGTAATATCCTTTGTTGCCCAGCCATAAGCGAAGGTATCTGCCACAATGCCCTGTTCTATGACAGCAACCTGGACGCCGGCTGCGCCATATTTTTCAGCAATGCTGTCAATGGCTTTCTGCAGTTCGTTGTGATGGAGCCGGGATTGAAAATCTGACTGCCGTTTCAGTAGGGAGCCCTCTTCTGCCAAAATGCCAGGCAGGGAGGCTGTTTCTGTGCCAGGCTGTGTTTTGCCCAAGGCTTGGGATTTTAAGAGAGCCTGCGGCAGCAAAGCCTGGAGCAGGGAGTCGTCAGATGCGATTGGGTTATCTATAGTCAATGCCTGTTCGGGGGTGGTAAGGATTGGGATGCCGCAGGTAAAGGCGCAGAGGGCCAGGACAAATGCAAGCTTGCTTCTCGAATGTTTTTTCATGTTAAATGCCTTCTTTCTGTAAAAAATGGTAAGATCTTCTATAGTATATAATATTTGCCAGGCTATACAAATATGCATTTACAGTTGTGCTTTTCTGTGGATGGGGACAGAGTAGGCCCATTGTGATTTTGTAAACCATGATTTGAATAAATTATATCTTGTGCGTATAGAAAAGGCAAGGGGAATTTTTGGAGCCGTTCATAGCAGCAATTCGGGGCGATATTTAAAGTTTTACTGTGCAAAAATCGCCCGTCACTCCTGAATCATGTTCTCACGGAATGTGCAATTTAGTGCATTCCTGAGCCATAAATAGTAACAAAATGTCATTGCCTTCTTATTAAAAAGCAAGTATAATCAAAACAGAGGACATTAGGTAAAATCATAAAGGGGGGCAAATCGTGGGAAATGGAGATATCGCGTACCAAAATAAGGACATCACCAGCAAGATGCTGGCAGAGAATTTTAAGGGGAAGACATTCCGTGTATATGGGCTTGACTTGCCAGAGATTAAAAATGTGCTGCCAACGAATATCCCAGCCGTGAAGGTGAATGAACTCCGCCTGGACAATATTTTTGAGTTGGCGGATGGGACGGCGGCGATTGTAGATTATGAGAGCGAATACAGCAAAAAGGATAAGGTAAAATACCTGAACTACCTGACAGGGATAGCAAACCGCTACCTGACAGAAGGAAAGGAATGCCCGACGCTGCGCATGGTCGTAATCTATACTGCAGACATCCAGAAAGCGCAGGTATCCAGCGAATATGATATTGGGGCATTGCATTTGGACGTGGAGTGCGCATTCCTCTCTGGGCTGGATTCCGAGGAGATTTACCAACGCCTGAGTGGGAAGGTGGAGAGGGGAGAGCGCCTGGAAGATGAGGAGCTGATGGAATTTATAATACTTCCCCTCTCTTACCAGACGAAAGAAGAAAAGCAGAAAAAAATCCGGGAGGCCGTGTCGCTCGCAGCTAAAATCCGGGACAGAGGGCAGCAGTTATTTGCCTTAGCGGGCATACTGGCATTCACTGATAAACTTATTGACCGTGAAACAGCAAATAGAATAAGGAGGGCTATTGAGATGACGCAGGTAGCACAAATTTTCGAGGAAGAAAAACAGCAGGCCTTGACGCAGGTAGCACAAATTTTCGAGGAAGAAAAACAGCAGGCATTGGCGCAGGCAGCACAAATTTTCGAGGAAGAAAAGAGGCAGGCAGCACAAATTTTCGAGGAAGAGAAACGTGAGGCATTGGCTCAAATTGTAATCCGTATGATACAAAAGGATTATTCTTCGGAAGAAATAGCGGCATTAGTTTCAAGCTTCTCAATGGATGATGTGGAAGCATTGAGGAAAAATCTGCTTGGTGGGAAAAAATGAAATTCCCCCTAAATAGATGGATACACTGCAATCCGCAGAACAGCATAAAGCCATTCTGCGGATTTTTTGCCTGAACACTATTTGGAAATCCCAAACACCCTATATGCTAGTATAACCCGCGCCAAACATTAAGGTATTTAGTGCAGGTTATACCAGGGCGGAAAGCCTTGATATTTCTTTTTTGCAGAGTATAATGAAAAAGAGCAGAACCATGTGTATTGCAGCAGATGGCTGGCAAAGTATGGCATAGCCTGGAAAGATATATTTGCAAACGTGATTATATAGAGAAAAGGAGACACACCCCATGGATTTATTTGACTATATGCGGGAACAGAACCAGAAGACAGAATCCCCCCTGGCCAGCCGCCTGCGGCCCACCCGGCTGGAGGAAGTGGTGGGGCAGCAGCATATCATAGGGAAGGATAAGCTGCTGTACCGGGCAATCCAGGCAGATAAGCTCAGTTCCATTATTTTTTACGGCCCGCCGGGAACGGGAAAGACTACATTGGCGAAGGTGATCGCCCACACTACCCAGGCGGAATTTACCCAGATCAATGCTACGGCTGCCGGAAAAAAAGATATGGAGGAGGTAGTGAAGCAGGCAAAGGACAATCAGGGGATGTATGGGAAAAAGACGATTTTATTTATAGATGAGATCCACCGTTTCAACAAGGGGCAGCAGGATTATCTTTTGCCCTTCGTGGAGGATGGAACCATAACCCTGGTTGGCGCCACCACAGAAAATCCCTATTTTGAAGTGAATGGCGCGCTGCTGTCCCGTTCGGTCATTTTTGAACTGAAGCCTTTAAAAAAGCAGGATATCAAGACACTACTGACACGCGCTGTCACAGATCAGGAAAAAGGCATGGGAACTTATGAGGCGGTTCTGGAGGAGGACGCCCTGGAATTTCTGGCGGATGTGGCAAACGGCGACGCCAGGGCTGCGCTGACTGCCATTGAGCTGGGGGTGCTGACTACCCCGCGGGATGCAGACGGGAAAATCCACATAACGCTGGAAGTGGCTTCAGAGTGCATTCAAAAACGCGTAGTGCAGTATGACAAAGGCGGGGATAACCATTATGATACAATCTCCGCCTTTATTAAGAGCATGCGTGGGTCAGATCCGGACGCTGCTGTCTATTATTTGGCAAAAATGCTTTATGCCGGGGAGGATATTAAGTTCATTGCCAGGCGCATTATGATTTGTGCCTCAGAGGATGTGGGAAATGCAGATCCCCATGCTATTATGGTGGCTGTCAGCGCCGCCCAGGCAGTGGAGCGTGTGGGGATGCCAGAGGCACAGATTATTTTGTCCCAGGCTGTCACTTATGTGGCCAGCGCGCCGAAAAGCAATGCCGCCTGTGTGGCCATTGAACGGGCAATGGAAATGATAAAGTCTACAAAGACTGCTCCTGTGCCGGCTCATTTGCAGGATTCCCATTATCGGGGGGCGCAGAAATTAGGGCGTGGGATGGGGTATCTTTATGCCCATGACTTCCCCAACCACTATGTAAGGCAGCAGTACCTTCCAGACGGCCTTACGGACGCAAAATTCTATGAGCCAACAGAGAATGGCTATGAAAAAAATATAAAGTCCCACTTGGCATTTTTGAAAGAATAAATGCCGCAATCCCACTGATTTTGGGCAACTGGTAGTTCACAGAAGGACAAGAACCATGATTTTTTAGGAAAAGTCCGCAACACGCGTACAAATGTAAATTTCTGAAAGAAAATGCTTTACAATCGGCAGTCAATAGTGCATAATAAGGAAGGCAAAAATTGCTGGGCAAACGATAGCAGCTGTAAGCCATAAGAAATCGCTTATCTGCTAACTGATAAAAAAGCAAAATTGAGAATGATCAGAACAATGTGGCAATGGCAGACAGGCATAGCAGACAGGAAAAGAATTCAGGAGGATAATGAACATGCAGTCATATCAGGAAATGAGCAGAGAAGAATTATTACAGGAAAAAAAGAGCCTGGAGGCAGCTTACAAAAAATACGCCAGCGGCGCCTTAAAGCTGGATATGTCCAGAGGGAAGCCATCTGCAGAGCAGTTGGATCTGTCCATGGAGCTGATGGACGTTTTGGGCAGCGACACAGACATGAACTGTGAAGACGGAACAGATTGCCGGAATTATGGCGTTTTGGACGGCATCCAGGAAGCGAAGGTACTGTTGGGCGATATGATTGAGTGCCATCCAGACAATATCATTATTTATGGCAATTCCAGCCTGAATATTATGTATGATATCGTATCACGTTCCATGACCCATGGCGTGATGGGCAACACTCCCTGGTGTAAGCTGGACAAGGTGAAGTTCTTATGTCCGGTTCCGGGATACGACAGGCATTTTACGATTACAGAATATTTTGGGATTGAGATGATTAATGTTCCGATGCTCCCCACTGGGCCGGATATGGATATGGTGGAAGAATTGGTGAGCCAGGATGAGGCCATTAAGGCCATCTGGTGCGTGCCGAAGTATTCCAATCCCCAGGGGATTACGTATTCAGATGAGACGGTACGCCGTTTTGCCAGGCTGAAGCCAGCGGCAAAGGATTTCCGTATTTATTGGGATAACGCCTATGGGGTGCACCACCTGTATGATATAGACCAGGATAACCTGGTGGAGATTTTGGCAGAATGCAAGCGGGCAGGGAACCCGGATATGGTGTATAAATTCTGCTCCACCTCAAAAATCAGTTTTCCCGGTTCTGGCGTGGCAGCCATTGCCGCTTCTGCCAACAACTTGGTGGAAATCCGGGAGCAGATGCGGGTAGCCACCATTGGGCATGACAAAGTAAACCAATTGCGCCATGTAAGGTTTTTCAAAGATATTTATGGCATGACAGAGCACATGAAAAAACACGCTGACATCCTACGCCCCAAGTTTGAAATGATTATAAACACCTTTGAACAGGAGCTGGGCGGGCGGGAAGCCGGAAGCTGGATCGCTCCTAAGGGCGGATATTTTATTGCATTTGAGGCGTTGGAAGGTTGCGCGAAGGCCATTGTGGCAAAGGCGAAGGCCGCAGGCGTGACCTTGACTCCTGCTGGGGCGCCGTTCCCTTATGGGAAGGATCCTAAGGATTCTATTATCCGCATTGCCCCAACTTATCCAAGCCTGGAGAATTTGAGGATTGCAACGGATATTTTTGTGATTTGTGTGAAGCTGGTAACCATTGAGAAAATCTTAAAGATAAAAGCCTAGAGAGCGCGGGAGGCAAAGCAGCCGGGATTTATGGAGAGAGCCATAAGTTTCGGCTGATTTTGCATATTAGCTTGTATTTTTGGTGAAAATAACATAAAATTTTTATTAAATTCACAAAGTTTTGGCAAATCTATGGTATAATATCCTTATGTATGAGTTGCGATGGAATAGAAAATGCAAGGCATGGATCCTGCGGGCGGTTTTTTGCCATGGCATTGGGCGCAGGAGCGGCGGCTTGCAGATGAGGAAAATGAAAGGATGGAAAGAAGGGAAGGAAATGGAGTTATCCGTTAAATTGAATGAGGGCGTGGCAAGTTGGGATACGGTTATTTTCTTATACAACTCAGCATTGAAGGAAGTGGGTACGAAGCTTGAAATATTGAATGATGAATTTTGCCATGTACATAGATACAATCCCATTGAGTATATCAAGTCCAGGATCAAGACACCAGAAAGTATTGTGAAAAAGTTAAAACGCAATGGGTATGAGAGCACCATTGACAATATGGTGAAGCATGTGAATGACATTGCGGGGATACGGGTGGTCTGCTCCTTTACGTCGGATATTTATCGGCTGGCAGAGATGATTGGGAAGCAGAATGACCTGACGGTTGTGTCTGTGAAGGATTATATTAAGAATCCAAAGGACAGTGGGTATAAGAGCTACCATATGATGGTGACGGTTCCGATTTTCCTGACAGATGGGGTGGTTGACACGAAGGTAGAGATCCAGATCCGGACCATTGCTATGGATTTTTGGGCTAGTTTGGAGCATAAGATCTATTATAAGTTTGAGGGGAATGCGCCAGAATATATTAGCAGGGATCTGCAGGAGTGTGCGGAGATCGTATCGAAACTGGATGCGAAGATGCTGTCCTTGAATGAAGCAATTTTGAGGGCACGGGAACAGGAGGAGAACCTGAAGGGGCAGATGTTTGGCGGATAAGCCTCCCTAAGCCCTGGATCTGGCCTGTGCTAAGTGCGCCTTGAAATGTCTGCCTTGAGCCTGCGCCCTCTCCCCACAGCTGTTTTTGGCAGGCAGGAGATGGGCGCGCCTTTCGTGTGAGGGATTTTTATGTGAGGGTTTTTGGGGAGAGTACATGGTGGATGGAAAGGCTGGTAGAGGGATGCCGAGGAGTAAGGAGATTTTGAATTTGGCTATTTCGATTGGGGAGGTTATGCTGGAGAGCGGCGGGGAGATTTATCGGGTGCAGGAGACAGTGAGCCGTGTCCTGGAGTCTTATGGGATAGAGGATTACCATGTGTTTGTGATCACCAATGGGATTTTTGCCACGGTGCATGAGCAGAGGGAGGATGCGGGGAGCATGGTGCGTTATGTGCCCATTGGGGAGGTGGATCTGCAGCGGGTGGCTGCTGTGAACCAGCTGTCCAGGGAAATCTCTGCGGGGGAATGTACGGTTGAGGAGGCTTATGGGAGGCTGCGGCAATGTAAGGAGGGGGCGAGGCCTTCAAAGTGGGTGCTGATACTTTCAGGGGGGATAGGATGTGCAGGATTTGGCTATCTGATGGGCGGGCGTCCCTATGATAGCTTCTTTTCTTTTTTTCTGGGGATGCTGTTGGAAGTATTTTTGCTGGTGACAGCCCATTATAAGGCTTCGAAATTTATTGTGAATATTTTGGGGAGCGCGTTGGTGACAGCAGGAAGCCTGGCTCTATATGCGGCAGGGACGGGAGTTTTATTTGACCGCGTAATTATCGGCGGGATTATGCCGCTCCTTCCAGGGGTTTCCATGACAATGGCGATCCGTGACCTGTTTGGCGGGGACTATCTGTCTGGCAGCATCCGGCTGATTGACGCGCTGCTTACCGGGATGTGCATTGCCATTGGCGTAGGCGCGGCCATCAAGGTATTTCAGATGTTGGGAGGGGGTGTATTGCCTTTATGATTGCAGAAATCGTGATGTGTATGCTTGCTACAGTGGCGTTTGCAGTTTTGTTCCATGTGCCGGCAACAGAATACTTTTTTTGCGCGGTCAATGGCGGGGTTGGATGGGTTACCTACAGCTTTTGGCTCTCCCATGGGGCCGGGCTTACGTCGGCATCCATATGGGCGGCGCTTGCCCTGACTCTGGCAGCCAGGATCTTGTCAGCGGTACGCAAAATGCCCAGTACAGTATTTTTGATCACAGGAATCTTTTCCCTGGTGCCTGGAGCTGGGCTGTATTATACATCGTACTTTCTGATTATGGGGGATTTGGCACGGTTTATGGAAAAAGGGACAGAGACTCTGAAAATCGCAGGGGCGATTGTGCTGGGGATGATATTTGGGCTTGTGCTTCCCCAGAGCTGGTTTAACCATTTAGGGAAGGCAGTAGAGAGAATCCGCAGGTAAGGGGGAAGCAGGCGCTTAACAACGAATTTGAAACAAATCTTGAATAATAATCTGAGCTAAACTATATGTAAATTTCCAAAAAGTATTAACAATGTATTTTTAGGATTGTATAATATAAAAAATTATTTTTATAATATAAAAAAATTCTATTTCTGATTTTTGAAATGAAGATAGGACAATACAGTGGGCTTACTGTTGGGGAAAGGTGGTGAAGCTGTTGGAATTTTTAAGCCCGATTTAAATAGATTGTTGCAGTAGGAATACAAAAGCTGTCAGTTTAGAAAGGAGCAGATAATGAGACAGAATCAAATGCAGAACAGGTGTCTCTTGAAGATTGGAAAGCCTTGCCAATAGGAGAATATCCTCTCACTGCAGATTCCCCTGAATGGAAAGAAATGGATTATTGTGAAGCGCTTGATGCATGTAATATGCCGCTGGAATATGCCAAATTGCTGACAACAGAAGAGTTGGTAAAGTATGCTGTAAAGTATCCGTTTTTATTGGATATATTAGGATTTGATACTTTAGAAGGTGGGATTAATAGTCTGGAAAGGAAATCTGCAGTCTTCCAAGAGTTATTTTCGCGCCCGGACCATAAAGACGAATTACTAAAGGAATATCAGAATATGTCGTGTGACTATGCTTTGATGGAGGAGTCACTTGACATGGTAAAATCAAATTATGCAGAAGAACTATTTCTTGAAGCATATTTTGGCATAAATTATGATGAATTATCAGAAGTTCAAGCTGATGAGGTTGTCCAGGAATATGGAAGGAAATATGGAGAACGTTCAGAAGACCTTCAGAATTATGGTACGGCAAAAAGGTAATGTTTCTGCCATGGATTTCCCGCAGAATATAGCCCAGGAATCCACCGCTGGGGAGCCTGCCACCCCTTGGGATGGCACATCTGCAGGAATCCATACAGCCTAGGAACCCATTTCCGAAGAGTCTGCTTCTGCTGGTGGCGATATGGAAAATGATTCTAAGGTTTTGGAAGATTTCTCCCTGAAAGATATGCTGCACGAATATAGTGAGGCAGAGTATGCCGTCAATGAGGATGGGACTTATACTTATGATGGAATAGTTTATCAATATAAGCTGTTGTATAAAAGCAAAGACCCTGCACAAATCAGGGAATTTGTCACAGTTCTTCTCTCAAACAGCAAAGACCTTACAGATGATGAGGTTTCGAATGCAGGATATATGAACAGGGGAGAGGAAGAGCGGTTAAAGTGTGTTCTAATCGGAAGCGGATGCTCAAAGCTGTCCCCAGAGAATACAGAAGAAGACACTTCGGGCGTTTCGGAAGATTTATTGCCTGAGCCTAATTGGAGAACTTATAGTAGGAATGCAGACGGAACGTATACCTGCCAGGGCAGTGTTTACCGATACAGGTTATTGCTGACTGGGGTATACCGTAACGGAGCCGTTGGCAGCCATAAGCTAATTCTCACGAATAACAAAAACCTTACATATGATGCTATCACGGAAGCTATGTTTTCCAGCAGGATGGAAGAGACGCGTCAGCTATCAGGATGCGTGACGGTTGGGGAAGAATTTATCCCGGCAGAGAACTACACTTCCATCCCTTTGCCAGAAAACGGAACAGTGATAAAGTGAAGGCTTCTGTTTTCGTAACCGTTCCGCCAATTTGTGTGCATTGCGAAATGCATAATACATCCAGCCCAATAGGGCATGGGGCGCGGGGGTTTGCTGTATTGGGCAGCGCCCCCGCGCCCCATCTTATGCATTGCGTCAGCGGTTCAATAGGGATATTGTTATTTCTCGCATTTCCAGAAATAAGCGCTATACCCTGGCAGCTCGCTCCCCCCGCCAAAGTCATGCTCCTCGCCTGTAATCAAATCCACAGCCATCCCGCATCCCGCATCAAAATGCGCCGTATAAGCCTCGCTGTCCGCGTTGATGGCCACAAGCACCCTTTCATTTTCACTTTTCCGCTCAAAAATACACTGTTTATTCGTCAGCACCACAGACTTAAAGCTCCCATAATTCAAAGCCTCAGACCCTTTTTTCGCTTCTGTCAGCTTCGAGATCCAATCTGTCAGATCATTCCACTCTGGCGCTTCAAAGCTGGGCCGCAAAGAGGGATCCCCATTTGCCTTATCCCCAGGCACCCCCCATTCGCTTCCATAATATACGCATGGAATCCCCGGCATCCCAAAGCACAGCGCATAGATCAGCGGCAAATGCTTCTTTTCCTGCAGAACCGTAGCAATCCTGGAAACGTCATGGTTGTCCACAAAGCAAAGCAAATGCTTCCCCCGGTAAAGGGTCCAGTTTTCCGGCCCAAACTGCCGCAGCAAAGAATGGACAATCTCAAACATATTCATAGAGTTAAAGCTGGAATGCAGCCCCTTATAGCATTCATAATTGGTAGCCGAATGGAGCATGGAGTCATTCATCAGCTGGTTGTAATCCCCATGCAGCATTTCCCCCACCAGGAAAAATTCCTCTTTCAGCCCATCGCAATGGTTCCGCAGCCGCCTTACAAAATCATGGTCCAGGCAATAAGCCACATCTAACCGCAGCCCGTCAATATCCCATTCTTTCACCCAGAAGCTAACGCTTTCCAAAAGGTACTGAATCACTTCCTCGTTCTTCAGGTTCAATTTCACCAGGTCATAATTCCCTTCCCAGCCCTCATACCACAGCCCGTCATTATAATTGGAGTTTCCGCCAAAGTTAATATGGAACCAATCCTTATAACGGGAATTTTCCCGATTCTGCAGCACATCCTGGAATGCAAAGAACCCTCTCCCAGCATGGTTAAACACCCCATCCAGCACCACCCGTATCCCTGCCTCATGCAAGGCGTCGCATACCTCCTTAAAATCCTCATTGGTGCCCAAACGCACATCCACCTTCTGATAGTCCCTGGCATTATACCCATGTGTATCCGACTCAAACAGCGGTGAAAAATAAATAGCATTCACTCCTAATTTTTCCAAATGCGGAATCCATTCCTTCACCTTCTGGATCCGGTTCACAGCCACCCCATCATTCTCAAAGGGCGCCCCGCAAAACCCCAGAGGATAAATCTGATAAAATACACTCTCATAAGCCCACATAACAAAAACTCCTTTCTATAAAAAAACATCCATTATTATGAAATTATCTCGTAACTATTCAGAACCCTTCAAGCGAGCAAAGCCATTCACTGATTTATGTAAGAATGAAACAAGATACCCTTATTATAGTAATAATTCCCTATTCTTGCAATATTTAATATACCAAAATATTATTCATTATGGGTTTGGCTTTTATGACATGAAAATGCGGAAGATATTCTTCGCTGCGGACGCCGGATACAGAAGCTTTTCCCTGTTGCGGTTCCGTCCGCCTAGCTATCCCCAAACGTCCGCATAACCATCCCCAAAATCCATTTTCTTCGCAGAAGAAAAAAGTAAACATATTGTAATTTTTTTAGTAAAAGTATATAATAATCCCATAGGAACTAAAATCTGCGTGCCTCCCAAGCGCACAGAACGGAGGAAAACATAAAACATGCAAGAAAAAACAACTTCACAAAAGCCAAGAGGAGCCCTGATTGCCTTAGAAGGAATTGACGGCAGCGGCAAAAGCACCCAGTCCAGGATGCTGGCGGGCCGTATGCGTCGGGAGGGCATTCCATGCTATACCACTATGGAGCCCACTGATTCCCCCTTTGGCTCTCTGATCCGCCAGATTTTGACAGGAAGGCTGAAAACCGACAACCGTGCCATTGCCCCCCTGTTTGTGGCAGACCGCCTGGACCATCTGCTGAACGATGTGAATGGGATCCTGCATAAGATTGAAGAGGGGACTATCGTAATTACAGACCGTTACTATTTCTCCTCTTATGCCTACCAGGGTGTAGATTTGCCCATGGACTGGGTGATTAAGGCAAATGAGCCGAACAGCAGCATCCTGCGCCCAACCGTCACCGTGTTTTTGGATATTACGCCAGAGCTGGCATTGGAGAGGATTTCTGCAAACCGTCACCAGAAGGAGCTGTTTGAAGAAAAGTCACGGCTGGCACAGGTCCGTGAAAAATACATAGAGGCTTTCCAGGTTCTGAAAGGCGTAGAGCAAGTGGCTGTCATAGATGGAAATGGAAGCCCCCAGGAGATTGCGGATGCAGTTTGGAAAACCGTAAGCAGATATATGGCGACTTCATAGCTTTACAGTGAAAAATAGAAATAGCGGAGAAAAAGATATGGCAACATTAAAAGAATTATCAAAAATAACAGGTTATTCCATTGCAACCATATCCAGGGTGCTGAATGAGGATGAGACATTAAATGTAACGGAAAACACAAGGAAAATGATTTTAGAGGCGGCAGGCCGGATTGATTATTCCAGCAAGCATGGCACTGCTAAAAAAGCAAAAGAGACCCATTTGCGGATTGGGATTGTGGAAATGGAGAACGGACAGGGATTCGGAAGGGATCCCTATTACCTGTATCTGAAAGGGAGCATGGAGAGCTGCTGCTTTGAGAATGGGCTGGAAACGGTAATGATGCAGTACGACCAGGAAAATAAGTGCTACCGTGATGCCATTTCACGGGAAGTGGACGGGATTCTGGCTATTGGCCAGTTCCAGCATGAGCAGATCACAGCTATGAAAAAGTGCACATCCAGGATTATTTTTCTGGATTCCGCGCCTTATCCAGAAGAATTTAGTTCTGTCCTTCCCAACTATGAGGTGGGAATCCGCCAAGGGATGGATTATTTGGTGGCGCAGGGGCATAGGAAGATTGCCTTTGTAGGGCCTGTTTATTCAACGGATTCTACAGGAAGGCGTGCATTGGAGCTGAGGAGGAAGTTTTTCAAGGATTATCTGGAGTGCCATCAGGGAGAGGAGATTGAGGGCACGCTGCTGGATCTGGAATGGCAGGAGAATGACGTGGCTGAGTCAGTCATGGTGTATTTTAGGGAAATGAAGAAAGGGGAGCAGAAGCCCACAGCTTTTTTTACATACAATGAGACAACGGCTATGGGGGTGCTTAGGGCCTTGCAGATTTTGGGCTATCAGGTGCCGGAGGATTACAGTATTTTAAGCTTTAACGATACGCTGCTGGCTACCCTGACCCAGCCCCAGCTTTCTGGCATTCGGATTAATATAGAAGAAATGGTGCAGAATGTGATCCTGCTGTTGGAGCGGGTTACACGTGAGCCTGAGGCAATCCCATTGAGCATATCAGTGCCTTCCCTGTTGGTGGTTCGGGAGAGTGTGAAGCATTATTTGGAAATCTAGGATTGACAGGAGCCCAAGATTATGAGATAGTAAGCAGAAAAGGATTCATGCGTTAGTATTCATGGCTCAGGAATGCACTGAACTGCGTATTCCATGATAGCATGATTCAGGAGTGAGGGGCGGTTTCTGCGAAGCAAAACTTTAAATACTGCCCCGAATTGTTGCTATGAGCGGCTCCAGGCCGTGAATAGTAACGATCCATGCCGCCACAGGCGGGATGCGTCCCTGTGCAGAAAACAGGGGCGCTAATAATACAGAAAGCAGGGGAAATTATGTCAACGATAGATAAGATCAATGAATGGAAGCAAAAGCGGGATGCTGTTATTTTAGCCCATTACTATGTAAATGACGAGGTGCAGGAAATTGCAGATTATGTGGGGGATTCCTTTTATCTTAGTAAAATTGCCACCAAAGTGGAGGCGGAGACGATTTTGTTTTGCGGCGTGTCTTTTATGGGTGAGAGCGCCAAGATCCTGAACCCAGAAAAGACAGTGATTATGCCGGATATGATGGCAGACTGCCCTATGGCGCATATGGCGGATATTGGGAAAATCCAGGAAATGCGGGATCAGTACGAGGATCTGGCAGTGGTTTGCTATATCAATTCCACAGCCTTGCTTAAGACTTATTCGGATGTGTGCGTGACGTCATCCAATGCCCTTAAGATTGTACAGGAATTGCCGAACCAGCATATTTTCTTTATTCCAGATGAGAACCTGGGGCGTTATGTGGCTTCCCAGGTGCCAGAGAAGCATTTTATCTTTAACGATGGCTTTTGCCATGTACATAAGAGCATTCTGGCGGAAAATGTGAAGAAGGCCAAGGAAGCCCATCCCAATGCAGAGATTTTGGTGCACCCAGAATGCACGATGGATGTGGTTGCCCTGGCAGATTATGTGGGGAGCACCTCTGGCATTATTGATTTTGCCACAGAGAGCAAAGGGGAGGAGTTTATCATTGGGACAGAAATGGGCGTGTTGTATGAGCTGAAGCTGAAGAATCCAAACAAGCGTTTTTATTCCGTGGGACACAGGCAGTTCTGCCCCAACATGAAGCGCATTACTTTAGAGAAGGTGGCAGATGCCTTAGAGCAGATGTTAAATACAGTAGAATTGAAAGAGGAAATACGGCTGAAGGCGCAGATGCCTTTGGAGCGGATGTTAGAATTAGGTTCCAAGTAACATTGATTTTATGGCAAGGATATGGTATGATAGGTGAGAACAGTATCATTGCAAAGGAGAAATTATGGAAAGGAATACATTATTAATTGTAGACGATGTCGAAATGAATCGAGAAATGTTGAAATTTATCTTTGAAGATAGATTTGAGATCCTAGAAGCAGGCGACGGGGATACGACATTGCAGCTGATGGAAGAGCATGGCGACCGCATTGCCCTTCTGTTTTTAGACATCATTATGCCGGGCAAATCCGGATTAGATGTGCTGGAATATATGGCAGCGCATAGGTATATAGAATATATCCCAGTAATCATTATCACAGGGGAAGAGTCTACAGATACAGCCGTTAAGGCGTATGAGTATGGTGCATCCGATATTGTGTATAAGCCCTTTGTGCCTCAGGTCATTATACAGCGTGCCCTGAACTTGATTGAATTGTTTTCCAACCGGATTGATATTGAGAATAAGCTGGAAGAGCGGACAAAGCAATTGAAGGAGAGCCAGGAGAAGCTGAAGAAGCAGAATGATTTCCTGATCAATGCCCTCAGTTCTGTCGTGGAATTCCGAAGCCTGGAATCTGGGGAGCATATCCAGAGGGTGAAGTACTACACATGGATGCTGTTGAAGTACCTGGTTGCATCCTATCCAGAATATCACCTGACAGAGGATGCCGTGGACTTAATCGTGAGCGCTTCAGCGCTCCATGACCTTGGGAAAATCGCGATCCCAGACAATATCCTGCTGAAGCCTGGGAGGCTGACGAAGGAAGAATTTGAGGAGATGAAGAAGCATACCACCTATGGGTGTGAGCTTTTGGAGAACTTTAAGCAGGATGACGACGATTTTTATCAGTATTGTTATGAGATTTGCCGTTACCACCATGAGCGCTATGACGGGCGCGGGTATCCAGATGGGCTAAAAGGGGATGATATCCCGATATGGGCACAGGTGGTTGCGATTGCAGATGTATATGACGCGCTGGTAAGTAAGCGTGTGTATAAGGCGGCATATGCTTTGGATGAGGCGGCGCAGATGATCTTGAACGGGGAATGCGGCGTGTTTTCGCCAGTGATCCTGGATTGTTTCCAGCAGGCAAAAGAGGAGTTTTTCCAGGCGACGAAGATGAAATTATCCTTTGCAGATATAAAGAAGTAACGATGGACGAAATAGAAGATTGGCAAGGAGTGTAAGGGGGAGTCCCGGGAGGGGGTTCCCTTTTTTATCTTGTAGGAAATTCGTTACTATTCATGGCTCAGGAATGCGCTGAACTGTGCATTCCGTGAGAACATGATTCAGGAGTGAGGGGCGATTTTTGTGAAGCAAAACTTTAAATATCGCCTCGAATTGTTGCTATGGGCAGCTCCCAGGCCGTGAATAGTAACGGAAATTCTCATAGGCGCACAAAACTTGCCAAAATTTCAAATATATCTTATAATAAAACAAGTATGCAGTTTAGAAAAGGGGAATGGCAATGGAAAAATTAGGAAGATTGTTGGAAGGGCTGGACTATACGCTTGTGCAGGGGACAAAAGAGGTTGAGATCACAAGCCTGGTGTATGATTCCAGAAGGGTTGTGGAGGGCTGCCTGTTTGTATGCATTAAGGGCGCAGTGGCAGATGGGCATGCCTTTGTGGAAGAGGCAGCCCAAAGGGGGGCTGCTGCTGTTATGGTGCAGGATGGGGTAAAGGCGCCAGAAGGGCTGACTGTAATCCATGTGGAGGATACACGGTATGGGCTGGCAGTGGCTTCGGCTGCCTGGTTCCATCATCCGGCAGAGGAACTGAGAGTGATCGGAGTGACTGGGACGAAGGGGAAGACCACCACCACCTATATGGTGAAGTCTATCCTGGAGCATGCAGGGTATAAGGTAGGGCTGATTGGGACGATTGAAGCCGTGATTGGGGACAAGGCAATACCTGCCAATAATACAACGCCAGAATCGTACATTGTACAGGATTATTTTCGCCGGATGGCAGACAGCGGATGCCAGTGCGTGGTGATGGAGGTATCCTCGCAGGGGCTGATGATGCACCGTACGGCAGGGTTTGTGTTTGACATTGGGATTTTTACCAATATTGAGCCAGACCATATCGGACCCAATGAGCACAGCTCTTTTGAGGAGTATATGGCCTGCAAGGGAATGCTGTTTCGCCAGTGTAGGGTTGGGATCGTGAACCGGGATGACAGGCATTGGGAGCAAGTGGTTGCAGGGCATACCTGCTCCATAGAGACTTTTGGCTTTTCAGAAGAGGCAGACCTGCGGGCAGTGGATGCGCAGCTTTTGAAAAGGCCGGGGTATCTGGGTGTGTCTTACCATGCAAAAGGCCTGGTGGATATGGACGTGGAATTGGATGTGCCAGGTAAATTCAGTATTTACAATTCTTTGACGGCCATTGCCATTTGCCGCCATTTCCAGGTGGCGCCAGAGGATATCTGGCAATCCCTGAAGGCGGCGAAGGTAAAGGGCAGGATTGAGATGGTGAAGGTATCAGATGATTTTACCCTGATGATTGATTATGCCCACAATTCCATGAGCCTGGAGAGCCTGCTGGCTACCCTGAAGGAATATAAGCCTGCCAGGCTGGTGTGCCTGTTTGGCTGCGGCGGCAACCGTTCCAGGCTGCGGCGGTATGAGATGGGTGAGGTGTCTGGCCGGTTGGCGGATTTGTCCATTATCACCTCGGATAACCCGCGGTTTGAAGATCCGCAGGCCATTCTGGACGATATTAAAGTGGGCATGGCAAAAACGGATGGGGAATATGTGGAGATTATTGACCGGAAGGAAGCCATCAAGTATGCCATTTCCCACGGGCAGCCTGGGGATGTGATCGTGCTTGCCGGAAAGGGACACGAAGACTATCAGGAGATTAAGGGGAAAAAATACCCTATGGATGAACGGGTGCTGATACAGGAGGTTTTAAGCGAGCTGGCGCAGGGAAGTAGGTGATGCGGCAATGTCAGAATATGCAAATATTGTTATTGACATTTCTCATGAAAAATTGGATAAAATATTTCAATATCAGATACCTGAGCCTTTGCGCGGCGAAATTTCAGTGGGGATGCGGGTGAAAATCCCCTTTGGGATGGGAAACCGTGAAACCACAGGCTATGTGGTGGGATTAGCAGACGAGGCTTCCTATGACCCGGAGAAGATTAAGGAAATCAAGGGCGTAGTGCCAGGCAGCGTTTCCATTGAATCCCAGCTGATTGCCCTGGCGGACTGGATGCGGGAGAATTATGGCGGGACCATGAACCATGCCTTGAAGACTGTCCTTCCCATCAAACAGAAAACAGCAGAGAAAAAGCAGCGCTTTGTGGTATTGGCTGTGAGCCGGGAGGAAGCAGCGGGGCAGCTTGCCCTGTTTGAAAAAAAGCATTACACGGCGCGGGCAAGGCTTCTGTCAGCTCTGCTGGAGCAAAGCCCTATTCCCTATGATGTGGTAGTGGTGAAGCTGAATATTTCTGTTGCCGTGATCCGTGCCATGAAAAAGACGGGGATTTTGCGTGTGGAGGAAAAGCGTTTATACCGCAGCCCCTTTGGGGAAATCAAGCAGGAGGAAAAGCTGCTGATATTGAACGAAGGGCAGCAAAAGGCTGTGGAGCATATCTGGCAGGAATGGGAGCAGGGGTACCGCCATACCTATCTGATCCATGGGGTGACAGGAAGCGGGAAGACGGCTGTGTATATTGAGTTGATTGACCGTATCGTAAAGGCAGGGAAGCAGGCCATCGTGCTGATACCAGAAATTGCATTGACTTACCAGACAGTGGAGCGGTTTTACCAGCGTTTTGGGGAACGGGTGTCTATCCTGAATTCTAAAATGTCAGCTGGGGAGCGCTATGACCAGTTTGAGCGGGCAAGCCAGGGTCAGGTGGATGTGATGATCGGGCCGCGTTCCGCCTTGTTCACACCTTTTTCAAATCTTGGCGTTATTATTATAGATGAGGAGCATGAATCCAGCTATAAGAGCGAAACGCTGCCCCGTTACCATGCCAGGGAAACAGCCATTGCCCGTGCCAAGATGGCGCAAGCCAGCGTTGTGCTTGGCTCTGCTACGCCTTCTATTGACAGCTATTATAGGGCGAAGCAAGGGGAATATGTGCTTTTGGAGCTGGACAAGAGGATTGAGGAAAAGCCGTTGCCAGTTTGCCATATGGTGGATCTGCGGGAAGAACTGAAAAAGGGCAACCGTTCCATTTTAAGCGAGAAGCTGCAGGCGCTGCTGGGGCAGCGGCTAAGCAGCGGCCAGCAGGCCATGCTGTTTTTGAACCGACGGGGGATGGCAAGCTTTATTACCTGCCGTTCCTGTGGGTATGTGCCAAAATGCCCCCATTGTGATGTGTCTTTGAGCCAGCATAACAATGGGAAGGCGGTGTGCCATTACTGCGGCTATGAGGAGCCTGTTCCGGAGGTGTGCCCGGAATGTGGGTCTGGGTATATCAGCGGCTTTAAGGCGGGAACCCAGAAGATTGAGGAGGTTGTGAAAAACAGGTTTCCCAAGGCCAGGGTGCTGCGGATGGATTTTGACACTACCCGGAAAAAGGATGGGTACGAGAAGATTTTGTCGGCCTTTTCCAATCAGGAGGCAGACATATTGATTGGCACACAGATGATTGTGAAGGGGCATGATTTTCCAAATGTGACGCTGGTGGGCGTATTGGCGGCGGATCTGTCGCTGCATATCAGTGATTACCGGGCGGCAGAGCGGACCTTTCAGCTGATTACCCAGGCGGCAGGAAGGGCTGGGCGGGGGAGGCAGCCAGGGGAAGTGGTGATACAGACCTATAGCCCAGAACACTATTGCATGAAGCTTTCCCAGAGCCAGGATTATAAGAAGTTTTATGAAACGGAGATTGCTTATCGGGCATTGCTGCATTATCCGCCCTGCGGGCATATGATGGTAATGCTTGTGGCTTCAGGGGATGAGATGACAGCGTCCCTGAGCATGGAGCTTTTGGCAGGGAAGATCCGGCAGGCTAAGGAGAATGGTAAGCTGCAGGGCTTGTCGGTGATTGGGCCAGCCAGCCCTTCGGTGGCGAAAATTAAGGATATTTACCGAAAGGTGATGTACTTTAAGCATGGGGACTACCAGGAACTGGTGGAAATCAAGGATGTGCTGGAGCAATTTGTAAACCGTCATCGGGAGTTTGCAAATGTGATGGTGCAGTTTGATTTTAATCCTATGAGTGGGTTTTAGCGGCAAAAATGGAAGGGTGTGGAATGTGCCTTTCGAAAAAATAGGAGGATAGAGAGATGGCATTAAGGACAATTCGTCAGCTTGGAGACGAGGTATTGACAAAGAAGTGTCGGGAAGTGAAGGAGATGACACCCAGGATTCGGGAGTTGATTGAGGATATGAAAGAAACGATGTATGACGCCAATGGCGTTGGCCTTGCTGCTCCCCAGGTGGGGGTTTTAAGGAGGGTCGTGGTGATTGATGTGGGAGAAGGCCCGATTGTGCTGGTAAATCCGCAGATCTTAGAGACAAGGGGGGAAAAGACAGAGGATGAGGCGTGTTTGAGCCTTCCAGGAAAAGCAGGGCAGGTAACAAGGCCGGCTTATGTGAAGGTAGAGGCCTTGAATGAAGACATGGAGAAGGTGGAGCTGGAAGGGGAAGATCTGTTGGCGCGGGCATTTTGCCATGAAATTGACCATTTGGATGGGCACATGTATGTGGAAAAGGTGGAGGGGGAGCTGCATGATGTGGTGTATGAGGAGGATGAGGCGTAGGGAGCCTTTGCAGAGGGCGCCGCTATGGCATTAAAATCGGCCTGGCAGGCTTAAAATCCATCCTGCGTTATGATCTGCGTATCAGGCGCTGGCATACTGGTGAAAGAATGAAGGGAGGAAAAATGGAAAATGAAGATTATTTTTATGGGAACGCCGGATTTTTCGGTAGGGACATTGGAAAGGCTGTTGGAGGCAGGGCATGAGATTATGCTGGTGGTAACGCAGCCGGATAAGGCGAGGGGGAGAGGGAAAAAGGTACAGTATTCGCCAGTGAAGGAAGCGGCGCTGGCGCATGGGCTGGAGGTGTATCAGCCTAAGAGGATACGGGAAGAGGAATGCGTGGCGTATTTGAAGGGGTATGAGGCTGATATTGCCGTAGTGGTGGCGTTTGGGCAGATATTGCCAAAGGAGATATTGGAAATGCCAAGGTATGGGTGCGTGAATGTGCATGCATCGCTGCTGCCAAAGTATCGGGGTGCTTCCCCCATCCAGTGGGCTGTCATACAGGGGGAAGACGTAACTGGGGTTACGACGATGCGGATGGATGAGGGGCTGGATACAGGGGATATAATCCTGCAGCAGGAGGTAAGGCTGCGGGAGGATGAGACAGGCGGCAGCCTGTTTGAGCGGCTGAGCCAGGCAGGGGCGGAGCTTTGCGTGAAGACTTTGGAGGCGATTGGCCAGGGGACAGCAGTTTATACGCCGCAGGATCATGAAGAGGCTACGCATACAACAATCATTAACAAGCAGTTGGGGAAGATTGACTGGAATATGCCAGCGAAGGAGCTGGAGTGCCTGGTGCGGGGGCTGAATCCCTGGCCTAGCGCCTATACGTCATTAAATGGGAAGGTTTTGAAGATATGGAAGGCTTCTTGGCTGCCGCAGCCCCTGGAAAAGGCAGGGGAAAAAGAGGAGGCGGCCAATGGCGGGAGTGGCCAAAAGGCTCAGCCGGGGACGGTTTTGGAAGCTGGCAAGGGGGGCTGGAAGGTTCAGGCAGGGCAAGGGATTCTGGTATTGGAAGAGGTTCAGCTGGAAGGGAAGAGGAGGATGGCGGCAAATGATTTTTTGCGGGGCTTCCCGGTAGAAGCTGGGCAGAAATTTGAGTAAAAGGAGTGATGGATATGCCGTTTTATGGATATTATTTTGACCCTACCTACATTTTGGTGTTGATTGGGGCTGTTATTTGCCTGATTGCGTCAGCTAGGGTTAAAACGACATTTAATAAGTACGATAGAGTGCGCAGTATGTCGGGAATGACAGGCGCGCAGGCAGCAGAGAGGATCCTGCATGCAGCGGGGATTTATGATGTTTCGGTGCAGCATGTGGCTGGGAGGCTGACGGATCATTATGATCCCAGAAGCAAGGTTCTGCGGCTTTCTGACAGCACTTTTGGCTCGGCCTCTGTGGCGGCGGTAGGGGTGGCGGCCCATGAATGCGGGCATGCAATCCAGCATCAAAAATCTTATGCGCCTTTGATGGTGCGGGGGGCGATTGTCCCAGTGGCAAATCTGGGCTCTTATGCGGCGTGGCCGCTGATTATCATCGGCATGTTTATTACAAGCAGTACAGGGAGCCTGCTGATCAATATTGGGATACTTTGTTTTTCTTTGGCAGTCCTGTTTCAGCTTGTTACCCTTCCGGTGGAGTTTGACGCTTCCAAGCGTGCGGTTCGGATTTTAGGGGAGACAGGCATTTTGGGGCAGGAAGAGCTGAAAGGGACTAGGAAGGTTCTTGGGGCAGCAGCCCTGACTTATGTGGCAAGCGCAGCGGCGGCGATTTTACAGTTACTGCGGCTTTTGATCCTGTTTGGCGGGAGAAGCGACGATTAAAAATTTGGATGAGGAGGGCTCCTTTTATGGCTGGCAGCAATGTGAATACCAGGGAAATTATATTGGGCATCCTGTTAGAGGTGACCAGGGATGGGGAATATAGCCATATTGCCATCCGGAATACCCTGGAAAAATACCAATATTTGGAGAAGCAGGAGCGTAGCTTTATTACGCGTGTTTGTGAAGGGACACTGGAGCATATGATTACCATAGATTATATGATTGACCAGTTTTCTACCGTGAAGGCGCGTAAAATGAAGCCCGTCCTGCGCTGTATCCTCAGAAGCAGTGTATATGAATTGAAATATATGGATGCAGTCCCGCCTTCGGCCACCTGCAATGAGGCTGTGAAGCTGGCGCAAAAAAAAGGCTTTCGCAGCCTGAAGGGGTTTGTGAATGGCGTATTGCGTAATATCAGCCGGAATTTGGATACAATTTCACTGCCTGACCCGCAGGATTCCCCCTTGGGCTATCTTTCTGTGGCCTATTCCATGCCGATGTGGATTTTAGAAGTGTGGAAAAAATCCTATTCTATTGATCAGATCGAAGGATTTCTGAAATCTTTTTTTAGCCCTTCCCCTACGGTAATTCGCATAAATCTCCTTAAAATATCAAAAAAAGATTTAATAAACGAGTTAGAGGCTGAAGGGATAAAGGTTTCAGAGGGTACAGGCGTTTCAGATGCGCTGTTTATCAGCGGCTATGACTATCTGGGGAAGGTTCCGGGGTTTCAGGAAGGGAAATTTTATGTGCAGGATCTCAGTTCTATGCAGGTGTCCCTGTGGGCAGAGCCGAAAAAGGGGGATTATGTGATAGATGTCTGTGCAGCGCCCGGAGGGAAAAGCATCCATATGGCAGAGCTGATGCAGGGGACTGGCATTGTGGAGGCTAGGGACCTGACTCCTTATAAAGTGTCCCTGATCCAGGAGAATATAGTACGGTGCCAGCTTCAAAATATTTATCCTCTGGTAGCGGATGCACGGGTTTTGGATCCAGGGAAAGTAGGGAAGGCGGATATTGTGATTGCAGACCTCCCCTGTTCTGGCCTGGGGGCAATCGGTAAACGGTCGGATATAAAATATAAGGTTTCGCCTGAAATGTGCCGGGAGCTGGCCTTGCTCCAAAGAGAAATTTTACATACCGTGCAGCAGTATGTAAAGCCTGGCGGCATCCTGATGTACAGCACTTGTACCATAAACCCTGCCGAGAATGAGGAAAATGTAAGCTGGTTTTTAGGGAGCCATCCGCATTTTTCCTTAGAGCGCCAACAGCAGATACTGCCCCAGGAAAAGACGAATGACGGCTTCTTCCTGGCAAAGCTGCGCTGTGTGGGGGAATGAACGGGGCACAATAAGCGAAGTACGGATTTTTCACTCACAGACAGGGGGAATTTCAGGTATGTACCAGCAAAGAATAGGGGGAATCAATGGAAAAAGCAGATATTAAATCCTTTTATAACAATGAGTTAGAAGAATTATTAATAACCCTGGGTGAAAAGCCTTTCCGTGCCAGGCAGATTTACAGCTGGCTTCATGTAAAGCATGCCACATCCTTTGAGCAGATGACAGACCTGTCCAAAAAGTTAAAAGAAATTTTAATAGATAGATGTTCCATTACTGTCTTAAGACAGGAAAGGCTGCAGTGCTCTAAGGCTGACGGAACCAGGAAATATTTGTTTGCCCTGGAGGATGGGAATATGGTGGAAAGCGTGTGGATGAAATACCGTCATGGGAACAGCGTCTGTATCTCATCCCAAGCTGGCTGCCGTATGGGCTGCCGTTTTTGCGCCTCTGCCCTGGGAGGGCTGGTGCGGAACCTGACAGCAGGAGAGATGCTGGAGCAGGTCTACCGTATCCAGGAGGACACCGGGGAACGGGTATCCCATGTGGTGGTCATGGGGACAGGAGAGCCTTTGGATAATTATGATAACTTCCTGCGGTTTGTACGCCTTTTATCTGATAAAAAAGGGGCAAATATCAGCCAGCGGAATATTACGGCCTCCACTTGTGGGATTGTGCCGAATATACGCAGGCTGGCAGAGGAAAAACTGCAGATTACCCTGGCTCTGTCCCTGCATGCGCCTTCTCAGGAAAAGCGCCTTTCCCTAATGCCAGTGGCGAAGAAATATGATATTCAGGAGGTTTTGGGGGCATGCCGTGATTATTTTGCCAGCACAGGGCGGAGGATTACCTTTGAATACAGCCTGATGGGGGGCGTCAATGACAGCGGGGAGGACGCCAGGCAGCTTGCCAGGCTGCTGAAAGGCATGAACTGCCATGTGAACCTGATTCCGGTAAATCCGGTGGATGAGCGGGATTACAGGCAGCCCTCCCCACAAAGGGTTTCTAATTTCAAAAATAACCTTGAAAAATATGGAATAAATGTTACTATAAGAAGGGAAATGGGCCGGGATATAGACGGAGCCTGTGGACAATTGCGGAAACGATATCTAAAAAGGGAGGCGGGAATTTTATGAGGGCATTATCCAAAACGGACACAGGGAAAAGGCGGCGGATGAACCAGGATTATGTGTTCCTGTCGGAAACGCCGGTGGGCGCGTTGCCAAATCTGTTAATCTTGGCAGATGGCATGGGCGGCCATAATGCAGGGGACTATGCTTCCAGATATACGGTGGAAACAATTGTAGACTCTGTAAAAAAGAGCAGGGAGCATGCGCCAATTGCCATTATCAAGAAAGCCATCCAATGCGCCAATCAGGCAGTCCTGGCGAAAGCGCGGACAGACATAGATTTAGAGGGTATGGGGACTACGGTTGTGGTAGCCACAGTGATTGGAGATGAGCTGTGCGTGGCAAATGTAGGCGACAGCCGCCTTTACCTGGCCAGCGACAGCTTAGAGCAGATTACAAAGGACCATTCCTATGTGCAGGAGATGGTGCGCAGGGGGGAGATTTCCCCAGAAGCCGCCAGGGTGCATCCAGACCGGAATATCATTACCCGGGCCATTGGCGGGGGAAAAGGGATTGCCATAGATTTTTTTGAAGTGGAGCTGCGCAGGGGGGATCAAATCCTTATGTGCTCAGATGGGCTGACCGATATGCTGGAGGATCAGGAGATCTTTGATATCATAAATAAGAGGCAGGATTTGCCATCCACGTTGGGAGAGCTGGTGGATATGGCCAATCAGCATGGGGGGAATGACAATATAACTGTGATTATGACAGAGGCATTTGGAGGTGAGGTGAAAAAATGCTAAGAGAGGGAACTTATATAGCAAACAGGTATGAAATTGTTGGAAAAGCAGGAACCGGCGGAATGGCGGATGTCTACAAAGCCAAAGACCATACCCTTGGGCGTTTTGTAGGGATCAAGGTGCTGAAACAGGAGTTTTCAGAGGATGTGAACTTTGTGACAAAATTCCGTACGGAGGCACAGTCTGCAGCCGGCCTGGAGCACCCCAATATTGTGAATATTTATGATGTAGGCAGCGAAAATTCCATGCATTACATTGTGATGGAATATGTGGAAGGCATTACCCTTAAGACCTATATTGAGAAAAAAGGCAGGCTTTCCTTTAAGGAGGCGGTCAGCATTGCCATCCAGGTAGGGCGGGGCATTGAGGCAGCCCACAGCAAGCATATTATCCACAGGGACATTAAGCCCCAGAATATCATGATTTCCACAGAAGGGAAGGTGAAGGTCACAGACTTTGGCATTGCCAGGGTGACGACATCCAACACAATCAATGCGGATGTGATGGGATCCGTGCATTATTCTTCCCCGGAACAGGCCAGGAATGGGTTTGTGGATGGGAAAAGCGATATTTATTCCCTTGGGATTGTAATGTATGAGATGGTGACTGGGCGGGTGCCCTTTGACGGGGAATCTACAGTGGCCATTGCTATCCAGCATCTGCAGGAGGAAATGGTAGCGCCAAGCGCCTATGCCCCGGATTTGCCTGTCAGCATAGAGAAGATTATTTTAAAGTGTACCCAAAAAAGCCCGGACCGCCGTTACGACAACATTGGCGACCTGCTGTTGGATCTGAAGCGGGCATTGATTAATCCAGATGAGGACTTTGTGGTGATGGTTCCCCTGGGACAGCAGGAGAAGACGAAGGTTGTGAAGCCGGATGAGGTAGAGAGCATCAAAAGGCGGAGCAGGGATGTCTATTACCAGGAAGAAAAGGAAGAGCCACAGGAGGAAGCCGAAGAGGAAGAGGAGGAAGATGACGACGGCTTTTTGAATCCAAAGATGGAAAAGGCCGTGACGATTATGGGAATTGTGGCGGCAGTCATTATTGTCATTATTATCGTATATATCGGCGGGAGTTTTTTGGGGCTGTTCCGGTTTGGGGGCGGCAGCGGTGAGGACGAGCCGGATGGCGAGCCGATACAAAAGGTACAGGATGAGGAAGATGAGGATGCCGGGAAGGTAGAGATGATCGACATCAAGAACATGACCTTTGACGAGGCGAAAAATGCATTGAATACCATACACCTGGGGATTGAAAGGGACGGAGAAGAATCTTCGGATACTTATGCAGAAGGGCGCATTATTTCCCAAAGTGAGGAAAAGGGCACTATGCTGGAGGAAAATACCACGATCAAGGTGGTAATCAGCACTGGAGTCGGTGAGGTTCCGGTGCCAAATGTAATGGGCATGGACAAAGCCACGGCAGAAACCACATTGAAGGCTCAGGGCTTTTATCCCAGCTTTGATTACGATTACAGCGACCAGGAGAATGACAAGGTGATTTCCCAGAGCCCTGTGGGGGACACAAAGGCTAAGAAGGGGGAGACTGTCACCGTGATCCTAAGCCGTGGGAAGGAGCCCATCAGGATGCCCAATGTGCTGCGCAAGCCGGAAGCAGATGCAAAGGCTGAGTTGGGAGCGCTGGGTCTGTATGTAACATCTACTACTGATTACAGCGATGATGTTCCGGAAGGCTATGTAATCTGGCAGAGTGAGGAGGAAGGCAGGATGTTAGAGGAAAAATCAGCTGTCACCATATGCATCAGCCTTGGCAAGAAGATCACCACGCTTTATTATTCCTTAGATGGCTATGAGATCCAGAAGCTGGACGAGATCCCGGAGGATGTGATCAGCGTGCAGGCAACGATTACGCTGTTTAAGGCCGAGGGCAATGATGTGATCAATAGCTGGACAGCCAGTACATTCCCCTTTACAGTCAGCCAGGGGAATATTGAAAATTGCGATGTTGGGTATTTTGTGATTGAATGGGAATGGAAATATGAGGAGGAAGATGGCTCTATTATTACAGAGGGGACAGAGACCTATATTGAGAATGTTACCTTTACGCCAAACCAATAGGCCGGGGAATGGATATGCAGGGAAAGATTATCAAAGGGATTGCAGGGTTTTACTATGTGCATGTGCCGGGAACCGGGGTTTTTGAGTGCAAGGCTAAGGGGATTTTCCGAAAAGAGAAAGTGAAGCCTCTGGTGGGGGATAACGTCAGGATGGATGTGATCAGCCTGGAGGAAAAGACAGGGAATGTGGCGGAAATCCTCCCCAGAGAAAATGAGCTGATCCGCCCGGCAGTGGCAAATATTGACCAGGCATTGGTCATCTTTGCGGTGAATAAGCCAAAGCCTAATTTTAACCTGCTGGATCGGTTTTTGGTCACGATGGAGAGCCAGCAGGTAGAAACGGTCATTTGCTTTAATAAGATGGATCTGGCGGGGGATGGGGAGTTATGCCAGCTTTCGGAGATTTACAGGCATAGCGGCTACCAGATGGTGTTTGCCAGTGCAGCGAAAGAGCAAGGGATTGCAGGGATACGGAAGATTCTGGAGGGGAAGACCACTGCTGTGGCCGGGCCTTCTGGAGTAGGGAAGTCTTCGTTGATCAATTTGCTGCAGCCAGAAGCATCTATGGAGATTGGGGCGATCAGCGAGAAGGTGGAGCGGGGGAAACATACAACCCGGCATTCACAGCTGATCCATATAGAAGGGCATAGCTATATTATGGATACTCCAGGATTTAGCTCCCTGTACCTGATGGGGATGAGAGAGGAGGAGCTAAAGGAGTATTTTAGGGAATTTCAGGAATATGAAGATGGCTGTCGTTTTTTGGGGTGCAGCCATATCCATGAGCCAGGCTGCAAGGTGAAGGAAGCCCTTGGGGAAGGGAAGGTCAGCCGGGTCCGGTATGAGGATTATGTGCTTTTGTATGAAGAATTGAAGAATACGAAGAAATATTGAAAATTTCCTGAAGCTTGGAAAGCCTGGCTGCGCAGAAAGGAAAAGTCTGTTTTAGTGTGGGAAAGGAAGAAAGAAAAATAGAGGAGAAGGCTAAGAAAAGGTGCATGAAGGCACGGAACGGAGGTTTTTATGAATTATTTAGCGCCATCAATATTAGCGGCGGATTTTTCCTGTTTGGGGGAACAGGTAAAATGTTTGGATAGGGCAGGAGCCCAGTATGTGCATATTGATGTAATGGATGGGAACTTTGTGCCCAGCATTTCCTTTGGGATGCCGGTGATCCAGACGCTCCGGCCCTGTACAGGGCGGGTGTTTGATGTGCATTTGATGATTGAAGAGCCATCCCGGTATTTGAAGGAATTTGTAAAGTGCGGGGCAGATATGATCACAGTGCATGCAGAAAGCTGCAGGCATTTGGACCGCACGATAGATGAGATCAGGCAGCTTGGCATACGGGCGTCTGTGGCCTTGAACCCAGGAACGGATTTGAGCGTTTTGGAATATGTGCTGCCTAAGCTGGATATGGTATTGGTTATGACGGTGAACCCAGGGTTTGGGGGGCAGAAGTTTATCGGTTATACGAAGGATAAGATCCGCAAATTGCGCCGCATTATGGAAGAAAGAGGGATAAAGGCCGATATCGAGGTGGATGGTGGAATTACCCTGGAGAATGTAGGAAGCGTCCTGGAGGCTGGGGCGAATGTGATCGTGGCGGGAAGCGCTGTGTTTAAAGGAGATATTGAAGAGAATGTAAAATCATTTTTGGAAGTTATGGGTTAAGGAATGTACATATTAAGTTATAGATTCAGCCGCAATACAAGATGTATCGAATATGCGGATTGTTTGGATAAGTATTGCGTGAAGAGTGAATGTTTAAGTTAAGCGGTAATTTAAGAAGAAATCCATAATAGAAAGTGGGAAAGAAGAGTGCAAGCATTGATTGTCAGCGGCGGCTGCCTGGAGGATTCCTTTGCAGCTGCCTATGTTAAGAGCCATTCCTTCGGCCTGATGATTGCAGCAGATTCTGGCATGGGATTTTTTGAACGGAATGGCTGGGTTCCGGATTATATTGTGGGGGACTTTGACTCTGTAAAGCCAGGGGTTCTTCAAAGGTTTTCTGATTCAGGAGGGGCAGAGGCTAAGGGGAAGAAGCCTGTGATTTTGCAGTTTCAGCCGGAAAAGGATGAGACGGATACAGAAATTGCCATTCGTACGGCGATTGAGCACGGATGCGGCGCCATTCATCTTCTGGGTGCTACCGGGACGCGGGTGGATCATATGCTGGGGAATATTCATCTGCTTGGAATGGCAATGGAGCAGGGCGTGGAATGTTTTATGGTAGATCCGAAGAATCGGGTCCGAATGGTGCAGCATGGATTAGTGCTGAAAAAAGAGGAGCAGTATGGGGATTATATTTCCTTGCTGCCCTTTACGCCAGAGGTGACGGGGCTTACTTTGCGTGGGATGAAATATCCGTTGGACCGTGCCGTTATGAAATGTTACCATTCCCTGGGGGTCAGCAATGAGATTGTTGGAGCGCAGGCAGAGATTTCTTTTCAGGAGGGCGTGCTGCTTGTGATGGAATCAAAGGACTAAGAATCGAACGGAAAAGGGTAGGAGTACGCAAAATGAAAGTGTCCTTATGGACAATGTCTATCCTGTATGCAGGCAGGATAGGCATTTTTATTTTTTCTTGCGGTTTCTCTTATCGGGAAAGGCCAGAAATGCAATAATCAAACTACCAACGGATCTTATCAAGCCAGGCTTATATCATTTAGAAAAAATTTCTCCCAAAGGTTGAAATCCACACTGCAATGTGTTAAAATGCTTATAATTTTGAATTGGAAACCTCAAAAAAGAATGCGATGGCGCAGTTAATTCTTTTTTTTTGCCAAAAATCAGGTGTTTCTACCTGCGATGGCGCAGATCAGACAGAAAGGGCGGTAAACAAATGAAAGCATTTTTAATTTTAGAAGACAAAACCGTGCTGGAAGGCATCAGTATCGGCTCTGCCCGGGAGGTTATCAGCGAAATTGTCTTCAACACTTCCATGACAGGCTACTTGGAGGTCTTAACAGACCCTTCCTATGCCGGCCAGGCAGTGGTTATGACCTATCCTTTAATTGGGAATTATGGCGTTACGCCAGATATGGAGTCTGCAAAGCCCTGGGCGGACGGCTATATTGTCCGGGAACTGTCCCGTATGCCCAGCAATTTCCGCTGCAAAGGCACCATACAGGACTTTTTGCAGCAGCATGATATCCCAGGCGTTGCTGGAATTGATACCCGTGCCCTGACAAAGATCCTTCGGGAAAAAGGAACCATGAATGGCATGATCACCACCAATGAGAATTATGATTTGGAAGAAATCATCCCCAAACTGAAAGCATATACCACAGGAAATGTGGTAGATAAGGTAACATGCACTAACATTTCTATCCTGAAAGGCAAAAAGAAGCGAGTGGCCCTGCTGGATTTAGGAGCCAAGAAAAACATTGCCAAATCCCTGCAGGACAGAGGCTGCGAGGTGGCGGTTTACCCAGCCCATACCTCGGCAGAGGAAATCCTTTCTGCTCAGCCAGATGGAATCATGCTGAGCAACGGCCCCGGGGACCCCAAAGAGTGCCAGGCCATCATACAGGAAATCAAAAAGCTTTATGCTTCTGATACGCCGATCTTTGCCATTTGCCTGGGCCATCAGCTCATGGCGTTGGCCAATGGCGCAGATACCCACAAGATGAAATATGGCCATCGCGGCGGCAACCATCCAGTAAAAGATTTAGAAACGGGGAGGGTATACATCTCATCCCAAAACCACGGCTATGTAGTAGATACGAAGAGCCTGGATCCGGCCATAGCCGTTCCGGCATTTGTCAATGTCAATGACGGCACCAACGAGGGCTTAAAGTACGCCGGGAAAAATATTTTCACCGTGCAGTTCCATCCAGAGGCCTGCCCGGGTCCCCAGGACAGTGGGTACTTATTTGACCGCTTTATTAATATGATGGGAGGGAATTAATCATGCCTAAGAATCCAGAGATCAAAAAAGTATTAGTCATCGGCTCTGGCCCCATTGTCATCGGCCAGGCAGCGGAATTTGATTATGCCGGGACCCAGGCCTGCCGTTCTTTAAAGGAAGAAGGCGTGGAGGTGGTATTGGTCAATTCCAACCCGGCCACCATTATGACGGACAAAGAGATTGCAGATGAGGTCTATATCGAGCCATTGACGGAAAAGGTTTTAGAGAAGATCATCCTAAGGGAAAAGCCAGACAGCGTCCTCCCCACCCTGGGCGGGCAGGCAGGCCTGAACCTGGGCATGGAGCTGGCAGAGTCCGGCTTTCTGGAGGCGCATGGCGTAAAGCTGATTGGCACCACCGCCGAAACCATTTTTAAAGCTGAGGACAGGCAGGCCTTCAAAGATGCCATGGAAAAAATAGGAGAACCCTGCGCCCCTTCCCTGGTGGTTCACAATGTGGAAGACGGCATCGCCTTCACCAATACCATTGGATACCCAGTCGTGCTGCGCCCTGCCTATACCCTGGGGGGGAGCGGCGGCGGCATTGCCCATAATGAAACAGAGCTGATTGACATCCTAACCAACGGCCTGCGCCTGAGCCGCGTTGGGGAAGTATTGGTGGAGCGCTGCATTGCGGGCTGGAAGGAGATTGAGTACGAGGTCATGCGGGATGCGGCGGGCAACTGCATTACTGTCTGCAATATGGAAAATATTGACCCGGTAGGCGTCCACACAGGCGACAGCATTGTGGTGGCTCCTTCCCAGACCTTAGGAGATAAGGAATACCAGATGCTTCGGACTTCTGCCCTGAATATTATTTCCGAATTGAACATCACAGGCGGCTGCAATGTCCAGTATGCCCTGCACCCTGCCAGCTTTGAGTACTGCGTGATCGAAGTGAACCCTCGTGTCAGCCGTTCCTCTGCGCTGGCCAGCAAGGCTACCGGGTATCCCATTGCCAAAGTGGCGGCTAAAATTGCGCTGGGCTACACCCTGGATGAGATTAAAAACGCCATTACCCAAAAAACCTATGCCAGCTTTGAGCCTATGTTGGATTATTGTGTGGTGAAGATCCCCCGGCTGCCCTTTGATAAATTTATTACAGCCAAACGCTCCCTGACCACCCAGATGAAAGCAACTGGTGAGGTTATGAGCATATGCACCAATTTCGAGGGTGCACTAATGAAGGCCATCCGTTCCTTGGAGCAGCATGTGGACAGTATGATGTCCTATGATTTTTCTGCCCTTTCTGCGGAAGAACTGAAAGAACGCCTCCAGAAAGTAGACGACCGTCGGATTTGGGTCATTGCAGAAGCGCTGCGAAAGGGGATTTCCTATGAAGAAATCCATGCAATCACTAGGATAGACTGCTGGTTTATTGATAAGATCGCCATTCTGGTAGAAATGGAAGGCCGCCTGAAAAGCGAATCCCTGGATCCGGAATTGTTGAAGGAGGCCAAGCGGATGGAGTTCCCAGACTGCGTGATTGCATCCCTGGCAGGAAAGACGGAAATGGAAGTACGCAATTTGCGCTATCAGAACAACATTACGGCCGCCTTTAAAATGGTAGATACCTGTGCCGCTGAGTTTGCTGCTGAAACGCCGTACTATTATTCCTGCTTTGGCAGTGAAAATGAGGCCGTACAGACTGCTGGCCGCAAAAAAGTCCTGGTCTTAGGCTCCGGCCCCATCCGCATCGGGCAGGGCATTGAGTTTGACTATTGCTCCGTCCACTGCACCTGGGCATTTGCCAAAGAAGGCTATGAGACGATTATTGTCAACAACAATCCGGAAACGGTGTCTACGGATTTTGATATTGCTGACAAGCTTTACTTTGAACCCTTAACTCCAGAGGATGTGGAGAGCATTGTGCGCCTGGAGAAGCCGGATGGCGCAGTGGTGCAGTTTGGCGGCCAGACAGCCATCAAATTAACAGAAAGCCTGATGAAAATGGGAGTTCCAATCTTAGGGACAAAGGCCGAGGACGTAGATGCTGCCGAGGACCGTGAGCTCTTTGATAAGATCCTGGAGCAGACCCAGATCCCACGCGCTGCCGGAGGCACCGTATTCACTGCCAAGGAGGCAAAAAAAGTGGCGAACCATCTGGGTTACCCTGTTTTAGTCCGCCCGTCCTATGTATTAGGCGGCCAGGGAATGCAGATTGCCTATTCTGACCAGGAAATCGAAGAATTTATGGAAATCATTAACCGAATCGCCCAGGATCACCCGATTCTGGTAGATAAGTACCTGCAGGGAAAAGAGATTGAAGTAGACGCCGTATGCGATGGCACAGACATCCTGATCCCAGGCATTATGGAGCATATTGAGCGCACAGGCGTCCATTCTGGCGACAGTATTTCCGTTTATCCTGCGCCCACCATCAGCCAGGAGGTGAAGGCCAAGATCGTAGAGTACACCCGCCGCCTGGCCAAAGCCCTCCATGTGGTAGGCCTGATCAATATCCAGTTTATCGCCATGGAAAACGACGTTTATGTGATTGAGGTAAATCCCCGTTCCTCCCGGACGGTTCCCTATATCAGCAAAGTTACAGGCATCCCCATCGTAGACCTTGCCACCCAGGTGATTATCGGCAACACCCTAAAAGGCATGGGCTACCCCACCGGCCTTGCGCCGGAAGCAGAATATGTGGCCATCAAAATGCCTGTATTCTCTTTTGAAAAGCTGCGGGGCGCAGAGATTAGCTTAGGGCCGGAAATGAAGTCCACAGGGGAATGCTTAGGGATTGGCAAAACCTTTGACGAGGCTCTTTACAAAGCTTTCTTAGGGGCTGGCGTCCAGCTTCCCAAATATAAGCAGATGATCATGACGGTAAAGGATGCTGACAAGCCTGAGTCCGTAGATGTGGCAAAACGCTTTGAGGCTCTGGGCTATAAGATTTATGCAACCCGCAGCACTGCCAAGTACCTGCAGAAAAATGGCGTCAACGCAAGGCGCATCAATAAGATTTCCCAGGAATCCCCCAATGTGATGGACTTAATCCTGGGGCATAAGATTGACCTGGTGATAGATACCCCTACCCAGGGGCGTGATAAGAGCCGGGACGGTTTTTTGATCCGCCGTAACGCCATTGAGACCGGCGTCTACTGCATTACGGCCATGGATACGGCCCATGCCTTGGCCCGCAGCCTGGAGCATGCTAATATAGGAGGGGAGCTGAGCCTGGTAGACATTGCAAAGGTGAAAAATATTTAAGGCGGCCAGCCCTGTGCAGACAGAAGGGCAAGGCTGCCCCGGCGGTTAAATGCCAGATTTTATTACTCCGGCGGTTAAATACCAGATTTTATTACTCCGGCGGTTAAATACCAATGTATCTTGCTTGGCTAAATTCCTATCTGCTGCGTTGTGCCCGATAAAGCGGGGCGGACCCTCATCAATCGGCGCAGAATCCGCTGCGCCTCATTCTTCCGCCTTGCATATGGAAATTTATGCCCGATAAAGCGGGGCAGGCCCTTCTACGCAATCTATGGGTACAGCGCAGCAGATGGAATTTCCTCCAAGCAAGATATTAATATTTAACTGCTGGTGTACCGCCCAATCTATTCCATGCTGTGAAGCCTATGGCTTCTGGCTCAAAACGCTGTTATGGTACTCCATGGAATAAGTCACATCCTCCCCGAACCATTCTGGAGCCGCAAATGCAACGGCTTCCTCCTCCGTTTTAAATTCTACCTCCCCCAAGACCAACCCTTTCAGCTTCCCGTCAAAAACATCCAATTCTAATGTAAGCCCTCCCTCTAAAGGAATCAAATACCTCTTTTTCACAATTAAATTGCCATCCACCTTTGTCCGCAGATGCATATAGGCTTCTTCTGTCAATGGCAGATTATATTCCTCCCGCACCATAAGCCCCTTGGACTTATATGTAAGATAATATTCCTCATCCTGCCTGCGGATCCGCACCACCGGGCCTGTACAGAGATAGCCCTGCTCAATCTGGTGAGATGGAAAGCCTTCCAGATTCTCTGGCAAATCCTGAATCAGAAATTTACGTTCAATTTCCATGCCTTTTCTCCTTCCTTGCAAATTCAACGTTACAAACCCAGTATATAAAACATCCCTCCAAATGTAAATCCTTATTTCTCAATGAAAATCTATGGCGGCATTTCACTGCCCTGGCAAGTTATTTAATACGGAAGCAGCATATGTACAAAAATCCCCCTGCCTTGATACGTTCCAAAGCAGGGGAATTTCTATTTCACATGGTTCAGTTCTATTGCATCCTGCAGCTCATGCTTACTGCTGTCCGCCGGACATCTGCTGTTCCTGTTTCATGATCATCTTCTTCACCATTTCTCCGCCGATAGACCCAGCCTGTGCAGAAGTCAGATCTCCATTATACCCTTCCTTTAAAGGTACGCCGATTTCAGATGCCACTTCCTGCTTAAAGCGGTTCATAGCCTCTTTTGCCTGCGGTACTGCCATTTTGCTTGTGTTAGAACCAGAATTACTAGCCATGTTCATTCACCTCCAAATTTTTTCCTTCTTGTTTTTCTGGCAGGGGCTCTATTCTGAAATGGCCTGCTTCACAAGCCGCTTCAAAACCTTGTCCCTTGCCATGATGTTATTATTTACACAGATGGGAAAAATATAATGGAAATTTTTATAATTTCTGGATGATTTTTCCATTTGGGCATCGAAATGGATTGATGAGGCATATAGGGCGGCCGCGCTCTCCTGTGCGTCCAGGCGGGAGGCCATACATGGCAGTGTCAACCCTGGCATTACAGATAATGTCAAGGTTATATGGGGCAAATCGTGGCAGTAGGAGCAGTGGTTTACTATGGTTTTACTGACGTTTTTTAGTTTGCCATAACGCATGGAATAATCTGTTATTTTTTTGATAGATTCAAATAAAGGGCAATACGCTGCGCCTGTGGGATTTTTAATAAATCCATAGCTTTTTCGGCCGTACATCCCATGCTGTCCATCAGGTTATGGATATTGAGGATCATTGTTTCCTGCAGTCCCTCCTGCCTGCCTTCCTCTTTCAGCATTTCCATAGCTTCCGCTTCATTATATTCTGTCAGGCACATATCTTTCACCTCCGCCCTGTTGGCTGTTATAAATTTTTTGATTTCAAAATCTTCCGGCATTTCATCAATGGCTCTGTCAATGGCACTGCCGATTTCCGCCTGCGTATCATTCTCATCAGTGCTGCCGTTTGCCTGGTTATTCCTGACCTGTGCTACAAACCATGCGTATTCCCCGAGCGGCCTGCACTTTGAGAGCATCTCCCTGTTATGCCCGTGGTTGATATTTATCATCCGGACTTTTACTTCAATAGTTTTCTTATCCGCCATGCAGTTTTTCCTCCCGCAGTTCCATGTTCTTATTCTACAATGAAACCGGGCGGCCTGCAAGTGCTGCCTGTGGTGCATGGTTATCATATGAACCAGTACATTACTATTCATGGATCAGGAATGCGCTGAACTGCGCATTCCGTGAGAACATGATTCAGGAGTGAGGGGCGATTTTTGCGCAGCAAAACTTTAAATATCGCCCCGAATTGTTGCTATGAGCGGCTCCCTGTTATCGTGCCTTATTTCCCCACCTCGTGAAAAGTAACCACAGATTCCTTAAAATTAGCCAGGTAAAATTATTTCTGCTGCAATAGCTGGAATTTACCGATATAATAAAAACAGGATATTAAACCTTCCGAAAGAGGATAATATACGCGGAAGGGAGAAAACATGCAGAAGAAGGCACCGGATTATGACAATGTGTTCAAGACTATGAAAAGCAAGCATAAGCGGCTTTTCATTTCGGTCATCAATGATATTTTTGGGAAAGAGTAGCCAATAGATACAAAGGTTGAAGTCCTGCTGTCAGAAGGATACCTGACGGAGGAGCAGACAGTGGATGGGAGCAGTGACATAAAGGAGCAGATTTCAGACTTTTTGATGAAGATTGAAGGCGAAGTCTATCTGCTGGAATGCCAGAGCTACGATGATGGCTCCATGGCAGTCAGGATTGCTGAGTATGCATTTATCGTTGCACGGCAGTTTGCATCATGGGATATCGGCCATCCCAATGCCAAGGTTTTCCATAATTTATGATGAGAAGGAAATAACGTCTGGGGACAGCATAGAAGATGCAGTAAAGGATCTGGAATATTTCAGGGACGAAATGGTGCGCCTGCATAAAGAAGGCGCACTGTCAGATGATGAAATCGTAGACCAGATGGGATTTGTGAACACGATTGTTACACATATTACAAATGGGAATAAAAACGAAGAAAGGCTGGTGAATATCATGGGTGGGACAGTGATTGAGACGGAATCAGAGAAACTAATTGGAAATCTCAGAATCCCCATCAAATAAATTCCAAAATAAAAAATGTGATTTAAGGCAGGGAATCCCCAGAAGAGAAAACCTTCTGGGGATTTTTCTATGACCAGGAATTTTCTTGGTGATTGTTATAGGCGGCTTTTCTGCCTGACGTATCCGTACACGGCTTCCCTGGGATTTTCCAGACCCTCCCGATTCGGAATGCTTTCACCTCCCCTATATTTAACAGCCTGTCAGCTGTCTCTATCATCCCTTAAGTTACTGCCATTGGCCATGAACAGTAACACGGTCTTCCAGCTCTCCAATTTATACATCCAGAGAATTTGCGTTACAGAAAAAAGTATGATAAAATCTACCTGTAAATAGTTATCCACTGCCGCAGGCCAATAGGCTCACGGCACAAAATATAAAATATTTCAGCAGACAGCAGGAGGGCTCCATGCATCCCAAAAAAAACATAGAATATGAAAAGTACTTCAAAAAATTCTTTTGGCCATTGCTTTTCCTGGCGGACATTCTTTTGATAGGAATTTTATTTTCACCCTATTTTATGAAGCGGGACTATTCTGCGAACCAGAAGGAAAACGCCCGCTTGATCGGGGTAAGCTATATGACCATGAACAATGAATTTTATAAAATTATGAGCGAGGAGATCGGCGCCCGTATTGAAGCGGAAGGGGATAAACTGATGTTCCGCGACCCTGCCCTGGATGCAGGCAGGCAAAAGGAGCAGATACAGGAAATGCTGGATCAGGGCATTGACCTTCTGGTCATAACACCTGTGGAGTGGGAGAGCCTGGCCTCCATTTTGGAGAAGGCAAAGGCGCAGGGCGTGCGGATTGTGGTGTTAGACACCAATGTCTATGAGGAAGACCTGGCAGACTGCACCATTACTTCAGATAATTACTGTGCAGGAAAAATTGTGGGCGAGTATTTTTTGCAAAAATGCAAAAGCGCAAAACTGATCATTATGACCCATGAAACCACAAAGTCCGGCCAAGACAGGGTCCAGGGATTCCTGGATGTGGTTGGAGGGCAAAAAGGCATTGAGATTGTGCAGAAAATCGAATGCGAAGGCCAGTTGGAGATTGCCATGCCAAGGCTGCAGGAGGTTATTGACCAGGGCGTGGAGTTTGACAATATATTTTGCCTGAATGACCTGGCAAGCGTAGGCGTAGTGGCTGCCCTGGAGAAAAACCATATGGAGAAAGGGATTGGTGTATATGGGGTAGACGCCTCCCCGGATTCCAAGGCGCTGATCAAAGAAGGGATGATGGGGGCGTCTGCCGCGCAGTTCCCGTCTAAGATTGGCAGTAAGGCCGCAGATGTGATCTATAAGCTGCTGGCAGGGGAGGAAGTGGAAAAGAATATACTGGTGCCCGTGGAGCTGATCACACAGGACAATGTGGATGCATTTGGGATTGACAGATGGCAGTGAGAGGGGAGGGATTGGGATGGATGAGAGCCGTTATTCCGGCTACACCCTTGTGGTTATGAAAAATTTGAACCTGTTTACTATTTTGTATATAGCCGTTATCATGTCCAGCAGCCTGTCTGGCTATATACAGGAAAATTCCGCATTGGCCTTTCTGGCGAAGGTTGACCAGATGCCTATGGTGGGATGGAAGGTGCCTGTAGTCTCTATGGGGCTGTATATTGCCTTCCTGCTGGTGCTGTATCTGCAGAGCGAGAGCAACCTGAGCCTGTTTTTAAAGGTCTGCCTGGAGCTTGCTATCAGCTTTTATATCAGCTATGTAATCGGGTTCAGCTATACGGGCATTGTGCTGCTGATCCTTGCAGATACCATGCGGTATTTCCCAAAATCGAGGGCCAGGCTGCTTTTTATGGTATTTATCAGCATCTTCTATTTGCTGATAGATTATAACCTGCTTTCGGCATATTATGGCGTGGCGCCTTTGGAGGCTTATCTGGGCTATTACCAAACAGAAATAAGCTCTGTGCTGCTGGGGCTGAAAAATGTACTGAACTCTTTGAATATGCTGGTGTTTTTGGTTTATATCATATTGCTGGTGCGTATGCAGTTCAGTGAGAAGGAGCGGGTGTTGGCATTGAACGAGCAGCTGAATGCAACCAATGAGGAGCTGCGGTGTGCCAATATGCAGCTGGAGGAATATGCAAAGGAGTCAGAGAAGGCGGCGGAGGCCAGGGAGCGGAACCGCCTGGCCAGGGAAATCCATGATACCCTGGGGCATGCGCTGACGGGGATTATCACAGGGATTGAGGCTTGCACCACGCTGATGGATGTGGCGCCAGAGGCTACGAAAGAACAGCTGAAGGCCATTGCGGAAGTGGCAAGGCAAGGGGTGATCGATGTACGGCGGTCTGTAAAGGCGCTGCGGCCAGATGCTTTGGAGAAATTTAATCTGGAAAAGGCCTTGGCGCAGGCGATTCAGGAAATGAAGCGGGCCACAAATGCAGAGATTTCCTATCAGTGTTCCGCAAAGCTGAACTGTTTTGATGAGGATGAGGAAAATATTATCTACCGCATCGTGCAGGAATGCATCACCAATTCCATCCGGCATGGGAAGGCCAGCAAAATCCAGATCCAAATTGGCAGGGAATTTGAGATTTTAAAGATTTGCATTAAGGACAATGGGATTGGGTGCAGCAATGTCCATAAGGGGTTTGGGCTGCACCATATGGAAGAACGGCTGGATCTGCTGGGCGGCAGCCTTTCCTACCATGGAGAGGATGGGTTTGCCGTTGAGGCGCAGCTGCCAATTCGATGGGGGACGGAGGAGAAAAAGCATGATTAAAATATTGATAGCAGACGACCAGGAATTGATCCGCCAGAGCCTGCAGATCATCCTGGGGACAGAGCCAGGGTTTCAGGTATTGGATTCCGTAGAGAATGGAAAAGAGGTCATACGCTCCATACGGAGGGAGAAGCCAGATGTTATCCTGATGGACATCCGTATGCCGGAAATGGATGGCGTGGTCTGTACCCAGATCATTAAGGAGAATTATCCCAATATAAAAATCATCATATTGACCACTTTTGATGATGACGAGTATGTGTATAATGCGCTGAAGTATGGGGCAAGCGGCTATTTGCTGAAGGGCATTCAGACAAAAGAGCTTGTGGAAGCCATCCGCAAGGTTCATCAGGGGACTTCTATGATTAACGAAGACATTACCTCAAAGGTGGTGAATATGTTCTCCCGGATGGCGCAGACGAACCTTGCCATCCAGATTGATGAGCGGCAGACCGCAGATCTGAAGAATACAGAATGGCAGATCATATCCCTTGTGGGAAGCGGCATGTCTAACAAGGAGATCGCAGGGAAGCTGAAGCTGTCTGAGGGCACGATCCGCAACAGCTTAAGCATGATCCTAAGCAAGCTGGATCTGAGGGACAGGACCCAGCTTGCCATCTGGGCAGTGCAGACTGGGGTCGCAAATAAAGTATTTAAGGATGAGGTGTAGATGGAGCCAAAAAGAGATAAAAAAGTAATTGCCATGTGTATTCTATGCGTGGCTTTGCTGGCTGGCATGTGGCTGATTTATACAGACCTGTACCAGAGGCTCCCCTTTTTCCAGGATAGGACGATTACCATTGGCGTGTTTTCAGACAGTTATTGGGAAGTGCCAAATGGCTATTCCTACCAGATTTTAGAGGACGCCATTCAGGTATTCCGGGAGAGCCATCCGGGAGTGGAGGTGGAATATGTCAGCGGAATCATGAAGGAGGACTATTCTGAATGGCTGGCGGAGCAGCTATTGGCTGGCAGGGCGCCGGATTTGTTTTTTGTGCTGTCAGATGATTTTAATGATTTAGCGGAAATTGGGGCATTAAAGGACTTAACGCTTCTGATCGAGAAAGACAAAGGCTTCCAGAAGGAGGAGTTCTATTCCTCTGCCTATGAATATGGGCAGTACCATGGCGTCCAGTATTCTTTGCCTTACGAATGTGCGCCGAAGCTGATGTTTGTGAATAAATCCATTTTGGACAGGGAAGGGCTGGAGATACCAGACGAGAACTGGGATTGGGATCAGTTCTATGAAATCTGCCAGAAGGTCACAAGGGATACAGATGGGAATGGGATTATTGACCAGTTTGGGGTTGTGGGGTATACCTGGGAAGAGGCTTTTGAGTCCAACGGCATTAAGCTGTTTGATCAGCAGGGGAAGGAATGCTACCTGTCAGACGCCAAGGCAGAGGCTTCCCTGGTGTTTGTGGAGAAGCTGCAGGAATTAAATAATGGCTATAACGCCACGGCTAGGGATTTTGACCTGGGGAATGTGGTATTCCAGCCCATGTCCTTTTCTGAGTACAGAGCCTATAAGCCCTACCCTTTAAGCATTAAAAAATATTCCAGCTTTGAGTGGGGCTGCATCCCCATGCCGTCAGGGCCTAAGGGAGACAATATTTCTACTCTGGAGACTTTGCGGATTGCCATGAATGGGGATACCAGGCATACGGCGGATGCCTGGGAGCTAATGAAGATCCTGACCTGTGATGAGCGGATACAATCAGAGATCTTTACTTATTCCGAAGGGGTGTCTGTGCTGAAAGAAGTCACGGAGTCTGACAAGACCCTCCAGCAGCTGATTGAAAGCTCTGTGGACAGCAGGAGCCTGAACCTGGAAATCTTAAGCGGCGCAGTGGAGAATGCAGTGGTCGCCCCTAGGTTTCGGAATTATGATGAGGCAATGGCAGAGGTGGATAAGGCGGTCAATGACATTCTGGAAGGGAAATCCAACATCCGCATGGAACAGATTATCTGGAACCGGAAGATCAATAAATTTTTAGAATGATGTCCTGTGACAAAAGTCACGGGGATTTGTGACAAATGTAATGTAAAAAAGATGACATATGTGAGATGAACATATGCCGTCTTTTTTTTATACTGTACTTGAAGTTAAGGAAACATAAAAAAGCAAGGAGATGGAGGTGTAAGCATGAAATATGTTGTTTTAGTCAGCCATGGTACTATGGCGCCAGGGCTGCACAATGCGCTGTCCATGCTGGCAGGGGGAGGACGGGAGGACATTCTTTCCACAAGCCTTGAGAATGGCATGGGAGCCTCGGATTTTGCGGAGAAGGTCCGCAGCTGTATTTCCAAGGTCACGCAAGAGGATGAGATCCTGCTGTTCGGCGACCTGGTAGGGGGATCCCCGCTGACGACAGCTGCAAACGTGATTGCAGAACAGGGGCTGATGGGGCGGACTGTGATGCTGGGCGGCATGAACCTGCCCTTGGCATTAAGCGCAGTACTGATGAAAGACACGATGGATACAAAGGATTTGGTAGAGATGCTGATCCCAGAGGCGCGGGAAGAGTTAAAGACGTTCCAAATTGAAAACAATGAATCAGAGGATGAAATATAGGAGGGCAAAAAAATGGCAGTTTCTTTTATTCGCGTAGACGATCGTATGATCCATGGACAGACTTGTACCAGGTGGGCATTGGAATATCCCTGCGACGGCTTGATCGCAGTGAACAATGCGGCAGCAAAAAACCCGGTTTTAAAATCTGCATATAAGAGCGCAAGTGGCAAAAAGACTTTTGTATGGACATTAGATGAGTTTCAGGAAAAATGTGAGAAGGTTATAAACAGCAAGGACAATTACTTCCTGATCACCAAGAACCCGCTGGATATGGCAGCCATTCTGGTAGGGCAGGACTTTAAGCCGGGAATTTCCACCGTAATCATCGGGCCTTGCAATGACAGGCCAGGAACTACGAAGTTAGGAAATAACCAGTCTATTACCCAGGAAGAGGCACAGGCTCTGGAGGATATTATGAATGCTGGATATGAGGTGGAATTTGCTTTGCTGAAAGAAGAGGCAATCGGCAATTGGAAGAAATTCAGAGGACAGTTTGGGTTTAACTAAGGAGGGAAGAATATGGAAATCAGTTGGTTACAAGCGGCGTTAATCGGCTTGTTCGCCTGTTTGTCGAGCATGCCTGGCATGGGTGGTTCATCCATTGGTAACTATACATTGGGCAGGCCTCTGATCGGCGGTTTGGTCTGCGGCTTGATCTTAGGGGACATGACAACTGGTATTTTAGTCGGGTGTGCCATGCAGGTGGTATATATTGCATTGGTTACCCCAGGCGGAACCGTATCCGCAGATGTCCGGGCTGTCAGCTACATCGGTATCCCGCTGGCAATGGTGGCGCTGAACAGCTACGGGTTAAGCCCGGAATCGGCAGAAGGGGCAGCGTTGGCTACTTCCTTCGGCACCATGGTTGGTACATTAGGAACTGTATTATTCTACGGAACAGCTACCATTAACCTGGTTTGGCAGCATATGGGATGGAAAGCGGTGGAAAAGAGGCAGTATAAGAAACTATATTTAATCGATATGGGGCTCCCATGGCTTTCCCACCTTGCCTGCTCCTTTATCCCGACATTAATCATGTGTAAATTGGGAGCGGATGTGGTAGAGCTGATCAAGAACACATTGCCTATGGACGGCCTTGCAATGAAGACTTTATTTACCGTTGGCTCCCTGCTTCCCTGCGTCGGGATTGCAATCCTTTTAAAGCAGATCGTAAAGAAAGCGGCAGATTTCGTTCCGTTCCTCTTTGGCTTTGTGTTGGCAGCGTCTATGGGAATCAATCTGGTATCTGCAACGGTAGTGGCAGGCATGTTTGCCATCATCAACTATAAGATTAAGATGCTTTCTGTAAAAGGAGCAGTTGCAGTAGATGATGAGGAAGAGGAGGAAATCTGATATGGAAAAGAAATTATCGAAGAAAGCCTTATTGAAATCTTTCCATAACTGGTATTATGGGCATCTGACATGTTTTTCCCAGGAACATATGCAGACCTTCGGGTATCTGTGCGCCATGCTTCCCCTGGTAGAAGAACTGTATGACAATGAAGACGAGAAAGCAAAGGCAATGAATACATATACCGCGTTCTTCAATACAGAGCCGCAGCTTGGGACGGTTGTGGTTGGTATGACAGCCGGTTTGGAAGAAGCTAGGGCAAATGGCCAGGATGATGTGGATGACGAGACGATCAACGGCTTGCGCGCAGGCCTTATGGGCCCGGTTGCGGGAATCGGCGACTCCCTGGTAGTTGGTACCGTGATCCCAATCCTATTGGGGATCGCCATGGGTATGTCTGGCGGCGGCTCGCCACTGGGCGCAATTTTCTACATTATCGTATGGAACTTATTTGCATACTTTGGCATGAAATTCTTATACTTCAAAGGCTATAACCTGGGCGCAAAGGCAGTGGAATTTTTGATCGGCGCACAGGGTGAGGCAATCAGGGATTCCGTGGGAATCCTGGGCGGCATTGTTATTGGCGCAGTATCCGCCACATGGGTAAGTGTAAAGACGTCCTTTACTTTGCTCAACGAGGCAGGGGAGCCTTACCTGGAACTGCAGAGCAAGTTGGATGAAGTATTCCCAGGCCTTTTGACCGCAGTATTTATTATTATCTGCTGGGCGTTAATGGCCAAAAAGAAAATGTCCCCCATCAAGGTAATGCTGTTATTGGTAGTGGTTGCATTTGTGGGTGTATTTGTAGGGTTCTTTAACCCAGGATTGTCATATTAAAAAGAGGTCTGCAATACAGAAAAGTTTTTCAATGCAAAATTGGCATGATTAAGAAGCAGTATGCCAATCCTAAGAGTTTATGGCAAAAATAAAGGAGGTAATGTTTTTATGAATGCTGCAGAGAAAAAAAGGCTGTCTAAGGAAGCGGAATTACAGTTGGCAGCGCTGAAGATCATTAACCGGTGGAAGACAATAGCCCTCGCCCTGTCTGCAATGGGCGTAGCCCTCACTTATGCGGGCCTGGCGGGCACAGCCCCAAATCTGCCTCTCAGCATTCTGGGCATTGCCTCCATACTGATTGGCGCAGCTGGCGCAATCGTATTGAATTTAGGGCTGAGGAATGGCAGAAGGAATGTGGAGAAAATGCTGGACGCCATAGGCCGTGCCTGAGCGCCGCCATAAGGCTTCCTGGCGGTTTGGAAAGTTTGCCTGCAGTGGGAGGGGAGAGGCCCTTAGAGGACAGGCTACACCGGGATTGTGCAAAATAAAAGCCCTCACGTATCAAATCCCGTAAGTTAAGAATATATTACTCCAACTTATGTCCTTTAAGGGCCTCTCTTCTTCCAATGCGAGAGCAGCTGGCAGAGGAAAATAAATTCACACACATCTGAATCCGGTGGCACGTTCATAATTAGCAATCTGCGGCTGTGTTGCTGCCTGTCAACGTAGTCCCCTTGCTACGAACCTCCTTCTTTGTGTTTATAGAAGACTGGCAGAACCAGCAATACAGTTTGCTAATTATGAGCGTGCCGCTATACCCGTAATGAGACTAGGACTGCAAGCTTTTTTCTTGTTTGCAAACTTATTATATGAGGAGTTATGATATGGAATTTAAACTGATTGCTGTAGATATAGATGGTACTCTCCTGAACAATGAAAAAAAGCTGCTGCCCCAGGTTAAGGAGAGCCTGAAACGGGCAGAGGAAATGGGGATACAGATTGCCTTGGTGTCGGGCCGGATGCCCTCCGGGGTAGAGGTTATTGAAAAAGCATTGGGGATAAGATGTATCAAAGTATGCAATGCAGGGACTTATATCCTAAAAGGGGAAACATGCATTGGGGCGGAATATATGCCAAACAGTGTCTTGCGGGGGGTATCCCAGGAGATAGCAGAAAAAAACAAGCTTCCCCTGTGGATTTTCAGAGAAAAAGAATGGTTTGTGACAGGCATGGATGAGTTTATCCGAAAGGAAATTGGCTATGTTTCTTATCGGCCAAAGATTGTGGATGCCCAGAAGCTGGCGAGCCAATGGGAGCAGTCAGGGCAAAGGCCGAATAAGCTGCTTGTGGCGGCAGATAAAGAGAAAATAGATGAGATCCACCAGGAGTTGGAAGGATGGGCATGGCCAGAGATTGACATGGCGCGTTCTGCGGATGTGTTCCTTGAGATTTTCCCCAAAGGGGTGAATAAGGGGAAGGCATTGAAGGCAATCTGTAGGGAAATGGAGATCCATCCCAGCCAGGTGATTGCCTTTGGGGATCATGAGCTGGATATCCCGCTGATTGAAGCGGCAGGGGTAGGAGTGGCAATGGGGAATGCGATTTCGGCACTGAAGGAAAAGGCGGATTTTGTGACGAAAACGAACGATGAGGCAGGGATTGCCTTTGCATTAGAGCGTTTTTTAAAGGATAGATAAACAGCAGGGGCTGTTTTGGCATTTAGATTTTTTAGAAAAAGGCAAGGGATAAGGTAAAAGAAAGGAGAAAAGGTTATGGTAAAAATAACATTTAAAGTTAATGATGAAATGGGGTTACATGCAAGGCCTGCAGGAATGTTGGTAAAGGAAGCGGCAAAATGTACAAGCAAGGTTACGATCCAAAAGGGGGAGAAGACAGGGGATGCGAAGCGCATTTTTAATGTGATGTCGCTTTCCATTAAGGCGAATGAAGAGGTTATATTGCTTGTAGAAGGGGAAAAAGAAGAGGAAGAAGCAGCGGTATTGGAGGCATTCGTAAAAGAGAATATTTAAGGGAGAGAGTGGATGGAAAAGGCAACGGGAAAATCAATTTTTAAGGGAATTGCCATTGGCAGGATCTTGTTTTACCAGAAAGGGGAACAGCAGGTAAAGCGGGTAAAGGTTGAGGATACAGAAGCAGAGCTGAAACGTTACGAGCAGGCGACAGAGATTGCAGTTGGGCAGTTAAATGAATTATACCAAAATGCAGTAAAGGAAGTTGGGGAGACAAATGCGGCTGTATTTGAAGTCCATGCCATTATGGTGCAGGATGGGGACTATGTGGATTCTATACGGAATATTATTGAGACCCAACAGGTAAATGCAGAATTCGCAGTTGCAACCACAGGGGATAATTTTTCAAAAATGTTCTCTGAGATGGATGATGAATACTTTAAGGCAAGGGCGGCAGACGTAAAAGACATTTCGGAACGGATCGTAAATATTCTGTCTGGAGTGGAAAACAGCGGGGATATAGGGGATGAGCCAGTGATTGTGGTGGCGGAAGACCTGGCGCCCAGCGAGACCGTCCAAATGGACAAGGAGAAATTACTGGCCTTTGTGACGCGGCTTGGGTCATCCAATTCCCATACAGCTATTTTGGCAAGGACAATGAATATTCCTGCGCTGATCGAAGTGGAGATCAAAGAAGAATGGAATGGGAAGCTGGCTATTGTGGATGGGTATTCCGGGACATTTTATATTGAGCCGGAGGAGGAAATCCTGGCACAGATGAAAGAACGCCAGGACGAAGACATAAGGAATCGGAAATTGCTCCAACAGCTGAAAGGGAAAGAGGACATTACCCTGGATGGCAAGAAAATTAAATTATATGCGAATATTGGCGGCGTGAAGGATGTGGCAAGCGTCCTGGCCAATGATGCGGCGGGGATTGGCCTGTTTCGGAGTGAGTTCCTGTATCTGGAGGCAGACGACTATCCCAGTGAGGAAAGCCAGTTTTTGGTTTACAAAAAAGTGGCGGAGAATATGGCTGGCAAAAAAGTGATTGTGCGGACCCTGGATATTGGCGCTGACAAGCAGGCAGATTATTTCCAGTTAGGGCATGAGGATAACCCAGCTATGGGCTACCGCGCCATCCGCATCTGCCTGGATCGGGTAGATATTTTCAAAACCCAGCTGCGCGCCTTATTCCGCGCAAGCGCATTTGGAAACATTGCCATTATGTATCCTATGATCATTTCCGTGAATGAAGTGAAAAAAATCAAGGAAATCGTAGAGTTGGTGAAAAAGGAATTGGACGTCCAGGAAGTCCCCTATGGAAATGTAGAGCAGGGAATCATGATCGAAACCCCTGCCGCCGTTATGATCAGCGACCTGCTGGCGCAGGAAGTGGATTTCTTCAGTATCGGGACAAATGACCTGACCCAGTATACATTGGCTATCGACAGGCAAAACAGTAAACTGGACAATATTTACGATTCCCACCATCCCGCCGTGCTGCGCATGATTCAAAAGACCATTGAAAATGGCCATAAACACGGCTGCTGGGTAGGCATTTGCGGAGAGCTTGGCGCAGACCCAACCTTAACCCAGGCCTTCCTCAACATGGGAATCGATGAGCTGTCCGTATCGCCCACCTTTGTCCTTCCCATCCGTAAAAACATCAGGGAGATGAAGGTGAACGGGGCTCCTGAACTGTAAAATACAAACTTCATGCGTTTCCAAGAAGGGAAGGTGTCAATATGGGAAGTATATGGCATGACATACGGGAAGACAGAATCTTCCCCACAGATTTTATCGCAGTAGTAGAAATCTCAAAAGGAAGTAAGAAAAAATATGAGCTGGATAAAGAAACGGGCCAGATTATCCTGGACAGAATCTTATATACATCTACCCATTACCCCATGAATTACGGTTTCATACCAAGAACCCTGGGTGATGACGGAGATCCCTTGGATGTTCTCGTAATGTGTTCTGAGCCGCTGGAGCCTTTGACCTTAACAAGGTGCTACCCCATCGGCGTAATGAAAATGCTGGACGGTGATGCTGGAGATGAAAAGATCATTGCCATCCCCTGGGCAGACCCAACCTATGAGATGTATACGGACATTTCAGAATTGCCGAAGCACATTTTCGATGAGATACATCATTTTTTTTCCGTATACAAAGACTTGGAAGGAAAGAAGATTACCGTAGGCGATTTCGAAGGCGCGGTAGGAGCTATTGCTGTCATCGAGGATTGCATTGAGCGGTACAAAAAGAAATTCGGGAACCAATCCCAAAAAAAATAAGGGAGTTTTCCATATGAATCCGCAAAGGCGGATTTGCGCAAAAGTATGAAAGGAGAGAGAAGATGCGAAAAAGATATTTGGCAAGAATGGCGTCATCTGCGCTGGCTGTGGCGGTTGCGTTTTCCACAATAGCAAATGTGCCAATCACAGCTTATGCCGAAACAGCAGAGGAACAGATTGCCGTACAGGCTGAGGCGCAGACAGCAGCCGGACTGACCAACTTCACAGACATAGGGGGCACAGGCCTTCAGGCAGATGCACAGACAGGAACCATTACAATGGAAAAAGGGGCAGGCGACCACTTTGCCGTTTTTGACGGCCTGGAGTATAAGACAAAAGATTTTGTATTTGAGGCGGACGTTAAACTGGAGGAAGGCCCTTCCGCAGCCCTGGTATTTGGCTTAGATGATAAAGCGGTTCCATCCAAAAAGTGGTATGGCGCAAATATCAATACGGAAGATGACAACGGCCAGGGGCGTTTCCGTATCTTTGGCGTAAATGCAGATTTCCAGGAGCAGCCCTGTTCCTTTTGGGAAGGGTTCCAGAAGGAAGAGACGCTGCACTTAAGAGTAGATGTAAAGCGGGATGGAACCTACACTTATACCTTTGGGAACAAAGGTGGGGAAGAAAGGTCAGTGACAGGCCAGATCCCGGATTGGAAAGGCGGCTATCTGGGGATTCTGACATTCAATACAAAGGCAGCATTTTCCAATATCTCTTTTGAAAACCGCATGGTGGAGACCAACTTGACAGACTTCACCTCCCATACGCCGGATAAATTTTCAGTGGATGAGGCTGCAGGGACTGTGACGCTGGGCGATAATGGCGGCGACCACTTTGCTGTATACAATGGCTTAGAGGAGAAGGCAAATGACTTTGTATTAGAGGCAGATATCGCATTGGAAGGCCGGTCAGCAGCGTTGATTTTTGGCATTGGCAGGAAAGAGAACCCAAGCGGCCAATGGAGCGGAGCCAATATTGATACAGGCAGCAGCGAAAAATTCCGTATTTTTGGGCCTGGGCTGCAGAATAATACAGATGGAAAAGAACTGGAAGGCGTAGACCCAACACAGCCAATGCATTTTAAGCTGGATGTGAAGAAGGACGGAAGCTTTCTCTATACGTTTGGGAATATAGGGGGGCAGACGCGCTCCATTGAAGGGACGATAGACAGCTGGCAGGGGGGATATGTGGGCATACTGACCTTTAACTCTAAGGCTGTATTCTCCAATATTTCCTTTGAGAACCGTACCACAGAAACTGTCAAGGCGCCCGTAGGGGATCTTGAAATAACAGACGCATATAAGACAAACTTAGAAGGGTTTTCCGCTATGGAAAACGCAGCCTGGGAAGTAAGGGAAGACGGGCTGTACAGCAACGCTTCCGGCAAAGGGGACAGCTTCCTCTATACCAAGACACAGGGAAATGATTTTGTCTATTCCACAGATGTAACATTTGTAAAGAATGAGGGAGCGGCGTCCCTGGTATTCCGCAATGCCAATGAGGATCAGAATACAAACTGCTATGCAGTCAATATAGACGCAGGCTCTAAAGAGTGCAAGTTCTGGAAATGGCAGAATGGCGAAAATTATGACATGTCGCAAGTGGATAAGACGAAAGTTGACCCCATTGACGGCAAGTATACGCTGAAGGTAGTGGCAGTAGGCTCCTGGATTTCCTGCTATGTAAACGGAACATTAATTGCAAGCACAGGCGATTATCTGCTGCAGGGCACAGAGAAGGGGCAGAGCACCAGCATTGATGAAGGGTATTTTGGATTGCTGAACTGGAATGGCGAGATGGTATTTCAGAATACATACTACAGGCCAATTACAGATAGCAACAGCCCATTGATTGAGGACATCGCCGTTACCTCAACTGGGGATGTGGAGAAAAAAGGCCAGTTCTTCCCAGAAGAACCCACCCATTTCCAGTATGTGAAAAACAATGCCGCAATGGTAAACATTGTGCCGACTAAGAAAAATGCAAATGCTAAGATCACTGTATTGGGTACAGATGGAACCACGGTTTATCCGGACGGCAAGAATATTCCGCTGGTAGTAGGGCCAAATTTCCTTACAGTAATCAGCAGCGCATCTGTTGACGATGCAGGGACAGAAGCAACCCTGACTTACAGGGTGAACGTGCACCGCAGGCAGGCGGATGAGGTTTACTACAATGAGCCATACCGGGGACAGTACCATTATTCTGTAAAAGACGGCTGGGGCAATGACCCGAACGGCATGATTTATTATAATGGGACATACCATTTCTTCTATCAATTTTACGAAGGCACAAGCCATGGCCCGATGCACTGGGCGCACGCTACCAGCAAGGACATGATCCATTGGGAAGAAGAGCCGGTTGCGATCTATCCGGATGAAAGCGGGGTTATGTTTAATGGGTATATTGTACAGGATGAAAATAATACCTCTGGGTTATTTAAAGAGGAAGATAAGTGCCGTTTCGTGGCGTTGATTACAATCAACGGAAATGGCCAGCGTTTCAAGGTAGCTTACAGCACAGATGAAGGGAAGACATGGAAAAAAGTAAAGAAGATTGCAGCAGATTGGGAAGACGACCCGCTGTGGAGCCGTGACTTCCGTGACCCGCAGATTTTCCGTTATGAAAATAAGTGGTTCTTAACCGTTGCAGGCGGCCCGCTCCGTATTTATTCTTCTGATAACCTGCTGGATTGGAAATGCGAATCTGCTTATGGCAACTTCCATACAGAGTGCCCGGATTTATTCCCATTGCAGGCTGATGATGGGAAGGTAAAATGGCTTCTGAACGGAGGCGGTAGGTTCTACAAGATTGGTGATTTTAAAGAGGTGGATGGAAATTGGACATTTGTTCCAGATCCGGAATATGGCACGATGAATAACACTGCAGATAGTGAGAGAATGAATTTTGGAAAAGATTCCTATGCAACCATGAGGTACTACCTGGATCATGACTTCGGCACTGCCGCAAACCCAACGCCAAAAGACATTACTGTTATAAACTGGATGAATACATGGGATTACTGCACTACCATAGGAAAGACCGTAGGGCAGGAATTTAATGGAACCTATAACCTGACCTTAAACCTTGGACTTACCAAGAACGAGAGCGGCAAATATATCCTGACCCAGACACCGATCGAACAGTATCAGTCACTACGGGACACGAAAAATGCAAAAGAGCTAAAAAATGTAGATGTGACAGAAAATAATGGCCTGCTGAAGGACTTCAAAGGCGATTGCTACGAAATCGTATCTACCTTCCGGCCAGGCACAGATACAAAGAAGGTAGGCTTTAAGCTCCGCACAAACGGGAAGGAAGAGACTGTTGTTACGTACGATTTAGAAACAGAAACCGTGTCCATTGACCGCAGCAGGTCCGGCATTATCATTCCTGGCTCTTTTGTACAGGTTGACAGCCAGAGCAATGTGAAACGGAATGCGGATGGAAGCATTGACCTGCATATCTATGTGGACAGGGCAAGCGTGGAAGTATTCGCAAAGAATTATACTGTTGCTGGCGCAGAGCAGATTTTCCCATCTGTAAACAGCCTTGGGGCAAGCGTTTTTGCGGAAGGCGGCGCAGCAAAGGCAGATATTACCGTTTATCCAATGGACACCATCTGGACAGATAAGAAGGAGGTTGCAGATCCAATCGAGATAGGTTCTTCTTCACCAGGGGAGAACAATGTTAATATAGGCAGCGCTTTGGATTTGAGCGCATACCTTCTGCCAATCGGGGTAGTGCAGGATATTGAATGGTCTGTGGAAGATAAGACAGTCGTATCCCTGCAGGCACAGGCTGAGGACATGACATCCGTCCAGGTGACAGGATTGAAAGAGGGGACTACAAAGGTTACTGCAGTTTCCAAAGCAAACCCTTCCCTGAAAAAGGAATTTACCATCCATGTATATAAGAATAACTTTAAGACGAACCTCGCCCCCTTTGCGGCAAACGGCAACTGGTTTATCAATGACGAAGTGCTGAGCGTTTCCAACAGCGCTGCCAACGATTCCTACATGACCCAGAACAAGCTCACAGCCAAAACCTATGAATTGGAAACAGACCTGAAATATGAGAAAGGGCTGGTTAATCTGTTCTTTGCAGCAAAAAGCACAGACCCAACAGGGGCATACGCCCTTCAGTTCGGCCAGAATGATATGGTCCGCCTGTTCTATTTTGCAGGAGACACCATCAAGGAAGCAAGCATGGGCAAGGCAATCAACGACAACCAGTACCATCATGTCAAGGTTGCCAAGACCGAGAACAGCGTCACTGTTTTTGTGGACGGCACCGAATGCCTGAGCCACACATTTGAAAGCGTAGAGCCATTCTTCAATGACGCCCATGTGGGCCTTGGCCTTTGGGATGGCGCATTGGAAGTAAAGGGACTCTACATTGACGGCGGCAAAATGCCAGAGCCTGAAAAAGTGAATGCAAAAGCACCGGCAATCACCAAAAACCTTTCCAACCAGAGCTGCGCCCTGAAAGCGAAGCTTACATTGAGCGTAACAGCAGTATCCCAGGATGGCGGAACCTTAAGCTACCAGTGGTACTCCAATACGAAAAACAGCAAGGACGGCGCAAAGGCCATTAGTAAGGCAACAAAAGCAACCTACACCGTTCCAACCAAAAACGCAGGAACCGTTTATTATTTCTGCCGGGTAACAAATACCAACAGCAAGGCAACCGGGGAAAAATCTGCCTCTGCAGATTCCAAGATTGCAAAAGTGGCTGTCAAGAAAGCCGCAAACCCAATTGCAAGCGTATCCAAATACAGCAAGCCAATTGGAAGCAAGGTTACTTTAAAGCCACAGGGGACAGCTACCTATAAGAGCAGCAACACCAAGGTGGCATCCGTAAGCAAGAAGGGCGTGGTGACCTTTAAAAGATTCGGTAAGGCAACCATTACCGTAAAAGCTGCGGGCAATGCAAATTACAAGGCAGCCACAAAGAAGGTTGCCATCGTGGTAACCCCGAAGGCGGTCAGCATCAAATCCCTGAAGTCTGCTAAGGCAAAGACAGCAGCAGTCACCTGGAAGAAAGATGCAAAGGTAACCGGCTATAAGATCCAGTACGCTGCAAAGAGCAATTTCAAGGGTGCAAAGACGGTAACGGTAAAGAAGAACAGCACCGTTTCCACAACTCTGAAAAAACTGCAGGGAAATAAGAAATATTATGTGCGCATACGCTCTTACAAGAAAGTTGATAAGAAAACAACCGTATACAGCGCCTGGAGCAAAGCCAAAACTGTTAAAGTGAAAAAATAAGCTATCCCACAGAGTATATGGTTTGGCATCTGAAAGCTACAGGATGCAGCCCAAAAGGAAAGAAGTAACCCATAACATAGCCATATGCATAGAAAATGCCATAAAAGGGGGCGGATGCACGAAGTAATTTGTGCATCCGCCCCCTTATGCCCTGATTTCATTAACTAAAAAGAACTTAATGGCTGCCCTGTCATATTTTTTGCCATTCACACTTAATCTCTCGGCAAAATATGTAACTAACCTATTAAGGGCAATGAACGGATTATCGCCTGCCTCGTCTAAAAACTGCACACTGATATCCTGAAGGTAAAACATAATAATAATGTCTTGCGCTTCATCAATGCCCAATTTATCATTTACAACATCTAAAGCATCTCCATAAATGGAATATAACGTTGTGTATTCCATAATCAGCTTATCAGTAAATTCCCGCAACCTTTTATATATCTTATACTCAGGATCGACTTTGGTATCCTGGTTTACTTAAACTTTCCTATGCCCTGAAATATATTCTATCAAAGCTATAATGGTATCAATCTCACTGGCCTGCGTTTCTTTAACTGCATAGTATTTGTCACATAATTCCTTTGATAAATAACTGCTGATTTTTTTATCTGGTCTGTGTCCAATTCCCTAATATCTTTTATTAAATCTTCAACATCCCAAATATCCTTCGTTTTATCAAATACAAATTTTCCGTCTGTATTAAATTCTGTCGTATATTTTTTCTTTTGTATTAAAATAAAAATAATCAGCCTGTTGTATATTTTATAAGACTCATTTTTATTAAATTCCTCTATTGTATGATTGATTTTTTTGCTGGAATTATCAGATGTCACTTGTACTGCAATTTTATTTATCTTATCAAAAAGGTCAATAGCTGGTGCGTTCTTTTCCAAATAATTCGCATTCTTTAATTTATATCCATAAATAAGATTCAACAAGCCAGGGAAAAAATCTTCAGCTACAATATTAATATCATATAGATTAACGGCATTAAGTATAGTCACTTCTTTACTTAATAAAGCAAGGCTTCCTGCCACTTCTTTCAAAAAAATTTCCTTATTTAACATACTCAATCCCTCCTACTTGTTACCTCGATTGGTTTTATCACAAATTATTCTAAATTACTATTGCTTTTTTGGAGGCATTGTTAACTTTAAAATAATTGGTTACTATTTGCGGCCTGGGGTCTTTATAGCAACAATTCTGGGCGGTATTTAAAATTTTGCTTCGCAAAAATCGCCCCTCACTCCTGAATCATGTTCTCACGGAATGCGCAGTTTTGCGCATTCCTGAGCCATGAATCAATGTCAGGAACTTAAGGGGGTTTTACTGGTAGGCGTCAGGGAGGCAGCAGAATCCTGCCTTTCGGCTTTTACCGGAGCTTTTTTAGCCATCCCCGTTGCCTGTTGGTAAAATCCCTTAAGTTACTGACATTGGCCATGAATAGTAACAATAATTGTTCTATCCTGAATAAGTTCTGGCATTTTCCACCATTTCATTGTATAATCAAGGGGCAGGATGAAAGCTATATTGGCTAGAAGGAATCAGACAATCCAAGGAATAGCAGGATTTATGCCAGCCTTTCCCCTAGGATACAGCAGATTATGTTACAGGAGGTAAAGCAATGAATTTGCATCAGAAAAAGGGAGAAGCCTGGATTCGGAATATGATCTTTTTTTCTATGCAATGTTTCTCTTAGGGGAGTTTCAGGATCGGGATTCCTTTGAGAGAATGATGGAGTTGGCCTCCCTTCCGCCAGAAGACCTGGATTATCTGATTGGGGATGCCGTGTCCCTGTGGGAGCGGGAAGAAATATAAGCATTGCTGCCTGAACTGCCCTAAGGAGGAAACGGATGAGTCAGCGGATCTGACCGAAAGTGAAAAGGAACAGCAGAAATGGCTGAAGGATTACCCGAAAGCAGGGATCCCAGAATCTGAGCGGGAAGAAGGCAAGGTTTACCTGGAGGATTATTATGGCCAGGAGAGCATAGAGATTGACAAGCTTATCTATCTGGCATTGCATCATCGCGCAGTCCCAATCTGGGAGGAAAGGCCTAAGGAAGGAGCAGAGGGGCAAAGGAAGGAAGCATACCTGTGGCAGGCATTTGTAAAATTCGATGATAATAATGAAGCGTGAGGGCATAGAGAATGTAGAGGCATATGATGAAAAATATGCGATTCATTATAAATGCCAGGAGTGGATGCCAGAGTTGCTGGCATTGCTAAAAAAGGATGGAAAAGATGAGCAGCATGCTGCAGTTTTCCAATATTATAAGAATGTATAAATGTTTCAAAAAGAGAGTAATCCCTATCGGTCAATGCTATTGGCAGGTAGAAAGGATTTCCCAAAAAGCATACCTTATGAAACAGCGAAGCTGTTTCCCCGCCCTGGAAGGGCAGGAGTTACGGGGTGCCCCAGAGGGTATACCTTATGAAACAGCGAAGCTGTTTCCCCGCCCTGAAAGGGTAGGAGTTACGGGGTGCCCCAGAGGGTATAGAAAAAGGAGGAGAAAATGAAAAGAATAGGTGTATTTTTAGCAGAAGGTTTTGAAGAAATCGAAGGCCTGGCCGTGGTGGATCTCTTGCGGAGGGCAGGCATTGAGGTTGTGACGGTTTCCATTATGGGGCAAAAGGAGATCTATGGTTCCCATAAGATTGGGGTTTTGGCGGACGCCCTGTTTGAAGAGGTGGACTTTGCGGAATTAGATGGCGTGGTGCTGCCGGGCGGCATGCCAGGAACCACGAATCTTGGAAGCCATGCGGGCGTCAATGATACGGCCAAAGCCTTTGCGGCAGAGGGAAAATTAGTGGCAGCCATCTGCGCGGCTCCAAGCGTATTGGGCCAGGCGGGGATTCTGGAGGGGAAAAAAGCAGCATGCTACCCAGGGTTTGAGGATAAGCTCACAGGGGCGGATGTGGTATATGAGGAGGTGGCAGAGGCAGGGAACATAATTACCAGCCGCGGCATGGGGACAGCGATTCCATTTGGCCTGTCTTTGGTATCTTACCTTGCCACGGAGCAGAAAGCCCAGGAGCTGGCCAAATCCATTATTTACCGCCAGGGTGAGTAAGATTGCGCAATGACTAAAAATATGCGTACAAGAAAGAAAGCATCTAAGAACGAGCTAATGGATCTTAGATGCTTTTTTGCATGAAAATGCCAGGGAGCCAATATATATGTAATAAATGAAAAAAGGAATTTGGAAATGAATGATCTCAAAAATGTAAAAGGCACATCAGTTGTAATCGTGCTGTTCCTATTTGCGGCTTCTTTTTTCCTGGGGCGGTTTGCGGCGCAGATTGCGCCTGTGGCAAGCGGTGCGGTCCAGACAGGGGCAGACGGCAACTGGGGATTAAGCTTCCAGGAGGAGGGTCAGCCGCCCGTGGGAAATGCCACCTTTGAGGAACTGGCAAAGTACAATGCTTACTATGCGGAAGACACCCAGGAAAAGGTGCTGTACCTTACCTTTGACTGCGGCTTTGAAAATGGGAATACGCCAGCGATACTGGACGCCCTGAAAAAGCATGGAGTGAAAGCCACATTTTTTATTGTGGGAAATTATCTGGAGACCAGCCCGGATTTGGTAAAGCAGATGCTGGAGGAAGGGCATATTGTGGGAAACCACAGCTACCACCACCCGGATATGTCCCAGATGGGGAAGGAGGAATTTTCCCAGGAGCTGGGAGAATTAGAAAGCCTCTATGAGCAGGCCATTGGGAAGCCAATGGAAAAATATTACCGCCCGCCCCAGGGGAAATACAGTGAGAATAGTATGCAGCTGGCCAAGGAATTGGGGTATAAGACGATTTTCTGGAGCCTGGCTTATGTGGATTGGAACCAGGACAGCCAGCCAACCCACGAAGAAGCCTTCGATAAGCTGTTAAAGCGGGTGCATCCAGGAGCTATTGTATTGCTACATAATACTTCAAAGACAAATGGGGAAATACTGGATGAGCTTTTGACAAAATGGGAAGAAATGGGGTATACTTTTAAGGGATTGGATGAATTGCCGGGAGGGGCAAATTAATCTTTTTTCCATTAATACCAGCAGGCTTGGGCATGGAATAGCCCAAGCCTGCCGGTTTTTCATCAGTCAAAACGCGTCCTAGGCATAGTCCTTGCTCCCATGAAATAAGTCTGCCACAGGCGTAATGGCAATGTAGGCGTTTCGGTCTATTTTTTTCACAATAGATTTGATTTTGACAGTCTGGAATTGATTTACTACCACATAGAGTACTGTCTTCGGTTCATCAGAGTAGTAGCCATGCGCATCCATAATAGTAATCCCCGTCTGGAATTCGTCTGAAATAGCTTTGGCTATTTTCTGCGGTTTTGTAGTGATAATCATGGCGGATTTTGAACTGTCAAGGCCATCTACGATAAAGTCTACCGTCTTAGAGGCAGTAACATAGGTGACAATGGAATATAGGGGGAGAATCCAGCTGCCCATGACAATGCCGCAGGTAATATATAAGAGGACATTGTAAATTAGCACAAAGGTGCCTACGGAAAGGCCTATTCTCTTGGCGAAAATAACGGCAATCACTTCAATCCCGTCCATTGCGCCGCCAAAGCGGATGGCCATGCCGCTGCCAATGCCAGAAATCAGGCCGCCGAAGACGGCGCATAAGAATAAATCCGTTCCGGCAAGGGGGGAGGCAATACTTACGTCAATTGGGAAGATGTCTGTAATCAGCCATGCAAAAACCGCATAAACACATACGGCGAAGATGGCATATACGGAAAAGGCAATGCCCTGTTTTTTCAGGCCGTAGAGCAGCAACGGAATGTTTAAAAGAATCAGGAAGAAGGACAGGGAAAGGTAATCAGGCGTGACCTGCGAGAGCAGAATGGAAGTGCCAGAGATTCCGCTGTCATATAATTGCACTGGGGCGATGAAGATGGTTACGCCGATGGCATTGATAATGCCTGCAAAGAGCAGGAACAGAAAATTCAGCAGCGTCAGCTTGCTGGTAATGCGGATGATAGAATCTTTGATTTTGGACAAATGTGGAAACCTCCTGTCTGTAAATAATAACTTGTGGGTAGCAGTGCCAGAGAGTGTGTAATGATGGAGATATGGAATCTTTCTGTCTGGGATGGCGGCTGTGGTTCAGATGGCAGTCCAGATTTTCAGTATCTTTTATATCTTACCATAAAAACGTGCAATGTCAAATGTATTATTTTCGCTTAAATTTTGATATTAGGTTGCTATTCATGGACAATGTCAGTCACTTATGGGATTTTATGGGCTGGTGATGGGAATGGAAAGGCGTCCTAAGCGTCCTAAGAGTTCTAAGCGTCCTAAGCGTCCGTCAGGGGGCGGCTGGGGCTTCTGGGTTTGTCCTTGTTCCGGTGCTCCGGGATTAAGAGTTTCTAAGCAGTTCCAGGAAGGCTGTGCCATGCGGACGGAACCGCCATGGACACGCCGTCCGTGGCGTGGCCATGGCTTTTGCGGACGTCCCTGTCCGCAAATCCCTGACAGTTTGGGGAACTGCCAAGAAACTCTAAATCCCTCCGCAAGTCACAAGGGCAGCCCCTTACGCCCCGGCTCCTTCCTGACGGCCGCTAATCCATTCCCCGTTGCCTGCCAATAAAATCTCTTAAGTTACTGACATTGATGCATGGCTCAGGAATGCACTGAACTGCGCATTCCGTGAGAATATGATTCAGGAGTGAGGGGCGGTTTTTGCGAAGCAAAACTTTAAATATCGCCCCCAATTATTGCTATGAGCGGCCTCCAGGCCGTGAATAGTAACGATATTAGGACTAAGCTGCGCAATTTTTGATGAAAAGCCTTCCTTTCTAAAAAGGCATGTGGTATACTATATTCCAAAAGGCCTTTCCTATTTGCAGAATAGGTTATGTAAGGCAGATATTTTGGAAAAGGAGAGAAAAGGAACATGGTTAAGGAAGAAACAGGCTCCCGTGGCCGGGGAGCCAGGCGTAGCCTGAATGGGAGGATATTGAGAAGCACCATTCTCAATATATTGCTATTGGTAGTTGTTTGCTGCGTAATTATGGCGTTTGCCATGCAGTCATTGGCAAGAAGCATCCTGCTGGACAGCCTGCAGCCTATGGCGCGGCAGTCTTCCAAGACAGTGGAGGCGAATATCCATATGCTGGCGGACCGTATGATGGCAATTGCAAAGGATCCCCGCATGGGAGGCCAGACCAAGGCAATAACCAAGCAAAACCGCAGGGAGCTTTTGGCGGAGTCTGCTGAGATTTATGAGCTGTACTCCATTGCCCTGTATGGGCTGGACGGCCAGCTGGTGCAGGGAATCAGCGGCGCGCCAGAGAGCCTGGACAGCCAATTTTTTGACCTGCTTAAGGAAACAGATAATCTGACTACGGATTCATCCACCGTTTTCCAGGGAAAGCTGGGCGTCACGATGGGGATGCCTGTAAAGGGTGATGAAGGGGAGACTATTTTATACGTGGTGGGTGTTTATAAATATGACATACTCAATGATGTAATTAGCAGCATTAACCTGGGCAGGCATGGAATGGCATATATGGTGAACTGGGAAGGGGATGTCACTGGGCATCCAGATCAGTCCCTGGTACTGGAAGGAGGCACGCTGGCTCAGCTGAGCGGTGGGAATGAGGAAGCCATTAGCAGGGTAGCCACTGGTGAGACAGGGGCTGCGGAGTTTGCGATTGACGGTGAGGCTATGCTGGTGGCTTTTTCCCCCATCCGGGGCACCCAATGGTCCTTGGTGATCCAGAACCCAAAGTCAGACTATAACCATTTTATCAATGCTGCAATGATGGTGGCAGTATTATCTACCCTGGCTGTGCTGGTGGTTTCCATTTTGCTGGTGCTCCGCCTGTCCCAGTCAATTTCGCGCCCGGTGAAAAGCGTGACCAGCCGGATGATCGCCCTTTCTGGCGGTGACCTGCATACAGAAGTGGCGCTTGCCCATTCCCGGGATGAGCTGGAAGTGCTGACTAAGACTTTGGATGAGACGATGGCAAGTGTCAACTGTTACATATCAGATATCCAGATGGTGCTGACGCAAGTTGCAGGGGGGAACCTGCGCGTTGAGCCAAAGGTGGATTATAAGGGTGATTTTGCTTTGATTGAGGCAAGCCTGCGCACGATTATCCAGTCTATGGATGAGACAATTGCAGGCTTTGGCGCCGCTGCCGCCCGTCTTGCCGACATGTCTGAAGAACTGAACGGGCAGTCTGGCCAGCTTCATCAGGCTTCCGTGGATCAGAACCAGTCTGCAGAGGCTCTGGTGCATGAGGTATCCCATGTAAAGGAACGGCTGTCCAGCGTTACGGAGAGCAGCAGCCAGACCCGTACCAAAGCAGAAGAGATTGCCAGGTGCGTCCAGGAGGCAAATGAACAGATGTCCTCCCTCTCTGGCGCAATGGACGATATCAGTGAAAATGCCCAGGAAATTACGAAGATTGCCAAAGCCATTGAGGGCATTGCCCAGCAGACCAGCATTTTGGCATTAAATGCCGCTGTGGAAGCAGCCCGTGTGGGAAGCGCAGGGAAAGGCTTTGCAGTGGTGGCTGACGAGGTTAAGCAGCTGGCCTCCCGGAGTGAAAAGGCGGCCCAGAGTGCTACGGATATGGTAAACAGTACCAGGGCTATTATCCAAAATGGTGTGGAACTGACGGCACATACTGCCAGTTCCCTGCGGGATATTTCTGATGTTTCTGGCCAGATTGGCATGATTTCAGACCAGTTAGTGGAGGCAGTACAAGGGCAGGAGAGCGCCCTGGCCATTATGGAGGAGCGGATTGGGTCGATTTCCACTATTGCTGACAGGAACCTGCAGAATGCGGTTGGGACGGAAGAGTCCAGCGGCTTATTGGCAAAGGAGGCGGAGAGCCTTCAGTCCCAGGTTAGGAAATTTGTGTTGAAGGAGGGAAATCGCAGATGAGGCGGATAGGGAGTGTATTGGCTATTCTTTTGTTGCTGGCAGCGGCGTTTACGCTTACAGGCTGTGGCAGCCAGGAAGGCCTTCAGGATGGCTATTATACAGCACAGGCAAAGGAATATAACTTTGGCTGGAAGGAATATGTCACTATTTTGGTCAAAGGGGGAAGCATTGTATCTGTGGAATACAATGCAGAGAACTCAAGTGGATTTATTAAGAGCTGGGATAATGCATATATGCAGACAATGCTCCATTCGAATGGCACTTATCCCAATGAGTACACCCGTTATTACGCCAGCCAGCTATTAGAGGGGCAGCAGGAAGACAGCGTTGACGCCTTGGCTGGGGCAACCTCTTCCTATAAGTCGTTCCAGAAACTGGCCGCGGCCGTGTTAGAACAGGCCAGGAAGGGGGATTCTGGCATCATGCTTGTGGATACTTCAGAGTGAATAATCCGTTTTTCACAGATAAGCATCCCCAATGCCTGCTCATCAAATTCCAGTGTTGTGATCAAAGAGGCATATTGTATCTAACCGTCTTTACAAATTTTCTAAAATACCACAAGGGACACTTCCTTATGTGAAGTGTCCCTTTCGTATCTCTTTTCTTCCTGAAGTACAGCTTTACTTTTTAATCTTTATTTTCCGCACATTGCTCCATGGGCTGAAATAAGTTTTTCCACCTGTCTTTCTGTAACAGCGGATGCGGATATAGTATGTTTTTTTCTTTGTCAATTTCTTCAAGGTAACAGAAACCTTCTTAGAAGAAACCGTTTTCCTTGCATAATTAGTAAATTTGCTGTTCTTTGCATACTGAATTTGATAGCCGTTGGCCTTTGAATTCTTTTTCCACTTTACAACGACGGCTCTGGTAGCTGTGTTTACAGGTTTTAGGTTGCTCAATCTCGTTAGATAGTAAGTCTTTAAAGTTTTTGCGCTGTATGCGCTGCTGGCTTTTCCGTTGATTGCCTTTAGCCTATAAGTATAGAGCTTCCCATTCTTTGCGGTTTTGTCCGTATAACTTATCGCTGTTTGCTTATTGATTGTGGCGATTTTCTTCCAACTGCTGCCTTTCATCTTGCGGTAAACCTGGTATCCTTTGGCATTTGCAACCTTTTTCCAGCTTATTTTTACGCCAGAAGCAACATTTGCTATGCCGGACAGTACAGGCGCTTTTAAGGTAATGGCGGGTGTAGTCGGGGGCGTGTTGCTGCCTGGGTTGTCATTACCACCCGGATTATTGCCCCCTGGGTTATCGCCGCCTGGATTTGCAGGATATTCTTCCACTAATTCTAAAGAGAAGTTATCAAAGTCGCCCCAGGCTTCATTGCCGCTGTAAGTGGCCGTGGCATGTGCGCCGACCTGCAGCTTCCCATCCAGGACCTCAATGTTATCCAAGGTCATTTCCACAAAGTTTGCGCTGCCGCCCCAGCCAATGGTCTTGTATGGCTCAGAGGTGAATTCTTTTTCTGTGGCTTTTGCAAAAAGGTTGATGGTGGAAACGCCCGTATCGCCCATGACATAGCCTTTCATACGGTATTTTCCAGGCTTCAGGCCTTCAATATCCTGGTAGAACGTAAAGTCAAGGTCCCCGGCCCCGCCTGTGAAATGCAGGGAGCTTGTGCTGTTCAGCGCATTTGCGCTGGTGCCAAGCGTGCCTGTGCCCAGGTTGTTTTCCGCATATTTCCAAATGCCGTTGTCCCCTAATTCAAAGCCGCCATTCTTTAATCCAGGCTGCTCTTCAATCACGGTCACCTTACAGGTCTGTGTGAATGTTTTGTAGGAGCCATCCTTTCCTGCGTAATTTGTGACAGTCAAAGTGGATTCCCCAGGCTTTATCCCTGTTACAGACCCGGCATTGTTTACAGTGCAAACCTCTGGGTTAGAGCTTGACCATACCATTCTGGTAATGTCCGGCTGTTCTGGTGTCAGCGTAAGGCTGAACTGGTAAATCTCCTTTTCCTCTATGGTGATCTCCGTGTCGCCATTTATGGCTAAGGATGTGACGGGGTTCTCATTGATTTCCACAGCATCCTGGGAGAATGCTTCCCATACGCGGTTTGGCACGCGCCCGCCCAGTTCCTGGTTATTTACCATCTCGTAGTTTTCAATTTCCCAGTAGATGCAGCCAGTCCCCCGCCCATCTGGGATATCCTTCAATGCGCTGACCACGTTGTTGATCATATTGTATTTCTGGTTTACCGTGACGTTCTCCAGATAGTTTGCGCCAATTTCAACTACCATGATCTCCCGGTCTGTCCCAACGCAGAATTTCTCATACAAGGAATCAAAGGAGTTCTTCAAGGACTCAATGATAACCGTTGGGTCATGGTCCCGGGGGTAGAAGGAGAGGCCGAGCACGTCAAAATCTGTTACGCCAGCGGCCACAACATTCTGGAACCATTTTGTCACCATTTCAGTGTCTGCGCCGCTGTCAATATGGAGAACCACCTTCGTATCTGGGGAGGCATCCCGGACGGCTTTAATACCCTGGTTCAGCACATAAGTGAAGTTGTCAAAGTTGGCAATGTTGCACAGGGGCCACAGCATGCCGTTAGTGATCTCGTTTCCGACCTGCACCCATTCTGGCGTCACGCCTTCTCCGATCATATGTGTCAGGAAGCTATAGGTATAGTCGTATAATTCCTTCCCAACCCTTACTGCCTCTTCATGGGAAATGTCGTCTGTCACATTCCAGGCGGCTGGCGGCGGCTGCTTGCCTGGGTCAGCCCAGTCATCGGCATAGTGGAAGTCCAGCATCACCCGAAGGCCTGCGTCCTGGCATTTTTTCGCATAAGCGATAATGCTGTCCTCACTGCAGCTTCCCCTCCGATGGTCTACCCAGGTGCGGAGCCGCACAGTGTTCATGCCATAATCATTTTTGCAGATATCATAAAGCTTTCTGGACTGCCCGTTGGCATCCAGGTAATTCCTGTCAGCATCTGCCGCTGCGGAAATGTCGGAGCCCAATGCCATTTCCAGCGTGTTTTCCTCACCGCTGCCTTCTGCTGCAAGGGCAGATATTGTGGACTGCGGGAGTGCTGAAGTTACCATGAAAAGTGCCAATAGGATGGCAAAAGCCCTTTTCAAATATCCATTTTGTTTTTTCATGCCGTTTCCTCCATTCTTTTTGTGCATATGCTAAATGAAACTGTTTTGTCCACATCAGCTCAAATATTTATTTCCTGATTTCCAGACGTCCTTTGAACTAATGTATATTTCGTAAACACTTTTGAATCGCATTCCCCCCTTTCCATTTGGCTGATCAATTTTTCGCAGGCAAGCATTCCCAGCGCCCTTTCATCAAATTCTAATGTTGTGATAATTGATGCATATTCTTTTAAGAAGGTGCTGTTATAAAATGAGGCCACTTCCATATCCTTTGGGACATTGATATGCATTTTTTGAAGCTTCATCAAAACCTGGCGGCATATTTTGTCGTCCATACAGACAATGCATTCTGCGCATTTTTCCACAAGTTCTTCCACTGCCTGGTAAACCTTATCCTTGGTGCTGCAGTTCAGGTAAATCAGATGATCCAAAATTTTCCGGTTATGGAGCAGCAGCCCTTCCCGAAAGCCCATCATTCTCTTTTGGGTAATCGTATGGTTAGCGTCTCCCCCGATCAGCGCAATGCGGTGCATCTTTTTCTGGGTAGTGAGATATGCCATCATATCTTTACAGGCGCGGATAATATCACTGTCCACATATTGGACAGATGCATAATTAGACTGCCCTACGGTTAGGAATGGGATGTGTTTTGACAATAAATACTCTACCGTATAGTCCTTAACAAGTGTCCGCAGGAGAATTACTCCATCGACTTTTTGCTGTGTCAAAACGCGTTCCAAGGGGGAGATATCATGGCTTTCCAGGGAAACAAGCAGTATATTGTAACCCATTTTCTCTGCAACGCTGTCCATTCCCATAATACAGTTGTGAAAAAAAGGGATTTCCAGCAGCTCCTGGTCAGCGGGCAAAACGGCCGCCAGGTTATAGGTTCTGAAAGAATGGTCCGGGTGGGATAGAAAAGCAGTCCGATATCCAGATACTTCACAGTATTTTAGGATTTTTTTCTTTGTTTCCGGGCTGACCCTTCCTTTGCCAGAAATTGCCCTGGATATGGTGGACATGGAATAGCCCAAATCTTGCGCAATTTTGTTTAGGGTAATCTTGGTATCCAATAAATTCACATCCTCCTTTCTGACCTAGGGTGTGGATTGCCACATGTACCAACAGAGCAACATTAGGGCAGATATACACCATTATTATTGGATAGGTTTTTGTATATTGTTGATATAAAAATTATAACATTTGAGAGATTTATGTGCAATGCGCATAATTTACAGAAAGAAACGTATTTTTTATTCAAATTGTGCATGATTATTGCCGTTTGCGCAAATTAGAACAAAAAAAGGAAAATAATGGCAAAGCTAAAAATTACAAATTTACCATTGACAATTATTGCCTGTTGTGGTTTAATAGAACGGTAGTTTGAGGTCTCTAAGAGAGAGTTGATAGAGCAGTATTTTGAAGCTTTTAAGAGAGCTGATAGAGCAGTATTTTGAAGTCTCTAAGAGAGATCTGTATAGAGAAAAGCAGGAAAGAAAGAGAGGTAAAATCAATGATTAAGTTATGGCGCAGCAGCAAAGACAATTTCATAAGCAATCATCGTAGATTTACCTCTGTGGTTATAGGGCGAATACGGCATTAATCTTTGTATATTTCCCATGTGTTATGCATGGTGGGCGAGAGAGGAAGAATGTTGGACTTTTATGCATGCCGTATGCTTATTTTTATGCAAGGATGTACCCCGCAGGTAACTGCGGGTTTTTTTGTGTGAATTTTTAGGCTTATCAGGGAAGCGCCTGTTTTTTAGGGGAGCCTGCGCATGCCCTTTTGTCTTATGCAGGTTTTGCTATGGAGGAAAAGTGGTTCAAGAAGGAGGAAACTTTTATGGGAAGAATATTGAAATACATTGGGCACTATTGGTATGCGTATCTGATTGCCATTTTTTGTATGGTAGTAGCAATCGTGCTGGATATGCTTTATCCCATGATCACCAAGAGTATTGTGGATGATGTGATCATAGGCGGGAATATGGGGCTGTTGGGGTTTTTGCTGGCTATGATCGTAATCATAGGCGCAGGGAGGGCTGTTGGCGGCTATTTCAAGGAATTTATCTTTGACACTGTGAGCGCAAAGATTGGCGCCAGGCTGCGCAAGGATTTGTTTACGCATATCGAGGGCCTGTCTATGGAGTATTTTGATGATACCAATACGGGAGAGCTGATGGCAAGGGTGAAGGATGATGTGGATCTTGTCTGGAATGCTTTGGGATATGTGGGGATGCTGATGATTGAGGTAGTGATCCATGTGTCCATCGTGCTGTACTGCATGTTTGCGCTGAATTGGAAATTGGCCTTTCTCCCCCTTGCCGCCATGGCGCTGATGGGATTTACGGCTATTTTTATGGAGCGGAGGCTAGATAAGGTGTATGAAGCCATCAGTGAGGAAAATGCGGAGCTGACTACTATTGCAGAGGAAAATCTGGCAGGGGTGCGCACCGTGAAGGCATTTGCCAGGGAGAAATTTGAAATTAAAAAATTTCTGTCACATAACCAGCGTTATTATGATTTGAATATGCAGCAGTCAAAGCTGTTGGTGCGGTATTATCCGATCTTTCAATTTACGGGGAAATTGCTGCCAGTGGTTATGGTTATCCTTGGGGGAACCCAGGTAATCTCAGGAGAAATGAGCCTGGGGAGCCTAGTGGCCTTTTCGGAATACTGCCGGAATATTGTGTGGCCTATGGAAATGTTGGGATGGCTGACCAATGACCTGTCTTCTGCCATCGCTTCCTGTAAGAAGATCAATAAGATTTATAAGCAGTCACCATCCATCCGGGAGCCAGAGAAGCCAGTTTTATTGGAGCAGGTAAAGGGGGAGGTGTCTTTTGACCATGTTTCCTTTTGCAGGGGAGGGCAGGAGATTTTGAAGGATATTTCCTTCCATCTGCCCCAGGGGAAGACCCTTGGGATTATGGGGGCGACAGGGGCAGGGAAGACCTCTATGGTAAATTTGCTGATGCGGTTTTTTGATGCAGAGTCTGGGAGCGTAAAACTGGATGGGGTGGATGTAAAGGAATTGTCCTTGAAGCAGCTGCGCAGCAGCATTGGGACGGTAATGCAGGATGTGTTCTTGTTTTCGGATACGATTTCGGAGAATATTAAGATGGGGCAGAGGGAAACCCTAGACAGCCCGGTTATAGTGCATGCAGCGGGGATTGCCCAGGCAAGAGGGTTTATTGAGGAGATGCCAGAGGCTTACGAGACGATTATAGGGGAGAGGGGCGTTGGGCTCTCTGGCGGGCAGAAGCAGAGGATCAGCATTGCCCGGGCCATTGCAAAGTATAATCCGGTTTTAGTCTTGGATGATTCTACTTCTGCGCTGGATATGGAAACGGAGTATGAGATACAGAGATCCCTGGATGGGCTGGATGTTACGAAGATTATTATTGCCCATCGGATTTCGGCAGTTCGGAGGGCGGATGAAATTTTGGTTTTGGAGAATGGGCGGATTAAGGAACGGGGGAGCCATGAGGAATTGTTGGGTCAGAAGGGGCTGTATTATGAGACTTATCTGGCACAGTATGGGCAGTTGGGAGTGCAATAAGATTTATTCATAGTAGGAAGAAGGTGTTTTTTTGGCAGTTAATTCATTTCGGGAAGATGAGAAATTAGAGGGGATTGGGAAGAAAGAGACGTTAAAAAGGCTGTTTGGGCATTTATTTCCGTATAAGCTCCAGGTGGTTGGGGTGTTGGCCTGTATGCTGGTTACAGTTGTGATTTCGCTGGTGAATCCTTTGATCATAGAAAGGGCGATTGATGTTTATATTGCAAATCAGGATATAGGGGGATTGTCCAGGCTGGCAGCGATTACATTGGGGATCAATCTTGTCTTTATTATTATGGTGAAGGTGCGCATGTATGTGATGGCGCGGATTTCCAACCGGATTTTGCTGGATATCAGGCAGGAATTGTATGAGCATATCCAGACGCTGTCCTTTTCATTTTTTGACAGCCGGCCTACAGGGAAGATTCTGGCACGGATCATTGGGGATGTGAATTCTTTGAAAAATGTGCTGACCAATGCAGTTACCACGCTGATTCCGGATTTTATTACAATCTGCGGCGTGGTGGTGATTATGGTGGTGAAGGACTGGAGGCTTGCGCTGGCGTCTTTAAGCAGCATTCCCTTGATGGCGGCTGCCATTTGGTTTATCCAGAAATACTCCCATGTGCGCTGGCAGGTTTTCCGTAAGAAGGGATCGAATCTAAATGCCTATGTCCACGAAGGGATTGCAGGGATGAGTGTGGTGCAGGGCTTTCATGCGGAGGATGAGACCCAGCGTGTGTTTGCAGGGCTGGTGAAGGAGCATGAGCAGTCCTTTATCAGCGCTGTGCGCATTGCAGACCTGTTTGGGGGAGCTATAGATGTTTGTTGGGGGATTGGAGCTATGATCCTCTATTGGGTGGGGATTCAGATGATTGGAGGGGAGTATATCAGCATTGGGATGCTGGTGGCGTTTGGAACCTATATCAATATGTTCTGGAACCCGGTGATGAACTTGAGTAATTTTTATAACCAAGTGATCACAAATCTGACGGCGGCAGAGCGTATTTTTGAGATCCTGGATACAAAACCGGATATTACAGATGGCGCAGATGTGGAGGAACTTCCGGAAATCGAAGGAAAGGTGGAGTTCGAGCAGGTGTCCTTTACTTATGATGAGGGGACGCCAGCAGAGACGAAAGTCTTGGAGGATGTAAGCTTTCAGGTGCGGCCAGGAGAGACAATTGCGCTGGTAGGGCCTACTGGAGCCGGAAAGACTACCATTGTAAATCTGATCAGCCGTTTTTATGATGTGCAGAGAGGGAGGATACGGATTGATGGGTATGACATCCAGAAGGTTTCGATGGAGAGCCTGCGCCGCCAGATGGGGGTTATGACCCAAGAGAATTTCATTTTCCAGGGAACTGTAAAGGAGAATATCCTCTATGGAAAAATGGACGCTACAGAGGAAGAGGTCATTGCAGCCGCAAAGGCAGTCAATGCCCATGAATTTATCTTGAAAATGGAAAAGGGTTATGATACAGTGTTAAAGGAGCGGGGGGCAGGCCTGTCCATTGGCCAGAGGCAGCTGATCGCATTTGCAAGAACCATGGTGAGCATGCCGAAGATCCTGATTTTGGATGAGGCAACTTCCAGCATTGACACCCATACAGAGATTCTGGTGCAGAAAGGCATTGAGGCGCTGCTGAAAGGGCGTACCAGCTTTGTGATTGCCCACCGATTATCTACCATTCAGCGGGCTGACAGGATTTTTGTGATTGACAAGGGCGGGATTTTGGAGCAGGGAAGCCCAGCAGAATTGATGGAGAAAAAAGGGCATTACTATGATCTGTACATGGCGCAGTTTAAAAATATTTAATTGGTTTAAAATAAAGATAGGATTCATTTATGGGGGTGCGGGATGCGGTTAAATGGGACATCCGATTATTTTTACCAGGACCACAAAAGGATATGCCAGAATTTTGAAGCCCTGGGCATTGAATTTAAGGCAAAAGAGTGGGAAGCGCAGCACGATTTCCCCTATTTTAAGGATGCCTTAAGAAAGGCGATTGGGACATTTAATCTATAAGGTTTCTTCGGAAGCCCGTCCCCAGGGAGCTTGCGGCTTTTGGTATGAGATGCTTCATGTGTATGAGAAACAGTGGCATGTAATAAAGAATGGCCATGAAAAGAGATAGAAAGGAAAAGGCAGAATGCAGAGCGGAAAATCTCCTGTTTTTGGAAAAAATACCTATATTGCCCCAGGCGCCATTGTCCGGGGAAATGTTACCATTGGCGATAACAGCAGCGTATGGTTCAATGCCGTTGTCCGGGCAGAGCACAGTGCGGCATCCATCGGCCAAAATACCAATATCCAGGATAATTGTGTCATCCATGTGGACGAGGGGGCAGGTGTATCCATTGGCGATCAGGTTACCATTGGGCATGGAGCCATTATCCATGGCTGCACTATAAAAAGCAACACATTGGTTGGGATGGGAGCCATTATTCTGAATCATGCCGAAATTGGCAGCAACTGCATCATTGGGGCAGGGACTTTGGTTACCCAAAATACGATTATTCCAGATGGCTCCCTGGTAATTGGAAACCCAGGAAAAGTGGTGCGTTCTGTCACGGATGCTGAAATAGAAAGCATACGGCAAAATGCTTCCCATTATGTAAAGGAAGCGGCAGATTACGCTAATCCATAGATATTTTTTCCCGGAAATTGGCTTAGTGATAAATTTTATCTGGCCAAATTAGGCAAGGTAAAGCCTTTATTGTAGGGGAAAGCCAGCAGAGACAGGCTGGCTTTCCATTTCCAGCGCCATTTTTCCTCTATAGGGCGCAGTAACCGCAGCAATGCTTGGCTTTTCAGATTGCATTGCTACTCAGTCCCCTTTAGTTCTTTCCTCTTAATATATTCCAACAGCCCTTCGCATCCATTGGACACATCTTCATATGTTTTTTCAAAATCCCCCGTATACCATGGGTCAGCCACATCCCTGGGATGGTCGGTATAATCCAAAAGCAAACGGATTTTCTTATCAGGATCCTTTCCTACAATCCGCATCATATTTTTATAATTCCATTGATCCATCCCTACGATATAATCATATTCCTTATAATCCCTACGCTCCATCCGCACAGCATATTTTCCGGCCGTAGAGATGCCCAGCTGTGCCAATTTATTCCGGGTTCCATAATGCACAGGGTTTCCAATCTCCTCTGTACTGGTGGCTGCGCTGGCAATATAGAACTGCTCAGCCAAACCCTGCTTTTTTACCATATCCTTCATTACAAATTCTGCCATTGGGCTTCTGCAAATGTTGCCGTGGCAAATAAAAAGTATTTTAATCATTTTTCTATAACTCCTTATATATCCTGTATTTCTTCTCAAATGCTTGATTTTGCTGGGTTTTCGGACTATTCCGAAATTCTATGTTTCCAAAGCATTTTCTCAAATCGTTTCATACTTTCTCATATTTGTCCCTGCAAAATTGGTAAATACGTTGGTAAAGTAAGCGGCTTTACCAATGGGCTTTTTTAAGAGTTCGCCACTCGTTGCAGTTCTTCCTTCGCATCATCGAAATTCACATGGGTGCAGGTGTTCAATGTTACACTGATATCCGCATGACCCATGATATACTGTAAGGTCTTCGGATTCATTCCCGACTTCGCCATATTGGAGCAAAAGGTATGCCTGCATACATGAGGGTTACTTTTGGCATCTGGATGCGGTAAATCTTATTGTATTTCTCAATGATATGCTCCAGATACTTCTCCCAGTGAAGGGCAACTTTTGGCATATCATTCTTATCCAGACACAGAAAACGAATATAACCATCTACCATAGGCTCAACTTTCGGGGTTTCCCGATTTGCAATTACCCTGCGGAAACACGCTGTAACTTCTTCTGTCATAGGCACATAGCGGACGCCGCTTTCCGTTTTCGGCTCCTGAATCACATATTCCATCTGTGATGTGCGCTGTAACTGATGGTCTACCTTAATACGCATTTCCCCAAACTCAACATCAGGTATTGTCAGTCCGCAAAACTCCGAAATACGAAGTCCTGTATGAAAAAGAATGTAAATTGCATCATAGTATTTGCTAAAATGAGTATCTTCCCTGATAAACTTGGGCAAATCCCGCTCCTGTTTCCGGGTGATCGCCTCTCTGGTAACAGAATCATTGACAATCACCGATGCCAGTTCAAATCCAAATGGATTTTTGTGAATCAGATCATCAGCTACAGCCATCTGAAATGCCGGTCTGAGAACACCACGGATAGAATGAATGGAACTGTATCCTCTGCCATCCACCTGCTGAAGCTTAATGAGCCACGCCTTTGCACCTGACAAACGTACCTTATCAATGCGCTGCCTGCCAAATGCTTCCTTTTCAAGACGTTAATGACTGTCTTTATATCCAGCAACCGTGTTGTGGCGGACTCCTGTTTTCAGAGATACATACTTCTCCACCAACTCCAGCACCATGTAATTGCCGCCATTGGTTACGATGTGGTCAAACAAATCCGCTTCAATCTGCTTTTCTTTCTCTCTCAATGAAAGTTCCCGCTTCTTACCTTTCGGCATTGGGTCATTCTTATCCAAACGCCAACTGTAAACATTTTTCTCTTTTCCGTCCTCGTCAATATAACGGAACCGATACCTCCCATCTGTGCGCTGATACTCGTCCTCACGTAAAATACGATTACGGTTATCTCTTCTTTTCTCACTCATCGAACTTCTCCTTTCAAAAAAGGAGAGTCAGACTTGCAAAATTATCATATCACAAATTTGACTCTCCGTACAGCTTTATCATGGGATACAGGCAATCTGCTGTTCTCTTTTTCAGATATTCTTATATAGCAGTTGCGTGGTCCAGATACCGTTCAAATTTCTCACGCTTAATCAGAACCCTGTTTCCATTCATCACATAGAAATCTTCATTGGGATGTGTGTCAATGAGCATTCTCAGCTTTCCTTCCCCGATATGATAATATCCGGCTGCTTCTTCAATAGTCAGCGTATACCTGCGCCAGACCGGAATATCTGAATATCTTTTTTCATCAACATTTATTTTTTTATTCGCCATAGGCAGTTGTCCTCCATAACTGTCGTTGTCGCAGCAGTCGCCAAATGGATATGCAAGCATACTCCCTTGGCTCGTTGCTCGCGCACATGAAAAAGCCAGACAGGGAACAGCGGCAACGAAGTCCGGCAACGGGCACGGGAAAACCTTGAAACTAATCCTTGTCTGGCGGTTGGTTATTTTATACTTTTTCTTCTATTTTTCTGTTGCTTTGGTTGTTAAAGTAGAGAAAAGCCGATAGTTACGGGATTTTCCCCGGCAACCGGCCCGACAACGGGATAGCAACGAAGTGTGCAACGGGCTGTCATTTGCCGGATTTTTTCAGAAGGGAAGCTCCATCTGCTCTGGCACTGGCGTAAATCCCTCCAGGGTTTTTCCCGCCCCGTTGCCGGTGTCCGTTGTCGGCTGCTCCCGTGCCCATCCTTTTTGTCTGCCGTACCCGGCAAACATCCGGGGATTGGAGAAATAATTCCATCCAGTGACGCACTGGTTCATTATCTCGTTGATTTCCCGGATTTCCCATTGTTTCGGCTCGTCAAAAGCGTGGTTTAAGGCTTCTTTGTAAAGCTGTTTGGAGCAGACGGTATCGCCGGGGTAGCTGTCAAGGAAAGCCTGAATCATCCCGGCTTTGGTGTCCTCCAGCATAAAGTCCCGCAAAGTATTACGGTCGGCATACTCTGGCGGCACATGGGGCGGGAGCATGATTTCCTTGTGGGTGACTTCGGTTTTATAGGGATAGTATTTCTGCTCTTGGTCGTATTCAGAGAACAGCTTCTCGCCGCTCTGGTAAGCGGCGGCAGAAACAGCGGATTCATTGTTGCTCCGCTTGATGATGGTGATTTTACAGTGCGGGCATGGCAAGTGTGCGCCCTCCTTTCTCCCAGATTCCGGGCAAAAAAAGAGCAGGATACCTTTTCAGATTTCCTGCTTGGGTGTGCCGCTGGTAGGCGGCGAGCTATTTAGTTTTTTGATGGATTGTCAGTTCGTCAGACTGGAACTTTTTGTTAATCATTAAGGTTCTCAATCTTGGTTATATCATCAATGTTCAATGTCCCACCAAATTGTAAATGTAGTATGTCTTCTTCAAATGAGTGAATCACAGCATTGCGATAATCATCATCTCGAAAATCAAGAAATCCTCTTATCACTCCCTCCCTTTTTGCTAACTCTATCTTAACTGATTTGCCGCAAAAAAAATCTCTGCTGATTTCCTTTATATATGGCTTCTCCATTTTCTTCCCATTGACTGGCAAGACAGATGTAATATATTTTCTGCCTATCATTCCATATATACTATTCACTTTATCTGAATATTGATAATAGTACAAGAAATCTGTATCTTCTGCGATAATATAAACGCTGTACACTCCATCATTCCAACCTGCAAGTTCTATATCATAGCATTGATTCCCAAAGTCATGAGCTTCACTATTTACTGTTTTTGCTTCGTTGCTATTATTTTGCCCATTAGCATTTCCAACCAATTCATCTATACTAATGCCAAAAACTAATGATAGCTGTAATAAATTATCAATCTCAGGAATACCGCCATCTGCTTCCCATTTTGCAACTGCTGATCGGGATACATTTAGTTTTTCTGCAAGCTTTTCCTGAGAAAGTCCTTTTTTACTTCTTAATTGTTTTATTTTTGCTCCCATTGTCATAATAACGTTCCTCCTTATTTTTCTAAGCATATTACTATACACTCCGATAGTCCATATACGCATTATAACAATGCTGTTACTTATCGTAACAATTGCTTGTTTGTCGCACAATCACGATTGAACAAAATCGCTGCGCGATGGCCTGCCAGGGCTGTGGCGCAGTTTTTACGTCCCTCTAAATAAAAGCAGTGGAAAAATCTTCCGCAATACGGTATTGTTAAGTTACCACACAAAACAATCAAATTCGGAGACCTCTACTGCCTATGAATACAATAACATTTTTTGCTGTCTTCCGCAACCGGAATTATGATGCCAATGCACCTCCCCGGTAAGTAGACGTCACTTTAAACACTCAATACTACTTATCATGGAGGTTTTTATGTACGAAGATATTTTTGATTCCATCCGCCAAGCTGCGGAAAAACGCAACCTTAGAGAACGGACAATTCAACTGTATTGCAGTAATGTCAGCTATTTCCTGCGCTGCACCAATAAGCCTGTTACTGACCTCACGCTTGAGGATGCAGATGCCTTTCTTACCATGAAACGTCTGGCGGGCAGGTTCCCATAGGCACTAACTTAACAAGATTTGAATAAGCTGCTGTCGGATTTTTCTTCGTTTTTCAATAAATGACATCTCTGCAGATTCTTTCGTTTTTGTCGGGATGCTTCCTAGCTGCAGCAACGATTTCATTCTTTTAAACACAAGCTCAATCTGCCAGCGCAGACGGTAACAGGCAAGAATCTTCTCCGCAGAAATCTCTGCCGGCAGAAAAGTAATTACAAACATATACCTGTGAGTATATTTTGTGCCTTCGCTATATTTTTTCTGCTTTTTACTTTCCAGACGCTCTAACCGCTTTGCTTCTTCCTCAATTTCTTCCTGTGTTTTCTTTTTTGCGCAGATCCTCAATGGAATCCGCTTTTTACCGCTCC
>CAJTDL010000024.1 GCA_910575035.1 Lachnospiraceae bacterium
TCCAGTAACAATTATCCATATCCACCTGTAAAGGAGTCGTATCTATATGATAACACATAAACAGCTCTCTTTGGCAGATATTTTTACCGATTGCCAAAATAAATTTGATAACGATAAATATGAGTTCCTTGAACTTCTCGATAATGCCATTAACCTTGATGAAATTGTCCCGGCGTCTTTTGTTTCTCATTTCCACGCTTCCACTGGCAGACCCCGCAGGCATCTTCTTTATCCGTTGCTCAAGGCTCTGTTATTACAGCTTATTTTCTCGATCCCAACAACGTCCCTTCTGATTGTTTTTCTTAAATACTCTCAGGAATTACGGGATTTCTGCGGATTTGATGTTGTCCCAGATGCTTCTAAATTCACCCGCTTCAAGCAGGATTTCTTATTGGACTTACAATCCATGTTCGATCATCTTGCTGACTTGACCGAACCGATCTGCCATTGTATTGATACACAGAAAGCTTCCATGCTTCTCTTTGACACCTCCGGCATTGAGGCATGGGTTACAGAAAACAATCCCAAATATGCCAACCGTATCATCAAACAGCTGAAAGCCTTCAAAAAAGCAAAAGGGATGGACGGTTCCTTTGACCCTTATAAAGCCGCCTACGGCTCCATGCCTTCCCATGCTGCCGCCAATCCAGCCATTCAGCAGATGTACATTAACGGGCATTTCTGTTATGCTTATAAATTCGGTATTATTACCAACGGGCTCGGCATTGTCCGGGATATTTCCTTTTATAACAAGGACTTTCTTGCGGCTCATCCTGACATCATTGTTGGAAAAAAATCTGATTCCCCGGATGAAGATAAGAGCCTTGCCGATTCCAAGGCATTGATTCCCACTTTAAAGGATTTCTTTCGGAAGCATCCGCTTATCGATCCGAAATTTTTTCTGGGAGACGCCGCATTTGATTCCATTGAAATCTACAAATACCTGTTACAGGAAGCTTCTTTTGAGCAGGCTTACATCCCCCTCAACGGCAGGATCTCACTTCCGGAATCAGGCTGCCCGCTGAATAAGGACGGCATCCCCTGCTGTCCCAAAGACCCATCCCTTCCAATGAAACGGGAAGGAAGCAGATCCCATCTCCGCTGTGGGCTGCCAACCATGAAGTTTGTATGCCCGAAAATGAAATGGGAATATGATAAANCAACCGGTAAAAGCAAACGCGTCTGCCACTGTGAAAATCCCTGTACGAAATCCCCCTGCGGCAGGATGTTTTATATTTATCCCGAGAAAAACCTGCGCGCCTATCCTGGTACGCTCCGTAGTACGGCCGAATGGGATTCCACCTATAAGATCAGGGTAAATGTTGAGAAATCAATCAACCATTTCAAGGACAGCTTCTGTGTTGCCGGGCGTAAAACGCAGAATGAAAAAACGCTTCATGCTGACCTGCTTCTCGCCGGGATTACCCAGCTTATTACAGTAATGGTGGCTGATAAACTGCACAGGCATCAATATATCCGCAGTTTAAAACCTCTGATTGCATAACCTTACATACCGCATACCATTTCACGGGCAGATAACCTTATCTGCTTTGTTTTCATGTCTTAAAACTCTTGTTATCCACATCCACCTCCTGTAAGTCCGGCTCAACCGGGCCTTTGCCCTATTGGAATCAAGATTTTGAACTTGTTTCGCAATTACCTACCATGATACAAAAATACCGCCCGTAGTCTCGTTTGGGCGGTACTTTGTGTAAGATTGGCAGTCCATTATTAAGTTTTTTATTATGTTCCCTTTGTACACCGTTGCAAGGGAAAAGAGAAAACAATGTTGCACAAAAAAATTCGGCCATACCAAGGAAGGATAAGGAAACTTCTTGCGCTGATTTTATCAGTAGCAATGGCTGCTGGATGTTTTCCGTTGGCTTCATTTGCGTCGGAGGCGGAAAATACAGCACAGTCAAAGGCTTTCCAGGACAGTCCCTTTCAGCATCCCGGGTTACTCCATACGAAGGCAGCCTTTGAAAAAATAAAAGAAAATGTTGACAACGGCGTGTCCCCCAATAAGGAAACCTGGGATCAGCTGTATTGGAATACCTATTCCAACCCTAATTGGAACCCGCGTCCCCTGGAGTATGTGACACGGGGCGGCCGTGACAGCATTAACCAGCTGCGTATTGATATCCGAAGGGCTTATCAGAATGCCTTGGTCTGGAAAATCAGCGGGAGCGCAGACCATGGGGCAGCTGCTTGTAGGATTATCAATGCCTGGTCTTCTGTCATGAAAGGGCTGGGTGGGAATGCAGACCGTTTCCTGGCAGCAGGACTGCAGGGATATGAGCTGGCAAATATTGGGGAGATAATGCGGGACCATCCGGAGTTTGATACGGAGGGGCTTCAAAGGCTTCTGCTAAATGTGTTCTATCCTATGAATGATGATTTTCTAATCCGCCATAACGATGCTTATATTGGGAATTATTGGGCAAACTGGGAATTAGCGAACCTGGCTTCCATGATTTCCATTGGCGTATACTGTGACCGGGAGGATATTTATGAGCGGGCATTGGATTATGTGAAGACAGGCAAAGGGAATGGCTCCTTTTACCATATGATGCCCTATGTCTTTGAGGAAGAAGGGCTGGTGCAGTGGCAGGAAACCACCCGTGACCAGGGGCATACAACCCTGGGGCTGGTACTGTGCGGCGTAATCTGCGAGACTGCCTGGAACCAAGGGGATGATTTATATAGGCTTTCGGACAATCGTTTTATGAAAGCCACAGAATATGTTGCAAAATACAACAGCCTGGGAGAAGAAGTGGCTTCCGCCCCTTATGAATGGAGGCAGGGCAGGGATGGGAAAAGCGTTTGGCAGCCAGCCATTAGCGGCGCATCCCGGGGAAGCTGGCGTCCTATTTATGCCCAGATGTACAATCATTATGTGAATCGCAGAGGCCTGGAAATGCCAAATGTGAAAAGGATGATGGATAATGCAGACGGCGTTTATATCGAAGGCGGTGCAGGCAACAGCCTGGATGAGCTGGGCTGGTATACCCTGACCTATGCAAATATCAGTGATCCTGTGGAAGATCAGCCTGTGGAAGGGGAGCTGTCTGATGGCGTATACCGAATCCTGTCTTCCTCCAGCGGAAAGTCCCTGGTGGCAGATGCAGAAGGCAATCTGTCTTCCGCCCCGAAAGGTACCCGCACAGAGGAGTGGTGGATGCTGAAGAACAAAGGGGACGGGGAATATACCGTCACGAACCTGGCTACTGGAAAAGCGATGCAGGTCAATGATGAAGGCACTGCAGAAATGGATGGAAATGTATATAGCAGGTATTATGCTTATGGAACCCAGATTGGCACAGGTGAGCCCAATGGTTCCCTTTCCCAGAGCTTTGCCTTTTTGAAAGAGGATTATGGCGCATTCCGCATTGTGCCCTCTCTGAACTATCTGGTGCTGGCATTGGAAGGAAATAATACGGCAGATGATGCCAGAATTGTCCAGTGGAGAAATGATGCCTGGGGCGCCTATTGGAATGACAACAACCCGGCACAGCGCTGGGTGCTGGAAAAGGCAACAGAAGCAGGAGCAGAATTTACCTTTGATACAGAGGATACAGGCTTTGAGTCTGCTTATGCCAAGGCTGCCGGAAGCCATACGCTGGTAGGGCATGGAAATGGGAAGGCATTGTCCCTAAACGGAGATACAGATTTTCTCACCGTGCTTTCAAAAACACAGAAAGGCATACTGGCAGGCGAGAAAAGGGTTACCATTTCCTTTGAGGCAAAGCCGGAAATATCTGCCCAGGGGGCGAATTGGGTATTTTATGCGGCGCCTGACGGGGACAGTCAGGCAGAGGATCAGGCGTCCTATATAGGTATAAAGGAAGAAAATGGCACGGTTATTGTAGTACGGCAAAAGAACGGCACAGAGAAAACAGTGGCTCGTGCTGCTTTGGAAGAAAAGAAAGCTTATGCTTCAGCAGAAACAGATGGATGGTATAAGGTTTCAGCAGTATTTACAGAGACAGAAACGATTGTGTACATAAATGGCGAAGAAAAAGCCAGAGAAGCCAGTACAGCTTCCCTGCCAGAGATTTTGGGAGAGGGAGGCGTCTTCCAAATTGGAAAAGCAAATTTGGGAAATGGTGAATATTACGAAGGCCTGCTGGATAATTTTAAAATTGCAGGCCATGCCATGACAGAAGGGGAGGCTCTTTTTGAGGCGGCAGGCTATGCCAAGGCGGAGCTCCCAGAGGTTTTGGCAGATTTTACCTTTGATGATGTGGAAACAGGGCTTCAGGGCGGCGCAGCTGTGGCAAGGGGCGTATACAGCCTGCAGGATCACGATGAGGGTAAAGCGTTGTACCTGAATGGATTCCGGGATTTTCTGAAGGTGACAGGACAGGACGGGAATCCGCTAATCCCAGGCGGACTAGTGAAGGAGATGACCATTTCCCTGCAAGCCAGGCAGGATGGCGGCAGCGGATGGGTATTTTACGCAGCGCCCAATGAGGTTTCCCAGAATTTTTTACAGGAACGGTATTTGGGAATCCTGGAAAATAATGGTGTAGTTACAGCCCAGCGTTATGCAAACCAGGGAGAGCGCCTGCCTTCTGCAGAGGCCTCCAGCCGGGCGCACCAGTGGCATTACCTGACGGTAGTCCTGACAGAAGGGGAAATTATTTTATATGACAATGGAGAAGAAGCAGCCCGGGCAGAAAATACAGTGCCGCTGTCTGAAATTCTGGGAGGCGACAGCATATTGCAAATCGGAAAGGCAAACTGGGGAAAGGGAGAGTATTTCCAGGGCTTGATTGATAATTACAAAATCATTTCCAGGGCATGGACAGAGGCAGAGGTTCAGGCGGAGGCCATAAAATATGTAGATAAAAGTGAGCTGCAGTCTGTTTTGGATCATGTGCAGGCGGCAGAAGAAGACACTTACAGCCAGGAACGCTGGAATGCCTATCATGCAGCCCTGAGCCATGCTGAGGAATTGTTAAAGAGCAGCAATGCCCTGCAGTCTGCCATAAATACAGCCGCAGACACATTAAAGGATCTGCAGGCCTGGATGCGTTTGGATGAGGCGCTGTATGATGCTGTGCCAGAGTCCCAGGAAACATCCTATACGCAAAAAAGCTGGTCAGCATATAAGGCTGCATTGTTAAAAGCGCAGGATATGCAAAAGGAAGGCAAGGCAGCCCGCCAGGAAATAGAAGATGCAGCCAGGGAATTACGCGAGTTTCAGGCAGCATTGTTGGAAAAGTCAGGCACCATCGCAGAGGCCATTGCAAAGATCCATGCCATCGGGCAAGTGGAACGGACCCTGGCCTGCAGCCAACGGGTTATTTTGGCGAGGCAGTCCTGTAACTCCCTGCAAAATGAAGAGCTGCAGGAGGTAACAAACCTTTCCATTCTGGAAGCGGCAGAGTCTGCCATGAAGGACTATCTGGCAGAGTTTACCTTTGACAACCCAGAGACAGGGTTTATGGGCGGCCAGGCAGTGGCAGAAGGCGCCTGCACAATCCAAAATAAAGCCCTATACCTTAACGGCACAGAAAGTAATTGGCTGAACATCACAAAAGCAGACGCAGGCAGCCTGTTGACTGGACGGAATGAACTGACCATTACCTTTGCAGTAAAGCCAGAATCAGACCTGGGCAACTGGTTTTTCTATGCGGCTCCCAACCAGAATACCCAGATTTTGAACCAGGAAGTATATTTGGGCGCTCTGGAAAATAATGGAACCATCACAGCGGAACGTTACAAGAACCAGGGAGCGCGCCCCCTGTCCCCAGAGGGCAGCCTGGACACCTCAGACTGGAGCCATATAGCCTTGGTGTACACCCAAGGAGAGACTATTCTCTACATCAATGGAGAGGAAGCCAGCCGGGCAGAAAGTGAGATTCCTCTGCCTGATATTTTCGGCGGCAGCAGCATCCTGCAGATTGGAAAAGCAAACTGGGGAACCGGCGAGTATTACAGGGGCTGGCTGGATGACTTCCGGATCCTGGGCACAGCCGCGGATGCAGAAACCATCCAAAAGGAAGCCGCAGCTTTCCAGGAAAAGCTTACTATGCAGAGAAATGCAGAAGCCGTTATGGAAAAAATCAATGCCATTGGCGAGGTAACCGCCCTGGCAGGCTGCCGCGAGAGGATCCGCGAAGCCAGGGCATCCTATGATGCATTGCCTCCTGCTGCAAAAGCCCTCGTAGAAAATGAGGATCTGCTTACAAGTGCAGAAAACACATACCAGCAATTAGCAGCAGCCCACAACAAAATCCTGGCAAAATTCACCCTGCACAATGCTGAATCCGGCTTAAAAGGCTATGGCGCGGCAGCGGCAGCCAACGGCTCCCTTACCTTTACAAAGGATCCAGAACGAGGCAATGTCCTGTCCCTTGACGGAACCGCCTGGCTGACCGTAACAAAAGAAGATGGCACCCCCCTTCTGGGAGACCAGGAGGAACTAACTATTTCCTACTACAGCAAGGCAGGAAGGACAGAGACGAATTGGCCGTTTTACGCCGCTCCCCATGGCGATCCTCAAAATGGAAAGCCCGAATGCTACATAGGAATCCTGGAAAATGGCAATAGAGCAACCGCAGAACGCTTTTTAAATGGAAGGCAGCCCAGCGCAGCCGCTGACTACGATCCTGGCTGGAACCACATTGTGGCCATTTACGAAGCAGACTGTACAAAAATCTATGTAAATGGTAACCTAAAAGCAACCGCAGAAAACAATGGAAAGCTAAAAGAAATCCTGGGCAGCAATAGCATCCTGCAGATAGGCAAGGCAAACTGGGGAGATGGGGAATTTTACAAAGGCCTATTGGATGATTTCACAATTTACAATTACGCACTTTCCGAGGAAGAAATCTCTGTACTGGAGACAACCCAACCCCTAGACAAGAGTGCCCTGTCATCCAAGATCACTGAAGCCAAAGCCATCCAAAAGGAAGCCTACACAGAGGAAAGCTACGCAGCCTTACAGACAGCTATTGCATCAGCGGAAGAAGCGCTGGAAACAGTCGGAACTGAAGCGGAAGTGCTTGCGGCTGTCCAGGCGTTACAGGCAGCAATAGACGCTTTACAAGAAAAGGAGCCTGAGCCATTACCTGAACTGGACAAGAGCGCCCTGGAGTCCAAGCTTGCCGAGGCTCGGGGAATCGAAAAAGGGAATTACACGGAAGAAAGCTACACGGCTTTGCAGGCAGCTATAGCATCAGCCGAAGAAGCACTGGAAACAGTCGGAACTGAAGCGGAAGTGCTTGCGGCTGTCCAGGCGTTACAGGCAGCAATAGACGCTTTACAAGAAAAGGAGCCTGAGCCATTACCTGAACTGGACAAGAGCGCCCTGGAGTCCAAGCTTGCCGAGGCTCGGGGAATCGAAAAAGGGAATTACACGGAAGAAAGCTACACGGCTTTGCAGGCAGCTATAGCATCAGCCGAAAAAGCGTTGGAAACCGTCGGAACGGAGGCGGAAGTGCTTGCGGCTGTCCAGGCGTTACAGGCAGTAATAGACGCGCTGAAAGAACAGGAAACGCCCAAGCCCCAGAAAGTATTGACAGAAGCCATAAAGATCAGTCCCGAAAAAAAAGCCCTTACCCAGGGGCAAAGCGTATCCCTTGCTATAACAGTAATCCCATCCAATGCAGACAATCCCTCTTATGGGCTTACCAGCAGCAATCCTGCAGTCGCATCTATTTCTGGGACAACAATAATTGCCCGAAAAGAAGGAACAGCAACGATTACGGCAAAAGCATCTGATGGTTCAGGCGTAACAGCCCAAATGGAAATAACTGTACGCTTAAAATCTGTGACAAAGATTCAGGCAACACAAAGCAGCGCCAACCAACAGGTGAAGCTTACCTTCAGCAAAATAGCCGGCGCAACAGGCTACGATATCTACCGTTCCACCAAAAAGAACGGCACCTACAAAAAAATAGGCACCACCAAGAAGAATGCATATACAGATAAAAAATCCCAAAAGGGAAAAACATACTTCTACAAAATAACTGCAACTGCTGTTTCCCCTGCATACAACAGTTCGCGCAGCAGCCAATATGCATCTATTAAAGTACTTGCCAGCCCAACGGTCAAATGCAAGTCCCAAAAATCCAGAAAAGTTACAGCTGCCTGGAAAAAGGTATCAAATGCACAAGGATATGTAATCTATACATCCACAAGCAAAACCAAAGGGTTTAAAGCCGCCAAAACATTAACCAAGGGAACAGCAGCAAAAGCTACTTTTAAAGCCAAGAAAACCGCCAAGAAATTATATATAAAAGTACGCGCTTTCTACCAGCAAAACGGAAAAAGGTTCTACGGCTCCTATTCCAAACCAGTTGCCGTAAAAATCAAGAAGTAAGCATTTTCTCTATCACAAAAATTGCCCATCCAAATATTATTTTGGATGGGTAATTCTTATTCCTCATTTTTACGGCATCATTTCCCGAAGCTGTTCCACCAATTCCAAATCTTCCTCTGTAACCCTCAAATTCGAGCAATACTCTTTCCCTTCTGGCGTAGTAACCTTTACCTCTAAAACTGTCCCTTCTTTCACCCCTTCCCGTCCAACTGCCTTAAGAAACTTTGGAAACTTCGGATGGTTCTCTGTAAACTTCTGCCATGCTCCCAAAATCTGAAAAATCTGCGTAGGATTCATACCTGCCATATCAATCCCCCCTTTCCCTGTGATATCACTCCCATTTTACAATGATTCCCAAAAATCTGCAATGAAAAACTTGTTTTTCCACCCATATCAGTATACAATAACCTTAAGTGCAAATTTATCCCGATATGCACCTATCAAACAAAGAAAGGCAGGAGGTATTTTATGGAAACACTATCATTTGGCACAACCCAAAAAGGAGAAAAAGCATCCTTATATGTTATTGAGAATAAGAACCACGCAGCGATCAAAGTAACAGACCATGGCGCAACCCTGGTATCTGTTTTAGTCCCAGACAAAGAGGGAAACCTTAAGGACGTGGTGTTAGGCTATGATGACGCAGGAGAATACGAGAAGCACACCTATTATTTCGGAGCCACCATTGGCAGGAATGGAAACCGCATTGACAACAGCCAGATGATGATTGATGGCAAATTATGCAAAATCCCAGCAAACGAAAATGAGAACAACCTCCACAGCGGCCCTAACGGTTTTGACCGTGTTATGTGGGAAGTAAAAGGCCACACAGACAACAGCATCACCTTCTTCCATTTAAGCACAGAAGAAGAGCAAGGTTTCCCAGGCAACCTGAAGGTGGAAGTTACATACACATTAACTGATGAAAACGCCGTAGAAATCAGTTATCGCGGAGAAGCTGACAAGGCTACTGTCATGAACTTCACCAATCATTCCTATTTCAACCTGGGCGGCCAGGAAAGCGGCTCCGTAGAAAACCAAAAGCTCCAGATCCTGGCAGAAAGCTACAACCCTGTTCGGGATTCCAAATCCATCCCCACTGGAGAAATCGCGCCAGTAGCAGGCACTCCTATGGATTTTCGCGAGATGAAGCCGATTGGGCAGGATATTGAGGCTGATTTTGAACAGTTAAAATTCACAGGCGGGTATGACCACAATTTCGTGCTCAGCGATAAAGCTGGAGAGATGAAAGTAATGGCCAATGCTTATTGTGAGGAAACTGGGATTGCAATGGAAGCATCCACCGATTGCTGCGGAGTACAGTTCTATGCGGGAAACTTTATTGAAGATCCAATCGGCAAAAACGGGGCAACTTACTGTAAACGCTGCGGATTCTGTTTAGAGTCCCAGTTCTATCCAGATGCAGTGAACCAGTCTGGCTTCCCGTCCCCGATTATAGAGGCAGGAAAGGTATTCACCACAAAAACGGTTTATCGGTTCTATACCAAATAAAGCTATTTTTTTCATTGGGCGTAGGTGGCCGTCAGAGGTGGGTTGGCTGTGTGGCCGTCAGAGGTGGGGGGCTATGCGGCCGCCAGGGAGGGCTGGGCTTGGGGGGCATTTGTTCCGGCGTTCTGGGATTAAGAGTTTCTAAGCAGTTCCATAGAGGCTGTACCATGCGGACGGAAGCGCCATGGACACGCCGTCCGTGCCATGGCTTTTCCGGACATCCGTGTCCGCAAATCCCTGCTATTTGGGGAACTGCTAAGAAACTCTTAATCCCTCCACAAGTCACAAAAGCAAACCCCTAAGCCCCAGCCCCTCCCTGACTACGTTTTCTCAGCCTGTAAGCTGAGGAGAAGATTCCGCATCTGGCATCCAGCACCCGGGATTTGGCATCCAGTACCCGGAATTTGGTATCCAACACCCGGCGTCCGAATCGCACAATATATCTAACATAAGAGCCTGCTATTATTTTCCGGACTGGGTATATCATATCCCCTACTTTTTAAACACAAAAAATTTGCTAAGAAAGAAATTAGAAACAATAATAATAACACTCACCACAACTTTAGACAAAAACCCCTCAATCCCCAGAATTTCCTGATCCATTCCAATCCGATACAGCAATACTGGCAGAAAAATCTCCACCAGCCCTGTCACACCTCTGGTTCCAAAAAACAAAACCATTTCTTTTAAGATTGCCCATACCCCAGATTTCTGGCTTTGGAATACAATGATCTTATTCACTATATAAGCAAAAATCACAGCCCCCAGCCAAGACAGGGTATTGCAAAAGGTAAGGGCTCCCGGCCAGATTTTTATAGTAATGGCATAGATCGCCCAATTTACAAAGGTAGTCGCTATCCCAAAAAACAAATAGCTGGCTACTTCCCGATATTTTTGGTATAGTTTTATGGGATTCATGGTTTTCTCCGTTCTCATAAAGTATTGTTGTCTTAGAAATAATGTGGCCGCAATCCCATTGGCTTTAGAGAAAGGGTAGTTCACTGGTAGAGGCCAGTTACATAAGCCCCAGGATTTCCATAGTATTACAGTCATAAAAATAGCCCCAGTTCATGCCATGGCGGTCACTGTTGCTAATTAGATAATCTACAATAAACATTTTGTACATGCTGTCTGCATCCATTTGATACCATTCACCTTCTGGATTTTTGCCATTTACATTGCAATATGAAATAAATCAGATCCGCTTAAAATACGGATATCATTTGTGGTCATGCATTTGCATTTTCAGCAGTATTCCCCTTCTGACAGGGCGTCCTCGTATTTAAATGGCTTACATTGCATTTATCTGAAATGCCAGACACTTCGACTTCTATGCGGGATTCCACAGAGCCTTTATATCCCCTTTAAATAGGTACAGGCCGTCCTTTTCACGTATCCAGCGATTGGCGTAGGTGCCGTGTATGGCCAGCTCCGGTGTATGCGCATGCCCATCAGTGTTAGGCTGGCGCCATGCAAAGCAACCTGCGCTATGGTATGGTTTAGCTTATTTTGGCGTATGTCCTCATCCGTCCAAGAAGTAGTATCTCCTTCCAGCCTTACCCAGTAATTATCCTGTAAGGATATTCCTTTGCAGGACAGCGCCATCGTTGCCGGGTAAAAAGGGTCTTGGAATTGATCCGATTTTAATAAATTTAAGATTTTCTGTGCATTTTCCCGGTCTAATGGCAAAACCCTGGATGCAAGGAAGCTTACAAAGGCGCCTTCGTTTTTTACGGGCGGCAATATTCATTTGGGAGAGGTTGTACCGCATTCCAGCTATTGGGGCAGGGGCATAATGCCTTAGCTTGCCTCCTTTCTGGTAAGGGAGCAGGGAAGGGGTTAATACCTTATAGAGCACAGTGTCAAAATGGATGCGTATTACGGGGATGTCTTTCATCATTAAGAAAAGGTTATCTGACATGAAGGTTTCCTGGAGAGTATGTGAATATGTAATACCTGTAAAGCTACGCCAAGAAACCTCCTCGCAGCAGAGCTGAGGGAAATTCAGCCCTGACCTCGCAAGTTCAGTATTAGTTTGTTACACAGCAGAGCTGAGGGGAATGTACCCTGAGCCATTCAAATTGTGCCCGCACATCCGCTGCACTGCCCCGCCCATATTTGCAGGTATAAGCGGGGCAGTGTACGGAAGCTGCTATCATTTATGGAAGCTGCTATCATTTATGGAAGCTGCTACTATTTATGAAAGCTGCTATCATTTATGGAAGCTGCTATTATTTGCGGAGGAGTGGCCTATTTATTGCTTCGTCTCCAGATATGCATTTTTTCTGCCTCTTTGATCAGCTCATCCCTGAAATCTGGATGTGCTACGGAGATGATCTTCTCGCATTTTTCCCAGGCGGAAAGCCCCTTTAAGTTTACTTTGCCAAATTCGGTAACTAAGTAGTGGATGTTTGCCCGGGTGTCTGTGACGATAGAGCCTGGGTGCAAAGTTGGCAAGATCCTGGATTTTACTTCGCCATCTCTGGTTTTGAAGGTGGAGGAGCAGCAGATAAAGCTCTTTCCGCCGTTCGAGAGATAAGCGCCTAATACAAAGTCAAGCTGTCCGCCTGCGCCGCTGATGTGCTTGGTTCCAGAGGATTCTGAGCTGACCTGGCCGAACAGGTCGATGTCCACAGCATTGTTGATAGACATAAAGTTGTCCAGAGCAGAGATGGATCGGATATCGTTGGTATAGCTTACGGGTGCGCTCAAAAGCTCTGGGTTGTCGTCTATATAATCATATAATTTCTTTGTTCCTGCCCCAAAAGCATAAGCCTGGCGGAAGCGGTCAATGGCTTTTTTGGAGCCGTTGATCTTGCCTGCCTTGGCAATGTCCACAAAGGCGTCTACATACATTTCTGTATGTACGCCCAGATCCTTCAGGTCAGATTCTGCGATTAAAGAACCAACTGCGTTTGGCATGCCGCCAATGCCAAGCTGTAAGCAGGCGCCATTGGGGATTTCTTCTACAATTAATTTTGCCACTGCCTTGTCTACGTCGGTAGCCGGGCCGCCTGCGCCTAATTCTCCAATAGGCGGGTTATCGCCTTCTACAATAAAGTCCACATTTGAAATGTGTACGCCATTTTCAAACCCCCCCAGGCAGCGCGGCATATTTTCATTGACTTCTACAATGATCTTCTTGGAAGTCTCGCATACTGCCGCTAAATGGGAAGCATTCGGGCCAAAATTAAAGAACCCATGGGAATCCATTGGGGAAACCTGGAACATAGCAACATCATCCGGGTTTTCTGACTCCCTAATATACCGTGGCAGCTCAGAATATCGGATTGGTGCGTAAAAGGAGCATCCCCTGCTGATCATTTTCCGTTCAATCCCAGACATATGCCAGGAGTTCCAAGTGAAATGCTCCCCTGCATCCTCCCGCTCAAATACTGCCAGCGGCTTTAATAAGATCCCGCCGCGCAGATTAATATTTGTCAATTCATCCGTCCGCTTTGCTAAAGCCTTGTCCAAAGCATCCGGCGTGCCGCAGCACCATCCAAAATCCACCCAGTCTCCAGATTTGACAACCTTTACGGCTTCATTTGCTGAAACAAGCTTCTGTTGATATTCCTGTGCATAATCCATATCAAAATACCTCCTCGCATTATTTTCTTGCAGCCTGCACAGTATATGCCCTCATTCTACTGGGAGGCCAAGCGCCAGGGGCGCTGTCTGGCAGCAATCGTGACAGTATGCAGATAGGTTCTGCGCAGGCTTGATGGATAATTGCAAAAATCTTATTGGTTAACAGCACATCTGCTAAAAAGGATTCAGCTTCTGCGCCAGCATCATATTTATGTAACATATAGTAGCACTTTTTTCCTTTGGAATCAATAAGGGATAAATGTTGGGTTTCTCATCTATACCCTCTGTGCCCCCATATTGCAGGCCCTTTCAGGGCGGGGGAACAGCTTCGCTGATGCATAAGGTATACCCTCTGGGGCACCCCGTAATCCATGCCCTTTCAGGGCGGGGAAACAGCTTCACTGTTTCATAAGGTATAAAATGGATAACTTAATATCTTCTGGCAATACATATTTTTATCAATAGCACAATTACAGTGAACCTTATTTTTCCTTTACATATCCCATAAAAAATTCCTTCAGATTCTGCAGTGCATGGATTAATACTTCCGTCTGCTTTTCATCTATTCCCTGCAATGTGGCCTGGATCATTTTTTCATGGAACTGCTCATGATGGTAATGGGCTTTTTTCCCCTTCCGGGTCAGGGAAATCAGCACGACCCGGCGGTCTTCTTCACTGCGCATGCGGTTTACATATCCTTTTTTTACCAGGCTGTTGATGGCAATGGTTAAAGTCCCCACTGTGACAGACAGCAATTTCGCCACGGTAGACATGCTCTTGGCTTCATTTTTCCCGATGGCCTCAATAATGTGCATGTCATTGTTGGAAATGTCTTTAAATTCATCCGTGATAATGGCTTTTTCCTCTATCTGCATAATATCGTTAAAAAGTTTTACTAAGATTTCGTTGAGGGTAGCATAACTATCCACAAAGAACACCTCCTGTCAGTACATAATTGCTGTATTCCCATTGCCCTTCAGCTGTTTGGCAGATTGCAGGCGACGCCCCTACTTGCCTGGTATCATGCGGATGATCCTGCCGGCAAATTCATTGAAGTTCTGCGTCTGTAAGATAACTTTTCCTGGCCCTGTAAGCCTTGTCAGAAACAGGCCTTCCCCTCCAAAGAAGATATTTTTCAGCCCTTTTACTGTCTCAACTTCGTATTTTACGGATTTTTCAAATGCAACGACATTTCCGGTATCAACCTTAATGACTTCACCTGGCGCTAAATCCTTTTCCACCTTATTCCCATCTATTTCCAAAAATACCATGCCTTTGCCGGAAATATCCTGCAGGATAAAGCCTTCCCCGCCGAAAAAGCCTGTGGAAAGCTTCTTGGTCAGGGCAACGCTGAGGGTTACGCTGTCTTCAGCACAGAGGAATGCCCCTTTCTGGCAGATCAGCCCGCCGGACGCTCCTATGCCATCCAGCGCGCCAATATTGACAGGAAGGACTTCCCCGGCTACGGTGGAGGCAAAAGCGATCATGGATCCTGCTCGCTCTGCCTGATAGGTTGCCATAAACAGGGATTCTCCGGAGAACATCCTGCCGATGCTCTTTCCAAACCCGCCCTTCATATTTGAAGACATGGAAACCCCTTCTGACATCCAGGACATTCCCCCAGACTGTGTATACATAGTCTCGCCAGGCGCGTCAAAAACAACTTCTACAGCTGGCATAGTGTCGCCTAAAATTCGATATCTCATAATACACGCTCCTTTATCTTAATTATCATAGAAAATGTTTTAAAATACACTGGAAATAAATTCCTGCCGTTCCATTATAATATATTTTACCCGTTTCTGCCATACTTCAAGACAAAAGTTTACAATTAAATACGAAGGAAAAATAACTTTATTGAAAATTTTAAATAATTATCTGGTATTTTCTCTGCTTTTCTGTTAGAATAGGGATAACTATGCAACATACACCAGTATGTGATGGAAAAGGAGTGTTGATTATGGCAGAGACAATGGAAGATTACAAGGACGAACTGGAGAATTCTTTCCGTGAGATCAAGGAAGGTGACATTATTCCAGGAACCGTGATTGGTGTCAGTGAAGAGGAAGTGACGCTGGATTTAAAATATTATACCCAAGGGATTGTCAAGGCAGAGGATTGGAGCAATGACCCCAATTTCCATATCATGGAGGATGTGCATCCTGGGGATGTGGTTAAGGCAACTGTTAAGAAGACAGATGATGGCAACGGCAATATCCTTTTGTCCAAGAAGGAAGCCAATGACGTGCTTGTCTGGGAAAAATTAAATGAATATTTAGAGGAAAAGACAGAGCTTACCGTAAAGATCACAGGCATTGTGCCCAGCGGCGTGGTAGCTTACTTAGAAGGCATCCGCGGCTTTATCCCGGCGTCCCAGTTAGCCCTTTCCTATGTGGAAGTGACAGATGAGTGGCTGGGCAAAGAGGTAACCGTTCGGGTTATCACAGTGGATGAGTCCAAGAAGAAATTAGTGCTTTCTGCAAAGGTAGTCTTAAGGGAGCGCCAGCAGGAAGAGCGTGACCGCAAGATTGCCATGATGGCGCCGGGCACAGTCATGGAAGGAACCGTAGAATCCCTCATGCCTTATGGCGCATTTGTGGATTTAGGCGATGGTATTAGCGGCCTGGTACATATTTCGCAGATTTCCCACCGCCGGATTGGAAAGCCCTCTGAGGTATTAGAACAGGGCCAGAAGGTTAAGGTAAAGGTACTGAACACTAATGACAACAAGGTAAGCCTCAGCATGAAGGCACTGGAAGAAGAAATGGTAGACACATACAAGCCAAGGGAAGTGGAGGAGTATGTATCCCATGAAAATGCTTCTACCAGGCTGGGAGATTTGCTTTCCAAGATCAAATTATAATACATAGGCAGGAAGGCATAGGACAATTACGGAAGGAGCCATGATACATGAGAGTGAATGCGATACAGGGCATGGATGGCGCTGGCGCCCAGAGCAATGCGCAGGCCGTAGGCGCAGGGGAGGATTTTTCCTCTTACCTGCCAACAACCGCTTCCTTGGATCAGATTTTCGAAGAGGCATCCCGAACCTATAATGTGCCCAAAAATTTAATAAAAGCCATAGCCAAGGCAGAGTCCGATTTCAACCCCAACGCCACATCAGGAGCCGGGGCGCAGGGAATCATGCAGCTTATGCCGGCGACAGCCAGGGAGTTGGGCGTTACTGACGCTTATGACCCCTACCAGAACATTATGGGCGGCACCAAGTATATCAGCCAGATGCTGGCAAAGTACGATGGGAATATCACCCTCGCCCTTGCCGCTTATAACGCTGGCAGCAATAATGTGGCAAAATATGGCGGCGTCCCCCCTTTTAAGGAGACGCAGAATTATGTAGTAAAAGTAACCCAATATATGAATGACGGAGTAAATGCCCCCAATGCTTCCTACACGGTAAATGCCAGTGCAGGGTCATCAGAAGCCCAGAATACAGAAGGTACAGGGTCAAATATGGTGGCAGCATCCTTGGAAGAAGCCGAGGAGAACTATTTCCATGATATTTTGGAGCAGCTTTTCTCCTATGAGGATTACCTTCATTTTATAGACTTATATACAAAGGTACAGGAAGCCCAGGAGGAAAAAGAGGAGAAGGAGCAAAAATCAGATTCCTATTATGCTTACCAGGGCTTTAAGTACAGCCCTGTCTCCCTCAATCTGACAGGAGTTTAAGAAATGCTGTTTTGCACGCCATTATGATATGCATTTATTGTTCCGGCGGTTAGATATTGAGTCTTCCTCTTGCAGGAGCCACTTAATATTTAACCGCCGGAGCCGTTTGGACTGGAGAAGAAAATGGAAAAAATTAAGATAAAATATTTTACCCAGGAGATAGAGAAACTGGCTTATATTGACGGAAAATCCGACTGGATCGACCTGAGGGCAAGCGAGACAGTGGAAATGAAAGCTGGAGATTTCCGTTTGATTCCCCTTGGGGTAGCCATGGAACTGCCCAAAGGCTATGAAGCCCATGTGGTACCCAGAAGCTCTACATTTAAAAATTATGGCCTGCTGCAGGTAAATAGCTGTGGGGTCATTGACGGCAGCTACTGCGGCAATGAGGATATGTGGAAAATGCCGGTATATGCTACCAGGGATACGGTAGTCCACAAAAATGACAGAATCTGCCAGTTTCGCATCATGCAAAACCAGCCAGCTATTGTATTTGAAGAAACCGCTGCTCTGGACAATAAGAATCGGGGCGGATTTGGGACGACAGGCATTTCCTGAAAGGGCACATTGGGAAAATTTTTGGTGTGGCACCATAAAAGTCCGTCAACTTGTACAAAAAACTTCTGAAATTTCGTCACATTGCCCAAAGCCCTAAACCATACTATCTATTCTTGTAAATTATAACAAGAATCTCCTGCCTTTTTTGTACACTTCACAGATGACAATTTCCCTAAAAATCTGTTAAGATAACCACTGTAAGGGTATACAAATAGAAGGAGGAAATAGGAAATGGCAAGTTTATCATTAAAGAACATTTGTAAAGTTTATCCCAATGGGTTTGAAGCAGTAAAAAATTTTAATTTGGAAATTGCAGATAAAGAATTTATTATTTTCGTAGGGCCTTCTGGATGTGGAAAATCCACAACACTCCGTATGGTAGCAGGCTTGGAAGAAATTTCTTCTGGTGAGCTTTCTATCGACGGCAGGGTAGTAAACGACGTAGAGCCCAAGGACAGGGATATCGCAATGGTATTCCAGAACTATGCATTGTATCCCCATATGACCGTATTTGACAATATGGCATTTGGCTTAAAGTTAAGGAAGGTTCCAAAGGATGAGATCCGCAAAAAGGTGGAAGAGGCTGCTAAGATCCTTGACCTGGATAAATTATTAGACCGTAAGCCGAAGGCTTTGTCTGGTGGGCAGAGGCAGCGTGTGGCTATGGGCCGTGCTATCGTGCGTGAACCCAAGGTATTCCTGATGGATGAGCCATTATCCAATTTGGATGCGAAATTGCGTGTACAGATGCGTGCTGAGATTTCCGCATTGCATCAGAGGCTGGGGGCTACGATCATCTATGTAACCCATGACCAGACAGAGGCTATGACACTGGGAACTAGGATCGTGGTATTGAAGGATGGCGTTACCATGCAGATCGACTCCCCACAGAAGCTGTACAATGAGCCGAATAACTTGTTTGTTGCAGGGTTTATCGGATCCCCACAGATGAACTTCCTGGATGCAAAATGTGTTGTGGAAGGGGATAAGGTATCCTTGAAGTTTGCAGAAAACACCATTGTTCTGCCGCCGGCAAAGGGCAAGAAGCTGATCAATGGCAAATATAATGGCAAGACGGTTGTACTTGGTATCCGCCCAGAGGATATTGATGATGCCCCGGCAATTCTTGAAGCCCGCAAAGACAGTACTTTCAATACAAAGGTTACCGGATACGAGCTGCTTGGATCAGAAGTATTGCTGTATTATACTGTAAGCGGCACCACAATGACAGCTAAGGTAGATTCCAGGACGCCTGCCCGTTTAGGCGATTCCATCCGTTTGGCTATGGATGTGGAAAAGATTCACGTATTTGATAAAGAAACAGAATTGACAATTACACATTAATTGGTTAATATAATTGCATAGCACAGATTTACGGAAGCGACGCAGAAATGTGTTGCTTCCGTTATTCTTTTTATACAACAAGTGAGGAGTCGGAATGTTATCAAATCATAAACTGCAAGTTACTTTAGGGGAAATCAAAGAAATTTCCAGAATTGACCTGGCTCTTTTCAATGACAAGGGGAAGCTTTTGGCTGCCACCTATGATTTAGAGGTGGATATGGAGGAATCCATCCGTTTGTTTGCGGACTCCATGGCAGAGAGCCAGATGCTGGCCGGGCGCCATTTTTTCAAAATCCTGATCGAACATGAATTGGAGTATATTTTGCTGGCGCAGTCCAGCAGTGAGGAGGCTTATATGATCGGGCGGCTTGCCGTCTGCCAGATACGCAATATGGTGAGCGCTTACCAGGAGCAGTTTGACCGCAACAGCTTCATGCAAAATGTGGTATTGGGCAACATGCTGGTAGTGGATATGTATAACAAGGCCAAAAAGCTCCATATTGACACATCGGAGCGCGTGGTATTTATCATTGAGGTTTCTGGGAAGAAGGATGGGATCGTGATGGAACTGGTGAAGAATTTCTTCGCATCCTCCATTCTGGATTTTGTGACTGAAGTAGACGAAAAATCTGTCATTCTGATCAAAGACGTCCGGGATATTGCAACGGAGGAAGAACTGGCGGGTCTTGCCAAAATGATTGTGGACAACATCCAGATGGAAGCAATGGTGAAGGTGCGCGTAGGGTATGGCGGGCGTGTAGGGCTTCTGCAGGAGATTACACGCTCTTACCAGGAAGCGAAAATGGCGCTGGAGGTTGGGAGCATTTTTTATGTGGAAGACAGCACGGTTTCGTACAGCAATCTGGGGATTGGGCGTTTGATCTACCAGCTTCCGGTAAGCCTGTGTGAGATGTTTCTGAAGGAAGTGTTTGGGGAGAAGGTGCCGGATATTTTTGATGAGGAGACCACGATCACAATCCATCGGTTCTTTGACAATAACCTGAATATTTCTGAGACGGCAAGGCAGCTGTATATCCATAGGAATACGCTGGTATATCGGCTGGAGAGGATTGAGAAGATATTGGGGCTGGATATCCGTACGTTTGAAGACGCCATGTTGTTTAAGATTGCTTTGATGGTAATGGCTCATATGAATTACCAGAAAGGCTCTGGCGAAGGGCAAATGGAGGAAAATGGTGAGTAGGGCGCTATTCACTGCCAGTTAAGTAGGAAGGAAGGATTTTATGAAGATCTCTACAAAGGGACGCTATGCACTGCGGCTGATGTTGGATTTAGCAATGGAGGAAAAGCAGATTGTGCGCTTGAAGGATGTGGCGCAGAGGCAGGAGATTTCGATGAAATACCTGGAGCAGATTATATCGGTGCTCCAGAAATGCGGTTATGTGAAAAGCCTGCGTGGGCCGGGAGGGGGATATACCCTTGCCAAAAGCCCGAAGGACTATACAGTTGGAATGATCCTTCGGCAGATTGAGGGGAGCCTTGCGCCAGTGGCATGCTTAGAGCATGAGGAGAACACCTGCAGCCGTAACCTGGAGTGTGTGACGCTGATTTTCTGGAAGAAGCTTTACGATGCCATCAATGAAGTGGTGGATCAGGTGACCCTTGCAGATATGCTGGAATGGCAGAAAGAGATCCAGGGAAAGATGGACTATGTGATTTAAAGGCGGGGCGGATTTTCCGCCCCATTTTTGTTGTCCCTATGATATCCCAAACATCTTAAAACCAAATACATAGACATTTACAACAAAAAAACGGCTAGTTACAGCAAAAGGGAGATTATGTTTAAATAAAATTTGCAGAAAACCGATATATGTACCAGATAAAGCAAACATTAAGGACGTATTGAGAAGAAAGGGGAAGAGCATGAAAATCAATAATATGCCGCAGCTGGATACTGTGGCAAAGAGCAATTATGGAAGAGAACGGCTGGAGAGCCAGGAGGCTGCCAAGGGGCAGAAGGATGAGAAGGGCAACAGCATCCAGGCATCGGAACTGAACTTGTTGCAGGATACCATTACAGGCAAGAGAAAGAAGGCAATGCAGGATGCTATGGATTTGATCAAAAAGCAGTTTGAGTCAGATACTGTCGTGGATGACACAAAGGTTGAGTTCCGGCAGCAGATTGCAGAGGGGAAGGAGCAACTTATGGCGGCTTCTGAGGAACTGAAGGCAATTCAGGAAGAAAAAGAGAAGCTGATGGAACAGTACCCGGATCAGCAGGGCGAAGAGTATGAAGCATATATGAAAGAGTTGGATGAGCAGGAAAGCTACTGGCGCAAAGAGATGAGCAATGGGCAGGAAATGGTATCGTCCGCTACCCAGGTGATCAAGTCTATTAACCAGGAGATGCTAAAGCGCCATGATATGGTGGATGCCACTAAGGCTGCAGAGGAATCCTTGAAAGCGGCTAGCAAGGAAATGATTGGCATTATGATGGATGAGGCGAAGGAAAAGACAGATCAGGATCTGGAGGAAGTGGTTGAGAAGGCTGAGGAAGCAAAAGAGGAAAAGGATGAGCAGGAACAGGCTTTGAAGGAAGCCCAGGCTGAGCAGGAAAAGCGGATGAAGGAACTGAAGGAGGAGATGGAGAAGCGCAAGAAAAACCTGGAAAACCGGGCTGCTGTGAATACCATGCCTTCTTTGGATACTAGCGAGATGTCTGTGAAGCAGAAGCAGTTTTTGGATGAACTGCATCAGGTGCTGGATGAGCAGGCATTGGTTCCGGAAGAAATTAAGGGGATTGTGGTGGATTTGAATCTTTGATGGATATTGTGAAAAAAGGTGCGCTGCCTTGTGGGCGGCGTGCTTTTTTTGGTGGAAGCAATAAAGCTATACTCATGTGGCTGTTAGCTTACAATTTGGTGAAATTTCTGTCAGGGAGGCTGCATAGGCGAGGGGTGGCTAAGAGTCCTTCAGGTAGACTGTGCCATGCGGACGGAACCGCCATAGACACGCCGTCCGTGGCGTGGCCATGGCTTTTGCGGACATCCGTGTCCACAAATCCCTGAAAGTTTGGGGAACTGCTAAGAAACGCTAAATCCCTAACGAGCCACAAGGGCATCCCTCTTATGCTCTGGCTCCTTCCTGACGGCCTCATAACCATCCCCCAGTATTTTGCAGCGCACAATTTTGCAGCCCACATCCATCTAGCCTTTCGGATTCTCCCTGATAGTTTCTCATTCATCCTCCCAAATGGGTGCTATGAGTGCTATTCGAGTCTTGAATAATAATAAATTTTGTGCAAATTTTTGATATCTGCATTTATAATACCTTGAATCCATCACAATTCAATAGTATACTGAAATTTACGGAAAACAATTAATTAGGAAGATAATGGTACACAATATTTTAAATTATCAGATAGATAAGAATAAAAATAAAAAAAATCTGAAATAGGAGCGTGGGGATATGAAATTGATCCATTTATCGGATTTACATATTGGGAAGCGGGTGCATGAGTTTCCTATGCTGGAGGATCAGGAAATTATTTTGAAGCAGATTTTGGGGATTGTGAAGGATGAATGTGCAGATGGGGTGATTTTGGCAGGGGATGTGTATGATAAGCCGATGCCTTCTGGGGAAGCGGTGCGGGTGTTTGACCATTTTCTGACAGAGCTGGCTGAGATGGGGATACCTGTATTTATTATCAGTGGGAACCATGACTCGCCGGAACGGCTTTCCTTTGGGGCACAGCTGATGAGCGGACGGGGGGTGTACTTTTCGCCGGTTTACGATGGGAAAGTGCAGAAGGTGTGTTTAGGGGATGCGTATGGGGAGGCCTGTATTTGGCTGCTTCCTTTTTTGAAGCCAGCAACTGTGCGCCATGCTTTGGGCAAAGAGGCGGAAAGCTATCAGGAGGCGCTGGAGCTGGCAGTGGGGCATATGGAGGTGGATTTGGGGAAGCGGAATCTGTTGGTGGCACATCAGTTTGTGACAGGGGCGGCGCAGTGTGAGTCAGAGGTGTCCGTTGGCGGCCTGGATCAGGTGGATGCGGCTATTTTTAACGCTTTTGATTATGTGGCTCTGGGGCATATTCACAGCCCGCAGTCAGTAGGGAGGGAATGTGTGCGGTATTGCGGCACGCCGCTGAAATATTCCTTTTCAGAGGCAGGGCAGGAGAAGTCTGTGACAGTGGTAGAGATGAAGGAAAAGGGAGATGTGCAGATTCGGACGGTTCCCTTAAAGCCGCGGCGTGATATGCGCAAGGTCAGGGGAACGTATTTGGAGGTTACGGCACGATCCTTTTATGAGGGGATGGATGTGGAGGATTATCTGCAGGTGACGCTGACGGACGAGGAGGATATTCCAGACGGGATGCAGAAACTGCGGATTATTTATCCTAATCTGATGCGGTTGGAATACGACAATAAAAGGACGCGGGAAAACCGGGCAGTGGAGCAGGCGGCAGAGGTAGAAGAAAAGTCGGAACTGGAACTGTTCCAGGAATTTTATGAGCTGCAGAATAACCAGCCGATGAGCCAGGAGCAGGCAGCCATTGTGTCTGGGTTGATACAGGAATTGCAGGAAGAAAACGGATAAAGGCTTGTAAAAGGCCAGAAAGACGGATGGGAGGATAAAAGATGAAGCCATGCAAATTAGTGCTGAGTGCATTTGGACCATATGCAGGGGAGGAAACCGTTGATTTTGGGAAATTAGAGGGCAGCGGGCTCTATTTGATTACAGGGGACACAGGCGCAGGGAAGTCAACTTTATTTGACGCCATTACCTTTGCTTTGTATGGGAAGGCCAGCGGGAGCGAGCGGGAGGCTGGCATGTTCCGAAGTAATTATGCGGATCCCCAAACGCCTACCTATGTGGAATTTACATTTTTTTATCAGGGGAAAACCTATATTGTGACAAGGAATCCGGAGTATATGAGGCCCAAAAAGAAAGGGGCAGGCTTCACAACGGAAAAAGGGGACGCCACGTTGGTTTATCCGGATGGCAGGCAGCCAGTGACCAAAATGGAAGAGGTGACGAGGGCAGTTACAGAGCTGATAGGCCTGGATTACAAGCAGTTTACGCAAATTGCCATGATTGCCCAGGGGGATTTTAAGAAGCTGCTTTTTGCAGGGACAGAGGAGAGAAGGGTGATCTTCCGGCAGATTTTCCATACGGAGCTTTACCGGGATATCCAGGAGAAGTTAAGCCAGGCGGCAAAGGAGCGGAAGGCAGTGTATGAGGATATGCGCAAAAGCATCAGCCAGCGGATGGGAGATGTTGTCTGCCAGGGAAGCAGCGAGGCGGCAATCGCATATGAGAGCCTGAAAAAAGGAAAGTTTGAAGGCCAAGTGGAAAAAGGGATGGAATTGCTGGAGGATCTTTTGCAGGAACAGGAGGAAATATGCAAGGGGCTGGACGGCCAGATCCAGAAAATTGCAAAGGAGATTGCCGATAAAGACCAGCTGCTGGGAAAGGCCAGGCATGGCAAACAGCTGCGGGCAGAATGGGAAAAGAAAAAGGAGGAGTGGGAAGGGGTAAAGCCCCAGCTGGAAGCGGCCGAGCAGGAAAAGAAGGAAACTGAGGCGGCAGCCCAGGAATGTGAGCAGTTAAGTAAATGGATCCAGGCAGGAGAGGAAGGCAAAAAACAGTGCCAGAAGCTGGAGGGAGCAAAAGAAAGGCTCAGGCAAGCCCAAAAAGAGGCGGAAAAAAAACGAAGGGAGCAGGAGAGAAAAAAAGAAGAGCAGATTGCCCTTAGGCAGCAGATTGCAAAGAAAAAAGAGGCTCTGGAAGCTATGAAGGATGTGGGGGAGGAAAAGGAGAAGCTGCAGCGCCAAAGAGAGAAGGCGGAGCAAAACAGCAAAGAACTTCAGGCGATGGCATTGGATTTTGAGAAAATCCAGAAAGAGAAAAGAGCATGCCAGGACAAGCTGCAATCAGCAGCGGAGCAGAGGGAAACATTAGAGGCGGAGATACAGCAAAGTCGGGAAAAGGCGGAAAAGCTACAGGATCGGGAAGTTTTGCAGGTGTCTGCCAAAGGAGAGCAGGGAGCCTTTCAGAAGCAGGAACAGGGTTTGCGGCAGAGGAAGATAGAGTGGGAAGGCTTGTGGAAGGATTTATGTAAAAGAGAAAAGGAGCTGGGCATTCTTTTGGAGCAAAAGGCGGAGCTGAAGGAGGGAGAGGAAGGGCAAAAGCTTATTTTGGAAACCTTAAAGGATGTGGAGGAACAGGAACAGGAGTTTCGCCGCCAGACAGAGGACTATCGGAAGAAAAAGGAAAGCTTTGAAAAGCTGGCTCTGCAGATTGGCCGGGCACAGGAGCAGGAACAGGCGGTAAAAAACCAGAGGGAGGCGCTGTGCACCCAGCGCTGGCAAAAAGAGTCACAATTAAAGGATTATAAGGAAAAATTGGAAAAGGCACAGAAGGCAGAGGTTCAGGCCGCCCGGCTGAAGCAGGAAAGGGAAGCGGCGAAAGGCTGCAGGGATGATCTTATTGATTGGAAGCAGGGCTGTGAGGAACTGACAGAAAAGCAGGCAGGCCTGGTAATAAAACAACAGGAATACCAGGAAGCATCCCAAAGGCGGGATATGCTGCGGGATGCCCACCAGCAGCTGGAGAAGGGGTTTTTAGACGCCCAGGCAGGGCTGCTGGCTGAAAAATTGGAAGAAGGGGAGAAATGTCCGGTCTGTGGCTCTACGCACCATCCCCAGTTAGCGCGTCTGCCCCAGGAAACGCCAGATAAGGAAGCACTTGAGCGGAAGAAAGAGGAACTGTCGGAGTGGGAAGGAAAGGCGCAGCGCTTAAGCGCCGAAGCAGGACATTGGAAACAGGAGATTGTAAAAGCGGAAGCAAAGCTGAGGGAAGACTGGGTCAGGCTGTGCAGGGAAGGGAAAATTCCGGGCGTGTGCAGAGAGGGAAAGGAAGAAGGCTTTCCGCAGGCGGCGCTTTCTTTGATACAGGAATTGGCAGAGGCAGCCATTTCCCAAATATCAGAAAAGGAAGGGCAGTTAGCCCAGGCATTGGCAGAGGCAGAAAAGCTGGCGGCACAGAGGGAAGCCCTGGGGCGAAAGGCACAGAAGGCAGAAAGGGAGCTGCAGGATACCCAGGGGAAGCAGCAGGAAAAGGAGCAGGAACTGGCAGAGGCCAAGGGAGAGCTGGGGGAGAAAAAACGGCAGCTTGGGGAATTGATTTCTGAAATGGTTTTGGCAGAAAATAGCTGTACAGATACGGAAGAAGGAAGCTGTAAAGAACAAACAGAAGGCAGCATTGGCTGGAAGGAAGCCGAGAGCTTTGCAGCACGGTATTTAAAGAACCTGGAGGGGCAGTGGAAAGAGGCGCAGAAAAGGAAACGGCACAAAGAAACAATCATAAAAGAAACCGAAAAACGGAAGGAAGATATACAGGCTCTGGAAGCGCAGGAAAAGGGGATACAGACGGCATTAAACGCCTTGGAGGGCAGGAAACAAGCGATGATCCTGCAGATTCAAATGGATCTGCAGGCAGTTTTCCAAGCAGCATCAAAGGAAAAAGAAGCAGCCTGGGCACAGCCAGGCTGTGGCCAGGAAGAAGCCAGCCAAGGGGAGCCAACCCAGGAAGCGCCAAAGGAAAAAGATACAGCCTGGGCACAGCCAGTCTGTGGCCAGGAAGAAACCGGCCAGGGGGAGCCAACCCAGGAAGTGCTTCAAAAGAAAATGGAACAGGCGCTTTTTTGGCTGGAAGGCAAGTTACACCGCATACAATTAAAAACAGAAGAAATCGAAAAAGAGATCTTAGCGAGGGAAGCCTGCAAAAGGGAAATCTCTGTTTTAGAACAGAAGCGGGATGGGCTTTTGGAAGAGATCCAAAAACAGAAGAATGCACAGGAGATTTTGGAAAGTAGGGAACAGGAGCGGAAAAAACAGGCGGCAGATTTCCTGATATTGCCCCATATGGCCTGGAGTGGGCAATATGAAAATGCAAAGGCGTTTACAAAGGAACAGCTTTTGGAAGCCCTTGCAGCTGCCAAAGGGCAGCAGGTAAAAGCGTTGGAGGAGTTGGAAGGCCTTATCAAGGAAAACAGTGAAAGGCAGAAAGAGAGATCCCTTTTGGAAGGCTCTCTCCCCAAGGACGAAGCAGAGGCTGAGCGGCTTCGCCAGGAATTGGAGGCCTGCGGCCTGCATCTCACAAAGCTTCAGGCAGGGCAGGAGAGCCTGGAGGCTCAGATCAGGGAAATTGCGGATACCTTGGGCGGAAAAAGCCAGGAGGAGCTGGAACAGGAGATCCAGGTTTACCAGGCTAAGAGAGAAGCCTTGCTGCAGGCGGATGCGGCGGCAGGCAAAGCGGTACAGGAATTTCGGAAGCGGGGCACAGGGCTGCAGTCTGCCATTGCTACCCTGCAAAGCCAGATGGAGGAAAATGGAAACCTGTTGGAGGAGGAGATCACAGGCAGCAGGAAACAGTTGGAGGAACAGCAAAATGGCCTCCAAAGGCAGAAGATTGAATGGTACGCAGCCCATAAGAGAAACAAAGAAATATATGATTCTGTGAGGAAAGGCCAGGAAGCCATTATCCTGGCGGAAAAGGACTGGATTTGCCTGAGCTCCTTGTCAGATACAGCGAACGGCACCCTGTCTAAAAAACGCAGGATTGAATTGGAAACCTATATCCAAATGGCGTATTTTGAAAGGATCCTGCGCAGGGCGAACTTGCGTTTCCTTGCCATGAGCGGCGGGCAGTATGAGCTGAAGCGCCAGGAAGATGAGCAGGACAATCGGAAAAAAGCCGGATTGGAATTAAATGTTATTGACCATTACAATGGCAGCGAACGAAGCGTAAAAACCTTATCCGGCGGTGAGTCCTTCCAGGCGTCCCTGTCCCTTGCCCTGGGGCTGTCGGATGAGATTCAGTCTTATGCAGGCGGGATTCGGCTGGACGCCATGTTTGTGGATGAAGGCTTTGGCTCTTTGGACGAGGAAGCGCTGAACCAGGCTATCCACTCCCTAAGCGGCCTTGCAGAAGGCAACCGCATGGTGGGGATCATTTCCCATGTGGCAGAATTAAAAGAGCGGATTGATAAGAGAATCCTGGTGACCAAAAACAGGAAAGAGGGTAAGATGGGCAGCCAGGTAAAGATAGAGTGAAAAAACGGCGCCCTGGCAGCCAAACCATATTCTGGAAGAAATGGAAACAGCATAGCCAGGACAAGAGGAGATGTTTTGCAATGTTTAAAAAGAAATGTATGATAAGGAAAATTTCTATCATTATCTTAGCAGGTATGGTGGTGGGGGCGCCATTGCACATTTATGCACAGGGGTCTGATTTGCTCCTGATCCAACAGTTACAGGCAAAGAGCGGCGGCTCCAATTGTTTGCTGCAAATGGATGGCCTGGACGGGTCAGGACAGGAAAATGACATAAGGGACTTAGAGCAGGCAGGGGAAGTTGGGGCAGGCATACTGCAGAATACAGAAAAAGATAGCCCAAATGGCTCACAGCAGGTGGAAAACAGCGCTCAGAAGCCGCCTGAGCAAACAGAGGGGCTTCCAGACAGCCCACAGCAAACAGAGGGCAGCCTGGATCAGCCTGGGCAAAAAGAAAATAGTTCCAGCCAGCAGCAAACAGGGGATAGCCAAGATCAGACACAGAAAGTGGATTATGATAGCCAGGGTTCTTCCCAGCAGGAAGAAAACGGCAGCTCCGCTTTTTCCGGCCAAGGAGAAAAAAATAGCAAAGAGGGTTCCCAGCAGGGAGAAAAAAATAGCAAAGAGGGTTCCCGGCAGGGAGAAAAAAATAGCAAAGAGGATTCCCTGCAAGGAGAAAACAGCAGTCCCTCTGCTTCTGGCCAAGGAGAAAAAAATAGCAAAGAGGATTCCCTGCAAGAAAACGGCAGTGCGGCTGGCCAGCAGCAAGGTACCCAGGTATCGAAACGCAGCCAGAAATCTTCTGGCGCTGCTTATGGAACTTATCTGGTATCCCCTAAGGAATTGGCAGTTGTGAATTTTGAGCCTGTCTGGGGAGAGCCAGCCCAAAACCTTAAGCAGATGCAGGCATATATTGAGGAGGCTCATGAAAAAGGCGTGAAACTTCTTGTATTTCCAGAGCTTTGCCTGACTGGATATGCCAGTACCAGAGTCTCTGGCAGCAAGGCTTATAAGATGCTCCTGAGTAATGCAGAAACGGCAAAGGGAAAAACAGCCAAATCTATCGCTGCCCTTTCTTCTCTCTATGATATGTGGATTATATATGGAGCGCCGGAGAAAGTGAATGGCGATAAAACCCATGCTTACAATGCGGCATTTATTTGCAGCCCGGAAGGAAATGTCCAGACTTATCGGAAAATATCGCCAGAGGAGGGCGTCTGGTGCAAGCCTGGAAGCCAGCCATTGATCCTGGAAACAGAGAGATATGGAAAAATAGGGATTAGCCTTGGCCAGGACACGTCTGTCATGCCAGAGCTGGCGGGGTATTATGCGGCAAAAGGCTGCACAATGCTGGTCACGCCCACAGCTGAGGCAGGAGAGGGGAAGGCGTTTAATAAACGGCGCCGGAATACCTTAGAAAGCCTGGCTTCCCGTGAAGGCCTGACCATATTGCAGGCAAACCTTCTGGGAGACAGCGGTTTTCATGGGCAATATTCTTTTCCAGGGGGCAGCGCTATCCTGCAGGCTTCGGACAAAGGTGCGGTTTATTTTGCAGGGATTAAAAGCAGCCTGAATATAAGGACAAAAAGAGCCGTCCTGCTGCAGAATAAAGAAGGGATTTTGACAAACAGCATATCCTTTGCCATGCGCCCCAGCAATATTTGTACAAAAAATTCCTATCAGTCATCCTTGTATAAAGCATTTTATCAAAAGCTGGCAGACAGGAAAAAGAGCGGAAAATCCCTGACATACCAGCAAAAGGGGGCAGAAACGCTCCAAATTGCCCTTGCGCCTATGGCAGAGGAGGCAGACCGGGAAAAGGCAAGGGAGAGCATGATTTCTTTTATTGAAAAGGCTGCTGAGGAAAATGCAGGCATGATCCTGTTTCCAGAGCTTGCGCTAAATGGGAACGGGGAATCCATCAAAGGACAAACGGTGGAAAGTATTGCCCAGCAGGCGAAGAAATATGGGATGTATATTATTTTTGGAATGAAAGAGTTAGACAATGGCAGGTATTACAATACTGCGGTGGCAGTGAGCCCCACAGGGACAGTGCAGTCCTATCGGAAGATCCATCTGGATAATGATGAGAAAAATTGGGCGCAGCCAGGGAATAAGCCCCTGATCCTACAGACAGACTGGGGGGACATGGGCATTTTGCTTGGAGAGGATGGGGAGGATTATACCGAACTGGGGCGTTTCTATGGCGCAATGGGATGCAGCAGCTTGATTCATCTCACCAATACAGAGAAAGGAGCTTGGTATTTGCTGCGCAGGGTTGGTTCTTTTGCCCAAAGGGACGGGCTGGCTGTATTCACCTGCAGCGGGGAAAAGAGGCAGGCCATGGCTATTACAGATCATGATAAACGAAGCGAAAGCATCCAGCTGAACGGGACTGGGATCCAGGATAGAGGCCTGGATAGCCTTATTACAGCAAATGTGGATTTGAATGGGTGCGGATTTCAGGAATATGCCTTTAACCCCAGGTTTTGCCTTCGCCTCTATCAGGGGCTTGAAAAAGAGAGCCCTCAGGAGCTGGATTATATTACTTATGCGAATCTGGCAGACAATGCTTCCCGCAGCCAGCTTGCAGCCATTTTACAGGAGTACGGCATTTCCAGGGAGCAGGCAGATACCCTGCTGGCATGGGCGGATGATTTTAATGGAAGAACGTATACGCCGTTGGCAGAAGGTTTCCAGAGGATGCTTGGGACAGAAGTGGATTACAGTAAGATTAAATATCAGATGAAGGAAACAGAAGATGGGGACTATTTGCCAGAGGCAAACAGCAGGCTGTCCGCTTTTCTGATAATCCGGGAGCTGGTGCGGACCAATGGGAAGATCGACCGGGCAGATACAGATCTGCGGTTTGATGTGGCGGCAGTGGATACCACAGAGCAGTTTAAAATGGAGAAGGGGGACCGGGCAAATTTTTATAGCTTGTATAATTGGGTGCCTGTCCGGGGGCTGACTGCTTTGACAGACCATATAAAGGCTATTCGGGACGCTTGGAAAGAGAGGGAGATTGTGGTTGACAGCTCAAAGGGGGTGTCTTTGGTGAATGTTTATGTACATTCCACTTTTGAAGATGTTCGAATTGTAGGGCATACGGGCGTTTTATTTGAAACAGATGGTAAGCTGCTGTTTGTAGAAAAATATAGCGCCAGGGCACCGTTTCAGGTTAGCTGGTTCCATAACCGGGCGGAATTGAGGGCTTATTTGCTGGCGAGAGAAGATCTTTATGAGGATGAGAATGCGCTGGCGCCGATTGTGTTTGAAAATGGAAAAGTAATGGAAACAGATTAATGTTCTGTATGTTTATATTGAATCCGCATTACGGGGTGCCCCAGAGGGTATACCTTATGAAACAGTGAAGCTGTTTCCCCGCCCTGAAAGGGCATGCATTACGGGGTGCCCCAGAGGGTATACCTTATGAAACAGTGAAGCTGTTTCCCCGCCCTGAAAGGGCATGCATTACGGGGTGCCCCAGAGGGTATAGAAAAAGAGATGGCACAGGAGAGTTTAGGTTTCCTATGGCATCTCTTTCTCATGTTAATACAATGAGTTTATAGTATATTGATTTGGGAATGCAGGGTCAAACAGAAATATGCAGCAAGATTGTAGCGATCTGGAAGTAGATCAGGATGGAGCATATATCCACAATCGTAGAAATCAAAGGCGCAGCCATTAATGCGGGATCCAGGCCAATGTGCTCTGCCACCAGGGGCAGGGTGCAGCCGATGAATTTGGAAAGGATCACAATGACCACAAGGGCAAGGGCAATCACTATTGCAATCTGCAGATCCCCGTATTGGATAAAGATCCGCAGCCCATTTACAAAGGCAAGGATAATACTGACAAATAGGGCAATACGGAACTCCTTGAAAATTACCTTGAAAATGTCCCTGAATTTGATTTCGTCCAAGGCAAGGCCGCGGATCATTAAAGTGGAGCTCTGGGAGCCGCAGTTTCCGCCGGTTCCGGTCAGCATGGGGATGAAGGAGACAAGAAGGGGGTAGAGCTTGAAGGTTTCCTGGTAATGGGTGATGATGGAGCCGCTTACGGTGGCGGACAGCATCAGAAACAGAAGCCAGGAAATGCGGCTTTTGGCATGGGAAAAGGAAGAGGTATTGAAATAGCTGTCATCGGTTGGCATGATGGCGGCCATTTTTGCCATGTCTTCTGTATGCTCTTCCTGCATAACGTCCATGGCGTCGTCGAAGGTGACGATCCCTACCAGGCGTTCTTCACGGTCTACCACGGGGATGGCCAGGAAATCATATTTGTTGAAGATTTTGGCAACATCTTCTTTGTCCTCATGGGTGTCTACATGGATGACATTTGTCTCCATAATGTCTTCAATCTGCATGGAATCCTCGGCCATCAGCAGGTCTTTCACAGAAACCATGCCGATGAGCTTGCGGTTTTCTGTCACATAACAGGTGTAGATGGTTTCTTTGTCAACAGCAGTTTTACGGATGCGGGAAATAGCGGCGCCTACCGTCATATCCTTTTTGATGTTGACGTATTCGATGGTCATTAGGCTTCCGGCACTGTCCTTGGGGTAGTTGAGGAGCTGGTTGATGATCTTGCGGGTTTCCTCATCTGTGTTGCGCAGGATCCTGGCTACGACATTCGCGGGCATTTCTTCGATCATGTCCACTGTGTCGTCCAGAAAGATGTCGTCCATGACAGCGCGCAGCTCCCGGTCAGTCAGAGTGTTAATCAATGTTTTTTGCATATCGCGGCTCATATAGGAGAAGCATTCAGCGGCTTCTTCTTTGGGGAGCAGGCGGTAGAGGAGGGGAATATCCTTTTTGTCCATTTCATCAAACAGGAGGGCCACATCAGCAGCATTTAAGTTGCTTAAGATCTGGCGGATCAGAGAGTATTTGCGTTCTGCCAGAAGCTGCTGGGCCAGGTGTTGGATTTCTTCCAGTTCCATATCGGTGAAATCCATGGCGTCAATGTTTAAGGTGTCTGTGTTTATCATGGTTTCCCTCCTTCCTCATAATACATGCTATTTTATCATAACATTTTTAGAAAGTCTATCCTTTTACAACTTGGATGCGGTTGTTGGCGATATCGCAGGGGCCTTCTATGGGTAAGCCCTGGCGCTGGCATTGGGCAATGGCGTTCAGGAGGTTCCCAGTGAGGATTTCCCCAGGGGTAGCCAATGGGATGCCAGGAGGATATAGGTAGATATATTCTTGGCTGATATGCCCAATGGAGGCTTTTAGTGGCAAGGTTTCACAGGGGCGGTCTAAAGCCTGGGAAATGGACATGCCAGGCTTTGGGAGCTGGTAAATCCTTTGGGTGTCAAAAGGATTGCTGGGCTGGGATGGGGTGTGGGTATAGCTTTTCTTGTCGATTTCTTCCAGAGCCAGGATAAGCCTTTGGAAACCCTCAGGGGTGTCCATCAGAGAGGAAAGGGCAGTGACGTAATGTCCAGAGGCCATTTCCATCTGAAGGTGGCAGTCGTTTAAAAGGGTATCATAAAGCTCTTTTCCAGTCAGGCCAGTGCTCCCTACGGAAATCAGGATTTTGGAGGGGTCGTGGCCGAAACAGGCTTCCTTGGAGCTGGATGATTTTTCAAATACCTGGAGGCGGCGCAGGGTTCGGGCTTTGTTATAAAATTGTGACAATAATTGGGTGTAGGTTTGCATGCGCTCTTTGCCTTCCTGTTTCATGTAGCGGATGCATTGCTCTATAGAAGCCATGAGCAAATAGGAGGGGGAGCTGGTCTGGTAAATGCTTAGAAAACGTGCCAGGGCGTTTTGGTCAATGCGTTCCGAATTTACATGCAGCAAAGCTGTCTGGGTCAGGCAGGGGAGGGTCTTGTGCAGGCTTTGGATCACCAGGTCTGCGCCACATTGCAGGGCACAGTCAGGAAAATACCCGGAAAATGCAAGGTGGGCGCCATGGGCTTCATCCACAATCAAAGGGGCGTTGTGGGCATGGGCAAGGTCTGCAATTTTCTGAATATCGGACAGGACGCCATCATAGGTGGGGGAGGTAATGAAAATTCCATTGATCTGCGGCAGGTCCTCTAATGCCTGCGCCACATGGGCGGGCTGGATGGATCCGGCAATGCCGAATTTTGTCATGGCGGGGAGCAGGTATACAGTTTCTAATTCCCTTAGGTAAGCGGCATGGTAAGCGGCCTTGTGGCTGTTGCGTGACATAAGCAGGGTGCCCCGGCGTGGGATGGCGGCGCTTATGGCAGCTAAGATGCCGCTGGTGCTGCCGTTTACCAGGAAAAAGGCTTTTTGGGAGCCATAGAGGGCAGCCGCCCGTTCCTGGGCTTCCTTTAGGATGCCCCTGGCATGGTGGAGATTGTCGAAGCCTTCAATTTCCGTAATATCTATGGAATAGGGATTGGGAAATTCCAAGGGGGTGCGCTTGTGGCCTGGCATATGGAAAGGGTACCAATCCTCACTGGCATAATCCTGGAGACGCCTGTCCAGGAAAGGGGAGCTGGTTTTTTGCAAGGTGTAAAAGACATGGTCAGGCATAAGGGAGCCTCCTTTCTATTTTTCCCATTCAGTATACTGTAAATGGGCAAAAATAGCTATGGTTTTTTAAAAAATCATATATATTGTGCAATTTTTTTTATTTATATACAAGATATTGACTTTTTTATAGAGGCGCGTTATAATGGCTTGGAAACGGCGTATGGGAAAATCTATCTCAGTGTAAAGGAGAAGAGAGCCAATGAAGGTAATTAAGAGGAATGGGGAAGAAGTCCCATTTGATTTAAGTAAGATTATAAATGCGGTAAGCGCGGCGAATCGGGAGATTGAGCCAATCCATCGGCTCAATAAGTACCAGGTACAGGCAGTTGCGGATAATGTGGCGGGGAAGCTGGAGGACATGCCGCATATTGCCCATGTGGAAGATATCCAGGATATGGTGGAAACAGGCATTATGGAAATGCGCGGGTATGAGGTTGCCCAGAAATATGTGCGCTACCGTTACAAACGGGAGCTGACGCGCAAATCCAATACCACAGACAATGGGATCCTTGCCCTAATCGACCATTTGAACGAAACTGTAAATCAGGAAAATTCCAATAAAAACCCTGTGATTAACTCTACCCAGCGTGATTATATGGCAGGGGAGGTAAGCAAGGATCTGACCATGCGTGTCCTGCTTCCGGAGGAAATTGTAAAAGCCCATGAGGATGGCATTATCCATTTTCATGATTCCGATTATTTTGCCCAGAAGGAGCATAACTGCGACCTGATCAATCTGGAGGACATGCTGCAGAATGGGACGGTAATCAGTGAGACGCTGATTGAGAAGCCCCATAGCTTTTTTACAGCCTGTAATGTGACAACGCAGATTGTGGCGCAGGTGGCCAGCAACCAATATGGCGGCCAGACCTTTACCTTATCCCATCTGGCGCCTTTTGTAGATGTGAGCAGGCAGAAGATCCGCAGCGCAGTCATAGAGGAAAGGACTGCATGTGGGGATTCCCTGGATGAGGGGATTGTGGAAAAGGTGGTGGAGAGCCGCCTGAAAAGCGAGATCAAAAGCGGAATCCAGACGATACAGTACCAACTGATTACCCTTATGACCTGTAATGGCCAAGCGCCCTTTGTGACCATGTTTATGTATCTGGATGAGGTGTCAGAAGGAAGGCTGCGGGATGACCTTGCCATGCTGATTGAGGAAGTCCTCCGCCAGCGGATGCAGGGGGTCAAAAATGAAAAGGGAATCTGGATTACGCCGGCATTTCCCAAGTTAGTCTATGTATTGGATGAGGATAATGTAAATGAAGGTTCCGAATATTGGTATTTGACACAATTGGCTGCAAAATGCACTGCAAAGCGGATGGTGCCGGATTATATTTCAGCAAAGGTAATGCGGGCATTGAAAAAAGGAGATGTTTATCCCTGCATGGGATGCCGTTCTTTCCCAACGGTGGAGGATAACCAGCGCAATCCAGATGGCTCCAGGAAGTATTATGGGAGGTTCAACCAGGGGGTAGTGACCATCAATTTGGTAGATGTTGCCTGTTCTTCTCAGGGAGATATGGAGAAGTTCTGGGACATCTTGGAAGAACGCCTGGAGCTTTGCCATCGGGCGCTACGCTGCCGCCATGAACGGTTATTGGGCACTACATCGGATGTGGCACCGATTTTGTGGCAGCATGGCGCATTGGCCAGGCTGAAAAAAGGGGAGAAGATTGACAGGCTGCTGTATGATGGGTATTCTACTATTTCCCTAGGGTATGCGGGATTGTATGAAATGTGCATGCGTATGATTGGGAAGACCCATACTTCTCCAGAGGGCAGGGAGTTTGCCCTTCAGGTGATGCAGAGATTAAATGATAAATGCCAGGAATGGAAGGAAGCGGAGCATATCAGCTATTCTGTTTATGGGACGCCGATGGAATCTACCACTTATAAGTTTGCAAAATGCCTGCAGAAGCGGTTTGGGATTATTCCAGGGGTGACGGACCGGAATTATATTACGAACAGCTATCATGTCCATGTAACAGAGGAAATTGATGCATTTAGTAAGCTGAAGTTTGAAGCGGATTTCCAAAAGCTTTCGCCAGGGGGCGCTATTAGCTATGTGGAGGTGCCGGATCTGCAGAATAATACGGAAGCTGTGCTGGCAGTGATGCAGTTTATTTATGAGAATATTGTGTATGCAGAGCTGAATACAAAGAGTGATTTCTGTGAGAAATGCGGATTTGAGGGGGAAATTCGGATTGTGTCAGATGGGGATGGGAAATTAGTCTGGGAATGCCCCAGTTGTAAAAATCGGGATCAGGAGGAGCTCTTTGTGGCCAGGCGGACCTGCGGGTATATTGGCACACAGTTTTGGAATCAGGGGAGGACGCAGGAGATCCAGGATCGGGTGTTGCATTTGTGATGGGGCGAAGGGGATATTTAAGGGGATTTATGATCAGGCAAAGGATCTTTGAGAGGGTTCTTTGCCTGATTTTTTTGTGGGAATGTGGCAGAGGAGGAATCCTACCGTGATATCTTGGGTTACCTGTGGCAGGAATTTGGCTATTACCCAGAATTTAGTGCCAGGGAATTCCTTATGTACCTGGCATCTTTAAAAGGAATTCCCAAGTCCCGTACCAAAGAAAAAACCTAATTCCTTTTGGGAACTGTAAACCTTACTTCTGTAGACAAATGGTAGACAGCCGCCTGGCAGAGGCTCTGGCCCAAAATCATCCTGTGCTGAATATACGTCAGGAAAAGGGCGGCACCTTTCTGGGGATTGTCTGCAGCCAAAAGCCCCTGGAAGCGGCAAAATGTGGGGGCAACCTTGGAGGATCTATACCTGTATTATTTTAGTGAAGGGAAAGAAGAAAGATTTTCTCCTTAAAAAGTGAGAAGGATGGGGAATCCTTAAAAATGGAGGAGATTATGAAAGAATTAAAAAACCTGATGGGCTATGAATACAAAAAATATTAAAACGCCGCTCTGTATGGATTGCGCTGGCGTATTTGCTTGCCTGGACGCTGCTCAGCGGATTTCCTATAGGGAATTATTATAGAGAAGGGGAAGCGGTGGCCAGCATGCTTGTGAACTACATGCCAGCTTGTGCGATGTATCCCAGAGGGATTACAGATTCCTGGCTTTTCTGCAGGCAGCCATTATTTTTATTTTTTCCAGATTATCCCGGCGGTATATCTGGTTTGTATGGTTTGTTTGGGCGCATGGGCTTATTACTGCTTCCGAAGGCATTCCGCGTGAAGGGCAAATATCTTCCGTCTGTACGCCTGCCATTGTTTGTGAAACAGTATTCTCAGAAAAATATTCTGTGCCAAACATTAAGGTATTTAGCACGGGTTATACTAGAAATACAAATAGTTACTCCTGGCTGCCGATATCGGCTGCCCAGGGGATGGGATTTATCCCTGCGGACAGTTTGGGGGCAGTTTTAGCGGATGGGATTCCCTTCCCTGAGCAGCGTCCGGGTTACCCAACCGCAAAATTAGCCGCCCACCCTAGATATGTACCTGGTCAGGAAAAATATTCCTGCAGCACAGAGTTAAACAATCTCTCATCCTCTATGCGCTTCTGTTCTTCTGAAAACTGCGTATAGGGCTCTGGCTCACGCCGATGGGGTGTTTCTGGCCTTGCCATTGCCATATCATTTTGTTCTTCCGTTTCTTCTTCTTCGCTTAGCACCACGTCCACATAAGCCTGTATATTCTCCGAAATATTCCGAAGGCTCTTATTCAGCCTTTTTATCTGCCTTAAAATCCTTATCAGGTAGGTAAACAGGAGCAGTACCAAAAAAGCCGCTCCTGCCACTGCCAGGATTTCTTTGTAAGTTTGTGCGAATTGTAAAAGCTCTTCCATTGGCTTGTCCTCCTTCCATTTCCATTATAAAGTTTTCTTTCCATTCTGTGAAGCCTCCAGCCCCCTTTTTTCATCGCATGTTTCGCCTATTTTCGCCCTTTTGTTGCTCTTGACTTTTTTCCATAAGAGTATAAGATAAAAGTAGTTGATTATAAATTTGACAGCAGGAGGGTTTTATGAAGAAAATCGTTTTAACAGGCGGAGGAACCGCCGGCCATGTTACCCCTAATATTGCCTTGCTTCCCCGTTTGAAGGAGTTAGGCTATGAAATACACTATATTGGCTCCTATGATGGAATGGAGCGGAAGCTGATAGAGCAGTGCAGGATTCCCTATTACGGGATTGCTTCCGGCAAGCTGCGCCGTTATTTTGACTGGAAAAATTTCTCTGATCCCTTTAAGGTTTTGAAGGGTTATGGACAGGCACGCCGGCTGCTGAAAAAACTAAAGCCTGATGTGGTTTTTTCCAAAGGCGGTTTTGTATCTGTTCCAGTAGTCTTGGCAGCCAAGCACCGCAAAATCCCGGCCATTATCCATGAGTCCGACATTACCCCGGGCCTGGCCAATAAGCTTGCTATCCCCAATGCCTGCAAGGTCTGCTGTAATTTCCCAGAGACGTTGAAATACCTTCCCAAGGAAAAGGCCGTCCTGACCGGTTCTCCCATCCGCCGGGAGCTTTTATCTGGCGATAAGTCTAGAGGCCGTACATACTGCGGCTTTGAAGCGGAAAAGCCTGTGATACTGGTTATTGGCGGCAGCACGGGTTCCCAGTTTATCAATGAGCTGGTGCGCAGTATCCTTCCAGATTTGCTGAAAACCTATCAGCTGATCCATATCTGCGGAAAAGGCAACTTGGATGATTCCTTAAAAAATACCAAGGATTATGCACAATTTGAATATGTAAACAAGGAACTGCGGGATATCTTTGCCCTGGCGGATCTTGTGATCTCCAGGGCTGGTGCAAATGCGATCTGTGAGCTGCTGGCATTGCATAAGCCCAATCTTTTAATCCCCCTTTCAGCGGCAGCCAGCCGCGGGGATCAGATTTTAAATGCCCGTTCCTTTGAACAGCAAGGCTTCAGTATGGTTATTGAGGAGGAAAGCCTGAGCAATGTGGTTTTGCTCAATGCAATCCAGGAACTGTATCAGAACCGCAGTAAATACATGGATGCCATGTCAAAGAGTAAGCAGATGAATTCGGTGGAAACAGTTGTGCAGCTGATCGAGGAGGCTGCAAGGCAGAAAAGGTAACAGATAAGCGGGCTTTTTGGTGCATCGTTGTTTCCTCGTCCAGAGTTTATGTTACGATTCAATGCCTGAAGGCCGCTTATAGTAACAATTCGGGGCGATATATAAAGTTTTTCTGCGCAAAAACCATCCTTCGCTCTTGAATCATGTTCTTGCGGAATGCGCAGTTTAGCGCATTCTTGCCGTGAATAGTAACGAATTTTTCTCTTTACAATTAAGTGAAAAAGGCCGATAATAATATTAAGGCAATTACGCCATTTAAACTATTGAAATGAAAGGCAGGTGATTCCATGGCACTGAAAGTAGACCCGATTACCGCCGTCCAGCCCGTTGAAGCCACGCAGCCTGCAGAAAAGGGCGACGGCAGCTTCAAATTTACCCTGTCCAGCCACATAGAGGAGACCGAGCTGCAGGAAAAGCTGAACGGCCTTATGACAGACATTACTGCCCAAGGCGAAAAGCTCGCGGAGCATATGGATATCCGTGACATGAAAAAATACAGGGAATTGGTCAAGGATTTTATGAATGAGGTTATCAACCGTTCCCACAAATTTTCCAGGGAGAATTTTCTGGACCGTCGGGGGCGCCACAGGGTATATGGCATTGTAAAGCTGGTGGATAAAAATCTGGATGATCTTGCCAGCGAACTGGTAAAGGACGAAAAAGACCATCTTGCGATTTTAGGTAAAATAGGGGAAATCCGAGGGCTGCTTCTGGATATTTCTACCTGAGAGGGGGGACATTTATGGCAGGTTTTTCAAGTATTATAGGCCATGAACAGATTATTGAGCATTTGCAGAATGCCATTTCCATGCATAAGGTTTCCCACGCCTATATTTTCAACGGGCCGGACAAATCCGGGAAAATGGCGTTGGCGAAAAGTTTTGCCATGGCGCTGCAGTGTGAGCGGAATGAGACAGAAGGATGCATGGAATGCCATTCCTGCAGGCAGGCGCTTTCCGGGAATCAGCCAGATATTATCTATTTGCAGCATGAGAAGCCCAATACCATTTCTGTAGACGATATACGGCGCCAGGTCAATCAGGATATTATCCTGAAGCCCTATGCATCCCCTTATAAAATATATATTATTGACGAGGCGGAGAAGATGAACCAGCAGGCGCAGAATGCTCTTTTAAAGACGATAGAGGAGCCGCCTGCCTATGCGGTGATTTTACTTTTGACTACCAATGCGGATGCATTTTTGCCTACCATCCTGTCCCGTTGCGTGGCGCTGAACTTGAAGGCTGTTCCCAATAGCCAGATCCGGGCATTTTTGATGCGGGAATACCAGGTGCCGGATTATAAGGCGGACGTATGCACTGCCTTTGCCCAGGGAAATGTGGGAAAGGCCATCCAATTGGCAGAATCTGAGGATTTTAATGAGATAAAAAAAGATGTCCTTCAGCTGCTGAGACAGGTGAGGCATATGGAGCTTAATGAAATGATAGATGCTATCAAGGAAATGAGCGGGTATAAGCTGGTAATTAATGACTGTTTTGACCTGATGATGGTATGGTATCGGGATGTCCTGCTTTACAAAGCCACATCAGACGCCAACCTTTTGATTTTCCGGGAGGAAATCCATGATATTAAGTGGCAGGCAAGCCAAAGCTCCTATGAGGGCATTGGGATTATTATCCAGGCTCTGGAAAAGGCAAAGCGGCGTTTGGACGCCAATGTGAATTTTGATTTGACAATGGAATTACTGTTAGATAAAATAAAAGAGAATTCGTAGCGCACTGTCCCGTTTATATCTGTAAAACCTGCAGCATATGGACGGGACAGTATATTAGGGGCAGGATGCCCAAAACTGCAGATTGGAGAGAATTATGGTAAAAGTGATAGGGGTCAGGTTCCGCACGGCTGGTAAAATTTATTATTTTGACCCGAAGGATTTCCAGGTTTCGGCAGGGGATCATGTAATTGTGGAAACTGCCCGGGGAGTGGAATTTGGCACAGTTATGATAGAATGCAAAGAGTTGGAGCCCGATAAGGTGGTACAGCCTCTAAAGCCCGTGCTCCGCATTGCGACCCAGGAGGATGAGAAGACAGAAGCGCTGAACCGCATAAGGGAAAAAGAGGCGTTTAAAATCTGCCAGGAGAAGATCAAAAAGCATAAAATGGAAATGAAGCTGGTGGATGCGGAATATACTTTTGACAACAATAAATTGCTGTTTTATTTTACCGCAGATGGACGGATTGATTTTCGGGAACTGGTGAAGGATCTGGCTTCGGTATTCCGCACCAGGATTGAGCTGCGGCAGATTGGGGTGCGGGATGAAACGAAAATTTTGGGTGGGATCGGGATCTGTGGGAGAGCCCTTTGCTGCCATACTTTTTTGTCGGAGTTTGCGCCAGTATCCATTAAAATGGCGAAGGAGCAGAACCTGTCTTTGAACCCTGCGAAAATTTCTGGGGTTTGCGGTAGGCTGATGTGCTGTCTGAAAAATGAAGAGGAGACCTATGAGTATCTGAACAGCAGGCTGCCGAATGTGGGGGATTATGTGACGACGGCTGATAAGCTGAAAGGGGAAGTGCATAGTGTGAGTGTGCTACGGCAGACAGTGAAGGTTGTAGTGGAGGTGGATGATGAGAAGGAGATTCGGGAGTATAAGGTGGATGAAGTGCGGTTCCGGCCGAAGCGAAGGAAAGACCAGATGAAGCTGTCGGCAGAGGAGATGAAGGAATTGTCAGTATTGGAGGATAAGGGGAAGTCTAAGATTGACTAAGGGTGAATGTTATGGGAATCACTTTATTGGAGAATGAGCGTTTGGACGAGCTGCATCGGAATGGGTATTTTATTATTCAGAATAAGGAAAAATTTTGCTTTGGCATGGATGCGGTGCTGCTTTCTGGGTTTGCAAACGTAAGGCGGGGGGAGCGGGCCATAGATTTGGGAACAGGGACGGGAATTATTCCGATATTGTTAGAGGCTAAGACGGAGGGGGAGCATTTTACAGGAGTGGAGATTCAGGCAGAGAGTGTGGATATGGCCAGGCGCAGTGTGCAGTATAACCATTTGGAGAATAAAATTAACATTGAGGTTGGTGATATTAAAGATGCTTCCGGGCAGTTTGGAGCATCTTCTTTTCATGTGGTGACGACGAATCCGCCTTATATGACCGGACAGCATGGGCTGACGAACCCAAATGAGGCCAAGGCGATTGCACGGCATGAGGTTCTTTGCTGTTTGGAGGATGTGATTCGGGAAAGCGCAAGGCTTTTGAAGCCGCAGGGAAGATTTTATATGGTGCATCGGCCCTTCCGGCTGGTGGAGATCATGGTTTTGATGCATCAGTATGGGATTGAGCCGAAACGGATGAAAATGGTGCACCCATTTGTGGATAAGGAACCGAATATGGTGCTGTTGGAAGGGCTGCGGGGCGGCAGGCCAAGGATTACGGTGGAGAAGCCTTTGATCGTTTATAAGGAGGCAGGGGTTTATACGGATGAACTTTATGATATTTATGGCTATTGAAAGGAAGTGGCACTGTGGTCCGAAGGGAGGTATATGGGGAGAGGTTATTTCATAGTGATTTGAAAGGGTTCGAAAAATCAGGTATCAAGGAGGGCTGTGGCTTTTGCCATGGGAGGCTGAAAGAAAGGGATGGAAAATGGAAGGGAAACTTTATTTATGTGCTACGCCGATTGGGAATCTGGAAGACATTACGCTGCGGGTTTTGCGTACGCTGAAGGAAGCTGACCTGATTGCAGCAGAGGATACGCGTAATTCTATCAAGCTTCTCAATCATTTTCAGATCAAGACTCCTATGACCAGTTACCATGAATACAATAAAATAGAAAAGGCTTACCAGCTTGTGGAAAAAATCAAGGCAGGGCAGAACGTTGCACTAATTACGGATGCTGGGACGCCAGGCATTTCTGACCCAGGGGAGGAGCTGGTGCGCATTTGCCAAGAAGCAGGGGTGGAGGTTACTTCCTTGCCGGGGGCAGCCGCCTGTATTACGGCCTTGTCTATGTCGGGGCTTTCCAGCAGGCGTTTTGCCTTTGAGGCATTTTTGCCTAAGGATAAAAAGGAGAGGGCTTTTGTCCTCTCTGCCTTGGGGCAGGAAACACGCACAATTATCCTATATGAGGCTCCCCATCATTTGAGGAAGACGTTGGAGGAGCTGCAGGAAGCCTTAGGGGATCGGAGGCTTTCTATTTGCAGAGAGCTTACAAAAAAATATGAGACAGTATTCTCCACTACCATTTCTGGGGCATGTTCTTATTATCAGGAGCATGAGCCGCGGGGGGAATTTGTCCTGGTAATAGAGGGGAAAAGCCAAAAGGAAATAATAGAGGAGCAGCAGAGAGGCTGGCAGGAGGTTCCCATAGAGGAGCATATGCAGCATTACGAAAGCCAGGGGATTTCCAGAAAGGAAGCTATGAAACTGGTGGCCAAGGACCGGGGATTATCGAAGCGGGACGTGTATGGGATGCTGCTGTAGGCTGCTTAATGGCATGATGTTCTTCTATACATTTTAAGAATGGATTCTATAGAAAATACCATGTATGAAGCAGGAAAAGGAGAACTGTAAAATGAAGAAGGGGTTACGGATTGCCGTGTTGGTTTGTTTGGCCATGGGGCTGATGAAGGGCGCTGCAGATGTGGAGGAACCTTTTATGTTGGAGGGTTTCACAGAAATGGTTATACCAGATTCCGAATTGTTGCTATGAGCGGTCTCCAGGCCGTGAATAATAACACATGCTAAGAGGATGGCTGGACAGCGGTTTTTATACAATCTTGATTTTCCAGCTGAAAACACTTATAATAGCGTTGAGAGCGCTTAGAAACAAGAAAATAATAAATCAGCCATTACTTTGAATCAGCCATTGTAATGGCAAATAGCCAGGATACGAGATCCGGCATATAGAATGAAAGGATAACTAACAGACTTATGAGCTATAAAAAATCATATGAAGATGCCGTCAAAGAGCTTTCCCTCATGCTCATGTACCTTACAAGGGTGCAGGACAACAACGAATTTTGCCCCTATAGGGAGCTGAGTTGGAAAGGATATGATTTCCAGCTTATGGATCAGCTTTCCCAAGAGGATCTGATCTATCAGCCCAGAAGCCGCAGAGGCTATGACAAATATCTTTATCTGACAGCCTCCGGCCGCCAAAGAGCCCAGGAACTCCTGGAAGAGTATGGCCTTTGTGATAAAGCCCTTAACGAACGCTATGAATTTCGCAGCATTTTTCCACATGAGGCAGACCAGGCCGCTGACATTGAGAACATATGCTTCCCGCCCCATGAAGCCTGTACCCCGGCCATGATGAAAGATAGGATTGAAAAAGTCCCCGACCTTTTCCTGGTAGCCGTAGACAGGGCAACCGGGCAGATTGCAGGCTTCTTAAACGGCATTGCCACCAATGAATATTCCTTCCGGGACGAGTTTTTTTCTGATGCCAGCCTCCATGACCCATCTGGCAAAAACATTATGCTCCTGGGCTTGGATGTCCTTCCCCAACACCGCGGCCAGGGCTTGGCAAAAGAAATCGTATTCCAATATCTTCGCCGGGAATGGGAAAAGGGCCGCAAGATGCTTCTTTTGACCTGCTTAAAGCCTAAGGTGAAAATGTATAAACGCATGGGTTTTCGGGACCAAGGGATTGCAAATTCCTCCTGGGGCGGAGAACAATGGCATGAAATGAGTTATGTGTTGAATATTTAGTATTTCCAGAAGTGTGAAGATAAGGATAAAACCCTTAATTGTACATCAGGAAGAATCCCCCAACTGTACTGGAGCACGGTTCGGGGATTTCATTCTTTGTTTATATGGAACTTTTGGGGCTTTTATATCTTTTTTGCGTTTTGCAGGAGGGATAATGGGCGGGAATATTCAGGCCTCTGCCATACAAGCTACTCCCAGTATTCTCCTAAATACTCTTTCAAAACCCAGAAAGGGGCTCCGCCCATCTTCATTAACGCTTCATGAAAACGGTAATTACTATACTCTCCCCCATATCTCTCCATGGCATACTTTTTCAAATTTAAAAATTCCAAATATCCCACATAATACTTTAAATAATGCGCCGGTTCCTCCACGATCATCTTATAAATTCCCTGAATAGCCTCCTTGTTCCGAATCTGATACCCTGCAAAAAAGTCTATGGTATCCCGCAGCGTCCACCCTTCATAATGGATTCCCATATCTGCCGTAGCATACAGGCTCAGCAGCGCCGCCTGGTTTTTCTGCAAAAACGCCGCCACGTCCTGATCCACGTCTGCATAATAATAGGCCTGCATTTCCACATAGGTTGCCCACCCTTCCGCATAACCGCTGCTTCCAAATAAACTTCGGATCGGCTCCAGCCCGCAGCTCCGCTCCATTACATTTTGATAAAGATGCCCTGGGAAGCCTTCATGGGCAAGCGTTGTATAAAGCTGTAGCTTGGTATCCCCTTTCGCACGGTTAATATAAATGCAATTCTGGGAAATATCATCAATTGGCGGCGTTAAATAAAATGCCGGAGCTGTATACTCCTCCAGGGAGGGATGCATTTCCTTCACCTGGAAGGACACATCTGGCGGTGCTGGAAAATCTTCCTGCATTTTCTCACGCAGATCCTCCAAGATCAAAGAAGGGTCTTCCGTAGCAAGTTGGTAATTGGCAGCCTTCTGGCTAATGGAAGGGTTCTTCTTTACGATTTCTGCCAAATCTTCCAAATCCTGTTTCCGCTGCATTTCTGTCTGTTCTATCATTTCCCGTACAGAAAGGGCAGATCCTGTGGTATGCGCCACCAGATATTCATAGTATTCCCTTCCCTCTGGAAGGCCGCAAAGCCCTCCTGTATTCTTCCCCGTTCCTTTCAGCCCGGAAATATCCTGCACCAATTTCTGATAAGCTGGAATCAGCCGTTCCAAAACCAATCGCCGATTTTCCTGTTTATAAAATTCTGCCTGTTTTGGGCTTATCCCCACCATTTCATCTATTCGGTCATTAAATGTGGATAAAAGGTAATTATTTTCCGGATCCTGTGTAAAATTACTGCATTGCGCTACCAGGTCATCCACTGCAAAATCCGCCATAAACAGCTCCTTTGCAGATTTCTTCCGCTCTACCTGCATGATCTGCTCAAAAAAACCTGGCGTGCAGTCAATAAGCCCCAAATAGTCCTTGATATCCTGCTCATCATAAAAATTGTATTCCGCCAAAAGCACAGGGAGTTGAGCCTGAAACCCATTATTTGCCCGCAGCATCTCATCATACAAAGAAAACTTTGCTGCTGGAATCTCCCTTTTTATGTAATCCATTAAAATATCATATGTCATTTGCTGGGAAACAGGCAAATCTTTTTTCCGGAACTGTTCCAGCCCTTTTTTCCAGTTTTCCAGAATCAGAGAAGCCTTTGCCCCGGAATCCGTGTCCAGGTTCCCATAAGTGATAGGGTACTCCAATATCCCATAATTTTCTGGGTGTGCCAGGCTGTAATGCATATTTAAAGTGCTGGCAGAAATTTCTGACCGAAAGATTTGCTCTGTAAAGGCCGAAAAGGCTTTCTGGGTCTCCTGCTTTCCCAGAGCCGGAGCCTGTGCTTTCCCACAACCCACCAGCAGGCATAAACTTAAGAAAAGCAACAGCAGCAACTGTTTCATTTGCCAATTGCTTTTTTCAAATATTCTTACTTTTCTAATTTTCATAGAGAAACGCCATTTCTTCCGTAAGTTATTTTCTTAATTTTATGCTCTGTTTTCATTTTTATTCCCGCCGGAGTAATACTTGTATTTTAAAAAGAAATCACTTATAATGAGGTCTGGAGTAAACAGCAGGTTTTCCGTTATAAATATGGTGCAAAAGCCAAAATGCAAAGAAAGGAATGATCATCAATGAAGTTAGGAATAACCATGGAAGGCGGCGCAAGCCGCACCGTTTTTAGCTGTGGTGTGACTGACGCGCTTTTAGAAGAAGATATTATGCCAGACTATTTTATCGGGGTGTCTGCCGGCATTGCCTACGGCGTATCCTACCTGTCCAAACAAAAAGGCAGGAACCTGGAGATTATACAAAAATACATGCATGACAAACGCTATATGGGTGTCCGCCACCTGTTAAAGGAGAGAAATTTTTATAACATCCCCTTCGTATTCAATGAAATCCCCAATAAGCTGGAAGCCTTTGATTATGAAGCCTTTGAGGCCTTTCCTGGTAAGGTGGAAGCCTGCGTGACCAACATCCATACCGGGAAGCCAGAATATGTGGAAGTCCCCCGGCATGACGACAAATTCAGTGTGCTTGTGGCAAGCTGCGCCCTTCCCGTCCTGTTCCAGCCCGTAAAGTTAGGAAAGCACTATTACTTAGACGGCGGGCTTTCTGATTCAATCCCTTACCGCCATGCCATCCAGGAGGGCTGTGATAAGAATATTGTAATCCTGACCCGAAAGCGGGGCTACGTCAAAAAAACCGGACACGCAGGAAAAATCTCTATGAAACTCTACCGCAAATATCCCAAAGTCGTAGAAGACATCAGAACCCGCCCAGATAAATACAACGCCTGCATCCAGGAATTAATGGAGCGGGAAAAAGCCGGTGAAATCTTCGTGATCGCTCCGGAAACCACCCATGGCGTGAAGCGTACAGAATCCAGCCCGAAACTGCTCACCAAGCTCTATGAGGAAGGCTACCAACAGGCGAAAAAGCAGATGGAAGATTTGAAACAATACCTGAAAAGCTAAAAAGAAAGGAGAATGGAACGTTATGAAAATAGTATTTTTAGATGCCAAATCCATTGGAGATGATATTGACTTATCTGGTTATGACTCCCTGGGGGAAGTGGTGAAATATGGCTTTTCCACTCCAGAAGAAGCCAGCCAGCGGATTCAGGACGCGGATGTTATCGTGTTAAACAAAGTTCCGGTCAACGCCCAGAGCATTGGCCAGGCCAAAAATCTGAAGCTGGTATGCGTAACAGCCACTGGAACTGACAACCTGGATAAAGGCTATTTGGAAGAACGCGGCATTGCCTGGCGCAATGTAGCAGGCTATTCCACGGAATCTGTAGCCCAGCATACCTTTGCCCTCCTGTTTTACTTGGCAGAGCATCTTCCTTACTACGACAATTATGTAAAGTCTGGAAACTATGTAAAGGACTGCCTTTTCACTCACTTTGACCGCAAGTTTTCTGAAATCCACGGGAAGACCTGGGGCATTATCGGAATGGGCGCCATTGGCAGGCGCGTAGCAGAAATTGCCCGCCTGTTCGGCTGTAAGGTAATCTACTACTCCACCACTGGAAAAAATAATCAGCCAGATTACTCTCGCGTAAGCTTTGAAGAGCTGCTGAAAACATCTGATATTGTATCTGTCCACGCCCCCCTCACCCCACAGACGAAAGCCCTGATGGATCGAAAGGCTTTTGCCCAAATGAAAAAATCCGCTATTTTCCTAAACATGGGCAGAGGCCCTATTGTGGTGGAGCAAGACTTGGCAGATGCATTAAACCAAGGGGAAATCCAAGCCGCTGGCCTGGATGTGCTATGCAAAGAGCCTATGAGCCAAGATAACCCCCTCCGCCAAGTCCAGGATGGCAGCAAATTGCTGATTACGCCCCACATTGCCTGGGCAAGCCTGGAAGCCAGGAGCAGAATGATGGAAATCATCCTGGGGCAGATCAGGGACTTTTTCAAGGAATCCTATAAGGCATAATATTTTATAGTAAGGCATGGTTCAAATCTGCCCTTTTTGCCCTATGGTGCAGGCTGTTAAAATTCATAGCCTTTCTTCCCAAGTTTCTATGCATTACCTTGGAGTAATATGCCAATGGCCTTGGGGAGGAGGCTCCGTGAATGCGTATTTTGCTGTTCAGCTTGGAATATTTGTGTCCAGCCCGCTGTGATAGGAAGCATTGCCAAGCTTTTTCAGCAGCCCTCTCCGTGCCCCATGATAAAGTTTTTCCAATTCCTCCAACACTTCCAAATACCTTTTTTGAGCTTTTTCCATCAATTCCAAAAAACTGTCATTCGAAACAAGCGTGGGATCCCAGGGATTTTTCCATTCATGTTTTTCATAATTTAACGGATCCACATTTCCCTGAAAAGTGTCACTGGGAATCATTGTAGAAAGCATCGGATGCCCCAAAAGTATTTTGTCTATCCTTTCGATTATCCGCTTTTTCTTCCCGGTAGGGTCATGGAAAAACCTTGTCCCAAACTGTATGGAATATATGGCTGCATGCATCGTGGCATGAAATACTCCAGGCCGCGGATAAGTTTTCTTATATACATAAGACAAAATATCCGCAATTACTGTCCTTTCCTGCTTTGACAGGGCAATAGAAGCGTCCTGCCGAAAAGCCGAAGGAAGGCAATGTTTCAAACGCTTCAGCAATTCTTGGTCTATATCTGTCTCTAACTGCATATGCCTTCCATAATACTGATTGCTTTTTTCCTGAAACTGTGTCTTCCAGTAAATATAAGGATGGCACTGGGTATCTAAAATATAATGCCCCAAAAAGCCTGCAATATATGCTTCTGCAATCCGCAGATCTTCTGTCTTTAAATCCATATTTCCATCCAAGGCTATTTTCTCATCCAAGGCTATTTCCTTATCCAAGGCTATTTTCTTATCCAAGCTCATTTTCCTATTTTTTTGATTTATGGAAGGTTTTGATTTCTGTTCCTTATGTGTTTTAACATCAAACAATTTCCGGCTGTCCAAAAGATGGCGCAGGAAACTCCCTGTGCTCTCTGTATGTGCAATAGATCCAATATTGTGTTTTCGTATGGTATAGGAAGGCAGGAAATAAAAAAATAAATCCGGCCCCTGCAATCCCAGGCTGTAAGCTGCATGGTGATCCCGTATGGTTTTTTTTAAATCGGAGCATTTCAGATGTTTGTAAGTATTTACCCCAAATAAATAATGTGTAGTAAATCCAGGCATAATTACCTCCATTCTATGCATATCCTATTCTGCTTTTAACGTATTTTCTCTTTTCATTTCCTGAGCAGGCACGGATTTGCTAAACACGGATTTGTCAGATACAGATTTCTTTGCATCTATTTTAATTATAACCAAACAAAGGAGTATTTGCAAATCGGTTATCCAATGTATTAGTCTTGCCATTGGCACGAATTTTTTACAGTTTCTAGTTTTCCCACAAAACTGCTAAATATTATACTGGCTTGAATTTGTTGCCTAATACCAAAACGGGTTTCCTGCACACTTGCAGACTGGTAGCAGGAAAAGGCCTCATCACTGTATGGGAGCAGTGTCATGGCACTGTACGCTATGTACTCCAGGTTTACCAGGCGCCCAATTCCCGGTTTTTGGGGACTCAAGCCCAAAATCCCCTGGTGACAGGCGCTCACCATATTTCTTTGGGCAGAGCTCAAATTTTTCTCCTCCCTGACGTCCGTTTAGCCACTCCTACCGCCAGTCACAGAAATCCCCGCCAGCCGCATATCTCGTATTTTTACAGCCACACATCCCTGTTAGAATACTGCATTTCCCGGAAAAATTATATTTACCGTTTAAAACATATTACATCATTTACCTTTTGACAGGATATGGTATTTACTATATGATTAAATAAGAACATCCAAAGCAACGATATGTTGCAAAAAAATGATATAGAAAAATATTCAGCAATAGGTTATGTTGCGAAAAAATATATGAAAAAGTATCCTGTGAGGTAAACTATGATTGAGGAAAAAAATATAAGGAAGTTATGCGGCAATAATGCTGTTTTTAACCGGGGCATGGATCTGTATTTAGATGGAAACGTAAAAAACATACGCTATGAAAGAAAAAACAGGGATAGCATAGAGGAAATCCATATCCTGGCAAAGGTCAAGGGAAGCGGTATCCATATGTACCAGGTAATGGCCAATATTATTGAGGCGCGTTCCGAGGTAAAAGACATTACCTGCACCTGCCCGGCTTATTCCAGTTACGATGGCCTCTGCAAGCATTGTGCAGGAGTGCTGCTTTGTTACCTGGCCAGCCGCAACAGCAGAAAGCTGGACACCAGTTCCTCAGCCAGCCATGGGGTGATGCCTGCACGGAGCAGCAGCCATGGGATCACGGATTTGATCAAGCACTACAAGGCAAGGGAGCGGCTTGCTTACCAGCAGATGGAATTAAATGGAAGCATAAAATTATATCCGGAAATGTCTCTTTCCTATGGAGGGCTGAATGTGGAATTTAAAATTGGGCACAAGAAAAAATATGTCCTGAAAAATATTCGCACCTTTGTGGAAGCCATGGAACAGGAGAGGTATGAATACTATGGAAAGGAACTGGAATTTTACCATACGTTGGATGCCTTTTCCCAGGAAAGCCGGCCTATGGTAGAGTTTTTGATTGCAGAGATAAGAAACCCAAGCCAACCGTCTCCGCAGTATTGGTATTATAACAGAAGCAACCGTTACCTGGATATTACAGGCGGAAATATGGACGCATTTTACAGGGCGTTAGGGCAGCAGGATATCCCTGTGGAGGTGAATTATGGGGAAGTGCAGAAATGGCGCCTTTCGGATGAAAAGTATCAGCCGTCTTTGCTGATCCATGGGCAGGAGGATGGCATATTGCTGGAGACAGAGGCAATGTCCTGCGATTATGGCAGAGATTATGCTTATGTGTGGGATGGTGGGATTATTTACAGGATTCCTATGGAGGAAGCCTATGAGATCCGCCCGGTATGGGAGTATATCAGCAAGAGCCGGCAGGATACAAGCTTTGTTTCGAAAAGGGAGCTGCCTGCTTTCTGCCAGGAATTGCTGCCGGTTTTGGAGCGCCACTACAAGGTAAAGAAACGGCAGTTTCAGGAACAGGCATACCTGCCCCCAGAGCCAGAATATGAAATCTATCTGGATGCGCCAGACCGCCAGACGGTATCCTGTGAGATGTTTGTATTGTACGATGGGAAAAAATACAATATCCTGGACAAGCCCCGTGCTATAGAAAACAGGAATGAGTTAGAAGAATTGAAGCAAAAGGAACGGGTATCCCGCTGGTTCCAGGCAACAGATAAACAAAAGAAGCAGATGATCCTTACAGGGGATGAGGATCGGATGTATGCCCTGTTAAACGAAGGGATGGATGTGATGGCTTCCCTGGGCGCTATTTTTGTCAGCGATGCATTGAAGGCAATCCAGGTAAAGCCTTCGCCATCTGTTGCTGTGGGAGTGTCCCTGAAAGGAAATATGCTGGAGCTCACTTTAGGCAGTGAGGATATGCCCCTGGCAGAGCTGGTGGAAATCCTCTCTTCCTATCAGAGCAAGCGTAAGTTTTTTCGCTTGAAAAGCGGGGAATTTCTGAGCATGGAGGAAGATGGGCTGGGGGTTCTTTCCAAAATCCAAGACAGCATGGCCATTTCCCCAAAGGAGTGGGGCAAGGGCAGCATCCGGCTTCCAAAATACCGTGCACTGTATCTGGATGGGGAGCTTAAGGAGCAAAATGGCCTCCATACGGCTAAAAACAGGGATTTCAAGGCATTGGTGCGGAATATGAAGACTGTGGAGGACAATGATTTTGAAGTGCCAGTGTCACTGGACAAGGTATTGCGGGAATACCAGAAGCAAGGGTTTCTGTGGCTAAAGACCTTAAATGCCAATGGATTTGGAGGGATTTTGGCAGATGATATGGGGCTGGGGAAAACCTTGCAGGTTATTGCATTTTTGCAGTCAGAGCAGGATGTGCCAGGTGATTTTTCTAACTTTGCGCTGATTATCTGCCCAGCTTCCCTGGTTTATAATTGGAAAAATGAGATTGAGCGGTTTGCCCCCTCCTTACATGCGGTAGCTGTGGCAGGGACGGCGGCAGAACGGAAAAAAGCATTGGCGGGAGCGGGGAAAGGGGATATTTTGATCACTTCTTATGACCTGCTGAAACGGGATGAGGCGGCTTATGGGGAGAAATCCTTTGGCTATCAGGTGATTGACGAAGCACAGTATATTAAGAACCATAACACAAAGTCGGCAAAAGCTGTAAAGGGCGTCCGTTCTGGGTTTAAGGTGGCTCTGACGGGAACGCCTATCGAAAACAGGCTGAGTGAGCTATGGAGTATTTTTGACTACCTTATGCCTGGGTTTTTGTATCCTTACAGTCGGTTTCGGGAGGAGTTGGAGATTCCCATTGTGTCCAACCAGGAAAAGGAGCCTTCAGAGCGCTTGCGGAGGATGATCCGGCCATTTGTGCTGCGCCGGCTCAAAAAGGATGTCTTAAAGGATTTGCCGGATAAAATGGAGGAAGCAGTGCTGGCCCAGATGGAAGGGGAGCAGAAGAAGCTGTATGCTGCCCATGTGCAGCGTATGAAGCTGATGCTGGATAATCAGACGGAGGAAGAATTTGCGGCGCAGAAAATACAGGTATTGGCCGAACTGACCAGGCTGCGGCAATTGTGCTGCGACCCGGGGCTGATCTATGAAAATTTCCGGGGAGAGTCAGCAAAGCTTTTAATGTGCATGGATCTGATCAAAAATGCCATTGACGGCGGGCATAAGATTCTGCTGTTTTCCCAGTTTACAACGATGCTGGAGCGGATCCAGGAAAGGCTGCAGAAGGAGGGAATCCCTTATTTTACTCTGACAGGCTCCACCAGTAAGGAGCGGCGTGCAGAGTTGGTGCAGGATTTCCAGGAAGGGGAGATCCCTGTATTTTGCATTTCCCTGAAGGCTGGGGGGACAGGGCTGAACCTGACGGCAGCGGATATTGTAATCCATTATGACCCGTGGTGGAATGTAGCGGTGCAGAACCAGGCCACAGACCGGGCGCACCGGATTGGGCAGAAGCATGCGGTGACAGTTTATAAGTTAATCGCTAAAAGCACCATTGAGGAAAATATTTTAAAGCTGCAGGAAAAGAAGAAGGAGCTGGCGGAGCAGCTGTTGGGGAACGAAGGGTTTGAAGGGGTGAAGCTGACGAGGGAGGAGATGCTGAAGCTGTTGATGTAGCCATAAGGGCACGGAACCATTATGAATTTCCCATGAGAAATAGGAATATTAGGAATACAGAAATAGGAATACAGAAATAGGAATACAGAAATAGGAATACATGGAAGGAGAATCATCTATGGAAGTTTTATTTGTAGAATATCCCAAATGCAGCACATGCCAAAAGGCAAAAAAATGGCTGCAGGAACACCAAGTACAGTTTATTTCCCGTCATATCAAAGAGGAAAACCCTACGAAAGAAGAACTAAAGGAATGGCATGAAAAAAGCAATCTGGACATAAAGCGGTTTTTCAATACCAGCGGAATGCTTTATAAAGAAATGAAATTAAAGAACCGTCTGCCGGATATGTCCCTGGAGGAAAAATACGAATTGCTGTCTACGGATGGCATGCTGGTGAAACGCCCGATCCTGGTAACAGAACAGGCTGTTGTGACGGGCTTTCAGGAAGGGGAATGGGAAAAACTGTTTGCGGAGTAAGGTCAATCCTCCTGAAGCAGCCGTTGGATTAGCGCTTCTCTGTGGTTAATAAACATTTCCATCACCTGATAGCTATCCGTATCCTCATAGCAACAGCGTACGGCCTGGCTCTGGCCAAAGGAGATAATATCTGCCCCAGGGATTCCCAGCAATATGGGGGAGTGTGAGGCGACGATAAACTGGGAGCCAGACTCTGCCATTTTGGCCATTTGGATAAACAGGCTAAGCTGCCGCTGGGGAGACAGTGCGGCTTCCGGTTCATCCATCAGGTAGAGCCCTGCCTGGCCAAAGGATTGGAAATAGGCCAGGAAACTCTCTCCATGGGACTGCTCATGCAGGGATTTTCCGCCATACCGTTGGTAGTAGATTTCCTTTGGCGTATGGTCCCGATAATCTTCTGCCTTGCTGGCCACATTAAAGAAGCTTTCTGCCCGGAAGAAATAGCTGGATTTTGCCCTGCGGTATCCTTTGGTGATGCTAAGGGCATGGTTCAGCTCAGAAACATCGTCATAGGTGCTGAAACGGTAATTGATGGTTCCGCCTTCTGGGTTGAAGCCATAGGCAGTGGCGATTGCTTCTAACAGCGTGGATTTGCCTGTCCCGTTTTCCCCTGCAAAAAAGGTGATGCTTTTCTGGAATTCTAAGGTTTTCAAATGCTTCAGCGCAGGGATTTCCTGTAAATAGGAGCTGCGGCTGATTTTTTGCCAGTCGATGGCTATGCTTTGGATAAATCTGTTGTTCATGTCTTGGTTCCCGTTTCCTGTTCGTAATAATTGCAGATTTCATGGAAATATATACCTTATGAAACAGTGAAGCTGTTTCCCCGCCCTGAAAGGGCATGGATTACGTGGTGCCCCAGAGGGTATGCCTGTAGATGCGTGGGATGATTTGCTGCTTCTGGATGCTTTTATCTGCATGTTACATAAAATTCTTCTTCTGTTTCAAGGCATAGGCATGCCAGCCTTCCGCCGAACACGGCCCCGCAGTCAATGGCTATATGGCGGTTGTTTTTATAAATATATCCTGGCCGGGGATTTTCTGGTATGGCCATTGTTGGCGTATGCCCTGTGATTACATATTTGTCAGGGTAGTATGGGACATTATAGTCTGGCCTTTCCCATATTAACTCATCAAGCTCATATTTCCACAGAGGCTTGCTGGGCTTAAAGTTTTCAAACCCAGCATGGACAAGGATATATGTCCTATCATGGATATGGATTTCTTCATATAGGTTAAAATCGGAAATAAATGCGATTAACTCTTTTTGGGTTGGGGCATCCAGTTTGTAAAATTCATTTATGGTTGAGTCAGCCCCATTCTGCTGCCAGGTCAGGAGCATTGCCAATATATCAGGGTTTAGCTTTTCCAGGTTCTGTTCTGTAATCTCTTTTAAAAGGAACTGCAGGCACGACACCGCCATGTATTCATGGTTTCCTGCCACGCAGGATACATTAGGCCTTTTCATTAAGTCAAGTATAGTTTTTATGGGATGCGGCCCTCTGTCAAGGATGTCACCCAGTACATATAGAGTATCTTTCTCTGAAAACTGTATTTTTTCAAGCATTTTCATATAAGCATCGTAACTGCCGTGTATATCTGAAATCACATATGTGCTCAAGGCTGGATCCTCCCCTGTGTATGTTGTTATGTTATATGATTTACTATTTTACATGAAAAAATGTGTTTTGGGGACAGATGGCGTATTTATCTGCCTCCTTGCTGATTCTGAACAGCACCTTCATTTTAGACTGTAATCGGCATTCCATCTATAAAATGAGATAGCCAGAAGGCAGATATAAATATAACATAAAATGGTAAAACTTAAAAGGGCTTTCGTAGCTATAATATCCATATTTTATGCCTTATTTACAGTTTCACACCAAACAGGCATCATAAGTTCGGGGCGATTTTTACGCAGAAAATCTTTAAATATCGCCCCGAATTGTTCCTATAAGCGCCTACTGTCACATTGGAAGCATCATAATGAAAGTTGCCCCGCCCCCAGGAGTATCCTCAGCCCATAATTTCCCTTTGTGCATTTGTACCATCTCCCATGCAATGCACAGCCCCAGGCCAAAGTGGGACTTGTCCTGGTGGGATTTGTCGCAGCGGTAGAAACGGTCAAAAATGGCCTTTTTTTCAGAGTCTGGGATCCCGATGCCGTTGTCAGCCACCTGAATCCGAATCACGTCTGTAGTTTCCAGCAGGGAAAGCTGGATGTTTCCGCCTTCAGGCGTATAGCTCAATGCATTGTCCAACAAAATAGAACATACCTGCTCCATCCGCTCTTTGTCGCAGAGGCAGGGGGAGACCAACTGGTCAGGCAGGGATATGCCCAGGGAAATATGTTTCTCCCATGCGAGGGGAAGGAATTTCTCATAAGCAGTCAGCAAAAGGGTATCCAACTCCACAGGTGTCTTGCGGAGGGTCAAATGGGCGCTGTCTGTATTGGACAGGATCAGCATATCGTTAATTAGGCGGCTCATGCGTTTCCCTTCCTGGGCAATGGTTTGGGAAAATCCATCCGCTTCTTCTGGAGAGGCGTGTTTCATGGCCGAGAGGCTGGACAGCATAACCGTTAAAGGAGAGCGCAGCTCATGGGAGGCAGAGGCGATAAATTCTGCCTGTTTCTGGCGGCTGGCGATCAGCGGCCGGATCATCCGCCAGGTAAAAATCCAGAAGAAGATCCCAAGCAGCAGGACTCCGGCAATGTCTGCCCCGGCGAAAAGGAGCCGCCTTAGGTAAAGCGTCTGGTATAAATCTGTCAAAGGATGGAGGATTGCGATATTCAGCACGCTGTTTTCCTTGGGAACCAGAGCCACAGAGGCATAGTAATTCTGCCCCTGATAAGGCAGCTCAAATTCTGCGTGGATGGAAAGGATAGAATTTTGGGAAATGGAGTCCTCTAAAACGCAATAATCCTCCTGGGCAGCCATGCGCGCCGCCGAAAAAGCGCCTTCATCCAAATGAAGGGGGTTTAAGGTTTGATAAGCAAGCATGGATCCGTTGTCCCGGATATCTACCTGGAACTGGGTGTCTGCATTGATCTGGGAAAGCCAGTCATGGGAAATGACAAACTGGTTCTCCAGGTGGTTCAGCAGCATATTAACATTGATCTGGAAATCGGAAAAGTGGCTTTCCCGGGATTCCATTTCGGAAAAAGTCAGGCAGACCAGGGACATAAGGGATAAGATTGCACCGCAGATCAAGGTGCAAAAGAAGGTCAGCCGGATATGGAGCTTCCGAAACGGGATCTGTGTTTGCTTATTTTGGGAAAATGGTTTGTGCTGTGGTTTTTTAGGCATTTAAAACCTCCAGCTGGTAGCCGATGCCCCGTATGGTTTTTAGCTGCAGGCTGCTCTTGACGCTTTTCAGCCTGCGGCGCAAAAAGTAGATGTAATTGTCCAGGTTGCCGTCTTCCACCTCTGCGTCCGGCCCCCAGACTTTAGAAAGGATGGAAGCGCGGGGAATAGTCTGCCCCGGGTTTCGCAGGAAGAATTCCATCAAATCCCCTTCCCGTGCAGAAAGGGAGCAGGAGGCGCTGCCGCAGCGGAGCATTTTTTGTTGTATATCATAGGAAATATCACCTATTTCTAAAGGCTTGCTGCCTTCCCATTTTGTGGGGCGCCGCAGGATGCATCGGATACGGGCAAGGAGCTCTTCAAAGTCAAAGGGCTTCACCAGGTAGTCGTCTGCGCCGCAGTCCAGGCCGGTTACCTTGTCATTTAAGGCGCCTAGCGCAGTGACGAAGATAATGGGGGTGGGTATATTTTTTTCACGGGTAATCCTTAAAACAGAAATGCCATCCAGGGAAGGGAGCATACGGTCCAGAAGGATCAGGTCATGGGATTGCTGTTCGATAAAATGCAGCCCTTCTTCGCCGTCATAACATACGTCTGTTTCAAAATGATTGCGCTCTAATTGGAAACGAAGTGTTTCCGCAAGGGATTTATCATCTTCAATAATTAAAATTCGCATGGGAGTACCGCCTTTCTTTTTTGCCATTTCAGTATACCACAGAATTCTCTAAATAATCTCTAAAAATTTCCCATGGTTTTAGAGAAAGATTAGAGGTTTCTGTGATATCCTGAGTGTCAAGTGAAGGTACAGGGGTTAAAAAATGGATGCTCCAATGGAAAGGCAGAATATAGAGTTTCATGGATGGAGACTAATCATAGGAGGAATGGATATGAAGAATCAAAAATGGAAACGGATGGTAGGGATTTTGATGGCAATTACATTGCTTTGCGGCAGTCTGGCAGGGTGCAGCGGAAAGGGCAATGGTGAGAATAGCGGCGGAGGATCTGGCAGCGGAAATGCTGTAGGAAGCAGCGCTGGCAGTACAAACGGCGGCGCAGATGATGGCGGGAAAATAGCCATGGGGCGTTTTTTGGAAGAAGATACTGCAGGCGACATGCTGTTTGGCCAGATTTATGATGCGAAGAAATTGGAAGATGGCACGCTCCGGCTGGCAGGAAGCGATGCAGAAAAGGGGAGGAAGAGCGTGTGGGATTCCAAGGATGCAGGGGAAAACTGGGAGAAGGTGTTTGAGTTTCCCGAAGAATTGCAGGATGAGGAGCATGGGTATATTGACTATGCCGCTGTATCAAAAGGCGGGCAGGTGGCTGTGGCGTATAACCAGATTGGGGAAGGCAAGTTAACATCTGTCTTATATTTGATTGATAAGGATGGGAATGGAAGCCAGATTCCCTTTGAGATGCCAGAGGCAAAAGAGAGAGACGTAGATGGGTCATACGATGCGTCAGCCTATGGAAGCGTCAGCGTAGGTGGTTTTTCAGAAAATGGGGAAGAGGGAGAAGGCGAGGGCGGCAGCCAGGACACTTCCTCAGAATCAGATGGGCAGGGAAATGAGGAACAGCCAGGAATAGAAGATCCATCTGCAGGCCAGGAAGGCTCAGATGCAGACAGCCAGGAAGGCTTAGATGCAGAAGGCCAGGAAGATGGGGATGACGGCTCTTTGAAAAAACAGGGAGGATCTTCAAACACAATGCTGGGGCTTTCTTTTGTGGGAGAGGATCAGGTATTGATAAAGGATATCAGTGACACGATGTATCAGGTAAGCGTTTCTGATGGCAGCATAAAACAAACTTATGAGTCTGGGGATAGCGTCATGCGTCAGAGTTATATCGTGGGAAACAAGCTGGTCATCCAGACGGAAACAGAAGTGCTGGTGTATGATACGGAAACAGGGGAGCAGCAGTCCAGGGATGATGCATTGCAGAAAAGTATTACAGAAAGCGGCTATTTCCAGGCAGTGGATTCACTGGATAATGGAGAAGGCATGTACTGGCTTACCAGTAAAGGGCTGTACCATTATACTTTTGGCGGCAGCGTGATTGAGCAGATAATGGATGGGAGTTTGAATTCCCTGGCGAACCCTTCCTTCTTTGTGTCGTCGCTGCTGATGGTGGATGAGCAGAATTTCCTGGTAGTGGCAAATGACTCCAGTTCAGATTCCCCTACAGGAATTGCAATCGTAAGATATACGTATTCTGCTGACACGCCATCCAGGCCGGATAAGGAACTAAAGGTTTATTCCTTGCATGACAGCAGGGAGATGCGCCAGGCCATCAGCCGTTACCAGAAGGAGCATACGGATCTATATGTCAATTATGAAGTGGCATTGTCTGATGAGAACGGCGTGACACCATCAGACGCATTGAAGACGCTGACAACAGAGATTATGGCAGGAAAGGGGCCAGATGTGCTGATTTTGGACGGCATGCCAGTGAAAACTTATGCGGAAAAGGGGATTTTGAAAGATCTGTCTGCTGTGGCAGCAGAGGCAGGAGGAAATTATTTTGAAAATATCTTAAATGCCTATCAGGATGACCAGGGGCAGCTATGCGCCATTCCTGCCAGGTTCATGATCCCAATGGTACAGGCAGGCAGCGCCTATTATACGCCTGGGGAAGGCTTTGATTCCTTTATAGAGCGGAAGGATTCGCTGGCGAATATGGAGCCTGGTGCGGTGGTGGAAAAATTCTGGTATACTTGCGGGGCATCCTGGATGAAAGAGGATGGAACCCTGGATGGGGCGAAGGTGGCAGAATTTTTAACGAAATTAAAAAATGCTTATGGGGAATACAAAAACGGTGAAGATGAGACTGTAGGGATTTATATGGCAATGGCAGGCGGGAACGTGTCTCCATTGGGAGAGGTTTCTCTGGATAAGGGGATATTTGACCTGTTAAGCAAAAGCCTAAATTCGAATATTGGGTTGTATGGAGGCGCGGATTATGGAATGCTCCGGGCATCTACAGAAAAGCTGGAAAATGGAGATTTTGGGCTTATGCCAGGCCAGGTGGAAAATGTGTTTGTGCCAACGATGGTGATGGGCATTAGCAATAAGGGCTCACAGCCGGAGACGGCAGAGGAATTTGTGAAGTATCTGCTGACGCAGGATGCGCAAAAACTGGCAATGTCAGGGGGGCTGCCGGTGGATCGGGATGCCTTCCGCAGCATGATTGATGGGCATGAGTATGAGGGCAAGGAGTTGCTCATGATGGTCTCCGGCGCAGGGACGGAGATTGATAATCGTATTAGTTATGCGATGGTTCCTGCTACAGAGGATGAGATAAAGAAGCTGACGGACTTGACTGAGAAGCTGGAGAATCCGGCTTTGATGGATGATGTAATCAAGGACGCTGTGGTGGAGCAGGGGGAGAAAGTGCTGAAAGGGGAGACAGAGCCGCAGGCAGCTGCGGATGCAGTGGTACAGAAGGTAAATATTTATCTTGCAGAATAAAAAAGCCCCAACAGCTTTTTGGATTAATGGGCTGTTGGGGATTGGGAGAATATTGGGATGCCGTGTGCGGCAGGCGTTATTTTCTTCTTCCAGAGGCTGAAAAAGAAAGTCACAACAGGTATTGACCGCCAAGAAGAAAGGGAAGATAAAAGAGGGGGGCTTTTGCAAATGATAGGAAGAGAAGGAAAGAGGAAACAGGTGAAAGGGGAAGAAGGGTGAGAGGTTCAAGAAAAAAAAGTTTCCGCGGGCTGTTTTGGATCATGCCGAGCTTTTTGGGGGTATTGGTGTTCTATTTGCTGCCTTATGGGGATGTGGTGCGCAGGTCATTCCTTGGAGCCGTGGATGAGAAGTTTGTGGGGATGGAAAATTATCGCACTGTATTTGGAAATACAGCGTTTTTGTTGGCAGTGAAAAATACGCTGCGTTTTACGGCAATCTGTATTCCGGCATTGATACTGTTGTCATTGGGATGCGCAGTGGTATTGTTCCGCAGTAAGTATGGAGGGATTATAAAAAGCGCTTTTTTGATGCCAATGGCTTTGCCAGCGGTTTCCGTAGCGTTGATGTGGCGGCTGTTGTTCCATTCCCAGGGGCTGCTGAACCAATGGCTGGTGCATATGGGGATTGCAGGAAGTGATTGGATGAATACGAAGCAGGCTTTTTGGGTGCTGGTGTTCAGTTATATTTGGAAAAATCTGGGGTATGATATTGTGCTGTGGATGGCAGGGCTGGCTGGGATCTCAGAGAGTATTTATGAGGCGGCAAGAGTGGATGGCGCTGGGGAATGGCAGTGTTTTGTAAAGATCACTTTGCCGAATTTGAAGCCTTCGCTTTATACCATTACCGTGCTGTCTTTTCTGAACTCTTTTAAGGTATTCCGAGAAGCTTATTTGGTGGCGGGAGATTATCCCCATGAGAGCATTTATATGATGCAGCATTTATTTAATAACTGGTTCCGTTCTTTTTCTTTTGACAAAATGGCGGCGGCAGCAGTCGTGGAGAGTATGGTGCTGCTCTTGTTGATCTTGTTATTGCAAAAGGCATGGGACAGTAAGGAAGCTGCCGTGTAGCTATCTGTTTATTTCCGTGGGCAATGAGGAAAATAGCCATGTTTACATGGATATTTAACGAATGCCGCGAGGGTAAGTGCCCTGTGGGTACAATACCCCGCTGCAAGCTTGATACCCCGTTGCTTGTAGCGGGGTATTTGATTCCCGCAAGGTAATTGGTTTTATGGTTTTAGGGAGATATGCGCAGAGCCTGAAAGGGGCAGGGCCATTCAGGAAAAAGCAGTATCTTCCGGGAATATTTTGTAGAAAGGAGTACAAATGCCATGCAGCAGAATACAACCCTGGAGAGAAACCAGCCATCCACACCCAGGCTCTCACGCTTAAAGAAAAAGTTCTTTGATGCTCCAGGTATATCCTGGGAATCCATGCCTGCGGCGGTGCGCAAATTCCATCCTGCCCGAAAAATAGGCTGGTGCATCCTTGCGCTTTTTGCAGTGATAGCATTGTTTCCCGTTTTCTTCTTATTGGCAGGATCTTTTATGGGGGATGATGAGCTGAAAGTTTACCTGGGCGCAGTAATTTCTGGCAGTGAGGGCTATGCAGATTTTCCATTGCTGCCTTTGTATCCTACCTTGCGCCATTATGTGGAGATTTTTATGGATACCCCAGAGTTTTTTGTAATGTTTTGGAATTCCATGAAAATTACCTTTGGGGTTCTGGCGGGGCAATTTGTGGTAGGAACCATGGCGGCCTGGGGATTTGCAAAATATCAGTTTCCAGGGAAAAAAGGGTTTTTTCTGATCTATATGATCTTAATGCTGATGCCATTTCAGGTTTTAATGCTTTCGGATTACCTGGTATTGGATTGGATGAAGCTGACAGACAAATTGTGGGGAATTATATTGCCTGGGGTGTTTTCTGCCTTTCCAGTGTTTATTATGTATCGCTTTTTTATGGAAATTCCAGATAGTCTGTTAGAGTCGGCGAAGCTGGATGGAGCAAAGGAATGGCAGCTGTTTTATTATATTGCCCTGCCGATTGGGTCTTCGGGGATTATCTCTGCGATGGTGCTGGGTTTTTTGGAATATTGGAGCCTGATTGAGCAGCCGATGACGTTTTTGAAGGATAAGAGCCTGTTCCCATTGTCTATTTTTTTGCCGGATATTACGGCTATCAGTAAGTCTGGATTTGCATTTGTGGCGTCGGTAATTACGTTTTTACCGGCATTGCTGGTATTTTTGGGAGGGCAGGACTATTTGGAAAGAGGGATTATGGCTGGAGCGGTGAAGGAATGATGGGCAGAGGGAATCTGGGGAAAATCGTAGGAAAGGGAATGGAAAAATGGTTAGGAAGAAGGCATTTGGAATATTTGGAGGGTTCCTGGCGGTGATGCTGGTGTTCACGATAATATCCAGGGCGGTAAGCGGGGCGGCCATGGCAAGGGTGAAGACAGTGAGAATATCCACGGGAACAATTGACCATAAAGTAAGTGGAAGCGGGAAGGTAGAAGCAGGGAAGGAAGTTGCAGTGTACACGGAAAGCGGGCAGAGGGTAAAGGAAATCTGTGTGCAGGAGGGGCAGTCTGTGGAAAAGGGCGACGTGCTGTTTATACTGGATATGGATCGGCTGGAAGAGCAGGTTTTGGCAGCGCAGCAAGAATTGGAGAAGATTAAGCTGCAGGATCAGGATGCCAAGAGCAATCGGGATTCCCAACAGGAAAACCGCGCCCTTGCAAAGAGACGGGCAATGGAGGACTATAACCAGGCTGTTTCCAAGGGGGATACAGATGTGTCAAATGCAAAAGCAGCTTGGGATGCGGCAGAATGGGCATTGCAGGAATTTTTGAGGAACAATCCCCGTCCAGCAGAGAATGTAGGGGCGGCAGCTTCTAGCAGAAATATGCGGGCTGCAGGTGTAGGGGCAGAAGAGCCGATTGGAGGTATACAGACAGCAAGCCTGGATGGAAATATGGGGATAGAGAATATTAATGTTGGTCAGAGCCAGGAGGAGCAGGAAAGCCAAAACCCAAAAAGCCAAAGCCAGGAGAGGCAGGGGCAAGAGGGGCAGAAAGGCTCAAGCCAGAATGAGTGGAGCCAGGAAGGCCAAAACCTGGAGGGACAGAAAGGCCAGAAGCAAGAGGGACAGGAAGGCCAAAACCAAGAGGGACAGAAAGGCCAGAAGCAAGAAGGGCAGGAAGGCCAAAACCAAGAGGGACAGAAAGGCCAGAAGCAAGAAGGACAGAAAGGCCAAAAGCAAGAGGGACAGGAAGGCCAAAACCAAGAGGGACAGGAAGGCCAGAGGCAAGAGGCTCAGGAAGGCCAGAGCCAGAATGAGCAGAACCAGGAAGGCCAGAAGGCAGGCGGCAGCGCAGCAGAGTGGGATGCGCAGAAAGCCCAGCTGGAACAGGCTGTGGCAGAGGCAAAATCTGCTTATGAAGCAGCAGTTTCTGGCCGTGCAGACAACCTGAGGGCGGCATCCAGGGCTATAGAGGATGCAAATGCCAGCGTCCCTACAGACAGCACGGCGGCTCAAAATGAGATTGCCAGAAAGCAGCAGGAGCTTTCCTTGGGGAAGCTTCAGGATTTGCAGAAGGCAGAAGGGAAGATTACGGCTCCGGTAGGCGGCCTGGTGACACAGATTGCGGTTACCACAGGGGATTTTACCACAGAGGGAACGGCTGTCCGGCTGGCAGACACCTCCCAGAGAAACCGCCTGGTGGCTTCTATTGATAAAAGCAATGAGGAGTATGTGCAGAAAGGCAGCCCCGTCACGATTTCCCCATCTGGAAGCAAGGATAGGATCACAGATTTTACCGTTTCTAATGTATCCGAAAATAAAGAAGACAATACGCTGCTGGATGTTGCCATTGATTTGCCAAAAGGGGTTTTGGAGGCCGGGGCTTCCGCCCAGATTGAGATTATCCAGAAGTCCAGACAATTTTCTTCCGTTATTCCCATCCAGGCTCTTCGGGAGGAGCAGGCAGGATATTCTGTGCTGGTCCTGCGGGAGCAACAGGGAGTGATGGGAACGGAATTGGTGGTAGAAAAAATGGAGGTACAGGTTCTGGATAAAAATAGCACAAATGCCGCATTGGAAGAGGGATTTCTCACTGGCGACCAGGAAATTATCAGCGCTTCCAGCCGTTCCATCGAAGATGGCAGCCGGGTAAGAAGGGAAGAATAGAAACAAAAAAGCAGAAAAAGGAAAATAATATATGAGAAAATATGCAAGATATTTATTAACAGCAGGATTTTTAGCCCTTGCCATGATGCTGCTCTACCTGTCGGCAATTGCCTGGGGCAGCCTGGCGCTTGGGAAAGTAATGTTTCGTTTGGAAAGCCCGGTGTCTATTTCGGAAGGGCTGGAAGTTATGAGGCAGAGAGAGGAGGCTCTGGAAAACGAGGGAGAACAGGAAGAAGGACTGCCCCCCGCCCTGTGCCTCTGGGGGCAAAAAACAGAGGTTATGTTGGAAAATAAAAATCTGTCCAAAGCTGCCCAGGCAACCGCGATCCTTCTGTGCGGAGAGCCAGGACTGGTATTTGACGGCTGCCAGGTTCCGGTGCAGGGGGATCGGGATGGATGTGTCATAAGTGAAGGCACAGCCTGGGAGTTATTTGGCAGCATCCAGGTGGAAGGGATGGAGGTCTCTTATGGGGAAGCCGCCTATGTAATTCGCCAGGTGCTTCCCATCCAGGGGAATATAATTGCATTTCAAGCTGCAAAACCTGTGGAAAACGGGGAAGGCGGGCAGCAGAAAAACGGCCAGGCGCAGGCAGCTGGCCAGCAGCCAATGGAAGAAACGCTGGACAGGGTTATGGTAAAAAAGCAGGGGGGAGTTTCCAGCCGTGACCTTATCTTAGAGCTGGGTATGCGGTATAATCTTTCTGTGCAAATGCTAGATATCGAATTATTGCGTGGGGTCAGCGGATGCTGTATGCTGTTGGCGCCTTTTACGGTATGTGCGTTTGTCTGCCAGTCTTTTTATCGTCAGTGCAAAAAGCAGAAAACGATGCCAGGCAAAATAGTAATGGCAGGGGTATCTCTGCTGTTGATGGCGTTGTCAGTATTTTTGCTAAAAAACCAGATACAGGTTCCAGAGGATTACATTCCTTCCCGCTGGTCAGAGTTTTCCTTTTGGACAGGGCTGTGGGAAGAAAAAGCGGGGGCTGTAAAATTTTTGGTAGGAATGGATAAGGCAGAGCTGGATTATGGATGGGTAAATCCATTTTTTAAGGCTGCAGGCTGCGGGCTTTTGGCAGAAATGTTTTTGGCAGCAGGGATTGTCAGCGGCTGGGCGTCATGGACGCATCGTTGGGGGCAAGGAAAAGTCAGTGGCATAGCGTCGTGGACGCATCGTCGAGGGTCTGGGAAAAGCAGCGGTATGGCGGCATGGATGCATCAGCAGGACAAGAAGGATAAATTTAAAGGAAGTTTCTAAAAAACAGATATCAAGCATGGTTATCCGATGCTGGTATCTGTTTTTTATGATAATTGATATTTTCAGATGACAGGGATATTTTTAGGGGAAATAATGTTTTAACTGGCATTAAAAATAGCTGCCATACTATCGTTATAGAAGATTGATACAACAAAAATTATATGAAATATGTTGAACGTGAAATCCGAATGAGAAATCCGCTGGCTGAATAAGAATGGCATGAAGCAAAACTTTAAATACCGCCTGAATTGTTGTTATGAGCGGCCTCTAGGCCGTGAATAGTAACGGTGAAAAGTTTCTTACTGAGAGAATTGTGCATAAACTTGTTGAAGTAATTCACCACCCATGATATGATTATCCCCTGGAGTAATCGTGTTACAAGGTGGTAAACCTCCCTAAACTTGAAAAAGAGGGGAGGTGGTGCAGATGGATACATATGAAGTATTAAGCCTGTTACTTTTGGGCGGTAATTTCCTGATTGCGCTGCTTGCCTATATAGATAGGACGAACAAGCGAAAATAAATAAACCTACCTTGTACTTGGCTGGTAGAGGTAGGTTTATTCTGTAAACTTAACTTTGGAGGTCAACCACTTTGTGGGTGGTTACTCCTTTTATGTTTATAATATAGCATATTTTAAGCTTGATTGCAATAGCCTTTTTTGTCTGCCTTTTGTCTGTTCATATGTCTGGGTTACTTTTCACGGGGTGGGGAAATATAGTTGAATATATATGCACTGTAGCTTTGATAATAGATCGGGTCACAGTGCTTTTTGTTGTAAAATAGTGGGATTTTTTTAAATATTTACCTCTATTTTATTGGCATTATTATAGTGGTATTGTATAATTGATTTTCACTAGGAGGTACGAAAATGGCATCTATCATAAAAAAACTCAACAAACAAACAGGAATCACCTATGTTTATGAATCAGAATCTTACTGGGACAAGGAAAAGAAACAGCCGCGCTCAAAGAGAATGCCAGAAGAAAAGATCGCTGAATTTTTGGTTGTTTTTGCTGAATTTTAGAGGTATACTGAGTGGAGTAATAGTATATCCTGCGCTAAATAACTTAATGTTTAGCGCTGAATATGGGCAATACAGGACACTGGCTTAGTGCTTTTGTTCTGATGGCTGTATAGAATATGGCGGTATTTTAGAAAAAATAAGAGAAAAGGAGAAGGGACATTATGGGAAAAAAGAAATGGTTTGCAAAAACACTGGCGCTTATGCTGGCAGCGGCGCTGCTGCCCTGGCCACAGGATCTGATATTTGCAGAAAATGTGCCTTTGGGGGCAGAGCCGCCGGCTCCTGCATATTTTTGGGATTTTGAGGATGTGTCAGAAGGGACGGTTGAGAATAAGGGGAGCGTTTCAGGGGGGAATGCTGTCCTGCATGGCGCTTCGGCACAGCAGTCGGAGATTTCAATTGGAGGGCAGAATTATGCCAAGGAGGGGAATTCTGTGCTGGATTTAGTGGGAGGGAAAAAGGGAACTTCTTATGTAATAATACGGTCATACCAAGTGGGGTGGAGATCATAGGGCAGCATGCATTTTCTGGCTGCAGCGGTTTGAGCAGCATAACAATACCGAATAGCGTGATAAATATAGGAGATGGGGGATTTTTTGATTGCAACGGTCTGAGTAGCATAACAATCTTAAGTCACGACTACAAGATAGAATCGGATATTTTTGGATCTTATGGCACTATAACAAAATTTAAAAATCCTGTTGTGATCGTAAAAGGATACAGAAACTCAGGAGTGCAAGAACTGGTCGATGAGATGAATAGTAAATATACAGATACCGTGTTCGAATTTGTGGCATTGGATGAGGTGGACAAGGGAGCCTTGGAGGAGTTGTACCAGTCCTGCCAGGAAAAAGAGAAGGATGATTATACTGAGGAAAGCTGGAATGATTTCCAAGCGGCAATGACCAGTGCGAAAAAGGCTCTGGATGATGAAAAGGCCACGCAGGAAGAAGTAGAGAAAGCCCTTGTAGAACTGGAAGCAGCCTGCGAAGCGCTGGAATTAAAGCCGACTCCGGCTCCAAAAAAGGAACAGGTTATTGCATATACAAAGAAATACAGCAAACCCCTCAGCGCAAAATCTTTTAAATTAAAGGCAAAGGTGACAGTCGGAAATGGAGCGGTTCTTTCCAAAGTTAGTTGAATTCACAGTGAAAAAGTTCATGAAACAGTACCTTCGCTTTTAACAGCTCAAAGCTGTTCCTGCCATACATAATCCGTTTTATTACCTTGATTTTATTCACACTTCCCTCTGCTAAGCCATTGTTATAAGGATAGATAATTCCATTTTTGATAGCTGTTAAATCTTTCAATATCCCTTCCACGAATGACTGCAGTTCAGATATATCGTGCTTCTTGGCAGACTCTATCCACTCGTCTAATTTCTCGGGTTTTTGGGAAAATATTGCAGTGTGGAATTCTTTCACCAGGGAATAAAGGGCGCTTAGCAATGGATACGTCTCCAATGCCTGCTCATACTGGCCGACAGTGATTGTTACAACATCTTCCAGTTTCTTATAGATCAGCTGGCAGAGAGATTTCCTTTGGATGAATTCAGACTGGGGGTTGTCCTGCTCTTCCTGCTCCCGCATCCGGGACCTTTCCTTTTGCATGAACATCCTAAGGGACGCAACACTTCCTGTATATCCTTTTTCACAAAGGATCGTATGGATCTGGGGATAGGCAAGCCCCTGGCTCCGGAGCTCTATGACATCTTTCTCATAGGGAGCCAGTTTGCCGGGGATCCGTGCATTATAATGGCCATCCGTAACACGATAGCCAGGGTTCAGGTAATTCTGTATGGTCTTATATGTATGGTGCATCATAGCGGCAATCTGTCCAATCGGATACCCGTCCCTTGCCAGTCTTCTGGCTTCGTCAACTTCCTGCTGCTTCTGCTGCCGCGCCAATTGGTGCTGCCTTTCCCGGGAGGTTGCCCTATCCTTCGGAATCCCATCTTCCGGAATGGCAAGATACTTTCGGATGGTTGTGGGAGATGAATGCAGTAACAGTGCAATATCCGATACCGTCATGCCTTCTTTCCTTTTCTTATGGGCAAACCTGATCCGGAGCGCCCTGTTTACAGTATTGTACAGCGCTGCCATTTCATCTGAAATTGCTTCAGTCAATGGAATCTCTACTCTGGCGGGAAATTCCCTGATGATATATTTGTTTATGGCTTCTGAAAGCCCTTTTATTAAATGGAACCGGTCGCTGACCTGTACTGCCTCCGGATGCGAATTCGTTGCTGCCGACGAATAAGTGGATGCCCCATCTCTGGATACGACCTGGATATTTGGAAATCCATAGGAGAACCTTTTCCTGCGCGCGAAATCATCCACACAGATCTTTTTTACAGAAGCTTTATCCACAATGGACGGCATTTTTTTAAGCAGGCTGCAGATGCTGCTCTTGCATGCAGTGATATTTCCACTTTTCAAAAGCCTTGACGCATTTAATGAACTTAACTGTGTCGAAGTATGGATAATGTTCTTGACCAGCCTGTCCGTCTTCTTTGCTTTTGGCGCAGCAAAGGGATGTCTCTCAGCAAACGTTTTATGCGGACAGACTGGATTATAGCAGAAGAATTTTCGTGTATCTACTAATAAAATGACCTGTCTGTCTTGGAGTGGCAGATCCTGAATCTCTCTCTGGTATATTGAATGGACATGCATGGTTTTTGAGCCGCAAAATGGACATGTCAGTTCCTTTTTGCTGGATTGTATATTAAAAACAACCTCTTTATCTTTAATGCGGTATTGTACTAATTCGTAATCCTGATTGAGTGATTTTATGAATTCATTCATATGGCATTCACATCCTTTTATCGATCTTTGACCATATTATAACAATTTAATACACTAAAATCAACCAACTTTGGAAAGAACCTATCTACCGTTTACCATGGATGCATCAGCAGGATAAGAAGGATAAATTTAAAGGAAGTTCTTAAAAAACAGATACCAAGCATGGTTATCCAATGTTGGTATCTGTTTTTTATGATAATTTATATTTTGGGATGATAGGGATATTTTTGGGGGAAAATAATGTTTTAACTGGCATTAAAAACGGTTGCCATACTATCGCTATAGAAGATTGATACAACAAAAATTATATGAAATATGTTGAACGTGAAATCCGCTGGCTGAATAAGAATGGCATTTGGAAGCAAAACTTTAAATACCGCCCGAATTGCTGCTATGAGCGGCCTCTAGGCCGTGAATCAATGACAGTAACTTAAAGGATTTTAGTGACAGGTAACGGAGGTAAGGTATAGCAAGCTTCTAGGGGAATTCCCAAAAGCCTAATCGAAGATGCATATACCAGGTAACTTATACATCCGTCAGACTGACAAGCGCCTGAAAATAAGCATTTTCCCGTATCAAATCCTCAAAATCCCCGCAAAGGATGCTGCCATTATGCAGCAATATAATTTTATCAAAAGCAGATAATAAGTTGCTGTCCAACTTATGGGTGACCACAACCTTCATCGTGCCAGGCAGATCCAAGACAGACTTCATAATATCATTGGCCGTGATTGGATCCAGTGCGGAAGTCGGCTCATCCAGCAGGAGGACAGGCGGCTTCTTGAGCATTGCCCGGGCAATAGCAACCCTTTGGCGCTCTCCACCAGAGAGGTTGCATCCATTTTCCCCACAAGAATAGGAATAGCCCTTCTGAGCCACTAGGCTATCTAAACCTGATAGATGTACCGCCCGCGCAACATCATCCTTTGAGAATCTCTGGTAGAGGGTAATATTCTCCAGCAAGGTGCCGTTGAAAATGAAAATACTCTGCCGGACAAAGACGACATTGCCCACAATAGATGCAAAAGAGAGATTCCGCAGAGGTTCCCGGTTATACAGAATCTCCCCTTGCTGTTCTCCCCCTGCTCCCCCTACAATCGCATGCAGCAAAGTAGACTTCCCGCTCCCGGAAGCCCCAATGACCGCATAGCTGCAGCCCTTCTGAAGATCCAGCGTGACATCCTGGAATAGCTGCTTCTCCCCATAGGACAAAGAAAACGACCGCAAGGAAATGGCAGACACTTCCTCAAAAAGCAGCGCCTTCCCATTTTCTTTTCCCTCTTCCACAAGCTCGGAAACCTTGAAGAACAGGCTGCGTGCCGCCTTATAATTCGCCGCCATAACAGGAAGGGACTTAATTGGCTCCAGGAAATAATTCATCAGCTGCACAAAAGCAATTACGATGCCTGCCGTTAATTTTCCCCGGATGGCAAACCACGCCCCTACAATAAAGACACCCAACTGTACCGCAGAGCCGATGGAGGCTGACAAGAGCTCCAGCCCGCCTTCCTGTAGCCTTCGGTTATCTTTATAAGCTTCCAGGCTCTCATTTGCATCACAGAACAGCTGTTCCGCAGGCTTTTCTGCGCGGAAGCTTTTGATTTCGGGGAATCCGCACAGCAGATCCTTGAGTTTTGCTACAAACCGGGCGTTGCTGTCGCTGATTGCCTCCGTGAGCGCAGCCATCTTTCTTCCAAAAATGACAGAAAAAGCCACGGAGAGCAATGACGTTACCATTACAATGCAGGAAAGCTGCAGATTGTAAGCAAGCATAAATGCAATTGAGCCAAGCAGCCAGATTGAAAGGCTGGCAATCTGAAACTGTGCCACCAAATACTGCTCTTCAATCACAGCCTCATCATTCGTCATTGCCGAAAGCAGCTTGGAGGTAGCATCTTCAGTATAAGTATTGTCGTTCTTCATCAGAACCCTATCAAAAATCTTCCGCCGGTAAGAAGAAACGGCCGTTTTCACAAACTTGCTTTTATAATACCGGAACCCCCACAGGGAAACGCCATAAGAGAGGATAAAGACAATCGAAAGACTGATTGGGCGCAGGAGCACCTCTAAGTCTTTCCCGCTGGCAGCATCAATCAAAGCCTGCATGATATAAGCCAAAAATAAATCCAAAAAAGAATTTACGACTACAAAAACCATGCCGAATCCAAAATTTTTCTTATTTTTTTCGTAAAAAATGGAAAGATTCATAAAGTAACCTCCTGACTCATATTTTATTGCTTCGATGACGGATGAAAAAATGCTCTTTTTACCCGAAAAGCACCTTCATCTGTAAGCTGTAGAAATACTCTTATACATTTATTTTTACATTCTGAATATTTTCTTTTATGATTAAGGCCAACAACATCATTATTATAAATGACAACTTTTGGCGTTTTACATCCTTCAAGGTATAAATGTACCATTAGACTTATATATTTTACAGCTTCATCAAGAAATTCATTGTCTGTAAAATCCTGTTTTTCGGAAAGCCATTTCTTTACATAATGAACTATTTCAAGACCACGTTTTGTTGAGAAATATTTTTCATTTTCATATAGATCTTTAACATAACACCAGTTTACAACTTTTATAAATGATAGCCCTTTTGTTGGACAAGATATTTCAGGACTCTTATAAGAACAGATGATTTTATCATACTTTCGCTCTTTTTCACGAAAGTGGCAAAAAATACTTCCTGCCTTATCTGCTCACTGAGCGCAAACCTGAAATCCTGTACGCTTCCATTACGGTATTTTGAAAACGCCCCTTCCTGATATGGCAGCAGTTTCATTGCACAGTAAGCTATGTTGATTAAATTGATCAGCATTTCAATCCCTTTCCGGCTGCGTAACATGTAACTGCATAATGGCCAGAAGGTTTTCTGCTCATAATAGCTAACTTCAATGTTCCATCTGAATGAGTATAGAAACAAGGGGATGTAATCCATCCATGAACTCCCCGCCTGGTTTAAGGGGGCTTTTTCCTGCCATGCACAAAAAATCTGCAGCTGTGTTGGGAATACCGTGCTGAAGAACAGGCGTCTGGAACCGCCTTCCTTCTCTGTGGCTGTCACATAGGCAAGAACTTCCCTTGTGCCGAAAATATTTGTAAGG
>CAJTDL010000025.1 GCA_910575035.1 Lachnospiraceae bacterium
GGTGGATATGGATAATTGTTACTGGAGATTTCAATTATACCACAGACCAGTGAGGAGTTGTTTTATTTTGTAACAAAAAGAATCCCGTATTTATGTGGGTTCTGGCGTTTCGCAAACGACTATCAGATAGAAACGGAGAAAGGAGCCAGTTATGGCAAGAATGAGCAACAAGCGGCGGCTGGAATGGTCGTTCTTCTTAAATGACCGCAGCCGTATCACTTACAACGAACTGTGCCGGAAATGCCAGCACGAATGTAAACAGAGCTTCCGGGCGGTTGTGGTTGACTGCCCGAAGTACCTTTCTAAGCGTTCCAAGAAAAAGGACAAAACTGCCGGAAACGGCAAAATCCCTTAGGAACTAAGGGCGCACTTCTATACATAGTCTAAAGACCATGTATCGTGCGTCCTGCGGAGCTTACCTCTGCCGCTGATAAAATCAGCAATCCGAGGTCTGCGTTCGCTTCGCTCCGACAAGGTGGCTACACCCCCTTGCGCCGCTAAAGCGGCTATCCCCTGTGTACCCGCCGCAAAGAGAAATCCGCTCTGCGGTTTTCCCTTTTCATCGGGTTTTATAGAAGCACTGACACACGGACTGTCTGCGGATGGTCTTTCTTTATCTTATAAGCAAAGGATGTGAGAACATGGAAAAATCTTTGGAACAGTTGAAGCAGGAATATGAAAAAACCACTGTCCTGCTGGAACGGGAAAAACGGAAAATGCAGCGTTTGAAAAACCGGCAGGCGTATCTGGAAAGCGGTTCCCGGAAACAGAGGACGCACCGGCTGATTACCCGTGGGGCAGCTATTGAGAGCATTGCACCACAGACAAAGGAGCTATCCGAAGCGGAATTTTATTCCCTCATGGAAAGCATTTTGAATCTGCCGCAGGCGGAGCATTTCATCCGGTCTGCCGTAGAAAACCACGCCCGTATTTCCGGGCAGGAGAAAGGCGGTGACTAAGGATAGCACTTTATCATTTTTCAATCGCACAGATAAAGCGTAGCGCCGGTCAGAGCGCCATTGCCAGCGCAGCCTACCGAGCCGGGGAGCGTCTTTACAGCAGCTACTATGGAGAAGTCAGCGATTACACCAAAAAGGGCGGCGTGATCGCTTCGGAAATCATGCTGCCGCCCCATGCGCCGGAAATATATCTTGACCGGGCGACCCTCTGGAATGCTGTGGAGAGCTGCGAGAAACATCCAAAAGCACAGCTTGCCTATTCCTTTGATATTGCCATGCAGAATGAATTGACGCTGGAAGAAAACATGGAACTGGCGAGGAAGTTCGTGCAGGAGCAGTTTGTGGCAAAAGGCATGATTGCCGATCTTGCTTTTCACAGCCCGGAGAAAGAGGACGGCGGTATCCCTAACCCGCATTTCCATGTGATGACAACCATGCGCCCTTTGAACCCGGATGGCACATGGGGACAAAAACAGCGGCGGGAATATCTTCTTGATGAAGATGGAAACCGAATCCGGGATAAAAACGGCGATTATATGTTTAACGCTGTCCATACAACAGACTGGCATGAGCCGGAAACGCTGGAACACTGGCGGGAGCAGTGGGCGGCTGCCGTTAATACAAAATTTGAGGAAAAAGGGCTGGATGTGCGTATCGACCACCGTTCCTATGTGCGGCAGGGGCTTGACCTGATACCTACTGTCCACGAGGGAGCTAATGTCCGGCAGATGGAAGCAAAGGGCATCCGCACCGAGAAAGGGGAACTGAACCGCTGGATTAAAGCCACCAACCGGCTCATGCAGGATGTGAGGAAGAAGATCAAAGCCCTGTTTGTCTGGATGGCAGAGGTAAAAGAAGAACTTTCCAAACCGCAGACACCGAGCCTTGCCGACCTGCTGATCGCTTATTACAACCAGCGCAACGCAGGGGCATGGAGCAATAAAGCCAGAACCGGAAACTTAAAGCAGTTTGCCGAAACCGTCAATTATCTGACGGAAAACAAGCTGCTCACATTAGAGGATTTGCAGGAGCGTCTTTCCTCTGTCAGTGAAGAATTTGAAGCATTAAGCGGCTCCATGAAAAAGAAATCTGCCAGGATAAAGGAATTGCAGGAATTGATACGGGAGGGCGAGAATTACCAGCGGCTAAAACCTGTTCATACGGAATTGAACAATATCAAGTTTAAGAAACAGAGGGAGAAATTTGAAACATCCCACGATGCGGAGTTACGGCTGTTTTATGCCGCCCGCCGTATTCTGAAAGAAAAACTGGACGGAAAACCCATTGCCCTGAAAGCATGGAAACAGGAATATGCACAGTTAAAAACAGAGTATGCCGAACTGTCTCCGCAGCACAAGCCACTCCGGGAGGAAGTCATACGGCTGCGGCAGGTGCAGAACGCCGTAGATACCGCACTGCGCCGGAGGGAGCAGCCACAGGAAGTACAGAGAAAGAAACATGAGATGGAGCTATGATATAACCGGCAGCTTTACCGCTGCCGGTATTTTTATGGAGGGAGCATTTGAATGTATTTGAAGCGGTGAAACAGTCTGTTACCACCCGGCAGGCTGCTTCATTCTATGGAATCCGGGTGGGGAGAAACGGCATGGTCTGCTGTCCATTCCACAATGACCGCACGCCCAGCATGAAAGTGGACAGCCGCTTTTACTGCTTCGGCTGCGGGGCTTCCGGGGATGTGGTCGACTTTGCCGCTTTGCTGCATGGATTGGGGAAACGGGAAGCTGCGGTCAGGCTTGCGAAGGACTTCGGCGTTTCCTATGAGAAACCCGGCAATGCACCGCCAGAAAGGAAGCGTCACAACAGGTCACAGCCCCGACAAAAATCAGCGGAGCAGAGATTTCAGGAAACGGAACGGTATTGTTTCCGGGTACTATGCGATTATCTGCGCCTGCTGGAGCATTGGAAAACAGCATACGCCCCACAGCCGCAGGATGCCATCTGGCATCCTCTTTTTGTGGAAGCGTTGCAGAGGATAAGCTACACAGAATACCTTTTGGATATTTTGTTATACGGAGAAATAGAAGAAAAAGCGGCATTGATCGCCGCACAGGGAAAGGAGGTGCTGCGGCTTGAACAGCGAATTTCAGAGCTTGCCGCCGGAAACGCAGGAAGTGGTCAAAAGGACGATGGACACAATGGAACCGGCGCAAACACCGGCAGAAATCCGGGAAACATTAGAGGGGACGCAGAAAGGCGGCGTGAAGAACAGCATCCGAAACTGCCTGACGGTGTTCCAGCGTGACCCTCTGTTTCGCGGGGCGCTGCGCCTGAACCTTTTGACGGAGCAGATTGACATTGTGAAGCCGCTGGGCTGGGAGCGCACCAGTACCACGCTGACCGACATGGACATGAACTACCTGCTTTTGTATCTGGAAGAAAACTACGGGCTTACCAGCGAGAAAAAGGTGCAGAGCGCCATCAAGATTGTTGCCAATGAAAACCGCTACCATCCAGTCAGGGATTACCTGAACAGCCTGCAATGGGACGGCACAGAGCGCATCCGTTACGCCCTGCATCACTTTCTGGGAGCCGATACGGACGAATACACCTATGAAGCCTTGAAACTGTTCCTGATGGGAGCCATCCGGCGGGTATTCAGACCGGGGAGCAAGTTTGAGGTCATGCTCTGTCTGGTTGGTGGTCAGGGAGCCGGGAAATCTACCTTTTTCCGGCTGCTGGCAGGCAGGGACGAATGGTTTTCAGACGATTTGAAGAAGCTGGACGATGAAAATGTGTACCGCAAGCTGCAAGGGCATTGGATTATCGAGATGTCGGAGATGATCGCCACAGCCAACGCCAAGAGTATTGAGGAAATCAAGTCATTCTTAAGCCGCCAGAAAGAAACCTACAAAGTGCCGTATGAGACACACCCGGCAGACCGGCTGCGGCAATGTGTATTCGGAGGGACGACCAATCGGCAGGACTTTTTACCCCGTGACCGCACCGGCAACCGGCGCTTTCTCCCCGTGACGGTGTACCCGGAACGGGCGGAGGTTCACATACTGGATGATGAAGCGGCGGCGAGGGCGTATATCGAACAGATGTGGGCGGAAGCCATGACGGTTTACCGCAGTGGGAAGTATAAGCTGTCATTCAGCATAGAAATGAACCGATACCTGAACGCCCACCAGCAGGACTTCATGCAGGAGGACACACAAGCTGGCATGATCTACGCCTATTTGGAGGACTACACCGGTGACAGGGTATGCTCCAAGCAGCTTTATGAGGAAGCGCTGGGGAACTTAAATTCCCCGGCAGACTGGGAGACACGGGCAATCTGCGAGATTATGAATACTGGCATTGCGGGCGGCATCATACAGGGCTGGGCAGCCTACAAAAGCCCGAAGCGGTATAAGAAATACGGTTCTCAAAAAGGCTGGGAGCGTGTCAACCAAGCCCCGCCGGAGGGGGACGGTTTTAAGGAAATCACGGAAGAAGAAGCCCGGCAAATGGAACTGCCATTCTGAAAAGCCGCCGGTTAACAGTTTGGTTGACGCTTCGGTTGACAGCTGGTTGACGGGGAAAAGCCTGATATTTGGGGCATTTCTCTCCTTTGTCAACCATGTCAACCAAGAAATCAAAGAAAAAGTAAAAAGTAATCATAGAGCACCTATGGATTGTTTTCAAAGTCTTTTCTGCCGGTTGACACGGTTCGGTTGACATGGAGACAGTCTGCGGCTGTACACCTGCCTGACATTCCCTTGTCGGGCATATTTCATTTATGGAGGTAACTGCCTATGGCAAAAAGCAAAAACGAGAGCAATAACAAAAACAGCGGCACCCTGCTTACCGAAAAAGACGGCACCCAGTATTTTGTCATGGGGAAAGTCCGTATCAAGGTATCGGAGCATTTCGCACAGGATGGGAAGCCGCTTGACAGCCTGCTGGAAGATGTGATCCAGCACGCTGCCGCCGCTTCCTGAAAAAATACGGAATAACGACTGTCAATCAGCCCACGCTTATGATATACTTGTACCAGCGAGTATTGTATAAGCGTGGGTTGTTTCTTTTAGAAGGAGGATTTTTAACCGTGAAACAACCATACAATACAACGATTTATAACACCGCACTTTATTTGAGATTGAGCCGTGACGATGAATTGCAGGGAGAAAGCGGCAGCATCCAGACCCAGCGCATGATGCTTAGGCAGTATGCCGCAGAGCATGGGCTGACCGTTGTAGACGAGTACATTGAAATGTAAACCGCTTAATTGATACAAAGGGAATGAACAGAATATCGGGAAAACCGCTGAAAACAAGGGGTTCCGGCACATTGGCTGTTGCTGGAATCCCTTGTTTGATTTTGGGGCTGTGCCAGGGCAGCATGGGAGCGGCGGTTACGGACGGCCACAGTGGTCACAAGTCTGACCCCTTTGTGGCTGTTTTGACCCCTGCGGCAAAAGGTCTGACCCCTATGGCTGTGAATGTGACCCCTGTGGTCACGGTTTTGACCCCTCCCCTTGTCCAGTGTGACCCCTCTGCATCTTAGAGAATTTATGTGAATGAAAAATGTGCAGTATCCCTGAACAATATTTAACAGCCGCCCAGGCGGCTATTCAGAAATAATGCCATAGGATTTTTGGTACTAACAGGCAAAAGTATTGAAGAATGGCTTAAAATCAAGGGTTTTAAGGCTTGGTGGGGTTCATCACGGTGTGTGGTGGACCCCTATTTTTGTGTTTTTTGATGCCGCTGATAGGATGGCGATTAGGGAAAATATCGTACTATCAGGCAAAAGTATACTATCACGCAAAAGTCAGGGGTTTCCGTGATAGTATAAAGCGGAAAGGTAAAAAGGGGTAGGATATTGTTGGTTTTTGCGGAAAAGGGTATCAGTTTGACGGAAAATGCTGTCGGAAAACGGGGTATATGATACAAACACGGAAACCGCTCGGAGTTTTCGTGTTTGTATATGAGTTTCCGTGATAGTATGGGGTTTTACCTGTTAGTATACAGAAAAATTGAAAAATGTTAGCAGGAGGGCAAGGACTGTCAATGGCTCTTTTTTGCTTTCCACTCCCGAAAAATAGTCGTTTCGTGACATTGGGTGAAAAACAGAAAATATTTATGGTATAATTCAGTGGATGCTTTTGCTTTAGCGGGAACGGTTTTCTGTCGAAGTAATAGGAAACGGAAAGGGGCATCGTCTATGAAAATGAGGACAGAATATACCTGCCCTTTGGAACTGGTGCATGACATGATCAAAGGGAAATGGAAACCGATCATCTTATGGCGGCTGCGTTTAGGGGCAACATCCCTGGCGAAGCTGGAGCGGGATATAGACGGCATTACACAGAAAATGTTGTTGGAGCAGTTAAAGGAACTGATGGATTACGGATTTGTGGAAAAAAAGTCCTATGAGGGGTACCCGCTCCATGTGGAATATTCCTTAACGGATGGTATGGGAAGGGAGATACTGGAGGCATTAAGGATCATGCAGCATATAGGGATTGATTATCTGAAAGCAAACGGCATGGGGCATATTCTGGAGGAAAAGGGAGTAGTTCCGGATTAGTACCCACGAAAAAGTGGGTAATTTACTGTCCGGAAACCGCCGCTTAAAATATCATCATAAATCGAATTGGAGGATATCAAAGATGAATGTTACAAGCAGCGGCATTATAAACGGAGTAATCCAGCCCCAATATGGCGGGCATGGGACGCAGTTCAATGAAAACGGCATCCCTACTTATTCTTTACCCTTTAAGGTGGAAGGTGCGCCGCAGGAAACGGTGTCGATTGCCATTGTTTTGGAGGACAAGGACGCATACCCGGTGACAGGGGGATTCGCATGGATACACTGGCTGGCGGCAAATATTACCCGTTTTGAGATCAAAGAGAATGAGAGCCAGACGGCGGATGACTTTGTGCAGGGAAGGAATAGCTGGACGAGCATACAGGGCGGAGAGCAGTCCACGGAGCTTTCCTGTTATTACGGCGGGATGACGCCGCCCGATAAGCCGCACGTATATGAACTTCATGTGTATGCCTTGGATAAGATGCTGGAGTTGGAAAAGGGATTTCTGCTGAATGAACTTCACCGGGAAATGGACGGGCATATCTTAGACCAGTTTACGCTGAAAGGGATATATGAAAATTAAATAGCTGGCACATTAAGGGCGAGAGCGTAAAAATGAAAAGGGAGCAGTACTGGCTCCCTTTTCATTTTGTACTTCTTATTTTTGGAGAATAGTAGTTCCATGCCATCTATTGCTGTTTTAAGGGAAGAAATATTTTGAAAGTGCATCCTCCTCCAGGCGTATCAAACAGTTTAATTTTTCCTTCCAGTTTATGGACTAAATCATTTGCGATGCTAAGTCCGAGTCCAAAATGCTCCCTTTGGGTACGGGATTTGTCACTTTGATAGAAACGATCAAAGATAAATGGTTTCTCTTTTTCGCTGATTCCGATTCCATGATCTATGATGGTAAATATCAATTCATTTTTTCTTACAGATGCGTTTAATGAAATTTCAGATTCGGGCGGTGAGTATGAAACCGCATTATCAAGAAAAATACTGATAATTTGGTCTAACCGGTCTGCATCGGAATAAAGCGGCGGACAGCATTCATCTGGTATATTAAGCTGTAATTGTATATCCTTTTTTCTACAGATACGTTCAAATTTTGTATATAGGTTTATCAATAACGTGTCAACATTGACCTCATCCATGTGGAAAGACCAGTTTCCGGCATCAATGGATGAGAGCAGGAGCAGATCACGGATAAGCCGGGACATTCGTGATACCTCTGCATCAATCACCCGTACATGATCCGTAACAGTATCTGGAATATTCGGTACAGATTCAATCATTTCAGCGGAGGAAAGGATCGCTGCCAATGGGGCTTTGCATTCATGGGAAACGGCAGCGATAAAGTCTTTCTGGCTCTGCATGGCTTTTTCGGTGGGTTTTACAGCCTTTCTGATCAGTATTTTGGAAAGGCAGATAATAGAAACGAGGACGCCGCACCATATACAGAAATAATATCCGGATTTCGGTTTTAACAATGTGGCAAAGCTGGATTTTTCTTTTATTGCGGTAACTGTATATATGCTGCCATAATCTGTGACAACCAGACAGTTTACACAATAATACTTTTTTCCGTTTAACGCTTCGATGGTATAAGCTCCGCTCTGCCTGCTGTAATAATAATCTTTCAAGCTGGATGGACTAAAGGTAAAATCGCCCTCCGTACCAAGCAATGTAGTTAAAAAGGTATCAATAATATCAGTGTTGTCTCCTAAATATTCACTTTGGTAAAGAGAACGCCCGGTATCAGAAGAAAGCTGAAAATACATATCACGCCTTTCTTCATAAAGGTTTAAACATGTTTGATAATCAGATTCATGCTCTAATTGTAGGACAAGGGTGGTTGTCATCCTGTTAAAGTAAGCCAGTTCCGAATTCCTCTTTGCCTTTATATTTTCATGGACCATCAGGCAGAATACGATAGAAAAGATGAACATGAGGGAGCCAACCATCAAAAAATAAAGATTTCTTTTAAGGCTTTGTACCATGCTTTACCTCCAATATAAATCCGGAGCCGTAGATAGAGGCCAGGACACATTCACTTCCGACAGTGCGGAGGCGTTTTCGTAAAAAATAGATGTAGTTATCCAGATTCTTTGATTCCACGTCTGCATCCGTTTCCCAAACCTTTTGTATAAGTTGCTCCCTCGTAAGCACGATCTCCGGCTTTTCAAGAAAGATACCCATTAAATGGAATTCTGTCGGTGTCAGTACCAAATGATTGTTTCTGCATTCAAGCTGTCTTTTTGAAATGTCAAGGGAAAGATCATGGTAAGTAAGACAGTTTTGCCTGGCCATAATAGCCGGCCTGCGGGTCAATGCCCTGATTCGTGCAGATAATTCGCTGATGTGAAAGGGTTTTGTAAGGTAATCATCAGCACCATTGTCTAACCCTTCAATTTTATCCTGTAATTCGGACATCCCGGTAATGATAATAACGGGAATCTGTATTTTCTTATTCCGCATTGCTTTTATGATGGCAAGGCCGTCTATAACGGGGAGCATACGGTCAATAACAGCCAGGTCATAACTGTTTCCCTGGTCTAAGGCAAGTAGAAAACCTTCCTCTCCGTCATTGCAGGCATCCACGATATATCCCTCTTTTGTAAGCTGCTGTTTTATATTGCCACACAGGTATTTGTCATCTTCTAATAATAGAATTTTCATAGCGGCCTCCAATCCGTCAGATTCCTATACTAAGTATAGCAAAACAATTCCTAAAAATCTTCTAAAAAATACTTAATATTGGGTGATGAAATAGGAGATTTTTAGGATGGCCGGATGTTATTCTTTGAATATGTTCAATGAAACATAGAACAGGCAAAAAGCCAAATAAAAAGAAAAGAGGTATGGAAGATGAGAAAAAAGATGTTGAAAGCTGCAGGAGTTCTTTGTTTGTCCGTGGTTTTGTGTATGGGCATGGCGGGATGTGCAGGAAAAGAAAATGAGCAGCCGGAGCCGTCAGATGTGCATATGACAAATGAGAGCGGCTATAACGAGGAAATTGCGGCGGATGGAAAAAACAGCAGCAATGAGGCAGAGGGCGGTCAGGAAGATATGAATAACACTGATGCGAAAAACAGCGGCGAGATTGCAGATAATCACGAAGAAGGTGTATTTTATGACGGGGCAAATCTAAGCGGGCGAGTTGTTGATTTTTCAGATGCGGGATGCACCATAACACCTCGGACACTGATCATAAATGAGGATGGCTCAATGGAGGGAGGTATTGCAGCTCCGGGATATGAATCGGAAGAAACGAACATTCATATAACTTATGCGGATGATGTTATTTTTCAGGTTATATATTTCAGCATGGGATCGCAGACAGAAATTTCGAGAGAGGACACTGACAAAAACAGTATCAAGAAAGAAACGGATGTGAATATATTCGGCACCAGTCAGGATGATAAACAATGGATTGCTGACAAGGTTGTTATCATAAGGTGGCAGTAGGAGGTCAGGATGGGTTGTTTGGAAAGAGCGCTCTGCTATATCCGGAGAAAAAAGATGAAGTCTGTATTATTGCTGTTGCTGTTTCTGGTCATTAACAGCATGGTTTTAGGCACATTGGGAATACGGAAAGTATCTTTAGGGCTGGCAGAAGAACTTCGGAAGAATGCAGAGAGCAAAATAATATTGGAGAGCATGGAGGCGGATCACCCTTTTGAAGAAACAGATATGCAGGCAATTGAAGAGGAACCCAATGTAAACTGGCTCAACCGGATATCGGAGATGCAGGTTGGTTCTACAACCTGTATCCCGGTTGCAGGCAGTGAAGGTTCTGAAAATACATTTACCGTTCACGGGTACGATGAACTGGAGAAAGACAGCCCATTTGCGGATAAAGTTTATCGGATTACAGAGGGGAATTATCCACAGGGAAGTGAAGATATTGTAGTGAATCAGTTTCTGGCAGAAGATAATGGAATTCAGTTAGGCGATAAAATTGTGTTTGAAACGGTGGATGGAAGGGAGCAGGAAGCGGTCGTTGCCGGATTGTTCCTGTCGGGGATGGAACGGAGCCAGACCGAAAATGTGCGGACAGTGAACCGCATTGAAAACCAGATTTATGGAACGGCAGATTTTGTGAACAGGCTGTCCGGCAGGACTTGCTTTTTAAATGTGGCAGTGTATGTAAATGATCCTGAGCAGCTCACGGATACAAAGGAAGTGCTGGAAAGAATGTATCAGGACAGGGCTGCGATTGGGATAACAGATAATACATTCCAAAAATTAAAAATGATGATCGGACAGACAGGCAGAATTACGTTTTTGATTTTCGCCCTGACGGTAACTTCCGGCAGTCTGATAACAGGACTTTTGCTTGCCATGTGGATGCGCAGCCGGAAAACGGAGATTGCTGTTCTGATCAGTCTGGGTATAGCAAAAGGAAATATATTATCTCAAATGATTTTGGAAGAGATGATATTGTATTTTGTCGCATTCGTGGGAGCGGGAATTGCAACAAAGCTCTTATTACCACGGATTAGCAATAGTCTTGCCATCATGCAGGGGAACAGCATAGCATTGGAATTATCATTTAGCTGGCAGTCAGGAGTTTTATGTATCGGACTGGCTGGTGTTGTAATATTGACTGGGATAGCTATTTTTCCATATATGAAAAAGCCTGTGAAAGAAACCTTGTCGGAAATGGAGGGATAACATGAACATCTTAGAGTTAAGTATACGCTGTCTGGTTCGGAAACGGGCAAAGACAATTCTTCTTTTAAGCATTGTTTTTGTAACAGCCTGCTTTATCTATGCCGGGTGGGCGTGCAAATCCGCAAATGTACAGACGCAGACGGAAGGTAAACAGGCGCTTGGGGCATCTTTCAGGATGGAAGAAAATGAAGCGGACAGGCATGACAGGACGGCAGAGGCAATAGAAAAATTAGGCGGGCAGAACGGGAGCGTGGATGGATCGCATATAGAGCAGCTTGAATCAGGGGATTGGATGATATGGCATGATAACTCTTTTGAAACCCTGCAGATGGAGGATATTGAAACACTTGCAGGGCAGGAAGGGATTGCGGAATATAATGTCACCACGGCGAACATAGTGGTCAATCCTGTAAATTTTGTACGGATTGAAGACCCAGATGTAGACCAGCATTCAGACCTGCTGGGTGTGTCATTGCGGGGAAATATGGAAATGCGGCTGGATTTCGATGTGCAGAATGGGAATATAGAAGTAAATGAGGGACGTATGATCACAGCAGAGGATAAAGATGTATGCGTCATATCAAGGGAGCTGGCAGAATTAAATGGATTGACGGTTGGGGATAAACTGGAATTTAATGACCGGAAAGAGCGTGAAACATCTAAGGTTTACAGTGCGGAGATCGTCGGGATTTATGATACAGTCCATAAAATCACACCCATCATGTACGGGGACAGCTACCGGAGTGAGAACATCATCATGACAGACCTGCGTTTCCCGGAAAAGCCGCAGGGATGCGAGGGAGATCCGCTATATCAATATGCGACATTCTGGGTAGAGAATGTAGATGAGTATGAAACGGTAAAGGAGAGGATCAGGAAAGCTGACATTGACTGGAAACGCTATGATTTCCTTGACAATACCGGGATGAGCGATACGATGGCAGCGAATTTCGGAGATCTGGATGAAATGAGTACCATAATACTGATCTTAGTTGCCGTTTCGGGCGCAGTCATTATTTTTCTTGTATTCCTGTTCTGGCTGAAAGGCAGGGTGCATGAAATAGGTATATTTTTGGCAATCGGGAAAGGCAAGGCTGCCATTATAGCACAGATGATACTGGAAGGAATCCTGATAGGATGTGTTTCTTTTACGCTGGCAACTGTATGTGCACCTTCATTATCTAAAAGTGTTGCAGATTATCTGGTGGGTTATCAAGTTCAGCAACAGGAGGAACAGAGGGAAGCGGAAGAAGGCATGACAGGAGGTGCAGGAGTGGCAGAATATGAAACAAAGGTAATGGGTGTTAAAACTGAAGTGACAGGAAAAATAGTCCTGCTGTCTGCCTGTTCTATATTGGGCGTGATCTTGGCTGCGGTTTCATCGTCCTGTATATTTGTGGTAGTACAGAAACCAAAAGAAATTTTGAGCAAGATGAATTAAAGGAGGCTGTATGTTAGAGTTAAAGGATGTTTCATATTATTATAAATCGCAGAAAGACAAGACGATTCTGGATCATGTAAATTATCAATTTAAAAAAGGCATTATGTACGCTATTTTAGGTTCCAGCGGTTCAGGAAAAACAACACTTTTATCTTTGCTGGCGGGGCTGGATGTGCCAGTTGAGGGAACTGTCTGTATTGCAGGAGAGGATATTCTGCAAAGGGGATTAAATGCACACCGAAGGGATCATGTTTCTCTGGTCTTTCAAAATTATAATCTGATCGACTATTTAACGCCGGTTGAAAATGTAAAGTTAGGTGGGAAAGCCGATGCGGAAGAATTGCTGGCGCAGATGGGCATTGATGAGGCGCAGCGGAAAAGAAATGTGATGCAGTTGTCCGGAGGCCAACAGCAGAGGGTAGCCATTGCAAGGGCATTGGCAAGCAAGGCGCCCATCCTGTTAGCGGATGAACCGACAGGAAATTTGGACGAGGATACTGCGAATGAGATTATATCTATTTTTCAGAAACTGGCTCATGAACAGGAAAAATGTGTGGTTGTTGTTACTCACAGCAGGGAACTGGCAGAGCAGGCGGATATCGTCCTGCGGTTAAAGAAAGGGAAAATCGCAGACGACACAGACAGCGGAGAAAATTAGATACGATTGTGAGGAACATGGATGGTAGCAGGTGGCAGAAATGTCAGGATGAACAGGCAGCAGATGGAGAGCAGAAGAAAAAAACAACAGATAAGGTGGAAATCATTATTAGTCAGAGTGGCGGTTTTGGTTGTGATTGTGTTCTGTATCAGAAATATCTATGCCCGTCTGGAAGAAATGCAGATGGAATTGGAGCGGCTGGAGATACAGCAATATGGGAGGGTACAGACCAGCGCAGATGCGCAGCCACCAGATAAACTGAATGATGTAGATTATATTGGCAGCATTGATACATGGGAAGTTGGCAAGCCTATAGAACGCACGGAAGCGGAAGTCCTGCAGCGGCTGGGTGAGCTGGGGCAGGCAAGCTCCCTGATAGAAGGGATTTATCAAAATCATTCCCAGTATCCGGGGGAGCTGCTTGCAGCGTTGGCAAATAATCCGGAAATGGCGGATTTTGTTTCCGGATATCCTGACCGGAACGGAGTGACAGGGGGAATTACTGCATCCGAAAGAGAGCAGGAATTTCCACTGTTCCTCCAATGGGACAGGCGCTGGGGGTATGAGTCCTATGGGGGTAGCTGCATTGGGCTGGCAGGCTGCGGTCCAACGTGTCTGTCTATGGTATTGTTCTATCTGACCAGGGATGAAACACATACCCCGGACAGTATCGCCGCCTACAGTGCGGAAAATGGATATTATGTAGAGGGAACTGGTACATCATGGGCTTTGATGGAGGATGTACCAAAGCTGTATGGCATTAAAGTCTTATCCGTAAGCTCCACTGCAAATAATATGAGGGCAGTACTTGATAATGGTGGAATTATCATATGTGCTATGGGGAAAGGGGATTTCACAATATCCGGTCACTATGTTGTCATATATGGGTATGATAACGAGGGATTTATGGTAAACGATCCTAATTGCGTAGCAAGGAGCAGTAGGAGATGGGCATTCAGTGAAATTGAAAATCAGATTAAAAGTATTTGGGTATATGACAAAGAGAAATAGTAAGAAAGGAACCCTACAAAAGACAAACCGCCGCACGATGGCCATCATCCGCCATATGCGGCGGTCTGCCTTTTCCGCAGGCAAGTCTGACAGCAGAAACCGCTTGGAAAGCGGGGGAATCAGAGTTAATATGCTTACACGGTAGTTTGCATTTGCGCCGCCTTGCGGGGGATATTGAGAGCGGCAGAGGGGATATTAAGGATAAAAAGCGTCAATCCAGTTACGCTGTCAAATCGTCTATTCACGCTGTCGGAGTTAAAAATATTCTTATTTTTCCGATACACGAAGTGAGGAAAGAAGGAGGTGGAGGCAATCAAAATAGCGGTCTGTGATGATGAAAAAAATATAAGGAGCTACATCTGTTCGCTGGTTCGGAAACAGGGAGTGGAGTGTGAGGTCACGGAATATGCCACGGCGGAGGATTATTTTTTAGCGGGGGCTGATCATGACCTGCTGTTTCTTGACATTGAGCTGAAAGGCCCGGATTCATCAATGGATGGTATGGAAATGGCAAAACGGATCAGGGGCATGGAAGATATCAAACAGCCCATCATCATATTTGTCACGGGCTATGAAAAATATGTGTATGATGCCTTTGACGTGGGGGCGTTCCAGTACCTGCTGAAACCCATTGACGAAGGGCGGTTTGCCGAGATTTTTAGGAGGGCGGCGCAGCAGGCCGGGCAGGGGAAAAGGGTGCTGATGGTCCAGTATGGGAATACGGGAAAAACAATACCGTTAAGCGACATCTATTACATGGAAAGCCAGAACCATAAAATAGCCGTCCATATGAAGAACGGGATTTTGGAATACTATGCAAAAATGAGTGATCTGGAAGAAGAACTGCAGGGGCAGTTCTGCCGTGTCCACAAAGGCTACCTGGTCAACCTGTCCTATGTGGATGAATACAACAAAACAGAGGTAACGCTGACAAATGGGGAGAAGCTCCTGATCTCAAAATATAAGTATGAAGATTTTGTAAAAGCGTACCTGCGGTTTATGAAATAGGAGGGCTGCCATTGAGTGAGGCAAGTTTTACGCTGTTCCAAAATACAGCGGTAGGGATTGAAGTCATTCTGTATGCCTGCTGTCTGACGGCATTTTTCTATCCGTATATGGCGGGGCGGAAAAGGGGGCATCCGGCAGACATCATAAAGATGTTGGCTGTGTTTGCATCCTATTCCATCATCTATTTTTTTAACATGGCAGTCAGTATGGGGGCGCTGGTCTGCATGGCTTCCGTAATAGTCCTGCTGACGCTGGCGGCAAAGTATTTAGGGGTGGAAAAGAAAACCGCACTGTTCATGGGGGTGGTGTTCTTCTGCATCAGAAACCTGAGTTCGCTGGCGGTGGCAAGCGTGAATTTCTACACGGGCAGGCATCTTGTGAAAGGGGAGGAAGGAGTAGAGCGGGTACTTCGGAATGCAGCCCTGAATTTCTGTCTGGTGGAACTGCTGCAGCTTGTGCTTTTTTCCGCACTGCTGTATATGGTGGCACGCCAGATCAGGAAATGCAGGATGGAACTGCACATAAGGGAATTGTGCTATCTGCTGCTGACGCCCGTGACGGGCATCCTGTTTGTCAATATTTTATTCCGGATTCTGATCGTGACCACGGGGGAGCTGTCCATACAGCTTTATGAGCAGTACCCGGTGCTGATAGGGATCGTGCCTGTGGCCGCCGCACTGTTTTATGCCGGTATTCTGGTGACCATAATATCTTATCAGAAAATGGTGGGACTCCAGAAGGAAAAGGAAAGGTATTTTGTGGAACAGCAGCAGGTCCATGCAATACAGGAGCGGATGGCGGAGGTGGATCAGTTCTATGACGGCATCCGCCGGATGAAGCATGAGATGAAAAACCATCTGACCAATATCAAGGGGCTGCTTGAAAGCGGGGACTATGGCAGCATGGGGCAGTACATTTCCAGAATGGATGAGAGCATGGATGCCTTTGAATTTTCCATAAAGACAGGGAATGCCGTTACTGACGTGATCGTGAACGACAGGCAGAAAGCAGCGGAAAAGCAGGGCATACGGTTCCGGTCAGAATTTACCTACCCGGAATCGGAAAGGTATGATGCCTATGACATCGGCATCATTGTAAACAACCTGCTGCAGAACGCCCTGGAAGCCTGCGGGAAGATGCGGCAAGGCGACAGGTACATTTTCATTTCCAGCAGGCAGAAGAGAAAGTTCTTCCTGATCGAGGTCAGAAACCCGTTTGAAGGGGAGATCATCATGGATGCGGATACGAACCTCCCAATCTCCACAAAGGAAAAGGAGCCTTTCGGAAGGCAGGGTTCCATGCATGGGATCGGGCTTTCCAATGTAAAGAGGGAAGCGGAGAAATATATGGGGGATGTGGATATCAGGGTAAAGAAAAATGAGTTCAGTGTAACGGTGATGTTACAGGAAAGGAGACAGGTATGAGTATCAGTAATGTAAGCGGCGCAGGAGTAAACCCCTATGCCTACACAAACAGAAGCCAAAAGGCGGCAGGAACCGGGAATTTTGCGGAGGAGGTGCAGAAAGCCGCGGAAGGAAAGAATGCGGCGGAAAAATCCGGCTCATCAGCATGGGCGGGGGACATGGTAATTAATTATCCGCCGAATTTAGCTAAAGTTTCAAATAGTTCAGTTGGTGGAAAATCCAAAGATGAAATGACGTTGGATGAGTATAAGCAATGGGTTATGAATGAAATATCCCAAATGCCCGTTAGCGGGTGGGCTCGTTCTACATACTCATCGGGAGCAATTATAATTAAAGAAGAAGCTTTTGAAAGAATGAAAATTGATCCAGAGTATGAGGAATATGTTTTGAATCGGGTACGTTCAGCATGTTCGGTTCAAGGTATAACCGGATGTTCAAACTATGTTGGTTATGATGTTATCGGGGCATCCCCGGAAGAATGCTACGGTTATGCGGGACCGGTGGGAGGCAGCGGCTCTAATTTTGCCGGAAATGAAAAATCATGGTGGGAAAAACGCCATGAGAGGATGGAAGAACTGATGGAGGAACAGGAGAAGGAGGCGGTCAAAAAAGCACAGGCAAGGAAGGCGGCGGCACAGGAGAACTACCTGAAAAGTCAGATGGCAAGCAGGCAGAGGTTACAGGCATTTCTTGCAGGGGGAATGCAAAGCGGTGACGATGCGGCGGCATTCCAGACCGCAGGAGTAAGCGCACTTGCGGCAACTGCCTATGAGGAAAACATAAGCACATTCAGCAAAAGCGTGGTTGGAAATCAGAAAATATAAGCATTCCGGGCATTTTGAAGTAAGGAAGATCATGCCCGGACTTACCGCAAGGGGGCATAGGCGGCCCTGAATGACAGAGGGGCCGCAGGTAAGATTTTTTGAAGGAGGATGATTATTATGGCAATTTCAGGAGTAACGGATTACACGAACACATATGCAGCAGACAGGACAAATGGGAACAGCTCCCTCAATGGGGATTCGCAGGCTTATCTGAATAGTCTGAAAGAGAAATACCCGGATGTGAACATAACGGTTGCGGATTTCAAGAACGGAAAACAGGAAGATGCCTATATGCTTGGGAGCAGGGGTTATAACAACATAGCGGTTTCCTCCAGTATTGTGGAGAAGATGGCGAAAGACCCGGCAGCGGCGGCGAAGTATGAGAAAGTTTTTGCAGAAATGTCTGGCAATTCGGAGCGGATTGAGAAGTTCGCAAGGGAGAACAATGATGAGATACTCAGTGCAGGAGCCCTTATTGACAAGAATGGGAAAGTGTCTTACTGGATGGTCGGCAGGAGCAAGGACACAATGGAGAACCCCGGTACGGTCTATAAGGAAAAGGTACAGAAACAGATAGCGGAAAAACGTGCGAAGAAGAAAGAGGAAGAAGCCTTAAAGGAGAAGAAGCTGGCAAAGGCTGAATCCGTGGAAAAACTGATGGAACAGATAAAGGCGGGAACAAGCCAGCCTGTGAAACTGCAGGAAGAAGGCAAAGGCGCACAGTTGGATTTGACCATATAGAAGGAGGAATTTTATCATGCGTATAGGAAATAACAGTCAGGGAATCTGGCAGCTTTTATCAAGGATGAACGGCGGCAAAGGAAACACGAATATGCCTTTCGCCGGGGCAAGGCGTTCCAGTGCGGGCGGCAGGAATACGCTGGAAGACCAGCTTACCGGACATAGGAAAAATTCTTATGGCGTGGAAGGGATGTGCGTTACCAACAATCCCAATGCGAGGAAGATCATCAAGGTATCTGATGAGATGAAGCAGCGTGTTTTTAACAGCGTGAAGGATGCGTATTATAAATACAATGGAATGTCCGGTGACAATGAGGCAGAGTGGGAAGAAATGGCTCAGGCAAAAAACAATTATTATAAGACATTAAAGAAGGAAGACCGGGTAGCTGCGGCATGGACTTTAGGGCAGTTGGAAATAAGTATTGGAAGAAAAGTAGCCAATGCCGTGAAAGAAAAGGTACCCGGCTGGACGCATGGCAAGCCGATTCCGTCTGATGTGCTGGATGAGATTTTTGCAGATGAGAGCATTACGTCAATGGTATCTGGGAAATCTGGCACGGTGGAAGGGTTGGATATACAGGTATAATCTATACACCTTATTCCGCAGAGGCGCATAATGCTTTGCCTCTACGGTCTGCCCGGAGGCGAGGGCGCGGCTCTGAATGGGAAAGCAGCGAAGGGAGGGGTGGCAGGGGAAGTTAGGCAGTATATTTATCCCCAGCGTTCTTGCAGATTAAGTGTTGTTTTGGAGGAACCTAAATGAATATGCTTTATGAAAAATATAAAAATTTGAAGATAGACGGTAGTTGGATTGGTTTAGAACTTGGAGGAGGAATGCCGTGTTTTTGCACACCTATTGGAGCTGAAATTATTGGTTGGGATAATGGCATACACTACTGCTTTATTGAAGGTTTTGGAGATATGGTTTTCTGCGTTAATCCAGAAACTTGTTGCGATTACTTTGTCTATCCCATTGCCCGTAATTTTTGCGATTTCTTAGGGCTGATACTCGCCACTGGTGGTACAAATACTCTGCAACAGATTATTTGGTGGGACAAGAAAATGTTTGATGATTTTGTTAATTGTCCAGAAGAACAGGAATATAAAGCTCGGCCCGAAGTAAAAAGCGTTTTGGATACAATTCGCAAAGGGATGGATGTAGCATTGATAGATACCCCGTTTGAGTATATCAAAGATTTGCAAAGCAAATTCCCTTGTGAGCAAATTTCATTTACAAATGAGTATTATGATATTTTAGGAATTGAGTGCCCTAATGGAATAGTGCCAGAAGATTGAGAGAGTAACAAGATTTGGAATATATTTTCCAATAAGGTCACAGCCCGACAAGGCAGGTATCCCCTATGTTCCGACAGATTGGGGAATTAAAAACAGATTTTGGAAGAGGTATCATATGAAAAAGAACATTATTTTATGGATGGCGGCTTCGGCGGTAGTTATGCTGGCGTTTCCGTGGCTTGCGGTTACTTTCGTAAAAGGCGATGCAGGAATGGCGGTATGCTTTCTTCTGTTTTTTGCAGTCAATCCATTATATTCCGTGCTAATCGGAGCATTTGCGGGAAAGGACATCCGGCATTTATGGAGCCTTCCGGTTATTTCGGCAGTGCTGTTCCTCATAGGTACATGGATATTCTTTGATATGGGGGAAACAGCATTTATCCTGTATGCGGCAGTTTATCTTGCCTTGGGGATAGCAGCCATGCTGATTTCCATACTTATCAGAAAGAAAACGCAGAAGTGAGAGGCGATTGAAATGAATATAACAGGAATAGCAAAAAGCCATCATGCGGGCATCCCCAAAGCGTCATCCAAAAAGGAATGGAAGCTGTCCGATTCCCTCCAGGAGAGGATAACAGGATGCGGCGCAGAACGTCTATATGGGGAATAAGTTCCTCGCCCTGCGGAAAAGCGAGGTCGCCAAAGTCGCGCCGGACAGGTCTGCGCTGATGGGGAAACTCAATCAAAATATGGCGGACATGGAGAAAATACGGGAGGCAGACGAGAGGTGGCTGCGCCTCCTGTTCGGGGAGCCGTATGAAGCCAAGTTCCAGTCGGAAGGTACGGGTTCCGCCGTCCATGTGTATGACGGGAACGATGACGAGATACTGACCTACACGGCGGGCGTGGGCTGGCATGAGAAGGAGTCGAAGGCGGAGACACAGGTACACGGGGCTTTGAAGGCTGCCTACTATGATGCGTACCATGCGGCAAGGCAGGAGATAAATTCCGGCATTGCCGGGATGGAAGTGCAGGGTGGATTTGATGCGAGGGCATAAGAAGAATACATAAAGCACAAACGATAAAAGGGAACTGGCAGAGACAGGCTGGTTCCCTTGTTCCATATCAGTGTGGGGAGGCGGTTCCCCGTTACATTAAAAAACGGTAATTGAAAGCGATACATACATTTTGGCGGGCGTGCTGCGTTTCACGATGAATGTGGATTGCAGTGCGCCCGCTTTTTCTGGCTTTGGATGATAAAATTCTGCCCTTTTTAGGCGGAGGAACGCAGTAAAAAGCCAGATTACGATGCACCCGATAAAGGCAGCCGGGACGGCTGCGTTATGCTGGGTGTTTTCTATTGTTCAGAGAAAGGACAGGCTGTCCCCGCAGGGCTTCCCCGCCGGATGGCACCGGCAGGCTGCCGGGGAAGCCGGAACGAAATGCTGTCCCCACGAAAGGGGACATTATGGCCATTGCACGGGCTGGGAACAGGTTTCCGGCATCTGCGCACGAATATCATATTTTATCTGTACATACCGCAGTTCCTTCCAAGGGGACCGCGGGCTTTTTTTATTCGACACATTTCTATTTTATTCCCAGACATATTACAAAAGAATACATGATTTTCATTACGGGCGTACCTGGGATTTTTCAGGCGCGCTTTTTTTGCGCCTTAGTCCGCCCGCCTTACAGGGTGCGCGCGCCGCCGCTCCGGTCTTGAAACTGTTTAAGCAAATTTCAAGACTGGAGGGAATCTGAATGAAAATTGAATACAAGGATGCGGACGGTAGGGTGATGGAACTGGATGTTTCGGATGAGATCGGGCAGTTTTACCTGTCTTCCGTGGAAGAGGCAGAAAAGAGCGACAGGAGGAACACAAGGCCGGACCGCCACACGTCTTTGGAAACCTTTGTGTATGAGGACCAGAGGTTTTTTGCATCTGCGTCAGACACCATGAAGGAGGCCGTGGAGGACTGTGAAGTGGAGCGGCTGCTTTCCTGCCTGAATGACCGCCAGAGGGAGCTTGTGCGCCGGTGCGTGATCGAAGGGTGGAGTTACACGGAGATAGCCGCCAAGGAAGGCAGGGATGAGTCAGCAGTCCGCCATGCGGTAAAAAGGGCGCTGAAAAAAATGAAAAAAACTTTTTTCTGACCGTCCGAAAGTGCGTCCTCCCATGGCTTATGTCAGAGGGTGCGGCAAAGACCCTCGGAAATGGAGGTCATGGGCATGGAACACACATTGAGGATCAGTGTTTCAAAGGAGCCGGCATCCGGCGGGATAGTGAGCTGCCGCCATATCTCCGTGAGGGAGCGTTTCCTGCGCTTCCTCCTTGGGGAGAAGCGGAGGCTGACCATCATTGTTCCGGGCGATTCTGTCCGGGAGCTGGCAGTCAGTGAAGTCATGGAAGGAGGAAACGTACATGGGAAAAGTGAAGTTACTGCTTGATGTCATCGGGGACCTGCGTTCCCTTGCGGACAGCCTGCAAGCCGTTGCGGATGCGGTGGCAGACAGTGGGGCGGCAGAGGCGGAGATGACGACCACGAAGGAGCCGGAGGAAACCGGGAAAGCGGGCAGGGCCGGGAAGACCGCAAAGAACACGGCGAAGAAGGAAGCAAAGGCGGCAAAGCAGGAGCCGGAGGAAAAGCCGCTGACGCTGGAGGAAGTACGCGCGGTGCTGGCGGAGAAGTCCCGCTCCGGGCACACGGAGGAAGTGAGGGCACTGCTGAATAAGCACGGCGCGGATAAGCTGTCGGAGATCGACCCGGCGGAATATGCGGCGCTGCTTGCGGAAGCGGAGGTGCTGTGATGGGAAAACACGCATTACTGTCGGCATCCTCCAGCCACCGGTGGCTTGCCTGCCCGCCGTCCGCAAGGCTCTGTGAGAACTACGAGGACACGGGCAGCGAATACGCGCAGCAGGGCACCGACGCCCACAGCCTGGGCGAACACAAGCTGAAGCTGTCACTTGGGATGGAAACTAAAGACCCTACGGAGGGGCTTGAGTTCTACGATGAGGAGATGGAGGAGTGCGCCTGCGGATATGCGGAGTATGTCCTCTCGTTGGTGGAAGAGGCAAAGAAAACTTGCAAGGACCCGGTGGTGCTGATTGAGCAGCGGCTGGACTTCTCACGGTATGTGGAGGAAGGCTTCGGCACCGGTGACTGTGTGATCATTGCGGATGGGACGCTGTATATCATCGACTACAAGCATGGCAAGGGTGTGGAGGTCTCCGCAGAGGGGAACCCACAGATGATGCTGTATGCCCTGGGCGCGCTGGAGCTGTTCGACGGCATCTATGACATTGACGCTGTCCGCATGGCGATCTACCAGCCGCGCCGGGAGAACGTCAGCGTGTATGGGATGGCGAAAGAGGACCTTCTCCAGTGGGCGGAGGGTGAGCTTACCGAGAGGGCGAAGCTGGCCTATGCCGGGGAGGGCGAGTTCTGCGCCGGGGAACACTGCAAATTCTGCAAGGCGAAGGCGGTCTGCAGGAAACGGGCGGAATACAACCTGGAGCTTGCGAAGTATGACTTCGAGATGCCCGCCACGCTGGAGGATGACGAGATTGCGGCAATCCTCGTGAAAGCGGATGAGCTGGCGGCATGGGCGGCGGATGTGAAGGAGTTCGCTTTGCAGCAGGCGCTCTCTGGCGTGAAGTATGCCGGGTTCAAGGTGGTAGCCGGGAGGTCGAACCGGAAGTACACGGACGAGGATGCCGTTGCGGATACCGTGAAGAAGGCTGGCTTCGACCCGTATGAGCCGAAGCTCTTAGGCATCACGGCCATGGAGAAGCTGCTGGGCAAGAAGAAGTTTGCGGAGATTTTGAAGGGCCTTGTGGAGAAACCGCAGGGCAAGCCCGTCCTTGTGCTTGAGACGGATAAGCGCCCGGAAATGAACACGGCAGAGCAGGATTTCCGTGAGGAAGAGAAGTGAGGGAGATACCGCTGGCAAAGGGGAAGGCGGCAATTGTGGATGATGCGGATTATGAAAGGCTGGGCATCCACCACTGGAGCTGCAGCAAAGCCGGCTATGCAATGCGGGGATTCCGGGAGAATGGGAAAATGGTGTATCTGAAAATGCACCACGCAATACTTGGAAAGCCGCCGCGGGGGTTTGTCGTTGACCATATTAACGGGAACAGGCTGGATAACAGGAGGGGCAACCTCCGGTTTGTCACGCACCAGCAGAATGCGTTCAATACACGCAAGCACCGGGTGGAAAACGGCACATCCCGGTTCAAGGGCGTTTCGTATATGAGGGATAAGCATAAATGGCGCAGCAGGATCATGATAGGCGGCAGGGAGAAACACATCGGCCTTTACGGTACAGAAGAGGAAGCCGCCCTCGCGTATAACGAGGCGGCAAAGAGTTATTTTGGCGAATATGCAAAACTGAATGAAATTTAGGAGGAAAATCATATGTCAAACACAGCCAACAATCCAACAAAAGTAATCACCGGGCCGAACACCCGGTGGAGCTACTGCAACGCATGGGAAGCGAAGGCAATCAACGGCGGCACGCCGAAGTTCTCCGTGTCGCTCATCATCCCGAAGTCGGATAAGAAGACCATTGCCAGGATCGAGGAAGCAATCAAGGCGGCGTACCGCGAGGGCGAGGCGAAGCTGAAGGGAAACGGCAGGAGCGTCCCTGCCCTTTCCGTTTTGAAGACCCCGCTGCGTGACGGGGACGTGGAGCGCCCGGATGATGAAGCTTATGCGGATTCGTATTTCGTCAATGCCAACAGCTCCACGGCTCCGGGAATCGTGGACGCGGACCGGCAGCCGATCCTGGACCATTCCGAGGTGTACAGCGGCGTATACGGCAGGGCGAGCATCAATTTCTATGCCTTCAATTCCAACGGGAATAAGGGTATCGCCTGCGGGCTGAACAATTTACAGAAAATCCGTGACGGGGAGCCGCTTGGCGGGCGTTCCCGTGCGGAGGATGACTTTGCGGATGAAGCCGGGGACGAGGAGGATTTCCTCTCCTGACGGCATAGCGGGGATATACTGCCGGGTGGCGGGGAGGGGCGTCTGCCTTTTCCCTGCCGCCCTTAAGGCGGTGAAAGGAGCTGGTGGAATTGAAGTCTATCGAAATTGATATTGAATCGTACAGTGATGTGGATTTGTACAAATGCGGTGTTTATAAATATTCCTCTTCGCCGAATTTTGAGATTTTATTATTCGGATACAGCGTGGATGGCGGGGATGTGAAGGTGGCTGACCTTGCCTGCGGGGAGGAAATCCCTGCGGAAATACTGGCGGCGCTTTCCGATGAGTCCGTCACGAAACGGGCGTTCAATGCCATGTTCGAGAGGGTGTGTTTGTCAAATTACCTTGGGGAATGGCTGGAGCCGGAATCGTGGAAATGCTCCATGGTCTGGTCTGCCACCCTTGGCCTTCCGCTGTCTTTGGAGAATGTTGGCACAGTGCTTGGGCTGGAAAAGCAGAAATTGTCAGAAGGAAAAGACCTGATACGGTATTTCTGTGTCCCCTGCAAGCCGACCAAGGCGAACGGCGGCCGGACACGGAACCTGCCGGAGCATGACAGGGAGAAATGGGAGCGGTTCAAGGCATACAACCTCCGTGACGTGGAGGCGGAGATGCAGATACAGCAGAGGCTTTTCAAGTTCCCCGTGCCGGATTTTGTGTGGGAGGAATACTGGCAGGACCAGGAGATCAACGACCGGGGTATCGGCGTGGACATGGGGATGGTCACACAGGCAATCGCCATGGACGGCCGTTCCAAGGCAGAGCTGTCAGGCGCCATGCAGGAACTGACGGAACTGGAGAACCCAAACTCCGTGCAGCAGATGAAGCAGTGGCTTTCGGAGAACGGGGTGGAGACGGATTCGCTGGATAAAAAGGCGGTGGCGGAACTGTTAAAGACTGCGCCGGAGCCTTTGGGGGAGGCGCTTGCCCTGCGGCAGCAGCTTGCCAGGTCATCTGTTAAGAAATACCAGGCAATGGAGAATGCGGTGTGCGCGGACAGCCGGGCGCATGGGATGTTCGCCTTCTACGGCGCCAATAGGACGGGGCGGTTCTGTCTGACGGGTGACCATGAAGTTTTGACAGATGCCGGATGGCAGCGGCTTGATGAATGGACTGGCGGGAAGATTGCCTGTTGGAATCCATCTGGAGAAACAGTGTCATTTCAAAAGTCAAATGCCCTTGCGTTTCCTTATGAGGGGGTTATGTACGAATATTGTGATAAGCGTATCGACCAGATCAGTACGCCAGACCACAAGATGTATGTGAAAAGGCGGTATGGAGGGGAGTGGCTGATAGATACTGTGGAGAATATGGAAAAATACCGGCCGAGTATTCCATTTACGGGATACAGACAGACAACGGCGGGAATGGAACACAGTATATTGCGTGTATTGGTAATGGTGCAGGCAGATGGCTGTTTTACGGAAGATGGAAGTGTTGTGCTGGCTTTTACAAAACTGCGGAAAGTGGAACGGTGCAAGACACTTTTGAGGGCAGCGGATGTTTCTTTTGTATACAGGGTATATGGAGAAAAACGGGGTGTACGGCACCAATTTAAGATTTATTCCCGTAATGTACCTTTATGGCTGAGAATTTTTCGGAATAAAACTTTTGACACATGGCTGTTCGATGAGAGTGCGGATGTGTTTTTTGATGAACTGGTAAATTGGGATGGCTATCAGAGCGCAAAGAACAGCATTCAATATGTGACCTGCAATAAACAGAATGCAGATATGGTTCAGGCATTTGCCCATATCACTGGCCGGGCTGCCCAAATGAAGGTAAAGCACAGAAAGGATGAACACCCGAACTGGAGTGATGCCTATGCTGTGGATATTTGGCTTACGCCAAAGAACTGCCATGAAGTGAAGGCGAAGCCAAGAAAGTTTCAATATAGTGGAATTGTTTATTGCGCTGAAACGCCTACGGGATTTTTCCTCGTAAGAAGAAACGGGCGGGTATGGGTGACTGGAAATTCTGGGAGATTGGTGCAGCTTCAAAATCTGCCCCAGAACCATATCCCGGACCTGGCACAGGCGCGGGAGCTTGTGAAAGCCGGGGATTTCGATGCCCTCTCCATGTTGTATGAAGATATCCCAGATACGCTCTCGCAGCTCATCCGCACGGCTTTTGTGCCGCAGGACGGGAGGAAGTTCATCGTGGCGGACTTTTCCGCAATAGAGGCGAGGGTGCTTGCGTGGCTTGCCGGGGAGAAATGGGTGTCGGATGTGTTTGAAAAGGGTGGCGACATTTACTGTGAGACTGCCGCCCGTATGTTCCACTGCAGGGTGGAAAAGCATGGCGAGAATGCGGGACTGAGGCAGAAAGGGAAGCAGGCGACGCTGTCATGCGGCTATGGCGGATCGGTTGGCGCATTAAAAGCAATGGGCGCACTGGAGGCGGGGATGACGGAGGATGAGCTGCAGCCGCTCGTGGATAGCTGGCGGGAGGCGAACCCCAATATCGTACAGCTATGGTGGGAAGTGGACCGTGCCGTGAAGGAATGCATCAAAAAGAGGATGCCCACGGAAACACACGGCATCCGGTTTGACTACCAGAGCGGCATGATGTTCATCACGCTCCCGTCGGGCAGGCGGCTTGCTTATGTGAAGCCGCGCATCGGGGAGAACCGTTTCGGCGGGGAGTCCGTCACCTACATGGGCGTGGGCGGCACGAAGAAATGGGAGCGGCTGGAAAGCTATGGTGCAAAGTTTGTGGAAAACCTTGTGCAGGGCATTGCCCGCGACATCTTATGCTATGCCATGCAGACACTGAAAAACTGTGCGATTGTCGGACATATCCACGATGAGATCATCATCGAGGCGGACAGGAGGATGTCCGTGGGGGCTGTGTGTGAACAGATGGGGAGGACGCCGCCATGGGCAAAAGGCTTACTGCTCCGGGCAGACGGTTACGAATGTCCGTTCTACCAGAAGGATTAGGCAGGGGGTGTGTGATGGAACGGCTGCGGATTGAATACGGGACGGGATACATGGAGCTTATTGTGGAGGCGTTCTTCCCCTGCAAGATGCCGGCGATGAGGAAAGCCGCAAGGCTCATCAATTCATACTGCACAGACGAGACAAGGGCGGAGCTGCTCTCGGAACTGCGGGGGCTGGCGGACGGATACAAGGCCCTGTGCGATATGTACAGGCAGAAAATGGAGGAACTTTCGGAGGAGCCGGCTGCGTACCGGCACTGGAGGGCGCAGTTTAACAAAACGGAAACCCTCCATAAACGGATGGAAAATAATATCAGACTAATTTCAGGAGGCAAGAAGGGATGAGCAGGGCGGCAATGCAGGGGTGCAGGGCGCACGAGGACTGTTTCGCAAACAGGGGCGGCGTCTGCACCTGCTTAAAGGACAATGACTTTGGCGGGAGGGACTGCCCGTTTTACAAGCCTGCGGACACGGTCCGGAAAGAAAACCGCGGGCAGGATGGAGGTAAGTTTCATGGGAATCAGTAAATACAACAGCGAGGGATACAGCGACCCGACGAGCCATGCGGCATTGTCGGGGATCAGGAAGGAAGAAAGGGCGGCGAGGCGGGCATACCGGCCGCTGGTCTATATATGCTCCCCGTTTGCCGGGGACACAGAAAAGAATACGGAGAAGGCGAGACGGTACAGCCGGTTTGCGGTGAAGAACGGCGCGATTCCGCTCGCCCCGCACCTGCTGTTCCCGCAGTTCCTGGATGACACAAAGCCTGCGGAGCGGGCAATCGGTATGTTCATGGGCATGGTGCTTTTGGGGAAATGTGAGCAGTTGTGGGTATTCGGCGGCACCATATCCACGGGGATGGCGGCGGAGATCGAGAAGGCAGAAAAGCGGGATATGGTGATCCGCTATTTCACGGAAGGCTGCGAGGAGGTATGCAGGGTATGAAAATGACATTTTATGTGGCGAACTGCAGGGGAAATGAGAAGAACAGCCTGTACCCGAAAAAGTGCGTCGTGGATAACGAGGACGACTGCCTGGAGGTCATGGCGTTCGACCATGTGTGCGGGGAGTTCAGGGGATGCCGCCGTGGGAATGATAACTTCCTTTCCTGCGACGCATCCGTGATGGACTGCGACAATTCCCATTCCGATAATCCGGCGGATTGGATTCATCCGGAAGACCTGGAAGGGAAGGTCGGGAAGGATGTGGCATTCGCGGTGGCACCGAGCCGGAACAACATGAAGCCGAAGGAGGGGAAGTCCGCAAGGCCGAGGTTCCATGCGTACTTCCCGCATGACCCGGTCACAGACGGGGAGGTGTGCGCCGCTCTGAAGAAAGCCATACAGCAGAAATTCCCGTTCTTTGATGCCAAGGCGCTTGACTGTGCAAGGTTCATTTATGGCACCCAGGTGGATTCCATCCTCTGGCATGAGGGTGAGATCACCATTGACTGCATCGTGAAGCCGCAGGGCGGCAGGGAGATACCGCAGGGGCAGAGGAACGCCACCATGTCCCATTTTGCGGGGCGCGTGGTAAAACGGTATGGGGCTACGGAAAAGGCGCATGAGATCTTCATGGAGGAGGCGGCAAAGTGCAATCCGCCCCTAGAAGAAACGGAACTTGCCATGATCTGGCAGAGTGCCTGCCGCTTTGCGGAAAAGGTCCAGGGGCAGGAAGGGTATGTTGCCCCGGATGCATACAATGACGAGTTCGGGCGGGAATCGCTGAAGCCGGGGGATTACTCCGACATCGGGCAGGCGAAGGTTCTGACCAGGGAATACGGCGTGGAGCTTCGGTACACGGCGGCCACGGACTATCTGCGTTTCTGCGGGCAGTATTGGGTGGAGTCCAAGCAGCAGGCAGTGGGAGCGGCGGAGGAGTTCCTTGACCTTCAGCTTGCGGACGCCAAGGATGAGATCGCCCGGACGAAACAGGCGCTCATGGATACGGGCATTTCGGAAGATGCCATCACTTCCGGCGGCAAGTCGCTGGAGAAGAAGATCAGCGGCGGGCAGATGGACGCCTACCTTGCCTATCTGTCCGCCCAGGCATACAAGGCGTTCGTGATGAAGCGGCGGGATATGAAGTATGTGGTTTCCGCCCTGCAGGCGGCGAAGCCGATGCTGGAGATCAGCGTGTCAGACCTTGACAAAGACGGGTTCCTGCTGAACACGCCGGACGGCACCTATTACCTCCCGGATGGGCTGGAGGGGAAGCGTGACCACAGCCCGGAGGATTATATCACGAAGATAACGGCGGCGGCTCCCGGCGATAAAGGGGAGAGTCTGTGGCTGGATTCTCTGGACACTATTTTCTGCAAAGACCGGGAACTGATCGATTATGTGCAGCAGATCGTGGGCATGGCAGCGGTGGGGCGCGTCTACATGGAGTCGCTGGTCATTGCCTACGGGGAGGGAAGGAACGGCAAATCCACCTTCTGGAACACGATTGCCCGTGTGCTTGGCACCTACAGCGGGAATATGTCCGCCGACACCCTGACCGTGGGCTGCAAGCGGAACGTGAAGCCGGAGCTTGCCGAGGCAAAGGGCAAACGGCTCATCATAGCCGCCGAGCTGGAGGAGGGGATGCGCCTGAACACTTCCGTGGTGAAACAGATGTGTTCCACGGATGAGATTTTTGCGGAGAAAAAGTACAAAGACCCTTTCAGCTTCACGCCGAGCCATACCCTCGTGCTGTACACCAACCATCTGCCAAGGGTGGGAGCGAATGACCCTGGGACGTGGCGGCGTTTGATCGTGATCCCCTTCCATGCCAGGATAGAGGGCGCTGGGGACGTGAAGAACTATGCCGATTTCCTCGTTTCGGAGGCAGCCCCGGCTGTCATGGCGTGGATCATTGAGGGAGCAAAAAAAGCCATCGACCGGAATTTCCATATCCCCTGTCCTGCCTGCGTGGGGGAAGCCATCAAATCGTACCGGGAGGACAATGACTGGCTTGGGCATTTCATGCATGAGTGCTGCGAGGCTGACAGGGGCAGCATGGCAAAGTCCGGGGAGATGTATAAGGAGTACCGTGCCTACTGCCAGCAGACGGGGGAGTACACCAGAAGCACGGCAGATTTTTACAATGCGCTGGAAACGGCGGGCTTCAAGAAGCAGAAGAAAAAGGATGGTGCGTATATTATCGGGATACGGCTGAAAACCGCTGATTTCGTGGGCTGAGGGCAAAAAGGGTGACGGTCGTTGACGGTCGCAGTATAAACCCCCTTTAGGGCAGTTTTTTCAGTAAAAAAACACTTATAGAGGACTTTATGGTACGACTGTCAACGACCGTCACCCGAAAGTCTGGAACGCTTGAAAAATAAAGGGATTGGAGGCATCTGCATGAGAGAGAAAACCATAGAGCAGAAATTCAGGGCGGCAGTCAAGGCCGCCGGGGGCTTGGCAGTAAAGTTCACATCGCCCGGTTTTGATGGGGTGCCTGACAGACTGGCACTTCTCCCGGATGGAAAAATGGCATTCGTGGAGGTCAAGGCTCCGGGGGAAAAGCCCCGCCCCCTGCAGCTTTCCCGCCACAGGCTCCTGCGGCGGCTTGGGTTTAAGGTGTATGTGCTGGATGACGAATCGCAGATTGGAGGGATCATTAATGAGATACAGTCCACATGAATACCAGAGATATGCCACGGAGTATATCGAAACACACCCGGTGGCGGCAGTATTCCTCGCCTGCGGGCTTGGCAAGACGAGCATCACGCTGACGGCGGTCAACGACCTGATGTTTGACAGCTTTGAAATCCGCAGGGTGCTTGTTGTGGCGCCTATCAGGGTAGCTTCCTTCAGTTGGCCGGCGGAGATTGAAAAGTGGGACCACCTTGCAGGGCTTAAGTACAGTGTGGCGGTCGGAACGGCGGCGGAGAGGCTGGCGGCATTAAAGAAACAGGCGGACATTTATCTCATCAACCGTGAGAACGTGCAGTGGCTCATTTCCGAAAGCAACATACCATTTGACTTCGACATGGTGGTAATCGATGAGCTGTCCTCCTTCAAGAACCACCAGACGAAGCGGTTCAAGGCGCTGATGAAAGTCCGGCCGAAGGTGAAGCGCATCGTGGGGCTGACCGGCACGCCTTCCAGTAACGGCCTGATGGACCTGTGGGCGGAGTTCCGGTTGCTGGACATGGGGGAGCGGCTTGGCCGGTTCATCGGGCAGTACCGCACCTTCTACTTCCGGCCGGATAAGCAGAACGGGCAGGTGGTGTTCTCCTACAAGCCTCTGCCGGGGGCGGAGAAGCAGATTTACAGCAGAATATCCGATATCACCATTTCCATGAAGTCCACCGACCACCTGCGGATGCCGGAACTGGTGGATTCCAGGTACACGGTGTACCTTTCCGAAACGGAGCGGGAGAAATACGAGGAGCTGAAAAAGGACCTCGTCCTGCAGCTACCGGACGGCGAGGTCACAGCCGCCAACGCCGCGTCCCTTTCCGGGAAGCTGTCGCAGATGGCGGACGGGGCGGTGTACACGGATGTGGGAGAAACCATCGCCATCCATGAAAAGAAACTGGATGCGCTGGAGGACATCATCGAGGCGGCATACGGCAGGCCGGTGCTTGTGGCATACTGGTTCCGGCATGACCTGGAACGCATCACGGAACGGCTGCAGAAATTGAAAATCCCGTATGCCAGGCTGGACACGGACGGCAGCATCCGGAAATGGAACGCCGGGGAGATCCCGGTGGCACTGATCCACCCGGCATCCGCCGGACACGGCCTCAACCTCCAGGGCGGGGGGAACACGCTGGTATGGTTCGGGCTGACATGGAGCCTTGAACTGTACCAGCAGACGGTGGCGAGGCTGTGGCGGCAGGGGCAGGAATCGGAAACCGTGGTGGTGCAGCACATCATCACGAAAGGCACCATAGACGAGCGGATCATGAAGGCATTATCCGAGAAGGACACCACGCAGGCCGCACTGATCGATGCGGTGAAAGCTGACCTGAAAATAAAAGCCAATCAATGACAATCTGAGCCAAATGATGAAAACCAGTGACAATCCGGGAACAGTAAAAATTTTCTTTTGGAGGTATCAGGTTATGGGAATCGCATGGAAGTACCTGGATAAGAAGTCGGCGGCGGCAGACGCGGTGACGGACTACGGAAGCATGAAGTTCATCATTGAACACACGGACGATGAGATAAAGGCGGCATATGAAAAAATGGGCGGGATCAGCAGCCCGCAGTTTGACGGGATGCCACACGCACACAACCCCCATGCCGCAGAGGACAGGATGGCGGAGGGAATGGATGAGATCAGCGTCCTGCGGGAGCGGTACCGGCAGGCAATGGAATACATGGCGTGGTTCGTCCCGGCATGGGAGGAGCTTTCGGAGGACGACCGCTATGTGCTGGATGCGTTCTACAGCGAGGACAACGAATACGGCAGCAGCGCAGCGGAGGACGTGGCAGATTACTTCGGGATTGAACGGGCATCCGCATACCGGAGGAAGAACCGGGCCCTGGCAAAACTGACCACCCTGCTGTTCGGGAAACCATAATGTCCACTTTGTGAGATGATTTATCCGTTTGGGCGTGGTATGATGATAAGGTGAAAAAATGCCAAGAGGGCCTTCGCGGGAGCAACGGAATCCTGCGGGGGCTTTCTTTATGCCGTGAGGAGGTGAGGCAGATGCCAAGGAAACCGAAGAGGCCGTGTTCCTTCCCCGGCTGTCCGAAGCTGACAGAGGGACGGTTCTGTGAGGAGCATGAACGGCAGGAGAACCGCCGCTACGAGAAGTACGACCGTGACCCGGCTGTACGCCGTAGGTACGGGCGGGCGTGGAAACGTATCCGTGACCGCTACGCCGCAAAGCATCCGTTCTGCGAGGAGTGCCAGAAAAAGGGATTGCTGCGGCCAGTGGAGGAAGTACACCACAAGCTGCCATTGGCAGAGGGCGGGACGCATGACGAGGGAAACCTTGTATCACTGTGCCAGTCCTGCCATGCGAGGATTCATGCGGAGCGTGGCGACCGATGGAATAAGCGTTAAATTATCATGTGCGGGTCCCTTGTGGAGATTTCCGCCAGCCGGCAGGGGCGGGTGAAATCTCCACAAGGGACCCGCCGGGGAACGGGCGTGGGGCGTCACGCATAAAAACTGGAAATCAAACGGGGGATTGCCCCGCTCTGATTTTCAGTATTTCTTAGGCTTTTTAGGGTGCTGCGGCGTTTGATTCCGCAGCATTTTTCAAACAAAATCAAAGAAACGGGGTGAGAACGGTGGCAAAAGACGGCAGCAACCGGGGCGGCGCAAGGCCGGGGGCGGGGCGCAAGCCCAAGGCGCTCACGGAGAAGATCAGCGAGGGGAAAACGGCGGAAGTGCTGATGGAGCCCGCCGAACTGGAGGGTGTGGACGTGCCGCCCGTGAAGGACTTCCTCAAGTCCCCGCAGAAAAGCGGGCGGGAGCTGGTGGCGGAGGAAGTGTACAACGAAACCTATGCCTGGCTGAAAGCGAGGGGCTGTGAGAAGCTGGTCACGGTCCAGATGGTGGAGCAGTACGCCATGAGCGTGTCTCGGTGGATTCAGTGTGAGGAGATTGTTTCCTCCACTGGATTCCTTGCGAAGCACCCGACCACGGGGGCCGCCATCGCTTCCCCTTATGTTTCCATGAGCCAGTCCTATATGAAACAGACCAACTACTGCTGGATGCAGATTTACCAGATCGTGAAGGAGAACTGCTCGGTGGAGTTTTCGGGGAACACGCCGCAGGATGACGTGATGGAGCGGCTGCTCCGTGCAAGGAAAGGAGTGTAGAGGAAAATGGGAAAGACAACAACGGAGATGCAGCTTGTGCCGCTCTCCAAATTAGTGCCATATGTGAATAATGCACGGACGCACTCGCCAGAGCAGCTCACGAAGCTCCGCTCGTCCCTGCGGGAGTTCGGCTTCATCAACCCGGTCATCATCGACCGGGATTTTAATGTCATCGCAGGGCATGGCAGGATTGTGGCGGCGAAGGGGGAAGGAATCACAGAAGTCCCGTGTGTGTTTGTGGACTATCTGACGGAAGCGCAGAAGAAAGCCTACATCCTTGCGGACAACCGCATGGCTTTGGACGCGGGATGGGATGAGGAGCTGCTCCGCATTGAGATTGAATCCCTGCAGGGCGCGGATTTTGATGTGTCGCTGACGGGCTTTGAAGAAGGCGAGCTTGCCGACCTTTTTGCCGGGGACGGGGAGAAGGATGTGAAGGATGATGGCTTCGACCTTTCCGCCGCATTGGAGAAGGCGGCGTTCGTGGAGCGGGGCGATATCTGGACGGTGGGCAGGCACAGGATGGTGTGCGGGGATGCCACCAGCGCGGAGGACGTGGCGGCGCTCATGGACGGGAAGAAGGCTAACCTCATCGTGACGGACCCGCCCTATGGCGTATCCTTTAAGAGCGGCAGCGGGCTTTCCATCCAGAACGACAGCATGAAGGGGGATGAATTCTACACATTTCTGTACAATTCATTTTCACAGATGGCGGCGCACCTGGAGAACGGCGGCGCGGCGTATGTGTTCCATGCGGACACGGAGGGGCTGAATTTCCGTAAAGCGTTTGTGGACGCAGGGTTCCACCTTGCCGGGGTGTGCATATGGGTGAAGAATTCCCTCGTGCTTGGACGTTCGGATTACCAGTGGCAGCATGAGCCTGTGCTGTACGGCTTTCTGAAGAACGGCAAGCACCCGTGGTATTCCGACCGGAAGCAGACCACCATCTGGAACTACGACAAGCCGAAGCGGAACAAGAACCATCCGACTTCCAAGCCGCTTGACCTGCTCGGATACCCGATCTGCAATTCCTCCCAGGAGAACGCCGTCGTGCTGGACACTTTCGGCGGCAGCGGCTCCACGATGATGGCGTGTGAGCAGACCAACCGCATCTGCTGCATGATGGAGCTGGATGAGAAATATGCGTCTGTGATTCTGCGGAGGTATGTGGAGGACACCGGGGATTCGGAAAATGTGTATGTGGTGCGCGGAGGGGAGAAGATGCCGTACTCCGCGCTGGTGAAGGAGGTGGAGACAGATGGACAGAACACTGATGATTGAGATATTCCGCAGGATACACGCCCTTGGCGGCTGTGACGCCTCGGAGCGGTTTGACCGGGGATGGGACGCGGCGGTGGCGGCCTGTGAGGATGTGCTGACGGAACTGACAGGCGTCTCCTATGATGACCTGGAGGAAGGGAGCGGTGCGGATGGATGAAAAATTAACACTTTGCTCCCTTTTTGATGGCAGCGGTGGTTTTTGCCTGGCCGGTCTGCTGGCGGGGATACAGCCGGTCAGTTGCTCGGAAATAGAGCCGTTCCCCATCCGGGTAACCACGAAGCGGCTGCCGTTTGTGAAGCACCTGGGCGACATCAACGGCATACACGGAAATGAAATAGAGCCGGTGGACATCATCACCTTCGGCTCGCCCTGCACCGATATGTCGGTGGCGGGAAAGCGGGCGGGGCTTGGCGGGAAGCAGTCCAGCCTGTTCTACGAGGCGGTAAGGATCATAAAGGAAATGAGGTGTGCGACAGATGGAAAATATCCAAGGTTCATCGTGTGGGAGAACGTCCCCGGTGCCTTCTCATCCAACAAAGGGGAGGACTTCCGCTGCGTCCTCGAAGAAGTCTGCTCTGTCAAGGATGAGGGCGTTTCTGTTCCTGGACCTCCGAATGGGAAGTGGCCAAACGCGGGGGAGATCGTGGGTGACGGATACTCCGTGGCCTTCAGGCAGATCGATGCGCAACTGTGGGGAGTCCCCCAGCGAAGGAAACGCATCTACCTTGTCGCAGATTTTGCAGGGTGGGGTGCCGGAAAAATATTATTTGAGTCCGAAGGCGTGTCTGGGTATTCTGCGGAGGGCTTCCGCGCGTGGCAAGGAGCTGCCCGCCATACTGAGGAAGGCGCTGGAGCGGCAGGCGGCGTCCGGGAAGGAGTGACCTGCCTCTGCGACCAGGGCGGGCAGAGGATGGACGTGATGGAGGACGCTGCCTGCACCCTGCGGGCGGAGGCGCACCACCCGCCGTGTGTTTTGGATGCGGCAGGCTTCTGCACGGAGCATTCCGCACAGGCGCGGGGCATCGGCTATGAAGAGGAAACCTCGCCTACGCTCCGCGCCGGGACGGTGCCTGCGGCGGTAATGTTTGAGAACCATTCGCAGGACACGCGCTACACGGGACCGCTGGAAACCGCGCCTACAGTCAGCGCCATCTACGGGATGGGCGGGAACAACCAGCCTTTTGTGGCGGAGCCGGACACACCCAAGACCATGAAGGTGAGGGCTGGAAAATCCGGCGGGGGCAAGGGCATTTTAGTCCAGGAGGATAAATCGGCGACGCTCTCCTGCAATAACGACCAGACGGTGTTCGTGCCAGTGCAGGCTTACGGCATCTGCTCCAAGGAGAGCAACGCCATGAAGTCCGACAATCCCCACAGTGGATTTTACGAGGCGGCAACTGCCCGGACGCTGGACTGCAACTGCGGCAATCCCTCATCGAACCAGGGAGGGATCGCCGTGGTGGAGCCGGAGGGGATGTCGGCGTTCCACATCAACCAGAGGGACGAAGTCATCGACCTGCACGGGAAGTCCGGGGCATTGATGGCGACCCGGAACATGCAGATGCAGACTTTCGTCCTCCAGGGCTCCATGATCGGGCGGGACGACAAAAACGGGCCGCAGGGCAGCGGCATCAATAAGGATGTTTCTTTCACGCTGGATGCAACGGACCGCCACGCCGTGGCGCAGCCGACCTACTGCACGAGCAAGAATTCCCATTTCACGCGGGCGGAGAGGGAGCTGGCGAACACGCTGGTGGCTACTGATTATAAGGACCCGCCCGTCATCAACGATCTGAAGGAGGAGCCGGACTACATCGTGAGGAGGCTGACGCCTACAGAATGCGCGAGGCTGCAGGGCTTCCCGGACTGGTGGTGTGACGGCCTTGGCACGGAGGACCCCACAGAGGATGAGCTGGCGTTCTGGCGGGAGGTCTTTGAGACCCACCGGAAGATCATGGGGACTTCCAAAAAGCCGAAGACCGACAGGCAGATAGTGAAATGGCTGAAAAACCCCCACTCGGATAGTGCCGAATACAAAATGTGGGGGAACGGCATCGCGCTGCCGAACGCCTATTTCGTGCTTGCGGGCATTGTGTACTACGCCCAGTTCCCGGACTTTTTATTGTAACATTTTTCCTGCAGTTTCCCTTGCTATTTTTACCACTTTGAGTGATTAATGTAGTACCACAAAAAAAGGAGGGCAAACAGCATGGAAAGAAGATTCAACGCAACAGGGGAACGCAGGAAAGAGATGGTAAAGGCCATTTCCGGGATCGTCGGGATGAAGGCGGTCTACATGAGGATGCCGACCTGCGCATACGCCATCAGCAATTTTACGGTCAGCAAAGAAGGGACGCTGGCCTGGGATGAGCGCAGCAGTGAGGAACTGGTGGAAAAGGTCCTGGCAGGGCTGGCACAGGCAGGCTTCACGGCAGAGCCGGAAGATTCTACAGAAGAAGCGGGAGCAGCCGCAGAAGAAACCACGGAGGAACCGGCCACAGATGCGCCGGAGACGGCGGCAGTTGGAGAAACCGCCCAGGCAGAACCGCAGGATGCGGGCATCAGGCTTACGGTGTCGCTGCCGAGGGAGTCCTTCACGGACGCCGCCCTGGAGAACCTGCACAGGCTGGTGGACGCCAAGGCCGCCCTGATCAAAAAGGCGCTGGCGGTTGAGAGCCTCCCGGTTGAGGCGGATGAGGAGAAGGTCTCCTTCCCCTGGTTCGCGGACGGGCAGGATGGCGATGCGGCGAAGGCATACACGCATTTCATCACCGCCCTCTGCGACATGGCGCGGAAGCAGAAGCGTGTCACGGCGAAGGAGCGGCCGGCAGACAACGAGAAATACGCCTTCCGGTGCTTCCTGCTCCGGCTCGGATTCATCGGGGAGGAATACAAAAACGAGAGGAAGGTCCTGCTGAAGAACCTCTCCGGCAACGGCAGCTTCAAGAGCGGGGCAAGGAAGGGGGCGGCAGACAATGACATTTCCGAGTAGGGAGATTGTAGAGCGCGTCCGCAGGGAGTACCCTGCGGGGACGCGGGTGGCCCTGGTCAGGATGGACGACTGCCAGGCCCCGCCAGCCGGGACGGAGGGCGTGGTGGAAGGTGTGGACGACACGGCTTCTTTGATGGTCCGCTGGAACAACGGTTCGCACCTCCATGTGATCTACGGCGAGGACGAAGTCCGCAAAATATAGTGGGAGGAACCCATAAACTACACAAAATACGGCATCAAACCTTGTGTACTTTATGCCCGTAATTGACTTGCTATTATCCCCTTTTAGAGCGAATATGTGTACTACCGAAAGGGAAAACACACAAAACGGAGGTAAAAGGGATGAACGAAAAAATGGCAAGGCAGATAGCGGAAGCAAAGAAACAGACCATCGGGGTGGAGATAGAGATGAACGGCATCACGAGGAGCAGGGCGGCGAAGGTCGCGGCAGACTTTTTCGGAACAGGGCGGTACAAAGACACAGCAGGTCGGAACGGCTACTGCACCTGGAGCGCCTGGGACGCCGACGGCAGGGAATGGAAATTCCAGAGGGACGTCAGCATCGCGGGGCCGGACAGCGAAAAATGCGAGCTGGTGACGCCGGTCCTCACCTACGCTGACATTGAAACCCTGCAGGAACTTGTCCGGCAGCTCCGGCACGCCGGCGCGAAGAGCGACGCGGGGAGGGGCTGCGGGGTACACATCCACATCGGGGCAAAAGGCCACACGCCGCAGAGCCTGAGAAACCTCGCCAACATCATGGCGGGCCATGAGGGCCTGATCGCGGAAGCCCTCGACCTTGACCGGGGCAGGATGAGCCGCTACTGCCGCACGGTTGACCCGCGCTTCCTGGAGCAGCTCAACAAAAAGAAGCCGCAGACGATGGCAGCCCTCGCGGACATCTGGTACGCAAGCCACGGCGCAGGCTACAACCGCAGCGCCCACTACAACGACAGCCGGTACCATATGCTCAACTACCATGCGACCTTCACGAAGGCCACAGTCGAGTTCCGGCTCTTCCAGTTCGACGCCCCGGCAGACGGGAAGCGCAACGGCCTCCACGCAGGGCAGCTCAAGGGGTACATCCAGTTCTGCCTCCTGCTCAGCCAGATGGCGAAGGAAGTGAAGAGCGCAAGCCCGAAGCCGCAGCAGCATGAGAACCCCAAATACGCCATGAGGACCTGGCTCCTCCGGCTCGGCTTCATCGGGGACGAATTCAAGACCGCGAGGGAGGTCCTCACCCGCCGCTTAAGCGGGGACGCATCCTTCCGAAACGGGAGATAAACCGCAGGACCCAGCCTCCTGCCGCCTTACCCAAGCCGCAAAAAGCGGCCTTAAGGCAGTAGAAGGGTAGGCCCTTCGGAAAGGAAGGAAGACACAATGGAAAAAAGATATTACATCGCATACGGCTCCAACTTAAACATCCCCCAGATGCGGATGCGCTGCCCTGGGGCGAGGATCATCGGCACTTCGGTGATTGAGGGCTACCGGCTGCTGTTCAAAGGCAGCAGGACCGGCTCCTACCTCACCATCGAGCCGCAGGAGGGCGCGAGCGTCCCTGTGGCGGCCTGGGAGGTGAGCGCGGAGAACGAGGCGGCCCTGGACCGCTACGAGGGCTTCCCCACTTTCTACTACAAAAAAGAGATGGAGCTGCCGCTTAAAGGCATCCGGACCGGGAAGGTGCGGCTGCGGAAGGTTTTCGTCTACATCATGCATGAGGACCGCCCGCTGGGGCTGCCGAGCCGATCCTACATGGAGACCTGCAGACAGGGCTACCGGAGCTTCGGTTTTGACGAGGCGTTCCTGGAACGGGCGTATGCCGACAGCGCGGCGGGGGAGGCGCGGGAATTTCCGGGCGGGTGGAAGGCGGGGGACGCCTGCTTCCTGGTGACGAACCGGAAGAACGGCTGCACCGGCGCATACACCGTGCGGGCGTTTGACGGGAGGTACTTCTGCCTGCAGAACAGGAATGGGAGCCAGTGCCGCGCGTCCGCAGGGCGGATGTTCCGCAGCAGGGAGGCGGCGCTTGGAAGGGAGGCAGATGCGGAATGAAACACACGGACAGGAAAAAGAGGGTATGCCCCAGGTGCGGGCAGGCTTACCGCGGGAGGCCGGCAGTCTCGCGGGAGGATGGAAGGACATCCATATGCCCTGACTGCGGAACGCGGCAGGCGCTTGAAAGCATCGGTGTGGATGAAAAGGAGCAGGATGCCATCCTTGCAGCCATCCACAGATGCGCGGAAGGGGGCAGCGAAGGATGAAGGCATATGGCAGGAACCTCCGGTGGATCGAGGACCACCAGTACGGGGATGAGATGCACACCGGGATCGCCATGCCCGCGTCCGGAAAAAGGCGCGGGCAGAGGCGGAGGCGCTACAAGCGGCCGTTCAAAAAGTCGGAGCGGCAGCACTCCAAACACGTGATCCGCCGGGAGCTTGGCGGGGATCAGGCACCATAAACTACACAATTCCCGGCGCGGATATTTGTACAGTTTATGCCCGTAAATAACTTGATAATATGTGCTTTTAGAGCGAATATGTGTACTACCGAAAGGGAAAACAAAAAAACAAAACGGAGGTACACACCATGAAGAAGATCGAACTTTTTGAGAAGGCCATCGCAGAGAAAGCAGCAAGCCTTAAGGAATGGGGGATCAACCCGACACTGTTCTGGGCATACCGCAACAGCATCACGGCGGGCAACGACAGGATAGACTTCGGCGAGGCCATCTGGGACAGCGAGGTCGGGGAGATCACGGAAACGCTGAAGGAGAACGGCATCACCGAGTTCACCATCAGCAGCACCTTTTCCAGCCTGATCCCGACGCTTGCGGAATTTGCAAAGCATGGCTTCCAGATGGCGGGGCTGGCCGAAGTGAAGGCGAACTACACGGACTTCCAGACCCAGGAGCGGGCGGTCATCCCGGCGATCCAGATGGCGGCGGAAGAAGCGTAAGGCACGGGGCGGCCTGCCGGGAAGGAAAACCGGCAGGCCGGAAGCCCCGGAAAAAACTGGAAGGCAAAAAATACATCCGCAGGGCAGTGCGGGGCGAAGGAGGATTTTTTTTATGGCAGGGATGAAATGGTATAAAGTATGGCTGGTGGTTCCGGGTACGGATTTTAATGCGGAAGGCTGGCCCTGCGAGCCGGAATGGTGGAACGACATGGAGCAGGCCCCCGATGAGGAGACGGCGATCCGGCAGGCAAATGAAAAGGCCCGGAGGCAGTGGGAGGAGCCGAACCAGTATGAGCCTGGGGCGGAGGCACCGTCGGACAGGGAGCTTGGACAGGAATGCCCGGTCTGCACCGGGGCGGCGGAAGTCACCGACGAGGAATATGCGGAGTGGAAAAGAGAGATGGAAGAGTCGGTGGAGCTTCCGTTCCAATAGCATCCAGGCGGGTTTTCCGCAGGGCAACCGGGCCGGAAGGCTCTTTTGCCCGTGGCAGATATACACAGTTTCCCCAGCAGATGTTTGTGTACTTTATGCTCCGGATTTGCTTGCAATTATCGGCATTTAGAGCGAATATGTGTACTACCGAAAGGGAAAACAAAAAAAGAAAACGGAGGACACAGACCATGAAGATCAACGATGCAATGAGGATTTACAGACTGCCGAACCCCACCACGCCGGAAGATTTGGAGTGCAGATGGAGCAAGCTGCTGACCTTTGGCGACAGGGTGGTCATCGCCGGGTACTTTTTCAACGGCCCGAACAAGCCCTGCTACTTCGGGGCGGCTTACGAATTCCTGGGCGACGACCACACCTGCGAAGGAGCCATCGGACTCCGGGCGGCAAGCGGAGCCGAGTTCGAGGATGACGGCCACGCAATCGCCTGGGCGATGCAGCAGTAAACGAAAAACAGAGCATTACAAGAACGGAGCCGGAAGGCTCTGTATCTTGTACCGATAGATTGGGGCTTGCCATAGGCAGGCCAATTTTTATGCCATCTTCTGGAGGTGATGCCGATGGCGATGCGGAAGCTGAAAAAATACAGGCCAACAAAATTTAAGGCGAAGGACAGCCGCTATGATAAGGACGCCGCCGATTTTGCCGTGATGTTCATCGAGAGCCTCTGCCACACCAAGGGGACATGGGCAGGGAAGCCCTTTGAGCTGATTGACTGGCAGGAGCAGATCATCCGTGACATTTTCGGCACTCTGAAACCGAACGGCTACCGCCAGTTCAACACAGCATATGTTGAGATCCCGAAGAAGCAGGGCAAGTCGGAGCTTGCCGCCGCTGTGGCGCTGCTCCTTACCTGCGGGGACGGGGAGGAGCGGGCGGAGGTGTACGGGTGCGCCGCCGACCGGCAGCAGGCCACCATCGTCTTTGACGTGGCGGCGGACATGGTGCGGATGTGCCCTGCGCTGAATAAGCGGGTGAAGATACTCGCCTCGCAGAAGCGGATCATCTACACGCCCACCAATTCCTTCTACCAGGTGCTTTCGGCGGAGGCGTATTCCAAGCACGGCTTCAACATCCACGGCGTGGTATTCGACGAGCTGCACACGCAGCCGAACCGGAAGCTGTTTGACGTCATGACCAAGGGCTCCGGGGACGCCCGGATGCAGCCGCTGTATTTCCTCATCACCACGGCGGGGACGGACACCCATTCCATCTGCTACGAAACGCACCAGAAGGCGAAGGATATCCTGGAGGGCAGGAAGATCGACCCGACCTTCTATCCCGTCATCTACGGCGCGGATGAGGCGGACGACTGGACGGACCCGAAGGTGTGGAAGAAAGCCAATCCTTCGCTGAACATCACGGTGGGGATTGACAAGGTGGAGGCAGCCTGTGAGTCGGCAAAGCAGAATCCGGGGGAGGAGAACAGCTTCCGGCAGCTCCGCCTGAACCAGTGGGTGAAACAGGCGGTGCGGTGGATGCCCATGGATCGATGGGATGCCTGCGCCTTCCCCGTTTCCGAGGACGGCCTGGAAGGGCGTGTCTGCTACGGCGGGCTGGACTTGTCCTCCACCACGGACATCACGGCGTTCGTGCTGGTGTTCCCGCCGCTGGATGAGGAGGACAAATACTGTATCCTGCCGTACTTCTGGGTGCCTGAGGAGACGCTGGAGCTGCGTGTGAGGCGCGACCATGTCCCCTACGATGTGTGGGAGCGGCAGGGGAAGCTGATGACCACGGAAGGGAACGTGGTGCATTACGGCTATATTGAGAAATACATTGAGCGGCTTGGGGAGAGGTTCAACATCCGGGAGATCGCCTTCGACCGTTGGGGCGCTGTGCAGATGGTGCAGAACCTGGAGGGCATGGGCTTCACGGTGGTCCCGTTCGGGCAGGGTTTCAAGGATATGTCCCCGCCCACCAAGGAGCTGATGAAGCTGGTGCTGGAACAGATGGTCGCCCATGGCGGGCATCCGGTCCTGCGGTGGATGATGGACAACATCTTCATCCGCACCGACCCGGCGGGCAATATCAAGGCGGACAAGGAAAAATCTACGGAGAAGATTGACGGGGCGGTGGCCGCGATTATGGGGCTTGACCGGGCGATCCGCTGCGGGAACATCTCCTCTGAGAGCGTCTACGATACCCGCGGTTTGATTGTATTCTGACCGTAAAAATGCACAAACCCCGCTGAAAATGTTTGTCTAAGATACTGCCGGAATCCGCTTGCTATCCTGTGGCTTCAGAGCGAATATGTCACTTACCGGGAGGATATCCCGGAAATTATCTGGATGGAGGGATTTCTGATGAAGCCATATGGAGCGGAAGAAAGGTTTGGAAAATATGAGTGGGAGGATTTCGGCGGCTGGTCAAGGAACCACACAAAAGCGGTATCCATCCGCAGGTGGAAGCGGCCGCTGAAAAAGAGGGCGAGGCAGGTGTGCCGTACCGCTCTGAGACGGCTGGTCTGAGACGGCTTTTCCGGGGCATAAACCACACAAAAACTGCCCCGGATGTTTGTGTACTTTATGGCGGGAATTGACTTGCTATTACCGGCATTCAGAGCGAATATGTGTACTACCGAAAGGGAAATCAAAAAAGAAAACGGAGGTAACGCACATGAAGGTACACGAATTTATTGCAAAGCACAAGATCAAGGAATCCAGGATGCGGATCTACGACGCGGAGCTTGGGGATGAGGTCTACGGGATCTACGAGATGGGCCTCTACCGTGACTGCGAGGTGGTCAGGGCATACCCGCACAACGGAGACACGGTTTTAGAGGTTGCATCGGTAAACGGCTAAGACGGGACGGCACAGGGGGCGCTGCTTCGGCGGCGCCTTCCTGCTGTCCGTTTTTGGAAAGGAGCGTGGTATTTATGGGATTATTCAGCGGCTTGTTCCGGGCGAGGGATGCTCCCCAGAACAGGACGTCGGGGAGCGCCTACAGCTTTTTCCTTGGGAACAGCACATCTGGGAAAAGGGTGAACGAGCGCACCTCCATGCAGATGACGGCAGTGTACTCCTGCGTCCGGATTCTGTCGGAGGCGGTGGCGGGGCTGCCACTGCACTTTTATAAATACACGGAGGACGGCGGGAAGGAAAAGGCAGCGGAACATCCGCTGTATTTTTTACTGCACGATGAGCCGAACCCGGAGATGACTTCCTTCGTTTTCCGTGAAACGCTGATGACGCACCTGCTCCTTTGGGGGAACGCCTACGCGCAGATCATCCGAAACGGCAAGGGCGAGGTTATCGGGCTGTACCCGCTGATGCCGGACCGGATGGGCGTGGAGCGGGACTCCAAAGGGCAGCTCTATTACGAGTACACGGTCAGCATGGAAGACGCGCCTACGGTAAAGGGCAGCACGGTCGTCCTGCCGCCCACAGAGGTGCTGCACATCCCCGGCCTTGGCTTTGACGGGCTGGTGGGCTATTCCCCTATTGCCATGGCAAAGAACGCCATCGGCATGGCGATAGCCTGTGAGGAGTACGGGGCGAAGTTCTTCGCCAACGGCGCACAGCCCAGCGGCGTGCTGGAGCATCCGGGAACCATCAAAGACCCAAGCCGTGTGCGTGAGAGCTGGCAGTCCACCTTCGGCGGCAGCCACAACGCCAACAAGGTGGCCGTTTTGGAGGAGGGGATGAAATACACGCCCATCTCCATTTCACCGGAACAGGCGCAGTTTCTGGAGACGCGGAAGTTCCAGATCAATGAGATCGCGCGGATCTTCCGTGTGCCTCCGCACATGGTGGGCGACCTGGAAAAGAGCAGCTTCTCCAACATCGAGCAGCAGAGCCTTGAGTTCGTGAAATACACTCTTGACCCGTGGGTGTCGAGGTGGGAGCAGTCCATGGCGCGGTCGCTGCTGACGGCGGAGGAGAAAAAGAAATATTTTGTGAAGTTCAACGTGGACGGTCTGCTCCGTGGCGACTACCAGAGCCGCATGAACGGCTACGCCGTGGGGCGGCAGAACGGGTGGATGTCGGCAAACGACATCCGGGAGCTGGAGAACCTTGACCGTATCCCGGAGGAAGTGGGCGGCGACCTGTACCTCATCAACGGGAACATGACAAAATTAGCCGATGCGGGGCTTTTCGGGAAAGAGGGGGCCGCACCGGGAAAGGAGGAGTCGGATGAAGACAAAGAAGTTCTGGAACTGGAAGAAAGTGAAAAACCAGGAAACGGGGGCGGAGGAGCACATCCTGGAACTGAGCGGCACCATCGCGGAAGATAGCTGGTTTGACGATGACGTCACGCCGCAGCTTTTTAAGGATGAGCTGAACAGCGGCACGGGCGACATCACCGTGTGGATCAACTCGCCGGGCGGCGACTGCGTGGCGGCGGCACAGATCTACAATATGCTTTCCAACTATAAGGGGAAAGTCACCGTGAAGATAGACGGCATCGCTGCAAGCGCCGCCAGTGTGATCGCCATGGCAGGCGACACCGTCCTGGTATCCCCGGTTTCCATGCTGATGATCCATAATCCTGCCACTATTGCATGGGGTGACCATGCGGAGATGCAGAAGGCCATGGATATGCTATCCGAAGTGAAGGAATCCATCATCAACGCCTATGTGTTAAAGACGGGGCTTTCCCGGCCGAAGCTGTCGCACCTGATGGATGCGGAAACGTGGATGGACGCGAACAAGGCGGTGGAGCTTGGCTTTGCGGATGAGATCATGACGCGGGCAAAGGCGGAGCCGGAAAAGGAGCCGGAGGAAGGCGAGGGGGATACGGACGGGGAGGAAGAAGAAAAGAAATTCCCTCCCGCGCCTAGTTCCATGCTGTTCTCCCGCAGGGCGGCGGACAATGCCCTGCTGAACAAGGTCATTGCAAAATACGGGGAGGAAAAGCCCAGGGCGGGCATCGGGGAGCAGGCGAAGATCCCTGCTCCGGGAGAGAAAGGCACACCAAAAACAGAAACCGGCCGTTCCGTGGACGTACTCATGGAGCGGCTTAATTTATTAAAGCGATGAGAAGGAGGATTCCATTATGACGATTCTTGAACTGCGTGAGAAACGCGCGAAGGCATGGGAGGCGGCGAAGGCATTCCTGGATTCCCACAGGAAGGAGAACGGCACCCTTTCCGCAGAGGATGACGCCGCATACACAAGGATGGAGCAGGAGATTACCGACCTTGGGAAGGAGATCGCAAGGCTGGAGCGGCAGGAGGCACTTGACGCGGAGCTGAACCGCCCGATCAACAAACCCCTTACGGGGAAACCGGGTGGAAAGGCGGAGGCGGACGGTGCGGAGGATAAGACCGGGCGTGCCTCCGACGACTACCGGAAGAACTTCTGGAACGCCATGCGCTCCAAGGCACCGATGCCTGCGGTCACCAATGCCCTGCAGATTGGCACGGACTCCGAGGGCGGCTACCTGGTGCCGGATGAATATGAAAGGACGCTGGTGGAGGCTTTGGAGGAGGAGAACATCTTCCGCCAGATGGCGAAGGTCATCAAGACCTCCAGCGGTGACCGCAAGATCCCCGTGGTGGCAAGCAAAGGCACGGCATCCTGGATTGACGAGGAGGGCGCATTCCCGGAGAGCGACGACTCCTTCGGGCAGGTCTCCATCGGCGCCTACAAGCTGGGGACAATGATCAAGGTCTCCGAGGAGCTTTTAAACGACAGCGTCTTTGACCTGCAGTCCTATATCTCCCGCGAGTTTGCCCGCCGCATCGGGGCGAAGGAAGAGGAGGCGTTCTTCACGGGGGACGGCAAGGGCAAGCCGCTGGGTGTCCTGGCGGCAACTGGCGGCGCGGAAACGGGAGTGACCGCAGCGTCTGCCACGGCAGTGACGGCGGATGAGCTGATGGATTTATATTATTCGCTGAAATCCCCGTACCGCAAGAAATCCATGTGGGTGCTGAACGATTCCACCATCAAGGCCATCCGCAAGCTGAAGGACAACAACGGGCAGTACCTGTGGCAGCCGTCCCTGGCAGCCGGGACGCCGGACATGATCTTAGGCCGCCCCATCAAGACCTCGGCGTATATGCCGGTTATGGCCGCGGGTGCAAAGACCATCGCTTTCGGCGACTTTTCCTATTACTGGATCGCTGACAGGCAGGGGCGTTCCTTCAAGCGCCTGAACGAGCTGTTCGCTGCAAGCGGGCAGGTGGGATTCCTCGCCTCGCAGCGTGTGGACGGGAAGATGATCCTTGCGGAAGCGGTGAAGGTGCTGGAACAGAAAGGGGCTTCGGCCTAAGGTTTTTCGGAGGGAGGTGGAGGCATGGCAGTGACGCTGGAAGAAATGAAGAACTACCTCCGTGTGGACTATGACGAGGACGACGCCCTGATCGAAAGCATCATCGGGGCGTCGGAACGCCTCTGCATGGATGTGGCGCGGATGGATTCACTGGAAGAGTTTTCTGCCGTGGAGAATGCCAGGATTGCCGTGCTGTATGCGGCGGCCTACCTCTACGAACACCGGGAGGAGGCAGACCACCGCGCCCTCACGCTCACCCTGCGGGCTTTGCTCTTTGGGGCAAGGAAGGAGGCGTTCTGATGGATGTGGCGGCGATGAACGTGCGGATTGTGTTCCAGAAAAATGAAACGGTTTCTGATGCCATCGGAAACCACACAAACACATGGGCAGACTACTACTCCTGCCATGCCACCATCAGCGATTCCCTGGGGAAGTCCTCTGCGGAATCCGAGGCGGCGGGGCAGACCGCGGCGCACCCGGACATCAGCTTCACGGTGCGTTTCTGCCAGAAGGCAAAGGCTGTGGACACCACGGGCTTCCGGATTTTATGGGACGGCGGCATTTATGACATTCTGAAGGTAGACCATCTGAACAATAAAAAACGGGCATTGAAATTCAAATGTGAGAAAGCGGGGCGGTAATGATGTCAGACAGGGTAAGGATCGACCAGCTTGCGGCCGCAGTGATGGAGGGGCTGACGGAGTACGCGGACCTTGCGGCGGATGATCTGAAAAAGGCGGTGAAGAAAGCGGGGAATTCCGTGAAAAAGGATATCCAGGAGGGAGCGCCGAAGGACACGGGCGCCTATGCGAAAAGCTGGTCTGTGAAGAACGTGAAGGAGACTTCCAACTCCATCGAGCTGGTGGTGCATTCCAGGAACCGCTACCAGCTCTCGCACCTCTTGGAATTCGGTCACGCCAAACGGGGCGGCGGGCGCGTCCCCGGAAAGGCGCACATCGCGCCTGCGGAGGAGCGGGCGGAACGGACGCTGGAGCAGGAAATTGAAAAGGCTCTGAGGGGGTGATGCATTTTGGAAAAACTTGTAAGCATGATTGCGGAGATGGGTCTGCCTTTTGCCTACGACCATTTCGTAGAAGGGGAGTCGCCGGAGCCGCCGTTCCTCTGCTACCTCATTCCGGGGAGCGACAATTTCGCAGCGGACGGGAAGGTGTACCACAGGGGCGCAAGCGTCCATGTGGAGATTTACACCGATAAGAAAGACCTGGCGGTGGAGAAAAAAGTGGAGGATGTGCTGGACGCGCATGAGGTCTTCTACAACAAATCGGAAACATGGATTGGTAGCGAGCGGCTTTATGAAGTTCTGTATATTTTTGGATGGGAGGCATGACGGATGCAGAATAAAAAGAACAAAGTGAAATACAACCTGAAAAACACGCACTATGCGATGCTCACGGTTTCGGAAGACGGGGTGGTGTCCTACGGCACGCCCGTCCCGATGCCCGGCTCGGTGTCCATCTCGCTGGACGCCAACGGCGAGCCGGAAAATTTCTATGCGGACGGGACGGCCTACTATGTCATCAACAACAACATGGGCTATGACGGCGACCTGGAGCTTGCCATGATCCCGGAGTCTTTCCGCAAAGACGCTTTAAGGGAGGAACTGGACAGCAAGGGAGTATTGATCGAGAACGCCTCGGCGGAGCTTGCGGCTTTTGCGCTGCTCTTTGAGTTTGACGGCGACCAGAGGCACATCCGCCACGTCCTCTACAACTGTTCCGCCTCAAGACCGGGCATCGAGGGCAAGACCAACGAGGAGAGCCGGGAGGTGCAGACGGAGACGCTGACCGTCAAGGCCACGCCCCTGGCGGACGGGATGGTGAAGGCGAAGACCGGGGATTCCACAGACGAAACTGTTTATAAGGACTGGTACAAGGCGGTGTATATGCCCGCGGCGGCAGATGATGGCGGCGGGGAAGATCAGGGTAACGGGGAGGGAACGGCATGAGCATGACGAGGAAGATCGAGATTGACGGGAAAGAGGTGCCGTTCCGGGCATCGGCGGCCGTGCCGCGCATTTACCGCATTAAATTCCACCGGGATATTTATAAGGATCTGAGCGCGCTGGAAAAGAGCATCGGGAAAAGCGATGAGGAGAATTCCAACCTGGACTTATTCTCGCTGGAGCTGTTCGAGAACATCGCCTTCATCATGGCGAAGCATGCTGACCCTTCCATCCCGGACACGCCGGAGGAATGGCTGGACGGTTTCGGCACGTTCTCCATCTACCAGGTGCTGCCGCAGCTCATCGAGCTGTGGGGGCTGAACGTGAAGACCGACGTGGAGGCTAAAAAAAACTTCGCGCAACTGACCGCCCGATGACCACGCCGCTGTTCCTGCTGCGGTGTGTGCAGCTCGGCATCTCCATCCGGGATTTAGATTTGCTGACCATCGGCATGGTCAACGATATGTACGCGGAGAGCAGCAATGACAGCGCGGACTACTCCATTATCGCAGGGCAGGACGAGTTCGATTTATTTTAACCGCAGATTTGGATTTTTTTGATAACGCCTGGGCAGCCGGGCTTTTTTTGCGCCGTTAAGGGGGTGTTGGTGTGGCGGCAAACAGGATAAAAGGGATTACGGTAGAGATTGGCGGCGACACCACGAAGCTCCAGACGGCGCTAAAAGGCGTGAACACGGAGATACGGAACACGCAGTCACAGCTTAAGGACGTGGAGAAGCTGCTGAAGCTCGACCCCGGCAACACGGAGCTGATGGCGCAGAAGCACCGGCTGCTCGGCCAGGCGGTTTCGGAAACGAAGGAAAAGCTGGAGACGCTGAAAACAGCGGCGGAGCAGGCAAACACGGCTCTTGCCAATGGGGAAATCTCGCAGAGCCAGTACGACGCCCTCCAGCGTGAGATCATCGAGACGGAAAACAACCTGCGCGACCTGGAACGGCAGGCGGGGCAGTCCGCCGTGGCTTTGCAGAAGATTGCCGCCACGGGGGAGAAGTTAAAGACGGTCGGCTCCGCCATTGAGGGTGTGGGGCAGAAGCTGATGCCCGTCACTGCGGCGGTGGGCGGGCTTGGCGCGGCTGCCGTGAAGGTGGCTTCCGACTTCGACTCCGCCATGAGCCAGGTGGCGGCTGTGTCCGGGGCGACCGGGAAGGACCTGGAAGCCCTGCGGGATAAGGCCCGTGAGATGGGCAGCAAGACCAAGTTCTCCGCGTCCGAGGCGGCGGAGGCGATGAACTACATGGCCATGGCCGGCTGGAAGACGAACGACATGCTCTCCGGCATCGAGGGCATCATGAACCTTGCCGCTGCTTCCGGGGAGGACCTTGCCACGACTTCCGACATCGTGACGGATGCGCTGACCGCCCTGGGGCTGTCGGCGGAGGATTCCGGGCATTTCGCGGATATCCTTGCGGCTGCAAGCTCGAATGCGAATACAAACGTATCCATGATGGGGGAGACGTTCAAATACTGTGCACCCGTCGCCGGGGCATTGGGATTCACGGCGGAAGATACCGCAGAGGCCATCGGCCTGATGGCGAACGCTGGCATCAAGTCCTCCCAGGCAGGCACGGCCATGCGCTCCATGATGACGAACCTCACCGGGGAAGTGAAGTTTGTGGGGGACGCCTTCGGGGAGCTGACCATCCAGACCACGAACACGGACGGTAGCATGAGGAGCCTTGGGGACATCCTGGCAGACTGCCGCGCGGCATTCGCGCAGATGTCCGAGTCGGAGAAAGCGGCCAATGCGGAGGCGCTGGTGGGGAAGAATGCCATGTCCGGCTTCCTTGCGGTGATGAACGCCGCGCCTGGGGACATTGAAAAGCTGAACAGCGCCATCAACAACTGTGACGGCACGGCGGAGAAGATGGCGGCCACTATGCAGGATAACCTTGCGGGGCAGCTCACCATCCTAAAGAGCCAGCTTGAGGAACTGGCGATATCCATAGGCGAAATCCTGATGCCGTACATCCGGCAGATTGTTGGCTGGATACAGGGGCTTGTGGACTGGCTGAACAGCCTGGACGAAGGCACGAAGAAGATTATTGTCACGGTCGCCCTTGTGGCTGCGGCGCTCGGCCCTGTCCTGATCGTCATCGGGAAAGTGGTCGGGGCAATCGGAACAATCATGACCGTGGTGCCGCAGATCGCCAGCGCCATTTCCGGCGTGATTGCTTTCGTGTCCGGGACGGTGATTCCGGCGATCTCCGCCGTGGTGGCGGCCATCGGCTGGGTGCCTCTGGCGATTGCGGCGGTGGTGGCAATCCTCGTGGTGCTGTACAACAAATGCGGATGGTTCCGGGACGCGGTGAACGCCATCTGGACGCAGATCAAGGAATTTTTTGTTTCTGCATGGGAAGTCATCTGCTCGTTTTTCACAGAGACTATACCGAATGCGTGGAATTCCCTGGTGTCATTCTTCCAGGGCATCCCGGCATGGTGGAGCGGGCTGTGGCAGTCCGTGGGCGATTTTTTCGGCAACATTTGGACGAACATGATGAACAATCCCGTGCTGACGGGCATCGTGGACATGATACGCTCCCTGTGGGAGAACCTCTCCACGACGCTGCAGGGCATCTGGAACGGCATCAAGACGGCCGCTTCCGGGGCGTGGGAGCTGATAAAGAACGTAGTGCTTGGACCGGTGCTTCTGCTGATCGACCTGGTGACCGGGAATTTTACCAAGCTGAAGGAGGACGCCACCAATATCTGGAACAACATCAAGAATGCGGCGTCCAATATCTGGAACGGCATCAAGCAGGTGGTCGGCTCGCTGGCGCAGGGGCTTGCGAGCCACGTTTCCATCCTGTTCAACGGGCTGAAAACCACGATAGCAAATATCTGGACGGCAATCAAGAATACAGCCTCGTCCGCATGGAACGGGCTGAAAAATTTAGTGTCGTCCATTGCGTCCAATCTGAAACAGGCGGCGGTGAACGCTTTCAAGGCCATGGTTTCCGGCATCGGCTCCGCGCTTTCCTCCCTGGGGAGCGTGGTGCAGTCCGGGTTCCAGTCCGCCATCAGCTTCATCACCTCGCTGCCGGGGAAGGCGCTGGAGTGGGGGAAGGACTTCATCAATGGGATCGCGGACGGCATCCGCAGCGCCATCGGCAACGTGGTAAATGCGGTGTCAGATGTAGCTGATAAGATACGCTCTTTCCTGCACTTCTCCGTGCCGGACGAGGGGCCTCTGACGGATTACGAGAGCTGGATGCCGGACTTCATGTCCGGGCTGGCAAAGGGCATCGAAAAGAGCCGGGGCATGGTGAAGAAGGCCGTGTCCGGCGTAGCATCCGACTTAATGCTCCAGCCGCAGGCCGCCGCCGTCCAGATGCAGGGCGGCAGGGATTCCTCCGGGGATTCTTCCGTGGGCGAGCTTTTAGGAGGGCTCCGGGAGATGCTTTCCGGCCTGCAGGAAATGGCGGGCGGCGGGACCATCTGCATCCCCGTGTATGTGGGCGGGACGCTGCTGGACGAAGTGGTGGTGGACGCCCAGGCAAGGCAGAACTTAAGGTCGGGAGGGAGGTAAGGCGGCATGGCATATATACAGTATCTGGCAATTGACGGTGTGCCGCTCCCCCTGCCCGATTCCTATGAGGTGCAGATGGCGGACGTGGAGGCGGATTCCGGCGGAGAGACGGAGGCCGGGACCACGCAGAGGGACGTGGTGCGGATGGGCGTGGTGTCCATCCCCGCCTCTTTCTCCGTTTCCCCGAAGTGGCTGAAACTACTGACAGGGTTTAAACAGAAGGAAAAACTCACTGTGGACTATTTTGACACGGAGACGCTGGAAATAAAGCGGACGGAAATGTATATCAGCGGCTATAAGGCAAGCCTCGTGAAAGACACGTCCTATAAGGGGCTGTGGAAGGTGTCGTTCACGCTGAAAGAATTATAAGGACACAAAAAGCATGGCGGGAGGAGGTGAATCCGTATGTACCCGGTGAGCGAGGCGTTCCTGCGGGCGGTGCAGGAGAACACACGGAACTACCGCTGGACGGGGCGGATCACGACAAAGGGCGGCGCTGTATACCCGTTCGTTTACGAAGATATCGTGAAAGGGAGCGGGTACCTCACGGCGCAGTGCTGCGGCAGCGCGGAGATCGAGCTGGGGACGGTGTACGCCGCCGAGATGGGCATCACGCTCTTTTCACAGATTGACCGCTACACGCTGGAAGGGGCGGAGGTGCGGCTTTCCTACCACCTGCGGCTTGCGGACGGGAGTTTCGAGGAAGTGCCGATGGGCATCTTCGAGGTCAGCGAGGCGAACCGGACGGCGCACTGCCTAGAGCTGAAAGCCTACGACTATATGCTCCGCTTTGAGAAAAGTTTCAATGGATTTGAGACCGTGGGCAATGCCTACGCTTTTCTTGATTTATGCTGCAAAGCCTGTGCCGTGGAGCTGGCGCACACACAGGCGGAGATCGAGGCCATGCCCAACGGCACGGAGCTGCTCTCCATCTACCCGGAGAATGACATTGAGACGTACCGTGACGTGCTGTACTTCGTGGGGCAGGTGCTTGGCGGCTTTTTCTGCATCAACAGGGAAGGGAAGCTGGAGCTGCGGAAATACGGGACGGAGCCGGTGATGGAGGTAAAGAGCAGGCACCGTTTCACCAGCAGCTTTTCCGACTTCATCACCCGGTACACGGCGGTCAGCTCCACGAACCTGCGGACGCAGACGGCGGAGTATTACGCCCTGGAGCCGGACGACGGGCTGACCATGAACCTGGCAGTGAACCCGCTCCTGCAGTTCGGGCTGGAAGAAACACGGGAAACGCTCTGCAGGAACATACTGGCGGACATCTCCGTGGTCAGTTATGTGCCTTTTGATTCCAGCACCATCGGGAACCCGGCGCTTGACCTAGGGGACGTGCTGACCTTCACGGGCGGGCAGGCAGACGGGAGCCAGACCGCATGCATCACTTCCTCCAACTGTAAGATCGGGGGAAAGCACACGCTGAAATGCGTGGGGAAGAACCCAAGGCTGGCGCAGGCAAAATCGAAGAACGACAAGAACATCTCCGGCCTCCTAAACCAGATTGAGGCGGGGAAGATGGGGCTGTTTACCTACACCAACGCCAAGGCATACAGCCTGTCAAAAGCCAGGTGCGAGGTGATCAGCATGGAGTTTGCATCCTCCCAGGAGACGGACGCGCAGTTCATCGGGCAGGTGATGCTTGAGGTTTCCGCCGCCCAGGTGGAACGGCAGGCGTCCGCAGAGGGGCGGATCATTGTGCAGCTTCCCACGGAATCCGGGGCGGAGGATACTGCGGATGCAGAAAGCACGGAAGGGCAGGCGGAGGTGGAAGTGGAGGTCTCGCTGCCCGTGAGATGGAAGGAGGACGGGAGGGTTTCCATCCTTGCCGCCTACGAGTTTGACGATAACGGAATCCTGACGCTCCGCCCGGAAGAGAACTTTGGCAGCGGCAGGCACATCCTCTCCCTTTATTACCCGCTGACGGGGCTTGTGCCGGAACGGATGCACACGTTCCGTGTGTACCTGTCGGCGGAAGGCGGGGATGCGGCGGTCCCTGCGGGCGGGTGCATCGCATCCATCAGCGGCCAGGCGATGGCTGCGGCAACGAAGAACTGGGACGGGACGCTGGAATTTGAAGAGTATTTCCAGGCAGCGGAAACATGGGCGGGGAAATGGCTGCGCCCAACGGTGGAGCAGCCTGTATTTTCGAACCCGCAGGAAAAAGCCGTCCGGCACACGGAGGCGTTCGCAAAAATAATTACCGGCTTTACCGGGCTGGACCTGCCGGAGTAAGGAGGGCATCATGAAACTGAAAGGGACAATGACAATCGAACTGATAGATGAAGCAAGCGGGGAGGCGGAAACCGTCCATGAGGAGAACATGGTCACGGACGCCGTGGACAACATCCTTGGGAGCAACCTGCTGGGGATGTATTTCGATTCCGGCACAAGCTCGAAGAACATCACGGTGAACAGCCAGCTCCTGCCCATCTGCCCGAACACGCTGGGCGGCATCCTGCTGTTTGCGGACACGCTGGAGGAGCGGAAGGATAACCTCTACCCCGTGTCAGCGAACTATCCCGTGGCCTATGCCTCCAATGACGTGAACCTGGGGACGGACACGGCGCGGGGCAGCATGAACCAGACGGAGAGCGGCCCCATTGACCGGGGCTATAAATTCGTGTGGGACTTCACCACGAGCCAGGGCAACGGCACGGTAGCCGCGGCCGCCCTTACAAGCTCCTGGGGCGGGAAGAACGTGTATGGGAGCGAAACGGAGGACGGGACGGCGTTCGTGGTCATGAAGGCAGTGTCCATTGCCGGATGCACGGATCGGAAACGGTGGCTCTTAAGCAATGCCATAGAGTGCGATTTTGAGAATGAGGTTATCTGGTCCGTCAACTGCAGCAACACGAACATCATCACCATCAGCAAATCCAGGCTCCCCATGGTGAGCCTGTGCGTCAACGAGAAGCTGAACGACAGCTCCGTCCAGGAGCTGGAAAGCTGGGAGATCGAGCCGGCGGTATTCAAATTTAAGAAGGTCGTGTATTATTACGGGTTCTTCCTGGACGGGCATGACGGGCACTGGTACGGGTTCTGCAACAGCGCGAATTCCTCCGGGAACGCGTCCGTGGCGTGGATCAGGATTGACACCTCGGATTTCAGCTATACGGAAGGCACGTGGACGCTCACGAACGTCCAGCTCCCGACCATGGGCTACCGCGACACCAACTATGAACTGTACAAAACATGGACCCGCGCTTGCATCCGGGGCGGGTACCTTTACACCTTCAACTACAGCTATACCGGGGTTTACAAGATATGCCTGGCGAACCCGTCCGATGTCACGTTCATCCCGTTCGGCTTCACGGCGGGCTCAAACTCGCTCGGAGGGACGCTGGCCGGCATCTCAATGGCGCTGATGGGCGACATCATCGTCGGGTACAGCTTCCTGCTGCTTGCGGACGACACGGTCATCCAGAACAAGGGGAACAAAAAGACGGAGGACGTGCAGACACCCCTGTTCTGTTATAAGAATTTCTGCATCGGGTGGGCTACCGACACCCGTTTCATGTTCCTACGCACGCCGTACCTGGGCACTATCAACAACCTTTCCACGGCAGTGGTGAAGACGGCGGACAAGGCGATGAAGATCACCTACACGCTGACGGACGAGGGACAGTGACGGCTTTACGGCAGGGGAGGCGTTTTCCCCTGCCGTGATAAAAGGGTGGTGTGTGCCGGTGAAATCCCGGCGGGAGGTTTACTGCTGTTCGGATGCGGCGTACCTGCCAGACGGCTCTGCGACCATGGAGAGGGATGCGGCTTCTTTTTCTGCACGGCGTTTTATCTTCTCAAGCTCCGCAATCCTGCGCGAAAGTTCCTCCTGCGCCTCCCGCTGCTCCTTTGCCGCCAGTTCTTCGGCGGTGAGGGTGCGGATGTGGATGGAGCCCTCCTCATACTCGACAAGGAGCGGGGCGCCGATGGTAAAGCCGAGGGCTTCCAGCCAGCGGCCTTCCATCTGTATCTTCGGGACCGTGCTGCATGAGCCGGAGCCGGTGTGCAGGATGCCGCTGCTCTGGGAATAGCGGCTGCTGTATAAGACTTTGATGTTCTTTGTTTTCATGGGGTGTCCTCCTTGTATTTTCATTTTCCCTGCCGCCTCCCGGTTTTCCGGGCAGGCGGGGCTTCGGGTAGTGTTATTAATCACTCTGAAGCCGTGAAATAGCAAGGGAAACAGGGGCATAAATGTGACAAAGATTCCCACAGATACTTGTGTAAACGACACAAATAAATATTTCCTGGAAACTGGCGGATGCCCACTATGGACACCCGCTTTTTTCATACAAAATTTTTAGAAACGGAGGGTTTCAACATGAAGGAATTCTGGAACACGATCCAACTTATTTTTACGGCCACCGGGGGATGGCTCGGCTGGTTCCTGGGCGGCTGTGACGGCCTGCTGTATGCGCTGGTCGCTTTTGTCGTGGTGGACTATGCCACGGGCGTGATGTGCGCCGTGGCGGACAGGAAGCTGTCCAGCGAAGTGGGATTTCGTGGCATCGCAAAGAAGGTGCTGGTCTTCCTGCTGGTGGGGATTGCCAACATCCTCGATGTGCAGGTCATCGGGAGCGGCTCTGTCCTGCGGACGGCGGTCATCTTTTTCTACATCTCCAATGAGGGCGTGAGCCTCCTGGAGAATGCCGGACACCTGGGGCTGCCCATTCCGGAGAAGCTGAAGGACATCCTGGCGCAATTGCATGAGAGGTCAGAGAACGGGAAGGGGGATGAGTGAGCATGAAACTGGTGGAGAATATCCTGACGAGGAACCCCTGCTACACGGCAGGGAGGAAGATCACGGTCAAGGGGCTGATGCTCCATTCCGTGGGCTGCTCGCAGCCGAAGGCATCCGCTTTCATCAATTCATGGAACAGCCCGGCGCATGACAGTTCCTGCGTCCACGGATTCATTGACGGGAACGATGGCACGGTGTACCAGACGCTTCCCTGGAACCACCGTGGATGGCACTGCGGGAGCGGCAGCAGGGGCAGCGGGAACAATACCCATATCGGGGTGGAGATGTGCGAGCCTGCGTGTATCAAGTACACGGCAGGCTCAAACTTTATCTGCTCCGACATGGCCACGGCAAAAGCGGTGGCAAAAAGGACCTATGAGGCGGCGGTGGAGCTGTTTGCCATGCTCTGTAAGAAATACAGCCTGGACCCGCTGGCGGACGGCGTGGTGATCTCACACAAGGAAGGACACAGCCGGGGCATAGCCAGCAACCATGGCGACCCGGAGCATCTGTGGGCGCAGCTTGATATGGGATATACGATGGACGGATTCCGTAAAGCGGTCAAAGCTGCTATGGGAGGAAAGCAGGAAACCGCCGGGAATCCGGAAACTGCCGGAGGGTGGTACCGTGTGCGGAAAGCATGGGCGGACGCATCCTCGCAGAAAGGGGCGTTCAAGTCGCTGGAGAAAGCAAAGAAATGCGCAGACGAAAATCCGGGACATTCCGTTTTTGATGAATCCGGAAAAGCAGTGTACACCGGGGAGGCATTCCGGCCGTACCTTGTGCGGGTGTCCATCCCCGACCTGAACATCAGGAAAGGGCCTGGCACGGATAAGCCTAAGACCGGGAAGACCACAGGCGTGGGCAGTTTTACCATTGTGGAGGAGGCAGACGGCAAAGGCGCTTCCAAATGGGGGCTGCTGAAATCCTACCAGGAAAAGAGGGACGGCTGGATATCCTTGGATCACACCAGCCGGGTATAAAACAGGAGGCGGGGGCCTGCGGCATTTTTCCATGTGCCGCAGGCCCCTTTTTTCGGTGCAGACAACACAATGCATCCGGAAAATGTTTGTGCATCTTATGGCGCAGAAATGAGTGGATAATCCTTTTAATCCGATTTAACATGGCACTACCCGCCAGGAATGGCGGCAAAAATATGAAGGAGGCACACGCTTATGGAAAAACAGAAGAAGGTATTTTACCCGCCACGCAGGGGGCGGCGGAAGGAGGGATGCTGATGTTCACTGCGAAAGAACGCACACTTCTCACTTCCCCTTATTTCAGGCTCATCCGCCAGACGGATGACTTCTTTGAAATCCAGTCCAGATGCACGAAGCACTGCTGGATCGTCCAGAAACTTTCCTATGACCGGTATCCGGTCCGCATCTACCACAAGCACACAAAGGGGACGGCCTATTACCATAAACACGGCCATGCCAACACGGTATCCTCCGCCGTCCGGCAGATCAAAAGCCACGATGTGTGGCAGCTAAACGGGAGGCGTGCCATGGCATAAAGACCGGCGCGAATAGTGACAAGCCCGCGGCACATAAAATGTCGTGGGCCATTTTTTGATTTCAGGGGGTTCAGTTTTTCCGTCCCCGCGGCCTATATGTGAAAGATATTTTATCTGCAGCCGTCCGTTTCCAGGCGCTGCGGTGGCATATGGCAGGAGGTGTGCTTTCATGACGGAGGAACAGAAAAGGAAGGTTTCAGACCTGCGGCGGGCAGGCATGGGATATACGGAGACGGCAAGGCAGGCCGGCGTGTCCAGGGATGCGGTGCGGAGCTTCTGCAGGAGAAACGGCCTGGCGGGGAAGGCGGCAGAGGACGGGCAGGCAGAGGGGCAGGCACAGGAAGGCTGCTGCCGGGAATGCGGGAAGCCGCTGCAGCAGAAGGAAGGGGTAAAACGGCGGGTGTTCTGCTCCAAGGAGTGCCGGGAGAAGTGGTGGCACAGCCATCCGGGGGAAGTCAGGCAGAGGGCAGTGTATTCCTTCACCTGCGCCGGGTGTGGGAAGCAGTTTGACGTCTATGGGGATTCCAGGAGGAAATACTGCTCCCACGGCTGTTATATAAAAGCCAGGTTTGGGGGAGGCGGCGCAGATGAGTGAGGGGGAATTCCGCGCGGAGATGCGCTACCGGATGTCGCTTGCCGTGGCGCGGGCGATGCTCGAAGAAGGCGCCATCACCGAAGAGGAATATTCGGAAATTGATACAATACTTTTGCAGAAACACCGTCCAATTTTGGGTACATTATTAGCGGGAAAACCCTTGCAATAAGTGCGGTCTGGAGTGATGAATGGTAGCGGAAAGGAGTGGTTTCTATTGAAGAAAATCAGCAAAATCGAGCCGGTTTTCCCTGCCCTGCCGGAGCGGAAGAAAGTGGCCGCTTATGCGAGGGTGTCCAGGGACACGGAGCGGCTCATGAATTCCGTTTCCGCACAGATAAGCCATTACAGCGCGCTCATCCAGAACAATCCGGAATGGGAATACGCGGGGGTATATGCGGACTGCGGGATATCCGGGACAGGGACGGCCAGGCGCGGCGAATTCTTAAGGATGCTCGCCGACTGCGAGGCGGGCAGGATCAACATCATCCTGACGAAATCCATCAGCCGCTTCGCAAGGAACACGGTCGACCTTCTGGAGACGGTCAGGCATTTGAAGTCCCTCGGCATCGAGGTGCGGTTCGAGAAGGAACATATCAATTCGCTTTCAGAGGATGGGGAGCTGATGCTCTCGCTCCTGGCGTCCTTTGCGCAGGAGGAGAGCCGGAGCATCTCGGAAAACGTGAAATGGGGAGTCAGGCGGCGGTTCCAGTCCGGCGAGATCGGGACGGCGAACAAGCACATCCTCGGATACCGGTATGATGAGGATGAGAAAAAATATGTCATCATACCGGAAGAGGCGGAAACAGTCCGCTGGATGTTCCAGATGTACATTGACGGCGTTTCCTTCCGCCGGATTGCGGAGAACATGAACAGGGTGGGCATCCGCACCACGCTTGGCAACGATTTCCAGGAAGCCTCGGTGCGGCAGCTCATTTTTAACGAGGTCTATGCCGGCGACATCCGGCGGCAGAAATGCTACATGGCGGACCCGATCACAAAAACGAAGGTGAAAAACTGCGGGGAGCTGCCACAATATTACATGGCGGACTGCCATGAAGCCATCATTGACCGGGAAACCTACGCAAAGGTCAAAGCGGAGATGGAGCGGCGGGCGGGGCTTGTCAATCCCACCTACCCTTTTACGGGGAAGATAAAGTGCGGCATCTGCGGGCAGGCGTTTACGAGGAAAAAGGGCAGGGTGAAAGGGAAAACCTATATACACTGGATATGCCGCTCCAAGAAGGAAACGGGCATGAGCTGCACAAGCGTGAATTTCAGCGAGGATGAATTAAAGCGGATTTCGGCACAGGCGCTTGGGATGGATGTGTTTGACGGTGCGGAGTTTGAAAAAGCCGTCCGGGGCATCACCGTCATGGAAAGCGGCGACCTGGAATTCCACCTCACCGGAGGGGAAACAAGGAATTGGAAGAACCTGCATCTGGACCCGCCCAGGCACATCGCAACAGTCACAGACTGCTTCCAGGAGAAGATCCGGTGCGCTGCCTGCGGGAATACATACCACCGGGTGAACGGGGCGGGGAAATGGGTGTACTGGTACTGCATCGGCAAGAAAAGGAAAAATGTGGAATGCCATAACCCGAACTACACCGATTACAAGCTGCGGCAGGTTTCCGCATACATGATGGGGCTGGAGGAATTTGACGAAGCGGAGTTTGAGAATCAGGTGGAAGGCATCACGGCACTGGAGGATGGCAGCCTGGAATTCAATTTTTATGGAGGGAGGAAAGGGCGATGGCAAAGAGCGTGATCACGATACCCGCCACGGTGAACAGGCACACGGCGGCACCAATAGGCAGCTACAAAAAGCGCAGGGTTGCGGCTTATGCCCGTGTTTCTACCGACCATGAGGAGCAGCAGAGCAGCTACGAGGCGCAGGTGGACTATTACACGAACTACATCAACGGGCGCGAGGATTGGGAATTCGTATCTGTATATGCGGACGAAGGCATAACCGGCTGTAACACGAAAAAGCGCGACGGATTCAACAAAATGGTGGAGGACGCGCTCTCCGGCGGCATCGACCTCATCATCACCAAGAGTGTCTCCCGCTTCGCAAGGAATACCGTGGACAGCCTCACCACCATCCGGAAGCTAAAGGAGAACAGGGTGGAGTGCTACTTTGAGAAAGAGAACATCTGGACATTTGACGGCAAGGGCGAGCTGCTCCTTACCATAATGTCCTCTCTGGCGCAGGAGGAGAGCCGGAGCATCTCGGAGAACTGCACCTGGGGGCAGAGGAAGCGTTTCGCGGACGGCAAGGTCACGGTGCCGTTCAAGCGGTTCCTCGGCTATGACCGGGGCGAGGATGGGAACCTCGTCATCAATGGGGAACAGGCGGAGACCGTCCGCAGGATTTACGGCCTTTTCCTGCAGGGACGCTCGCCCCATGCAATCGCAAGGCTGCTGACGGCGGATGGCATCCCCTCGCCCGGCGGCAAGGAGGCGTGGTCATCCAGCACGGTCAAAAGCATCCTCACAAACGAAAAGTACAAAGGGGACGCGCTCCTGCAGAAAGTGTACACGGTGGACTTCCTCTCCAAAAAGAAGAAAGTGAATGAGGGCGAAGTGCCGCAGTATTATGTGGAGAACAACCACCAGGCCATCATCAGTCCGTCCGTGTTCGAGGAGGCACAGCACCAGATGGCGGCCAGGCATTCCGGGAAGAACCGGGCGAGCAGCACGGGCGTGTTTTCCGGCCGGATAAAGTGCGCGGACTGCGGGGGCTGGTACGGCTCCAAGGTGTGGCACTCCAACAGCAAGTACAGAAAGACCATCTGGCAGTGCAACCACAAGTTTGACGGCGGGGAGAAATGCGGCACGCCGCACCTTGATGAAGAAACCATCCAGGCGCTCTTCCTGAAAGCGGCCAATGCCGTCTTTGCGGAAAAAGACGGGGTGCGGGAGGATTACGATTCCATAAAAGACACGCTTTTTAATACCTCGGAACTGGAGGCGGAGCGCCTGCGGCTGCAGGAAGAGATGAACGTGGTGGCGGAACTGATCGAGCAGTGCGTGGCGGAGAACGCCCGCGTCGCCCTTGACCAGACGGAGTACCAGAAAAAGTATGACGGGCTGGCGGGGCGGTTCAACAGGGCGAAGGGGCGGCTTTCGGAAGTCAGCCAGGCCATCACGGAGCGGCAGGCGAAGCGGGAGAAGATCGGGAGGTTTGTTTCCTGCTTGGAAAAACTGGATGGCCCGCTCACGGCATTTAAAGAGGATGACTGGTACAGCCTTGTGGAGTACGCAACGGTGTACAGCAGGGAGGACATCCGCGTCACTTTCAAGAACGGGATGGAGATAAAAGCATGAGGGCATACGTCCCCCGGAGCAGGGAAGAAAACGGCTTCGGGGGATTTTTCCATGCCTCCTGCGGAAAAATCACGGAGTATAGGAAAAATCGTGGAGTATGGGGAAAAATCACGGGGTATAGGAAAAATCATGGAGTATGATAAAAAATCGCGGGGTATCGGTAAAAAATCATGGGGTTTAAGGAAAAATCAAATTGTATCAAAGACAGCGTTTACATAGACGACGGATGGAGTGGGACAAATTTCGAGCGTCCAAGTTTCCAAAGGATGATTGATGACATCGAGGACGGGAAAATCAACTGCGTTGTCACAAAGGACTTATCCCGTCTGGGAAGAAACTATATCCTGACCGGTCAGTACACGGAAATCTATTTCCCCAGCAAGGGAGTACGCTACATTGCCATCAATGACAATGTGGACACCATCAACGGAGAAAGCGAGCTTGCACCGTTCTTAAACATCCTGAATGAAATGCACGCCCGACAGACCAGCAAAAAGGTCAAGGCTGCCATGCACACAAGATTTGCCAATGGCGCACACTATGGAGCCTATGCACCGCTGGGCTATGTAAAAGACCCGGACAAAAGCGGTATGTTTCATTGAACGTTTTTTCTTCCATGAGCTAGATGTGTTTTCCATTTGATTTTGCCTCCTTTTTTGATTACAATAAGAGCATATTACTTAGAGTATAGTGTAAGTCAAGAACTTTTTCAGGAGTGGTTTTTATGAGGATTGGAGAGATGGCAAAAGCAGCCGGGATTAGTGAATATATCCTGCGGTATTATGAGAAGAAAGGGTTGATCCGGGTAAGGCGGGATGATGCCGGCAGACGCTGTTATGATGAAAACGATATTGAATGGATAAAATTTATCAAACGCCTGAAAGACACTGGTATGCTGCTAAAGGATATTAAGGAATATTCAAGGCTGCGGTATGAGGGAAACGCCACTATGCCGGAACGTCTGAAAATGCTTGAAAAGCATAGAGAGTATGTGTTAGAGCAGCAGAAGAAATGGGCGGAATATCTAAGCAATCTGGATGATAAGATTGTTTTTTATAAGGATTCTATTGATGGTTTGGCATGAAATAAAAATGTCCTTTTGAGACCATTTTTTCATACAGGTCTTGTAGAAGTATTCATTGGCAGTTCTTACAGTTTTGTGTTTCGGATAAATAGTTTTCGCCCCAGTCACACAGGGCATCCAGTATCGGGGCAAGTGTTTTACCATATTCCGTGAGGCTGTACTCCGTCTTTGGTGGCACGACAGGATAGACCACACGGTTGATCAGGCCGTCCTTTTCCAGTTCCCTTAATTGCTGGGCAAGCATTTTATCCGTTGCCTTTGGCATCTTGTGGTGCAGTTCGCTGTACCGTAGGGTATTATTCATCAGATGCCACAATATGACTGCCTTGTATTTGCCTCCGATCAGGGAGATTGTTGCCTCCACGGGGCAGGTAAATCCGCTGCATTGTTCTGTCATGTTTTATCTCCTTTATTCCTTACTTACTTTTGGGGAAGTATATACCTAAAAAGTGCATTTTTGTCTATTTATCTGTTCCTGATATAATTATACTATGACCGGTCAAATTTTCAAGAAGGAAAGGAATGATACGAAAATGTCAGTATTAGATACAGCAAAGGCACGTTCTTCTGTCCGTGCCTATACAGGGCAGGCAGTGGAGGAAGAAAAGTTGCAGAAGATTTTAGAGGCTGCCCATGTAGCGCCAACAGCGGCAAATATGCAGCCGGTACGGCTGATTGTTGTGAGGAGCAGGGAGGGACTGGCGGCAGTTTCAGAATCGGCAAATATTATAATAAGTTAGTGCAGTACAAATAACACCAGTTTACAACTTTTTTAATAAAAAAATGCCGCACAGGACTTTCTGTTGTATAATGAATTTGACCAAAACATTACAAAGGAAAGTGACCCTGTACGACAAACTTATTATACAATGAAAAAACTTTAATTGGTAGACTTTATAAATATTTTTACAATTATTTTGAAACTTGCTCCGCTCCCACTGCCCAGACATTAATCCTGCTTTTGATTTCTATACTGACACTGGAATCCGC
>CAJTDL010000026.1 GCA_910575035.1 Lachnospiraceae bacterium
TGACATCAACCAGAGATTTATTGCCGGAAAGATAAAATAAGATCAGCCGCAGTAAATCCAGCGGATTTTTTATCGTTCGTTTTCTTGTAATCGCTTTCTTATCAAAACAAGCCTGTTCATAGCCTGACGGCAGTAATTTTATTAAATCATTTGTATCCATAGAATTCACCTCTGTTTGATTATAACAGAAATTTTATGGATTTGCATTAAAGTTAGTGCATATGGTGCAAAGCCCCCATACGTTGACGAGGATTTTTTTAACAGACTATCTACCAATCCCCGATATGATATATGTAAATACAACACACTTTCTATATGCAAAAAATCCCTCCAAACTAAAAACAGATTTGGAAGGACTTTTATTTTTGGCATGGCAAAGCAGCCCGCCAAACACTGTTTTTTTATTTGGTGGGCTTCCCCTTACCTCTGGCACTATTTAAAGATGTGCCTTTCACCTATATTTTCTTTTCTATGTTTATCACTTTCTGCGTCCATTCTCGGTAAAACGCTTCCTCATGCGATACTAATAGCACTGTTCCCTCAAATTCTTCCAGCGCGGTTTTCAATGATTCTTTTGCCAGTGCATCAAGGTGGTTTGTCGGCTCGTCCATGATAAGGAAATTGCACGGCTTCATCGTAAGCAGGCACATTTTAACCTTTGCCTGTTCTCCTCCGCTCAAAGTCCCGATTTCCTGCATGGCGTGTTTGCTTGAGATGCCGCAGCCTGCAAGACGCTTTCTCACGTCTTTTATCGTAAGCGATGGGTAAGCATCGGAAACAATCTGAATGGGCGTTTTTTTCATATCCGCCCATGCCAACTCCTGCTCAAAATACCCTACCTTTACCTGCTCCGAAAAATGGAAGCTTCCGCTTAATGAGGGTATTTGGCGGATAAGCGTTTTTAGCAGGGTGGATTTGCCGATGCCGTTAAATCCCGTCATAACAATTTTTTCTCCCCCTTTTATGGAAAAGCTGATGTCTGACAAAACAGGATAGTGGTAGCCAACATCCAGATGTTTTACTCTTAGATGCTCTGTCGTAGTCAGCGGGAGAGCTTCAAACCGAAAATACGGCTTAATTTCTTTCTGTTCCAGAGCTTCCATCTTATCCATTCGGTCAAGCTGTTTCTGCCTGCCACGAGCCATTTTGGACTTTCTCCCTGCAATGTTCCTGCGGATAAATTCTTCCGTCTTTTTGATGGTTTTCTGCTGTGCGGCATACTGTCTGATATAATCCTCACGGAGCAGTGCCTTTTTTCTCGTGAACTCTGAATAAGTGCCAAAATATTTTGTAATCTTCTCGCTGTCAATGTCGCATATCCTTGTGGATATTCTCTCTAAAAAGTCATAGTCATGCGATACTACCAGAAAAGCGTTTGGCAAGCTGGAAAGATATTCGGCAAGCCATGTAACATGCTCCTTGTCCAAAAAGTTCGTCGGCTCGTCCAAAAGCAAAATATCTGGCTTCTCAAGCAGCAGTTTCGCCAGTATGGCCTTTGCCCTCTGCCCGCCGCTCATCTGCTCAATCGGTCTGTCTAACCCGATTGCCGTTAAGCCCAGACCTGTCGCTACCTGTTCTATCTTTGTATCAATCAAATAAAACTCTTTGCGTTCTAATTCTTCCTGATACCTTGCCGCCATGTTTAGTTTCGCCATATCCCCGTCCGCAGACTGGCAGTACAGCTCATTCATTCTGTTTTCTATCTTATACAGCTCAGAAAATGCGGATTGCAGGAACTCCCTCATCGCCACGCTTTTTTCAATTTGAGCGTACTGGTCGAGATACCCTATTTTTGTGTTCGGCTGCCATACTATCCTGCCAGAGTCGGGGATAAGCTGCTCTGTGCAAATCTTTATGAACGTGCTTTTTCCTGCCCCGTTCTGACCGACAATCCCGATATGCTCCCCTTTGTTCAACGTAAAATCTGCGTTTTTAAACAGATAATTTTCTCCAAAAGAATGTGTTAATCCCGTAACTTCTAATAAACTCATAATCATTGTCCTCTCTTTTTCCTGTCTGATTTTCCAAAATGGGCAGCCGTGGGAAACATGCTTATGCAAGTTACCCACGGTTCGTGGGCAGCGCCAAATTGGAATGCAAGCATTCCAGCTTGGCTTATGCCTTACGCGCAAAAAAAATAGCAGAAGTCAGATACTCTTGGTATCATGCCTTCTGCTATATCCGTTCCATCGCAAACCGCTTGCAGGAAACAGCCCATATACAACAAAAGGCTACGGACAAAACACTGTCCATAGCCTGCTGCACACAAATTTGTACGGGAAAAGAAACAATATATGAAAAAGACCTAAAATCCCTCTCATGTACTGCCGTATTTCCCGATGAAATCCTAACGTGTTATATTACGCTATACTCTGTACAATGTTTCATCGGATTTGATTGTACAGAGCTGATTTTCTTTTTAGGCGGAAGTTCGTTTGTAATGTAAAAGCTCATGAAACTATTCTCCTTTCAATTAGTGCAAATAATTTTAGCATGAAAACCAGCAGTTTGTCAAATCCTATTTTTATGAAATTTTCAGACTTTTCATCTCTCATAACTTGAGATTACAACAATTTGATTTTAGAAATTACAATTCTTTATGTTTCAATTACTACTCACTATCAAGCATGAACGAGCTTTCCTTTCTTCAGCCGAAAAATAGTGTCTGTCTGTTTTGCAAGGTCGTTCGAGTGGGTAACAATAATCACGCATTTATTCATTTCATGGGCGCATCCTTTCAAGATGGAGATAATCTCTGCCGCTGTATCTTCGTCTAAATTTCCAGTTGGCTCGTCCGCAAGTATCACTTTCGTATCGGAAGCCAATGCACGGGCAATCGCCACACGCTGCTGCTGACCGCCTGAGAGTTTTAAGACATTTCGTTTACATTCTTCCTCGGTCAGCCCAACACGCTCTAAAATTGGCTGCGGTGAAAGCTTTGCTGTCAAAGCGACATTTTCTTTTGGTGTTAGATAATCAATCAGATTGTAGCTCTGGAAGATAAATGCCACATTATTTTTTCTGTGATTGGCAAGCCCTAACTTTTCAATGTCCTGTCCATCGTATAAAATCTGTCCGTCTACGGGGCTGTCCAGACCTCCCAACAGTGACAGAAGCGTGGTCTTTCCACATCCCGACTGTCCGAGGATAGCGTACATTTTCCCCTCCTCCAATGCCATGTTGATACCGTTTAATACATTCCGCTTATTGTCATAGGAATAACGGATGTTGTTCATTTCCAAAACGTTCATTGTAAAATCCTCCTAATCCATTTGTGATAAAATCTTTCTTGGTTTCATCTGTATGACCGTGATAGATGCAACTGAAACGGAAACAGCAATAAGCAACGCCCCCAAAATGTAGATGTAGAGCAAATCACTTGGTCTGACATTTACCCGAACACTGTCCACCGTTTCCAATTCAGAAGTATCATAGGGGATATATTGCCCTGTTATGTCAAGATACTCTGAACCATCGTCTGGAAATTCTATTTCTGGTGCCTCATGCGATTCGGCTACCCGATGTAAAATCAAATCGCTGATTCCCTGCGAAACCAGACTGCTTGTAAAATAAGACAATCCAAACGCCAAAATTGCTATCATAAGGATTTCCACAATATACTGAAAGACAATCCTGCCTTTCGTTATCCCGACAGCAAGCAATATGCCCGTTTCATGCCGCCGCTGTTTTATCCACATAGACAAAATCAATGTTAAAATACCTACGCTTACCAAAACGCATCCTACAATCAGCCAGATAATCAGTTTCTGCATTGCTGTCAAAGACGAAGCGACCGCTTCATAAGCGGAATTATCTACTGTGAGCTTAAAACAGCCCCAATCCAAATCAAGAGCTTGTATCTGTTTTGCTATACCGTCAATTTCTCTGGGGTCGTCTACATAAAAATCCACGCCATTGTCGTACTGGATTTCATCTCTCTGCATAATTTCACGCATTGCCTTATGGTCAATAACCAGACGATTACGCTTGTCCGTTGATGTAGTATGAAAAGATTCAGAGTCCCCCATATACTTATAAATGCCGATGATTGTAAGCGTTACATCGGGATAATCCCCGCTGTCATAACAGCACTGTACGGTAATGGTATCGCCGAGCTTTAACGTATTGTTCTCTGCAACTGCCGTACTGATTAAAACAACATGGTCGTCGTCCTCTTTGATGTGCCGCCCCTCCACCAACCGAAATGCCTTGCGGGTAAAAAAGTTGAAATACTCTGAATTTGTCACGGAGGGAAGCCTGCTGTAATCGCTTCCCTCCCCAAAGCTGAAGCCCGATATAAACTCAAAATCCTTTGCAAAAACACTGCCATCTCCCAAGCCATTGTATGACTTGATTCCATCTACTGATAATATCTTTTGAATATCCTTGTCAGTGATGGGAGTTCCCGTATAAGCGACCATCGTTCCTCCCGCCGCCTGCTGATACTGCCAGTTCGCACGGTTGTTTTCATCTAATTCAAGGCGGATGCTCCCGCCTATGGATTGCCGCAGGCTGGAAGCGGAATTGTCTGCCGCCTTATAGATAGACAGTCCAGTTAAGGTAAATGTGGACATTGCCAGCAGCAAAAGAAATAAAATAACTGTTTTTACTTTTTTCCGAACCGTATATAAAAATGCTCTTTTCCATGTACTCATAATTTTTATCCTCCTGTCAGCTCATTTTTGATAAAATATCTTTTGGCTTCATACGGGCAACTGGCAGGGATGCCATAATTACCGTGAATATGATAACGAATGTTTCTGTCAGAAATTGCAGCAATATGTTTTGCAGAGAAAGCGGCATATGGATGATTGTTTCCATACCTTTTAAGGCTTCCTCTGCCTGCCCTGTGACAAAACTGCCTAGTGGAAAAGATACCAGGAACACCAATACAGCCACCATTAAGATTTCATAAATGAACTGCATTGTAATCTGTGAAACGGATGTGCCTATGGAAAGCAATATCCCCGCTTCATGTATTCTGTTCCTTATCCGCATGGTAAGCACAAGGAAAATTACAATAATACCGATACGCATAACCGCCAAAAGCATGATTCCCGTAAGCTGTTCTAAGGTCTGGATTTGGTATGCAACTGACGGGTATTCCGATTCATTGATTCGGATAAAATAGTCCTCCCACGGAATAGATGCAATCTGTTTTACCTGCTTGACAATGTGCGTCAATTCCTCTGGGTCGGTCACAAAAAAAGTCACGTTTCCAGAATACGCAGATGCTTTCTGGTTAGACAATTTCCAGAAAATATCGTGCGTCGTAAAGATGGTGTCATCGTCATATTCCATTTTGCTGTCACTGGCATAGATTCCTGCAACGAAAACTTTTGCCTGTTCCCCGCTGCCATCAGAAGCAGATTTCAATATCAGCTCACTGCCAATCCCTAAATTATTTTCTTCTGCCAGTTTAGCACTGATAACAGCCACATCCGTATCCTCTGCCGTAATATGCCTTCCCTCCGTCAGTTCCAATATCCCGCTTACAAAATCTGTCTGATAAGCGGTTTCCGTATTAGCAGAAAGATAACCGCTTTCCTTTCCAGAGAGAAACTCCAGCCCCACCGCAGAAATGAGAAGACTTTGCTCGGCATTGTACGCCTTTATCCCGCCAACGCCTAAGATCTGTTTCACTGTTTCATACGGGATAGGGATTTTATCAGCGGTATATCCCGTTTCGCTTCCGTCAAATTCCAGATGATTGATACTGCCACTCATCGTAAAGGATGCCCCTATCGTTTCCCGTAAAGCTCTGGCTGCTTTTTCTGTTCCGCTTCGGATGGAAATGCCGACCATAACGGAAACGGTCAGCAAAAACAATAGCAAAAAAAGCGTCAGGCTTTTTCCTTTCTTCCGTACATCATAAAGAAATGCCCGTTTCAAGCTGCTCAATAAATTTTCCTCCTTTCGTTTGTTTCGCTTAAATTTTATACCTCTGGTGTGAGTGGGGTATCAGTCTAATGTGAATGGCGTGTGAAATCACAAAAAAACTGCCTGTTTTCGATACAGACAGTTTTTTCCAACTATTTAAAATCAATGGTGAAACGCATCCCGCTATTATCCTCTAAGGCGGTAAACATATAAGGGATTTGCAGCGTTTTCAATACCGTGTCTACAATGTATAACCCTAAACCATTCCCCCTTGTTTCCCTGTTTCCGCCGAATGGCATCATGGTATCCCCGCAGGGGGGTTCCTTACCTCCATATTCAAATCGGTAAAATGGTTCAAATATATGTTTTTGGTATTCCTGCGGGATTGGGACACATTCATTTTCCAGAACCAATTTTTGTTCTTCTATATAAATCTTTATAGTACCTTCTTTGGGTGTATAAGAAACCGCATTTGACAGTAAATTGGAAATTACTTTCCTTATCATTGATATAGGGTAATGGACAGAGAAGTTTTCTGAAACATCCATTTCTATGCGAATACCCTTTGATTTTGCAATCATCTGATACGGCTTTGACATCTGCTCTATCAGCTCGGATATATCAATTTCCGTATCATTTTTCGTATCATCCGCCGTGGATTTTGAAGCGTCTAAAATTTCTTTAATCATCACTGCAAGTTGTTCTGTGAGCATTTTACATTTTGGCAGATAAATCGTATGGTCTTTGTATTTCCCTACGTTTAAAATCATATTTTCCAACATGGCATTGATAGCTGTAACAGGCGTTTTTAACTCATGGGATGCAGAGCGCAATAAATTTGTTTTCTGCACTTCCATTTCTTCTACCTTATAAATTTCCTGCTCTAAGTTATGGATTGTTTTTAGCAGATTATCATAAAGTGCATTTACATTGTCTGCTAATGTTTCAATTTCATCGTGTGTATGGACTTCGCAGGAAATCCCATGCGTTAATCCCTGCATTTGTTTTGTTACATTAGTAATCTGCTTGATAGGCTTCGTGAGCATATGGGAATACAGCAATGCAGACAATAGTGAGATAAGCGTACAAGCAAATGCTGTAACAGGCAGGATAACTATGATGGCACTGACTGCATCTTCAATCTGCTGCCTTGATATGACTGCTCTCACATATCCTTTCTGGTTTGGAAATATCTGTTCTGCATATAAAAAATTTTTATCTCCTTTGGGATTCCGAGATAAGGATATTTTTATCTTTCCATCCGATTCTTCCGCAATGATGCTTACATCTTCTTTATCTCCACTTGGATTTTCGGTGTCCTCTGAACACTTCAAATATCCGTCATCCCCCACGTTCAGCAGTTTCATTTCATATGCGTATCCGTCATATTTTACCAGAATATCCGCATACCACTTCCCCGCAAAGTCGGTTACGAAAGCAAGCCTGCCTGCATCTTCTGTATCTGCAATTTCCCAGCATAATTTCTCAATATCGGCTTCCAACGCTTTACGTTGTCGGTAATGGTAAACAGTAGGAAGCAGAATATAGACCAGCAAATGGGAAACTGCCACAATAATTATCATTAGGCTAAATGTGTATAAAAAAGTCTTTGGAAATAATTTCAGTTTCTTCATACACCCACCTCTATCTTATAGCCAATCCCCTTTATGGTAACGATACAATCAAGTTCCAGTTTTTTACGCAGGTTTCTAATATAACTGTCAACAATGCGGTCTATCACATAAGAGTCATCTCCCCACACTGCATTTAATATCTGCGGCCGTGACAGCACCAGACCTTTATGGTCAAGCAGGAGCTTCAGCAAGTCAATCTCTTTTGGCGTTACATCTATTTTCCCCTTTTGGTTGCAGGCAGAGTACCCAGAAAAATCAACTGTCAAATCACCATATTTCCAAATTTTTGTTTCTTCTTTCCCACCTGCCCGACGGAGCAATGCCGTGATGCGTTTCCCCAGCACTACCATAGAAAACGGCTTTGTCATATAATCATCTGCCAGACAGTCAAAACTTGATACCTGTGTGTATTCATCTTCCAAAGCCGTAAGCATGATAACTGGTATCTGGCTTGTCTTTCGTACAGCGTTTAATACTGCAAGCCCCGACATGGTAGGGAGCATAATATCAAGAACAATTAAGTCCACTGTATTCTGTGAAAAAAGCTCTAAAGCATCTGTTCCGTCATATGCGGATATGATTTCGTGACCTGCTTCCTGCAAGTATTCAGAAAGGGCTTCGTTTGTATCTATGTTATCCTCTACAATCAATATCTTTGCCATAAAGACCACCTCCAAGTTTATTTTAGCATTTCTGTGTGAATGGCGTATGAATTTTTATACTGAACCACTTAATACTCCCATTATAATTATCTGTTTTTTGTGATTCAACTGTGCGAATACCCACTTTTATCCCTCAAGACAAGAGATAGAACCTCTTGTCGGCAGAGATTTCACATCGTTTTATAAGAACTTCCATCTCTGTAAAATAGATATTATAAAATTTTTTAGTATGGGCGGTGAAAAATGAGTGATGTGTTATTTCACAACTGATTTCATCTACAAACTGATAGAGTGCCTTTTCAATAAATTCATGCAATAACCAGTTTTGCTTTGATTCCATATATTTCTCAAATTTTTGTGGATTGTAACGTACCAATTCCTTTCTAACTTTTTTATGATATGCGGAAAGGCTAGCAAATCTCTCTGCTTTGTCAACATGAATATCCCAGGTAAATCTTCCGTTTTCTTTTCTGATATAATAATGTTTCTTATCATCTTCATGTGTTCTTTTATACCCTTGTGGCAAATTTTTCAAAGCTTTTCCATTTGCGTATCGTGAATCAATAGAAGACTCAATCCATCCTTTAGAAGTTGTATCCTCACGGACAAACCTAATATTACTAATCGGAATAAACAACTCTGGTGTTCCAGCATTTTTTCCTTATGCTGCGCCCGCCGCAGCCTTGCTTCGGTCTTTTCAATCTCCTGGTTCAGTTTTTCCAGCTTCTCATTCATGGGCAGCGTCCTCCTTGGGGAGCAGGATATACATATGGCTGACCTCCCCGATTCCCTGACGGACACGCATGATCATCCCGGCCTGTTCCAGCTCGTTCAGGGAACGCTTGCAGGTCTGGGGGCTGCGGGAAAGTGCCGCCGCTATCTCCATGACGGGGAAGCGGATAAACAGAATCCCGTTGCTGTCCTCCTTTTGGCTCGTTTGGATAGATAGCGGGGGCAGTCGATCATGACAGCCCGGAAACTCTGCTTACATTCATGCTGGCATTTCCGGCAGAGTTCATTGTAGCTTCTGCGCCCCCGGTCATTCAGGAAGAAAGCAAGCTCTTTCTTCCGCTTTTTTGACATTCTCGGCATAGTGCATCCTTCATAGAAAAACCGCCCGATTCAGCAGTAACAGCCGGAATGGGCGGACAGTGGTTTTTTGTGTAGCATTTCGGGGCGATTTTCAGGGGAAGTACGGCCATAGAGCCGCTCCAAAATCTCCCTTGGTATTACGGGCAGGGCAGACTATGCCCCGTGAAATTGTTGTGTTCCGATATCGTTTCGGTGTTCTTTTTGCCGGTTCCCTCTGCTGTCGTTCCTGCCCCCGTCTTTGGCGGCGTTTCGCTCCCCTTGGTACGCTCGTTGCGGTCAAGGTTCCTCTATTTCCCTGCCGGAAGTCGTTGCGCTACATCGCCGGGGAGCATATCCCATACAGGCCGGTCATTCGATTGGAATAATCCATCGATGAACTGCCTATATCATAGGACATTTTTGTACCCTGTGCCGTATGTCCACAAATCAGGAATGAAGCTCGAAATCCAAAAAATTCCACGATTGCGGAAAATGCTTTCTACCAGATAGGTTTAAAAATCAAGTGTGCATTTTGCACTCTTGAAAATCCGGGCAAATAAAAAGCGCATTTTGTACCTATGAGAAGAATATCAAAGGAAAAAGCGCCCGGCATGGATATGTGGTACAATGGGAGTAGCGGCAAAAGCAGGCCGCAGGGAAGGAGTAGGAAGCCATGAAGCAGGGGATAACGATTCAGGAGCGGTTAAAGGATTTAAGGACAGAACGGCATTTAAAATTAGAGGAACTGGCGGCTACAAAGATTTCCAAATCAGCTTTGGGAAGCTATGAGAATGACGAACTAAAGGAAATCAGCCACAAAAATCTTGTGGAGCTGGCAAAGTTTTACGGGGTGTCAACAGATTACCTTCTCTGCCTGACAGAGAACAGGAACCATCCGGACATGGGGCTTACGGAACTGCATTTGAGTGACGATATGGTGGGGCTGTTAAAAAGCGGGCGCATCAACAACCGGCTCCTGTGTGAGATTGCCACGCATGAGGACTTCGTTACTCTGATGACGGACACGGAAATTTATGTGGATGGTGTCGCAGCCTCCCACTTCCAAAACTTCAACAGCCTTCTGGAAGTCCTGCGGGGGCAAGTCCTTTCCCAATACCAGCCGGTAGAGGAAGACACTGCCTTAAAGGCGTTGGAAGCCATGCAGATACAGGAAGAAGATTATTTCTGTCAGGTTACGCACCGGACTTGGGACGCTATCCTCCATGCCATAAGGGAAGCGCACAAGGATGATACGGACAGTGCGCCGGACAACTCCAATGCCATAAAGCTAATCAAGGACGCAAAAAAGGCACTGGCTGTGCCGGGTTCCTATCTGGATGTATTCACTGCCCTTATGTGTACACAGCTTCAAATCCGGTATGAAAAGCTGACGGAGCAGGAGCGCACGGTTCTGAAAAATGTTATGAAGAAAACTCCGGCATATAAGGATTCCCCGTTGAGCAGGATGAAGCGGAGATAAGGAAATGCCGTTGCTTGGGTTTCGTCCATGCAACGGCATTTTAAACAACTTTGATTCAGTTTTAATAGTAAAAAAAATTTCCCCTGAAAAAAGATTATTCCATTCTATCTTTTTCCGTAATCTCCCGAATCACTTTACATGGATTGCCTACTGCAAGACTGTGTGGCGGAATATTTTTTGTTACGACACTCCCTGCTCCAATAACGCTTCCTTCTCCGATTGTTACTCCCCCACAGACAACAACATTAGCGGCTAACCAACAATCATTCTCAATGGTAACAGGCTTTGCATATTCAAGATTATATAAAGTACCATCCTCACGTAATCTACAATTCCGTTCTTCAGGAAGCATTGGATGCATAGGAGTGGCAATGGTAACATTTGGCCCAATCATTACATTATCTCCAATATGGACAGGGCAAACGTCAAGACAGGTAAAATTAAAGTTTGCCCCACTGCATTTGCCAAAATATGTATTACAGCCATAATCAAAATAGATGGGAGCCTGCAATCCGGGTATTTCTGGCGTATTGACAAGTAACTCTTTGAGAATCTGAAATTGCTTTTCCCTTTCATCCTCATCAGTCAAATTATAGCTTCTTGCCAATTTGCGTGCTTTCAAACGTAACTGATCCAGCTCGGAATCAGACGGATCATAAAGTTGTCCTGCAAGCATTTTTTCTTTTTCAGTCATTGTTTATACCTCTTTTAAAATTTTTTGTTACCGAATCCATTATACTGCAATAAGAATCTGGATGAAATAGATTTTACAAAATAAATATTCATTCTGTTTTATTTTTCTGGTTCTGACCTTATTTCGTCTTTTATAAATGATAAGCCGTTTCTGCTGGCATTTCACGGTAATTTTGTCCCCAGCGGAGAATCCGGCCTGTTCCAGCCAGTTCCCCTGTAAAAGAATCTGCGGTGGCGATTTTTTGAAAGCCCCTCGCCCGTTATAAACGGTCAGTTTGCGGTCATCCATCCGTCCTGCCCATTCAAGCTGATTCGGGGCTTTCAGTTCCTCGGTCACTCCCTCGGCGGCTTTCATAAGCCTTGAAACCTTGATATATCAAGTTTTCCGGCGCTTTTTTCATTTTTGGTTTTTACCCTTAATTTGTGTAATTCGTTATAAATCTACGCAAATTTATGGGCAAATGGTGTAGTAATTGGTGTAGTAGATTCGTGTACTTCTCAACCTGATTTTCTCTGTTTTCCATGCATATCCGCTTCTTTGAAGTCTAAGATTTTTTCCATCTGTTCCGCCGCACGGTCATAGCTGACATGGGTATAAACATTCAGTGTAACACCTACATCCGAATGTCCCATCACATACTGTAAGGTCTTAATATCCATACCTGCGTTTGCCATGTTGGTGCAGGGCGATTTTGACGATGAGAAAAATTCTTCAAAAAGTTTTGCTCGCTTTTTAATACGGGGAAGTTTAAGAAATGCCGATGTTTCAAAAGAAAATTGCTAAAAATCTTTCCTATCGGAGTGGGCTGTTGTATACTGGTAAATACTTGTCCTTAAAACCGCAAGATATATGAAAAGCCGAATGAAATATCTTGCTATAATATAGCGACGGGTCAGAAATCAAAATTTCTAACCTGTCACTAAAAAGAAAGGAGGAAGCTGCGATGCCGGGAAATATCAAAAATGTAATGGAGGCAATCGACTATATCGAAAGCCACCTGCACGAAAAACTGGACTTGGAAACAGTTGCGGGGGCTGTACATTATTCAAAGTATCATTTGCACCGAATGTTCACAGGTACGGTAGGGTTGACAATCCATGATTATGTACAACGCCGCCAGTTGACCGAAGCCGCAAAACTGCTTGTACTTTCCGACAGACCAATCCTTGAAATTGCGCTTTCTGCCGGATATGGGAGCCAGCAGTCTTTTACGGATATTTTCAAAGCCATGTATAAAAAATCCCCTAACAGGTACAGGGAGGAGGAAGAATTTTATCCATTGCAGCTAAGATATGTCTTGAATGAAAATCCTATAGATTTAGAGGAAAAAGAATGGCAGGATAAAATCGTCTTTGCAACACAGGAAGATATACCCAAATGGATAGAACTGGTTCACCTTGTCATTGACGGTTTCCCGCACTTGGACGAAAAACAATATCTTACACAATTACAGGAGTATATCAAAAATAAGCGGGCATTGATTTTGAAAGACGCTGATACGGCAATCGGGATTATGGCGTTTAACGAGGTGACGGGGAGCATTGATTTCTTCGGAGTACACCCACAGTATCGGAAAAGAGGGATAGCGAAAGCATTTTGTGAAAAAGCATTGTATGAACTTGCACGTTCCGCACAAATTAGCGTGACGACTTTTCGGGAGGGTGACAAGGCAGATACAGGTTATCGGGAGATATGGGGAAGCCTTGGCTTTGCCGAAGCGGAATTGTTAATTGAGTTTGGCTATCCGACACAGCGGTTTATACTTCACAGAGAAAAATCGGAGGGCGGGGACAATGAGTGACCTAAATCCATTATCACAGAACTTTACACTAAAATCGTTGCTGAAATTTTCATTTCCGACAATTTTGATGATGATATTCATGGGGCTGTATACAGTCGTTGACACAATTTTTGTAGCACGATTTGTAGATACAAATGCGCTTTCGTCATTGAATATTGTCTGCCCTGTTATCAATCTGATTGTCGGTCTTGGAACCATGCTTGCAACAGGAGGTAGCGCGATTGTAGCGCGCAAAATGGGAGCAGGAGAACATACAAGGGCGGCACAGGATTTTACGCTGATTATTTCAGCGGGCATTTTGTTAGGTGTATTGATTGCAGTGTTGGGAACGGTTTTTATTGACAGGATTGTATGGGGACTTGGAGCGGGCAGTATTCTATTTCCATGCTGTAAAGAATACCTTTTTATCCTGCTGTTATTCACGCCTGCAAGTATCCTGCAAGTGCTTTTTCAAAATCTTATCGTAACGGCGGGACGCCCCGGAATGGGTATGGTGCTTGGCGTAAGCGCAGGAATCGCAAATATTTTACTGGACTATATTTTTATGGTGCCGCTTCACATGGGCATTAAGGGGGCGGCATTTGGTACGGGCATTGGCTATATGATACCAGCGGTGATTGGATTGTGGTTCTTTTCCGCAAAGAGAGGCAGTCTGCATTTTAGGAAGCCAGTCATAGATTTTTCCGTATTGGCTGAAAGCTGTACCAATGGTTTTTCGGAAATGGTAAGTCAGGCGGCAACAGCGGTTACAACATTCCTTTTTAACCGCATTATGATAGAACTGCTTGGAGAAAATGGGGTTGCGGCAATCACAATCATTATCTATACACAGTTTTTATTAAGTGCCCTTTACATAGGCTTTTCTATGGGAGTAGCCCCTGTTATCAGCTATAACTATGGGAAGCAGGACGAAAAACAGCTAAAGAATGTATTTTCTATTTGTATGCGGTTCATTATCTTTGTTTCGGTCACTGTTTTTGCAGTAGCTTTTATTTTTGGTTCGCCATTGGTTGGTATTTTTGCAGAAAAGGGAACACCTGTTTATGGGATTGCACGGAACGGATTTTTGATTTTTTCATTTAGTTTTTTGTTTTGCGGGCTGAATATTTTTACTTCTGCCACATTTACAGCATTATCAAACGGGAAGCTGTCAGCAATTTTGTCGTTCCTGCGGACTTCCGGACTGATTACAGTGCTGTTGCTTGCATTGCCGAATATTTGGGGCGTAACAGGGGTATGGCTTGCAGTACCGATAGCAGAGCTAATCACTATGGTTGTAGCATTGGTTTTTCTTCATCAGAACAGAGAGAAGTATTACTACGCATAAAAAGAAGATTTTCATGCCGTCCGGCGGTTAATAAATAAACCGTTGTGTGGCGGCAAAATCATCATGCTCCAAAACAGAATACAAGCGGCTAACAGCGGTTTTGAAATGACAATCAAAGCCGCCGTTTTCATGTGGCAGAATAACTTTCATAGATATGGCAGTATTGTGAGGTACTGCTATGTCTGTTTTTTATTTCATGGGTAGTTTTGGCTATGGTGAATTATCAAAAAAATCCTATCTTTTGGAATGGGATTTTTTGCCTATGAGTATGAACACACATATCATTTAGTATGTCTTAATAACTCGCATTACTCAAATGCCTATGCGCTTTCTGCTGTATGGATATTTGCTGTAATAGCCCCCTGCTGGGAAGAAAGGGGGTGAGAGAAAATGAGATATTCTGAACAGTTCATGGAACATATCGAATATGCGTTTCAGGCGTTCTGTAAGATTGCCCTGCGCCATGAAGGCATGAAGGCATGGCGGGATTTGAAGCGGAAAAAAGAACGGGAAATATCCCTCGACTATCTGATGTCAGAACGATATTTTGAACCGTCTGCAATAGACAGCTATTTTGAATAGCAGGACAAGCCGAATGTATTTCTTGTGTTGGGAAAGGAGGTTATCATTGATGATGAACGGTTAGCAACGGCATTATCAAGACTGCCGGAATTAAGACGGGAAGTTCTGTTGCTTTATAACGTTGTCGGCTATCATGATGAAGCAATCGGTAGATTGTACGGATGTTGCAGAAATTCGATAAACCGCAGAAGAAATGTTGCACTGAAACAGTTACGAAAAGAATGGGAGAGACTGGAACATGAGGAATAAAAAGCTGATACCTTTTGAGGTAATTCAAAAAGCTGTTGCCAAAGAGCCAGAAGCGGTAGACACAGTATTGCGGTATTACACCGCACACATCAAATATCTGTCTATGTATAAGGGGCATATCAATGACGATACACAGTATTGACATTATTGCTTGTTATCTTTGCGGCTCTGTCTTACATAGACAATTATAAAAAGAAATAAGTATCCAACACCGTCCAAAGTTTAGGATGCTTATTTCTTTTTTAATAAGCTAATTTACTGAGGGTAAATCGGAACTCGTGTCCGATAAACTTGAATTGTTAAAATTCATGCAGCCAGTCAATCCCCGGATAAAATTCTCCTGTCCGAATAAAATACTCAACTGCTTTCACACCTGTTTCAATATCTGTGATTGCATTCAGTTTAGGAATGGGAGTTTGTCCACCGCTGTTAAGCGGGGTGTATATTGTTTCATCGGAAAAATCCGCTTCTTTAATTCGATCAGCAGTATCAGCAAAAGAAGGGTTATATAAAAAATAGTTATCCTCTCCATCCTGGGACCAATACCAAATAGACAACCATTCGCCATCACAGTTTATCTCAAACCAACTATCTTCGCCATCAGGCACCAGGGACAGGTAAATATTCAGTTCAGAGGGGATTTTGCGCAAGACCTCTGCGATGACAGCCTCTGTAATCTCTTCTCCTTCGTACTCATTGTATGGATAATCGAAGTATGAAATATGCTGCAATTTGATTGCTTTTGGGTCAAAAGCCGGGGCTTTCGCTTTCTTGGAGATGATTTTAAGTTCCATAATTTTCTCCTTTCATATTTTAAAGTGCCGATTGGGTTTTTATAAAATCTAAGAGTTTTAATAACTGTTAGATTTTGTTAGTGCGAATTGCTCTAACTACCGAAAAGACTATATTTGTCCGAGATGAGCTTTTCCTTATGTATTTCCTCTCCCCTGCTGTTATTAAGCCTAATAAGGGAAAAAATAAGGGAACGGAAAACCCACAGCACATTATAACACAAAACAATGATGGGGTGGGAACTGATTTGATATAATTCTCCTATAAAATGTTTCCTTATGCCTGCTGTTTCCAGATTGGACTCAATCTGCCTAGAGGTACTGCTGCTTGCCACAGCTATCCGGATTTCCTTTTTCTGAAAAAAATCCAGTATTTCATGCACTCCTTGCTTTACGGGTACATGGAGAGATAATTTTTTCCTAATCCGCACCATGCACTCGTCCATAATGGCTGTTTCATCCGGAACATGGTAATGCTGTTCGATAACCCTGCACATATGCTGCCCGTTTGTGCCGGAAATGTCTTTCGCAAAGCTACTGTTAAGCTTCATACCCTTTTCCAGGGCAAGTTCCTGCCATGTCTGTTGATAAACGCGTTCTGTATCAAACAGCAGGCCATCCATATTAAAAATTGCACCTTTATACTTCATCTGTCTGTTTCACCCTCCGGGCTTCCAACTCATGCGTCATTTCCCCGCGCAGGCTGTCCAGTTTATAAAGCAGGTCTCCCGCTATGTACAAAATTATGCTGAAAAACATCAGGCTCCTTTTACTGTACTTTTTTTCCAGGGCAGGGAGCAGAAGCAGCATGGGAAGCCCTGAAAGAATTCCAAGAATTCCTACAAGGGACAGCCACTCCGTCCTGTTCAGGTTATATTTGAAATAGTAAATAACGGTCGTGCTCCTTACCACATAAAGCGAAAAATAAAATAAATTTAGCAGAAACAATATCCATGCCTGCCCGGTAAGCCCCTTGAAATCTTCTTTCAGCGAGGAATGCTTTTGGCTGACAGTAGGCGGAACCACTTCTTCCGTACTAGCGAACGTCACAAAAAAGATGCACATTGCGGCAATTCCATATACCGTCATTGTAATAAGATAACCTTTCGCTTCATTTCCTCCGCCCAAAAAACGCACCAGCGGCTCTGTAATAGACATTACAACCGCCGTGCCGGCCATTGCACAGACCATCCTTGTGGAAACAAGAACATCCCGCTCATGGATATCGGACGTAAGTCTTGGCACAATTGTAGAAAGTAAGGCCTTCCCTGGCCCCATCTTGTATTCGTCCGGTCTGCAATCAGCCCCATGCCAGTATCCGTGAATGCATCAATAAATTTTGTCACCAGCATCATTGTGCCTGCCGCTGCTGCCGTAATCCCAAACACATCCGTATAAAAAACCATAAGATAGGACGCCATCGTGCTGAAAACCAAGTTACATCCAAGATCCCCGATTCCATATCCAATGCGTTTTCCCCATTTTCCCATATCATTCTCCTTTCCCCTGCCAGTTCATTGCTTCTATTGCGGATTTTTCAATGGCAAGCCCTGCATTATAATGCTACATGAAAATCCGGAATCCGTCCGCTTTTTCATAAAAACAGGTGAATGCACCGTCAATGATAAAATCCGATCCTGCTGTGAATGTGCTGGTATCCCCGCCAGATATACACAGACTGACTCCAGTTCCTCCGGTGTCCCCATTCTCCCCAGGGGCGCCATTGCATTCCACTTTTCAATCAGAGGGATCAGAGTCGGAGAGTTTAATGTCAGTTCTGTCCCGATGTAACCCGGACTGATACTGTTTACGCGGACACCCTGCTTTGCCCATTCGATTGCCAGCGATTTCGTAAGCTGGATCACACCTGCCTTGGATGCATTATATGCGCACTGTGGCTGCGGCATATTGACGATATGCGCCGACATGGAAGCCGTGTTGATAATGATCCTCCACCATGTGCCAGCATATACTTCCCGGCTGCAATATCCGTCAGGAATATACCATTCAGGTTGATGTTGATGACTTTGTTCCACTGCTCATAAGTCATTTCCTCTGCTGGGACATTGATGCAGATTCCTGCATTATTATGGCAGAAGTCAAGTCCTCCCAGCTCATCAACAACCTGTGCCACCATTGCATTCACTTGATCCTTATCTGTACAGTCTGTTTGAATTGCAATTACCTTCCTGCCAGTCTTCATAGAAAGCTCATCCGCTGTTTTTATGGCCTTTGCATAATCCAGATCCACAACTGCCACATCCGCACCAGCTTCTGCAAATGCCTTTGCTGTACTCTTTCCAATTCCTCTTGCTGCTCCTGTTACAAATCCTTTTTTTCCGTCCAGTCTCATTTTTTAATAATTCCCATAACGTTCTCCTTTTTTTGAAAGCTATTTTGTAAAATCATATGAATTGCTCAATAGATTTTTACTATTAATCTATGGTATAATATTAATTTACTAAATAATTTTGCAAAATAAAAGAAGTAAAGATCATTGCTGTCAACCTATATGGGGAAAAGATCAGCCGCATGACATATAAAATTGCATTTGAATGCAGCGGCTCTTATTTTAAAGCTGTATGTGATAAGATACTTGAGTTTAAAAACTCACTCAAAACGGAAGACGGCCAGATTCTTGGCATTGGCTTTGCCATGCAGGGGCTGGTTACACCAGATAAGCAGACGATATTATATGGCAAGATTTTGTCATGCACAGGGCTATCCATCAAAGAATTTTCTAACCATATCCCGTACCCGTGCTCCTTTATCCACGATGCAGAAAGTGCAGCAAATTCAGAACTATGGGCCTCACCTGGGCTTACAGATGCATTTTACCTTTCATTAGGCAGGCATCTTGGAGCTGCCATTATATCGAAAGGAACTATATTTAGAGGGAAAACACGGCCACAGTTCTACAATCGAGCACATACCGATGCAGCCAGACGGTTCCAGATGTTACTGCGGTAGGAGGGGCTGCATGGAAACAGTGCTGTCTTTGACATCACTCCTAGCAGAATACGAAACACCCGAATACTTTTTTGCCAATGTAAGGCAGAAAGAGGCATCCGCCTTAAACCGCTGGAACCTATTCCAGACAAATTTGGCAAAGGCAGTCAACATACTCCACCTGATTTATGATACAGATTTTATTCTAGGAGGATACCTTGCCCAGTATCTGCAGGAAGAAGACATCTCCTTCCTTCATAATCAAATCCAGCAGAAGACACCATTTACAGAAGCGCATGATTTCCTCCTTATAAGCAAAATGCCAAAACACAATATCTCAATCGGAGCAGCGCTCCCTTTTATCCAGGCATTTTTAAACGGCCCTAATATCTGAGAGGGTTTCCAGCGCCGCTGGCAGGAGCCGTAAAGCCTGCAAGGGCTTCCGTACACAGCGAATGTGCCAGAAGCCCTTGATTTTAGCAGTTTTCCTAATAATCTGTTTATTATGGCTGTATCAGTTTTATAAAAAACCGAAATCATGCCCTCTAATTTGTGTACCGTTTGCCCATAGCACTGACAATGCCAAGATAAAAAATATAGAAAAATAGAATACACACCCAAAATTCACCTGTTAGTTTCAGCAGAATGTTATTCAAAGAAGCTGGCAATATGGAGTTCATTTTTCCATTCAGTAACGGTATGCAGAATAAAATAACCAATAAAGCCATTACCATTGGAAAGGCCAGCTTAATTGCTGCCTGCTGGTTCACAAGCCTTTTTATCTGCTTATTGCTTTTTCCCATGCAGCGCATGACGTGGTTGCTTTTTGCATTTTGCCTGGCCTCTATAATCTGCTGCAAGGATAATATCGAAAAATAAATCACCAAAAACACAATACAGATACATATTTGTGAAGTTCCCATCCACTGACGCGCAGATGTATCAAAAAGCTGAATTTCCGGCTGCAGCATCAACATTCCAGTTAGGAAAGAACATGCTGAAAACAAAAAGCATATACAAAAAATAGTATTTACAAGGGCAGAGGTTTTGAAGCTTGATGTAATACTTGCCGTGATATATAGTATATCTTTTTGGTATATTTTAACGGATTTCATTCTCCTTTGCGCATATAGGCAGCCAAATGCCCATTTGTAAAAGGCAAAGACAGATATTAACAAAGGTATTGCAACAACAGATACGGGATAAACCATATAAACTTCCGGCAAAAAAACAATTCCACATACGCAGCCAATAACACATAAAAAACATAAAAAGAAGACAATTCCCCATTTTTTATAGTTCCCTGTATTTTTTACGTTTTGATTGCGGTTTCTTTCATACATCAGCTCCCTTATTTGCAGCTTGTATAAGCGCCCCTTCAACCGAATAGAGCACACTGTTTCAATAAGGCAAAAAAACACAAGCGTGTAAAACATACTTTTACCATAAAGGGCTCCATAATGTTCCATTTCATGTAATGGCTCACGGAAATACCAAAATCCATATATGGCAAAACCGATTGCTGTTCCTGCTAAATAGCAGCAAAAACCAATCAGCAGGACTTCACATAGGAATAGCCGGGTTAACCTCTTTTTTCCCATACCCAATAATAAATAGTTTGCAAATTCTTTTGCCCGCTGCTTTAGCATGAAAGTGTCTATATATCCAACTAAAACGGTTTGAATGGCTGCTATTAACAATGGCAGGGAAATTACTTGAAAACCGGCTAATTCTCCTATAATGGCGATACAATTGGATACTTCTATCATTGCCAAAAGGACAGTCATGGCAGTAACATATAGAAGATAATTTATAAAAGAACGCTTGGCATTACGGATTGACAGCTTCAGGTATATCATGGCTTTCTCCTTCTATCCACTCTATTTTTTTCAAAATGTCTGCAAAAAAAGCCTGTTTGTTTTCCTGTTCCCGGTTTAAGGCAGCTTTTATTTCGCCGTCTTTCATAAATAATATCCTGTCACAATAGCTTGCTGCCATGGCGTCATGTGTGACCATCAATATTGTTGCGCCATATTCTCCGCAAAGCATGGCAAATGTGCCTAAAAGCTGTCTGGCAGCATGGGAATCCAATGCCCCGGTAGGCTCGTCCGCAAGTATAATGTCCGGGTTTACCACAATAGCACGGGCGCAGGCGCAGCGTTGCCGTTGTCCTCCTGACACTTCATATGGAAATTTATCTAATATTGCTGATATTTCCAGCTTTTCGGATACATTTTGGATCATTGGGCGGATGCTTTCTTTGGAAGCCTCTTTAATCGTTAAAGCAAGCGCAATATTTTCATAGATAGTCAGGGTTTCAAGCAGGTTGTATTCTTGAAAAACAAAACCTAAATGCCTGCGGCGGAAATCTGCGGTAGCTTCTTCCGGCATATTTACTATATTCTGCCCGCTGATTCTTATCGCCCCATTTGTTGGCTTATCTATTGTGGCTATTAAATTAAGCAGTGTTGTTTTTCCAGAACCGGAAGCCCCCATAATTCCAACAAAGCTGCCATGCGGTATCTGGAGGCTTATGTTATTTACAGCTAATACGGAGTTATTTTCTGTTTTATATAGTTTGGAAACATTTTCAACTTCCAAAACATTTTGGAGTGCTGCATCACATTCTTTTGATTCCCATTTATCGTGTCCCAACCAATTTGTAATCATATCCATAAGTACCTCATCTGTTTTTCTTCCATACAGCATATTATAAATAAGTGTAGTGTATAAGTCAATTTCTATTTCACATAAAAGGACGTTCTTTCTTCTGAAAAATGGGGTGTTGCTATTCACGGCCTGGAAGCCGCTCATAGCAACAATTTGGGGCGATATTAAAAGTTTTGCTGCGCAAAAAATTCGGCTGCCCCTTCCCCATATTTTTCATCTGTTTTTGTTTTTATCAGCTTTTCCCGATAGCTATGGGCAATAGAGAGCATCATGCCCCGCTCGTCTTTGCTCTGGCTGAACTGCTTCATCGTAAATCCATATTCGCCAATGATTTCCTTTACTTCCAGGGAATCCACGGGGCAGCTGCGTTTGCCCCGCAGTTTTTCCAGGATTGCTTCTATCCGCCGGTTGTAGCTTTCTGCAATTTCTTTGCTGGCAGGGTTCTGAGGGCAGACAGGTAGTTGTCTTTCCCGCCATACCACGCAACGATTTTTGCGTAGCCTTTCTGCATTTTTTCTGAGGACACTGTCTTCAGATAATGTTTTTTCCATTCCTCCACGCTTCCAAATTCCTTTACTGCAATGGTTCTTATGTCCCCTGGCATATGCTCAAACATAGATTGGAACATTTCTTCCATTTCTGTTTTGCTGAAAACTGCAAAATCCATTTGATTATCTCCTTTCAGAATATTGTCAATGCTGGCAATCAAGCGTTCCATCCGCTCTTTCTTTGCCGCCAGCATTTTCCGCTGCATCTGTAAAATCTGGTTTCGTTCAAGAGCTGGATTCTCTATGACAGCCTTGATTTCCTTTAAGGGAATATCAAATTCACGGAAGAACAAAATCTGCTGTAATGTTTCCAATGCCTTATCGTCATAAAGCTGGTATCCCGCATCACTTTTATCCGTCGGCTTCAGCAGTCCGATTTCGTCATAGTATAGGAATTTTTTAAAAATGAATGGATTCAATATATGGGCGGCTTATTCTTCGAAGTAGAACACTTCGCCTTTTGCCTTAAAGGGAAGGCGGCATCCCTTGGGCATGAGATAGGCGTGTTCGTGCCGAATGTCTAAATGTTCTTCAATTTCCCCATCTGTAATGATAAGGATGGGCCCGTCCTTTGGAAAATCCTTTGCATTTTCTATAGTATTGATACCAGGCTGCAGCGCTGTCCCTCCCCGCCCTTTTACGGCTACCTTTCCAGCAATGTCTTCTGGTGATATATAGCCAGCATCATATGAGTCGGCATCACAGAAAACGACCCTTGCAAAAGGCACTTCGTGCGCAACGGAATAACTGGCGATGGAGCCTAAGGCCTTTCCAATGGCTTTGGCATCCATGGAGCCGGAAGTATCAATGACTACGCCGAATGTCCTGCTGTCTGCGGGGATGTCCATAGGGCAGTACCGCGGCCTGGGGATATCAGGGGAAGAAGCCTGCCTGCGGCTGGGCCGCGCATAAGTCCTATGCTTTTCCAATGGGGCGAAATATACGTCAAACCATTTGGCAAGGGCTACATCCCAGGGGATCGGAGGCATGGCAAGCGCCCGTATTTCTTCAACTAGCCCGGCAGGGATGAGCCCCCGCCCAGAGCTTAAATGGTATTCCAGGCCTTGCTGCATAGCGCTTCTGCAAAAGTCATCTAAAGTAACGCCGTTTGTATCTGCCCTCTTGGGATTTCCCATAATATCGCCTTTGCGGTATCCGCGGAATGTGTTGAGCTTTTCGTATTTTCTCATATTGGAAAGCATCCTGTCGTAGATGCTTTCTGCGGATAATCCCTTTAATTCTGGGTCGTAGAGCAGCCCGCTGGCAGGCATGGAGCCTACCTGAAGCTCATGGAGCCATCCATTAATTACAAAATCGCAGGCAATATTCCATAAATAATGGTCTCTGCCATTGCAGCGTTCCTGGTGCATCAGCCCGGCATGGAGATATTCGTGGGCAAGGACGAACTTCCATTCTTCCCCCGAAAGGTTTGCAGCGGGGTTGAGGTAAATCTCCCCGCATGTAACGTCAATGGCTGCAATCTGGATATCGTATTTGTAACAATAATCATGGTCTTCAATGACCTTAAAATGGGAGGCAAGCCCGCCAAGAAGCGGGTAATGGCCAATAAACCATCTGGCAGCGATTTTCCCGTCTGTCATGCCAGCTTCATCTGTAAATTCATACCCGCCGGCAGTGCTTACGGCTTTTGAAACGGAACGTGCCAATGCGTAGCTGAATCCCCTTGCATAGCGGTTGTATTCCCCGTTCTTTTCATCATATGCCACGGGGGTATCCAGGCCTTTCATATCACATGTCCCTATGGCTGACGTACCAAAAGCATTGTTTGCCCCAGTCAGCCCTTTTTCAAGAAGAAGCCCATAAATCTTATTCTCATCATCAAGCCCGCCAGAACATACGCTTTCCACATTTTCATGTATGGATTGGCCGAATTTAATATCTGCCAGGAATTTATCCACATAGATATCACAGGCCATATTCCAGAGCAGAGGGATGCAGTCAATATGCTTAATTTTATCTCCCTGCCCATTTGTAACGGTGTATCCAGGCATTTTATCTGCGTCAAAGTGGCCGAAAGCAAGATGGAGCTTATTGTGGGCAATGACATAAGCCCATTGCTTTGGGGATAGGAATTGGTTTTCATTGAGTAAAATCTCGCCCTTGGAGGAGACAGCCGCATATACATTCTTGCCTAAATTCTTCCCATCTTTTGTTATGATGCAGCGAAAACAGCCTCCAAACAGAGGATGGGAGTCTATAATGGAAATGCCGGCCTGGAGGCTTTCCTCATTGATCTGCTGCTGAGATTTTTTCTTTTCTTTTTTGCGTTTTTGATTTTTCGCCATATTACTTTCACCTCGTTTGTGGGAATCTTGGAACTGCCAAGCTCCAGAATAATACGAAATCCTTATTAATTCTGGACGAGCCTGGGCAAATCCCTTATGATCTCAACCATAAACCACTCTGGAAGCACCTTTCCTTCGTCTGCAGATACCACCATTTGCGCAATTTCATGATTGATGGCGGCCAGGTCCTTCATCAGCGCTTTCGCACGGTGGGTGAGGTATTTTGCGTCGCTGCTTAAATTCTTTTTGTTGTCAGGCAGCTCTTGCAGAAGCTTCGCACGGAATGACTGCGCAAGGAAGTAGAGCACATCTCTTTCTGCTGGCTTGGCAGGCCATTTTGCCTCGCCCTTTATAATGTCATTGATGAGGGTTCTGTTGCCAAGCTGTTTTGTATAGGCAAGGAACATTCCTGCATGGCTTGCGCTGATACAGCCATAGGCAATCATTTTTAGCATGGACTCGCTGATATTTTTATCGCCAGCGCCATATTCCAGCAATGCATCGCTAAGCATATGCCAGGAGCGTGGCGTGGAGTAGGGATCCTCTGTTTTAGGCGGTTCAGAGAATAAATGGTCAGGGCGTTGTGTTATGTAATCTATGACCCAGGGATGGAGGCCTTCTTCGTAGGCCCATGTAATCCATTGCTGTGGGTCGGCTTTTAGCTGCACATGGAACATACGGTTGACCAGCGCGGAAGACATTGTCTTTACAATGGCAGAGTCCTGTGCCCTGTTTCCGGCGCCAACAACGATGCTGCCTTCAGGAAGGTGGTATTCACCGATTCGCTTTTCGTGGATCAAGCTGTAAAAGGCTTTCTGTACTTCCTGTGAGCAGGCGTTCAGCTCATCTAAGAAAAGGACATAGGGATCCTTTCTGGCAATCATCTTTGGCGGCAGAAATGTGCTGACATCGTCTTGGATCTGGGGGATGCCAATAATATCCTCTGGAGCCAGCTGGCTTCCAAGCAGCGATACGCAGGGAAGGCCTACTTCGGCGGCAAATTTTTCAACAAGGGCAGACTTTCCAATACCGGGAGCGCCCCAGATAAATACGGGGCGGACAGTTGCGACATTTAAGAGTATTTCCAGTAAGTCACTTTGGGTAACGGAGATTGGTAAATTCATATAGATAGATCCTTCTTTCTGATTGTTTTTGTATGAAATCCCTTTTTTGCTTGATGCGGCATGCCTGTAATGGGCATAAAAATGTACCATGGCAAATGCAAAAAGTGTATGAGAATACACTCTAATCAATGTCAAATGCAAAAAGTGCATGGAGATGCACCCTAATCAATGTCAAATGCAAAAAGTGCATGGAGATGCACCCTAATCAATGTCAAATGCAAAAAATGCATGAGAATGCATCCTAATTAATGCAAAAGAGCATGAAAATACGCCAAAATCAATGCTAAAAAGAGCATGAAAATAAATATCAACAAATGCAAAGGGGGTGCGAAAATAAGCCTCACGAATGTAAAGAGGCGTTGGAATCCAAAACAATCTGGAATAGAATCGTATTATTCCGAATAAAGGCATTGCTCAATACCATAATTATTCCGAATGAAAGATATAACTCAAATTAGGATAGATTGAGTATGAAAAATCATTTGTATATAACAATCCTATATATCCATAAGGACAACCAGACCTCTGTTATTTGCTGTTAAGTTGTTGGGGTTTATTGTATTTGTCATAATTGTCCTCCTTTCAAATAGGGTTTATAGTTTCCGGGTTAAAAGGTGATATCTTTACACCATTTTGTATATCGGCAGGTTTTTTATTTTCTGATACCCTTTTGGGAGCGAAAATTTTCCAATCGTATTGCCGTCAATGGGAAACTATTCGAAAATTTAGCAGAAACGCATAGCAGCGATATATCAAACAGCTGCCAGGCCAGTTATAACCGCACACTGGAAGAAATGTGATTTATAGCAAATTGCAATTTGATAAAACAGAACAGACGGTATGGAAATTAAAATAATACTAATTTCCAGCGAAGTGTGCTATAATGGACGAAGCATAATGCCAGAGGACACAGCAAAGATATGGCAGAGATAGAGGATTTAGCCGCTGAATGGCGGATGGGAAGACAGAATTTATGGCCACTGGAATATTTTCTGCCAGGCATGGAAAGGAAATTGCCCAAAGAGGATGCAGGGCAGATGGATGGGAGGACGAAAAATGAAAAGGAAAACAGTAATTATATCAGCGGTAATATTAGGGATGGCAAACTTATGGGGATGTGGGGACGGCTCTTTTATGGAAGCTGATTTTAGCGGGATTCTGGAAGGGCTGGAAGATAAGGCAGCCGAAGATGAAAACATAGGAGATAAGGGAAAGGAAGGTGAGGGGCAGGAAGCTTCAGAAAAAAAACAGGATGAATCTGAAAAAGCGGCAGAAAATGCAGAGAAAATCAGGGCCTTAGCTGATAGGGTGGCAGAAGCGGGAAAAAAGGGCACAGAGGATGGCGGTATGCTGGAAAAACCCGAACAGGAAGGCCAGGCAGAAGGTGCGGACACTTATATTATACCAGAATCAGATACAGAATATATCGACAAAGCTTTTTTGGAAAACCTTACAAAAGAGGAACTCCGCTTAGCCAGAAATGAAATATTTGCCCGCCATGGGCGTATGTTCCAGGATGAGGAATTACAGCGTTATTTCAATTCTAAGTCATGGTATACCGCCTCATATACACCAGATGAGTTTACAAAGATCCATAATGAGGTTTTGAATGACTTTGAGAAGGCAAATTTGGAAGTAATCCAGGAAGTAGAAGGGGATTAGATGTAAGATTCTGCCTGGATATGCCCATTAAAACAGGGGGCGCTTATCTGCATATTTTGCTAAATATAAGCCTGCATCCGGCGTCCAACTTACCCAAATTCCACTAAACATAACCCCACAGCCACTATTTCCAAGGCAAGCGCCTTCCCTAATTTCCACATAATACCTCCAAGTGTCACATACTTTTGCATACTTCTTTTGCCAAGGGTTTTTGTAAAGGTTCAATAATTCCTTGCTAATATGCGGATAAATGGGTATAATGATAAAATAGTTGTGTTTGCCCATTTACCCTTTCGTTTCGCAATTTGCAGGCGATGCAGCCATGTTTGCAGGTGGCTTTGGCGAGAGATTGCCCCATTTTGCCAGTGCAGCCATGGAACCTGGCGCCCTATTCTGCCAATCCCCCATAGCCTGCACAGGGCGCCTGCTTATGTGGAAATATGAAAAGGGCTTATAATCCCAAGGAAAGAAGGAAAAAGAAATGAAGCTATTATCAGTGGCAATTCCCAGTTATAATTCACAGGACTATTTGGAGCGTTGTGTGGAATCCCTGCTGGCGGGTGGGGAGGAAGTGGAGATTTTGATCGTGGATGACGGCTCCACAGACCGTACAGCAGAGATTGCAGACGATTATGCCAGAAAATACCCTACGGTCATAAAGGCGATCCACCAGGAAAATGGCGGCCATGGAGAGGCGGTGAACACAGGGATCCGCAATGCCACGGGGCTGTATTTCAAGGTGGTGGACAGCGACGACTGGGTAGATGAGGAAGCTTACCATGCAATCCTGTCCACATTGGGGGAGATTTCCAGGGGCAATCAGGCTCTGGATATGATGGTCAGCAATTTTGTCTATGAGAAGGAAGGGGTAAAGCACAAAACGGTTATGAAGTATACAGGGATGCTCCCCCAGGGAAAGATTTTTGGATGGGATGAGGCGAAGCATTTTCACAAAGGCAGGTATATCCTGATGCATTCTGTAATCTACCGCACCCAATTGCTGCAGGAATGTGGATTGGAGCTGCCAAAGCATACCTTTTATGTGGACAACCTTTTTGTATATGTCCCTTTGCCCCATGTGAAGAATATGTATTATCTGGATGTGGATTTTTACCGCTATTACATCGGCAGGGAGGATCAGTCTGTCAATGAAAAGGTTATGATCAAGCGGATTGACCAGCAGATCAAGGTCAATAAAATAATGGTGGAGTCTGTGGATCTGTGGAAGCTGCCAAACCGCAAGCTGCGCAAATATATGTTTAATTACCTGGAGATTATTACAGTAGTCTCCACGATTATGCTGATCCGGTCTGGCACCCAGGAAAACCTGGAGAAAAAGCGTGCGCTTTGGAAATACTTGAAGGAGTATGACCTTCGCCTGTTTTGGCGTTTAAGGAACGGCATTATGGGGCATGCCATGAACCTTCCCGGGCGGGGCGGCAGGAAGATTTCCATTGCTGCCTATAAGATTTCCCAGAAGGTTGTGGGCTTTAATTAAATGCCTAAATATATTAAGAAATGCTTGACAGAGCCAGAGGGATTGTTTATAATCTCAGACAGAGTGTGAGGCACAGGCCACACGAAGGGGTACACCACCGCGGGTGTAGTTTCTTTCGTGGTGGCTTTTTTTATTAGGGATTAGAGCGTAAAAGGCTCCATAAGGACAAACAGATTTCATAAGAACAGGAGGGAATGGTATGACAATCAATGGAGAGAAAAAAGAGCTTTCCGGCAGGGTTTCCCTGTCCGAATTATTGGCACAGGAAGGGTTTCGGCTGGAGAGGATTGCGGTGGAGCTTAATGGCGAGATCGTACCGAAGGCCGCTTATGCAGATACTTTTATCAGCGAAGCAGATAAGTTGGAAGTGGTAAGCTTTGTAGGCGGCGGATGAAGGCGGCTGCCTGCATAAGGCTGATTAAAATGGTGGAAAAGAAAGGAAGAGGAGAAAATGGGAGAAGACAAGTTTATATTAGGCGGGAAAGAGTTTCAGTCAAGATTTATTCTGGGATCTGGAAAGTACAATGTGGAGCTGATTAAGGCAGCGGTTGAGAATGCCGGGGCAGAGATCATTACTTTGGCGGTACGCCGGGCAAATTCCAGCGGGGAAGGGAATATTGTGGATTTTATACCAGAGGGGGTCACATTGCTGCCCAATACCTCCGGTGCCAGAAATGCGGAGGAGGCAGTGCGGATCGCAAGGCTTTCCCGGGAATTGGGATGCGGCAATTTTGTGAAGGTGGAAATTATGCGTGATTCCAAATACCTTCTGCCAGATAACCAGGAAACGGTAAAGGCCACAGGGCAGCTTACCAAAGAAGGGTTTGTGGTGCTTCCCTATATGTACCCGGATTTGAATGTGGCCAGGGATTTGGCAGATGCCGGGGCAGCGGCTGTCATGCCGTTGGCTGCGCCGATTGGGTCAAATAAAGGGCTTGCTACCAGAGAGTTTATCCAGATCCTGATAGATGAGATTGACCTTCCGATCATCGTGGATGCGGGCATTGGCAGGCCTTCCCAGGCATGTGAGGTTATGGAAATGGGGGCAGCGGCTGTCATGGCGAATACGGCCATTGCCACAGCGGGAAATATTCCATTGATGGCGTCTGCATTCCGCAGGGCGATTGAGGCTGGAAGGGAAGCCTATTTGGCCGGGCTTGGAAGAGTACGGGAGTCCGGTGGGGAGGCATCCTCTCCAGTAACTGGCTTTTTACGGGATTAAGAAATGTATGCCGAAAAGGCAGGAAAGGTGAACTATCTTGTTAATTGACTTTTTACGGGATTAAGAAATCAATGCCGAAAAGGCGGGAAAGGTAATTTATCCTGTTAACTGGACTTTTACAGGATTGAGAAATCAATGCCGAAAAGGCAGGAAAGGTGATTTGTCCTGTTAATTGAACCTTTATATATAGGAAGAAATGACAACATAGGAAAGGTGAATTGAATAATGGAAACAATGCAGACGGAGAGAGCCAGCCATATGGAGTATATGGAGGGCATGGAGCAGATTGATTCGGATATATTGGATAAAGTGATTTCTGCCAGAAATGCTTATCAGACATACGCTTATACACCGCAGGATGTGAAAAATGCCCTGTCTGCGGAGCATCTGGGCATAGAGGATTTTGCAGCATTGCTGTCCCCAGCGGCAGAGCCTTTTATTGAGGAGATGGCAAAGAAGGCACAGATAGAAACGGCAAAGCATTTTGGGAATTCCGTCTATATGTTTACGCCGATCTACATATCAAATTACTGTGAGAATTACTGCGTTTATTGCGGCTTTAACTGCCACAACCGGATCCACAGGATGAAGCTGGCTCCTGAGGAAATTGAAAAAGAGATGGCGGCTATCGCAAATACAGGCCTGGAGGAAATTCTGATCCTGACAGGGGAGAGCCGCGCCCAGTCAGATGTGGGATATATTGGGGAAGCCTGCAAGATTGCCAGGAAATATTTTCGGATGGTGGGGCTTGAGGTGTACCCAATGAATTCCGATGAATATGGATACCTGCAAAAATGTGGGGCGGATTATGTGACGGTGTTCCAGGAAACGTATGATTCTGACCGCTATGAGACGCTGCATTTAGGAGGCCATAAAAGGGTATTCCCTTATCGCTTCCATGCCCAGGAGAGGGCATTAAAGGGGGGCATGCGTGGAGTAGCATTTGCTGCTTTGCTGGGGCTTTCAGATTTTCGTAAGGATGCCTTTGCTACGGGGCTTCACGCCTACTATATCCAGAGGAAGTACCCTTATGCGGAAATTTCCTTCTCCTGCCCACGGCTGCGTCCGATCACTACTTTGACCAGTGAAGGGGAGGAGGAAGTGGTTTCCGTAGAGGGGGAAGGGGTCAGCGAGCGGCAGCTTCTTCAGATTATGTGTGCTTATCGTCTGTTTATGCCTTTTGCAGGAATGACCATTTCTACCAGGGAACGGGCAGAGTTCCGCGACCATGTGGTGGGAATGGCTGCTACGAAAATTTCAGCAGGGGTCAGCACCGGGATTGGGAGCCATTCAGAGGAAGTGGAAGAACAGGGGGATAACCAGTTTGAGATTGCAGATGGCCGGGATGTGGCAGAGGTGTTTGCGGCTCTTAAGGAGCGGGGGATGCAGCCCGTGATGAATGATTATGTGTATGTGTAGGTTAGGGTTCCAACCAGCGCTGTCCTTACTGCCATATACCATGGATGTTTGATTGCGTGTATGTGTAAATTTGTGTGTTGGCCAGAATGGATAAATGTGGGTGGAATGATAAAAAAGGGCAGGAGATGATTATGAGTGTGTTTAAATTAGTAGCAGTTTCTAATCTGGGGCTGTGCCAGCCTTTCTGTGAGGGTAGTGGCATTGAGGGCTATGTGGAATATTTGGCAAGGCTGATTTCTGGAAAACTGACAGCAGGAAACCGTTTTTTGGATAATCCTATTTCTGGTGGACCTATTTTGGAAAATCAGGGAGAGGAAGGCTCTGTAACGGCACCGTTTATAGGGGGGCAATGGAAAAAACCAGATCGGTTGATTGTAAGGGAAAAAAGCATGGAAGAATCTAAATATATGGAACTGTTCAAAGGGGTTTGGGAAAGAGGGAAGTCTCTTTCTGGCTCAGGGGAAACGCCGGATATCATTCCGCACACATATTTATCTGCAGCCAGGCAGACAGGGAATGGCCGTATCCATCTTCCTTTTTCCCTGCTTCAGGAATATCATGGCACAGGACAACTGGAGGGAATGGAGGAGATTGGCGCTTCCATCCATTCTCCAGAGGAAGCGGTAATAGCGCAGGGACTGGGGGCAACTTACCTGACGGCAGGGCATATTTTTGCCACAGGCTGTAAACCAGGGCTTTTGCCCAGGGGTATCTCTTTTTTGGAGAAGGTTTGTGAAAGCGTGTCTATTCCTGTATATGCTATAGGCGGGATCCACAGGGATAACCTTTCTTTGGTTCAGCAGACTAAGGCGGCAGGAGCCTGTATGATGTCAGAGTATATGTGCATACAATAGTATATGGGTTGTATGTGGTTTTATAGCCAGATGGCTGGTTACTATTTATGCACAATGTCTGAATTAAAGAATCTTTAGTGGCTGGCGATGGGAGGGGCTGTGAATAGTAACGAAGGCTGGGAAAAGGGGGAGTGAAAGCGGAATCCATATATACAAAAAAGGAAGGATATGGTATAATTACAAATGTGCTGTAGATTAGTGTGGCTGCAGTGGAAACGTTGTGTATGTGGTTGCTTTTTTATTTATATGATATTGTGCTGCGGGCAGGGAGGTTATGCAGCCTTAAGCGTAATGATAGCATAAATAGGAAAAGGCGTAGGGGATAGAGAGATGAAACAGTTTTTACAAGGAATAAAGGATGGGAGCGCTATAGGGATTGGGTATTTTTCTGTGTCCTTCACGTTTGGCCTTGCAGCAGTTTCCTCTGGGCTCTGCTGGTGGGAAGCCCTGCTTATTTCCATGATGAACCTGACTTCTGCTGGCCAGTTTGCAGGGATCACGGTTATGGCTTCTGCGGGAACTTACGTGGAGATGGCGGTTTCCCAGTTTGTGATCAACCTCCGTTATGCGTTAATGGGCATCTCCCTTTCCCAAAAGGTAGACTGCCGTTTTAAGGCAGGGAAAAAATCAATCCTGGGATTTGCTATTACAGATGAAATCTTTGCAGTGGCAATGAGCCGGGACGGTGAGGTAAGCAGCATTTATTTCGGCGGGCTTGCAGTTCTTCCCTACCTTGGATGGACAATAGGGACACTGACAGGGGCAATCTGCGGCAACATCCTGCCTAAAAGTATTAGCGATGCCCTTGGCATTGCTATTTATGGTATGTTCATTGCCATTGTAGTTCCGGCGATGAAAGAGGACAGCCGTATACTGAAAATGGCGGCTCTTGCTGTATTGTTTAGCTGCTGCATGCACTATATGCCGCTCCTTCGTCATGTTTCAGAAGGGTTTTCTATTATTATATGTGCTGTGGCAGCCTCTGCGGTTGGGGCCGCTTTCTTCCCGATAGAAGAGGCTTAGGCGGAGTAGCCCAGATGGCAGGAATGAATTTTCTAATATGTTTTAGCAGCATTGCTTCATACAGGAAGGAGGGAGCCTTGCTGGCTTGTTAAAAAAATTATGTGTATGGATCTGCATACAGAATGGAGAATATTATGAAGGCAGGAAATTTTTGGGCATATCTTTTGGTAATGTTCGGGGTGACTTATTTCATCCGTGTACTCCCCTTTGTGGCTTTCCGCAAAAAAATAGAAAACCCTTATATCCGTTCTTTTCTGGCCTATATTCCTTATACGGTTTTAGCGGCCATGACTTTCCCTGCCGTTTTCTATTCGACTGGTTCTGCCATAACCTCCCTGGCAGGCGTGGCGGCGGCTCTCTTTGCTGCCTATCGTGGGAAAAGCCTTTTTACGGTAGCCCTTTGTGCCAGTTTGGCGTCCTTTGCAGCCAGCCTGGTACTATGATGCGGCTGCCAACTGCTCAGTTCTATTATTATAATTTATCTATAGAAGCCGTTGGTTTTGGCTCTTTTAAAGCGGAGCGTTATCACGGGCTAAAACTATTATATTTCGGGCATCTGCCCGCACAAAGAAAGGAGAACACCAAATGTCAAATATACCAACCCCCCATATCGAAGCAAATGCTGGCGCTTTTGCCAAAACCGTCTTAATGCCTGGCGACCCTCTGCGTGCAAAATTTATTGCAGAAACCTACCTGGAGTCCCCTAAATGTGTTAATCAGGTACGTGGTATGCTGGCTTACACCGGCACCTACAAAGGCAAAGAGCTATCTGTTATGGGCTCTGGCATGGGGATGCCCTCTATTGGTATCTACTCTTACGAGCTTTTCAATTTTTATGGCGTAGACAATATTATCCGCGTTGGCTCCGCAGGGGCTATCCAGGATGACGTGAATCTGATGGATGTCGTGATTGGCATGGGATCTACTGTAGTGTCCTCGTACCCAGACCAATTTGACTGCCCAGGCCATATTGCCCCTCTGGCAGACTACCACCTTCTGCAGACAGCCGTAGAAAGCGCTGCCCAGCTGGGCACCACTGTCCGGGTGGGGAATATCCTGTCGGAAGACACCTTCTACACAGACCGCCCAAACAGCAAAGACTGCTTCCGTAAAATGGGGATCCTGGCAGTAGAGATGGAAAGTGGGGCTCTTTACCTGAATGCAGCCAGGGCCGGGAAGCATGCCCTGTGCATTTTGACTATTTCTGACCATATTTACAAGCCAGAAAAACTGACTGCAGAACAACGCCAGCTTGGTTTTGGGAAAATGATTGAAATTGCATTGGAAACTGCGATTAATGCATAGCCTTTGGCAGGATGTTCCTTACAGCCATCATTGAAAGGAGGCAGCCATGCAGATAAAAAGCCTTACCATCCATAATTTCAAATCCATCCAGCAGGTGCATATTCCTGGTATAGAAAATGCCCTGATCCTGGTGGGGCAGAACAATACCGGGAAGTCAACGGTTTTAGACGCTATAAGGGCAGTCGGCGGCGCTTATACGATCCGCCCGGAGGACTTCAATGAGGAGGGCTCCAACATTGAAATCGCGGTATCCATAGAATATACGGAGGATGACCTAAGGCAGATGCAGAAAATGGGGCTTGTCAGCAGCTACCATAGGTTTGACGCATGGCAGGAGGATTTTTACCGGAAGCTGCCCTCCTATCAGGATGGGATCCTGCACTTTACCTTTACGGCAAACAGCAAGGGGAAAATCCGCTACCGGGATGGCTATACAAAGCATAACACCTATATTCCAGAGATTTTCCCCAAAATCTACAATATGGATACGGAAAGGAACTTAAGGCAATTGGAGGAGAACCTATTATTGCTGCAGGAGGATGGGCTGATCAAGCAGATGCGTTCCGACTGCTGCCTGTTCGAGGCTTCTAAAAAATGCCAGCATTGCTTTTCCTGCATGGGCTTGATAGGGCAGAAAAAACCTGTGGACCTGAATGCCTTTGAAGCTGCGAAGCTGTTAGACTACAAGTTATACCAGCTGAATTTGGACTCCTTTGCCAAAAAGGTAAATGAAAACTTCAGAAAAAACGGCGGCATGGAGGAAATCCGGTTTTCCATGAACCGGGATATGGAGCGGATGCTGCAGGTGACAACGGAAATCTACCACCCCCTGCAGAAGATTACACGCCCCATTAACCGTCTGGGAAAAGGGATGCGGAGCATTTATATGCTTTCCCTTTTGGAAACCTATGCGAAGCTGGAAGGCTCTGTCCCTTGTATTATTATAGAAGAGGAGCCGGAAAGCTCCCTCCATCCCACCCAGCAGAAAATTTCCGGGGAGATCCTATACCGACTTTCCAAAAGGAACCAGGTGGTTTTTTCCACCCATTCCCCAAATCTTCTGGCCAATTTCACAACCCGCCAGATCCGGCAGGTTACTTTGGATGAGAAGGGATACACTGCTGTCCGGGAAAAAACAGATATCAGCGTGATCCTGAATGATCTGGGCTATACAGCCAGTGACCTGATGCATGTGAACTTTGTATTTATCGTGGAAGGGAAGCAGGATAAGTCCCGGCTTCCCCTGCTGCTGAAAAAATATTATTCGGAAACCTTTGATGAGGATGGGAACCTTTTTCGGATTGCAATTATCACTACCAACAGCTGCACCAATATCCGGACCTATGCCAATTTAAAATATATGAATCAGATTTACCTGAAAAACCAGTTTATGATGATTCGGGACGGCGATGGCAAAAACCCGAAAAAGCTCAAGCAGCAGCTTTGCAGGTATTATAAGGAGCGCAGTCTGGAGGATGTGGATAAGCTGCCCAGGGTAACGAAAAAAAATGTGCTGATCCTGAAATACTATTCTTTTGAGAATTATTTTCTGAACCCTCAGATTATGGCGCAGCTTGGAGTCGTCAAATCAGAAGAGGATTTTTATGAAATCTTTCTGGAAAAATGGGCCTCCTACCTTCATAAGATCCGCAGCGGCCAGCATTTGCTGGAAGTGATAGGGGAGGATTTAAAGGCTCCAGAAGATGTCAGGCTTCATATGGAAGAAATCAAGCGTTATCTCAGGGGGCACAATCTTTTTGATATTTTCTATGGGAGATACCGGGGGCAGGAGACAGAGCTATTGCAGGCCTATATTGACCTGGCTCCCAGGGAAGAGTTCGCTGATATCTTGGATGCAATTGATAATTTCATCTATTTTGAAAGCCGCAAGAAAAAATAGGCACGAAAAAACTGCTGCAATCACTGTCTCACAGTTATTACAGCAGTTTTCCGTTTAATCAATTCTGTTCATCAATCTCTTATATCCTAATAAATATGAAACTCTATATTAAAGACAAAGGTACATTGCGAATAACTGATTAAATTAGCCTACTACGGTTACGTTTACCGCCTGAGGTCCCTTGGAACCTTCTGTCACATCAAACTCAACGGATGCGCCTTCTTCTAAGGACTTAAAGCCTTCCATGTTCAATCCGGAATAATGAACGAATACATCGTTTCCAGATTCATCAGAAATAAAGCCATATCCTTTTTGGTTGTTAAACCACTTTACTGTACCTTGCATGTCAGTACCTCCAAAACATAATCTTTTTATTAGCAACGTATGTCTACAATATCATATATTTTACAAAATGTAAAGGAAAAATTAATTTATTTTTTGGAAAATATTTCAAGAGAGTAATTCATAGGCAATTTTGTGCTTTTTAAAAAAACGCTGTACCATATCATCCCATCCCTGCCCTAAAGATTTGTCCATGGAAAATACCTTGCAGGATATGCCTGTGGTGCATAATAGACGTTTATCCTGGTATTTCAGGTTGAGGTACATTCCGGTGACGTCCTCTGGCGCAAAGCTGTTCTGGATGGAAGCAATGGTGCGCCTCTGGTTCTCAGAAGACAGTAGAAATACGAATTTGAAGGAAGAAGGGGTGCGCTTTCCCTTGATCAGTTCAAAACAGGCGGGGCGCACAAGGGAAAAAGGGATATAGGCTTCCTGGGCTGCCAATGGATAAGGCTCATCCTCTGGGCTAAAAAAGTCTGCATGGGAATGGCCGTCCAGCATCCAGGCCATATAGGTAGTAATCGAGCCCTCTGCTAAGAGAAAAGAGTCGAAGGCGTCTGTGCGCAGCAGTATATGCATAAATTCTTTGATATTCAGAATAGATAAAGCAATCATGGTTTCCTCCTAAAAATCAACCTTTCACCACATTTTTCGGTTACAATGGACAGTATAGCACAAAATGCGGCAGGCAACAAGATTCCCTTAGGGATAAAATGGAAACGAAATTTTCTGGAAAAATCCAGGTTTTTATAGTATAGTAGTAGACAGTGATTTTGAAATGCCGCATATTAAGAAAAGGGAAGGAAAAGGAGGCGCACATGATGCAGGTGGCAGAAGGGTTATTTCATTTGCTGGAAAAAGGAACCAGCGCAGTTATGGTGGTAAGGGAGGCGGCGCAGAGGCTTGCGTCAGCAGGATTTCAGGAGCTTTATTTCAACCAGTCCTGGGGCCTTACAGAGAATGGGAAATACTATGTGAAGCATCACGACACTTCATTGTTTGCATTTACAGTTGGGGAGTGGGTGGCGCCCCGGTGCGCAGTGCGTATTGGGGCAGCCCATACGGATTTTCCCTGCCTGCGGGTGAAGGCGAACCCAGACCTGTGTACGGCAGGCTATGCCCAGGTAAATGTGGAGGTATATGGAGGGGCAATCCTAAATACGTGGCTGGACCGCCCATTGGGGATTTCCGGGCGCGTGGCGGTTCAGAGCGGGGACGTGATGCATCCGGATATGCGTTATATTTCCATAGAGCGCCCATTGCTTGCCATACCGAACCTGGCAATCCATATGGAGCCGGAGATCAACAAAGGGAAAGAACTGAATAAACAGACGGATATGCTGCCAATCCTGGGATTGGCAGAGGAAGGGCTGAATAAGGATAAAATGCTGCTGCGTTTTTTGGCGGAGGAGCTGCAGGTGGAAATGGACAAGATCCTGGATTTTGAATTGTGGGTTTATTGCCAGGAACCGCCCAGGCGTTTGGGCATGCAGGAGGAATTGATCCTGTCCCCCAGGCTGGACAACCTCACTTCTGTGCAGGCGCTGCTGGAAGGGCTGCTGAAGGCCAGGAGGGAAGAGGGGCTGAATGTGGTGGCGTTATTTGACCATGAGGAAATTGGGAGCCATACCAAGCAGGGGGCGGGTTCTTTGATCTTGCAGCATTTGCTGGAAAAAATTTATGACAGCTTGGGGAAAACGCCTGCCCAGGCAAGGGAGAGCCTGTATGACGCCTTTCTTTTGTCATTGGATGTGGCTCATGGCTTGCATCCCAATAAAAAGGGGAAAATGGATATTACAAATCAGCCAGTGTTGGGCAAGGGGATCTGTATCAAAGAGGCCAGCGCCCAAACCTATGCTACGGATTGTGAGGCGGTAGCGATCCTAGAGCAGATCTGCAGGAAATCAAAAACGCCTTACCAAAAGTTTGTGAACCGGTCAGATATGCGGGGCGGCGGGACATTGGGCGCTATTGCGTCTTCCATTTTGCCTGTGCGTACAGTGGATGTGGGTGTGCCCATCCTGGCCATGCATTCAGCAGTAGAGATGATGGCGGCAACGGATATGGAGGCGTTAACAAGGCTGGCGACAGCATATTTTATGGAGTAGCTGAATGGGAACATTTTGGCTGAGGTTTTGAGCAGAAGGGAATAGAGAATGGAGCAAAGAAAAAAGAGATGGGTTCTACTGCTCCTTGCCCTGTTATGCAGCGGGGTATGGATGCAGGCTTGTACGCCAGAGGATGCCTGGGAGCTTTTTGAAGCAGGCGTGGAGTTTGAAAGTGTCCATACAGGGCAAAAGCAAAAGCAGCAGCAGGCACAGGAGCCAACGGCAGATACCAAGCAGATAGAGCCTCCTACCAGAAGCCGGATTTCCACAGGGAAATACGCCTATGAGCGTTTGGGGGAGCAGGAGAAAACCGCCTATGATGAGATGCTGTCGGCTATTTTGGCCCAGGAAGAAAAAATCAGGCTTTCCACGCTGGATTTGGATGTGATGCAGCGAGCCTATACTGGCATTTGTGAGGATTATGGCGGGCTGTTTTGGGTGGAGGGGTATGTGTACACCCGATATACCAAAGGGGATGAGCTGGTTAGCCTGGAATTTGCTCCCAAATACACGATGTCTGAGGGGGAGCGCAGGAGCATCCAGGGGCAGATTGACAGTACGGTGGAGGAATGGCTGGGAGGGATCTCCATTAGCGACCCTGACTATGAAAAGGTGAAATATGTGTATGAACTGCTGGCCATGAATACAGAATATGTGCCAGGCGCAGAGAACAGCCAGAATATTATCAGCGTATTCCTTACCCGCCAAACGGTATGCCAGGGGTATGCCTGTGCCGTGCAGTACCTGCTGGGGCAGCTGGGTCTGGACAGCGTGATCGTTTCAGGCGATGCCCGCGGTGAAGCCCATGCCTGGAACCTGATCTGTATAGAGGGGGAGTATTACTATATGGATGCCACCTGGGGAAATACCGAATACCGTAATGGGCAGGGAGAGGGGACGCCCTTTACAGACTATAATTATATGGCTATGACCACAGAGGAAATGCAGAGGGAGCATACTCCGAATACGGATTTGGAATTGCCCGAATGCACGGCATTTGACAGTAATTATTTTGTGAAAGAAGGGAAATATATAACAGAATGGGATCCGGACAGGATCGGGGGGCTGCTTGCAGAAGCCTGGGCCAATGGGCAGGCAGTTACCCTGCGGTTTTCAGAGGAAGCCTTAAAAGAGCAGGCGTTCCAGTACTTCATTACAGAGGGCCGTATTGCAGATTATTGTGGCGAGATAAAGGAGATCAATTATATGAATGATGATACCTGGGCGGAGATTAGCTTTTTATTTTGACAAATGATACAAAAAACCTTTTCAATCCTGAATATTTATGTTAGTATTAAGTAGTATCAAAAACCACATAGAGTGACAATGAAAATTAGATAAAGGATTTTTGATATTAAATATAAAAATAAGAAATACTAGTATAACCAGTGCTGAATACCTTCATGTTTGGCGTAGAATATTTTTCTGAGAGCGCTGTATTACAAACGCAGGCGTAGAATATTTTTCTGAAAATGCTGTATCACAAACGCAGGCGTAGCGGTGGCTGCTCAGAGGCTTGGGAAGCAAGCGCTGCCAGGAAAATAGGCAAGCAAAACATAAGATTATTTAGCCAGGTTATACTAATGTACTGACACACTGGATAAAACAGTGAAAATATGCAGGCATATCCTGAGGCGGAAAAGGGATTTCTTTTCAGTGGCGCATGGGTATAGGACAGCATAAATATTCAGGAGGGATACATGGGCTATAAGATTGTAATCGACAGTTGTGGGGATTTGCCAGAGGGGTTAAAAGGGGACAGCCGTTTTGAATCAGTGCCATTGGAGATTTTTGTGGATGATTACCATATTGTGGATGATGCAGGCTTTGACCAGGCAGAATTTCTCAAAAGGGTGAAGGAGAGCCCGAATTGCCCCAAATCTACCTGCCCCTCACCAGAACGTTATATGGAAGCATTTGACTGCCAGGCAGAGCACGTCTATGCAGTGACCCTGTCTTCCCAGCTCAGTGGCTCCTATAACAGCGCAGAATTGGGCAAAAAGCTGTATTTTGAGGAAAAAGGGGAAGGGGGCGCTCCCAAAATCCATGTATTTGATTCCAAGTCTGCTTCTGTAGGGGAGACCATACTGGCTATGAAGATCCAGGAATTGGAAGAAGAAGGGCTGGGGTTTGAAGAAGTAGTGGCAGGAGTAGAGAGTTTCCAAAAGGAGATGAATACCTCCTTTGTGTTGGAAACCTTAGAGACTCTTCGGAAAAATGGGAGGCTCAGCAACCTGAAGGCTTTTGTGGCAAATACGCTGAACATTAAGCCTGTTATGGCAGGCACCAGGGAAGGCGCCATTTGCCAGATTGGGCAAGCGCGCGGGATTGGCAAGGCAGTGGATAAAATGATCGCAGACCTGGTTGCCAAGACGAAGAACCCCAGGGAGAAAATCCTGGCAATCGCCCACTGCAACTGCCCCCAGAGGGCGGCAGAGGTAGTGGAGAAAGCCAAGAAGCTGGCAGAATTTAAAAATATATTTGTGGTGGAGACTGCTGGGATCAGCAGTATGTATGCCAGTGATGGTGGGATCATAATCGTGGCATAGGCAGTATGTATGCCAGTGGCAGAATGGCCATGGCTGAAGTAATGTGGATTTGCTGTAGTACAGCTATTGCCAGAGGGCAAGGCAAGGATTTTTCCAGCGTGATATGGGAAGCCTGGGGTTATTGGATATCAGAAGGCTGATACCTGGCTTTTTCCAGCGCCACCTGGATTGCCTGCAGCAGCACCATGGAGGTATACTGGTTGTCGTCCCCATAAGAAATATTTTCCAGGGACTGCTTTTTGTAAATTTGCTGGCTGAGGTTGTCTAAGGCTGGCTGCATCAGCGGGTACATGGCAGCTGTGGCCTCATCCAGGTTTACCAGGGAAATGGAATTGATGTGGTTATCGTCCACCACTACTTCCACATCAATGGCATTGTCGTTTAACTGTATGGAGGATGTATATACCCCCGCTGTATATTGCATGGTTTCCGCTGCAGCTTTTTCTTTCTGGTCTGGCAGGAACATGAAAATCAGCAATAGGATCAGCAAAATTCCCAGTACTGCAAAGATCGCTGTGTAGATCAGCTCCTTTAAATGCAGGACTACAATCTTGGTTTTTGAACTCATAGGCCTCCTCCTGAACTTATCTTTGTTCTACTATATGAAAGAATTAAAAAAAATATGAATAAGTTTTCAAAAAGGCTATTGACAAATGAAAGAAATTGTAGTATAGTACATATTGTTCGGCGGTACTGTTAGAGACAGCGTTGCGGTTCTATATTAATAGGCAGATATAGTATATCGGTAGTACATCAGCTTCCCAAGCTGAGGGGGTGGGTTCGACTCCCATTATCTGCTTTCTATAAGGTATACTCCAATGGGATTGTTCCATTGGAGTATTTTTACGTTATAGGAAATGGCGTTGTAAATCCCTATAATGCAAAAATTTACAGCACTGGGGCAAAAAAGGGACTAGCTGCTCATAGTAAGTTTTCAGAAATTAAGGTTTTTTAAGTGCTATAGCCTGTTATTTCTTAAGGATTTCTTAATTCCAGAAAATAGATTGTTTCTTTAATTTTTCTATGCTATAATCCGAAATGGTAATGCGTAGAATAGTAGTGTGTTATATTATATATGAAGTAGAAAGGTGAGTTTCATGAAAGAGAAGTTAAGGGATGTGCTCTATCGTTACAGGCATGGGTGGATTTTATCCTATCTGTTGATTTATCTGGTGTGGTTTGCTTATTTGGAACAGACAGTTACCAGGCGTTTCCATGTGATTCATATGACTGTGGATGACTATATCCCGTTTGTGGAGGTATTTATCATTCCTTATCTTTTGTGGTTTGGGTATGTGGCGGTAGCAGTGGCTTATTTCTTTTTTAAGGATGTGCAGGATTACTATAGGCTATGTATCTTTTTGTTTGTGGGAATGACAGTGTTTTTGGTGGTATCAACCGTATATCCGCATGGGCATTGCCTGCGTCCAAGGGTGTTTGAAAGGGATAATATTTTCATTGACATGGTGAAGGCGCTTTATATGGTAGATACGCCTACAAATCTGTTTCCAAGCATCCATGTGTATAATTCCATTGGGGTGCATATTTCCATAATGCAGAGTGGTCGGCTGAAAGAGAGGAAATGGATTCGGAGGGGGTCATTTGTGCTGATGGCATCCATTATTGCAGCTACGATGTTTTTGAAACAGCATTCGGTATTCGATGTGATTACAGGGTGCATTATGGCAATTGTAATGTATACACTTGTGTATGGGGTGAACTTTCAGGCAAGTGGAAAACGGGTATACGAGAGGCAAAGCCAGTATCGGGGAATATAGTCTTGGCAGAAAAGCCATAAGCAGTATGCTGGTTTTTCTAATGCTTTCAAAAAGTGGCAAAAAAGGTATGGGAAAATAAAAGCGTCATATAAGTATGCAAACGTAACTATACATTATAAAACAGCAGAGCTGTTTTCCCGCCCTGAAAGGGCATGAATTATGGGGTGCCTCAGAGGGTATAGATTCTGGCGGATAAACAAGGAAAAATGTTTATCCGCCAAAACAATTAATAATCTAAGTACAGGTGGCATTCTTTAAACAGAATATTGGCTTTTTTCAAGCCAGGTTCTGTTTTCTGTGCTTTTGCCCCAGGCATCCAGGGCAAGTTGGTAAGTTTCTGAAACCTTATCATCCAGCGCTTTCAGGTCTTTTCGGATTTCAATCTGTCCTGCCCTTAGGGATGACACATTGGATTCTACTTTGTCCAGACGATTTTCGATTCTGTCAAATCTGGAATCCATAGCGTCAAGCCTGGAATCCATAGCGTCAAGCCTGGAATCCATAGCATCAAGCCTGGAATCCATAGCGTCAAGCCTGGAATCCATAGCATCAAGCCTGGAGTCCATCTTGTCAAGTCTGTTGTTGATAGGGGATAATTTTTGCTCCATTAAATCTGCTATTGCTTTTAAGTCATTTTTGTCTAGGGACATAATACTACACCTTCTTTCTGTTGGTGCTGTGCTGGTAGGAACCAGTATAACACAAAAGAAGGGGAAAGTCTATGATAATGTCATTTTTTTTCTAGTACAAGAATTTCATTTATGGGGCAGCACAAATAGCAGCAGATCTTTTCTAATATGTCAAAGCTCACCCGTGTGGTGCGGTTGTGGCACAGGTTCCGAAGGGTAGATACAGATATTCCAGTGTCCTTTGCCAATTGGTTTTGGGATATGCGTTTCTCGTCCAAAAGCTGGCTTAACATAACTTTTATCATGGTTATACACCTCTTTTCTTCGTTATTTTTTCTTATCATTCTGATAGTATTTCCAGAATTATTTGTAATATGCCATAGAAATTAAGGGAGCATATGGGGAAAATTAAGTTACTGTTCATGGACAATGTCAGTGGATTAAGGAATGCTGCAGATAGGGGGGAGTGTGTGTCAGGGATTTTAGTGACAGGCGGCAGGGTGTGTAAAGGTTCTTCGGGGAGAGGCCAGGGCATAAGGGGCAGCTCTTGTTCCGGCGTCCAGGGATTAAGAGTTTCTAACCAGTTCCATGAAGGCTGTACCATGCGGACGGAACCGCCCCATAATCCCAAAAGCTACTGGCATTGGTTCATGGCCCAGGAATGCGTCATACTGCGCATTCCATAAGAACATAATTCAGGAGTGAGTAACATTTTTTGCAAAGCAGAACCTTAAATATTGCCCCGAACTGTTGCTATAAGCAGCTCCCAGGCTGTAAATAGTAACGAAATTAAAGGAAGAAGGAATTTGAAAGCCCTTAAAATGTTGACATAGCCCTAAGCCCTTGTTAGAATAATATAAAGTAAACAGCAGGGAATTGGGAGGACATAGGATATGTATCATTGCCATATTAATTTCTATTTTGTAGGACATCCATGCCAGATATTTGATATTATAAGAGAAATCCCCCCTCTGGAGCATTTTGCCCATGGGTTTTTGGAAAGCGCCCAATTGGAGCCATCCTTGGCAGCCCAGGCAGATGTGATCCTAGCAGACTTAAAGGGAATGGATGCCAGGGCGGCATTGCAGGAAATCCTTTCAAGCAAGGGCAAAGAGGCGGAAGTGATCCTATTAGTGGAGGAGGGGCAGTTTCTTCTTTTGGCAGAGGGGCTTTCAGAGGTACAGGAGGTATGGAGGCTGCCAATGGCTAGAGAAGAGGCCGTGTTCCGTTTTCAGAGATGGCAGCAGAGCCATAAGATGGTGAAGGATTTTTGGGAGACCCGCCAGTTTTTTGAGTCTACAATCAATAATATCCCTAGCCTTGTTTGGTATAAAGATAAAAATGGGATACATGAGAAGGTAAATGACAGCTTCTGCCAGACGGTCAATAAGACGAAGCAACAAGTGGAAGGGCAGGGGCATGCGTATATTTGGGATGTGGAGCAGGATGACCCTGCCTGCATAGAGTCTGAGCATGAGGTAATGGAGAAAAGGCAAACCCTCGTGTCAGAAGAGACAATCCAGACAGGGGAAGGGCTAAGGCTGCTTACGACTTATAAATCTCCCCTCTATGACCTGGATGGGAGTGTTATGGGGACTGTAGGCGTAGCCATAGACATCACTAAAGAACGGGGCTATGAAAGGGAAATTATAGAGAAGAACCGTACGCTGGAAGCCATTTTTGCATCCATAGATTGCGGGGTAATCCGTCATTCTATGGATGGGAAGCAGATTTTCAGCATAAACAGGGCTGCCCTTGAGATTTTAGGCTATGATTCCCAGGAAGAATTAATGGATAGCGGTTTTTTTCTGGTGGCTTCCTCTGTGTTGGATGAGGATAAGGAGATGGTGCGGGAATCCATCCGGATGCTGCAAAAAGAAGGGGATGGCGTCAGCCTGGAGTACCGCATTAAGCATAAGACAGGCGATGTGCGCCATGTGATCGGCACCTTTAAACTGGTAAAAGAAAATGGGATATTGCTTTACCAACGGTTCTTTTTAGACTGCACAGATCAAAGGATGCAGGAAAAAAAGGAGCGGGAGGAGAATGACAAACGCCAGATGGAACTGTTCCATGCATTGAGCATTGATTATAACCTAGTTTGCTTCTTTGACCTGGACACAGGCGTAGGGATGCCCCTTCGCAGTGACTCAGACAGGGGGCAGATGTTTGGCAGCCGGTTTGATATAGAGATTTCTTTTGAGGAAAGCCTGGGGCAGTATATCCAAAAGATGGTTTATAAAGATGACCAGAAAATGCTGTTAGAGGCATTTTCCCAGGAAAACCTAAAGCAGGAGCTGGGGGAAAAGGTAACATATTATAGGAACTACCGCACATTTGAAAATGGGGAGAAGAAGTATTATCAGATGAAGGCAGTGCGGGCAGGGGAATGGAGGAACAGCCATGGCATTGTCCTGGGGTACCGCAGCGTAGATAAGGAGATCCGGGATGAGATGGAGAAGAAGGGAGTGTTGGAGGATGCGCTGATGCAGGCAAACAGAGCCAGCAAGGCAAAGAGCGTGTTCCTTTCCAATATGTCCCACGATATCCGTACGCCAATGAATGCCATTGTAGGCTTTACGGCCTTGGCGATTGCCCATATTGAGCAAAAGGAGCAGGTGGAGGAATACCTTAAGAAGATCATGTCTTCTGGCAACCATCTGTTAAGCCTGATTAATGACGTGTTGGATATGAGCCGTATTGAAAGCGGCAAAATCCATCTGGATGAGAAGCCATGCAGCCTGCCGGATATCCTGCATGGGCTGCGCAATATCCTGCAGGCGGATGTCCATACAAAGCAGCTGGAGCTGTATATAGATACCGTGGATGTATTGGATGAGGAGATCTATTGTGATAAGCTCCGGCTAAACCAGGTGCTGCTGAACCTGCTCAGCAATTCGATAAAATATACAAGGCCTGGGGGCATTGTCAGTATGCGCATTACAGAGAAAGCAGGGGCGCCTAAAGGCTATGCCAGCTATGAATTTTTCATTAAAGATACGGGGATTGGCATGAGCGAGGAATTTGTGGCCCATATCTTTGAGCCTTTCGAAAGAGAGAAGACTTCGACTATTAGCGGCATCCAGGGGACAGGCCTGGGGATGGCGATCACAAAAAATATTGTTGATATGATGAACGGCACCATTGAGGTGAAAAGTGAGCAGGGCGTAGGCTCAGAATTTTTGGTTACCTTTACCTTCCGCCTGAATGCAGAGGCAAAGGAGGTAGTGGATATACCAGAATTGAAAAATGCCAGGGCTCTGGTGGTGGATGATGATTTTAATACCTGTGACAGCGTGTCCTATATGCTTCATCAGATTGGGATGCGGGCAGAATGGACGCTGTCTGGCAAAGAGGCGCTGCTGCGTACCCGGCAGGCTCATATACGCGGGGATAATTACAGTGTCTATATTGTAGATTGGCTGCTGCCGGATATGAATGGGATAGAGGTTACCAGAAGGATCCGAAAGGAAATGGGAGAGGATGTGCCCATTATCGTCCTGACAGCTTATGACTGGTCAGAGATCGAAGAAGAGGCAGAGGGGGCAGGCGTAACGAAATTCTGCAGCAAGCCGCTGTTTTTCTCAGAATTGCACAGCTGTCTGTATTCTATTGTCAATGCGGAGGAGAAGAAGAGGGAAGCAGAAAGCAAAAGGAAGCGGAAGCTTCGGTCAGGGCGCATTCTTCTGGCAGAGGATAATGAGCTGAACCAGGAAATTGCTGCGGCTATTTTAGGGGATGCTGGGTTTGTTACGGAAATTGCAGAAAACGGGCAGCTCGCCGTGGAGATGGTGGAAAGGTCTGCGCCAGGGTATTATCAGTTGGTGCTGATGGATGTCCAGATGCCAGTGATGAATGGGTATGAGTCTACCAAGAGGATTCGGGAGCTGAAGAATGCAGAACTGGCGGATATTCCGATTCTTGCAATGACTGCGAATGCCTTTGAGGAGGATAAGCAGATGGCTTTAAATTATGGGATGAATGGGCATATTGCAAAGCCGATTGATGTGAAAAATTTATTTGAGACATTGGATCAGGTATTGGATTGAGGAAAGAGGGAGCATAAGGGAGATGGAGTATGGGAAAGGGTGCTGGTTTGAGGGGCGGCGCTCTTTTTTTTGCGCAGTTTTATATGGCTGATACAGGGGGAGGGGATTCATGGATCAGGAATGCGCTGAACAGCGCATTCCGTGAGAACATAGTTCAGGAGTGAGGGACAGTTTTTGCGGGGCAAAACTTTAAATACTGCCCTGGATTGTTGCAATGAGCGGCCTTTGGGGCGTGAATAGTAACGTTGGAGGTATGTTTCCTGGAGAAATACAGTTGAAATGATTGACAAAGATAGACTACTGTAGTAGTATAATAGGAACTACAGGGGTAGTTTGGAAAGGAGGAAGGGATGGGAACAAAATTATTTGACTCAGAGCTGAAGGTGATGGGGGTGCTGTGGAGGGAAGGGGATGCTACGGCGAAGCATATTGCAGAGGTGCTTAAGGAAGAGGTGGGGTGGAATAAAAATACGACATATACGTTGATCAAAAGGTGTATGAAAAAAGGGGCGATTGAGCGTTCAGAGCCGAATTTTATGTGCCATGCGCTGATTTTGAAAGAAGAGGTGCAGGAGGCGGAGACGGATGAGTTAATTAATAAGGTTTATGATGGAGCGGCAGATAAATTGTTTGCATCATTGCTTGGAAGGAAGAAAATACCCAAAGAGCAGATCGAGAGATTAAAGCAGATGGTAAAGGAATTGGATTGAGATGGTGGGTATGCGCTTATGGCAGATGAGTTTTTATGGCGGGGCTTTGATTTTGGTAATAGCCCTGATACGCAGGGGATTGCAGGAGAGGATTCCCAGGGAGGCTTTTTTGGCTTTGTGGGCCGTGGCGGTTTTGCGCTTATTAGTTCCCTTTGCAATGTGCTCTGGTTTTAATGTTTATGCTTGGGCGGAAGATTGTCTTTTAGAAGATGGAGGGCAAGAAGAGATATTGGAAGGGATTCTTTCTGGTTTAGGAAGCCGCAGCAGCGGGGAGTTTTTTGGGGGAGAAGGAAACCGCGGGGAAGGAATAGGAGTGCTTTTTTCGGAGGAAGAAGGGGGGACAGCAGCCGGGGTGCCCCAGGAGAGCAAGGGGGCAGGCCTGGAATATGGTTTTTTGAAAATGAGGGAGTTTCTGGCTGTTGCTGGAAAGGGTATTTATTGGATTGGCTTTATGGCCAGTGCCCTCTTTTATCTGGTTACATATGTTAAGTGTTGGAAAGAATTCCGATTTTCTTTGCCGGTGAGAGATACTTTTGTGCTGGAGTGGGAAAAGGGGCTTTCTTCCAAAAGGAAGGTGTCTGTCCGTCAGTCAGAGGCGGTTGCAGCGCCAGTTACCTATGGGATTTTCCATCCAGTGATACTCCTTCCGAAGGAAAGAGTGTGGGAGGATACCAGGCAGTTAGAGTTTGCGCTGGAGCATGAGGCAGAGCATATCCGCCATTTTGATGCGGCGAAGAAACTGCTCCTTGTGATGGCTGCCTGTATCCATTGGTTTAATCCATTGGTGTGGAGGATGGTGGCTTTGGCGAATAAGGACATGGAATTAGCCTGTGATGGAAGGGTGATCCGCCGATATGGGCTCCATTCCAAATCTGCGTATGCATATGCGCTAATTCATATGGAGGAAAAAAGGTGCAATTGGATGGCCTTTGGAAACCGTTTTAGTGACAATAGATTAGAAGAAAGGATTGTGGCGATTGTGAATATGAAGAAACAGACAGCAGGGGCAATTATGGCAGCAGTGGTTATGGTAACAGGAGTGGCCACTGTGTTTGCTATTGCGCCAGATAGGGAAGAAGGCGCTGCAGCCCAGATGGATGGGCAAGGCATGGAGCCTGCTTCTGATGAAGCATTATTGCAGGAGTGGTATATTGGGGAGGGGGCAGAGGAAGGCTCGTCCGAAATTCAATATGTGCAAACAGACGGTGAGGGGAAGGAGGCAGATGCAGCAGCAAGTGAAGACAGCGGCCTTTGGGAAAATGCTACAAAACAGCTTATGTATAATATTTCCGTGAATGAGGACTTTGCAGATTATGAAAAATTTGGGCTAAGCTATGATTTGGAGCAGGGGTGGCTTCTATACCAGAATGAAAAGGTAGGGTATTTTAAAGATAAAATAAGGCCAAACACCTATCGCAGATTCCATACAGAGGAAGGCACGGTTGGGATTGTAGTTGCCCGTGACCCTGCTGGCAGGATTACAGGCCTTTACACGGGCACAGTCCAGGAGGTCATGGAGAAATTTGCTGGCAGAAGTGTGACGGTAGGCATATTAGAAGAGGGAGAAAATGATGGCCAGGTGACTGTGAGCATATTGGAAGAGTAGGCACAGATCAGTATCTCACAACAGATTTTCCATTACTATTCACGGCCTGGGGAGCCGCTCATAGCAACAATTCGGGGCGATATTTAAAGTTTTGCTTTGCAAAAACCGCCCCTCGCTCCTGAGTCATGTTCTTGCGGAATGCGCAGTTTGGCGCATTCCTGAGCCATGAATAGTTACGATTTTCCTGTTTTACAGGGATTCTTTTAAGGAAATTTCCATTTTCCCTTGCAATTAGAAAAATTAAGTGCTATCATAAGGATGATAACAAGATAATCTGAGAATTGAGAGTGGGCAGCTGTCCACTCTCAATTTTATGCGTGTGGCCAGAAGAAGAAAGAGAAGGAAGGTGGAAGCATGTCAAGGAAAGAAAGTTATGAGCAGAGGACGGAAGAGCTGCTGCTCCCAATCATAGAAGAGTGCCATTTTGAGCTGGTGGATGTGGAGTATGTCAAAGAAGGCGGGAATTGGTATCTGCGGGCTTATATTGATAAAGAGGGCGGCGTTACGGTGGATGATTGTGAGGTTGTCAGCAGGAGGATGAGCGATTTGCTGGATGAGCAGGACTTTATTGCGGAATCCTATATTTTTGAAGTAAGCTCCCCAGGGCTGGGCAGGCCGTTGAAAAAAGAGAAGGACTATGCCCGGAGCATGGGCAAGGAGCTGGAGATCAGGACTTACCGTCCTATTAATAAGGAAAAAGAATTTTATGGTATCCTAAAGTCATATGATGAAACTACGGTAACCATAGAATTGGAAGACCATTCAGAAATGACGTTTGCAAAAACGGACCTTGCATTGATTCGCTTGGCCTTTGATTTTTGACCAGAAGTAGCAAGGCTCCCTTTTTCGGAGGGAACGGCAAGTAGATTGAAACAAGGAGGATAAAAAAATGAACAACGAGTTATTGGAAGCGCTGCTTATAATAGAGAAAGAAAAGGATATCAGCAAGGAGACATTGCTGGAAGCGATTGAAAATTCTTTGATTACCGCCTGCAAGAACCATTTTGGCAAGTCAGATAATATCAGGGTGGATATCAACCCTAAGACCTGTGAGTTCCATGTGTATGCGGAGAAGGCCGTGGTGGAGGAAGTGGAAGATCCAGTGGTGGAGATTAGCCTGGAACAGGCCAGGGAGATTGATTCCCTGTATGATATTGGGGACGTGGTCAATGTTGAGGTAAAGTCGAAAGAATTTGGCCGCATTGCCACCCAGAATGCCAAAAATGTCATTCTGCAGAAAATCCGGGAAGAAGAACGGAAGGTGCTGTTTGAGCAGTATTATGGCAAGGAAAAGGATGTGGTGACTGGCATAGTCCAGCGGTATATGGGGAAGAACATCAGCATCAACCTGGGGAAGGTGGATGCAATCCTGAGTGAGAATGAGCAGGTAAAGGGAGAGGTGTTCCAGCCTACAGAGCGTATTAAAGTCTATATCCTGGAGGTGAAGCCCACATCGAAGGGCCCAAAAATATCTGTGTCCAGAACCCATCCGGAATTGGTGAAACGGCTGTTTGAATCAGAGGTGACAGAGGTAAAGGATGGAATTGTGGAGATTAAGAGCATTTCCAGGGAGGCAGGCAGCAGGACAAAGATCGCGGTATGGAGCAATGACCCTGATGTGGATCCGGTAGGAGCCTGCGTAGGGGTAAATGGAGTCAGGGTCAATGCCATTGTCAATGAATTGCGTGGGGAAAAGATTGATATTATCAATTGGAGCGACAATGCAGCTATGCTGATTGAAAATGCGCTGAGCCCGGCGAAGGTAATCTCCGTCATAGCAGACGCGGATGAAAAGACGGCGAAGGTGGTGGTGCCGGATTACCAGCTGTCTCTGGCAATTGGAAAAGAGGGGCAGAATGCCAGGCTGGCAGCCAGGCTGACAGGGTTTAAAATTGATATAAAGAGTGAAACCCAGGCAAGGGAAGCCGGGGATTTCATGGATTATGAGAATGACTATGAAGAATACGAAGAAAATTTTGCAGAGGATGCATATGAAGGGCTTTTGGATGAAGAAGGCCATGCCGAGGATAATGGATTAGAATCAGGAGAAGAAGGTTATGCAGGGGATTATGATTCAGAATTAGGTGAAGAGGGCTATACAGAGGATAATGGATTAGAATCAGGAGAAGAAGGCTATGCCGAGGATTATGATTCAGAATCGGGTGAAGAAGGCTATGCAGGGGATTATGATTCAGAATCGGGTGAAGAAGGCTATGTTGAGGATTATGATTTAGAATCGGGAAGCGATGGCTATGAAGAAGGGGAAGCAGGCGTCGATGCTTATGGAGGCAGCCAGGAATATGCCTATGAAGAAAATTTGGCAGAGGAGCGCGCTATTAGGGAATTAGCAGCAGAGTTGGGATATGGAACAGAAGACGGGGAAGAGGGCCAACAAGATGAGTAAGAAGATTCCTATGCGCCAGTGCGTTGGATGTGGGGAGATGAAATGGAAAAAAGAGATGCTCCGTGTCATCAAGACGCCAGAAGGGGAGATCCTTTTGGACGTGACCGGCAAAAAGAATGGCAGGGGCGCATATCTTTGCCCCAATGCAGAGTGCCTGGCAAAGGCTTTAAAGGCAAAAGGCCTGGAACGTTCCCTGAAAGCAGCCATACCCAAGGAAAGCATTGAAAATCTGGTAAAGGAGATGGAGAGCATTGCAGCAAGATAGAATATTATCCATGCTTGGATTGGCCGCCAAGGCTGGGAAAGTGGTGAGCGGTGAATTTTCTACAGAGAAGGCTGTAAAGACAGGAAAAGCATTTCTGGTGGTAGTTTCCTCTGAGGCATCTGACAATACGCGGAAAATGTTTTACAATATGTGTTCCTTCTACAAAGTGCCTTTGTATGTGTATGCACCTATGGAAGATCTGGGCCATGCCATTGGCAAAGGCTTTCGAGCATCTCTTGCTGTACTGGATGCTGGATTTGCCAAGAGCCTGGAGGAAAAGCTGAAGGCGGCAGGGCAGGCCAGGCAGAGTGAAATACAAATGGAAAATAAATAGCAGAAAACGCCAAAGGGCAATATGGGCAGGCGGCCAGCCTGCTGTGGAATAGCCTATGGCCATAGAAAGGCCAGGGCGCGGCAGGATAGGATATGGATGGAAAGTGAGAGAAGGAATGGCAGGAAAATAGAATGGAAATAAAAATAGAATGGAAAATAAAAATGGAGTGGAAAGTATGCAGCAGTGAAGAGATAGAATAGCAGAGAATATTGAGATATCGGAGGTAGTAACATATGGCAAAAATCAGGATATATGAAATTGCAAAAGAATTAAAAATACAGGCGAAAGAGGTGTTGGAATTTTTGAAAGAGAAGGATATTCAGGGAAAAGTGGCAAGCAGTTCTATTGAAGATGAGGCAATTGCCATGGTGAGAAATAGATTTACTGCAGGAAATGAAAAGCCTCAGAAAGCGCAGGAAGAAGAAAAGAAAGCCAGTACAGGAAAATCCAGTGCACCGAAGGTTCAGGAACCCAAAAAGGGAGAAGGCCCAAAGAAAGCAGGAGAGATAAAAAAAATAGAAGAGACCAAAAAGGAAGAGGGGGCAAATATGTCCGAGGAGCCAAAGAAAGCAGGAGAAGTGAAAAAAGCAGAGGAACCCAGAAAATTTGAGGAGGCGAAGAAGGAAGGCACGGCCAATGAAGGGAGCCAGACAATGGAACGCCCCAAAAAGAAAGCCAGCATTACCGCTGTATTTAATCCCCAAAACAGCAAAACGGTGCCAAAACGCACAAGAGGCGGCGAGCGTGGCAAAAGCCAGGGTGAAAAGGGAAGGGCGCAGGGTGGAAAAACCCTGAAAGGGAAGGAAGAGCGCCCATCCAAGGTGCAGGATGACCATAACAGGCCACAGGAAGAAAAATCCAGGAACGCTGGAAATACAGAAGAGAAGGAACGGAATATTCATAGCCAGGACAACCGGGAGCGGAATAACCGCATACAGGAGGAAAAAGGGGCAAACAGCCGTAGCCAGGAAGACCGTGGAAGCAATAGGAATCATGAAGGCCGAAGCGGAAAGCCGCAGGAGGACCGTGACCGGAACAGCCGTGGGCAGAATGACCGCAGCAGAAGCGGAAGGAGCCAGGAGGACCGTGACCGGAACAGCAGAAGCCAGGGAGACCGCGACCGGAGTGGCAGAAGCCAGGACGGCCAGGAACGGAATGGGCGTTTCCGTTCAGACCGTGACCGAAATGGAAGGCTCCAGGGAGACCGTGACCGAAACGGAAGGCCCCAGGGGGATCGTGACAGGAATGGGGGCGGAAGGCCCCAAGGGGACCGTGACCGAAATGGAAGGTTCCAGGGAGACCGTGACCGAAACAACCGCTTCCGCTCAGAACGCGATGGCAGCAGGCCCCAAGGAGACAGGAATGACAGGCCTCAAGGAGACAGGGGAAACAGGCCGCCCAGAGACAGAGACAGGGACAGGGACCGTGACCGGAACAGCCGTTTTTCCGGGAACCGAAATGGAAGGAATAACCAGAATGCACGTCCTGGGCAAGGCGGGCGCCCTGGGCAGAGGAACCGTTTTGAGCAGGAGATTAATAAGCTGAACCAGAGCACCCAGTCTGTGCCAATGGAAGAGGCAAGGGGCAAGGAGAGCCGGGAGCGGGATAACCGCAAGGGCGGCAGCCAGCGCCATGAGAAAGATTTAATGGGCAAGAAGAAGGAGCGTTTTGACAACCTGGAGAAAAAGACCAGGGGGAAGAAGGAACAGCCCAAACAGCCACAGCAGAAGGCAGAAGAAACCATCAAGACACTGACCCTTCCAGAGAAGATGACCATCAAAGAGCTTGCCGACCGCATGAAGGTGCAGTCCTCTGTGATTATCAAAAAGCTGTTTTTGCAAGGGAACATCCTGACCGTGAACAGCGAGATTGATTTTGCCACGGCAGAAGAAATCGCATTGGAATTTAACTACATCTGTGAGCAGGAGGAAAAGATAGATGTGATCGCAGAACTGCTGAAGGAGGCAGAGGAGGATGAGTCCACCCAGGTAAAACGCCCGCCGGTTGTCTGCGTTATGGGGCATGTGGATCACGGGAAAACTTCTTTGCTGGATGCAATCCGCGATACCCATGTGATTGATAAGGAAGCTGGCGGCATTACCCAGCATATCGGCGCCTATATGGTGGAATGCAATGGGGAGAAGATCACATTCCTGGATACGCCAGGGCATGAAGCCTTTACGGCAATGCGTATGCGTGGTGCAAATGCTACAGATATTGCAATCCTTGTGGTAGCGGCAGATGATGGCGTGATGCCGCAGACAGTAGAGGCCATCAGCCATGCCAAAGCGGCAGAGGTAGAGATTATTGTGGCCATCAACAAGATTGATAAGCCAAGTGCAAATATTGAGCGTGTTAAGCAGGAACTTGCAGAGTATGAACTGATCCCAGAGGATTGGGGCGGAAGCACGATCTTTGTGCCAGTATCTGCCCATACCCATGAGGGAATTGACAGCCTGCTGGAAATGGTGCTTCTGACAGCGGAAATCAGTGAGCTGAAGGCAAATCCGAAGCGGAATGCAAGAGGCCTTGTGATCGAGGCACAGCTGGATAAGGGGCGTGGGTCTGTGGCCACTGTCCTGGTTCAGAAAGGAACCCTGAAGGTGGGGCAGCCAGTTGCCTGCGGAAGCTGTTATGGAAAAGTCCGGGCTATGATTGACGACAAGGGAAGAAGGGTCAAAGAGGCCGGCCCATCAACGCCTGTGGAAATATTAGGCTTGAATAATGTGCCCAATGCCGGGGAAATCTTTGTATGTACAGATACAGAGAAAGAAGCCAAGAGCTTTGCGGAGACATTTATTTCAGAAGGGCGCGAGAGGATGCTGGAGGATACAAAGTCCAGGATGTCCCTGGATGACCTGTTCTCCCAGATCCAGTCTGGGAATATTAAGGAATTGCCAATTATTGTGAAGGCAGATGTGCAAGGGTCTGTGGAGGCAGTGAAGCAAAGTCTGGTGAAGCTTTCCAATGAGGAAGTGGTAGTGAAAGTGATCCATGGCGGCGTGGGAGCCATCAATGAATCAGACGTAAGTTTGGCTTCTGCTTCAAATGCGATTATCATTGGCTTTAATGTGCGTCCAGACGCCACTGCCAAGGCAACTGCAGAACGGGAAAGCGTGGATGTAAGGCTGTATAAGGTAATTTACAATGCCATTGAAGACGTGCAGTCTGCCATGAAGGGCATGCTGGATCCGATTTTTGAGGAAAAGGTATTGGGCCATGCAGAAGTGCGGCAGATCTTCAAGGCTTCCGGCGTTGGGAATATTGCAGGCTCTTATGTGCTGGACGGCGTGCTGCAAAGAGGGTGCAAGGTACGGATTTCCAGAGAAGGAAAACAGATATTTGAAGGGAACCTGGCGTCCCTGAAGCGGTTCCAGGATGACGTGAAGGAAGTCAGGGCCGGTTACGAATGCGGCCTTGTGTTTGAAGGCTTTAATGACATACAGGAATTGGATATTGTGGAATCCTATACGATGGTGGAGGTTCCAAGGTAGGAAAATAAGAAAGGCAGAAAAGTGAGAAAAAACAGCATTAAAAATACAAGGATTAATGGAGAAGTGATGCGGGAATTAAGCAATATTATCCGGGGAGAGATCAAGGATCCCAGGATCCACCCGATGACTTCTGTGGTTTCTGTGGAGGTGGCGCCGGATCTGAAAAGCTGTAAGGCCTATATCAGCGTATTAGGGGATGAAAAATCCCAGGAAGATACGCTGATGGGGCTGAAAAGTGCAGAAGGCTATATCCGCAGCAAGCTTGCGAAAAACATCAATCTCAGGAATACGCCGGAGATTCGTTTTGTGATGGATCAGTCTATTGCGTATGGCGTCCATATGTCCAGGCTGATTGATGAGGTAAATGGGCCCAAAGAGGTTAAGGATGAAGCGGAAAAAGCGGATGCATAAGGCAGATAGGCAAAGAGAGGACGGATATGGAAGATTTAGCGTCTCAGTTAAAGCAGGTGAAGACAGTTGCAATCGCAGGGCATGTGAAGCCGGATGGCGACTGTGTAGGATCCTGTTTAGCTACTTACAATTATATTGCCACCTGGTTTCCAGAGATCGAGGTGGATCTGTATTTAGAGCCAATACCAAATATATTTAAATTTTTGAAAAATACGGATAAGATCTGCCACGGCTGTGAAAGTGATAAGCAGTATGACCTTTGCATTGTGCAGGACTGTGGGGATACAGGGCGTCTGGGAAAGGCAGTGAAGTACTTTGACACTGCCCGAAGGACGGTTTGTATTGACCATCATATCAGCAATCTGAGCTTTGCAGATGAGAATTATATCTTTCCGGAGGTTAGTTCTACTTCGGAACTGGTCTTTGGCCTACTGGAAGAAGAAAAGATTACAAAAGAAATCGCAGAGTGCATTTATGTGGGGATCGTGCATGATACAGGGGTGTTCCAGTATTCCAGCACATCCTCTAAGACTATGGGCGTGGCAGGGATTTTGATGGATAAGGGGATTGATTTTTCCAGGATTGTGGATGAGACTTATTTTGCAAAGACCTTTGGGCAGAATAAGATCTTAGGGCAGGCGCTGCTGAATAGCGAGCTGTATCTGGATGGTCAGATGATTGCTACTGTGATTACCCGGGCAGAAATGGACAGGTATCAGGTGATGCCCAGGCATTTGGAAGGGATTGTCAGCCAGATGCGGAATACAAAAGGAGTGGAGGCTGCGGTTTTTCTTTATGAAAATGAGGAAGGCAGCTGGAAGCTGAGCCTGCGTTCCAATGGGAAGGTAAATGTAGCAGAGATTGCTGTTAGGCATGGGGGCGGGGGGCATGTGCGGGCAGCAGGAGCCACTATGGAAGGGGAAGCGCAAGAGGTTATCCAGGCAGTACTTGAGGAGATCCAAGAACAGCTGTCTGCCTGGGGGATTTGTTGAGATGTCTGTGAGGAATGTGTATGGTCAATGGAATTATCAATGTGTATAAGGAAAAGGGGTATACTTCCCATGATGTGGTGGCAAAGCTCAGAGGGATTTTCCGGCAGAAGAAAATTGGGCATACAGGGACGCTGGATCCGGATGCGGAAGGGGTGCTTCCGGTATGCTTAGGGAAAGCTACCAGGGTTTGTGATCTGCTTACAGATAAGGATAAGGTTTATGAGGCTGTGCTGCGGCTGGGGATTGTTACCAATACCCAGGATATGACAGGGGAGGTGCAGCAGGAACAGGAAGTGAGATGCACACAGGAAGACGTCCGTAAGGCAGTGGCAGGGTTTGTGGGGAATTATCATCAGGTTCCGCCTATGTATTCGGCCTTGAAGGTAAATGGAAAAAAGCTTTGCGACCTGGCAAGGGCAGGGATTGAAGTGGAGCGTAAGGCGCGGGAGGTTACAATTTTTTCCATTCAGATTGAGGAAATTGAGCTGCCCAGAGTGCGGATGCAGGTACATTGCTCAAAAGGAACCTATATTCGGACATTATGCCATGATATTGGACAGGCTTTGGGGTGCGGAGGATGCATGGAGTCTTTGCTGCGTACCCAGGTGGCCATGTTTGGGCTGCAGGATGCCAGCAGGATTTCGGAAATCGAAGCGCAGGTGAAGAAGGCCAGGGAACGGAAGCTTCAGGATAGTTCTGAAAGCCAGGTAAAACAGTGCAAGGGGAAGGCTCAGGGCAGGCAATGCGCAGAAACGCCCAGAGATCAGAGCCCGTTGTGCAAAGAGGATATCAAAGGGCTGGTGATTGATACGGACAGCGTATTTTTCCAGTATCCTGAGGCGTCTGTAAAACCGGAATTTGCAAAAGCCCTTTACAATGGGAATCCGTTACAGCCAGAGTGGACAGAGGGATGGAAGGCAGAATATAAGGATACCATTTTGCGTATCTATGACAGCCAGCATATGTTTATTGGGATTTACCGTTGGGAAGATAAGAGCCAGGCGGTCAAGCCTGTGAAGCTATTTATGGAATAGAAGGGATTTGGAGTGATGCTGCCAGAGCAGCCCGCCGCAGGCGGGGAATCCAGTACAGCCAGATTCTTTTTAAAGATTTTGCAGGCGGTGTTTTACAGAATGGGAAGGGAGCCTGGGGCTGCAGCTTAGATATGGAGAGGTACAGGGAGTAAGGACAGATGGAATACATAAAGCAGAACATTACATTCAAAATTGAAGAGCCTACCGTATTGTCACTGGGAAAATTTGACGGGCTCCATCGGGGACATGAGCTGCTGATGGGCTATATGGCGGAAAAGAAAAAAGGGCTGCCAGGGCTGAAAGCAGTGGTGTTTACCTTCGATGTGCCGCCCCGGGGGCAGGTGCAGAACGTACAGTTCCAGGTGCTTACCACAAATGCGGAGAAGGTCAGGCTGTTTGAAAGCGTTGGGGTAGATTATTTGATTGAATGCCCGTTTACAGAGGCAGTCAGGTGTATGGAGCCAGAGGAATTTATAGGCAAAGTGGCAGCAAACCTCAATGTAAAGTATTTGGTGGTGGGGAAGGATTTTCGGTTTGGGCATAACCGCCGGGGGGATTACCAGATGCTGCAGGCATTTGCAGGCGCTTATGGGTACGAAGTGCGTGTGGTGGATAAGATGCAGAAAGGCGGCAGGGATATTAGCAGTACCTATGTGCGGGAGGAAATTTCCAAGGGGAATATTGAGCTGGCAAATGAGCTGCTGGGCTATGAGTATTTCGTAGAAGGGGAGATCCTTCACGGGAAGCATATGGGAAAGGCTGTGCTTGGGATCCCTACGATCAATCTGGTTCCGCCCAAAGAAAAGCTGCTGCCTCCTCTTGGAGTATATGTGACCGTTACAGAATGCCAAGGGATACAGTATGGGGGGATTACCAATGTGGGGCGCAAGCCGACCATTGGCGGGCATTTTCCAGTTGGGGTGGAAACCCATTTGTTCGATGTGTCCAAAGATTTGTATGGAAAGGAAGCGAAGGTGCGGTTTTTAAGCCCTGTCCGGGCAGAGCAGAAATTTGATTCCTTAGAGTCCCTAATATCCCAGATGCAGCGGGATATTCAATATGGTATGGATTATTTTTCACAGTGGAGGAAAGCATGGAACTAATATTAACGTTGCTTGGTGGACTTGGGTTATTTTTATTTGGAATGAACTTTATGAGCCAGGGCTTGCAGAAAGCGGCCGGGGCAAGGCTTAGGACAATTTTGGAAGCGATGACGAAAAATAAGATCGTTGCGGTGCTATTCGGTGCATTGTTTACCGCCATTATACAATCATCCGGAGCGACTACTGTTATGGTAGTCAGCTTCGTAAACGCTGGCATTATGTCGCTGGCGCAGTCTGTGGGGATTATTTTTGGAGCCAATATCGGTACTACGATTACCTCACAGCTGGTGGCGTTTAACTTGACTGGGGTGGCGCCGCTGATTTTATTTATAGGGGCAGTGCTTCTGATGTTTGGGAAACGCCCTATGATCAAGAAGGTTGGGGAAGTGATCCTGGGTTTTGGGGCGTTATTCCTGGGTATCAGCATGATGAAGGATTCCATGGCTTTGCTGCCTGAGAAATATCCCATAGTGCTGCAGGTGCTGGGGGGGTTGGACAATCCCTTTCTGGGGATTCTGATGGGGACGGTAATTACAGTGATCGTGCAGAGTTCTTCGGTGACAGTCAGCATTTTGCTGTTGATGGCCAGTCAGAGCCTTGTGGATCTTTCCGTCTGTTTTTATGTGATCCTGGGCTGTAATATCGGATCCTGCACGCCTGCGGTGCTGGCAAGCCTGCATTCGAAAAAGGATGCCCAACGGGCAGCGCTGATCCATGTGCTGTTTAATGTGCTGGGCATGGTGGTCATTGGGGTGCTGTTGGGATTTGGAATGCCGTATTTTGAGCCGTTTATCCTGCGCATATCCGGAGCGGATATCGGAAGGTGCGTAGCAAATGCGGATACGCTGTTTAAGAGTTTTCAGACTTTGATGTTCATACCGCTGTCCGGGCAGTTTGTGGCGCTTACAAGGAAGATCATTACTGGGGAGGATAAGGAAGAGTCTACGGGATATCAGCTTTTGTACATAGGGAACCGAAATCAGTTCTCGCCCTCTACGGCAGTGGTGGACACCACCAGGGAAATTGAACGTATGGGCATGATGGCTATGGAAAACCTGAACAGGGCCTTGGAGGCTTTTTTTGATGGAGAAGAGAAAAAGGTTGCACAGGTTTATGAGATGGAGAAGCAGATTGACTTCCTAAGCCATGAGCTGACGGATTACCTGGTGAAAATCAACCAGCTGCAGCTGCCAGTGGTGGACGCCAAGCGGATTGGCGGGCTGTTCCATGTGGTCATTGATATTGAGCGGATTGGGGACTATGCGGAGAACATTGCCGATTTTGCGGTGAAGATTAAGGAAGAGAGCCTGAGCATAACAAAGAAGGGGAGCAAGGAAATACAGGAAATGCACCAGAAGACGATGGAAATCCTGGCCAAGTCCCTGGAAATGTTCGTGACGCTGGATGAGAAGAACCTGCCGGATATTCTGGCGCTGGAGGACAGCATTGACCAGATGGAGCGGGAGCTGCAGCAGAACCATGTAAAGCGCATGGGGAAGGGGAAATGCTCGCCGATGGCAGGGATTATTTTTACGGATTTAGTTACAGGCCTGGAGCGGGTAGCAGACCATGCTACGAATATTGCACTCTCTATTTTGGAGAAGGAGCCAAAAGAAGTGTAGGGGGAATCTTTTATTTCCATGGGGGGAAGAAAATGGAAAAATAGATGAGATGGAAGACAATCTAACGATAGGTGGCAGATGGCATAAGATGATTTTGCAGAGGGTGTTTTAAAAGGACGTTGGCCTTTAGGGGGGGCAGCGTTCTTTTTTCTTTTGGGGGAAGGATGGCTGTTAGGTGGGGTGGCTAAGCGTCCGCCAGGAAGGGGGCGGGGCATAAGGGGCTGCTCTTGTTCCGGTGTCCAGGGATTAAGAGTTTCTAAGCAGTTCCTATGGAGGCTGAGCCATTCGGACGGAACCGCCCTAGACGCGCCGTCCATGGCGCGGCTAGGGCTTTTGCGGACGTCCCTGTCCGCAAATCCCTGCTCGTTGGGGAACTGCCAAGAAACTCTAAATCCCTGACAAGTCACAAAAGCAGCCCCTTATGCCCCGCCCCCTCCCGGGCTACATTTTCAATGCCTGTAAGCTTAGAAGAAGATTTCCCGCCTAAATTGCTGGCTTTGGCGTGGTGCAATGTTATTTAATTTACTTTTCCTGGCTCCGCAAAAAATCTGCCAGTTGGAAGCCTTAGTCTGCTGAAGGTAGCAGCAAAGCCATCTGCAGCAGGAAAACAGCAGCCAGCCCTTCCGCCCAGAACCAATGGATCCGTTAATCTTGGGTTGGCAGGGTCACAGAGTTATCCAAGTGGATTCCCCTGCCCAGAGCGCCGGAACAAGGGCAGACCCAAAAGCCCCAGTCTCCTCCTGACGGCCTTTTATCCACTCCTGCCGCCTTATCTGTCCCTGACGGCCCTTATCCATTCCTGCCGCCTATCTGCCCCTGACGGCTCTTATCCATTCCTGCCGCCTATCTGCCCCTGACGGCCTCTTAGGCCACTCCATCATCTGCCTGTAAAATCCCTTAAGTAAAATGACATTGGCCATAAATAGTAACAGCAAGCGTGTAATTGATAAAAAATATATTGACAGAAGCAGACTACTGTAGTAGTATAATAGAAACTACAAGAGTAGTCTGAAAAAGTGATCACATTACAATGCTTTAAATTTGCACCCATAAGCCTTTTAAGAGTGAAATCATTGGCAAATAGTGGACGGCAGGCAGCAGGTGATAGGGCAAAGAAGAATTGGAGAAATAAAAAATGTTGCAATTAATAATTCAGGAAATAAAGCAGCTGATAAGCAATCAGAAAAATAAGGTTTTAATTTTCGTATGGATCGTGGTGTTGTTGGCGCTTGTAGTCAGCCACACAAAGAGTTACTTTGAATATAAAGAGCAATGTGCTGTGAATGTGGCAGACATTGAAGGGGATAAGATGCGGGATTTGGATGAAATGGAGCGTGAATTATCCTCATTGGGAATTTCTGAAAAAGTGATACAGGAGAGAAAGGAAAACGCCGGTTATATATATGATGCATCTGTTTTAGAAGTGGGTGCAGTTGAAGAGAAGGATGATAAAAAGTTTTTAACTGCTGCCTGGACTTACTTAAAGAGCGTGGATGCATTAGCGGAATCATTTGGCATGTACGACCGGAAAACTTATGGGGAAGAAAGGGTGGATTCTGCAGAAAAGTTTCGGGATTACATGTATGATTATTATGGGAAGCAGGGGGAGGAATCAGGGGAATTATGGAATTACCATAAAATGACGGGCTTCAATTTCCTGTATCGCGTTATGGAGGATGTAATGCCGTTGGCATGCGCAGCGCTGGCCTTGCTTATGGTGGTTGACGGCCTGGCAGGGGAAAAAGAGAGCGGCGCGGTTAAGGCAAAGCTTCTTCTGCCCATATCGAAAGGAAAGGCTGCCATGGCAAGAGTGGCAGGCGGAACGGTATATTGTATTATTGCGCTGTTTTTGCCCGTTCTATTTTTATTTTTGGTTATGGGGACAGTCAATGGGTTTGGCTCCGGGAATTTTCTGGTATTGGAAGACAGTTCCGGGATACAAACAATGGAGGCGATCAAAGGGACGGTTAAAGAATACGATACCCATGAGATGGTTAGCATACTTGAGTCAAAAGATTTGCGTATGGCGGAAAAATATTGTATTGGCATTAGCCGGTTTTTGGTGGAAGAAGACTGTAACATTGAGGATGGGGTATTGCCGCTGCCAAATGAAAGGCTGAGGCTTACGCATGTTGGGCTGTTTTTGTTAAAGGCATGCCTATATCAAATATTTGTTATTCTGCTGAGTGTGTCTGTAGGGAATTTTATTTCCCTTTTTACCAGTAGGAAAGGGACTGCAGTCGCAATCGGGGTTTTGGCAGCGTTGGCTTTTGGTGCCGCCCCATTAGAGCCGGCAGGCTTACGCCTGATCAACCCAGGCGCTTATCAAAGCGGGATTGGCGTATTAGGGGGGACGGCTGGGATAACAGCTTTAAGTGCGGTTATTTTTATGGGCATTAGCCTGTCTGTCCTATATATTGGCATAATATTAGTCCAAAGAAGGCAAGATGTGGTTTGTTAAGGAGGCAATATGAACATTTTAGAAGTAGAGCATGTAACAAAACAGTTCCATAAAAAAACGGTTGTCGATGATATTTCTTTTTCCGCAGAAGAGGGAAAGGTCTTAGGTTTTATCGGGCCAAACGGCGCAGGGAAGACTACAACGCTGAAATTAATTACAAACATCCTCATACCCAATAGCGGCAGCATACATATTGCAGGCTATAATATCTTAAAAGAACGGGAAAAGGCTTTGGCAAATGTGGCTGGGGTAATTGAGAATCCGGCCTTATACCTGGAATTGAGTGGTTATGATAATTTGAGGTTCATCCAAAAAATGTATCGGAAATCAAAAGATGATATGGAGCAGGTCGTGGAAATTATAGGGCTTGGGCATGCAATGCGCCAGAAAACCGGACGGTATTCCCTGGGGATGAAACAGCGTCTTGGCTTAGGGATGGCCCTTTTGGCAGATCCCAGGTTCCTTATCCTGGATGAGCCTACAAACGGTTTGGATGCCAGCGGGATTATGGAACTGCGGGAATTAATCCGCCAAAAGGCCAATGAGGGCGTAACGGTTTTACTTTCCAGCCATATCTTAAGTGAAGTGGATAGAATTGCAGATGATGTGGTGTTTATCAAAGGAGGGAGGATTGTGGACAGGCCTGCGGTTTTGCCCATGAAAAAAAAGTATATTGTGAAAGCTGGGAATGCCAGGCGCATCCAGGAACAGATTGCTTCCATAGAAAATGTAAACGCTGTCCTCCTGAACGGCGCTGCAGTGGAAGTCTGTATGGGACAGGAAAAGTTTGCGGAAGTGATGCAGCTAATCTGCCAAAGCGAAAACCAGGTGCAGGATATCCAGCAGGAAGGCACGCAGTTAGAGAATGTATACCAGGATATCTTTCAGGAAGATGTATGATCTCTCGGAATTCTGATTGATCCTGCCAGCGAAACTCTGGCATTGGACTTTGACAAGTGGATATTATTCAAAATTGAAAAAATGGGTACAGAAAATAGACATAGTACTGTTG
>CAJTDL010000027.1 GCA_910575035.1 Lachnospiraceae bacterium
AGGCTGGGGCTTCTGGGTTTGCCCTCGCAAGTCACAAGGGCAAACCCAGAAGCCCCAGCCTCCCCCTGACGTCCGCGTAGCCATCCCTTGCAACTCCCCTGACGTCCGTAGTAGAGCCCCTTAATTTGCAATAATTACCAAAATATGGTAAAATATTAGCCTGTGCTGCAGCCACAAATTTTATGAACGGATATACTTTTGCGCTTTATAAATCAGGGCAAATCGGGAATAATGGCAGTAGCTGCAAAACCATCTTTTCAAAGCAAACAGCCTCTATTCCCCATTTTTCAGATCTTAAGGAAAAAGACAGGCATTATTAAAGAATTAATAAGGATTTCGACAAAAAAATAAGATATATTCGATATTGTTTTGTGGTAATATAAAGAACGGAAAACAGAAAGAGGCGGCTGGGAAACCATACCCCCCAATGTATTTCAATTTGTATCTTTAAATGATAGCCTCACAGCAAGTTTATTCCCGCGGGCAATGCACCCAAAGGGTACTTATGAAAATAGCCATATTTACATGGATATTTGACTTTACAGATTTTTAGAGGGAGTTTAGAGAAACAATTGTTATAATTGCAGGGAAAGGAGAACTTCTGTATGTTTGGATTACGAAGGCGAATTGCGATTATTAGCGCGAAATGTGTAAGCATGGCAATAAGAAAGTTTAGCAACTGTAAGGGCAGCGTGTTCCCTGGATATGTGGCACAGTGGATTGATCCGGATATTTTGCCGGAAATGGTAGGGCTGGTACGGGAAAAAATTATTGTGATCATGGGAACCAATGGTAAAACTACCACAAACAGTATGATTTGCCATGCCCTGCGGACAGAAGGGAAAAAGGTTCTGATCAATCGTACCGGGGCAAATATGCTGAATGGCGTTATCTCTGCATTTGTCCTTGCGGCAGACAGCAAAGGGGGGCTGGACGTTGACTATGCTTGTATCGAAGTAGATGAATTTGCTTCTATGCAGATCCTCCCAAAGCTCAAGCCTGATTTCATGCTTTTGACCAATATTTTTCGGGATCAGATTGACCGTTTCGGGGAAATAGATATTGTATGTGAGCGGATTCAGGATGCCATTGCCCAGGTGCCAGGGGTAAAGCTGATTTCCAATTGCGATGATATTTTGTCTTATGAATTGGCTTCCAAATGTGGGCGTCCTATTGTCACCTATGGGATTAACCAGCAGATTTTTGATGATATCTCCAGCCCTGAAGTCCGGGAAAGCATTTTCTGCCCTTCCTGTGGACAAAAGCTGCGGTATGATTTTTTTCATTATGGGCAGCTGGGGATTTACCAGTGCCCCCACTGTGGCTGGAAACGCCCCACGCCAGACTATACGGCGGGTAACATTGTCCTGCAGGAGAAGGGATATGCTTTTGAAATAGACAACATAAGCATAAATTCCAGGGCAAAGGGGCCTTACAATGTATACAATACCCTTTCCGCATATGCTTCCATAAAAGCTATGGGCGCGACAACAGACAGCTTCAAAGGGGCGGTGGAATCCTTTAATTATGAAAATAACCGTGAGGAGACATTTACCATCCATGGATCTCAGGTATGCCTCCACCTTGCCAAGAACCCTGTGGGGTTCCAGCAGAAGATATCCATGATCTTAAAGGATCTCAGGCCTAAGGATATCATTGTGCAGATCAATGATGCTGCCCAGGATGGTAAAGATATTTCATGGCTCTGGGATGTGGACTTCCAATATCTGAAGGATGCCAATGCCAAAAGCATTGGCGTGGCAGGAACCCGAAGCCTGGATATGGCTCTTCGCTTAAAATACGACGACATTCCCTGCAGGCTGGTAAAGGACATGGGAAGCTATATCCAAAAGCTATCTAGGGAAGGGACAGGGCGCATTTATATCATCGTAAATTATTCTGGGCTGCGGGGAGCAAACCGTATGCTGCACAAAATGCAGGATTCCATTGCTGCCCAGCCGAATCCCCCGGCACAGACGATATCAGACGCCCATCCTGCTGCTTTGATGAAACCGTCTGTTGTACCATTTCATGCAGGCAGAAAAGGGAGGAAGCCTTCCAGAGCCCGGCGAAAGGAAATGCCTAAGGCTTGCCCCTTTATCCGTAACAAAGCGCGGGAATTGCATACTGTTTCCCAAAAGCGGAGGAAAAGGGCGCAAAAAAGGGTATCAGGAAAGTAAAGGAAAATAGGCAGGCAGAAAACCTGGCAATGGAAAGGAGATGGCATGCAATGAGGCTGACAATTGGGCATTTATATCCGGATTTGCTTAATCTGTATGGGGATCGGGGCAATATTCAATGTCTTCAGAAAAGGCTTGCCTGGAGAGGGATTGAACCTGAGGTAAAGGCTGTCCACGCAGGGGATAAAATAGATTTTTCAAAACTGGATCTCGTCCTGCTGGGCGGCGGCTCAGACAGGGAGCAGAAATTGGTATGCCGCTATCTGAAAAAGGTGAAACAGAGCTTCCGTGAATACGTCGAGGACGGCGGCGTGGTGCTGGCGGTCTGTGGCGGTTATCAATTGCTGGGAAATTATTACAAGACAAATCAGACGACCATAGAGGGATTGGAAATATTGGATATCCATACAGAGTGGAAGGTTAAGCGCCTGACAGGGAATATTGTGGTGCGCAGCAAGCTGTTCCAGCATCCAGTGGTAGGGTTTGAAAACCACAGCGGGCGTACCTATATTGGGAACTATACCCCGCTGGGTCAGGTAATCAGCGGGCAGGGTAATACAGGAAAGTCTGGCCAGGAGGGGATTATCTATAAAAATCTCATTGGAACCTATCTGCATGGGCCGCTGCTCCCCAAAAATCCAGAGGTCTGCGACTATCTGTTAGAACATGCCTTAAGGTGGAAGTACAGAAGAAAAATTGTGCTGGAGCCCCTTTCCGATGTGCTGGAACAGCGGGCGAACCGCTATATTGCGGAAGGGGCTATGTGAGATGGTTTGGCGGTTTCATGTGGCTGTCGTTTATATTTGGTGAAACTTTATCTAGCTGGTCAAGAACGATACACTGCCGAAGCAACAGATACCTCCGGCTTGCAATAAGGGATCAGGGTTGCCTGGAAGGCATGGTAGATATCGGACTTCCCTGGCCATACGCTTCCTGTTACCTCTCCCTTTTCATTCATCTGATGGAACCAGGAGCCATTCACATGGTCTAATACCTGCTCATCCAAATATTTCATAAATTGGGCATAATCAGATGCATACTGCCCATCCCCTGTCACATGGTAAAGGACGGCAGATGTGTTGATGGCTTCTGCCAGGGTCCAATGCATCCTGTCATGGATCACTGGCTCGCCGTTCCAATCTGTAGTATATACGATTCCTGGCGCACCGTCTCTGTCCCAAGCATCTGCAACCGCCCTTTGATAGAGATTTTCCGCTGCCTTTACATAGGGCTCCAGCACCTGCGGATTTTCCTTGTGCACAGACAGGGCCCATTGGGTAATCAGACGTGCCCATTCAATGCCATGTCCTGGCGTTGCCCCATAAGGCTTGAATGGGTCTGCCGGGCACTCTTTATTGTACTCCAGTTCTGCCTTCCATTCTTTGGTGAAATGCTCTGGAATCCTCCACTCATTGTCAGACGCCCAGGAAATTACATGGTCAATAATCCAGCCTGCCCTGGTTCGGTACATTTCTCTGCCTGTAGCGTCTGCCACAGCCAAAAATGCCTCTACTGTATGCATATTTGCATTTAACCCACGGTAATCATCCAAAACGGAAAATTCCGTATTCCATGTGTCAGCAGCAAGGCCTTCTTTCTCATTCCAGAAGCGGAGCTCAAATAGATGGAGAGCTTCTTCCAACAGTTCTTCGGCTCCTGGCCTTTTTGCCAGCAGCGCAGAGGAAGCCGCTAAAATTACAAAAGCATGGGCGTAGCACTGCTTGTCTGGAAGAATCGCGCCCTCTGCCGTAACGCCTGGATACCAGCCCCCGTTCTTCTCATCGTGCAGTTCACCCTTTAAGCCCTTTAATGCCGCATCTACAAGAGCTTCACTCCCTGCATGCCCTAAAAATGTGCCAATACTGTACACATGTGCCATACGGCAGGTGATCCAAGTTTCACGCTTGCGATCCTTCCATGGACTCCCGTCATCCCCTAAGTAATAGGAACTGCCCTGAAGCGAGGGAAACTGATGCCCAAAGGCAAGTAAATCTTCCCGTATTTCCTTTAAAAATGCTTTGTTTTCCTCTGTATTAACTAAATACTTTCTCTTTATTTCTTGCATAATATTTCTCTCCTTTCCGAATTATACTTTTACAAGTGCCAAAACATCTGCGTCCAGCATAACACTATTGAATCTCAATTATTTAAAAAATGCAAGGCTTTTCCATAAACTTCTTAAAATAAGCAAATTTCATAAATAACCATATTTTTATCATCAATGTTATTTTTTCCCAGATTTAATGCCCCGCTGTATCTGAATCATAATTCATCCCCACAGGAGCCTCCCGTAATACAAGCCCATTCAGGGCGGGGGAACAGCGTTGCTGAATCATAATTTATCCCCACAGGGGCCTCCCGTAACATATGCCCATGTGGGGATAATAAAAAACCTCGGAAACGTTAACGTTCCGAGGTTTTTGAGAGGCGCAGACCGGATTTGAACCGGTGAATCAGGGTGTTGCAGACCCACGCCTTACCACTTGGCTACTGCGCCTTAACAAAAGATATTATAACAAATGCAAAAGCATTCGTCAAGTACTTTTTTAATGACTCCTACGGGAATCGAACCCGTGTTACCGCCGTGAAAGGGCGATGTCTTAACCGCTTGACCAAGGAGCCATACTCTAACATGGCTTTGAAAACAGTACTTTAGAATTACTTAAAAGCCATTGTGCCAACAACAAATAGAATAATAGCATAACTTGCAAGTTTTGGCAAGTGTTTTTTTGAAAAATAAGTAGATATATAAAAACAATATATTTTTATTGATTTACAATAAATATATATTGACTTTTAGAATAAAATAAGATATTCTGGTAACAGTAAATGAAAAAGGAGGCAAAAATATGACACAGGCAAGTTTAAGCAAATGGCTGAAAGGGATTATTGTAGGGATAGGTGGCTGCGGGGCGATTATTTATTTTTATCTGGTGCCCCTGTTTGGAAATGAGGTGGCAGGGGCATACCCGGAATTTTCCAACTGTTACTGGCCTTGGCTAGCCGTGATTTGGGTATCGGCGGTTCCCTGTTATTTGGCATTGTATTATGGATGGAGGATTACTGCGGAAATTGGAAGGGACCGTTCATTTTCCATGGAAAATGCCAGATATTTAAAAAGCATTTCCATATTGGCGGTTGTGGACAGCAGTTATTTTTTTGCAGCAAATTTGGTGTTGCTGCTGTTGGGCATGAACCATCCAGGGATTCTTCTGGCATCATTGTTTGTGGAGTTTGCCGGGGTGGCAATCGCAGTTGTGGCAGCGGCGCTTTCCCATTTGGTGCAGAAAGCGGCAGAAATACAGGAAGAAAATGACCTGACAATCTAAAGGAGGGAACCATGGCGATTATTATTAATATAGACGTAATGCTTGCAAAAAGGAAAATGAGCGTGACAGAGCTGTCTGAGAGGGTGGGTATTACTATGGCAAATATTTCCATCCTGAAAAATGGCAAGGCTAAAGCGATCAAAGTAGAAACCCTGAATAAAATCTGCCGGGCATTAGAGTGCCAGCCAGGCGATATACTGGAATGGAGGGATGAAGGTGGACAGCCAGATGCAGAAAAAAGCTGAAATAGAAAAGGATGCGCCCTATTTTTTAGGTATTTCCTTGATTTATGGCATTTGCTTTGCGATTGCATTTTATCGGAATTTTATCGGGATTACATTTCCGCTTATTACGGCTGCCACCTTATGGATCTGTGGATTATTTATGAAAAAGAACGGCATACCGTGGAAAAAATCCAATTGGCTTTATGCAGGCGCCGGTATCTTATTGGGAATCAGCACGGCGCTTACCGCAAATGGGTTTGTGATATTTTTCAATACAGTGGGGATTCTCCTGCTGGTTACAGTATTTATGCTCCGCCAGGTTTATGACAGCGGAAAGTGGGGATTTTGGCAATATATTTGCAACATCCTGTTTCTATACCTATCCATGATCCCTGAAATTGCAAGCCCATTTATCCACCTGGGGCATTGCCTGAAAAAATTCAAAAGCGCAAAAGAGGTGAAACAGAAAAACAGCAATATAAAATATATTTTTCTGGGAATCCTGATAGGTTTGCCAATGCTGTTAGCGGCAGCCTGGCTTTTGAGCAGTGCGGATCAGATTTTTTCCAAGGTGGTGGGAGAGGCGTTCCACAGCCTCTTTAGGCAGGTTGTGTTCTCACCGAATTTATTTATTGTGGCCATACTGCTGAACATTGGATTTTTTGGGAGCTATTGTTTTTTATCAGCCCTGTCCCTGCAGAATATGCCGGAATGGAAGCAGAAGGCAAATAAAAAAAATCCCATAATCGCAATTACCTTTATCTCTATGGTAACAGCGGTGTATCTGTTTTTTTGCGGCATTCAGGCGTCTTTTCTGTTTACGGGCGGAAAGATGCTGCCAGAAGGGTATAGTTATGCAGAATATGCCCGCCAGGGTTTTTTCCAGCTTCTGTTGGTGTGTATGTGCAATCTGGTGCTGGTGATGTACTGCCTTGCGGCCTTTGAAAGCCACAGGCTGTTGAAGGTGTTGCTGCTGGTATTTTCCAGCTGTACTTATATTATGCTGATTTCCAGCGCATATCGGATGGTTCTGTATATTTCTGTTTACCATCTGAGCTTTCTGCGGGTGCTGGTGCTTTGGTTTTTGGCAATGATGGCATTTTTGCTGGCTGGGGTAATCCTGCACATCCAAAGGGCAAGATTCCAGCTTTTCCGTTATTGTATGGCCGTGGTGACGGTGTTTTACCTGGTATTTTCTTTTGGAAGGCCTGACGCCTTGGTGGCGGCCTACAATGTGGCGCAATTAGGGGATGGAGCCAGCTTCCAGGATGTGGTCTACCTGACAAATTTGTCCATGGATGCAGTACCTGTCCTGAGCCAATGCCGTTTCCGGCATGAAAACCATGATGCCCAGGGATATCCTGGCTTTGGGCGGCAAGATACGGGTGGAGGGCAGGAAGGAACCAGCGGGAATATCTATGGGGATTACTACAAAGTGGAGGGTCGGATACAGAAAAATGTATATTATGCAGGCTGCCGAAGGTGCAGGCTGGAATGGAAATTCCAGCAGGTGCTGGATGCCACAGAGGGCATGGGGATCCGGACATTCCATTTTTCGAAATATAGCGCCCGGAAAGCTGCCCAGGATTTTAAGAAAAATATTGCAAATACTTCCTATGAATAATATAATGGAAAGTAAAGTGTGGTTTATGCGGATGGCAATTTTTCACAAATAGATTGTTCTCTGGTTAAGAACCGTCAATATAGACAGGATTCCTGCGGGTGTGTATTTATACGAAATATGAGCGGCACGTTTTTAGGGCGTGTTTGAAGATGGCAGGAATAAGTTTTCAAACACGCTCTGGGAAGGCAAGAAAGGAGACATACCATGATCCGTACGATTTCAACAGAGGAAATCACAAAAAATATCAAGGAAATGTGCATAGAGGCCAATTATTATCTGTCAGGTGACATGAGGGAAGCATTGGACCGCGCAGCCGAAGGGGAGCAGGCGCCTCTTGGGAAGAAAATCTTAGGCCAACTGCAGGAGAACTTAAAAATTGCCGGGGAGGAAATGATCCCTATTTGCCAGGACACAGGAATGGCAGTTATTTTTGCAGAAATTGGGCAGGATGTCCATTTTGAAGGGGGCTTTTTGGAGGATGCCATCCAGGAAGGCGTACGCCAGGGATACACGGAAGGATTTCTGCGGAAATCTGTGGTAGGCGACCCTATCATCCGGGAAAATACCAGGGATAATACGCCGGCCGTGATCCATTACCAAATGGCCAAAGGCGATAAAGTAAAGCTCACCCTTGCGCCTAAGGGATTTGGCAGTGAGAATATGAGCCGTATTTTTATGCTGAAGCCCGCTGATGGCATAGAAGGCGTTAAAAATGCTATTTTAACGGCTGTCAAGGATGCAGGCCCTAATGCCTGCCCGCCGATGGTAGTAGGCGTTGGGATTGGGGGCACCTTTGAGAAATGCGCATTGCTTGCCAAGCAGGCATTGGCCAGGCCGGTAAATGAGCCTTCCCCTATCCCTTATATCCAAGAGCTGGAGGCAGAAATGTTAAGGAAAATCAATGGCCTTGGGATCGGGCCTGGCGGGCTTGGCGGCACTACAACAGCTTTCGCAGTCAACATTAATACCTATGCTACCCATATCGCTGGCCTTCCAGTGGCAGTGAATATCTGCTGCCATGTAAACCGCCATGTGGCCAGGGAAATTTGAGGCTGTGATTCTGGAATAATTGCCAACAAAAGGGGGTACTGTAAAAACACAAAGGAGAAGGAATTTATGAAATCAGAGGAGATCAAAAAATTATGTGAGGAAAAGCACATCCGCATGGTTGATTTCAAAATGACAGACATTGACGGGCGTTGGAGGCATATTACGATTCCGGTTGAGCGTTTTGGGGAAAATGTCTTTACCCAGGGGATTGGTTTTGACGGATCGAATTATGGATATGCACCAGTCGAAAAAAGTGACATGGTATTTTTGCCAGATCCAGATACAGCCTATGTGGATCCTTTTGCAGACGTTCCTACTTTAACTATGTGCGGGAATGTGTGCACCATTGGGAAGGAGGAAAATAAGCCATTTGACCAATATCCCAAAAACGTAAGCCTGCGGGCAGTGCAATATATGAAAGAGAATGGGATTGCAGACCGGATGGTGATTGGGCCGGAGTTTGAGTTCTATTTGTTTGACAGCGCCCGTTTTGAAGTGACGCCCAGACAGAGCGGCTATCGGATTGACACCCGGCAGGCAGAATGGAACTGCAGCCTGGATACTTCAGGGAATAATGGCTATGAGGTGCCCTATGGCGGCGGCTACCATATTGCCGCGCCCTTTGATGTGGGGTACGGCCTGCGCAGTAAAATCTGTATGATGATTGAGGATTGGGGAATCCCTGTAAAATACCACCATCATGAGGTAGGCGGCCCCGGGCAGATGGAGATTGAGGTGGAGCTTTCCGATATGCCGGATATGGCAGACAATACTATGATTATCAAATACATCATTAAAAATATGGCGGCGAAGGAAGGCAAGACGGCTACTTTCCTGCCGAAGCCCATCTACCAGGAGGCGGGCAGCGGCATGCATGTCCATATGCTGCTCTTAAAGGATGGGAAGCCCCTGTTTTACGATGAAAATGGCTATTCTGGCTTAAGCCGCACAGCCCATTATTTTATTGGGGGACTTTTGAAGCATATTGCTTCCCTGTGCGCTTTTACCAATCCATCCACCAATTCCTTTAAGCGGCTGGTTCCAGGGTATGAAGCGCCTGTTACGATTGGCTATGCCACATCAAACCGCAGTGCGGTCATTCGGATTCCGGCTTATGCCAAGACGCCGGAGACAAAGCGGTTTGAACTGCGCAATCCTGATGCAACAGCAAATCCCTATTATGCCTATGCGGCAATTCTGATGGCAGGCTTAGATGGCATTGAGCATAAGATCGACCCTTCAGAGCATGGCTGGGGTCCCTATGACTTTAACCTCTATACATTGTCTGCCGAAGAACAGAAAAAGATTAAGGGACTGCCGAAATCCCTGGGCGAAGCGCTGGATGCATTGGAAGCGGACTGCGAGTACCTGACAAAGGGCGGCGTATTCCCACAGCGCCTGATTGACATATGGGTAGCCCGGAAGCGGGAGGAGGTAAAACGCTTAGAGCAGATTCCAAACCCGGCAGAATTTAAGATGTATTTTGACCTGTGACCATTTATAGCAATATTCAGAATCCCTTGCCGCAGGCATGCCAGCAGAGCTGCCATACGCCGAAAAAGAGGCCTTTGCCAATGGCAGGGGGATTCTTGGCATAATGATAGAAAGGACGGCTGGCATTACAATGGATCAATATATTACAACGCCGATAACTGCAGAGACAACGAAAAATCTCCATGTGGGAGATTATGTATATATTTCAGGCACCATCTATGTGGCGAGGGATGCAGCCCATAAACGCCTGATGGAGGTTTTGGAACGGGAGGAGCCCCTGCCTTTCCCCATTCAGGATGCCGCCATTTACTATATGGGGCCGTCTCCGGCAAGGGAAGGGCGCCCCATTGGCTCGGCAGGCCCCACTACAGCCAGCCGTATGGACAAATATGCGCCCCGGTTGCTGGATTTAGGGCAGAAAGCCATGATCGGAAAAGGGAAGCGTTCCCAGGAGGTCGTAGACGCCATTGTCCGTAACCAGGCTGTCTACTTTGCCGCAGTGGGAGGCGCAGGTGCCCTGTTATCCAAGTGTATCCAGAAATCTGACCTGGTCTGCTACGGGGATTTGGGCGCAGAAGCAATCTTGAGGCTGGAAGTAAAGGACTTCCCTGTTATCGTCGTAATAGACTGCCAGGGAAACAACCTATACGAAACAGCTTCAAAGGAATATGCTGTTTTATAAAAAATAGTAAAGAACTACTGGAATCTTTGTCTAAATATGATATAATCTAATCAGGAGTATTTGCATACATTTATATAAAGCTATTTGCGTGTGCCAAGTGTGGCTGTAAGCTTATATTTGGAAATGATATAGATGAAATTTGGGAGGAAAAGACAATGCAAAATAATGATATTAGGGCGCAATTGATCAAACAGTTTCCGGCAGAGGTAGTGGAGACAAGGGCTTCTATCAATGAGATGTGTTATTCCTGCCCCACCTGCAACAGGATGGTATCAAAGGGAATGGATCAATGCGGTGGATGCGGCCAGATTTTAAGCTGGAAGAACATCAATAGCCAGGAAGGCGCAGGCGGAAAGCGGAAAGCTGAACTGCATTTTGAGGTTCCATCTGATTTTGTTCCAGGAGATTGCAGGAAATGTCCAATCTCTTACATAGACAGCGGCACCAACAGCGGTATGTATGAATGTCCCCTGCGGATGCGCGGCTCCTGTGAATTGATTGTAGAATAGTATAAAGTTTCCACTTTTTGCACATACTGCCCTTGGAGCAAATATCTGGCAGTAGGGAAGGGCACGCTCATCCCATGCCTGATTGTTTAGGAATTTAGCAGAAAGGTGGAAAGAAATATGGCAACAGATTTTAAGCAAAGTGAGACAATGAAAAATTTAATGCGGGCCTTCGCCGGAGAGAGCCAGGCCAGGAACCGCTATACCTTTGCAGCTGGGCAGGCGCATCAGCAGGGGCTTTATGTAATTGAGAAGGTGTTTCGTTTTACCGCAGATCAGGAAAAGGAGCATGCAGAGGTGTTTTATAACCAGTTAAAGGAACTGGCAGGCAAGTCCATTGAGATTGACGGGACTTATCCTGTAGACCTGAGCCCCAACATGACAGAGCTCCTGAAGATGGCACAGCACAATGAATATGAGGAGCATGACGACGTCTACAAGCACTTTGGGGATACAGCGCAGCAGGAGGGCTTTGGGAAGGCGGCTATGAAGTTCCATAAGATTGCAGAGATTGAAAAGCTCCATGGAGACCGTTTTGGGGCGTTTGCAAGGCTGCTGGAGAATAACCAATTATTTGTGTCCAAGGTGGAGACAAAGTGGATGTGCCTGAACTGCGGCTATGTGTACGAAGGGAAGGAGGCTCCCCAAAGTTGCCCGGTATGCGACCATGAGCAGGGATGGTTTGTGCGGATTGAGCTTGCGCCCTATTGCGGTGATGGGAAATTCGAAACATTTTAAATGACAGCGTTTTGCCTTTATACCACAAGTCTAATGACATCTTAAGGAATTTGTGATATAGTACGATATAGAAAAAGACAGAGCAATTAGGAAAGAGGAAAATGAGCCCGCAGGCTCGGAAAGGAAACGGCAATGAATACATCTATCAGCATTTTATTTTACCTTCATAGTGAACCGAGTGACCAGGCGCTGTATAAAAAACAGGGCCTTGATTTGCTGCATCCCTATAAGGTAAGAAAATGTCGATGGAAATGTTTGGAAACAGAAGCTGTGCGCTGACAGCGCATGGGAAAGCCAGACAGGTATTTTCGATAAGAAACCGCTTATCTTATATTGGGATAGGCGGTATTTTTTATTATAGGAAATGTTCTGTATGTTCCTAAAATTTTACCCTCTGGGGAACACCGTAATGCATGCCCTTCCAGGGCGGGGAAACAGCTTCACTGTTTCATAAGGTATACCCTCTGGGGCATCCCGTAATGTATGCCCTTCCAGGGCAGGGAAACAATTTTGCTGTTCTATTAAGGTTAGTAATCTATCGCACGGCGGAAAATTATTTTTCATATGCTCCATTAGCTCAGATGGAAGAGCACTCGACTTTTAATCGAGATGTCATGAGTTCAAGTCTCATATGGGGCAGTCAAAAGGGAGCCACACTAGCTTAGGGCAGTCGCTCTATGAATTTTTTAGACAGGAGGGAGATAAGATGTTTACAATTCCAAGGATTGATATGGCTCAAACAGGGCAGAATATTGCAAATCTGCGGATCAAAGCTGGATTGTCTGTGCGGGATCTCCAGGATATTTTTGGATTTGCCACGCCGCAGGCCATTTACAAGTGGCAGCATGGGACGGCTTTGCCCACTATGGACAATATGGTAGTTTTGGCAGCCGTGTTTCAGGTTAAAATAGATGATATATTGGTCACAACAAATGTACAAATGCAAGTTGGTGCGTGAATAACTGTGTTATAATGTAGAAAAACGGCAGGAGGGAATATTAAATGGAACGTGAAAGCAGGCGGGCATCAGATTCTATGATTGAACATATCTACCAGGTGCGCCCAGAGTACTTAAATGCTGCAGGGCGGCTATTCGGCGGGAAGCTGATGGAGTGGATTGACGAGATCGCAGGGTTAGTGGGCATGAGGCATTCCAATGGGAATATTATTACAGCTTCCGTAGATAATCTCCGGTTTATCCGGGGGGCTTATCAAAATGACCTGATTGTGCTGACAGCCAGGGTCACCTATGTAGGGAACAGTTCTATGGAGGTGAGGGTGGACACATATGTGGAGGATTTCTATGGGGTGCGCAAACCCATCAACCGGGCATACCTGACATTGGTAGCCGTAGATTCCAAGGGGGTTCCCAGGCAAGTGCCATTGCTCAGCTTGGAGACAGAAGGGGAAAAGGCAGAATGGGAAGCAGCCGAGAAACGGAGGAAATTGCGGATCCAGCGCAAGAAGGAAGGGTTCTGATTTATTGTGCAAAACACCTTAAGTGAAACGTGGCTAAAATGTGAAATTTTGAAAAATACTTGTTTTATCATTTGATTTGTGCTATACTTTGGTTCGAATTTAAAAATCGGATGTTTCCGGTCGGTAAAACAAGTACGGTTATTTATGGTATTTGTAAGGATTGCCAAGAGTAAGGAAAGGAGGAAAATGATATGACAAAGAATAAACGTGTGCCTGCCTTATTGATTGCAGCGGCTGTTTGTTTCGTTATGCTGTTTTCCTCTGTTTTTATTGTTGTAAACACAGGCCATGACTGCACAGGTGAAAGCTGCCCGATATGCTGTCAGATTAATCTGTTTGAGAATACATTAAAGACACTTTCCAATACTTTTCTTGCAATAGCGCTTGCTCTTGCACTGACATATTCTGTTTTGGCATGTCTTTCTGTTTTTACGGCAGCAAGGCAGACGGAATCTCTGGTAACATTAAAGGTAAAGCTTTCGAATTGAATAAAAGCCTGATTCAAGCAAGGGGATAGTCCGTCTTTTTATAGGCGGATTTTATCGGCGTAAGCGGATGCTCCTTGTATTTTTGTACCCTTTTTTAGGCTTTTATTATAATTTGGAGGTTTTAAACATGAAAAAAATAATCACAATTCTTTTTGCCGCCATTTTGATGGCTGCAATGTTATCTGCGTGTGCCAATACATCAGATAGCAGTTATTCTAATGTTCAGAAGGCGGATGGCTCAGGCAGCTCCGGCAATTTGGAAAATTCAGATACTTCAGGCAAAATCAGCATTGTTACAACTCTTTTTCCCGAATATGATTGGGTCCGTGAAATTTTAGGGGATAAAACAGAACAGGCAGAATTAACGATTCTGCTTGATAACGGCGTGGATTTACACAGTTACCAGCCTACAGCGGACGACCTTGTAAAAATAGCAAATTGCGATATGTTTATTTATGTTGGCGGCGAATCGGATGAATGGGTAGAGGATGCTTTGGGACAGGCAGAAAATAAAGATATGGCTGTCATCAGCCTTTTAGACGTACTTGGCGATTCTGTTAAGGCAGAAGAAACCGTTGAGGGTATGCAGGAAGAAGAACACGAACATAGCCACGACGGGGAAATTCCGGAAGAAGAAAAAGACGAGCATGTTTGGCTCTCTCTGAGAAATGCACAAATATTTTGCAGGGAAATTGCTGCAAAGCTGTCTGGGATTGATGCCAAAAACAAAGATATTTATACTGCAAACGCAGACGCTTACATAGCAAAGCTGTCTGACCTTGACAGCAAATACAAAACAGCAGTTTCCGCTGCGGATAAGAAAACGCTTCTGTTTGGCGACCGCTTTCCATTCCGTTACCTTGTTGATGATTACGGCTTAGATTATTTTGCGGCTTTTGCCGGTTGTTCTGCGGAAACGGAAGCCAGCTTTGAAACAATTACATTTCTTGCAAATAAGGTAGACGAATTAGAGCTTTCCAGTGTCCTGGCCTTAGAAGGGGCGGAACATAAGATTGCAGAAACCATTATCTCCAGCACTTCTGGAAAGAACCAAAAAGTCTTGACAATGGATTCCCTGCAGTCTACGGTCTTGGATGATGCAGAGAACGGCACGACATATCTTACAGTCATGGAACAGAATCTGGAAGTGTTGGAAGAAGCGTTGAAATAAGGAGGATGGTATTATGGCGTTACTTACTTGCCAAAATTTAAGTCTTGGATATGATGCAAAGGTAATTTTGCATGACTTGAGTTTTTCAGTGGGTTCTGGTGATTATCTTTGTATTGTTGGCGAAAATGGCTCTGGAAAAAGTACCTTGATGAGAACTGTGTTGGGGCTTCAGCCGCCTGTTCATGGAAATGTTCTGGCTGGCGACGGCTTAAAGCCAAATGAAATTGGTTATCTGCCCCAACAGACAGTTGTGCAAAAAGACTTCCCTGCATCTGTAAAGGAAATTGTCCTCTCAGGCTGTCAGGGAAGATGCGGGATTCGCCCCTTTTACAGCAAAACAGAAAAAAAGCTAGCTGCCGAAGCAATGGATAAGATGGGAATTCCCCACCTTGCCAGCCGCTGTTATAGGGAACTATCTGGCGGGCAGCAGCAAAGGGTGCTCCTTGCCCGAGCGTTATGTGCAACACGGAAAATGTTACTCTTAGACGAGCCTGTTTCTGGCCTTGATCCAAAGGTAACTGGGGAGATGTATCGGCTGATTGGGGAATTGAACAGCCGTGATGGCATTACGATCGTCATGATTTCACATGACATTGCAGCAGCAGTGAAATATGCCAGCCACATTTTACATATTGGAAGCGAAGTCTTTTTTGGTACAAAGCAAGAGTACCTGAAAAGTAAAACAGGGCGGCTTTTCACAGAAGAAGGAGGTGCCGGGCATGAATATGGTAATTGAAAAGATAGGCATTTATTTAGAATATCCATTTGTCCGCTATGCCTTGATAGTAGGAATTTTGATTGCGCTTTGCTCTTCGCTTCTGGGTGTGACATTAGTATTGAAACGGTTCTCGTTTATTGGGGATGGGCTTTCCCATGTGGCTTTTGCCGCTATGGCGGTTGCGTCAATCCTAAACATAACAAATGACATGCCCATAACTTTGATAGTCACAGTTATTTGCGCTGTTATGCTCCTGCGGACAGGGCAGAATACGAAAATAAAGGGTGATGCTGCGGTAGCCATGATTTCGGTAGGGTCTCTGGCCATCGGCTATTTATTAATGAATTTATTTTCTACTTCGTCCAATTTATCGGGTGACGTATGCAGTACGCTATTTGGCTCTACTTCCATCCTTACCCTGGCACAGGCGGAAGTATATTTATGTGCTATCCTCTCAGCGGTAGTTATCGTTATATTTGTCCTATTTTATAACAAAATTTTTGCTGTAACATTTGACGAAAATTTTGCCAAATCATCTGGGACGAAAGCAAATACATATAATCTTTTGATTGCTGTTGTCATTGCAGTGATTATTGTGCTTGCGATGAATCTTGTCGGCTCGCTGTTGATTTCAGCATTGGTAATTTTTCCCGCATTGTCAGCGATGCGTGTGTTTAAAAGTTTCAGAAGCGTTACAATTTGCTCTGCTTTGTTTTCTGTTTTTTGTGCGGCGTTTGGAATCATTGTTTCCATTCTTGCGGGGACACCGGTAGGATCGACAATCGTTGCAGCAGACATGGCGGGATTTTGCTTATTCAGTATGGTTAGTGTTTTCAGGAGGTAGATATTATGAAGAAGATATATTGTTTTATGATTATGGCTGCCGTTTTATTATCATTAACAGCATGCGGTGGGGAGCAGGCATCAGCAGTAACAGATACGCAGGATAGAATAGATGTTGACTTAACGCAGCTTAGCAGTACAATGGTTTATTCTGAAGTCTATAATATGATGGTTACGCCAGATAGCTATATTGGTAAAAATGTAAAACTGAAAGGACAGTTTACAGTGTATCAAAACCAGTCTTCCGGTGACTATTATTATACAGTAATTATAGCCGATGCCGCATCCTGCTGCTCACAAGGGCTGGAATTTGTATTGGCAGGCAATCACGATTACCCTGCAGACTATCCGGAAGATGGGGAGGAAATTACGGTTATAGGAGAATTTCAGACATACCAGGAAGGCGATTATTCCTATTGCCATTTAATCAATGCTGAAATTGTTTGAATGAAAAATTATCCATCTCTTTGTGGTATAAGCCATTCAAGCAAAAGCCAATTTGCAGCAGTCATTGATTATTAAACCCAAAGCGGGTCAGCAGAAGAAAGCGCCAGAGCCATAAGGCAGGGAAAGGGAAAACGGTATAACAGACCCATAATGCAATAAAAAGCCAGTTATTATTCACGGCATGGGAGCCGCTCATAGCACAATTCGGAGCGCTATTTAAAGTTTTGCTTCGCAAAAACCGCCCCCACTCCTGAATCATGTTCTCACGGAATGCGCAGTTTGGCGCATTCCTGAGCCATGAATCGTAACAAATTCCAGCCAAAATGGGATTGTTTTTCAAAAAATCTGATGGATTTAGCAGGAATTGCAAGGTATAATGATTTGGATGCCATATACCTTTGGAAAATGGCTTTTGCATTTCCTGCAAATGTTCTTTTCTGTTCTCCAAAATATAATTTAAGCAGTTTTATACAAGGTTATTCCTTCTTTTTGGACATTCTCATAAAATGGGTAGGCAGACGCTCAATATGGGAAATGATCTATATTCTCAATGATTTGTATTATCCATGTTTATCATATTAATCTTCACAGCAAAAAACAAGGTAAAATGTGATAAATTTCTAAGTGTCTGAAGTCCCCGAAATAGAAATTTTTTCTCACATTCTGTTTACACAGTTTTTTATTACACAGTTTATCGAATTCACTCAGAACCTTATACAGCTATTTGTACAGCCGCTGACGCTAAAAAAGGGAATCAGCCCCAAAGAGCCGATCCCCTTAAAATGCCGTTATTCCTTGATTTTACAGGCATTAAGATTAGCCAAAATACCTCTTCAACAACCCAGCAAATGCCTTGCCATGCCTAGCCTCATCCCTTGCCATTTCATGTACAGTGTCATGGATTGCGTCAAGGTTCGCAGCTTTTGCGCGTTTTGCAAGGTCAGTCTTGCCGGCAGTTGCGCCGTTCTCAGCCTCAATCCTCATTTCCAGGTTCTTCTTAGTGCTGTCAGTTACAACTTCACCAAGGAGTTCTGCAAACTTAGCTGCATGCTCTGCTTCTTCGTAAGCAGCTTTTTCCCAGTATAAGCCGATTTCTGGATATCCTTCTCTGTGAGCAACCCTTGCCATAGCCAGGTACATGCCAACTTCTGTACATTCGCCATTGAAATTAGCCCTTAAGTCCTCAATGATGTCTTCGGAAACGCCCTGTGCAACGCCTACTACGTGCTCAGCTGCCCATGCCATTTCGCCGGACTGCTCTGTGAATTTGTCAGCAGGTGCGTTGCACTGTGGACATTTTTCTGGTGCTGCATCTCCTTCGTAAACATAACCGCATACATTACATACAAATTTTTTCATTTTTCTCTTCCTTTCTTGTATTATGATTTATTTTTGATATCTAAGTTAATAATAGTAATCATTATTGATATTAAAATATCATATTTAAATGAGAGTGTCAAGGGGAAATTTCGTTTTTGGGACGTTTTCTTGCTGCCTGGCGATAAAATTTGGAAGGGTTATTCACACCCATGGGTATTAGCAGGCAGAATCTTTGGTTTGGCCTTTTTCCAGGCAGGACTTACAGATGCCGAAGAAGTAGGCAAAATGTCCCTCGATCTTTCCCTCAAAGGCATTTTCAGCCAGAATATTGATATGGCTGATATTTTCCATTTCCAAATCCATAACACAGCCACAATTGCGGCAAATTACATGGTAATGGGGAGCCGTATTCCCATCGAAGCGGTCTGCGCCTATGCCGATGGAAATCTTCTGGATCTCTCCCAGGTCGGCCAACAGGGTAAGGTTCCGGTAAACCGTGCCAAGGCTGATATTGGGAAATAATTTCTGGACATTCATGTAAACGGTTTCGGCAGTGGGATGGTCTTTACGGCAGAGAATAAAATCCCGGATGCATTCTCGCTGACGGCTGTATTTTATCAATGATCTTCCCTCCTGTCAATCAATAATAGTAATCAATCTTGATTTTAAGTAAAATATAATTCAAGGGATAGAAAATGTCAAGGGTTTTTCTTTCATTCCGGATATTTCCAGCGTATAGTTGGTTACTATTTATGGCTCAGGGATGTGCTGAACTGCGCATTCTGTAAGAACATGATTCAGGAGTGAGGGGCGGTTTTTGCGAATCAAAACTTTAAATATAACACGAATTATTGGCATGAGCGGTTCACAGGCCATGAATTAATGCCAGTAACTTAGGGGTTTTTTAAGGCGGGCAATGGAGTGGCTAGAGGCTCCTTATGCCCCGCTCCCCTGACGTCCGCATAGCCATTCCGGCCCATAGCTTCCTATAATTTACTGACATTAGCCGAGAATAATACTACTTTTAAAACCTAAAAAGACAGGAAAAATTAAGCTTTACAAAAAGGCGGTTCTGTGTTATGATTCTGAACAAGCCAATTTGCCGTGGCATTCTTACCGCCAAAGAAGGAGGAATGGATATGTCACAGAGCAAGAAAATCTTTCAGGCAGCTATAGCTGCCATCTGCATGGTAACTATGTTATTAATGTCTAATGTTAACACGATCACAACGCATGCCGCATCTAGTTATGGGTTTGTCCTTCTTAATTCCTACTCCAAGACAATGAAGATTGGGGATGAAGCTTACCTCTTGGCTGTTACGTCTACAGGCAAGAAAGCCACGTTTTCTTCCAGTGACAGGGCTGTCGCATCTGTGAATACCTATGGGAAGATCACAGCGAAAAAAGCAGGCACAGCCATTATTACGGCAAAAATCAGAAATGGGGAAGCAAGCTGCAAGGTGACGGTGCAGAAAACCACCATCCAGCTTAGTGCAAAGAGCATTTCTATGGAAAATGGGGAAACCAGAAGGCTAGAAGCCGTAGTTTCCACTGGGCATGCGCCCAAATTCAAGTCCAGCAAATCCAGTATCGTTTCTGTTGATGAAAATGGCGTCATCTTAGCAAAGAAGCCTGGGGCAGCTACCGTTACGGTTACAGCAGATAAGACTTCTGTCACCTGCAAGGTAACCGTTAAGCAGCCTAAAGTCAAATTGAGCAAAAGCTCCGTCTCGCTTTACCGTAAAGGAAAAGTCCGTTTATCCGTCACATCCACATCCAAAAGTGCGCCCAAGTGGAAAAGCAATAAGAAAAGCGTAGCCATAGTGGATAACAATGGGCTGGTGACGGCTGTCAAAAATGGCAAGGCAACGATTACTGTTACCGTGGATAATGTCAGCAAGGCCTGTGAGGTCACAGTGAAAAAGCCAGAGATTAAATTTGAGAGGGATAGCGTGAACCTGACAGTAGGGCAGTCTTTTCAGGCAAAAGTTACAGTGTCTTCAAAAAATAAGCCAGAATATTCCAGCTCTAATACAAATGTAGCTGCTGTTAATGAAAATGGCAGAATCATTGCCAAATCTAAGGGAAAAGCATATATTTATGCCAAAGAGGATGGCACAAAGGAGCGTATGACAGTGATTGTGACAGAGAATTGAATTTATGCCAAAAAGGATGCGCAAAGGTGCAAATGCCAGCGGCTGTGTCCGAAATTGAATTTATGCCAAGCGGGGTGTTGGGCTTTACACAGATTGGCCTTTTTTGTATAATGGATTTGTAAGGGGTTCAGGAGAGGATGCTGTAAAAGGCACAGTCACAGAAATGCCAATGATAAGGAATGATTTAAGGATAGTTTGGGAAATCAAATAAGAATCTGGTAAGAATGGCGGCAAATTTGGCATATTTAATCCGAGCGCTTTGCTTTGAATCCTAGCCACAGGCGTTACTTCTACAGTTAGCTCGGCCCAGGCGCCCTCACGGCACATGAAAGATTCTACTTAGTGCTGCTTTGTTCCCAACCTGACACGGTTCATAGAGTTCCATTGCGTAAGACCCAAACGTCATCACCACTTATAAAAGGCAGCCCCACAGCCAAAAACCCGGGGCAAAGCATCACTCCAACTATAGCGGATTGTTGGTACAGGGCACCGCTAACGCCCCAGCTGCTCGGAGACTTAAGTATACCCTTTTTTTGCGGAAAAGTCAACCTTTTCTTTTCTTTTGGCGCAGGGCTTTGAAAAAATTAGTGAGCATAGAGGAGCATTCATCTTCCAGTATGCCAATTTCAATATCTGCCTGGTGGTTAAAGGCAGGGATCTGCAGCAGGTTCAGGATGGAGCCGGCACAGCCGGCTTTGGGGTTCATGGCGCCAATAACCACTTTATCCATGCGGGATTGGATAATGGCTCCAGCGCACATTTGGCAGGGCTCTAGGGTGACGTACAGGGTACAGCCTTCCAGCCGCCAGTCTCCCAATTTTTTGCTGGCTTTTTTGATGGCAGAGAGTTCGGCGTGGGCTAAGGTATTTTTGTCGGTATTTCGGCGGTTGTAGCCACGGGCTATGATCTTTCCGTCGTATACGATAACACAGCCAATGGGGACTTCATCTATTTTTTCCGCTTTTTTAGCCTGGCGGAGGGCGGCCTTCATGAATTTTTCTTCTTGTGTCATAATGTGCTCCTTTTGATGGGAAATGTTTATGTAAGTGGATAATGGATTACTTGGGGTGAAGGTTAGCTTTAGCGGTTATTGGGATGCTTTGCGTTATGGTAATGGGGAATGGCTTATGGATAGGAATGGCGGAGATCTGTTATGATTATAACATGGAGAAAGGGATATGGGGAGAGAAAATTGTGTAAGGCTAGTCAAATATTTTTTTGTAATTCGGATGCCGGATGGGGGAGCTTTGGTTCTGTGTGAAATTTGCTGGCATTTTACTGCGGGAGTAATAGATCTGGGTATTGGCATCCGTAAATGATAGAGAGCTTGGAGAAAATGGAAATGGATATGAGGTATGAAACAGAGCGTTTAGAGCTGGAGGTGTTTTCGTCTGAGAAAGCACTGCAGACGCTGCAGTTTTATTTGGATAACCGGGAGTTGTTTGAAGAATATGAGCCAGAGCATGGAGATGAGTTTTATACGGAGAAATACCAGAGGGATTTGCTGCAGTGTGAATATAATATGACAGTAAAGTCAGCGTTTGTTCGGTTTTGGGTATGTAAAAAGGGAGGGGATGGGCAGATTCTGGGAACTGTTTCCCTCCAGAATATCCGGCGGGATGCGTTTCAGTCCTGTGAGCTTGGGTATAAATTTGACCAGAGATTCTGGGGGGAGGGGTATGCGCAGGAGAGTATTGAAAAATGCTTATGGGTTGCCTTTGGGGAACTGGGGCTCCATCGGGTGGAGGCACAGGTGCTGAAGGGAAATCTGCATTCAAAGAAGCTGCTGTACCGTCTGGGGTTTGAGCCGGAAGGAGTGAAAAAGCAGAACGTGAAAATCCATGGAAAGTGGAGAGACCATGAACTGTACGCTCTGCTTTCGTCTTATGGGCATGGTTAGAAGTGTTTTTATTCGTCCAGGAAACGATACCAGTAGCCAAATTCTCCTGTATTGATAGGAGCGGACTTTTCATTGCGGAATTTGGGAAACCCGAAAAGGGTAGCCATTACGCGTTCTGGGTTTTGGAAGATTCCAGGAACGCCAATAAACCATTTCTTGTGTTCAGGTTGTTCTGTCATGCCCAGGATTAAATAGCGGTAATTGAAAAAGCCATGGAGCAGGAAGCTATTGTTTCCAAGATACCAGTATTTTTGCGGAAGAAGGCGTAAATCCTTTAACTCCATGCGGATGCAGAGGGTATTCTCATCACCTGCAAAGGGGGTCATAACAGGATAGTTCTCCAAAAGGAACTGCCATTTTAAAGCCCAATCTTCCGGCAGGGAATCGGGCTGCTTTTGGCGGGGAATATCTGTAGTTGGGGAGGTATCTGTATTTGTAAAAGTATCTGCGGCAGGAGCACCTGTTTTGTCAGGTATAATGGCAGAGGATTTTGGAGGCATTTGTTTTTGCCTGTTTTTAGAAGAAATATTTTGGGAAATGCCGTTTTTAGCAGGTGTATTTTGTGGATTGTTGTGCCTTGGCCGTTGTCCTTGGGAGAAATCCTGTTGCCAGAATGGCATAAAACGAGGAAGGGCAAAAGGGTTTCGGTATACAGGCTGGTTGCGTTTTGGAATAGCTTCAGCAGCTTCCAGGCTGTTTGGTGAATCTGTTTTATTTAAAGAAGGTTCTGTTTGGGGTGAGGTTTGCGGGTATTTTTCAGACTCCCGGTCTTGCGTATTAGAGGAAGCATTTGCCTTGGCAGGAATGCCATCCTGGTTCTGTAATTGTCCTTGTTCTGCCGATTGTTCCAGTTGTCCTTGTTGCTCCATTTGAGCCTGCTGCCCTTGCTGCTCCATTTGAGCCTGTTGTTCCTGTTGTATCTGTTGTTCCTGTTGTGGTAACTGTTTCTGTTGGGAAGTATTTTCCTGTTGGTGTGCGGATGTGGGGAATTTCTCTGAATCGGAAGATCCTGTTCCTTGCAGAGAGGGTGTTTTGGAGGGGTCTTTTGTGTTGGGAAGGCTTTGCTCCTGTTTGGAAGGTTCAATGGAACTGGAAGGGGTATTTTCAGGCATAGGCGTTGTGCCAATGGAGGGGGAGGTATTCAGTGGAAGAAATGCTTTTCGAACAAATGGGTCGTTGTCCCATTGGCTGACAAACATAATATCCTCAGAAACAGGTATAAAAATACCTTTCACATCCTCTAATGCATAGCCGCTCTCAGACAGTTGCCCCTCTTCCAGGATGGCTTTGAAATCCCCATTCCCATGGTTCAGGTTTATGTTTCCCAGAAATATTCCGGGGAGGCTTTGCTGCTTTTGGGCATAGAAATACACTGGAGCAGACGGATTACTATGCCCAGTGTTTTTCATATGTATTTCAATCAGGCACTGTGTTCCTCTTTTTTCAATTTTTGCAAAGCCGATATTTCGTCCTTTAATATTGTGGTCGTATAAATGGAGATAGGTTACCATTCGATGAAATGCAGACATTTGATAAACTCCGAAAAAAACTTTTTACATTTTATGCCTGCTATATGAAAATATGCAAGAATTTGTTAAGGTTCTGGTTTGGGAATGCACAGAGCCTTATTACATACTATTTCGGCTATTGCAGTACAAGCGCTGCTGGCACCTGGCGGCTCAGCGGGGCAGGGGGATGGGCGGTGTAACAAACTATGCGAAGCTTGAAGAATGATTATTCCTGCCCTGCGATTGCAGCTGCCAAATCCCTGCCGAAGGATGACATATTTGCTGGCACCCATATTTTATTCTGGATTACGCATTCAACCACAATATCTCTTGTATCTGCGGAAGGGGTTATTCTTTCATAAGCGTTGATCAGGTTCTTGGTGTAAGTATCCATCAAAAATTCCTGCTGCTCTTCCAAAGAATCAAAGTCCCCCTGCTGTGCTGCATCTTTTGCAGTATAAAAAGCCTCCTCATCCAGGGAAGATTCATCAAAATATGTGGTATGAAGCACGACGGTAGCTTTTCCGTCAGATTCTTCCATTATCTCTGTAGTAGCTTTCATCTTAGCTAATGCCTGTTTTCTGGCAACCCAAAGGCTGTCCAGTACATCTTCGCGTATTTCCTGCCCGCTGTCGGCAAAATTTGTGCGGATGGCTTCCTTCAGGGAATCATTGTACGCCTGCTGTGCGGCAGCAATATCTTCCTGTTCCATTCCGAGGGAAAGAATGCCCGCCGTGTCGCTAAGAATATATAAATCATAGATTGCTTTTACAGAGCCTGCTGCATCAATGCGGGGTTCGCTGCAGCCAATTAGTATGACGGAACACAGGCATATAAAAAGCAGGGCGAGGATAAATTTTTTCATGTGGAACCTCTCTAGGGTGTATTTGAATATTTGAGGGCGTGCCTGAAGAAGGGGATTTAGGGGATTTGCCGGATACATAACAGCACTTTGTGGAAATTTGTTCCAAATAAGGGAAACGCGGTAAGCGCGTTGGCTGGGTTTGGGCGAAATATCACATAAAGTAGGGCATAATAGAAACAGAAAATAAAAGTTCAGGCACGCTTTTGTGTTTTAGGGGGTTATATTTAAGTAAGATATAATGTCACAGGATGTATGCAGTAAAAAAGCAAAAAAGAAGAGCGGAGGAGGGGGGATTTGAACCCCCGCGCCGGGACTACCGACCTACTGGTGTTCGAAGCCAGACCCTTCAGCCACTTGGGTACTCCTCCAAAATTTGCCCTGCAATGCTATTATACCAAATATTTTCAGAAATGCAAATGAAAATTCTTGTAGTAGGCAAAATAATGAGCTATAATAGTTATTGTACATGGATTAGGAATGCAAAAGGGCTTTCCGCACGCTGTTTCGGCTGCCGCTGGGCCAGTGCCGCTGGTGCTTAGCAGCCTGGCGGAGCGAGGGTGTGGGCGATGTATTCCGTGAGGACATGATTCAAGAGGGAGGGACGGTTTTTGTGCAGCAAAATTTAAAATACCGTCCCGGAATGTTGCTATGCTATGCATAGCTTTAGGCCGTGAATAGTAGCCTATCGAGTTTCCTAGGAGGGCAAAAACTTGCCTGGGGACTTTAATTTTACAACGAAAGGATGGAATGTCATGAAAAGAATAGGTATGCTTACAAGTGGGGGAGACTGCCAGGCATTGAATGCAGCAATGCGCGGCGTGGTCAAGGGTTTGAGCAAGAATCTGGATGAATTGGAAGTTTACGGTTTTTTTGAAGGGTATAAGGGGTTGATTTATGGGAATTACCGTTTGCTGACTGGCGGCGATTTCTCTGGTATCCTGACAAAGGGCGGGACGATCCTTGGCACGTCCAGGCAGCCGTTTAAGCTGATGCGTGAGCCAGATGAGAAGGGATTGGACAAGGTAGAGGCCATGAAGCAGACTTATTACAAGCTGCGCTTGGACTGCCTGGTAATCTTAGGCGGCAATGGGACACAGAAGACAGCGAACCTGCTGCGCGAGGAAGGGCTGAATATCATCCATTTGCCCAAGACCATTGACAATGATATCTTTGGCACAGATGAGACTTTCGGCTTCCAGAGTGCCATCAATATCGCAACAGATGCCATTGACTGCATCCATACCACAGCTGCTTCCCACAACCGTGTGTTTATCGTAGAGGTTATGGGGCATAAGGTTGGCTGGCTGACATTGTATGCCGGAATCGCAGGGGGCGCAGATATTATTCTGCTGCCAGAGATCCCCTACGACATTGATAAGATTGTTAAGGCCATCAAGGGAAGGAATAAGCAGGGCAAAGGATTTACCATCCTGGCAGTGGCAGAGGGCGCTATTTCTAAAGAGGATGCGGCTCTGTCCAAGAAGGAACTCAAGAAGAAAAAAGAGAAAGAGGTACAGGTTTACCCATCTGTTTCCTATGAAGTGGCAGCACAGATTGAGGAAAAGATTGGCAGTGAGGTCCGCGTTACCGTGCCTGGGCATACCCAGAGGGGCGGCAGCCCATGCGCTTATGACCGTGTTCTTTGCACAAGGCTGGGCGCAGCGGCGGCAAATCTCATTATGAAAGAAGATTATGGATATATGGTGGGCATGGTAAATGGCAATACCAAAAAAATCCCGTTAGGCGAAGTGGCAGGCAAGCTGAAAATGGTAGAGCCAGACTCTAAGATTATCAAGGAAGCAAAATTAATTGGCATTAGCTTTGGGGATTAAGGCTGCGTGATATAGCCTAACAGATGCTTTGGAGATTAAAATATGTCTTACACTGCGTTATACCGTAAGTTCCGGCCCCAGGAGTTTGAGGATGTCAAGGGGCAGGAGCACATTGTAACTACATTACAGAACCAAATAAAGGCAGACAGAGTGGGACATGCCTATTTGTTCTGCGGGACCAGGGGAACGGGCAAGACCACCGTTGCAAAGATTTTTGCCAAGGCGGTCAATTGCCAGCATCCCATAGAGGGCAGCCCTTGCGGGGACTGCCCCTCCTGCAGGGCGATTACGGCAGGCAATTCCATGAATGTCATAGAGATAGATGCTGCATCCAACAACGGCGTGGACAATATCCGCGAGATACGTGAGGAGGTTGCATATTCACCGACAGAGGGCAGGTACAAAGTCTATATCATTGATGAGGTTCATATGCTATCCATAGGGGCTTTCAATGCATTGTTAAAAACTTTGGAAGAGCCCCCTTCTTATGTTATCTTTGTTTTAGCTACCACAGAAGCCCATAAGATACCCATCACCATCCTTTCCAGATGCCAACGGTATGATTTTAAGCGGATCACGATAGAGACGATTGCAGGGCGCCTTACAGAATTGATGGAAAAAGAGCAGGCAGAGGTGGAGGCCAAGGCGATCCAGTATATTGCCAGGGCAGCGGATGGCTCTATGCGTGATGCCTTAAGCCTTCTGGATCAGTGCATTGCCTTTTATCTGGGAGAGAAGCTGACCTATGACCATGTGCTAGAGGTTTTAGGCGCCGTAGATACGGAGGTGTTCAGCCAGATGCTGCGCAAAATACTTGCCAAGGATATCCCAGGCGTGATTCAGCTGTTGGAGGAGCTGATCATCCAGGGGCGGGAGCCAGGGCAGTTTGTGACGGATTTTACCTGGTATCTGCGGAACCTGATGCTGCTGCAAAGCTCAGACCATATGGAGGATGTGCTGGACATTTCCAGTGAGAACCTCCTGTTGCTGAAGGAAGAAGCGCAGATGGTGGATTCTGGGCGGCTGATGCGCTATATCCGTATTTTTTCTGATCTGTCCAGCCAGGTGCGTTATGCCGTCCAGAAACGGATTCTGGTGGAGATTGCATTGATCAAGCTGTGCAAGCCGGAGATGGAGCGGGATTATGATTCCCTGGCAGAGCGGGTTGCCCAGATAGAGCAGAAGCTGGAGAAAGGAATATTTATGCAGCAGCCAGAAGGCGTATCCCAGGGCGGCACGGCGGTTTCTAAGGAGAGGGAAGCGGCAGGCGGGGCTTTGCAGGAGACGCCCCAACAGCTTCTAAAGGCAGTTCCGGAGGATGTGAAACAGGTGGTGCAGAGCTGGCGTTCTATTATTCGGGATTTGCCGGGAGCAGTGCAGGGCTATCTGAAATCTGCCCGCCTTGGGCTGTCCAGCGAAGGAGCTCTTTTGATTTCCCTGGATGATATGGCAGGGTCATATATGAGCCGGGAGTCCCATCGGCAGGAATTGGTGGATATGATTGCAAAGAAGATGGGGAAAGCCATTGAGGTTGAGATACAGACACAGGAACAGGGAGAGGCGGGATCAGCCACAGGGCAAGGCCTGGATCTGCAAAAAATCATAAATATGGAGATTATGGTAGAAGAGGATGGAGAGCTTTAAATTATAATAGGGCTTTTGGGATAAATGGCAAATGGTTATGGAAATATGGCTTGAGGAAAATATGATAGAATGATAGGCTGAATGAAAGGAAGAAAAGGAGGAAGAATAAATGGCGAAGCGCGGAGGGTTTCCAGGGGGCATGCCCGGAAATATGAATAATTTAATGAAGCAGGCGCAGAAGATGCAGCGCCAGATGGAGGAAGCCACCAAGGAACTGGAGGAAAAGGAGATTACGGCGGCTGCGGGCGGCGGCGCAGTGGAAGTGACCATCTCTGGGAAAAAGGAAGTGACCAAGGTGAAGCTTTCCGAAGAAGTAGTGGATCCAGATGATATCGAGATGCTGGAGGATCTGATTATGGCGGCTACCAATGAGGCTTTGCGCCAGATTGAGGCGGCTTCCCAGGAATCCATGTCCAAGATTACGGGAGGCCTGGGCGGCCTTGGGGGCGGTTTCCCATTTTAGATAAAAAAAGACAGACAGGAGGCAGAAATGGATTACTATAGCAGGCGGATCAGCAGGCTAATCGAGGAGTTGTCTTCTCTGCCAGGGATTGGAAGCAAGTCGGCACAGCGGCTTGCTTTTCATATTTTAAATATGCCGTTAGAGCATGTAGAAAACCTCTCTTCGGCAATCCTGGAGGCCAGGAAGACAGTAAAGTACTGCAAACAGTGCTTTACCCTTACAGATGAGGAGTTATGCCCCATTTGCGGGAATGGGAACCGGAACCACAAGATGATTATGGTTGTGGAGGATACCCGGGATTTGGCAGCTTACGAAAAAACCAATAAATATGAGGGCGTGTACCATGTCCTCCATGGGGCGATTTCCCCTATGCTGGGGATTGGGCCAAATGATATCAGGCTTAGGGAATTGATGCAGCGGCTCCAGGGAGATGTAGATGAGGTGATCATTGCCACGAATTCCAGCCTGGAAGGAGAAACTACGGCAATGTATATCAGTAAGCTCATTAAGCCTACAGGCATTAAGGTTTCCAGGATTGCCAGCGGTGTTCCCGTGGGAGGGGATCTGGAATATATTGACGAGATGACCCTGCTGCGGGCATTGGAGGGCAGGGTTGAATTGTAGGGTTTAAGGCGCTTTTGTAATACTTTGTCGAAAAGTTTTCTGTAAAGGTGACAGATACTGCCAAAAACTGCAAAGAAATTGTGCTACCATGTGCAAAAGAGGTGACGACATGGTAGAAACGATTTGCAGGGAAAATTTACAGAAGGAAGGGCAAGAATTTACGAAGGCAAAGCGAAGCCTGCCTAAAAATATCCGTCAGGTTGGAAGCCCCAGGGGAAGGCATAAGATCTACATAGAAGATTATGTGTATACCTATATTAAAAATATGGCAAGGAAAAAAGACCCTTGCGCAGCGATTTTCCTAGGGACGGCCCAAGTGGACAAGGATATCCGGTGCACCTTTGTCAGCGGAGCGGTGGAATGCGGCGCTGCAATATTCCAGTGGGACAAGGTTCAGTTGGATGACAGCTTTTGGGATTATATTTATAAAGAAAAAAAGCAGTATTTCCCAGATTTGGAAATTGTGGGGTGGTTCTTAGGAAGAGGCGGGCAGCCCATGGATTTGCCGGCGTCTGTGGAATCTGCCCATCGGAAATATTTTGCGGGGCGTGACAAACTCCTTATGCTAATGGATATATTGGAAGGCGAGGAGGTTTTTTTCATACATGAGCAGGGTTACCTTCAGAAACGGGAGGGTTACTATATTTATTATGAAAAAAATCTTCCCATGCAGGAATATATGGTTTGCAAGCATGAAGAAGAACTGCAGATGGACAGGCTTGAAGGCCTTGGGGATACAGGGTATGGCGCAGAGTATGCGAAGCGCAGCCAGGATGGCGCAGTGCATGGGGAGTTCGGTTCAAATGGCGCGGGATACCGCTCGGGATATGCGGAAAGCAGCCCGAAAGGCGCAGGATATGGCTCAGAGTATGCGGAAAGCAGCCCGAAAGGCGCAGGATATGGCCCAGAGTATGCGGAAAGCAGCCCGAAAGGCACAGGATATGGCTTGGAGTATGCGGATCGCAGTCCGAAAGGCGCGGAGCTTGCCGATTTATGGAACGAAATAGAAACAGGGGAATCCAGGGCTATGCCGCGGACGGGAGAGTTTGCAGACTTATACCAGGAACTGCAGCAGGCGGAGCCAAAGGCTGTGGAACCAAAGCTATTCCAGGAAACACCAGCCAAGCCGGAAAAAAGTGCGTTTCAGGAAATACCTGGCGGGCAGAAGAAAAAGCCATCCTTAGAAATGCCAGAGGGGCACAGGCAGCAGCTGCGGGCAGCAGAAATGCGGAATGCGGCAGGCTCAAAACAGCACAAGGGAATCCAGGAGGAAAATCCAGAAGCTTCAAAGGCAGGCTGGCAAGAGAAATCCCCTGCCCAATCCCAAAAGCTGTTTCAGGAAATACTGGGCATCCAAGGCCGAAATGCAGGGAAGGCAGATCCGGCCGGTGCTTACCGGGAGCAGGAAAAAGAAGAATCCCTCAAAACAAAGGAAATGCCTGTACGGGATCAGGCAAAGGGACTAAGGGAGAAGTCAGCATCCCGAAGGACGCAGACAGAAAGAGCAGAAAAAAAGCCTGCAAATATTTTTTCGAAAAATAATGGGAAGGAGCCGAAAACACCAGCGGAAAAAGTTTTGGAATCTTACCACAATTTGGCTGTGGAGCGGCATGGCAGGCAGATTGCCAGGCAGAACCGCAATTTTCTTTACACAGCTTCGTCTTTTTTTCTGGTCATTCTCTGTGTTATAGGGATTACAACAATTAATAATTATCGGAAAATGCAGGAGGTGGAAGAAACGCTGCATATTTTAAAAGCCACAGAGGAAGAAAGGGAAAGCTCTGCGGACCGCCCAGGGGCGGGAAGCTCAGGGGGAGAAAGCTCTGGCAGCTCAGAGAAAAGCGCTTCTGGCAGTTCGGGAGAGGAAGGCTCCCAGGCTGGTTCGGACGGGGAAGAAGGCCTGGTGGTAGAGAGCATTGCTTCCCAGGTTACACCCTTAGAGGAACAGGACAAGCAGGAGCCGCCAGCTTCCCAGGGGGCAGCATCGGATTCTGCACAGCCGAAATCATCCAAAGACACTGGCCAGGCGTCTGCAGGCCAGGAACGTGTCCGTTATTATACCGTACAGCCTGGGGACACTTTGGACAGCATTTGCAAGAGCATATACAACAGCCTGGATGTCCGTGAAGAATTATGCCAGTTGAATGGGATACAGGACGGAAATAAGATTTTTGTAGGACAAAAACTGCAGCTTCCATAATATTTAACTGTTGGAGTAATATGGATTGATCCGCCGCACTGGGAGGCATTGCCTGCCAGTGCGGCGTTCTTAAGGTATGGCATTTCTCCCTTATTTCAAAAAAATTAATGCACAATCCCTCAGAATATGGTAGAATGTGCATATTATATTTGGAGGTGCGATTTTGGCAGATAAGATATACCGGGTTGTGAAGTCGGATGTGACAGAAATGAATGAGAAAATCTACAAACACCGAAAAAAGATTTTATCATGGATTGCATTTGTGACAATCGCCCTGCTCCTCACCCTGACGGGATATTACTTATACATACAAAGCCGTGTATACACGGACTATGATGTTGTCCATACCGCAGAGCGTCAGGATTCCGCAGCCATGCAGTTTATATCCTTTCAAGGCAATATACTGAAATATGGGAAAGACGGAGCCTCCTGCATAGATAGCAATAATAAGGTAATCTGGAACCAGGCTTATGAAATGCAGGAGCCAATGGCAGATATTTGCCAAGGCTATGCTGTAGTGGCAGATGAAAAAGGCAAGCAAGTATATATTATGAATAAAGACGGCCCCTGCGGCCAGATAGAGACTACCATGCCGATACAGCGCGTGCAGGTGGCAAACCAGGGTACGGTGGCGATTTTGATGGAACAGGATGGGATCGGCTACCTGCAGATTTACGACAAGGGAGGGGCATTTTTGGCAGAAGGGGAGCTTCATACCAAAAACAGCGGCTATCCTTTGGATATTGCCATTTCCAATGATGGCCAGAAAATGGGAGTATCCCTTTTGGATGTGAACGAAGGGAATATAAAGACTACGATCACATTTTACAATTTTGGCTCCCAAGGCCAGAATGAAATTGACAACATTGTCAGCCAATATGTTTATGAGGGCATTATTATCCCCAAGGTGGAATTTCTGACCAACAATGTTATGGTGGGATTTGGGAATGGAAAGGCCATTATATTTGAAGGCAGCCAGAAACCCCAACAGAAAAAAGAAATCACCACAGAGCGGGAAATCCAGAGCATTTTTTACAATACAGCATATTTTGGTTTTGTATTTGTGGGAGGGGAAGATAAGGCTGCTTTTGAGATGCAGATTTATGACCTGCAGGGGACAGAAGTGCTGACCCAGGGTTTTTCTATGGGATACCAGAAGATTGGATTTCTGGAAAATGATGAGATCTATATTATCAATGGCCTGGAATGCGCCATTTTCACCCTGCGTGGTGTACAGAAATTCCATGGGGAATTTGAACGCAGCATACGGGGCATTCTGTCGGCTGGGGGAATACGGAATTATGTTTTTTTGGTAGATGGCGAGACGCAGAAAATTCGTTTGAAGTGAGGGCGGGCAATGCCTTTCCCTTCTGCCAATAAGATGGCGCAGCATATTTTTGCTAGAAAAGAGGAAATAAAATTGTTGATTGTTGTTCTTGTGATCTTAGGGGGATTTGCTTTGCATGGTTATCGCCGGGGGCTTGTGCGGATGGTGTTTTCTTTGGCGGCATTTTTCCTGGCTGCAGCCCTTGCATCTTGGATTACCCCCTATGCATCGGAATTTTTAATGAAGCAAACGCCCATGCATCAGGTTGTGCAGGAGCAATGCCAGAAGGCGTTGGAGGCGAACGCTGAGGAAATCCTCCAAAGCCTGGAGGGTTCCCAGGGATCAGGGGGAAGCCGGCCTCCGGAAACTATTTTTGGAATAAAGCTGCCCCCAGAGGCGCAGGAGTTCTTCTATGATTGCCTCAGTGGCCAGGCCGGCAAGCTGGTAAAGGGGAATCCGCTGTTCAAAGAATGGGCGGCGGGTTTGGCTGATCTGGCCGTGGAGCGTGCAGCCTGGGTAATTTCTTTTTGCATTGTGGGAATCCTTTTGGGTATCCTGATCCATGCGCTGGACATTCTTACAAAGCTGCCGGTGATCAATGGCATGAACCATTTAGGCGGAGTTGCCTTTGGGCTTTTGCAGGGACTGGTTATTGTCTGGGGAATTTTTTTCCTGGTTACCTTGTGCCAGGGAAGCGAATTTGGGAAGCAGATGCTGGCCTCCATTCGGGGGAACGCAATTTTGCAGCTGCTTTATGAATTTAATCTTCTGGAAAGCCTGATTGGCGCGTTTTTGCATTAAATGTTTCCCCGCCCTGGAAGGGTATATAATCTGTGATAAAATGAATTTTACGGAAAAAGACAGAGGAAGAGGATATGAGCGTACAGGATAAGATTGAGCGTATTTTTCGGAGTATACATTTATTATTTTCTACCAGTGAGAGTTATCTGGGAGACGAGAGCAAGGCCGTTGTGGACAAGAAAAAGATATTTGAGCTGTTAGAGCAGCTGAACCTGGCTGTCTATGAGGCAATGGATCAATACGAGGTGACTAGGCAGAAGCATGAGATGGCAGAGCGGCGGTGTGAGAAGAGAGGGGAAGAGATTATCATGAAGGCCAGCCGCCATGCAGATGACATTTATGCAGCTTCTATTATGTATACAGACGATGCCATTAACCGTATCTGCCATATTATGGAGGACGCCAATGAGGCCATTAAAAAGACATTGGGGCGGGTCAATATGGAGATCGAAGGGCAGAGGGAGCGGGTGCGCCGGAATCAGCTGGAGCTGACAGGGCAGCTGCGGGACTTTGCGGATATGGATAAATATGTGAAGCTGATCGAAGAGGTGAATAAGCAGCTGGAGAGGGAGCGGCGCCTGCAGTTAGAGGGGCGGGAAGAAAAGAGGATCCAAAACGAAGGAAAGACTTATGCTGTAGAGAAGCCGGAAATAAAGATCAACCATGCATATTTTGAACGCATGGGCATACGCCCTGAGTTGGAGCAGAAGCGGGACGAGGCTTCTGACAGCCTTGCAAGGGTCACAGGCAAAGAATTTGCAGAAGGCTTGCGCCGCAGGGCTGCCAGAAAAAGAGAAGGGCAGAAATTGGAAATTGAAGATATGTCCAGCGCCCCGGAAAGGGCACAAAGCAGCTGGGGGGGGATGGGAAGCCAGGGATCCAATGGCTACAGCCCTTCACCAATGCAGGGTTGGCCGCAGGACAGCGCCAGTCTGCCTGCCGCAAATGGCTATGATGCTTCTCCGTCTATACAGTTAGGGTGGGGCGCAGAAGAGGCCAGGGGTTCTGGGATAGACCAGGAGACAGCAGGAAAAGCCTACGGAGAGGAAGCAGGCTTGCCAACGCTCCCGCCGGAAATCCATGTAAATCTGGACGCAGAGTATTTCAGATGGAAGGAAGAGGAAGAAGGAGCCGATTCAGGGGATGGGGAGAAGGAGGAGAAAAAGGAAAGGCATTTTCCTTTTAAGAAACGGTAAGGGATAAACCAGACTGAAAAGGATTTTCAGTAGAAATGCGCAAAACGGAAAGGAGCAGCTTATGATGGAACATAGGAAACAAAATACAAAACGGCTGAAGCGTACAGGGATTGCACTGCTGCTGGTGCTTGCCATGTTGTGCACAGTTATGCCGATCCAGACAGAGGCAGTGTCATCTGCGCCAGAAAATAATTCTTCCCAAGAAAATACCGCAAATACCACAAATGCAAGGAACACAGGCAGGCGGTCAAAGTCAGTCCCAGTATCTTCCAGCATTTCCACAACGCCCTCAGGAATCGGCACAGAAGATCCAGCGTCTGGAACTTCTGCGCCCCCAGGAGGCAGCACAGAAGATCCAGCATTTGGAACTTTTGCACCCTCAGAAAACGGCACAGAAGATCCAGCGTCTGGAACCTCTGCGCCCTCAGGAAGCAATGCAGAAAATACAGAGCCAGATGCATTTGTGCCAGCAGGGCAGGATGCATCGCCAGCGGCAGAAGATACCCAGCCTTCAGCCTCCGGCCAGGCAGGCTCATCCGTTCCAGATGGCTTAGTGCAGGAAGGCTCCCAGTATCTGCTTTACCAAGATGGCATTCAGGTTACGGAGGAAGGCTGGCATGAAATCTCCGGGCAGAAGTTCTACATAAACAGCGGCGGCTATGTAACGGCCCGTATGGAAGAGATTGGCGGCAGTTGGAGGTATTATGAATATGACCTGAATGCCTCCAACTGGGCTATCAAAAAAAATGTTTGGAGCCACGTCCTAGGCATTGATTATTTCTTTGACCGTTCCGGCGCATGTGCCAAAGCCTACAATGTGACAACCACCCAGCTCTCTGTTTTCCAATATGGCCAGATGGTTCCGGCCGTTAACCAGGCGCAAACCCTCAGTGATGGCGGCCTATACTATTTTGCCGCCAAAGGAATCCGTGCCGCTGCCCAGGGATGGAAAAAGCCCGCCTCCCAGGAATGGTATTACACTGACGCCAAAGGCAGCGTATCTGCCAAAATGGAATCCTCAGGCGGTATTTGGCAGTACTACAGCTACAATGCCCAGGCGTCCTCCTGGAAAAAACTCTTAAATACCTGGAAAATTATAGACGGCAAAGAGTATTTCTTTAGCCAAAGCGGTAAGTGCACAAAAATCTACAGCCCTTCCAGCGGCAAGTGCCAGGTATACAGCAAAGGCAAAATGGTATCTGTCAAAAAGGACGCGATAACCCTCCGCGATGGCAAAATGTATTATTTCAATGCCAAAGGGAAGCAGGTTACCAAAGCCGGCTGGCAAAAGATATCCCGTGAAAAATATATGCAGGTAAGCAAAAAAGGATATGTATCCAGCAGGTTTTCCAAATCAAAGGGCTTTTGGAAATTTTACAAATACAATTACAGCGCCCAGAAATGGGAAACCAAAAAAAATGTCTGGAAAAATATAGATGGCAAGGACTACTATTTCAGCAAAAGTGGCAAATGCACCATCATCTATAACACGGCTGCCCAAACGTGCCAAAAATACAGCAAAGGCAAGATGGCGCTCCTGAAGAACACCTTATGCGCCCTGAAAGATAACAAAATCTATTACTTTAATGCCAAAGGCATTCGCTCATCTAAGGCCGGCTGGAAAAAAATTTCCGCCAAGCAATATGCCAAAGTGGGCAAAAGCGGCTATGTCACCCATAAAATAACAAATGCCAGCGGCAATTGGAAATACTACAAACAAGATTACAAGACCCGAAAATGGAAGAAGCAAAAAAAAGCCTGGGTTACTGTCCAAGCAAAAAAATACTATTTCAATGCCAAAGGAAATTGTACCCGGATTTACTATGTCCAGGATAAAAAATGCTATGATTATAAAAATGGGCACATGGCCCTGGTCAGAAACGACATACGCAATGTGAGCGGCAAAAATCTCTATTTTGGCCCTGATGGCAAACGGGTCAGCATAGCCGGCCTGTATATCACTTCTGGCGGCAAACTGATCTATGTCAATGCGAAAGGCCAGGTAACCAAAAAAATCCGTGGCACCGTTATGGACTATACCCTCTCCAACGGAAAAGTCACCAGCTGCAAAGTAAAAGACGCCAACAGCATTTCCTATTACAACGGCCTTGGCATACTCACCCGGAAGCTGGATTTAAACGGCAAGATGGTAGCCCTGACCTACGATGACGGCCCATCATCCTACACCTCTGTAATTTTAGATATTTTAGAGCAGAGCCATGGGGTGGCAACCTTCTTTGTGTTAGGCCAGCAAGTCCCTGCCCATGCTTCCATCTTAAAGCGTGCCTACGATATGGGCTGCGAAATTGGAAACCACACCTACAGCCACCAGATCCTGACTAAGGTAGGCATTTCCTCTATCCAAAGCCAGATTACTTCCACGAACAATGCCGTGCGGGACGTAACCGGCGTATCCCCCGTAGTGATGCGCCCCCCAGGAGGTAACTACAACGGTACCGTAGCAAGCACTGTAGGCATGCCCTTGATCCTATGGTCCATTGACACCCTGGACTGGAAGACCAGAAATGCAGCCGCCACCCAGGCCGCTGTCCTGAATCATGTCAAAGACGGTGACATTATCCTAATGCACGACCTCTACGGCCCGACAGCAGAAGCCTCAAAAGTCATCATCCCCGAATTAATCAACCGAGGCTACCAGCTGGTGACTGTCAGCGAATTGGCAGATTGCAGGGGCGGCATGCTGAATGGGATGGTATATAATGCTTTCCGCTAAAGCATTCATAGTAACAGAAAGGGGGGATAATCATGCGGCAGGGAAGCCGCATATTCCCCCTTTAACTGCATGTAAGCCTACAAAAAAACGCCAGTTTAATCAAATCTTAATAATTTCCATCTTCTTAATTTAAAATTAATCTGTTACCATATCCCTAACTTATACTGTTTCCAGCCTAATTTTCCAAAAACATAAATTTCCCTTTTGTTCCCTGCATTTTTTTTGTATAATACCTACATCAGAATAAATAAAAATGCGAGGTGAAAAACATGAAACGTATCCTAGTCTGTGACGACGACAAAGAAATTGTAGATGCCATAGAGATTTACCTACAGCAAGAGGGCTACTGCATCCTGAAGGCTTACGATGGGGAGCAGGCTCTGCGGGTCCTGAAAGAGCAGGAAGTCCATCTCCTGATCATAGATGTCATGATGCCCAAGCTGGATGGAATCCGCGCAACCCTGAAAATCCGTGAGGACAGCAGCATCCCCATCATTATCCTCTCTGCAAAATCTGAGGATGCAGACAAGATTCTGGGTCTGAACATCGGTGCGGATGATTATGTTACAAAACCCTTTAATCCCTTAGAACTGGTAGCCCGTGTGAAATCCCAGCTGCGCCGCTACACCCAGCTGGGAAATGCCACAGAAAACAACAAGCGCATATACCAGGTAGGCGGCCTTATGATCAACGATGACCTGAAAGAGGTGGTGGTGGATGAAGAGCCCGTGAAGCTTACGCCCATTGAGTACAATATCCTCCTTTTGCTGGTGAAAAACCAGGGCAAGGTATTTTCCATTAACCAGATTTATGAGAGTATCTGGAATGAAGACGCTATTGGCGCGGATAATACGGTGGCAGTCCATATTCGCCATATTCGGGAGAAAATTGAGATCAATCCTAAGGAGCCAAGATACCTGAAGGTGGTATGGGGCGTTGGCTATAAAATTGAGAAGTCCAGATAATAAGCCGTGAGAGAATAATTTTGCATAAGTTATTTTGAACCGGCTCCTAACGCAATGATAAGGTGGTGTTAAAATGACGAAAATGCGTTATTCTACAGGCATGAAAGTGGTTGCCGTTGTGGCAGAGGAAATTTTTGCAGTGATCCTGGTGCTGACGATTGTGATCCTGACAGCGCTGCTCCAGAAAAATATCCTGGATTTTGGCGATCTGAAAAATAAGTCCTTTGAGTCTTCCAGCTATTTTTCCTTAAAGTTTCAGAATGCTGCGGAAGAGGTGTTCCGTTTTATTGACCTGCGGAGAAAGTTTGAGACGGATGGAAATTATGATGATGAGAGGATTGTCAACATTTGGAATTACTACAACAACCAGCAGGTGGATGATTTTTCTACGCTCAGGGTGGAGGATGCCAATACCAGCAATTATACCCTGGGGGATTTGGCGGAGTGGTCGCGGCGGTATACCAAATCCAATTTTGAATTTGTCTCAGAATATTATCTGGATGATGGGATCCATCAGGAAAAGAGCATTTATAAAAATGGGGAGACTGTCCTGAAAGAAGAAAAATATATTTCCAGCCTGGGAGAAATGACAGCAGAGCTGCAGGAGGGCATTATAGATAATGTAGAGCATTATTATGGCGGCTCTTACAGTTTCTCCATGGAAACGGACGGCTGGAATACAAGCTCCAGTTCTGGCAGGCAGGCAGTACAGGAAGCAGAGGATAATGGAAAAGAAGATAAAGAGAACCTGGCATTGGATCAGATTGTCCAAAGGGTGATCGCAGGGGAGCTTTTTGAGCTGAACGGAAAAGAACTGATGGTGCTGCTGCAGGAAATGGATATGTCCTTTTCCCAGATCCATTCAAATTATGAGTTTGTGGATGAAGAGTATCTGCCCCAAGGGGGCGTGGGGATTTGGGATTCCTTTATGAAGGGGGATATCACCATGCGGAAAATGTGCGACAATTACCAGGCATTGGAGTTTACACTGGAAAATATCGGCACAGAGGTCAATCAGTACAAAAAATGCCTGAACCGCTATAACCTTACGGAAAATGGAACCAATGTTTCTTATTGGGTCAGCCGTGGCAATGAAGAAGTGGCATACACCAATATCAGCCAGCCCATTGACCGACAATTGGCAGAATATGGGGAAAAGCTGGGAAAATATCTTTTTTATCAGGAAAATGACGTCCGCCTGGAAACCAATGTAGAGGGAATGGAAGATGTGTTCTACAATAGCCTGGAGCCCAGGTATGGGGGAAAGGGAAACGTGTTTTTTATCTGTGTGGACACCTCATTCCCCAACCAGGATGAATTTCTTGTAGCCAGGGATGAGTATGACCAGATGCATCCCTGGATCTATATTAGTATTGTTGGGGCGGCAGTCAGCATTTTGATGTCTTTGATTTGCTTGATTTATTTAAGCATGGCAGCGGGAAGGCGGGAAGAGGGCGGAGAGGTCTACCTGAATCTGTTTGACCGGCTGCCTACGGAGATCATGTTTGCCCTGGCGGTGCTAGATGGGATTTTTCTGTTGCTGCTGTTTTGGGAGGCTATGGCGCGGGTTGGCAGCGAGGCGCTTGCAGGAAAGCTCTTGATGGCAGGAGTGATTGCTTTCTTTGGCATGGCCAGCATGCTGGTATTCTATCTGAGCTTTGTGCGCAGGATCCGGGCTGGGGTGCTGTGGAATAAGAGCATTTTGGGATGGTTTGTGAATGGCCTGTCTTTGATGTTCAATAACTGGAAGGCCTCTTCAAAGATGATCTTTTGGTTTGGGCTGCATTTTGTGGCATGCATTATGTTTTTCTTCATGGTAGTAAACTATTATGACCTGATGCCGGGTATCCTGTTGTTCTTCCTGCTGAGCGGCGCAGAAGGGGTTTTTATGATCAGGGAGAGTGTGCAGCGTGAAAAGGTGCTGGGCGGAATCCGTAAGATCGCCTCTGGGGATTTGGAATATAAGATTGCGGCAGAGGAGCTTAAGGGGGACAACCGGCAGCTGGCAGAGGCTGTGAATACCATTGGGGATGGGCTTTTCCATGCCGTGGAGGACAGCGTGAAAAATGAGCATCTGAAGGCGGATCTGATCACAAATGTCTCCCATGATATTAAGACGCCATTAACTTCGATCATTAATTATGTGGATCTGCTGAAGCGGGAGAAGCTGGAAAATGAAAGGGTGCGGGGATATATTGCAGTGTTGGATACAAAGTCGCAGAGGTTAAAGCAGCTGACGGAGGATTTAGTAGAAGCTTCCAAGATCACCTCTGGGAATATTAAGCTGGAGATGGAGCGGATTGACCTGGTGGAGCTGGTGCATCAGACGGAAGGGGAGTTTGATGAGAAATTTGAAGCCAGGGGTCTGACTGTGATTACGAAGCTGCCCAAGAAGCCAGTGGTAATTTTGGCGGACGGGCGGAGGATCTGGCGGGTGCTGGAGAATCTTTATAATAATGTGGCCAAGTATGCCATGGAACATACCAGGGTGTATGTGGATATGGCGGCGGATGGGGAGCATGTATGGTTCTCCATTAAGAATATTTCTGAAAACGCATTGAATATACAGGCGGAGGAATTGACAGAGCGGTTTATACGGGGGGATATTTCCAGGAGCACAGAAGGGAGCGGCCTGGGGCTTTCCATCGCGAAGGATCTTACCAATTTAATGGGGGGGAGCTTTGAGATTTATTTGGATGGGGATTTATTTAAGGTTATGATTGGGTTCCAGGAGGAAAGCAATGTTATGGTTTATGGGTCAGGAATGCGCTGAACTGGGTATTTTGTGGGGATATGACAAATTGTTATTGTGAGTGGCTTCTCTGGGGCGTAAATTAATGTTAGTAACTTAAGGGATTAACAGACGGGGGCAGGGGATGCGAGGTGTCCGTCAGGGAGCCCCAGCCGCCCCTTGACTACGTTTTGCAAGGCCGTAAAGTGGAAAATTGATTCCTGGCTTACAGTTCACGGCATTGCCCAGGAAACAATGTGGTTTCACTAAGTATTTAGTTTGATTCTGCATAGAGCCTGAGTAAGATTCCTGTAAAAAAGCCCGGGCTGATAAGCCCATGGGTTTTGCCTTTAACCGGCAAATGGGCTGGTTAGCATTTACCCGTTGCAAATGGGCTGGTTAACATTTACCCGCTGCAGACGGCTTTGCTGTTATTCTCAGCAAACTAGTATAACCTGCGCTAAATAACCTTATGTTTTGCTTGCATATTTTCCTGATAGCACTGTTTCTCAAGCCTTAGCCTAGCTGCCGCTACGCCTGCGTTTATGAAACAGCACTCTCAGAAAAATATTCTGTGCCAAACATTAAGGTATCTCCCTTTTCGGAATGGTGTACCCGCTGAAATTGAGCTGATAAATATACAATCGCAGGCAGCAGGAAAATATTTTATATTCAAGTATATAAACCGATGTTTGGGAGGAAAAGCATATGATTAGAATCAGACCTTATAGAGCACCGGATGCAGATACGATATTATCATGGTGTCAGGATGAAAAAGTGTTTTACCAGTGGACAGCAGGTATACTTGGCGATTTTCCTGTCACAAAGAATAGATTTTGTTTTGTGGAATCCCTAATGCCGTTTACCGCATTTGATGAAACAGGAATCGTTGGCTTTTTTACATTGAGAAATCCTGATGAAACATTGAATGAACTGCGCTTTGGGTTTGTCATTATAGATCCTCACAAGCGAGGAAAAGGTTATGGAAAAGATATGCTTCAATTAGGCCTAAAATTTTCATTTGAAATATATGGTGCTAAAAGAGTATCACTGGGTGTTTTTGAGAATAATCTTTATGCTTATTACTGTTATAAAGCAGCTGGTTTTAGTGATGCAGTTTTGGATACAACGGAAAAATATTGTGTTCTGGGTGAAGAATGGAAGTGCAGAGAAATGGTTATGGAATACCCCAAAGAATGATATATTACTTGCGTATGCTGTAAGCCGTGATGAGTGGAAAAATTCAAAATGACAGATTCGGGCTCGCAGGGGTGTTAAATGAGTGCAAAATCAGTAATTATATTCAAGATTATGTATTTTATTTCAAGTTTTATACAGGAGGAACACTTTTGCGATAAGGGAGTAAAGTATTTCGTGCGGGTTATACGAGTGCTTCCAGCTGCCAGCCTGAAAAGTCCCATCCAGCCGCGTGGCCACCCTTGCCTGTAGCATCCCGTAAGCTACTGACATTGGCCGTGAATAGTAATAAGCAAAACTTTAATAATATTTTTGGTAAAAATAAGGTTGCAGGGGATGGGAAAAAACCGTATAATAAATGGTTGATAAAGGTTATCTATTTTCAAAATGGGCTATAAATAGCGATGTGTGCTTGAGCAGCCTATAGCAATTGAGAAAGTGCATTAGATATGGAAACAAGGATAGAGATAGGAGGAAAAAATGGTTAAATTACATGATGGCGGCGTCTATCTGGTAAATGGGACGAAGATGGTTGCAGACGGCGGGCAGGCTGAGGCTGCGGTTCAGGCTGAGGCAGGCAGGGCTGTAAGTAAGGAAGAAGCAGCGAAAAATACAATTTCCTATGGGATTTTGGCAGAACATAATACCTCAGGCAATATGGAGCAATTAAAGATTAAGTTTGATAAATTAACATCCCATGACATTACTTTCGTAGGAATTATTCAGACGGCGCGGGCATCCGGGCTGGAGAAGTTCCCGGTGCCTTATGTGCTGACAAATTGCCACAATTCCCTTTGTGCTGTGGGAGGGACGATCAATGAGGATGACCATATGTTCGGGCTGACCTGTGCCAAGAAATACGGCGGGATTTATGTACCGCCCCATCAGGCTGTCATCCATCAGTTTGCCAGGGAGATGCTGGCTGGGGGCGGCAAGATGATCCTGGGATCCGATTCCCATACCCGCTATGGCGCATTGGGCACGATGGCCATGGGAGAAGGCGGGCCGGAATTGGTTAAGCAGCTGCTGAATAAAACATATGATATTAATATGCCAAAGGTAGTAGGCGTGTACCTTACTGGGAAGCCAGAGACTGGCGTAGGCCCTCAGGACGTAGCTCTTGCCATTATTGGCGCGGTATTTGCCAATGGATATGTGAACAATAAAGTAATGGAATTTGTAGGGCCTGGGGTGTCAAGCCTGAGCGCAGATTTCAGGATTGGCGTAGATGTAATGACTACAGAGACCACTTGCCTGTCCTCTATCTGGAAAACAGACGATGCCATCCGGGAATTTTACGATATTCATGGAAGGGTGGAGGAATATAAGGAGCTGAACCCAGGACAGGTGGCCTATTACGATGGTATGGTGGAAGTAGACCTGGGCAAGGTGAAGCCAATGATCGCTATGCCGTTCCACCCCAGCAATACCTACACCATTGAAGAATTGAATGCGAATCTGATGGATATCCTGGACGACTGTGAGAAGAAGGCGCAGGTAAGCCTGGAAGGCGCAGTGGAATTTACCTTAAAGGATAAGGTGCGCAATGGAAGGCTCTATGTGGATCAGGGAATCATTGCAGGCTGTGCAGGCGGCGGCTTTGAGAACATCTGTGATGCGGCAGATATCTTAAAGGGCGCAAGCATCGGCTCTGATGAATTTACCCTGAGCGTTTACCCAGCCAGTATGCCAGTCTATATGGAACTGGTGAAAAATGGCGCAGCCGCATCCTTAATGGGCGCAGGCGCTGTGATGAAGACCGCCTTCTGCGGACCCTGCTTCGGCGCAGGGGACACCCCCAGCAACAATGGCTTCTCCATACGACATTCCACCAGGAACTTCCCGAACCGTGAGGGCAGCAAGCTCCAGAGCGGCCAGATTGCCTCTGTAGCCCTGATGGATGCCCGTTCTATTGCTGCTACAGCAGCCAACAAAGGCTACCTGACAGCTGCAACAGATATGGATGTGGCCTATACGCATCCAAAATATTACTTTGACAGCCAGATTTACGCAAACCGCGTATTTGACAGCAAAGGCGCAGCAGATCCGGCCCAGGAGATTAAGTTCGGCCCGAACATCAAGGATTGGCCTTCTATGAGTCCCTTGCCCCAGAATATGGTGCTAAAAGTAGTTTCAGAGATCCACGACCCAGTAACAACCACAGATGAGCTGATCCCATCTGGTGAGACCTCATCCTACCGTTCCAACCCCCTGGGTCTTGCGGAGTTTACCCTTTCCAGGAAAGACCCTGCTTATGTAGGCCGTGCTAAAGAAGTACAAAAAGCCCAAAAGGCAATGGAAGAAGGCGCCTGCCCTGTTGAGGCTCTGGGAGAATTAGCCCCTGTTATGGAGGCCATCCAAAAATCTTTCCCAGAAAAGTCCTTTGCAGAGAAAAAGGATGCGTCCCTCTTAGGCTTTGGCAGCACCATTTTTGCTGTAAAGCCAGGCGATGGCTCTGCCAGGGAACAGGCGGCCTCCTGCCAGAAGGTATTAGGCGGCTGGGCAAATATTGCCAATGAATACGCCACCAAGCGTTACCGCTCTAATCTGATCAACTGGGGAATGCTTCCCTTCCTGATCTCATCTGGAGCCCTGCCTTTTGCTAACGGCGACTACATCTTTATCCCTGACATCCGCCAGGCAGTAGAAGAAAAGAAAACCCAAATCCCAGCCTATGTGGTGAAAGGCGGCACCCTCCAGGAATTTACCCTGCAAATGGGCGAACTCACCGACGACGAACGGACGATAATCCTAAAAGGCTGTCTCATTAATTACTACAAAGACTGAATCTAGTATAACCTGCATTTAGAGAGGCTTAGGCATAAAGGCTTTCCAGAATGCCTTTGCCTCCCTTAGCGGTTCATTCGCTCCCCCCTAAAATTTCACAGAAAAGAGGCGTTTATCTTGGAAGAACAAAAAACCCCCAAACCCACCGAAAAAATGAATTGGAACATCAAACCCTATCTCGCAATGGGCCTCATCGCCCTCCTAGTAATTATCCTGAGCATTTCCTTCTTCTTCATATTATACCGCTATCATGGCGTTACGAAAAATCTAGGCGCCCTCCTTTCTATTTTACAGCCTGTCACCATCGGCCTAGTCCTTGCTTACCTGGTTTCCCCCATAGTGAATTTTGAGGAACGCCACCTGCTGCCATTGTTCCTTGGAAAAATGAAAAGCGAGAAAAAATCAAGGAAAACCGTGCGCGCCATCAGCGTGGCTGGCGCCCTGATCTTTGTGGGGATCATTATCGGCATCCTTCTCCAAATGGTAATCCCTGAGCTTTACCGCAGTATCAACGGCATGATCGACACCATGCCCAGACAGGTCAACAGCTTTATGGAGTGGATCAGTGCCTATATTAATGAAGAGAGCGAGTTATCCGGCTACCTGGAAATGGCTCTGACCAAAGTCACGGAGTTCTTCGAAAACTGGGCCAAGACAGATTTCCTGCCCCAGACCCGCAATCTGATTGCAGGCCTAACCTCTGGCGTTATCATTGCAGTCCGTATGCTTTTTAACGTGATTATTGGCATTATCCTATCTATTTATATTCTGATGAGCAAAGAGGCGTTGATTGGCCAGAGCAAACAGATTGTATATGCCCTTTTCTCCGGGAAAAAAGCGAATACTATTGTCCATACGGTACATAAATGCAATGAGATTTTTGGGGGGTTTATTTCTGGAAAAATCCTGGATTCCCTGATTATCGGCATTCTTTGCTTTATTTGCCTGTATTTTATGAAGATGCCCTATTCCGTGCTGGTCAGCGTGATCGTAGGGGTGACCAACGTAATTCCATTTTTTGGCCCCTATCTTGGTGCGGTTCCCAGCACGATTCTGATCATGCTGGCAGATCCAATCAAGGGGCTGTATTTCGTAATCTTTATCCTGGTGCTGCAGCAGGTAGACGGCAATATTATTGGACCCAAGATTTTGGGGGATTCCACAGGCCTGTCGTCCTTCTGGGTAGTTTTTGCCATTTTGGTCGGCGGCGGGATACTCGGCGTTCCTGGCATGATCGTTGGCGTGCCGCTTTTAGCAGTGGTTTTCTATATGATCCGGAATATTTTGGATTATGTTATGGAGAAAAAGGATTTGCCTCAGGATCCTGCCAGTTTTGTGAAGGTTGAAAAGCTGGACTTGGAAACAAACAAGCTGGTTATACGGCCAGAAAAGGAAGTGCAAAAGGTCGAAATACCGAAAAAACTAACGAAAAATGGAAAAAAATGACAATGTTTGCGGGATATTTTATGCAAATGCGTTATTATTTTGACAGATAGAGGTGAAATATGGTAGACTATACCATATTATTGGATATAAAATGGTATATGCCGTAAAGGTGATAACTATTGAAGTACAGGCTTACTGAACCATTACGATTTTTGCACAATTTCTGAGGTGGGATTGTTGGATAGATATGAATATAAACTTAAGGTAGAACAATTAGAGCATCTGATGCAGGAACAGGATTTTGAGACAGCGGCAGAAATTGCAGACACGATTAATTGGCGGAAGGTCAAAAGCGCGGCAACCCTTTGCATGGTTGGCGAGATATACGACAGGAGCAAGCGGTATGAGGACAGCCGGGAAATCCTGCTTATGGCTTATGATAAGGCAGCCGTAGGGAGGAATATCCTTTATCGCCTTACGCTGGTGGCTCTGAAAATGAGGAATGTAGAGGAAGCAAAGGATTATTACGAGGAATTTTTGGATGTGGCGCCCCATGATAATTCCAAATATGTGCTCCGTTATCAGATTGCAAAGCAGGAGGGTGCCCCTCTGTCAGCACAGATTGAGATTCTGGAGGAGTTCAAGGAACGGGAGTTTAGGGAAGAATGGGTATTTGAGCTGGCATATCTGTACCATCGCATAGGTGACGGGGATCGGTGTGTGGCGACCTGTGATGAACTTGTGCTGTGGTTTGGGGATGGGAAATATGTGGAGAAGGCGTTGGAAATGAAGCTGCTTCACCAGCCTTTGGATCAGGAGCAGGAGAAAAAGTACCGCCAGTTTAAACGGCAGAAAAGAGCCAGGGGAAGGGTCAGGAAGAAAGAAACGGCAGAGCCGGAAGACACTGTCCGGGAGGAAATGCCAGAGATCAAGCCCTCTCCCAATCGGTTTAATACCTCGAACCTGCAGGCAGAGCTGGCCAAGAGCATGCAGAAGATTATGAATGCAAATGACAAAGAGGCGGTTTCCGACACCATGGACAATATTAAGAAAATGGTAAAGGATATCCCTTACCTGCAGGTGCCCAGGACAAAGGAGGCTTTGGCAGAGGAAGAGCGCCAGTTTGGGCATATTGAGACAGAGGAGGAAATAGACCAATCCTTAAATTCCCAGTTCAACGAGCTTTTGGCGGAGGACTGGGATGGGCAGTTTCGGATGCATGTGCCCAATGGGGTTGCCTATGAGCCGCAGGTGGCAGGGCAGATGGATTTCCAGGATGTCCTGTCTGAGTGGAAAAAGACCCAGCATGTTATTGAGGCTGTAATGGAAAATGCCAAGCAGCGGAAGCTGGAATCTGCCAAAGCCAGGGCATGGCTGGAAGCCCAGGAGCTCCTGGAGCGCCTGAACCATATTATGCCGGAGCTGGAGGCTGGAATTTCTGCCCAGGAGCTGTTAAAAGAGCGATATATGCAAAATGGCCAACATGCAGAAGAACCTTATCATCAGGAAGGCTATGCGGAAAGAAGCTGTGGCCAGGAAAGCAGTATAGAGCCCTTTGATGGGCAAGAGGGATATGCAGGAGAGCCCTATAGCCAGGAAGGTTATGGACAGGACGAATATATAGGGCAGCCATATGGCCAAGACAGCGCTGCTGAACAGCCAGATAGCCAAGACGGCTATGCAGGGGAAGGCTATGGCCAGGAGGGTTATACAGGACAGCCCGGTAGCCAGGATGGCTACGCAGGGGAAGGCTATGGCCAGGAGGGTTATACAGGACAGTCGGATAGCCAAGAAGGCTACACAGAAGAGGACTATGGCCAGGAGGATTATACAGAACAGCCGGATGACCAAGAAGGCTACACAGAAGCAGGTTATGGCCAGGAGGATTATACAGAACAGCCGGATAGCCAAAAAGGCTACACAGAAGCAGGCTATGGCCAGGAGGATTATACAGGACAGCCGGATGACCAAGAAGGCTACACAGAAGCAGGCTATGGCCAGGAGGATTATACAGAACAGCCGGATAGCCAAGAAGGCTACACAGAAGCAGGCTATGGCCAGGAGGATTATACAGAACAGCCGGATGACCAAGAAGGCTACACAGAAGCAGGCTATGGCCAGGAGGATTATACAGGACAGCCGGATGACCAAGAAGGCTACACAGAAGCAGGCTATGGCCAGGAGGATTATACAGGACAGCCGGATAACCAAGAAGGCTACACAGAGGAAGGCTATGGCCAGAAAGAGTATACAGAATCCCCTTATGTTCATAACAGTTATACCCAGGAAGGCCATGCACAAGGAGCCTATGAAAAAGAGGATTATGGAAAAGATAGGGAGCTGGAAGAAACAGATAGCTGCCCTATATCACAGGAAACAATAGAGATAGGCAGCCAAGATGAAATACCGCAGGAAAGTTGCCTGCAGGAAGAAGTGCCAGAGGAAGGCATTTTACAGAGCAGTTCTCCAGAGAAGGGTGCGGCACAAGGCGGATTACTGGAAGAAAATAGCACACAAGGCATACAATCCGCAGTTTCCATGGCACAAAATTCCCCATTAGAAGAACCAGGCTTTTCTAGCCATATAGTCCGGCAGATAAGGGAAACGCCCAGGTCGCTGGGGGATGGGCATTATGGAACGCCCAATCCCAATCTCTCCTTTGGATCCAGGGAAAGGAGGCGGAGCAGCTCTGTTATTCCCTTGGAAAAATTAATTGAAAAGCAAGCGCAGCAGGAGCCCGTCAGGGAGAGGAACAAGGATGCGGAAGAATTTTTGGAATCTGCATTCCGCGCTGCAAAAGCCTCCAGGGAAGAAAAGCATTCTGTTCCCAAAATCCAAACAGAGCCAGGGGATGGGCATACTGCAAGGCTCAGCGACGAGCAGAAGGAAATTTTTTCCTATTTCGTCCCTGTGGTAGGGATGGAGCAGCAGCTTTGCCGCGTGCTGGAAGGCGTTGGCAATCGGCAAGAGGACAATCGGTCTTCCAGCGGCAATATTATTATTACAGGGGGAAAAGGCAGTGGGAAAACTGTTCTTGCTACAGATTTCATTAAAGCCATCCAAAAGGGCGGCAAGCATCCCAACGGAAAGGTTGGAAAAATAGCGGGGGCTTCCTTAAACCAAAAGGATTTGAGCCAGCTGCTGAAAAAAGTGGCAGGAGGCTATTTGATTATAGAGCGGGCAGGGGAAATGAACCATGAAACTGTCACCCGTTTAGCCCTTTTGCTGGATCAGGACACAAATGGGCTATTGGTAATCGCAGAAGACACCCGAAAGGAAATGGAGAAGGTTTTAAGCCTGGATGTGAATTTTGCAAAGAAATTTACAGAATGGATTAAAATACCCGTCTTTACCAGCGATGAGCTAGTGGAGTTTGCCAAAGCATATGCAAAGGAGCAGGAATGTGAAATTGATGATATGGGAATATTAGCACTTTATAACCGTATCAGCAACATTCAGAAACTGGATGAGGCCACCACATTGACAGAGGTGAAGGAAATTGTGGATGAAGCCATCAGCAGTGCGGAAAGAGGTGGATTGAAGAAAATATTTGGCAGGAAAAAATTTAGCCCGGAGGGCTATTTATACTTAAGGGAACGGGATTTTGATGATTGAGTTTTTTGGCGCGTGAGATGCGCCGCAGGAAAATTAAAAGAGTGGCGGACAGGCCGCAGGAGGGTACTACTATGGAACATTTTTCAAAATTAGATATGTATTATTTGGGGCAGGGGACTCATTATGACATTTATAAAAAATTAGGCGCACACCCTGTAAAAGGAAAAAAAGGCGTATACTTTGCAGTATGGGCGCCCCATGCAGAGAAAGTGTCAGTAATCGGCACATTTAATGATTGGAAGACAGATGCACATGAAATGGAGCGTTTGGAGCCAATGGGGGTATATGAGCTTTTCGTGCCAGAGGCTTCTATTGGGGATTTATATAAATATTATATTGAGACGCCAGACGGAAGGCAGCTTTACAAGGCTGACCCTTATGCCAATTATGCAGAGCTGCGCCCAGGGAACGCTTCCCGCGTTGCGGATATCAATGCATTTAAGTGGAGCGATACGAAATGGATGGAGAAGCGTAAGGCCTGCAAGGATGTTTACAGTCAGCCTATGGCCATTTACGAAGTACACCCTGGCTCCTGGATGCGCCATCCAGGCAGGGAAGACGAAGGCTTTTACACCTATCGGGAATTTGCGGAGAAGCTCGCGGAATATGTAAAGGAAATGGGATATACCCATGTGGAGCTGATGGGGATCTCTGAATATCCCTTTGACGGTTCCTGGGGCTACCAGGTAACCGGGTATTATGCGCCTACTTCCCGGTACGGCACGCCGGAGGACTTTGCATATTTGGTAAACCATCTGCACAAGAACGGGATTGGCGTGATCCTGGATTGGGTGCCTGCCCATTTCCCAAGGGATGCCCATGGGCTTGCAGAGTTTGACGGCACCTGCCTGTACGAATATGCAGATTCCCGCAAAGGGGAACACCCAGACTGGGGCACAAAGATCTTCGACTACGGCAAGACAGAGGTAAAGAACTTCCTGATCGGAAGCGCATTGATGTGGATCGAGCATTATCATGTGGATGGGCTCCGCGTAGACGCTGTGGCATCCATGCTGTACCTGGATTATGGCAAACAGGACGGCCAGTGGGTGGCCAATGAGTATGGCGAAAATAAAAACCTGGAAGCCATTGAGTTCTTCAAGCACATCAATACTCTGATCCTGGGCAGGAACCCGGGCACAGTCATGATTGCAGAAGAATCCACCGCTTGGCCGGGAGTAACAAAGCCAGTGGAAGATGAAGGCTTAAACTTCAGCTATAAATGGAACATGGGGTGGATGCATGACTTCCTGGATTACATGAAGCTGGATCCTTATTTTCGGAGAGACAACCATCACCGGATGACCTTTGCCATGAGCTATAATCACAGCGAGCACTATATCCTGGTGCTTTCCCATGATGAGGTAGTCCATCTGAAATGCTCCATGATTAACAAAATGCCCGGCGAGATAGAAGACAAGTTTGCAAACTTGAAAGCAGGCTATGCCTTTATGATTGGCCACCCAGGCAAAAAGCTGCTGTTTATGGGGCAGGAATTTGGCCAGCTGCGTGAATGGAGCGAGGAAAGGGAGCTGGATTGGTTCCTGTTAGCAGAGCCAGCGCACCAGCAGCTCCAGGCATTTTTCAAAGACCTGCTCCATATTTACAGGAAGTACCCGGCAATGTACGAAAATGATATTTCCTTTGATAATTTTGAATGGATCAATGCCAACGATAACTTCCGCAGCATTTTCAGTTTCGTAAGAAAGAGCAAAAATGGCAAAAACAATCTGCTGTTTATCTGCAACTTTACCCCTGTGGAACGGGAGGATTACCGGGTAGGGGTGCCGCTAAAGAAGCAGTACAAGCTTATCCTGAACAGTGATGACAAAAAATACGGCGGCAAGGGTGTGGATCGCCCGTTGGCCTACCGTGCCGTAAAGGAGGAATGTGATGACCATCCCTTCTCCTTCGCATACCCATTGCCGGCATTTGGTGTAGCCGTGTTCCTGTATTAAAAATATTTAGAAATATAAAGTTAAAGAAGCCTCAAGGTATAATTCCCTTGAGGCTTTTTGTACGATAGGGGTTCCTTTCATGCCTTACTGGCGTATTGATAACATGCCAGTTAGAATTTTAGCAGAGGTGAAATCCAGCCTACTCACTCCAAAATCCGTCCTCTCAAGTAATATTGCACAAGAAAATTAGTAAATTTTCGGTAAATTTTATCTTGAATTTACTTTTATTTTCTGCTATACTAACACTACGTTTGATACACAGAAGAATGCATAAAAAATGATAGGATTCCAAAAGAAAATATATGATTTAGACATAAACTTACAATTTTCGACAAGTTAAGATGGTAAAATTGTATAATAGTATGGCGGAAATTAGGGTTTTAATTGTATAATACCTTTATATGAAGATAAGGGGTAACATGAATGCTTTTGGAATCAGGCTGTTTTGGGAATAAAATTCGCAATCTTTATAAATTAGGTGGTTTTCGGGAATTTTCGAAAAAGGTTATATCATTATAAAAATCAGTAAATTTTATTTGTGTTGTTTCTTGTATCGCATATTCGCATAACCATGTTCCCCATAAATCAAAGATTGGCCGAAGTAATCCTTCGGCTGTATATATGCCGGGCATGCCGCTGTTTTAGGACAAGGCTGGCGCTGGATAAAATATAACCCTTCTATAGAATTAAGTATTGCGCCCGAGGTTTCCTGACATGGATGGGGAGAGCGTATACAGCCCGTACGCAATCCTTCCGGTGAGGCAACTTTAGGATATATGTAACTGTTAACCATAATTTCTTAAATTATGTAGCTGTTGGCCACATATTTATGTATGCCCCCAATAAGGGGTGGAACTATTAACTGTATGGATGGGATCGCTAAAGAAGGGAGGCGCCTTCGGAAGGGACATCTAATCTATACCACCCAGAAAGGATAAGCGGGCAGCCATTTCAGGCGGCGGGCTTATTGCACGAGGTGATTGCTTATGAAGAAGCGGAGTGTTACAAAATTATTAAGTTGCGTGCTGGCAATCAGCATGGCAGTGACGGCAGCTCCTATGGCAGCATGGGCAAGTGAGGTGCCAGCTGTAGTAGAGGAAGCTTCCGAAGAAGTTCCTGATGAAGTAGAGGAAGAAAAGAAAGAGGATGCAGAAAGTGTGGAGAAGGAAGCTCCACAAGCAACAGGGGACGTGGATAGTGAGGATATTCCACAGATAGAAGGCGAAGGCCAGGATGAGGCGCCAGAGGTTTTGGCTCCTGCAGAGGAAGAGGATTCAGTGCCGGAAGTGCCAGAGATTATGCCGATGTCCATTCCGATTGATGGGAAAAATGATGCATGGGCACAGGATTCGCAGACGGTAATAGGTGATGATGCAGTAAATGAGGTATACAATAATGCATATCTTCATCTTATGGCTGGTACAGGAAATGGGAACAGTGAGTCGAATCCAGCACAGTATCCAGCAATGTTTGTAAATCCAAAAACATTTGATTTTACCGAAGCTGGGTATTTTGAGTTTGAGCAGTTCCAGAGTTCGACAAATGCAAATACCCGCTATGGCGTGTATTTAGATTACAAATCCCCTGGTGAAGGCTTGTTTTTGGGATATAATTCCAGTGGATGGTATTGGCAGAAGTATGGCGTGGAAGGTAATCCCTATGGAGCAATTTCAGCAGCGCTGCCAGGGCAGAGTGTATGGACAAAAATAAGGATTGACTGGACAGCAGATGGGAAGTTCAGTTTAACAGTAGGCGGGAATAAAGTCCTTGACAACATGGAAAGCGGAATGCAGCATGGGGCAGAGGGCAAGATTGCGATTAAGTGCGGCGGTTGGGAAGGCAATGTTTCCAATATGTACTTTAATAATATTTATTACACAGGCCAGGACGAGGTAGAAGGCTGCCATATTACAGGCAAGGTAATAGATGAAAGCGGCGAACCTGTTTCCGGGGTGAAGCTTGAAACAGGCAGGCAGAGTGCAGAGACCGCAGCAGACGGAACATATGATTTGGAAGTTCTGGAAGGAAATCATACTATTACGGTGTCCAAAGCAGGGTATGTGACAGACACCATCAGCATTTCTGCAGAGGGTGAGAGCATAGAAGCAGAGGATATTGTGCTTTATGCAACCACCAACTTTGAAACCATGACATTGAAAACGGATGCTATGGATGTGAAAGTGGCAAAGGATTTCCCAAGTATTGTCCAATATGAAATGAAGGGCAGCTTGGCAGGAAAAACCTTCTATGGCCAAGTGAGCAGGCTTATGGATATTAAAGTTAATGGCGTGTCCATAAAGGTGAATAAGAATAATGTGAAGGCTGCTTTCACAGATACAAAAGCAACCTATGAAATGGAGTTGAAGGGGGAAAATATTGATTGTATTATTACTGCTGAGATCAGTGTGGAGGATAATACGGCATCCTTTGACATTACCAAGGTTGAGAATAAGTTGAATGATTTGGACGAAAATGGATACGCAGTTTATCCCGTTCAGACTATTGAGATTCCAAACCATAGCTTGATTTCTGTAAACAGTAAGCAGACAAGTGCCCACTTAAAAGGCGCGAAGATTTCCAGTAATACCAGGGTCAGTGGTGACAGGGACTTTGACGTGACACAGGGGGCAAGGCTCACTGGCAATGCAACATCTGAGGATTTTATGTATGCATTTATTTCCAATAATGAAATGAGCGCAGGCTTATGGAGCAATTCCGAATACAACGGGACTAATGTGGCTGCCTATGTAGCTCCTGGCGGATCAAATAATACCCGTGTAATGGCAACTGCAACAGATACAGATGATATGACTACTGTGGGATTGGCAAGCACAATGTGGTATTATGACCGGAAGGTTGAGTCAGACATAGTGGTTGATAGGACAACAGAGAATGGGCAGAATAAAAATACAGTAGAGAAACGCACCTATGTAGTGGGGCATGAGATTATGCCGAGCGCAAAGGTAGTGATCACAGGTGATGAGAATGAAGACGGCGATATTGACTGGCAGGATGGTGCAGTGGCATTCCGCTCTATTATGCATAATCCATATAAGAGCGAAGAAGTGCCAGAGCTGGTGAACTATCGTATCGCTATGAACTTCGGAAGCCAGGCGGCTAACCCATTCTTGATGAACTTAGATGGCGTTAAGAGAGTGTACTTGAATACAGAAGGCCTGGGACAGAGCGTGCTGTTGAAAGGATATGGTTCTGAAGGCCACGATTCTGGCCATCCGGATTATGGTGATATTGGAAAACGTATCGGTGGCGCGGAGGACATGAACACCCTTTTGACCGAAGGCAAGAAGATGGGCGCGGTATTTGGCGTTCATGTAAATGCAAGCGAGATGTATACAGAAGCAAAGGCATTCAGCAATGAGCTTTCCCAGGGGAATTTTGGATGGAACTGGCTGGATCAGGGTATTGGCATTAACTCACGGTACGACCTTGCTACAGGGCAGCGTGAGAACCGTTTTAAAGAATTGAAAAAGCAAGTGGGCGATAACCTGGATTTCATTTATGTAGATGTATGGGGCAATGCCACATCTGGTTGGGACAATGAGGATTCTTGGGCTTCCAGAATGCTTGCCCGTGAGATTACCGGCCTTGGCTGGCGTATGACGACAGAGTGGGGCTCCACACAGGAGTATGATTCTACCTTCCAGCACTGGGCAGCGGATTTGGCGTATGGCGGTTATGCTGCTAAGGGGGAAAACAGTGAAGTAATGCGTTTCTTGCGTAACCATCAGAAGGATTCCTGGGTTGCAGATTATCCTTCCTATGGCGGGGCAGCGCAGGCGCCTCTTCTTGGCGGCCTGAACATGACTGATTTTGAAGGCTGGCAAGGGCGCACAAATTATACAAATTACATTACGGTTATGTTCCGGCATAATCTGATTACAAAATACCTCCAGCATTATCAGGTGGTGGATTGGACAGACGGTGATCCGGTTCAGTTAACCACAGGGGAAACCTGGACGCCAGAAATGCAGATTGTATTGAAAAATACCAAGGACAAAACAGATAATACAGAAGTTGTAGTCAGCAGGAAGTCAAATGATTACTCTAACCTTGCAGAGTACAGAAGCAGGACTATCGAATTGAATGGCGTAAAAATATCAGAAGGCGCGCCTACAGGCGGCGACGGTTCTAACGCCGGAAATGAGAAATATTTAATCCCATGGAATTGGGACTGCAACGGTAATAAGCTGGCAGCTGATGATTTGAAACTGTACCATTGGAATACAGAGGGCGGAACCAGTACATGGACATTGACAAAGGATTGGCAGGGGCTTTCAAATGTAGTAATATACAAATTGACAGATGAGGGAAAGAAAGACAAGAAAGTAGTTGATGTGGTAAATAATACCATTACTTTAGAGGATATAGAGCCAGAGATCCCTTATGTAGTGTTTAAGGGAGAGAAAGCACCGTTAACTGTAAATTGGCAGACCTCTAAATACGTTTATGACACAGGGTTTAATGATACAGATATCAATAGCCACAGGACGGTTTCTGGTTGGGGAATCGCAGAAATCGTAGACAATGCATGCGCAAATAATATGCTGAAATTAGAAGATGAAATTTCTGTCAGCACTACTCTTACTAACCTGACAAAGGGACAGAGGTATGCATTATATGTAGGCGTGGACAACAGGAGCGATGCCAAAGCCCATGTGACAGTAAAAGGTGTGGATGGCAAGGTTTTGGGGACGAACTATACAGAGCGGTCCTTTGCTCCGAATTATGTGAAGTCAGACCAGCACCACACAAATAACGGCACGGTGCCAGGCTCTAATGCCAGCTACTTCCAGAATCTTTATGTATTCTTTACGGCAGAAGACAGTACAGCCCTATTAAGTTTTGACCGTGAAGAAGGCGATGGAGCTACTTATTTTGACGATATCCGTATTGTGGAAACAAAAATGGATGCTGTTAGGCAGACAGACAAAGACGGTATTACAACTGTGCTGTTTAATGATTTTGAAAACAATGCGCAGGGAATTTGGCCGTTTGTAATTTCCAGTACAGAAGGTGTGGAGGATAACCGCATCCACCTTTCAGAGCGGAATGGGAAATATACCCAGGCAGGATATATTAGTAAGAAAGTTGATGATGTGCTGGATGGCGATTGGTCCGTAAAAGTAAATGGGCTGTCACAGAGAAATAATTTAATTTACCAGACAATCCCGCAGAACTTCCGTTTCCAGCCAGGTGAGACCTATTATGTATCTTTTGATTACCAAATGGGCGGAGATGGCGTATATGAGGTTCGTTTAGGAGATGGGACAAACCGAAATGTAGAAAGCTGGGAAATGTCTGCTGCAATTGGGGAGACTAAGCAGTTTGGGTTTAGCTTTACCGCAGGAGAAAGCGGGCAGAACTGGATTGGTATTTTCTCTACTTCGCAAGGATCAGAGACAGGCGGGTATTCAGGCAGCCTTCTTGACTTTAGCGGTTATAAAGATTTTATCCTTGACAATCTGCGGATTGAAAAGGCTCGGGCAACCATTGACAAGACTTATGTGGAAGTAAGTTCTGCAGAAGAGAAGATAGATCTGAATGTAAGGTTTGCAGAGGGTGTAGACCCCAATACAGAAGTTACATGGAGCTCTTCTGATGAAAATGTAGCCCGCGTGAATGGTGATGGCGAAGTATACTTTGTAGGATTTGGAAGTTCCGTGATCACGGCAACTGCCCATTTTGGCAATGAAGCCGGATTATCCCGTGCAGGCAGTGAGGATATTGTATTATCCTGTGTTGTTAATTTGCCGGCAGGCAGTTTGAAGACGCCTACCTTTACGGGCGTATGGGCCAATACCCAGGAAACTGCTGGAGAGCCAAGCGGCAGTGGCGTGGCATCGGCGGTGAAAGATGGCTCTGCGGCTACATATTGGCATTCCAATTGGAGTGGCGAAGGGTTTACGGTGTCAGAAACAAATCCAGCCATTATCACTGTACAGTTTGAAGAAGATATTACAGAGTTTGAGTCTGTATCATTCCAGCAAAGGCCTTCTGGAAGCAATGGATTTGTACAAAAATATGAGTGTATTGTGGGAGAGGCCTTTGATTCGGCAACGAATACCATCACGGGTGAGGATGGAACAGACAGATTTACTACTGGTGTAAAAAACACGGCAAATCCAGAAGGTGGTAGGATAGAAACCTTAAACCTTCCAGAAGGGACGAAAGGGCATTATCTGCAGATCCGTGTGCTGGAAGGCTCAAATGGCTATGCGGCATTGGCTGAGATTTGGATGCAAACGGAGATTTCTTTTGATACGCCAGAGGAAAGAGCTTTCATGCAGGCGAACCAGGATGAGATTGCCAGACAGGAAGAGCAGGTTGAGCCCGCAAGGAATGGAGTGAAAGAAGCGCTCGAAGCTGCTAAAGCCATTTATGAGGGAGGCGAAGGCAATTATTCTTCAGCTAGCTGGGAAGCGTTTGAGGCAGCGTATAATGCGGCATTTGTTGGACAGAATTATACAGGATTGAAGAAACTGGAGCAGCTGAAACAGGATCTGATAAAGGCTCAAGAAGGCTTGGAAGAACTTACAAATGCAGATAAAGAGATTGACACATATCAGGATGCTCTAAAGAAAGCTGTAGAAGCAGCCCAGGCTGTAATCAATATGGGCAAAGGCAACTACACAGAAGCTAGCTGGAGGGCGTTTGAGACAGCTTATGATACAGCGAAGTCTGGGCAGAGTTCCACAAGCGTAACAACTTTGGGCAGGTTGAAGACAGAGTTGGAAGCAGCGCAGGCAGGGTTGGAAGAAACGGACAACTCTGGCTTGGAAGCAGAGATAAGGGCAGCAAGAGGCGAATTGAAGAAAGCAGTTAGAGAAGCGAAGGCTGTGCTCGACGAAGGCAAGGCCAACTATACAGCAGCCAGCTGGGGAGCATTTGAGGCAGCATACGATGCAGCAAATGCAGGGCTGTCTTCCGCAAGTATTACAACTATGGTAAGGTTGAAGGCTGAGCTTACAGCAGCGCTGGCAGGTTTAGAGGAAACAACTGGAAGTGGCACAGATACCCAGATTAGTGAGGCTCAGGCTGCACTGAAAGCGGCAATAGAAACAGCGAAAGCTAAAATTGACGAAGGTAAGGGCAACTATACAGCAGCCAGCTGGGGAGCATTTGAGGAAGCTTATGATGCGGCAAAAGCAGGGGAAGATTCCACAAGCGTGACAAAGCTAAACAGGCTGAAGACAGAACTGGAAGCAGCACAGGCGGGCTTAAAAGAAGCAACAGGAACAGGTATTGAAGAGCAAATTACAGCAGCCCAGAATGCGTTGAAGACGGCTACTGCAGCAGCTGAGAGAGTGATCGACGAAGGCAGGAAAAATTATACAGAAGCCAGCTGGAGTGCCTTTGAAGCAGCATATGATGCAGCAAAGGCAGGTGAGACGTCTGCAGTCATATCCACGTTAACAAGGCTGAAAACAGAATTGGAAGCAGCGCAGGCAGGCTTGGAAGAGGGCACAAATTCTGGTTCTGACGCACAAATCACAGCAGCGCAAAACGCATTGAAGACAGCAATAGAAGCAGCAAAGAAGATTGTTGATGCAGGCAAGAAGAACTATACAGAAGCCAGCTGGAGCGCATTTGAAAATGCTTATGATGCAGCAGTGTCAGGGCAATCTTCTACAAGCGTGACCATGCTGAACAGGCTGAAGACAGAGTTAGGGACAGCACAGTCCGGCTTAAAGGAAAATACAGGATCTGGTTCTGATGCACAGATCAAAGATGCCCAGGAAGCATTGAAAGCGACAACAGAAGCAGCAAAAGCTATTATTGATGGCGGAAAGAAAAATTACACATCCGCCAGCTGGGAGGCATTTGAGGCAGCTTATGATGCGGCAAAGGCAGCTGAGTCTTCCATAAGCGTGACCACCCTGACCAGGCTGAAAGCAGCTTTGGAAGCAGCCCAGTCCGGCTTGAAGGAAGCGGAAGAAGCAGGCGAACTGGAGAAGAAGCTGGAAGAGGCAAAGAAACAGCTGAAAGCAGCAATTGACGGAGCTAAGGCAGTTTATGAAGCAGGGCAGAAGAATTATACAAATGCCAGCTGGGAAACCTTCGAGGCTCATTATGTAAGGGCAAACAATGCATACAAGGTAACGGCAAGCATTGCTAAGATGACACGGCAGGCAGCAGCTCTTGCTAAGGCACAAAAGGCTCTGGAGGAGAATGCGAAGGTTGGAGATACTGTGACAGTGAATAAGGTTCTTTATAAGGTAACAAGCGTTACTAAGAAGACAGCTGTTGCAGTAAGAGGAACTGATAAGAATGCAGCATCTATTTCTATCGCTTCTTCCGTGAAGCTGAAAGGCGTGTCATTTAAGGTTATCAGCATATCTGCGAAAGCCTTTAAGGGTTATAAGAAGCTTAGGAAAGTGACCATTGGCAGCAATGTACAGACCATTAAGAGCGAAGCTTTCTCTGGCTGCACAAGCCTGACGCAGGTATCTATTGGGAAGAAAGTGACTACTATTGACAAGAAGGCATTCTATGGATGCAAGAAGCTGAAAAAGGCCGTATTTCTGGGAACAGCCGTTAAGAGTGTGAAATCACAGGCGTTCAAGAATACAAGTGCGTCCATGAAGGTTTCACTTCCAAAGGTGAGCTCAAAGAAACGTGCCAGCATAAAGAAAATGCTGATCAATGCCGGCATGAATAAAAAAGTAACTGTAAGGTAAAAACAAAAAGATATATGCCAATAGCAGATGGTATAAAAACGGAAAGAGATACAAAAGAAATATAGCATAACGGCACAAGCACATATGCTAGCATAAAAGTATAAGGCCAGAAGGCAGGATTCCTATTTTGGATTCTGCCTTCTCCTTATTTATAATAAAAAAGAGCTATATATTTAGGAAGCACATAAGGTACAATTGCTTCAATATCCAGTGACAGCAGCAAAGCCTGGGAGTATGGGTTCTCATTTTATTTTCTGGGCAGTTACAAGTAGCTGCAAAGGCAATATGCGGCGTCTATTGTTCCTGGGCTACTGGAGGAGCCATATGGGACAAATTTCTGTATTGCAGGCGCATTCCCCTACAGAGTATTCTCTTCCAAACATAAGAGCCAGGCTTAGGACTGGTTATGCAGCATATAAGTGGTATAAACGTTATTCTATGGACAGGAACGGTAAGAAACCTCAATAATTTAAAATAGCGGCAGATAAATAATGAAAGCCATAAAGTGCGTCAGCCCCGGAATTTTCAGAGTTAATAAAAAAAGTAAAAAAGATGTTGACAGAAGCGCGGGCCTGTGTTATCATATCATAGTCTTAGCGAACAGGGTAAATATCACATAGCTAAAATGTTAGAAGTAAATGCCGATAATTTTTGAAAAATAAAAAAAGTTGAAAAAAGTTGTTGACAAATGGAAAAAGCTGTGATATTATAAATAAGCTGTCGCGTGAGACAGTAACAAACACCTTGACAACCGAACAGTGAAATAACCTTGAAAGATTCTAAGAGTTCCTGCCAGAGGCGGCAGGAAGCCAATAAAAATTGGCAGAACATTCAAGAACGGCATCGAAAGATGCGACCTTAAAACAGTAAGCCAGACGGACACTGGAAGCCCTGCTTTTGGGAAAAGGAGCGGGCGGAAAGAAGGGCTGGCAGGACAAAACTTATTATGAGAGTTTGATCCTGGCTCAGGATGAACGCTGGCGGCGTGCCTAACACATGCAAGTCGAACGAAGCGCTTGGCTGGAATTTTTTCGGAGAGGAAGGCCTTGCGACTTAGTGGCGGACGGGTGAGT
>CAJTDL010000028.1 GCA_910575035.1 Lachnospiraceae bacterium
TTTGCTCCTTTGCAACTGCCATAAAAATACTCCTTTTCAGTAAGAATTGTCATATCTTAATTCTTACCAAAAAGGAGCCATTTTTAACCAAAGACACAAACTATTTTACACTACCTTCGTGAAATTGCTAACTATATGTTGTCAGAGCCTTATTTTCCGTACATCTTGTTTTTAGAGGGTTCAAATTTTTTGACGCATAATATTACGATACAAAGACCTGACGGTAGTGATTATACATTGCATTATGATAATGGCACGCTGAACAGGCTTGATCGACTTACTGCTGCAAATTATGGCATGAAAGTAAATACTAATCTGTGCAAAAATAAGTTCGTTCTTTGTAATAGCCGGACAATAATGTTACAAGCAGCTTCAATTTATACGCAGGGTGACGGCTGTCATTGGAAAAATAATGACATGATAAATGTTATGCTTGATATTGCGCGGACTTCTCTTAGTATGTTAGGCAATGTTCTGTTTAAGCAATTAACAGGAAAGTAGATGTAGTAGCATAGAACGCAACTGCCGCATGGGAATGTGTTATTGCTTTTTATCTTTTGATATTGGTTTGTAGATTTAATGACAACTAGGCACAAAAAATTGAAGAATGCATAAGAGATTTTCGGAAACACTGGCATGAGAAACAGGAGTTTGGATTGCAGAGATGCCAGAGTATATGATACATTTAAATGGAGATAAGTTTTTGGATTCAAGGAAATAATAAAGAAAATGAAAATTTTATTTTGTGTAGTATTCATTTGGCTACAGATTTGCATGGCGGCTATAGTGAGGAAAGATTAGTAAAAATACAGGAGATAATGCATGATATTAAGGAAACTGAATGTGAGATTAGAACACAAAAAACAATTATTATAGGAGATTTTAATGAGATGCCATATAGTAAGGGATGCTTGAATGCAAATGGTTTTCATGGTCTACCTGTATTAAGTATTAAAGATAAATCTACAAGGAAAGTGAACAATATAGAGTATAGAAAATTTTACAATCCTATGTGGAATTTTATGGGAGACTTTATATATCCGCCTGGGACATATTTTTATAACCAGTCAAAACTTTATTCGCCAATGTGGTACATCTTAGACCAGGTAATTATGAGTAAGGATGTGTTGCCGTTATTTGTAAAAGAGAGCTTGAAGATAATAACATCTTGTGGTGGTATAGATCTTGCGAATGTTAAAGGACATCCTAATAAAAAAATCAGTGATCATTTTCCGATAATGTGCGAAATAAGGGATGAGTAATTATTAAGTAGGGTAATGGAATGAATAAAGGAACATTTACTTTTGATCTATTAGATAAGTATCCGCCAGAAGTTGTTATTAGAAATATAATCCAACAAATTGAAGAAGCTACAAAGGATATGTTATTGGAAATATAGAACAATATAATGAACCGATATATTCTTATACAAAAAATACGGGATTGTCTTCACTACAGACAGTTTTTGAACCAGTTAATGTAGATATACAAGCTGATTTGGGGGCACAAGGTGTAGAAAATTATAGATATGAAGTGTTCCTTACGGTAAAGGGATTGGAACATTATAGATATAGAATGATGTTTGTTGAATATGGGAGTGTAGCATATCCTGCAACAATTATAATGAACGAGGCATTAGCTATTGAGTATAGTAATAAAAGAAGTTTTATGTTTAAAGTTGGATCTATGAAAGATTTAGAAGATATGTTAGATACGATTATCAATTCTGAAACAATGGTTTCTCTCATTCAAAGTTTAATAAATGAATCATTAAGACAAGAAGCAAATATGGAGTAGTAACGATGTGTTTTAAAAGATTTCTTGGTGCCAAAACGGTGCCAAGAAATCATGCAAATAAAAATACACTACATAAAAAAGTATAGAAAATACCACAAAAAACGCTATTCAAATACCGTGAGGGTGGCAGGACTGTTGGATCTGGCCGTGTGGCTTCTATCATTGAGTAATCAGTAAAAAGATAAATTTTATGGGGCTTTCCTAAAAAAGGAAAGCCCTTTTCGGACCCTAAAATTTATGACATAATGGTTTTTGTAAATACGTATCCGAGTTTTAGTATTTTTACACAAACCGCTGCAGGCGAAGAATCCCGCTTTGCAGGATTCTTACCTGTATATTTTCTGAAAGACACACAGCCTTATCAGGAGGAAAAATCGTGTTTGATTTCATTTAAAAACAAATCGGAAGCTGCAGAAAGCATTTGGTATTTTTTCCAGACAAAAGCCATGCCTAATTCAACTTTTGGATTTAACGGAATAAACCGCAGGCTGCTGTTTCCTGTCGTGTTGATAATGCCGTCTATGGTAAGGGCGTTGCCAATCCCGGCTTCTACCATAAGGGAGGCATTATAGATTAAATTGTAGGAAGCCGCGTAATTAAGATTATTGATATCTGTTCCAAGCCAGCTCGACAATACAGCGTGGTTATAGTTTTTGCGCATGGACGAAAGCAGGGTCATTTTTTTCAGATTTTCGGGCGTTACGGTGTCCAGGCTGGCATAAGGGCTGTCCTTTCTTGTCAGTATGCCCATGATATCTTTTACAGGAACGGGGATATAATTGTATTTTTCTTTGTCTGCGGGTTCAAACAGAAGTCCGAAATCCAATAGTCCCCGGTTCAGGCGTTCAGTCACGTCATCTGCGTTGCCGCTGTAGATATGGAATTGAATTGTTGGATGGCGGTGCCGGATCCGTCTGATGGTATTGGCAATCAGGCTCATGGCTTTGGTTTCCCCTGCTCCAACGTGAATTTCCCCATAAACTGTTTCATCTGTGCTTTGGAATTCTGTTTCGGTCCGTTCTATGAGTGAAACAATTTCTTCTGCGCGCATTCTTAGGTGCATGCCGTCTTCTGTGAGCAATGTTTTCCGGTTTGTGCGTATGAATAGCTGTTTTCCAAGTTCCCGTTCTAAATCCAGCATCTGGCGGGAGAGCGCAGATTGCGAGACATGCAGCATGTTTGCCGCAGCGGTCATATTTCCCTCTCTTGCGATGGCAAGAAAATATTTCAGCGTTCTGATTTCCATTCTGAAAACTCCTTTATTGTCAGAGTGTGATGGATGACTGCTGTCTGTGCCAGGCACAGCGCTTTGCAGTATCTGCATACAGGTACATCATACTCTGTTCAGGCACAAATTACAATGCCTAAAACTCATAGCAAAGTATGCAAAATAAATATTTTACATTTCAAAAAGGCGGGCGTATAGTATATGTAGGAATCAGAAAGCCGGGAGGTGGCAAGGTGGAAACTGAAAAAATAGGTGATCTGGTACTCCAAAATCTAAAAGATGCAGGATGTCCGGGAGAAATAATCTGTGCATTTGCAGATGCCGAAGATATGAGGCAGCGGTTGGCAGTTTTGACGGTTCACCGCAAAAAACTGCTGGAGGGCATTCATGCGGAACAGAAAAAGCTGGACTGCCTGGACTATCTGATCTTTAAAATGAGGAAAGAAATGATAAGCTGAAAGGAGTTTTTGAGATGGAAAAGAAAGAGTTAAGCGTATTTGCAGCAGGAGGAACAAACGATGCTTTTGCACAGTATTTTGTTGGGCAAAGCTATCTGAACATGCTCTCCATGGAGCAGGTCGTAATTGGCAATGTGACCTTTGAGCCGGGATGCCGGAATAACTGGCATATCCATCAGGCAAAGAAAGGCGGCGGACAGATCCTGCTTGTAACCGCGGGGCGCGGTTATTACCAGGAATGGGGGAAAGAAGCCAGGGAGCTTCATCCGGGCGATGTGGTCAATATCCCGTCCGGCGTAAAGCACTGGCATGGAGCCGCGCCAAATGAATGGTTCCAGCATCTTGCCATTGAAGTCCCCGGTGAAGAGTGTAAAACCGAATGGTGTGAGCCAGTTTCGGATGAGGCATATGAGAAATTGAAATAGCAGGCATGATTGGCAATTATACCGACTGAACCGCGCAGACGAATATTTTGGCTCTTGCGGCGGAAAAATCTGGCGGTCATTATGCCGTCTGGCGATAACTCTTTTTATGTGAATTCCCCGATTCTAAACAATCATTATGGGGAATTTATCAGGAAGGAACTGGTTTATGTTACGAGGAGGATGCGGAATGAAAAATTTTGATAAAACATTTACGGATATTCAGGAAAATTTTCTTTTGGGTCAGATTGCTGAGTTTGGCTTAAAAGATGCGAAAACAAATGCGCTGATTGGCCTTGCATGCCTGACGGCTGTCCAGACTATGGGAGAAATTCCCGGAAAGGTGAAAGAAGCAGTCCAAGCCGGCGCATCGGTTACGGAAATAAAAGAAACGGTGTACCAGACGGCTCCCTATATCGGATTTTCCCGTGTAAAGGAAGCCCTGGCCGTGATCAATGCGGAACTGGAGGAGGAAGGCATGGATCCGGAGGAGGAAGATCAGGGTACGGTGACTGCTGATATGCGGCTGGAAAAGGGGCTGGCCGTGCAGGTACAGATTTTTGGAGAGGCCATCTATGCAATGCGGGCCGATGCGCCCGCAGAAACAAAACATATACAGGACTGTCTTTCGGCAAACTGTTTCGGCGATTATTACACGAGAGGAACTCTTGGTCTTGACATGAGAGAGCTGATTACATTTACCGCTATCTGTTCGATCGGAGGATGCGAGCCACAGGCAAAAGCGCATGCAGCGGCCAATCTGAGCGTCGGCAATACGAAGCAGACCTTGATTGAAGCCATTACATCCTGCCTGCCTTATATTGGATATCCAAGAAGCCTGAATGCATTGAACTGTATCAATGAGGCCTGCAGATAGCCGGATGGGAGGGAAACGGTTTGTTGGATAGGCTTAACAGGAACGAATCCCCATCAGGCGCAGGACAGTTATTCAGCAATCGGGCGTTGAAAGAACTGATCGTTCCCTTGTTTGGGGAGCAGCTTCTGCTTCTGCTGGTTGGCCTGGCGGATACGCTGGTCATCAGCTATGCTGGAGAGGCAGCGGTTTCCGGCGTTTCGCTGGTCAATCAGTTTAACATGGTATTTATTTTTTTGTTTACAGCCCTGGCCGCTGGGGGCGCTGTCGTAATCAGCCGGTATATCGGCAGGAAGGATGAGGCGCAGGCGGGCGAGTCCTCCAGCCAGCTGCTGATGTTTTCAGCGGTATGTTCCATTATGTTTATGGCTGCAATCCTGCTTTTTAACCGCCCGCTGCTGCGTTTTTTGTTTGGGAAAGTGGAAGATGGCGTCATGGAGGCCTGCATGGCCTATCTGCGCATTTCGGCATATTCTTATCCGGCATTGGCCGTATATAATGCTGGCGCGGCTCTCTGCCGCAGTGTGGGAAAAACAAGGGTGACCATGTATATCTCTGTCGTGGCAAATATCCTCAACGTTTTAGGGAATGTTATCGGCGTGTTCTGGCTCCATGCAGGGGTAGCGGGCGTGGCATATCCGTCCCTTATATCCAGGCTGTTTTCCGCCATAGTTATCACATGGTTCTGCTTTGGAAAAAAGCATGGTGTCCGTTACCATGCCGGATGGATTTTTCAGTGGAACAGAAAGCTGCTAAGGCGGATCCTGGGTATAGCCATTCCAAATGGCGTGGAAAGCGGTAGTTTCCAGCTTGTAAAAGCCGCGCTCAGCAGTATCGTGGCGTTGTTTGGCACTTACCAGATTGCGGCAAACGGCGTGGCGCAGAGCATCTGGTCATTGGCGGCTATGTGCGGGACGGTTATGGGAACCGTATTCATCACGGTAATCGGCCAGTGTATGGGAGCCGGAGATATCCCGGCTGCGGAATATTACTTCTGCAAAATGATGCGGCTTACGATTCTGCTGTCCACTGTCTGGAATGCCATGGTCTTAGCACTGACGCCGGTGTTCCTCCGGCTGTATGCGTTGGAATCCCAGACGGCGGAACTGGTAATCTGGCTTGTCGTTATCCATAATGTTTTGAATGCGGTGCTGTTCCCTTGTTCCGGGGCGCTTGGGAATGGGCTCCGCGCAACTGGCGACGTGAAGTTTACAATGGTTGTTGCGGTTTCCTCGACCATAGGCATACGGTTTCTTTTTTCCTATTTGTTTGGCGTTGTTTTGCATATGGGCGTGATGGGGATTGCCATAGCCATGTGCCTTGACTGGCTGATCCGCGCCGTGCTTTACTACGGACGGTTAAAATCCGGCAGGTGGAAAAACTTTCAGGTGATATAGGAGGAAATCTGCAAAGTGACTGTGAAGAAAAAGGCCAGGGTGAAATAGGGAAAGGAGTAGAGGATGAAACTATTAGTTACTGGATTTGATCCGTTTGGAGGGGAGCCGATTAATCCTGCAATTGAAACGGTTAAAAGATTGCCTGATATCATTGCAGGTGCAGAAATTATCAAGTTAGAGATTCCTACAGTTTGTCATAAATCTCTTTGTGTGATTGATGAAGCGATTGCAAAATATGATCCAGATGTGGTGCTGTCTATCGGACAGGCTGGTGGAAGGCCGGATATTACCGTTGAGCGTGTCGGAATCAATGTAGACGACTGCCATATTCCGGACAATGATGGAAATCAGATTATTGATGAACCGATTTATCAGGATGGGCCGGATGCCTATTTTGTAACGGTGCCAATTAAGGCTATGGTACAGCGGATTCAGAGCAGAAATATTCCGGCTTCTGTTTCTAATACAGCTGGTACTTTTGTATGCAATCATGTGACTTATGGCGTTTGTCATCTGATTGCTAGGAAATATCAGGGAAAACGAAGCGGATTTATTCACATTCCATATTTACCGCAGCAGGTAATGGATAAAAAGAATATGCCATCTATGTCACAAGATCTGATGGTGAAGGCGATTGAGGCTGCTATCGAGGCAATTGTAGATACGGCTGAGGATATTAAAATGATGGGCGGTGCGACGCACTGATGAAAAAGATGTTTGTGTATGGAACCCTGCGCTTTCCTGAACCATGAATGAAGTCACCAATCCCCCAGCTATGCTGGGGAGAATAGAGTAAGCTGTAGCGGAAAGGATGGCATTTAAAAGCCTCCTATGTTAATATGAGAAAGGTGTCGCAAGCCAATCTCAAGAATAGGAGGCGGTCCAAATAGACAGTAAAAGTTTATCACATACGAGATGGAAATGCCAGTACCATATTGTATTTATACCAAAATATCGGAAGAAAAAATTATTTGGCCAGTTGAAGCGTGATGTACGGGAGATATTAATTACACTTTGCAAGTACAAAGGGGTAGAGATTATAGAAGGTGCAGTGTGTGCCGACCATGTACATATGTGTGTGAGTATTCCACCCAAAATCAGTGTTTGCGTTTTTATGGGATACCTAAAAGGGAAGAGTACGCTAATGATCCATGACAGGCATCCAGAGCAGCAGAGTAAATGGAATAAGTCATTCTGGGCAAGGGGTTATTATGTGTCAACAGTAGGGAATGTGACAGAGGATGCCATAAAGAATTATATTAGGGAACAGTCAGAAGAGTCCCAGAGGGAAGAAAGCAGGGAAGGCGCTTTTTAGCGGCAGCAAGTAATCTATGCTTGCGACACCCGCCTTTCAGGCGAGCAGTAACAGAGCCCTTGGGGGCGTTTTTCAACCCCCCACTTGAAGTGGGGGTTGGTGATTAGCAACCAAAATAAACCCCTGTTAGAAGTGCTTGCCAACAGCGCGGCTTGGCAGCTATTTCTTGAAAAGAAACACGGGGATTGGCGGATGATTCCCTCTATTCAGGTATCGGTTTTCAATAATGGTAAATTCCTTAGGTGAAAGCTTTTTTAAGTATGTGAGCAAGAGCTCCTTTTCCTCAAATCCGGTGTCACCGCCGCTGTATATGCACAGGCTCATCATCCCGCCGCTTTTTAAAGCGGCAAGGCCTTTAGAAAGGGCAATAAGGCTGGTTTGGGGAGATGTGGCAATACTGTGGTCGCCGCCTGGAAGGTACCCAAAATTAAAACAGATCACATCTGCAGAGGAATCTGCCACATATTGATCCAGATGCTCATGCCCATCTTGGATTAGACGGGCTCTTCCAGCGTATCCTTTTTTCTCCAATAATTCTGTTGTGGCATCCAGGGCACGTTTTTGGATATCAAATGCAAGGACGGTTCCTTTTGTTCCTGCCATGCTGCAGAGGAAAGCTGTATCATTTCCGTTTCCCATAGTTGCGTCAATATAAAATCCGCCTGTTGGAGCCTGTGAACGGATAATCTCATGGCACCAGCAGGTGATCTGTGATTGATTCATAATCTTATTTTCTTCCTTTCTCAATTGATTGTTCCTTTTGTCTTTCATGGGTATCATATTCCGCAGTTCTGCGGCCAGAGTTTTACCGGGCAAAGCGAGGCGGGGCTGTTTCTTCATTATAGCAGAATGGGGAAATAAAAGCGATCTGTTCTTGATTTAGACAAAAATTTTGGTATCGTTCTAAAGGGCGGCTGTCTTATGTTGGAAAAATAAAATGGGGGCATTCCGCATAATAATTATTTTGGGGAAGACGATATATATTGTAAGTTTTGGAGCTGTTTTAGGACGTTTGGAGAATAAAGAGGTGAAGGATTATGAGGATTTTGCTGGCAGAGGATGAGGAAGATCTGAATTATATTATTACGCAGAAACTGCTTTCTGACGGCTACAGTGTAGATAGCTGCCTGGATGGCGGGGAGGCGATGGATATTTTGTCGTATACGGATTATGATGGCATTATCCTGGACATTATGATGCCAAAGGCAGACGGATATGAGGTGCTGCGTTCTTTGCGGGCAGCAGGGAAGGTGACGCCTGTGCTGTTTTTGACAGCCAGGGATACGGTTGCTGACCGGGTAAAGGGCTTAGACAGCGGCGCCAATGACTATTTGGTGAAGCCTTTTTCCCTGGAGGAGCTGTCCGCCCGCCTGCGTGCAATGATGCGGGCTTCTTTTGGGCTTGTGAGTAATGTGCTGTCTGTGGCAGACCTGACCCTGGACTGCGCTTCTCACGTTGTCAAACGGGGAGGGGTAGAAATTTCTTTGTCTGCGAAGGAATTTTCCCTTTTGGAATATCTGATGCACAACCAGGGGGTTGTGCTGTCAAGGGAAAAAATAGAAAACCATATTTGGAATTTTGACTATGAGGGCGGCACGAATGTGGTGGATGTTTATATCAGCTATTTGCGGAAGAAGGTGGATGGCGGGCATGGTAAAAAATTGATCCACACAGTTCGGGGGAAGGGATATGTGCTGCGAGAGGCAGATGGAATATGAAGCGTTTATCCATACGGTTTAAGATTACTTTCTGGTTTACGGCAGCATTGATGCTTGTGGCATGTGTTGCCTATTTTATTGTTTTTTTTGTTGACAACCAGGTATGGCAGAAGACCATACGCGACAATTTGATTGAAACAGTTGAGAATAATGTGGATGAGGTTGAGTTTTATACGGATCTTGACGGCTTTGACTTGTACCATGAGACGGATTATTTTTGTGAGTACCAAAACGGGTATCTGGAGATTGATGATGATTTTCTGGATCAGGTTAATGAAGTCTACACATCCCTTTGCCATGCAGATATGGCTTTACTGTATGGGGAAAATCCGGTTGCAAAGGAAACGGCAGGACTGGATTTTGTGGACTCCCAGGTACAGCAGGTTATGGTGCAGGGTATTCTGTATTATGTCTTTGACCGTAAATTGGACTCAGAAGGGCTGGAAGGGCTGTGGCTCAGGGGCATTGTGTCAGAAAAGCAGGGAAGGGCGCATATGTCAGTTCTGATCCGGGTATCTTTGCTGTTGCTGCCATTTTTAGTGCTGGTGTCTGCCATAGGCGGCTATCTGCTGGCCAGAAGGATGCTGCGGCCCATTCAGGCAATTTCCGCCTCAGCAGCTAAGATTGGGACAGGCAGTGACTTGAAGGAGCGGATTGACCTGGGGGAAGGCACGGATGAGCTGCACCAGCTGGCAGACAGCTTTAATGGGATGTTCCAGCGGCTGGAGGAAGCCTTCGAGGCAGAGCGGCAATTTTCCTCGGATGCTTCCCATGAGCTTCGCACACCGGTATCTGTAATTACAGCCCAGTGTGAATTTTCCCTGGAAGAGCCCAGGAGCATAGAGGAATACGAAAAGGCATTGCGGACGATCCAGCGGCAGGGCAGGAAAATGTCAAGGATGATCTGTGATATGCTGGATTTTACCCGTTTGGAGCAAAGGGCGGACAGATATGTCCAGGAAGAGTTGGATCTGGCAGGGCTGGTGCAGTCGGTGTGCTATGATTTGGCGCTGCTTCGGGAAAAGGGCATAACATTGCATTGTGAAACAGAAAGGGATGTTGTATGTTACGGAAACCGCCAGCTTTTATCCAGAATGTTAGTAAACCTGGTGACCAATGCCTATCGGTATGGAAGGGAAAATGGGCATATTGTGGTCAGGCTGGAATATGGCAAAGGGGGAAGCGGCGTAGCTGCAAAGGACACTACGGCTTTTCCAATCATCAGGAATGAAAGAAGGGTAGCAAAGACAGGCAGAAAAGAAGATGCAGGAGAAGGGAGTGCAGAGAAGCGGCTTGTTCCAGGCGGCATTGGGAAGTGGATCGAGCTGTCAGTTGCGGATGATGGGATTGGGATTGCACCAGAGGAGCAAGGGAAGGTTTTTCGGCGGTTTTACCAGGCGGATAATTCCCGTTCCGGGATTGGCACAGGGCTTGGGCTGTCTATGGTGCAAGAGATTGTGCGGTTCCATGGCGGCAGGGTTGAAGTGGAAAGTGAGTTGGGGAAAGGCAGCAGGTTCCTTGTAAAATTTCCAATTAAATTTTTAGGATAAATGTTTGATAGGAGTTTCTAATAATATTTTAATGTTTACCATGTATAATAAAAGCATAAAAGCAACATTCTCTAAATAGCTTGATGCAAAGAAATGAAAATGCGTTTGGGAGTGTGCAGGAAAGGAGGTTATTTTGGAAAAAAGAAAGGGATTTTTAGGGATTCCCAAAAGAGTAGCTGTGATTGGAGTTTGCCTGGCGGCATTTCTGGTGATTTTGGGAGCGGTAGCTTTTGCAACTAAAACGGTTGCGGTAGAGACTGCTATAGGGGAGGAAAAAGCGGAGAATTTAGCATTTGCAGATTTGGGGATTGATCCTTTGTCTGCCCAGAATGTCCATACAGAAATAGAATATGAGCAGGGGCAATTTGTGTATGAAGTCACGTTTATGGCAGAAGGTACAGAATATGAATATTGGATCAAAGCAACAGATGGAACTGTGGTGAAGAAAAGGATGGATCTTGTAGCAGAGCACAGGAGCCAGCAGAGCCAGGCTTCGCAGGATGCAGAGGCGGATGCGCAGGAGAAGGAAGGGAGCCAGCAGAGCCAGGCTTCGCAGGATGCAGAGGCGGATGCGCAGGAGAAGGAAGGGAGCCAGCAGGGCCAGGCTTCGCAGGATGCAGGGGCGGATGCGCAGGAGAAGGAAGGGAGCCAGCAGAGCCAGGCTTCTCAAGGCACGGATCTGATCAGCTTAGAGAAGGCAAAAGAACTTGCTTTGTCGGATGCGGGGGTATCCCAGGCAGAGGCTGTTTTTACAAAAACAGAACTGGACAGGGATAGCCACATTGCCATATATGAGGTTAAGTATTATACTTCGTCACATGAATATGAATATGAAGTGGACGCCTCTACAGGTGAAATACGCAGTAGGGACAAAGAGATTTTTGAAAACAAGAGCGGTAAGGTTCCTGAGGGGGGCGAAAATGCCAATACAGGGGTAGAGCAGGCAAAATCCATTGCTGCCAGCCATGCAGGATTTTCTGTTTCGGATATTACATTTTCAAAAGTAAAGCTGGAGGAGGAAGATGGCCAGGCAGTTTATGAAATTAAATTTTACAAAGACAGTATAGAATACGAATATGAAATAAGCGCCGCATCGGGCGAAGTCCTGAAATTTGAGTCGGAGCGGGATGATTAAGGAGATAGGACAGGGAGGAAAAAGGATGAAAAAAAGAATGAAAAAAAACAATATATGGATGGCAGTTATTTTAATAGCGTGTTTTGCATTTACGAATGTTTTTTGCTTTTCCAATACCGTGTTTGCCAAAAGGCTGTCAACGGTACGCCAGGTGGAAAAGCTGGCGAAGAAAAAGGTGGCGGGAGCCAGGGTTCTGGAAATTGAGAAAGACCGGGAAAATGGCGTCCTTGTCTATGAGGTGCAGCTGCGGAAGGGGAAAAAGGAATATGACCTGGTCTACCGTGCCTCAAATGGCAAGCTAATGGAATATGGCTGGGAATTTGACTCCTGGTATGTGAAACGGGGGACAGGAAAAATCATCAGCATGAGTAAGTGTAAAAAGTTGGCGAAGAAACAGGTTTCTAATGGGAGAATCAACAGTATCGCCAAAAAACGCGAGGATGGCGTAGAGGTATACAAGGTGAAAATGCAAAAAGGCGGCAAAGCATATGAAATGGAATTCCATGCCAGGACAGGCAAGCTGTTAAAATATGAGTGGGAGCTGGTTACATGGAAGCAGGAAATCTTTTAGGAATATCCAGGCAGTTTTTCCATTTCCAATACCAGATGGATGCAGAGGCTTTTCCCTGTTGCTGCGGTTTTTCGAATATCAGAACCGCAGCAGGGAAAAGCCTCTGCATCTATAATGATGGGGTTGATATCCATAGAAGCCAGTTGGGGGAGTGGGGCGCACAGACAGGGAAATATTGAAGATACGCGTGCGAATGAATAAATATTCATGTTTTACCTGAGTTTTAGTATATTTATTAAAAAACGGAAATTATTCAGTAAAAAACCAGTCAAAATGCAAAATTAAATGTTAACTTTATATTGACTTTGATGTATGAATCGTCTAAACTTAACTTGGTAATTTTATATACTTTAAGTGCTTTTACTAAAAAAGTCGGGATGTGAAAAAAATATGGAAAGGATGAAGAAGTCTATGAAAAAGAAACAATGTTGTGCGCTTCTCTTGGCATTTGCAATGACCTTGACGAGCCTGCCAACGACGGTTCTTGCAAAGCCTGCCAAAGAGGCAGAGGAAGTTCAGGAAACCTTAAGCGACGAAGAACTTTTAGAAGCGCTGAAGGACGAAGAAGGCATTTCTGCAGATGCTGTAGAAGTGGAAAATGAAGAACGCCTGGATGACATTAAGTCTCAGGCAAAAGAGCAGGAACTGGAGCCTCTGTACCAGGAGGATGAGGTAGTAACCGCGATTGTAGAGCTGGAACAGGCTCCGCTTATGGATAACTATGGGACAAGCACTTATGCCGCAGAGACAGACGGAGAAGAAACACCTGGTGAGGCGGTATCAGAGTTCCTCACTTCAGAAGATGCGAAGTCTGCTTCAGAAGAGATTTTAGAGGAGCAGGAAGATGTAATTTCTAAAATCAATGAAATTGCAGCCCAGCCGGAAGAGGGGGCAAAGGCTAAGGCAAATACAGAAGAAGTTGAAGTAGTTGCCCAGTGGACGGCTGCTGCCAACGCTATGGCGATCCGTATCCCTTATGGGAAATTAAAACAGATACAAGAATTGGACAATGTAAAACGCGCTTATGTACAGCACGTTTATGACCGCCCAGAGCCAGTAGAGAATTCCAATGTGGTGGATGGGAAAGCCAATTATTCTTACAGTTATGATATGGTAGGCGTTCAGGAAGCCTGGGGAGAAGGCTATACGGGAAAAGGAATGCTGGTAGCCATCTTAGACAGCGGACTGGATTTGAAGCCTTACAGGACAAGCGATCCGAATTTGGTGGGAAGAGTCGGGCGTGCCCATGAGGCATTTTCAGACAATTCCTTTATGAGCGCTGACGATGATGGGAATGTGGATTGGAACCTCCGTTATACGGACGATTCCCTGGAAAAATTCCTGGCAGGGAACCAGCTTGCCTCCAATACAGGGCAGAATGGCAATAAGATTGAATGGGATAACAATGCCCTTTACAAGAACCGCAAGGTTCCATATGGCTGCGATTATGCAGACGGCGATGTACATATTTATCCGGGTGACAGCGACCACGGTACCCATGTGGCAGGAACCGTTGCCGGGTATGCAGAGGGAGAGGATGGAGAGATTAAATTCTCTGGCGTGGCTCCTGATGCGCAGATCCTGTTTATGAAAGTCTTCCCAGACGAGGATGGCGGCGCAGAAGAGAGCAGCCTGATCAATGCAGTGGAAGATTCCCTGAAGCTGGGAGCAGACATGATTAATTTGAGCCTTGGCTCTGACGCTGGATACGCAGTGGATGATACCATGCAGAACGATGTGTTTGCACGTATTGAGGAAGCTGGGATTGTTATGATGACCTCTGCTGGAAACAGCGATTATTCTTCCAGCGGCAACAAGTATGGCGGAGAGAACCTGATTACAGACCCGGATACTTCTGTAATGTCATCTCCGGCAATGTATGACAGCAACCTGAGCGTTGCGTCTATTGACAACGCTATCACGGTACAGTCTTATTTCACATGGGAGGATAAAGACGGCATCGAGCACAAGGTAGCGTTTACCGATCCATATTCCGTTGCTATGAAGTATGGCTTCTCAGATAAGGAATACCCAATCTATAAGGTTGATGGTTATGGAAGCTATGAGGACTATGCAAAAGTTGGGTTTAATAATGGATGGAACGGCGGGAAAACAGGTATTGCCCTGGTAAAGCGAGGCGGCGGCATTTCCTTCGTGGATAAGATCAATAATTCCACAAGCTTTACAGGCGTAAATTCACAGAACCAAAGGTATGGGGTATTGGGCGTTATAATTTATGACGAGGATCCAAATGGCACAGAATTAATAAATATGAGTGCGGAGGGCACATCGATTACCTCTGCTTTTATCAATGGAAAAGACGGTGCAGAGATTGCAGCGGCTTTAGATAATGGATATCAGGTGAACATTCAAGTGTCAACAGAAGACCAGACTGTAGATAAGGAGACTTATGGAGAGATGTCTTCCTTCTCATCCTGGGGTCCTGGGCCTGGCCTGGAGCTGAAGCCGGAAATTACTGCCCCTGGCGGGGATATCTGGTCTACCGTCGTGGATCGGAATGCAAGTGATGAAGGTTATGTCGGCGGCTATGCAATGATGAGCGGTACTTCGATGGCGGCTCCGCATATGACAGGTATTGCTGCATTGATCCGTCAGTATATTGTAAACAGCCGTGATGTTTTTAAGGTTTCTTCTTCTGGGATGAGTGACCTGATCAGCCAGCTTCTGGTGAGCACGGCTGTCCCGCAAAAGGATGGAAATGCTTATTATTCTCCCCGTCAGCAGGGCGCAGGCCTTGTAAATGCAGCGGCAGCTATTTCCACTCCCGCCTACATTACGGTAGAAGGGAAGCATGTAGGAAAGCTGGAGCTGTTAGACGACCTGAACAAGACAGGTAAGTATGATTTTAGCTTCCAAGTGAACAATATTTCTGATAAAGAGCTGAAATACCAGGCGAAGGTGGTATTGATGCGCCCAGATACACAGACTGCGGAAACAACTTGGGGCAATAAAACAGTATGGTCTCCCCATGATGTTGTGATTTCTGAAACAGAGCTTGGGGAAATTACCGTTCCTGCAAAAGGGAAACAGACAGTGCAAAAATCTGTATCCCTGACAGAATCACAGAAGAGCCAGTTAAACAATATGTTTACAAATGGGGTTTATGTAGAGGGTTTTGTGATCCTGACGGATGAAGCAGGCGAGAATCCACAGATTGGATTGCCGCTGCTGGCTTTCTATGGTGACTGGACAGCAGCGCCGATCTTTGACAGATCTAACTGGTTCGATGAGGCAGCAGATGGAGAGAGTGTTTATAATAATGAATCTGCCTGGGGCACCAATTTACTCGGGGTTACCGTGGACAGCGTTAGCTATTTTGACCTTGGGCAGAACCTGTTCCGGAGTGAAGAAGGCGACCAGACAACGTACCATAAAGAAAACATTACAATTTCTCCGAATGGAGACATATTCTTTGAATACATTAATGACATTATTTTGTACCAGCTTCGGAATGCCCGCGTTGTGGTTGTGGATGTAAAGGATCAGGATACAGGGGAAGTATACTTTAAGGATTGGGCGTCCTATTCCTTCAAGACAATGTACCAGGCCTCTTATGGCTTTGCGCTGCCATTCTCCTTATATGGCACTTATCCGGTTTGGGATGGCACAGACTTAGATGGGAATGTATTGCCTAGCGGCACAAAATGTACTTATACGATTACCGCTTATGGCGAAGGGGATTATGGCGAGGAAATTTTTGTTGACAGCGAAGGGCGCAACGTCACAAACTTTGACGCAGTTATGAATGGCGAGATTGTGCCTACCTTTAACAACCATCCAATGGATATGACAGGCGATGTGATCTCTTTCCCAATCGTTGTGGATACGGTTGCGCCGAAGTTGGAGAACAATGCAGTTACCTTCTTTGAGAAATATGGCCGCACTTACATGGTTGGCAAAGTTTATGACGAAGATGGATCCCTGGCATCTATAGAAGTTGCGCCTTATGTGACGCGTACTTACAAAGAGGGATATGGAGATCCGGATTACATAGAATCCAGTGTTGACCGTGTAAACCCATTCTATTTAGAAGATATTTATGATGCGGCTGCAAAAGAAAGGACGTTTATTGCAGATGTAACAGAGTATGTCCGCAAACCGTCCTATGATGATGCGTACTATGATTATAAGTGGAATGGCAGCATTGTATTATCCTGCGGTGACTATGGGGCAAATGACCGCAGCTATGCAATCCATGTAGACACCAGTGAAGGGATTGTGCTTTCCCAGACTTCTGCAAGGCTGCATCCAGGCAGTGAGTTTGAGCTTAGTGTAAATGATAACAGTTTTGGCGTGTCAGAGGTAACGCGTGTCTCCAGTAACCCAGAGGTTGCCACAGTTGATGAATATGGAGTGGTAAAGGGCGTTGCGCCTGGCCAGGCAATCATCACTGTTTCGAACGGAACATCTTCTGGCATCTGCGTTGTAGTGGTAGAGGATTATAATACAGAGGTGATAGACTTTAAGCTTTCCATGGACAAATTTACCGGGTTAAAACCAGACGGAGAGTGTGTTGTAAAGATTACAGACCTTGAGCCGGCAGATGTTGTGATTGAGGAAAACCGTTGGGTTGTTGAAGAAGATGATGACTATGCGCAGGACTACGTAGAAGGCCTGATCCGTGTTGATAAGGAAACGGGTGATGCGCGTTCTGGCTCCTTGTATCTGTATGTACGTCAATCAGATACCCCGATCCCGGCAGGGGAAGGTACCTTGACTGTTACCTTGAATGGGGTATCCCGTTCCATGAGGATTGGCTGGCAGGATATCTATACAGATTATTATCAGGATGACCTTGTATCCGCTTCTAACTATAGCGGCCAGAGTGTTTACATCTCACAGGGGCAGACTGCAACTTTAGATGCGAAGTATCGTCAGGCGAACCAGCATTCTACTTGTGATGTGATTACAGAGCTGACAGGCCTGAAATTGGATGGGCCAGACTTCTATAAGGACGGTGCCAGCACTTATTCTGCAAGGTTGGTGAACGAAGAAGGCTACGCATTGCCAGAAGATATTAAGATGTATACTGTTTATCCTGACCATGAGGTAGAAATACCAAAAGATGGTTATGGTGCAAGGTATTCCTACGATCCTGCCACTGGAGTGATTGACGTTCCATATACGCCTTATGGCAGCGCAAATAAAATGAAGATTGTAGCAGAGGGCATCGTGAGCGAGGGAAATCCGGCAGGCCAAATGTCCGGCGAGACTTACACAAAGCCGGATAGCTTATATGGCCCCTTTGACTGGGCAGTAACAGAAGGAAACGGGAATCTGGAACTGGTAGACCAGACAGATAATTATGGGGATACCCATCAAGTTGCCAAGTATACGCCGTCTGAGCCAGGGGTAAGTTATATTACTGCTACTTCGAAAGACAAGCAGTATTCTATAAACTATGTAGTGGTTTCAGAAGTAATAAAAGCAGAGAAGATAGAATTAGACCAAACCAGAGTGAAAATGACAGAAGGGGAGAAGATAACAGTAACCCCAACCCTTTCACCAGAGCCAACATTGGCAGAAGACAAAGAAGTTGTATGGACCAGTTTTAACGAGTCTGTCGCTACCGTAGAAAATGGAGAGATTACGGCTGTTTCTGAAGGCTATGCATATATTAAGGCACATACAACAGCAGATAATAGGGTTATGGCATGTGTTCTTGTCCAGGTAACAGGAGAAGAGAAGCCGCCAGTAACTGACAGAACAACCATCCAATTAAGCGATGAGGAAATCACATTGGATGTGAATGAGTCTAAGACTATAACAGCAACGGTTACTTCCACTAATGAAGAAAACAAGACGGTCACCTGGTCAAGCAACAACCGGAATGTGGCGACAGTCACTGCCAATGGCAAAGTTACAGCTATTGCCAAGGGTGTTGCAACGATCAAAGCGGAAACACCAGACGGCGTGACTGCAACCTGTAAAGTAACTGTAAACAAGCCAGCGGATCCAGATGTCCCGGTTAAGAATGAGCCAACCAGCATTACATTGGACAATGAAACTCTTGAACTGAAGGTTAATGAAACAAAGGCCATAACAGCAACGGTTGATCCTGCAACAGCAGAGAATAGAGCCGTAACCTGGTCTTCCAACAATACAGATGTGGCAACAGTAACAGGCGGAAGTGTAACGGCTATTTCCAAGGGCGTTGCAACTATTACAGCTAAGACAGTGAATGGGCTGACAGCAACCTGCCGCGTGACGGTAAGTGAAGCAGGCAGTGTGGTAGATCCATCCAAGAATGAGCCTACAGGAATCAGCCTGAACAAAGACACCCTGACACTGGAAGTGAATGGGACAGACACATTGGCAGCGACCGTAGTGCCAGAAACTGCAGAGAACCGCAGCGTAGCCTGGTCTACGAACAATCCGGATGTTGCTGTTGTCAACGCCAGCGGAAAAGTAACAGCCATTGGCGCAGGGCAGGCAACTATTACAGCCAGGACAGTGAATGGGCTGACAGAAACCTGTAAAGTAACTGTTCTTAAGGGTGAAAGACAAGAACAGCAGGAGCTGTCTATTTCCGGCATTTCTTCCCTGACATACAGCAAATCCTCAACCTTAAGGGTAACAGGAGGAAGCGGTACTGGGGACATTACCTGGTCCATTGAATCCGGGAAAAATTATGCAACAATCAATGCCAGGACAGGCAAGGTGCTGGCAACCGGCATTGGAACAGTTAAAGTAAAAGCAGTGAAGGCTGGCGATGGCCGATACAAAGATGCTTCTGCAACCTTCCAGTTCAAGACTGTTTTGCCGAAGATTAAACAGACATTCGCGGCAAATGGCGTGAAATACAGGCTGACTAGCGTATCCAAGGGCAATGAGACGGCAGCTTATGCAGGTACAGTGGACAAGAATGTGACCAGGGTTGTCATTCCGTCTTCCGTAAAGATTGGAAACAGGACATTCAAGGTGACAATTATTGGCAAAAATGCGCTGAAGGGCTATCAGAAATTGGAGAGCGTAAGTATCCATAAAAACATTACAAGAATTAATGCAAGTGCATTCCAGGATTGTAAGGCATTGACCAAAGTCACCCTTCCTGCCAATGTAAAAATTATTAACAGGGATGCATTCAATGGTGATAAGAACTTAAAGAGCATTGTGGTAAAATCCACGAAGGTTACCAAGGTGCTTGCAAATGCGTTTAAAGGTATCCATAAACATGCAAAGATTAAGGTACCAGCTTCCAAGCTGAAACAGTACCAGAAGATTTTCTCATCTAAGGGCCAGCCAAAGACCGTAAAGATCACAAAATAAGTGGAGGCCATGGCAGGACGGATGCCATAAGCGGATAAAAGACAGGGAACGGAAGGAGCTGTAGGTTAATACCACTAATGCCTCCTCCAGTCCCAAATAAAAATCTCCCATAGAATTCAGTGTTTCCAATACCTGATATTCTATGGGAGATTCTTCTTTTCTGCAAGTGTACAGGGAGGGATGGCTTGTATCAAGCCATGCCCTCCCTGTAATTTAAACTGTCTATGTCCTGGCATCCTCTTCTATATAGGATTTTGGATATATAGTTGGATGCTTAGGGTATGTATGGGTCAATAATTTAATATCATGGAATCAGCCTTAACCAGCCATCTCACAGAGCTCTTCTAACATTTTGGGCAGTTCTGTGTCCATTGTCTCGTTGCTGAATTGGCAGGTTCCTACCTTTTTATGGCCTCCGCCGTTGTATTTTAACATCAGGCTTCCTACATCCAGTGTGGCGGTACGGTTTAAGATGCTGTATCCAACAGCTGCAGAGCATCCCTGCCCGCCACGCCCGCTGACGATCCATGCGGAAATATTCTGCTCTGGATACATGCTGTAGATCATAAAGCGGTTTCCGGTATAGATGGGGTCTATTCCCCGCAAATCCGTAATAATTACATTGCCCTGCACCTTTGTGTGCTTTGCTACCATTTCCTTAAACTTTTCCGTCTGCTCATTGTAGACTACAATGCGTTCCTTTACATCTGGCAGATCCAGAATCTGTTCTGTGGTCAATACGCGGCATGCCTCTAGCAGTTTTTCCATTAATTGATAATTAGAAATAGAGAATTGGCGCCATCTGCCAAGCCCCGTCCTGGGATCCATCAGAAAGCCAACCAAAATCCATCCAGTGGGATTCATGACCTCGTCAATAGTCAGGTCTCCAGAGTCAACCTTGTCCACAGCTTCCATCATTTCTGTAAATTGCGGAAAACGCTCAGCGCCGCCATAATATTCATAAATGATCCTGGCGCAAGAAGGTGCGATGCGGCTCTCTCCTTTGTATTTTCCAGAAAGCTGCAGCCTCTCATGCTCGCTGGAATGGTGGTCAAACCAAAGCCCGCAGCCTTCCACATAAGGCACGTTTGCCAGGCAGTCATCCTCGCTGATCTCTACCAGGCCATCCTGCAGGTCTTTTGGATGCGCAAATTTCCAATGGTCAATAATGCCAGCCTCTAAGAGCAGCGCGCCGCATGCCAATCCGTCAAAATCAGAACGTGTTACTAATCTCATTCGATATCCTCCTTAATTTGTTAAATTTGAAATTATTATACCATCTTTTCGGTGCCCTTTCCATAAATGGTTGCGAAATCCTGCATAATTTTCTGTTGGAACCCAATCTGGCAGTACGCTGGAGCTTTGTATTAATTCGCGGGCCATCATTATTGGAAGGCTAAGTATTGTCATTAAATAAGACTCTGTGCGTCTGCAGTGTCTTGGTAATTGTCTTCAATAACAGGGGTACGTCTATAGGCTTAGTCAGATGGGCATCCATCCCGCTCTCTATGGACATCCGCTTATCGCTTTCAAAAGCATTGGCTGAAAGGGCGATAATGGGGATGTGCGCCAAGGCGGGCGTATCCAGCTGGCGGATTTTCTGGGTGGCTTCCCGCCCATCCATGATCGGCATTTGAATATCCATCAGGATCAGCCCATATTCCCCAGGGGCGGAGTTTTTAATTTTTTCCACAGCAATTTTGCCGTTTTCAGCTGTCTCTATCACAAAGCCCAGCCCTTGCAGTATTTCCGTTTCGATCTCCATATTAATCTCATTATCCTCCACCAGCAGGATCTTATACTCCATCAGCTGGGCGATGGTGTTTGCCGTATTGCTGTCTGGCTGGAGTTGGACATCCTGGAGCTGGAAGCGAAGGAGAAAGTAAAAGGTACTGCCTTCTCCCAGCCGGCTCTCTACCTTGATATTCCCGCCCATCATTTCTGTTAGGTTCTTGGCAATGGTGAGCCCCAGCCCGGTGCCATGGATGCCGCTGAAGGTAGTGTTTTTCTCGCGCTCAAAGGGATCAAAGATATGCTTCAGGAAATCAGGGCTGATCCCAATGCCATTGTCCTTGACCAAAAACTGGTAGGAGGCGTAATTATTGGAAAATTTCTCCCGTTCGGTGACAATGATATCCACAGTTCCGTTGTTCTTCGTATATTTTATAGCATTGCTCACCAGATGTATCAGAATCTGCTTGAGCTTATCAGGATCACAGTAAATGTCACAATGCTTCGTATGGGAAAAATCCAGGGAAAGGGAAATATTTTTCTCAAAGGCCTGAGGGAACATTTCCCTGTATAAATCCTGCATAAGGCTGCGCAGGTTTGTCTTGGATTCGACAATGCGGACGTCATTGGATTCCATCCAGGACAACTCCAGGGCTTTGTCAATCAGATCCAGGAGCTGGCCGCTGGAAAGCTGGATCTTCTCCAAATAGTCCAACAGGGATTTTTGGTCAGAAATATGCTTTCTGGCTAGGAGCGTATACCCTAAAATGGCATTTAATGGGGTGCGCATGTCATGGGACATATTGGAGAGGAATGTATTCTTGGCAACAATCGCCAGCTTGGCGCTGTTTAAAGCCTCCTCCAACATTTGCTTTTGCTCCATTTCCCGCTGGATTTCACCATCCACCCTTCTGTATCCCATGACAATCTGGGAAATATGGTCTTTATTGCCTACATTTACAATGCGGAGCTGTATATACTGGATCTCTTGTTGGTTGAGAATACGGTAGTTGATGTAATATGTTTTCTCCGTTAACAGCCTTTCCCTAATATAGGAAGGGGAAGTGTACTGGTACACCCGGCTGCAGTCATCTGGATGGACCCAGGTCTTGATATAATCAGAAATATACCAGGTAAAGCTGCGGATCTGCTGTATTTCGTCAAACTGGCGGGCGGTGCGGTAACTCAGCCGGTAGGGAAAGGTCTCGTCAGAATCCAGATCGGCATAGAGGATAGATTCGTAGTTGATGCTAAGGCCTTCAATAACCTCCAGCCGCCGCAGGTGTTCCTGGTTAATCTGATTGCGTTCTTTTTTGTATTCTGCAATCAGCTTCTTAAGCTGTTCCTCCTTTAGGTTATTTTCCTTCAGCAGGAGGGCATGTTCTGATAGGTGTCGCTTTTTCTTTTCTGTGGCGTCCCCTACAAATACATAAAAAATATCGCCTACCGTCTCACTGTGGATAAAATGCCCATAGTCCTCCAGCCAGCGGATAGAGCCATCCTTCCGCACAATACGGTATTCCACATAGTCCAAATCATATTTGCTGTGGGAAATCTGTTCTAGAATGCTCATCTCTACAGCCTCCAGGTCTTCAGAATAAACAAGGCCCTTGAAGCTGTTTTTTGTCAGTTCCTGAAATTCCTCATAAGTATCACACATAAAAATCCGCAGAAGCGCTTTGTTGGCATAGATAATCTCCTCGTTGCCATCCGCATGGTAAATAAAAAACCCTCCGGGCATTTCGTCCATAAACCGTATTACCTGGCATGCCATATGGATATTCCGTGCATCTAAAATAGGGAGAGGCTCTGTGCCATGGCGGTCGGCTGTAGGTTCTGTGTCATGGATATTCAAAAGAGCTATTATGCATTCCATTAGGTTTGGATCTATTTTGCGTTCATTCATAAATAATATTCTCCATTGCCAGACGTGGTATTTTTATTTGCCCCTTGGAGGGATGCCGCATTTCTTTGAATATTCATAACTATTCAGAAACCCATGCCGCAGGCATGCAAATTTGCTCAATCTGAGCTGTTGCTTCCATGGAGGGAATCGTTATAAAGATTCACAAAAACCGCTCTGCGGCAATTAGGGAGCGTGATTAAGAATCATTTAAAAAATTTCTGTCAACATTATACCATAATAACAAAGGATTTACCAGTGTAAGTTTTGCACTGGCCGGGGGATCATCCACATGGCATGTTACTATTTATGGCCAATGTCAGTAACTTAAGAGGGGCTGCAGATAGTGGTGTGTAAGCGATTGTCATGGGTTTGAATGACTGGCGGAAGTGGTGTGTAAGCGATTGTCAGGGATTTTATTGATTGGCGGCAGGGGTGGCTATGCCCCGGCTCCTCCCTGATTACGTTTTCAATGCCTGTAAGCTGGGAGAAAGATTTCCCGCTTAAACGGATGGCGTTGGCGTGGGGCAATGTCATTTAATTTACCTGACTTGGCGCCGCAAAAAATCTGGCAGTTGAAATCCTTAGATTACTGAGAATTGTAGCAGAGGTATCTGCAACGGGAAAATGGTAATCAGTCCCTTTGCCGGGAGAGCCAATGGATTTGTGGACTTGTGGATTTGTAGGCTTGTGGACTTGTGTAACAAGGCTTCGGCTGATTCTGTAATCCCTTAAGTTACTGGCATTGTTTCACAGCTCAGGAATAATGGAACCTATATTTTTTGCAAAAAAACTGCCAGAGAAAGGGGAATCATTGCCTCCTTTCCAGTGGCAGCCTCATAGATTTTACGTCTTATTTTTGATTTGCAGGCTCAATATTAATGCTTTTGCCTTTGATTTTGGAATTAGTCATGGCTTGGAGGATTTCTTTCCCATATTCTCTGGGCACTTCTACAAATGTGTATTTGTCGTACATGTCAATGGCTCCTACAAGCCTTCCGGGAATGCCGGACTCTCCGGCAATGGCACCTAAGATATCGCCAGGCTTGATATGCTGTTTCTTTCCAATATTGATAAATAGGCGTACCATGCCTTCCTCTGCGCCTGTGTCGCCAAATTCAAAATTCTCAAAGCCATTGGCGGCATTTTCCTCATTCCCCCGAAGAGCCAGCTTCAGGAAAGCGGCTGCTATATCCATGGTAGTATAATCTGCCTCATTTACCTGGGCTTCGATCATATCTACCATTGCGCTCAGATCCTCTTCCTCAATTACAGTGTCAATATGGTCCATGATCTTTTCCAGCTTCACTTGCTCCACGTCTTCTATGCTGGGGATTTTCTGCGCCAGGATCTTGGTCTTGCAGTAGCGCTGGATATCCTTTAATTTATAGACTTCTTTGCCCTTAACGAAGGTAAAGGAACGCCCAGTTTTGCCAGCCCGGCCTGTCCTTCCGATTCGGTGCACATAATATTCATCGTCTTGTGGAAGGTCAAAATTAAACACGGCCTCCACGTCATCCACATCAATGCCACGGGCTGCCACGTCGGTAGCCACCAGGATTTCTGTCCTGCCATTGCGGAAATTGTTCATCACCCGGTCACGCTGCACCTGCTTCATGTCCCCATGCAGGCCCTCTGCAAAGTAGCCGCGCCCCTGTAAGGCATGGACAAGCTCATCCACCATGCGCTTGGTATTGCAGAATACCAGTGACAGCCTTGGGGCATAGACATCCAGCAAACGGCTGAGGACTTCTACTTTATCCTTGCGCTTCACATCATAGTAGTACTGCTCAATGCTGGGCACGGTCAGTTCTTTTTTTACTACCTTAATGGTTGTGGCATCCTTCTGGTATTTCTTGGTGATCTCCAGGATAGGCTTGGGCATGGTGGCGGAGAATAAGACAGTCTGGCGTTCCTCTGGAATATATTCCAGTACAGTCTCGATGTCCTCCCGAAAGCCCATGTTCAGCATTTCGTCAGCCTCATCCAGCACGATGGTGTGTACAGATTCACATTTGATGGTCTTCCTTCTCAAATGATCCATGATACGTCCTGGGGTTCCAATAATAATCTGGGTGCCGCCCTTTAAAGAACGGATTTGCTTCACAATATCCTGCCCCCCATAAACGGGCAGAACCTTTATGCCATGCATATACTTGGCAAGGCTGCGGATTTCTTCTGCTACCTGGATGGCCAGCTCCCTGGTAGGGCAGAGTACGATTGCTTGTGTCTTTTTGTTCTTGGGGTCTACTTTCATCAAAAGGGGAATACCGAAAGCGGCCGTCTTGCCTGTTCCGGTCTGTGCCTGCCCAATGACGTCTAAGCCTTCCATTACTACAGGGATTGCCTTGCTCTGGATGGGCGTGGTTTCCTCAAAGCCCATTTCCCGGATTCCCCGTAAGATCTGCGGATGCAGATTTAATTCATCAAATTTTACTGTTTCCATATAGATCCTTTCGTGTGTTGTCTTGTCTGCTGCTATTCAAAATACACGGTTCACGTGTTTCTTGCGATTAATGGTAATTATTTCGTGACTGTTCCTAATAATACCAAAGATAAGGGACAATGTCAAATTATTTCAAAAAGTTTCTGATTGCTATTGACTTCTGCTTTAGTTTGATGTAGTATTTAGTCAACTGATAAGTAGTATTCAATACTATATATAATATTTTCAGATACTTTACGTATACTATAATAGACTGAATATCAGGCTTTGGGTCACAGGAAAGGTTCTATAGCGAATGCCTGGGATGCAAGGCTTAGAAAAGGAGATGATCTTATGAAATTCAAATTAAAGGATCCAGGAAGCTCCATCACTCATTTTATTGGGATGCTGATGGCATTATTTGCGGCAACGCCCCTTTTAATCCGTGCCTCCATGAATCCCGACCGGGTGCATGTGGTTTCACTGTCTGTCTTTATTGTCAGCATGATCCTGCTATACGGCGCCAGCGCCAGCTATCATGCGCTGGATTTGTCTGAAAAGACGAATCGGGTTTTACGGAAACTAGACCATATGATGATTTTTGTGCTGATTGCTGGGACGTATACGCCAGTCTGCGTGATCGTGTTGGGAGGGCGGATCGGATATGGGCTTTTGGCATTGGTATGGGGGATTGCCCTGGTGGGAATTTTGGTGAAAGCTTTTTGGATTACTTGTCCCAAATGGTTTTCTTCTATATTATATATTGCGATGGGATGGGTTTGTGTGCTGGCTTTTACGCAGATCATCAATTCCTTGTCCCGGCAGGCGTTTGGATGGCTGCTGGCAGGAGGGATCATTTATACGGTGGGAGGCGTAATTTATGCGCTGAAGCTGCCGATCTTTAATTCCAGGCATAAGAATTTTGGATCCCATGAGATCTTCCATCTGTTTGTGATGGGAGGGAGCGTGTGCCATTTTATTATGATGTATTTTTTTGTGGCCCGTATGCCATTGCTGTAAGTGAGAAGTCAACAGGAGGGTTCTGCTGTAGGATTTTACAAAGTTCTGGCTTCTGTCTTTCATCCTGTAAAAGGGAGGTCAAGAAGATTCTGCTGTAAGGGCGGAGAGATAAAGGGCGGTTGTATCTTGGCTGTTTCGTATTAAAGCCTCTTTTTCCTTGCGGGAGAGTTTCTTGATCTGGGCTTCCCGGCGCATGGCCTCTTGCTTGGTGTCGTGGGGTTCTATGTATACCAGGGTGAGGGGGCGGCGGCTGCGGGTGTATTTGCTTGCTTGTCCATTGTTGTGGGCATGCAGGCGTTTTTTTATGTTGTTTGTCCAGCCAGTGTAGAAGGTGCTATCGCTGCATTGGAGGATGTAGGTTATGTTTTTTTGGGGGATGGCAGTGTTCATGCGTGTGCCTTTCATATGGGTGCCAGTGATTTATGTAAAGAGACTGCAAGGGCAGCCTCCTATATGCAAAGCAGCGCAGAAGGATAAGTATTTTTTCAGGGCTGCCAGAAAAATTGAAGCGTGGCAGCAGTATAGCAGTGACGCTATAAATAAAATTTTAGGTATAGAGAAAGCGCTGCGGGTTTTGTTTTCCAATACTTTATAATATGATAGAAGAAAGGATTGGTGATTGTTATATAAAAAGGAAATCCATGGTTTCTTGGTGATTGTTTCATCAAAGGGAATTCCTTGTTAGCCCCATCAAAAGAGGGGGAATTCCCCGCAGCTTGCTGCGTAACAAACTATGCGAGGCTGGGAGGGATACCTTGCAGCCTTCTGAGGGGAAGTTTATGGATAAAAAACCTAGCTTAGAATTATAGCATAAAATGCTCTGTAAAGAAAGGCTCAATACAAAAATTTTTCCATATAAAAAAGAGGCTGTTTGGCACACAGCCCCTTGATTTTATAACAGATAGAAGCCCATCCGAGGAATAAGCCTTATTCAAAATATTCCATGGGATCCACTGGCGCACCATCCTTTAGTAATTGGAAATAGAGGTTTGCCCCTTCTACAGAATAATATTTGGTAGGCTCATTGACATATCCCAAGATTTCCCCATTTTCCACATAGTCTCCCTGGTTTTTGGGGATTTCCTTCAGTTGTCCATAACGTGCGCTGTAACCATCCCCCATATCGACTGTAATGGTGGTGCCGGTCTCCTCATTTGTCTCAACGGATGTTACGATACCTTCTGCCACAGCATTTACCGGGCTGTTGACTTCTGCCTGGATAATTACGGCTGGATTGTATTTGTATTGGTCCAGGGTTGCGAAATATACGGTTTGGTCCATGCTGTAATTTAAGATTACGTTGCCCTGCAGAGGCCAGGTCAGGTTAAACATGTCAAAGTGAAATTCCGGCTCTTGTATGGGAGCCTCATTGATGGTATTGGAGATTACCTCAGGCTCATCCAGGAAATTATCTTCCTGTGGGGCGATGATGCCAGATACAGCTTCTGTTTCTTCTTCCTTTTTCTCTTCCTTCTCTTTCTCTTTTTCCTTTTCTTTTTTAGCAGCTTTTTTCTGCTCCTCCTGTGCTGCCTGTGCTGCCTGGGCGGCCGCTTTTGCCTTTTCCTTTAAGGCATTTTCCCGCGCCTGGTCTTCCGCCTTTGCCTGCTTCACCAGCTCTTCTTGTTCCTTTGCCAATTGTTCTTCCTGCTTTTTGTCCTGTTGGGAGTAATAAAGCCCGATCATGCCAAAAGCTGCCACAACCATGATGACAGCGGCTATGATGTAGGATTTTCGGTTAAAAAATGCCGTTGCTTTCTTAGTTCTCATCCTGTCACCTTCCATTTCTGTTTGATTTTTCCTTTATAGTTTTACCGAAATAAATGGAATTATACAGGATTTAAAAAGAAGTTTTCAGTTGGGGCAGCGGCATCAGAAGGCCAGTGGTCAGAGGCTGCCAAATTCTACATTTTGGTAGAAATAGCGGAGGATTTCCTGGTACTCCATGCCTGTTTTTGCCATTTCATTGGCGGCATATTGGCTAAGGCCAAGGCCATGGCCCAGCCCCTTGGTTACAATCCGTACCTTCCCTTCGACCTCTTTTATGTAAAAGCAGGCGGAATTTAAGCCAAGGCATTCACGGAGGCTGTCTCCGGATAATGGAAATTCCCCAACTTTTGCCTGCGTCACATAGCCGCTGCCGTCCCGGGCCTCTATTGTGAAAAGCTCCAGGATTTTCTCTGGCTCTGCTTCAAGTTCCGGGCAGATGGATTGTATTTTTTCCACAAAATCCTTTTTTTCCAAGAAAACAACTTTCAAAAAATCAGGGGAAGGAATGTCCAGGTCACTCTCGACGCTGGTTAAGTAAGGGACATTTTCAATAGACGCATCTTCCCCATTTCTGGTTTTCCCAGCGCTGACAGCATGGAAAGCCGCCATGATTGGCTCCCCATCATAAGTAAGTATTTCATCCTGGGTATCCCGGATTGCCTCTTCCAGCATAGCGTAATTTGTTTCAAAGCCATCCTGTCCCCATAAAGTGATCATTTCTTCCTGGGACATAGAATTAGGAAGCGCCTGGTCTTCTGTATCCAAAGCGGCGGCCAGAGCTGTTCTTGCAATCACAGCCTGAACCTTTATGGTTTCCAGATGATAATCCAAAGGAATTTGCTTTGCCACAACTCCCACAAGGTATCCGTCTACATCTGTCTCCAGGCTTTTGGCCAGGTCGTTTTTGGATCCTTCTTCATTTGCAGAAGAATCGTTTTCTGATTCTTCCTTTTGGGGTGCAGTGTTTTCTGAACCTTCTTCTGATGCTGTTTTCTCAAGAAGCTCTGTTTCGGATGAATTTTTTTCAGAAGTTTCCGAAGAAAAATTCTGCCCTGTTTCCCACAGGCTTTCATTGTCAGGGGTTGTCTCATTTCTTTGGAAGAAAAACGTAATGATATATGGGATTGTTATGATTAGTATGCAGATGGCGAATAAGGTTTTAATTTTTTCTTTGAGCAAAATGTTTTCCTCCATTTATTTTAAGTAATAATGGCATGGGCAAGAATTAATGTGAGTTGGATATATGAAATGATTTTGCGGTCTGGATGCTAGGCGCTGAATGCAGAAGATTTTCCCTGCTGCGCTTCCAGTTTCCGAAAAGCTGGAAGTTCTAAACTTTCTGCGCCAAATATTAAGGTGTTTTGCGCGGGGTATACTAGGCAGTGTAATGCTCTGGCGGGCTAATCATTCAGAGATAGTACTATTATATGAAATGACCTGTTATGCTATTACTTATTCTTTATTTTTAATTTCTGGTTTCAGGGCATATGGCGTTACTGTTCATGGCTAATGCCAGTAACTTAAGGGATTTTATGGCCAGGTAATGGGAGGATGGATTAGAAACTGGCAGGGATGAGCCGATAGGCAGGATGGTTGCAGGCAGCAAATTCAAGCCAGTATAGTATTCAGCAGTTTCGTGGGAAAACTGGAAACTGTAAAAAATTCGTGTCATCTGATCAAAATAATTGAAAGATATATTTTGTCGGGCTTTAAAAATGTCCCAAAGTTGTAAACTGGTGTTGAAAAATGATAAAAGGCAGATACAGGAGAATACTTATCATATAATTTTGGTGAATGCAAGGGGATGACATTTGAGCGAGTAATAATATTTCCGAATGGATCTTTTAAAGATATTTTACTTAAGGGAAACGTGTTAAAGAGTCCACAAAAATATTATGTAGCGGCAACAAGGGCAAAAAAGGGCACATACACAGGCTCAAACGAGCCAGAATCCAGTCCACATAATTAGGAACCTCTTCCTTGGCGTTTTGGTAATGGAAGTTCACCGCCCATCCGTGTCCAAAGACAGCAACTACGCCATTTTCAGTTTTTGCTTGTTCAACTGCCAATTTGCCAGCATAGAGGTTTAGTTTCATTCTGAAGGCTTTTTGTGCGATAGTTGAAAGCACCTTATAGTTCTCTGCATAAATGCTATTGTAGAGGTATCTTCAGCACGATACCCAAAAAACTCAGAAATGAATCCAGACATATTTCTGTGGTGGACTTCAAGTAAATAATATTAACCAATTACCCTGTAAAAAACGAACAAATATTCTATTTCACTATTGCATTTCCATTTTGCATATGTTATGATAAAAAACAAACATTAGTTCTATATAGAATAATGACCAAATATGGAAAGGACACACAACCATGAACCTGCAAATAGCCACAGACTTATTCGATAAACTGACAATTCTCTCTGATGCCGCTAAATATGACGTTGCCTGCACTTCCAGCGGAGTCACCCGCAAAGGTGCCCGTAAAGGCATGGGCAATGCCCTTGCCCCAGGCATTTGCCACACCTTTTCCGCAGACGGCAGATGCATTTCCCTCCTAAAGATCCTTTTTACAAACGAATGCATTTTCAATTGTGCCTACTGCCTTAATAATTGCCATTCCGATGTTCCCCGCGCGTCCTTTACCCCTGAGGAAATCTGTGCCATTACCATGGAATTTTACCGCCGCAACTATATCGAAGGCCTGTTCCTAAGTTCAGGAATTATCAAAAGCCCCAATTATACCATGGATCTGATCTGCCAGACACTTTACCGTTTGCGCAATATCTGCCGCTTTCACGGCTATATCCATGTAAAGGCTATTCCAGGCGCATCCCCAGAGCTTGTGGAACAGGCAGGTTTTTTGGCTGACCGCATGAGCATTAATCTGGAACTGCCGACAGCGGATAGCCTGCATAAGCTTGCGCCCTGCAAGTCACGCAGCACCATACTAAAGCCTATGCGCCAGATCCAAAACCGCATCACAGACAATAAGCAGGAATTGATTGCCTATCATAAGGCGCCATCCTTCGTGCCGGCAGGCCAGTCTACCCAGATGATTATTGGAGCCACGCCAGAGAACGATTATCAGATTATGAGCGTGGCGGAGGGGCTTTACCAGAAGTTTCATTTAAAACGGGTATTTTACTCTGCCTTTGTCAATGTAAATGGCAATTCCATGTTGCCAGCCCTTCCAGGGGGTCCGCCTTTATTGCGGGAACATCGGCTATACCAGGCAGACTGGCTGCTGCGCTATTATCATTTTGAGGTGTCAGAGCTGTTGTCAGAGGAAAGGCCGGATTTTAATATTTTCCTGGATCCAAAATGTGACTGGGCTTTGCGTCATTTGGAGTGTTTTCCGGTGGAGGTCAATACGGCCAGTTATCAGGACTTGCTGCGGGTGCCTGGGATTGGCTATAAGTCAGCGGAACGTATTGTGAAGGCGCGGAGAAGAAACCGCCTTGGCTTTGACGATCTGAAGAAGATTGGCGTAGTGCTGAAGCGTGCCCTGTATTTTATTACCTGTTCTGGGAAGATGATGTACCGGACGAAGCTGGATGAGGATTATATCTGTGAGAACCTTATGCGGGATAAGACACAGATTCCCAGGGATATTCGGGAGGGCGGCTACCAGCAGCTCAGTTTCTTTGATAAGGAAATCTGTGCAGATTATCAATTAGCAGAGGAGGAGATTGTTCCGCGGCGGCAGCAAATTATAGCTGTGTAAAGGGAATATGTTATGCGGCAGGCATAGCAGCATGAAAGAGGAATAGGATGGGCTGCAATAGAGGTATCAAATGTCCCGTAAACCCCTGGCTTTCGCTATGGGGAGTGTCAGGACAGCATAGGTATAGGTTAGGCAGGAAGGAAGAAAAGGAGGGAGCCTTTATGTATATTTTTATCTGTGAGGATAGTATTGATGGGATTTTTACAGGGGTCTACGACGCCTGGGCAAGCCGTCTCGGGCATGAAAACATTGCCCTTATGGCTTATGAGCCAGAGAATTATATGCTGTTTTGTGAATATATCAGGGTGCAGACAGATTTTGAGAAGAGTGGGAAAGTAGCGCGCACATTGCGAAAGAGGTTAGGGGAGGAAACTTATGGGGAGTTATGCCAGGCGGCTTTGGCACAGGAAGATTCCCACTGCAGGAAACATTCTATGGATAAGGCAGATGCCATTTATAAGACGGTTGTGCTGGCGCTGTCCATGCAGGATGGCAGCAAGGTGCTGCAGTGTCTGGGGGAGCCCTGTGTCAGCCGGACGTTCCACCTGTCCCGCAGTATGGGGAACGAAGCCCATCACCTTTTGGGGTTTTTGCGTTTTCGGGAATTGGAAAATGGCATTCTTTTTGCACAGATCCATCCCAAGAACCAGGTGCTATCTTTTCTGGGGGAGCATTTTTCTGACCGCCTGCCAGAAGAAAATTTTATGATATATGATGCTGTGCACAGGCAGGCCGTCCTCCACCCTAAGGGGAAAGGGTTTTTCATTACGGACGCCCAGGATCTGGATGAAGGTATGGCTAACCGTATTTCCAGGAAGGAGGAAGAATATCAGAAATTGTGGAAGGGCTTCTTTGGAACGATTGCCATAGAGGCAAGGAGGAACCCTAAGCTGCAGAGCCAGAACCTTCCAAAGCGCTTTTGGCAGAATATGGTGGAAATGTGAGCTGTGTTAGTATCAGCCAGGCAATCTGAAACCTGGCTGATACTTCTTAATCCTACCTTCGCCTCTCTTATCCTGGCACAAACATTAGCCTGGGCTCATTAGCCTTTTCCCTTTGCCACTATTTTTTTGTGTATGGACGTATAGGCGCTTTTTTTTATTTCTTTCTGCAGTTTTTTATAATCGGCAGTATAGCGCCCCATGCCGGTTTTGCTGTAGGGGCCTGTGCTGATCCAGATAGTGCTTTCTGTTATTTCCATGGTGCGCCCTTGCTTTTTCATAAGCTTTTGTATCTTTTTTAAATCCTTTTCATAGGTATTGATCAGCTTTACATAGCTGCTTTCTAAGGTTCGGTAAGCCTGGCAGAATTTTTTGTTGTTCAGGATCCCTTTGTATACCTTAGGATAATGTTTTTTGGCATAAGAGAGGTAATGAAGGATATAGTACTTAAATTCTGCATAGGCCAGCTTGTCATTTTCACAAGAATTCAGGAATACCCGCCAGGATTCCCAACCTGCTTTTTGTGCTACATAATAAGGGTAAAGGGAGATGGTGGTGTTCATTCCGCTGCGGTAAGCCATAAATTCATTCAGCAGCCCATAAGCCCCTTCAATATTAGAGGCCAGGTTGGCGGTGGGCTTAGCCACATAAGTATTGTAACGGAAGGTCCGAAGCCGTGCGGGAATGGAGCTTGCCATTTTCTTTGTGTAGTAGACCGTTGTGACAGGCACATGGATCGTTTTCTTTTTTCCCACAAAGTAGGCATTCCAGTGAGCCCGTTGGAAGCTGTAAGCATGGGTTTCTTCATGGACGGCTGTGTCAATGCCTTCAATGATCCTTCTTCCGCCAGTGAACCAGCTCAGGACATTGTCCCCTGCCTGGATGCGCTTTTTTAAAATATACGCGCCATCTGTGTCATAGCGGTTCAGGATTTTTAAAATATTTTTCTCTGTAATTTTGGCGTTCAATCCAGGCATGCTGGCTGCCGCAGCCTCAAAGGATGAGGCTGGCGCGGCAAAGAGCAGGAGGATGGCCAGCAGCCCTGCCAATAGCCTTTTGATGGTTTTCGCCATATTGTGCACCGCTCCTTTCTGTTTGGTTGGGATAGTACCTATCGTTAGATGCTTCTTAAGATTCCCACGGATTTTAACAGCAGGATCAATAAGAGCACAGGCGCAATAAACCGTATCATAACAATATAGAGGGATTTTCTGCCGAATCTGCATCCAGTTTTTTCCACCTCGTCAATGATGGTTTTGGGCTTCAAGATCCAGCCGATCAGGATACAGGTTCCGATTGCCACCAGCGGCATAAGGCAGTTATTGCTGATATAATCCATAATATCCAGGATCTGCGCATGGGCTCCATTGGGAAGGCTAATGTCAAAGTACAGCTTGTTGTACCCCAGGCATACCAGACCCCCTCCGCCCAGGGCAATCAGTGTCTCTATGAAGGCGGCTTTTATACGGGATATGTGGAATTGATCCATCAGGCTGGATACTACGGCTTCCATGACAGATACAGCGCTGGTCAGGGCTGCGAACAGCACCATGGCAAAGAACAGCCCGCCGATCAGGTTCCCAATACGCCCCATGGAGGAAAATACCTTTGGCAGCGATACGAACATCAGGCTGGGGCCAGAGGCTTCCATCCCTTCACGCCCCATAAAGGTGTAAACAGCAGGGATGATCATCATGCCAGCCAGGAATGCCACGCCTGTATCGAAAAACTCGATTTGGTTAATGGATTTTGCCAGGTTTGCGTCATCCTTCACATAGGAGCCATAAGCGATCATAATGCCCATGGCAACACTGAGGCTGAAGAATAGTTGCCCCATGGCATCCATAAGGATGGTGAAGAAGCCCTGTAATGTAAGGCCTTCCAGATTAGGGATAATGTAAATCCAGAACCCTTCCAGCCCAGAGCGGGTAATTCCGTTGCTGTCGGTGTGCTGGATCGTCAATGAGAAAAAGGCAATGCCCACGATCAGCAAAAGAAGCAGGGGCATCAGTATCTTGGAAGAAGACTCAATGCCGTGGTTTACGCCACGGAAGATGATAAATGCTACAATAAACAAAAAAATTGCCATAAAGGCCAACGGCTGTTCCACGCCGCCAATGAAATCTGTAAAATAGGTGTCTGTTGCCGCGCTGCTGCCGTTTCCTGTAAGATAGGCTGCCAAGTACTTAATTACCCAGCCGCCGATTACACAATAATAGGGCAGGATAATTATTGGCACCAAACATGCCAGGACTCCCAGGAACCCCCATTTTTCCTGGAGCTTTTTGTAAGCTGTCAGGGGGCTTTGCTTTGTTTTCCTTCCGATGGCAACTTCCGTAGTGAGCAGGGTGAACCCAAAGGTAAGAAGCAGGATCAGGTAGACCAGCAAAAAGAGGCCTCCGCCGTCCTTTGCCGCCAGGTATGGGAACCGCCAAATATTCCCCAATCCAACAGCGCTTCCTGCCGCTGCAAGTACGAAACCAATTGAGCCGGAAAATGAGTTTCTGTTTTTCTCTGTCTTCATAAATTCCTCCGTTCTGTGTGTGTTCTTTCATGCATATATTATCATGGATACAGTGATTGAGCTATTTCCTGGTAGGAAGCATAGCCAAGTTATAAATAAGTTCCATTATAACATAGTATAGTGGGATTGTAACTAAAATTATTTGAAAATTTGCAGGATATTTGTAACATTTGTTAGTATTCTCAGCCAATGTCAGTAACTTAGGGGATTTTAGCAGCAGGTAACGGGGGGGAACTATCAAGGAGAAAGGCAGGAAAAATATGGAGAATGCTATGGGCATATTGAGGGTTAAACCAGTGTGAAATGCTGTTGAATTTGAGGTAAAATAATGATATGATAAAGATACAAAAAGGAAGGAAATAAGATACCAAAGAATACTATGTTGAGTGTGAAAGTAGCTTACCAGACGGAAGAATCACCATAAGGCTTTTTGAGTATGATGCGCAGATAGTGCTCGGTGAGGACGAGGTTACAGAGGAAACACTGACGGTAACATTTCCCAATACTGCGGTTTTGTATCTTGCTTACCAAAAAACACCGGATAAAATGAAATATGTGATTGTTACACCGGGCGGAACGGTTCAGTATGATGTGCCGATTATGAAAGTGCAGACATAAAGAGGAATACCGCACTTAGGATGCTGAAAAGAGGAAAAATGACGATTGAGGAAATTGCTGAGGATTCTATATATCAAAAACCGCATACAGGGAAATAAGGTTTATCCCCTGTGGCGGAGTAATATCTATAAAACACAATCAAATCTTGAAGTTTCACAATCATTTCGATTATTGTCCAACTATTTGGGTATGGCACAGTTGACCCCTTGGTTTTCTGAAGAAAGCTACTACCTTCGGGGGGATATATAAGTTTTGCTGCGCAAAAACCGCCCTTCACTCCTGAATCATGTTCTTATGGAATGCGCAGTTTTACAAGGTTTTGCGCCATGAAGAGTAACTGGCATTTCCAGAAATAGTTCACGTTGCCGAATAAAGAAAGGAAAAAACGGAGAAATACACATGGACAAAGGTAGGAGATTTGCATATAATTAAAAAGGCAACCGACCTAAAGAAAAGCATACAAACGATAAAAATGGGAACCGAAAAATGATAAGAGTAGGAATATGCGATGATGAGAAAGCCAGCAGGGAGATGGTTGGGGGATTGCTGAAGGAGTATTTTACAGAAAAGGGCATGGAGTATCGGCAGGCAGAATTTGGATCGGGGAAGGAGTTTTTGGAGCGGACAGAGGAAATAGATATTTTGCTGCTGGATATTGCAATGGGAGAGATTTCAGGGATCCAACTGAAGAATATGCTGCAAAGGGAAGGGGAAGACATTAAGATCCTGTTTTTTTCAAACCATATTGAAGAGATGCCAGAGGCTTTTGGGAGGAATGTCTATGGATTTTTGAGAAAGCCTGTGGGAAGAGCGGAGCTTGGAAGGTACCTGGATCGGATGGTGGAAGATGTGGCAGGGAGCCAGTCTATTGTGATTAGAGGGTTTAAGAAAGAGTTTGTGGTTCGGCTGAAAGATATTTTCTACTTTGTGTCAGAGAAGAAATATAGCTGCATGGTGTACAGGGAAGGAGAACGGTTTTGTGATATAGGGCTGAGCTGCTTGGAGGAAATGCTGAAGCATAACTTCTTTTTCAGGTGCCATAGGAGTTATCTGGTGAACCTGGAGAACATCTCTAAAATTGAAGGGAATATCTACATGGAAAATGGGGATGAGGTTCCTGTAAGCCGGAGGAAATCCAGGCAGTTAAAGGATTCCTATCAGATGTACGTGATCCAGAAAGCATATAAAAATCGGGGATTCCAAGAAATTTCCCTGTAATCATTCCTTTTTTCCTGGAAAAACGACCGTTTATTCCAAAATATGACCGTTAAGTCTTTTATGCTTGTAGAAAAGGTTGGCAAGGCTTATGATGATTACAGGCAGTTGTAAAGCAAAACCTTAGGAGTTTCGGTTTATATGCCCAGGCGTTTTACAAATGCTGAGTATAACGGAGATGGAGGTGAGGATTGCCCAAAGGAACAGGAAACTGCAGAAGATATACGTATGAAACAGCGAAGCTGTTTCCCCGCCCCAGAGGGTATATGGTAAGATACAAAAGGCAAAGCAGCATACGGAAAGATACGCAGGATAAAGAAAATGTAAAGATAACAAAGGAAATCTGCAGTACACGAAGGAAAAGGAATTTATGAAAAGACATTATATGGAATCAGCAGTGCACGAAGGATAAAGCAACTTATAGGTAAAGGAACATAGTTAAAGAGAGTTGGAAATGAGAAATAGTATGAAGATAGCCTTAATTGGCAGCATAACTGGGAACATTAGCTGCAGCAAGGATTATGCGTTATGCTGTAAGGCGGATGGAAGGCAGAGGGAAAGTAACATGAGGGAGAGGCAATGAAAGGAAAGTCAGGGTACCGGAAGAATCTTGCGGCCACTATCCTGCCTGTCCTGATACTCGCTGCTTTTTATGTGCTGGAATTTGACACAGGGCATATTTATTATGTGGATGTAAAAATCTGTGAATCAGAGCTTTTCAGTGCGGATGAAATTGAAGAAGCGGCCAGTGCTTTGGAAAGTTATTTTTTTCTGAATATGCCAGGGTATGAACTAAGGGAATTATCTTATGAGGAAAGTGCCTATCCAAAACTGCTTGCAGGTGAGGAGGGCGGCAGGCCTGAAGACGTCATTGTTTTCGAGTCTGTTTATGTGAGGAAGCATGGATACGATGGTATAGGAGAAAATAACAGAGAGCAATCCAGAAAATGGATATTGGTACGTGACAGCAAGACGGGGAAGTGGAACGTAGACACTTCCAGCTGTCCATAGGAAAAAACAGGCGCATCCCGTTTTTAGGCAGGGTGCGCCTGTTTTATGTCTTTTTTATTAAAATTTTCTTTTTTCATACTTTTTTCAAATTATTCTGTTATAATGGTACAGTAGTGTAAAGTCAATCCAGAAAATAGGGCATTCCTAAATTGGAAATGTACAGAAAGGCAGAATAAAATTATGAAAAGAAAAAATTATTTATTGGCAACCGCAGTAGTGTTGGGGCTTGCGGTATTTGCCGGGTGCGGCGGGAAGAAGCAGGACAGCACGGGAGAGGCTAACGTTGGCAATACAGAGGAGCCGTCAGAAGGGGCGCAGGATGAGAGTGCAGGCACAGGCAATAGTGTGGACGAGTATGTAACCTTAGGGGAGTATAAGGGGCTGCCTGTGGAATATCTGATCCCAGAGGTGACGGATGAAGATGTGGAGATGTACATTCAGGGCGAGCTGGAGGAAAATGCGGAGTATAAGGATATTACGGACAGGCCTGTCCAGGATGGGGACAGCGTGAACATTGACTTCACGGGGAAGATTGACGGAGAAGAGTTTGAAGGGGGAAGCGGTGAGGACTATGACCTGCTTTTAGGAAACGGAGAGTTTTTGGAGGATTTTGAGGCAAACCTGATTGGCAAAAATTCTGGTGAGACAGTGACCTTCAATACCACATTCCCAGAAGATTATGATGAGGAATTGGGAGGGAAAGAGGCAGAATTTACTGTTACGATTAATTCTATCAGTGAAGTGGTTATCCAGGAATACAATGACGCTTATGTGGCAAGCGTATCTGACTGTAAGACTACGGCGGAATACGAGGCACAAAAGAAGAAGGAGCTGTTGGAGAGCGAGAAAGAGAATTCCCTTTTAGAGGCTGGGGAGAGCGCATTGTCCCAGGCAGTGGAGAATGCCCAAGTGACAGGATATCCCCAGGATCTGTATGATACGCTTTATACAGAAGCAGAGGAGAATTACAAGCTTTTTGCGGAATTTATGGGAATGGAGTATGAGGATTTCCTGGCAGAGTATATTGGGACGGATGACCTGGGAGATGAGGTTTTAGAGCAGGTGAACGAGACGTTGGTTGTCCAGGCCATCGCCCAGAAGGAGGGGCTAGAGGTCAAGGATGCAGATTATGAAGCCGAAGCCAATAAAATGGCAGAGGTGGAAGGGTATGATTCCCTGGAATCCTATGAGGAGGATTATGGGAAGGATTATATCCAAAGGCAGCTGATGCGCAATAAAGTCCTGAATTTCCTTTATGAATCTGCTGAGGTGAGTGAAGTGACACAGGATCAAATAGAGTTTGAAGAAGGGGAAGAAGATTTGGAAGATGGGGGCGAATTGGAATTAGAAGATGAAACGGAGGAAGGTGCAGAGGAAGGCGCACAAGGGTAAGGCAGTACAACGGCACTTGGCTCATTGACCGTAAGAATAAAAGTGGAGGGTACATATTTTGATTTATACACCATTGACCAAGAAGGCTATGAAGATTGCTTATGATGCCCACCGTGGCCAGGAAGACGCAGGCGGCGTACCCTATGTGCTTCATCCGGTGCATTTGGCGGAACAGATGCCAGATGAGGTTTCTGCCTGTGTGGCACTGCTCCATGATATTGTGGAGGATACGGATATTACGCTGGAGCAGCTGGCGCAGGATTTCCCGCCAGAAGTCGTCCAGGCAGTGTCATTGCTGACACATGATCCGAAGGAGGGCTATTTTGATTATGTGCGTAAAATCCGGCAGAACCATACGGCCACCCTTGTAAAACTGGCAGACTTGGAGCACAATTCCGATGAAAGCCGGCTGGCGGGAGCCGACGCCGTGGAGGAAAGGCAGAAGGAAGTGTGGCGCAGGAAGTACCAGAAGGCACGCGAGATTTTGGAGGAAGGATGATTTTCTCTTGACATATGCCAGAGGACATGTTAAAACTTAATTATATGAATAATGGACTTGATAGAGGCGCGGGATTCATGAGTAGCATGCAGTGGTTGTTCAGGGAGTGCAGATGGTTTGCGGTTGGTTTTGGCAATGGCAGGCAGTTTGCCATTGCACAGCTGAAAGGGGATACCGCCGAAGGGGCACTATCCATCCCTGTTGGGATATTGTCTCTGGGCTGTGGCAGAATATGCCACAGACTGTCACAGCAGTGGAGCGCTATCATGGAATACGAAGAAAAATGAAGTATACAGACTCTATGCCATGGATAATCTGCTTCCGGGAAGCATTGTTCAGGGCATAGGGTCTGTTTTTATGTGGGAAATTTTTCCTTTCCTATTTTAAATACAGGATCCTGCAGAAAGATTTGGGCACCCGTAGACCATAGATGGAAAGGAAAAACTTATGATCAAAGAAATGAAGCGGAAATGGATGTGGGCAGCCCCGGCAGCCCTGCTGTTAGCCATGTGTAGCCCGGTGCTTGTATTCGCAGCGGAAGAGGCGGAAGAATATGTGCCTTCCATGTACGCGTCCTTCTGGGCGCTGCTGCCCCCAGTGGTGGCGATCCTATTGGCTCTTATCACGAAAGAGGTATACAGCTCCCTGTTCGTGGGAATCTTGATTGGCGGCCTGTTTTATTCTGAATTTACCTTTGAGAAAACGGTTACCCATGTCTTCCAGGAGGGGATCATTGGCGTACTGTCTGACAGCTACAATGTGGGGATCCTGGTATTTTTGGTGATCCTGGGGATTATGGTATGCATGATGAACCAGGCAGGGGGTTCTGCCGCCTTTGGCCGCTGGGCAAGCGTGCATATTAAAAGCCGCGTAGGGGCGCAGCTGGCCACAGTACTGCTGGGCGTGCTGATCTTTATTGACGACTACTTTAACTGCCTGATGGTGGGAAGCGTGATGCGCCCTGTGACGGATAAGCACCACATTTCCCGGGCAAAGCTTTCCTATTTAATTGACGCCACGGCAGCCCCTGTCTGCATTATTGCCCCAATCTCATCCTGGGCAGCGGCAGTGACGGGGTTTGTGGAAGGGGAAGATGGCCTTTCTATTTTCATCCGTGCCATCCCCTATAACTTCTATGCCCTTCTGACCATTGTTATGATGGTGGGAATGGTGCTCCTGAAAGTGGAATTTGGCTCAATGAAGCAGCATGAGGACAATGCCAGGGCAGGGGATCTGTTTACAACGCCAGACCGCCCTTATGCCAATGCCAAGGAAGAGGCAGGGAATGCCAAGGGCACGGTACTGGATCTTGTGCTCCCGATTATTGTGCTGATAATCAGCTGTGTGATTGGCATGCTTTACACAGGGGAATTTTTCAGCGGCACGGACTTTGTGACGGCATTCTCCCAGAGTGACGCGTCCGTTGGCCTGGTATTGGGCAGCTTTTTTGCCTTTGTGATTACAATTGTGTTCTATGCAGTGAGAAGAACCCTGAAGTTTGGGGAATCCATGTCCTGCGTCCCAGAAGGCTTTAAGGCCATGGTGCCGGCCATATTGATCCTGACCCTTGCCTGGACCTTGAAGGCCATGACAGACAGCCTTGGAGCAGCCGATTTTGTGGCAGGCCTGGTGGAATCCAATGCCAAGGGGCTGGTAAGCTTCCTGCCAGCCATTATTTTCCTGGTAGGTTGCTTCCTTGCATTTGCAACTGGAACTTCCTGGGGGACCTTCGGCATCCTGATCCCTATCGTAGTGGCTGTGTTTGCAAAGAGCGACCAGAACATGATGATCATGTCCATTTCTGCCTGTATGGCAGGCGCTGTGTGCGGCGACCACTGTTCTCCCATTTCTGATACCACCATCATGGCTTCTGCCGGGGCGCAGTGCAACCATGTGAACCATGTGTCCACACAGCTGCCCTATGCAGTCACAGCAGCGGCAGTGTCTTTTGTGGCTTACATTGTGGCAGGGTTTGTGCGGACGGCATGGATTGCCCTTCCCGTAGGGATTGTGCTGATGCTGGGCGTGCTGTTTGTAATTAAAATGATGTATGGGAGGGGAGAGGAAAAACACTTGTAAAAGTTATATAAATATTTGGCGGCAAGGCAGAGAATCTGAAAAAAAAATATTGCAAATTAAATAGAAGAAGATTACAATAAAATCGGATGAAATTATTATACACTATATTAAAGGAGAAAGAAAAATGAGCTATGTTGATGAAGTGTTAGAGCGTGTAATTGCAAAGAACCCTGCTGAACCTGAGTTCCATCAGGCGGTAAAAGAGGTATTGGAGTCCTTAAGGCCGGCAATTGAGGCAAATGAAGAGACGTATCGCAGAGAAGCATTGTTGGAGCGTCTGACCGAACCGGACAGGCAGTTCAAGTTCCGTGTGCCATGGGTAGACGACAAGGGCCAGGTACAGGTGAACACCGGATACCGCGTACAGTTCAATAACAGTATTGGGCCTTACAAGGGCGGCCTTCGCCTCCATCCTTCCGTAAACCTTGGGATTATCAAATTTCTGGGCTTTGAGCAGATTTTCAAAAACTCCCTGACAGGCCTTCCCATCGGCGGCGGCAAGGGCGGCTCTGATTTTGACCCTAAGGGCAAGTCTGACCGTGAGGTTATGGCGTTCTGCCAGAGTTTTATGACAGAGCTGTGCAAATATATCGGTGCTGACACAGACGTTCCTGCCGGCGATATTGGGACAGGGGCAAGGGAAATCGGCTATATGTTCGGGCAGTTCAAAAAGATCCGCGGCACCTACGAGGGTGTGCTGACAGGAAAAGGCCTTTCCTACGGCGGTTCCCTGGCACGTACAGAGGCGACCGGCTACGGCCTTCTGTACCTGACAGAAGAAATGCTCAAATGCAACGGCCATGACATTAAGGGCAAGACGGTATGCATATCCGGTTCTGGGAACGTGGCAATCTATGCTGCCCAGAAAGCCCATCAGTTAGGCGCAAAGGTAGTGACAGTCAGTGATTCCACTGGATGGGTCTATGACCCGGAAGGAATTGACGTTGCATTATTAAAGGAAGTAAAAGAAGTGAAGCGCGCCCGCCTGACAGAGTACGCAGCTGCCCGCCAAAGCGCAGAGTACCATGAAGGCCGCGGCGTATGGAGCGTAAAATGTGATATTGCCCTTCCATGCGCAACACAGAACGAGCTGTTCTTAGAAGATGCAAAGGCATTGGTGGCAAATGGCTGCATCGCAGTGGCAGAAGGTGCAAATATGCCTACTACTTTGGACGCTACAGAATACCTGCAGCAGAACAAGGTGTTATTCGCTCCTGGCAAGGCTGCAAATGCTGGCGGCGTTGCAACCTCCGCATTGGAAATGAGCCAGAATTCCGAGCGCCTGAGCTGGACCTTTGAGGAAGTGGACAGCAAGCTGCAGGGCATTATGGTAAATATCTTCCACAACTTGGACGACGCTGCAAAACGTTATGGCAAGGAAGGCGACTATGTAACAGGCGCAAACATTGCCGGATTTGAAAAAGTGGCAGAGGCCATGATTGCACAGGGTGTCTGCTGACAGCCTGGCAGGTATTCTGGCGTTGTAAAAGAAAATCCCCCAACCGTATCCGTACGGTTGGGGGATTTCTTTCTTCGTATCCCAATAAAATTTCCATCCGATACATGGTTGAACAGAAAAGCAGGTTGTGCTATACTGTTAGAAAAGAATTCTTCTTATTTATATATAAACAGTAAGGGATAAGATTAAGGATGAAATAAGGATAACCATATAGATTTCCTGGAACGGAGGAAAATCATGACAGAAAAAGAAGTTCACAAAATGCGTGTGCAGGATCTGGTGCAGCTGTTGTTGGCTCAGGGGATTGAGGTTGTTAAGCTACAGGAAGATTTAGATAAGAAGTTAGAGAAACTGGATATACTTCGGGCAGATAATGATGTCCTGAAGGTGAAGCTAAATGAAAGCGATGCCCAAATCGAAGAGCTGAAGAAAGGACTGGATGAAAGCGATGCCTATATCCGTGAACTTGAAGAGGAAATGGCCTCCCTTAAGACGGACCAATGGATTGAACTGGCAGAGACAGGCTCAATCGTAGAGGCGGCACAGGAAATTACTGAGATTTTCCAGGCTGCGCAACGGGAAGCAGATCTGTATTTGAGCGGGGAGCTTCAGGTGATGGAGGATATTCAGCCAGCCAGGCCAGCCAGCCAGGCGCCTCCCAAAAGAAAAAAACGGAACAGGAAGAAAATGGTTTTCCATACAGTGGAAGGGCTGAATGGCACGGAGGTTCTTGATTTGGCGGAGAACAGGATAAATTTGGAAAAAGAAGAAGCGAAGCCACTTAAGTCTGATGGGAAAACTTCCGATAAAGAAGAAGAGAAGCTTGAAGAAGTGAAACTGCAACAGCTAGAAACTAGCAATGAGAACTCAGAAAGTCCAGTGGCTGCAGCCTCTGAGGATTCGGCGGCAGGACCGCCTAAGGATGATGCCGCAGGTGCCTCCCAGGAACCTTGGCCAGATGAGGTTCCCCCTAAGAATGGGGAGGGGCAGGAACAGCCCCAGGAACCTTGGCCGGATGAAGGAATGGCCGAAGGCTCTGCAGACGGGGCGCAGCCAGACTCAGATGAAGGCAAAAAGAAGGGATTCTTCCGCAGCCTGAAGTGGGGAAAGAGCCGACAGAAGAAGGAGAAAGCCAAGAAATAAGCCAGCAGAAGCTGCTCTAGGCAAAAGCGTCAAAAAATTAAAAAACGACCTCTTTTTACTCGGAATTTTGACGCATCCTTTGACTATTGATTTGATATACTTTATCCAGGTTAAGGAAATAAGCCGTTATACATTCGGTATAGTGGCAATTTCAGCGAGTTGGGCAGTCTGGGATTTGGTTATTTTATCTATTGCAGTGAAAAAAGTGACGTAGTATAATAGGTAAACCAGAATGGATTTTACCTCATAATGGGCATTATGAGGTAAACGCGGCATAAGCCCGAAGGAAGGCTCAATATGACTGGAAAGGAATTACAGAAACTAAAGCGGCAGGAACTTCTTCAGCTATTGTTGGAACAAAGCAAGGAAGTCGCACAGCTGCAGGAAAGGCATGGCGAGGCGGACCAGCAGGCCAGGGAGCTGGAGGAGAGCAACCGGCGGCTGGGCGCGAAGCTCACCGAGAAGGGCGCCCAGGGCAGCAGGCTGCAGGGCAGGCTCGACACCAAGGAGGGCAGGATCCAGCAGCTGGAGGGCGAGATCAGCGCCTGGCGCAGGGCCAGGGAGGAGGGCCTCAGCGGGGCCGGCTCGGTGGCGGGCGCGGCGCTCAGGCTGAACGGCATGCTGGACGTGGCGCGGCAGGCGGCGGAGCAGTATTTGTACAATGTCAGGCAGAGGTGCCTCACAAGGGGGCACGGGCCTGGCGGCATGGGAGGGTCTGGAGAATGATGTCGCAAAAAGGGACAGATGGGATTGGCAGTGTAAGGGTCCCAAGCGTGGAAGCGCTTGAGGCGGAGCTTAAGAAGGAGCAGTACAGGAGCAGCTACAGCCGTGTGCTCAAGAGCACGGTGTTCTCGCTGCTGGTGGTGGCTGCGGTGGCGGTGCTGATCGCGGTATTGCTGCTGCCGGTGCTGCAGATCAGCGGGACGTCGATGACGGAGACGCTGCAGGACGAGGACATCGTGGTGGCGGTGAACAGCTCCAGGTACAGCACGGGCGACGTGATCGCCTTCTACTACAACAACAACGTCCTGATCAAGCGCGTGATCGCAAGCGCGGGGGATTGGGTGGACATAGACGCGGACGGGAACGTCTTCGTCAACGAGGAGCAGCTGGAGGAGCCCTACATCAGCGAGAAGGCGTTCGGGGAGTGCGACATAGACCTGCCGTACCAGGTGCCGGACGGGAAGTGCTTCGTGATGGGGGACCACCGTGCGGTGAGCATAGACAGCAGGAACAGCTCCATCGGGTGCGTGAGCAACGACATGGTGGTGGGCAAGATCCTGTTCCGGGTATGGCCGCTGTCAGGGCTTGGGCTAGTGAACTAGCCGTGGATAGGATGGGAAAAGGATAGAGGATGCGGGACACGAGGAGGGAGGCTGCATTATGGAATCTCCGATTTTAAAACAGATAGCGAAATTCTTGCAGGACAAAAAAAGGTATAAGAGGTGGCTGGCAGTGTTTGTGTGCCTTGCGGTCATCGTGGGGTTCACGACGGCGGCGGCGCTGAAGATGCGCGGCAGGGCGATGACCCACGACGAGCGTGTGCTGGCCTGCAAATTAGAGGTGCACCAGCACACGGAGGCCTGCTACGACCAGGAGAAAAACATAATATGCGGGTATGCGGACTATGCGGTGCACAGGCACAACGAGGACTGCTATGACGCAAAGAGCGGCAGCTTGGCATGCACGCTGCCGGAGGTGGAGGCACACCAGCATACGGATGGGTGCTACCAGGAGGAGGAAGCCCTGGCATGCGGCCTGGAGGAATCCGAGGGTCACCAGCATACGGATGGGTGTTACACCAGGGAGCAGGGGGAATTAACCTGCCAGGCAGAGGAGCACACCCACACAGAGGAGTGCCAGGGTGAGGACGGCACTATTATATGTGAAAAAGAAGAGCATACGCATACGGATGAGTGCTATGAATGGGATGAGGCACTGGCATGCCAGCAGGAGGAATCCGAAGGGCATACGCATACGGCAGAGTGCTACCAGGTGCAGAAGACACTGGTGTGCCAGGAGCCGGAGGTAGAGGTGCATACCCATGGCGACGGGTGCTACGAGAGGGTGCTTATTACACCAGACGGCCAGGAAACCGTGCAGGACCCGGAGGGTAATGTGGGGATCGCTGAGAAAGTCCTTGCTGGTACAGCAAATGAGGAGCTGCCAGAGGGCAGGATAGAAGTACGGCGCACCTGCGGGAAGCTGCAGGTGGAGGAGCACACCCATACACAGGAAAATGGGTGCATAGAGATCCATGAAGTGCTGGATGGGACGGACCTGAACCCGGTGGAAGAGCCGGCTGAGAGTTCAGAAGGAGCTACGCCGGAAGATGGAACCGAGGATCAGATTGTTAAAACTTTTGAAGGGGAAGGGTTTATAGTAACTGCCGTTTATGGAGCAGCTGCTAATATCCCGGAAAATGCAGAGTTTGTTGCAGAACAGATTACTGCTGAAAGTAATGCGGAGCACTATGCAGAGCGTGAAGCAGAGTTCCGGGAAAATATGGAAAATAAAGATGCGACTATGCGTGCTTTACTTAAAGTAGGTTTCTATGTAGGCGGGCAGGAAATTGAACCAGAAAGCCCGGTAGAGCTTACGGTACAGCTTTTGGATGATGAAGGCCTCCCAACAGGCACACCTATAACAGTGGTTCATTTTGCGGAAGATGGGACAAAGAAATTAGATGGCGGCAAAGCGGAGAATGACAGTACGACATTTAGTATGGATGGGTTTTCTGAGATTGCAGTTGGATTCGATGAAGTGATGCCTCTGAGCCTTGACGGTTCAGAAGACGGGGGGGATAATGCATCACAGCCTAATGAGAGTAAATATTTTATCAACAAGGATTACGAATATAAAGGTGTTGCATTCAATACCATCTTCCATATTGAAGGGTCAGTCATATTGCCTGAAATTAAAGGTGAAACACAGGAAACTGATTCTGAAGCAGGAGATGGAAATACAGAAGAAAATGGCGGAGCGGAAAATACAGACACAGAAGACACTAGTGGGGCAGAGAGTGCCGACACAGAGGAAATTGTTGAAACAGAAGGCACAGATACCGAAGAAGATTTTCCTGGAGAAGCTGATGGGACAGGTGATTTGAGTGACGGCAATGCAGAAGGAGCGGAAACTGATAGCCTAGAGACTGAAGACCAAGGGGATGCGCCAGCCGTTTCAGAAACGGAGGAAGGTGATTCAGCAGCACAAGATAGCCCAGAAGCAGAAGAGGATGTTATGCCAGGAGAATCAGAAGAAAGCGGTGCTGCACCAGACGATTCTGAAGATGCAAGCACAGATGATGGGGAAAGCGATGGTATTATCCCAGAAGATACAGTACCTGCAAATACAGAAGAAGAAGTAAATGGATACGGTTTAGAACTTAAAGTAAAAACACTGGATAAAAATTCTGATGCACATAAAGCTGTTGTTAGCTACACTGCTGAAATGGAAGAGATGAGTAAGCTGACATCTATTGAAACCATGACATATTCTTTGGCTTATGGCGGGGAAATAGTAGACTTATCCAACTGTGAAGTTTCTGTAGTGATTACGCCAGGGAATAGATTGGCAAAAAGCATGAAAAAAGCCTCTGGCGGAAATGGCATTGACGTCCAGATGGCAGCGTTCGCTGTATCAGATGATGCAGAAGGCGTGACCCAGCTTGAAAATGAGGATGAAAAGCCAACAACAAGGAGAATAAAGGTTTCTTTGGAGGATGGAATTAGTACATTTTCAGCAAATAGTACGGAGTTAGACAATCCAGAGTTTACTGTGCAATATTATGCTAAGATTGATGAAATTGACCATGATGTAAATGGAGGCGGACCAGTAGGACTAGATTCCGAATATGGTAGTATTGAATTGATTGATACTAGTGCATATGAAGCTGGTACAGGAGAAGCGCTTTTGAATGGTGCAGTGTTACCTCAAAATGGAACAACGTCTCCAATAAAGTATATGTATGTTAAAAAGGGAAATCCAATAGCAGGTAAAGGTGCCAATTGGTATGAAAAATCGGAGGTAATATATAAGAATTCCCTAAAAGAAATTTTTAAAAACGAAACATATAATTATATAAATTATAGACAGCTTGAGAATTTTAATAAGTTTGCAGCCAAAGATTCTGCAGAAGAAACCCATTATAATGTAAATGAAATTTGGGTATTGAAAGATGGAAAAGATCCTAAAAGCTTAAATGAAGGTGATTGGGATATTGTACGTGGCGCTGACTTTGAAAGGTTAGAATTTACAAATAACCCTGAAGCTGCAGATGAAAGCAATGTAGTTTTGATTAAAAATGGCTCTGTAATTCGTTTAGTTGCCCAAAGTGAAAAGGGAATGTTTAATAATTCCGCTGCTTTTTATGATTTTGATATTACAGACGGCAAGGCATATTCTGATGAAAACCTAAAGAACCTTGAATCTAATCGGGATTCGGCTAGTACTCTTTATGTGTCAACAAATCGCCAGGGTATAAATGCGAAAGACAACTATGATAAGACTCCTAACCTTCCTTTATATGGATTTGGTAATAATAATGTAGGAGGTACAGGGGTTCAGTCTGAAAAACTTAATGGTTATTACATCAACCAAGCTAGTTCTGGAACGGGCGGATGTGCTTTTGGATTGGTGGATAGAACGTTAGGCGATGACGGATATCCAGTATTTAATGTTAATGCTCCAGATGTGTTTGGAAATGGATCTGCTACAGGTAAAACAGCAATACCAGGATATTCCTTGGATTTTATCCGTAATGGGGATACTTATACACTGACTGCTGTGAAAGACGGAAAAATGGAAGACAGTAATATAAGGTCAAAAAACTTAGATCAATTTTGGGTACGTCCAAACTGGAATAATACTAGAATTGCATGGTCAAATAATTTCTGGGCATTAGATACAGCAGATACTTTTGGTAAAGATGGGCACGATTTAAAGTTTGGTGATAAAGCAAATGAGGCGATACGAAAGGCAAAAGGAGATACAGGTACAGTAACGCTTCCAGTAGGCGATGATGAGAAAGATCATAATAGCTATTTCAGCATGAATTTTTCTGTTAATTTTAAATTGACAGCGGATTACCTGGGCCCCCTGAACTATTACTTCTTTGGTGATGATGATATGTGGGTATTCTTGGATGGTAAATTGATTTGTGATATTGGCGGTGTCCATAGTTCTGTTGGTGAATATGTTGATTTATGGAATTACATTCCCAAAGGTGATGCAAATGAGCACACACTTAAGTTCTTCTATACAGAACGAGGAGCGTCAGGCTCAACCTGTTGGATGCAGTTTACTTTGCCATCTGTATCTGCAAACCCGGTTAGCGAGGAGACTGGAGATTGCAAAAACACCTTAACCGTAAATAAGAAGGTGGAAAATGATACAAACATACAAATTTCACCAGATGAAGAATATGAGTTTACAATAACATTTTTCAAAAAAGATGGCCAGCAGAGTTTAAATGATTACTATGAATATGAAATACTGGATGCAAGTGGTAATCGTGTTAAAAGTGGTAGCATCAAGACAAAAGATACTTTTAAACTTAAGGCAAATCAGTCCATCATTGTGCGAAACTTACCAGATGGAGCAAAGTATACTGTCCAAGAGAAAAATTTCGATGGTTATCAATCAATAGTTAATGGTAATATCACTGCTAATGGAATGGCAGAAGGAAGTATTGATTGGACAGTTGATAATGTGGAGAACTATGTTAATGAAGTTATTCCATATGAATTGCCTGAGACAGGCGGCTTCGGCACAACATTATATACAATGGCAGGCGTTGCAGCCATATTGCTAGGCGCAGGTCTTCTGTATAGAAAAAAATTCAGAGAAGGGAGGGTGGGAGGTTCCTCTTGAATCTGAAACAAAACAAACTTAGTTTCTATAAACCCCTAGTTTCATGAAGTTTCAAAAAAATAAAAGAGAAAAGGAGAATGAGATTATGAAACGAATTAAAAAAGTAGTCAGTATATTACTGGCAATGGCAATGGTATTTGCAATGAGTTTGACAGCGTTTGCTGCAGGCAATGTTGAGGGAGGAGGTAATTCCGAACAGGGAAATACACCGGCGACAGCAACACACACATATGAGATTTATCAGATTTTCACAGGCGATTATGCAGATGGCGTGCTCTCCAATATCAAATGGGGTGCAAATGGTACAGGTACAGTAGATGAGAAGGTTACTGAAACTATTCTTAATGAGTTAGAAAAAGTTAAAAATGAAACAAGCGATACAGCAAGATTGGCTGTTATCAATAAGTATGCAAACCTGAACAGCACTCCTATGGAGACTGGTACAGCAACAAAATACACAGGCCTTACACCTGGTTACTATTTGGTAAAAGATCAGGATAACAGCTTAGCAGGAACAAATGAAGCATATACACTCTATGTAGTACAGGTAGTTAATGATACATTAGAATTCACACCGAAGAGTGATGTTCCAAGCACAGATAAGAAAATTGTAGAAGGCGAAAATAAAGTTAACACAAATGAAGCATCTATCGGTGATGAAGTAAATTATGAAATTACTGGTACAATGCCTAGCCGCATTGCTGACTATAAGACCTATTACTATATGTTTACAGATACTTTAAGCAAAGGTCTTACTTACAAAGCAAATAGCATCAGAGTTACCGTAAATGGCGTAGATGTAACAAATTATTTCTGGAAAGACGAAGGCACTTATAATGAAACAACTGGTACTACAATTAAAGTAGGTATTTTGGATATTAAGGCATTATCCTTACTTACAAATCCTACAGTTGGAGAAATTACAGAAGATACAAAGGTAGTTCTTACTTATACAGCTACTTTAAATGAAAATGCTGTAATCGCTGGCGCAGGTAACCCGAATGATGTTAAGTTATCATACTCCAATGACCCGAATAACAGTGGTAATGGTTCTACAACTCCTCCAGAAAACCCAGATGAGCCAAAACCAACCCATCCAGTAGGTGAAACACCGAAGAAAGAAGTTGTTACTTATACAACAGAACTGACAATCTTAAAGACAGATGAAGATAGCAAATTCCTTCCTGGCGTTGAATTTACATTAACTGGTAATGGTGTAAACATTGTATTAGTTACAGAAGAAACATTTACTGCAGCAGCAGATGGCGAGTACTGGAAACTGAAAAATGGTACGTATACTAAAACTGCTCCGACAGTTACAGGGGATGACACAGACAACAGCGCTGATTATGACAGCGTAGACACAAAATATACAAAGACCACATCAGTTGTTGCAAAAGGCAATGGAGAAACAAAGACGGATGTTGTAGGAACTGTTCAGGCAGATGGTACTGTAACATTCAAGGGCTTAGGCGTTGGCGAATACACCATTACTGAAACAAAGACACTTCCGGGATACAATACAATTGATCCGATTAAGTTTACTCTTACATTTAATGCAGAGACAAAGACATTTGAGTCTGACAATGATAAGGTAACAGTTGGCACTGACAATACGTTAGATACTTCTATCGTGAACCAAAAAGGTTCCCTTCTGCCAAGCACTGGTGGTATCGGTACTACAATCTTCTATGTAGTTGGCGGTATCTTAGTAATCGGCGCTGGCATCCTCTTAGTAACAAAGAGGCGCATGAAGGCTCAGTAATTGACAACATAAGAATCCATTAGGAACAGAGTACATGAAGTTTTCCGGGGGAGGAACTATCCCTCCCCCGGTTATGCCACACAAGCTGATACCTTCCCGTGGTGTGTGGTGAGCAACGGGCGTAAGCCCGGCCGACATCAGCATACAGAGCAGCCCAGCAAATAAGATTGTGGGGAAACATATGAGTGAGGAAACACAGAAAAACGGAGAAGTACATACAGATGAGGAAGTGCTTGCGGAAGACGGTTTCCCCGTAGAGGAAGAAGAAAATACAGGGCAAGGCGGATCAGAACCGGAAGAAACAGGCAAGAACAAGAGGAAGCGTAAAAAGAAAGAGAAGAAGAAAAAGCGTGTTTCATTTTCAACTATCTTATTGGTATTGATCTTGATGGCTGGTATCGGTATTTTTTCCTATCCTGCCATCAGCGACTGGTGGAACTCCATGCATGCCACAAAGGCAATTGCAGGGTACGTAGATGCGGTAGAAGATTTGTCCAAGGAAGAACGGGCTAAAATGTTAGAAGAAGCAGTTGCATATAATGAAACGCTTCCGAATGGTGCGAACTTCAACTTGGAAGGGGAACGGTATGCAGAATATGAAAAGATTCTAGACATTACCGGAACTGGGATAATGGGATATATCCAAATTGCCTCTATTGGGGTGAACCTTCCAGTTTATCATGGGACGGAGGAAAGTGTCTTACAGATTGCAGTCGGCCATGTTGCAGGTTCTTCCATGCCAGTCGGCGGGGAACGGACACATGCAGTACTTTCCGGTCATAGGGGTCTTCCGAGTGCAAAGCTGTTTTCGGATTTGGATAAATTAAGCGAAGGCGATACCTTCACCGTAACCGTATTAGACCAGACCAATACCTACCAGATTGACCAAATCCGTATTGTATTACCAGAAGAAACCGACGAACTGGCTATTGTAGAGAATGAAGATTATACAACGCTTGTCACTTGTACCCCATATGGTATCAATACTCACCGTATGTTAGTACGGGCGCACCGTATTGAGGGCTTGGATGCAGTGGCTACGCCGAACGAGGCAATCCGGATTCCGACATATATCGTTGTCCCGGCTGTAGGCATCCCCATCTTGTTTGTAGTGTTGGCGATTATGCTGATTTATTATCGCAGGAAAGGGCCTACTAGGACTACGCAGGAGTTGTTGAGCCAGATCAAAAGCGGCAGTTCCAATACTGA
>CAJTDL010000029.1 GCA_910575035.1 Lachnospiraceae bacterium
TATAGTGGGGAGCCGTATACATCGAGAGGTGTACGTGCGGTTCCGGGGCGAGGGTTCGGAAACCTGCTGTCGTGAGGCAGTAAGGCGCCGGATTCTTAGCCTACAATGTTGCCCTGCCGGATGATTACTGCTCGCTGTTATCCACCATGCGCAGCCGTGAGATTTCCAGTGTGATTATTATACAGAACCTGGCACAGATTAAGGCGCTGTTCAAGGACACATGGGAAACAATTCCGGGGAATTGTGACAGTCTGGTTTATCTCGGCGGCAATGAGCAGAGCACCCATAAGTACATTTCGGAACTGCTTGGCAAGGCGACCATTGATAAAAAATCAAGCGGCGAGACCAGAGGCAGGCAGGGAAGTTCCTCAAGGAATTATGATGTCCTCGGAAGGGAGATTATGACACCCGATGAAGTCAGGAAGATGGACAATAAGAAATGCCTTATCTTTATCCGTGGGTTTGATCCGATACTGGATAATAAGTATAATCCGTTCAAACACCCGGTATTTGCCCAGACCGCAGACGGAGAGGGAATGCCTTATGAGCATGAGCCGGCAGCGGAGGGGGAGAGTGCGGAACCGGGCTTTACCATTCTGAATGGGAAGTCCCTTGCTTACTATGAGGGGCTGAAAGAAAAGGGGGAGCCGGTTTATATCGACACAATCCCGTATGAGGATTTCATGCTGCTGGACCAGGTGGATATGGAGAAACGGTTTACGGATTTGGATGAGCAGGAGCAGCGGGACCGTCTGAATGAGGATATGGGGGCGGGGCTGGAACTGGAATATGCCTTTGACATGGAAGATGAAACGGCGGATTCGTCAGGGGAAAATACAGGAATACCGGAATCCTTTGTAATAGGGGAGGCAGGGACAGCGAAACCGCTTATGATGGGAAATGATAAAAAGCCGGAAACATCTATTACAGTGGGAACCGGGAAACCGGAGGTAATGCCGGATAATGGAAAACAGGTGGCAGGTGGAAATGATAAGGCAGCAGATTCCATTTCTTACCGGTTATTCCACTGGAAATTTACCGTGGAGCAGAAAGAGGAGGTAAAGCGGGCGATGGCTGTCCGTGTGCCAAAGGAAGTGATACTGTCGTATTTCTATCCGGAGACTTCTGTTGTGCGGATGATGGAGATACGCAGGAGGTATGAATAATTTGCATTGATGCTTGTACCCTGCTCTATGTGCGTGTTACAATATATTCAATACTACCGGGAGGAAATGCTATGAAAACACTGGAAACTGCACTGGATGAAAACGGCAATAAGGTTGTTGTCCTGCCTGATATAATCTTTTCAAATAAACAGAATATTGACTGGAATGAGGTGGAGAAGTATCTGGAACGCTTTGTCGGGGAACTGGTGGAAATAGCGGAGACCGGCGACGTTATTTATCTGGGAAAAGACTTCCCGGATGAATATGCCGGTTCAAAATATACAAGGAAGATGAAAGGCGGCAGGGCAAAGGCGAAAGCCAATGCGGCACAGGGCATCCGTGAAATGGTGGGGATTGCATCAGATAAAAGGTTCCGGGAGAACCGGAAAGAGAAACATTCTGGTGATGCCGCTAACGGCTGGTATTACTATACGACAAGGTTTGCCATGCCGGTTTATGATAATGACATGAAAACGGAAAATTATAATATTTATTTCGGCTGCCTTGTGGTAAACTGTACGGGGAAAGGAAAGATGTACCTGTATGACCTGGTGGATATAAAAAAAGAAGCAAGTAACCCACTCAGGGCTAACAGGTAGCCAGTGGTACAAAACCGCCTCTCTTTGGTTAAAAGAATACCATCGGGCAGGAAATTTGTCAATCTTTTTTGTGTTTTTATTTAATGTGAAAATGGGATATTGTAAAATTTAGTTTTGCAGGAAGGGATGCAGAGCTTATGGGAAAAAGCAATAAAATATGTCCAAACTGCGGAAGAAAAATGAAACAGCAGTTTATCGGCCTGCAGCATTGTAAATGCGGGGTGAGCTGGAAAAAGGATTCTGGTTTTTTTGAGAGGGACTCCGGTATGGTCTTTGCATTGGAGAAAAATACAAAGGGAAAACAAAAACCAGTGATCCAGCACAGATAAAATAGTGAACTGTAAATATGACATCAGCCATTTATTCAGGCTGGTGTCTTTTTTTGTTTCCAAACATGGAAGGGGGTGGTTAAGGCATTAACGTACCGGGGAAAGCCCGGTTTCGCTTAAGTAACGGGAGTATTCCCGATGGATATAAAGAGCAGATATGGATGGACTTGTTTCATCAGCGGAGATAAAAAGCCGTGGATGGAAAAAGTCTGTCCATATTTTTATCTCCGCTATTTTTGAAGAAAAGGAGATAGCAATGATGAGAAACAACACAAGTAAGAAAAAACAAAACAGTATTGCCGGTTTCTGCAAGAAGGTTCTGGTTCCGTCCTTTGCCGGGGCGGTGTATGCCATGTCACAGATGACAGTGACGGTCTTTGCGGCAGGAGGCGATACCAGTGCGGTAACAAAGCCGCTTGACAACTTAAAGACGTTAGTGGTTGCAGTGATCGGGGCGGTGGGTGTCATTATCCTTGCAAAAAATGTCATGGAGTTTGCACAGGCATACCAGCAGCAGGATTCTTCTACCATGAACTCCGCACTGAAAGGGATTGTGGCAGGCGCCATGATGGCGGGGATTTCTTCGGTGCTGACGTTCTTAGGCTTTTAGGAAAAGCGGAAATGAGGTGACTTGAAATGGATATTTTCAAACTGGGGGATAAAATCCTTGCCCTTCTGGAGGCGGTGTTCGGGTTCTGGAATAACCAGATTTCCCTTATCTTTGACCTTCTGGGGCAGTCCCCCGACGCATTTAAGGGAGGCGGGCCGTGGAATGTGATAGCAGGCATTGAGCCGATTTTTGTGGCTGTCGGTTCTTCCCTTGTGGTGCTGTTCTTTGTGATAGGGTTCTGCTCGGAAAGCATTGATATACGGGAGGAAATGAGGTTTGAGGTAATCCTGCGTATCCTGATCCGGCTCGGCCTTGCGGAGTATATGGTGGCAAACAATGTAACGGTCATGAAAGCCTTTTTTACTTCCATCGGCAATCTGGTGGGGCTTCTCAGTGCCGGGAATACCACGGAACTGAAAATTGCAAAGGAGCAGGCGGAGGTGATTGAAAACTTAGGGTTTGGGGAGAGCCTGATTATGCTGATACTGGCGGCGTTATTGTCACTGATCGTGATAATCTGCGGTTTCTTCCTGCTTTACACGGTATATTTCCGTTTTCTGAAACTGTTAATTATCGTGCCGGTCGGTTCGATTGCCTACTCTACCATGAGTGGCAACCGCATGGTGGCACACACAGCCGTCACTTACAGCAAGTATTTTTTGTCGGTGGCGTTTGAGGCGGTTACAATGGCGCTGGCGATTATCGTCTGCAATGCTTTTATCAATGCGGGGCTGCCGTCCTTTACGGGGGATTATTCGGACTGGGCGAAAACCCTTATTTATCTGTGCGAGATGACATTTACGATTGCGCTGACCGTGGGAAGTGTAAAAGGAGCCCAGAGCCTTACCAGTAAGGCATTAGGTTTGTAGAAATGGAGGATTGGAGGATTGGATGAAAAAACAGTTGGAAATGGAAAGCAGGTTTTCGGGGAAGGTAAAGCTGGAACTGGAAATCAATGCTTACAGGGACAATAACAGGATATATATCGGCCTGGTGGAAGTGGGCGGGGAATACCCGGAACACTTTGCGGATTTGACGGTAAATATCAGTGCGCCATGCCCGGATTACTGCGGGTATGTTGACACCAATCAATGCCCGGAACTGGAGGGGTTCATTGAAAAACACGGGCTTGGGGAGTTTACCGGGCTGATGGGCGGCAGCGGTTTCTGTTCTTACCCGTTGTACCTGTTCAACCCGGAAAAACTGCGTGAGGCAGCCCCGGAAGATATGGAGCATTTTGAACGGACGGTTATGGGAATCACACCGGACAGGGTGCAGGAAGAAAGGAGGGCATTATGAAAGGGTTAAAAATAAGGCCTTTGACGGAGGAAGAAAGGAAATACACCTATGCGCAGAGTACGCAGCTTGACGGTCAGACGGGCAGCATTGGCTGTCTGAGGGGGGATTTTGGCAGTGGAGGGAATGAGTTTTTTACCACATGGACGGATTTGTGGCAAAGATACAAAACAGATGTGTTCCGGGAGAATCTGGACAATGTGGTAAACACCCTGCGTTCGGAGGAGTACGGGCTTTTGCAGGGCCGCACCGCCATGACGGATTATGTGCGGGAACGCCCGGACAGCCTTTTTGGGGCAGACAGGGGCACGGTAGCCGGTTTCCGTGTGGATACGGAGGAACACGCTTATCTGATACGCTGTAACCCGGTGCAGGGGGATTATAACTTTTACTGTTACTGCTATGTTTCGGAATATCTGGACAGGCACATGGCAAATGCCCGTCAGGGAATCCGGTTTGTCACACCGCATTATGAGGAACTGTTCCGTATTCCGGATGGAGGGAAGATTGTAATAACAACACCAGATGGGGAAAAGAGGGAGCGGACCTGCCGGTTTGTTGACGAATACCATACAGAGGTGGGAAACAATCTCTACCATATCTGTGAGTTTGCCGAGGTAATGCGGGATTGTGGAAACTCCTATGGACCGGTGCAGGAGAAAGGCAGGCAGCAGGAACAGCCGGAAAAGGCAAGGTAAAAAGCTGAAAAGGGGGAATTTATTTGAAAATCAATAAAATAACAGCGGAGGATTTACGCTGCATGGAGGATAAGGAGGGGCTTATCCTGCAGGGATGCGGGGGCGATCCGAAAGAGTGGGTGGCCGGAATCAACCAGATGTTTACGGAAGAAGGAATTTTGCTGGAGGGTACAGAGTTTACGGAGGTGTCTGTCTTTGAGCATGACGGGCTGGCCTGCATTTTATATCCCTTTGAGGATGTAAAGATTGGCATGGGGAAACTTGCCGTGTGGCGGTTACAGACGCATGAAACTTTTGGCGGCACATGGCTTTCGGATTATGTGCCGAACCGTCTTGGTGGTTTCAAAAAGGAATCCGTGGAAAAGCCGGACTGTGCCCTCATTGGGGAGAATGGCAACATCTTCAATCTGGCGGGGATTGCCGCCGGGACGCTCCGGGAGCATGGCATGAAGGAACAGGCGGAGGAAATGAAAGAGCGTGTCTGTTCCTCGCACAGCTATGAGGAGGCGCTCTGTATCATCGGTGAGTATGTCAATATCACATCGGGGGATGAGGAACTGTTAGGCGGGCCGGGGGAGCAGGAAACAGAACACAGGGAACTGGGCATGTCAAGATGACAAAAACAGGCAGGAAAGGAGAGGATAACGGTGGTAATCGAAATCAATAAAAACATTGATAACTATAAGGAGTCCGTGGTGCTGGGACTGTCCGCAAGGCAGCTTGTGTATTCTGTTTTATCCGTGGCCGTGGGAGGCGGGATTGTGCTGCTTTTGTACCGGCATGTGGGGCTGACAGTCAGCACCTATATTGCTATCCCGGTGGTTGCGCCCATTGCCATGACGGGTTTCTATTCCTATCATGGCATGACTTTTGTGGAAATGATGAAATTAAAGCTGCACTTTTCCTTTGCAAACAGGGCCTTAACCTATGTTTCCACGGAGGGGGAGCAGGCAGTACAGAAGTTACGGCAGGAAGAAACAAAAAATAAGACAGCAGGGAAAAGCAGCAGTGGAAAGAAAGGGGGCAGCAGTGGCAAAGACGGTTTTGCCACGGCCCGGAAAAAGATGTTCCGTATGCTTTTTGCAATGATTTTATTTTTTGTTTTATTTGTGGCGTTAGCAGTCTGGTACAAGTACAGATAATGAAAAAAGAATAAGCAGCAGTCAGGGCATTTTCCGCTATATGGGGAGGGTGCCTTTTTTGTTTGGAAAAAGAAAGGGGAAATATGCAGGATTTAACACACATCAGCCTGTTTACGGGCATTGGCGGCCTTGACCTTGCGGCGGAGGCGGCAGGGTTCCGTACCATTGCACAGTGTGAATGGGCTGATTTTCAGAATGAGATATTAGAAAAACACTGGAAGGATGTGCCGAGGTTTAAGGACATCCGGGATTTGAACAAGGAGGAGTTTTATGCGAGAACAAACGAACGAAATGTCACACTCATCTCAGGGGGATTCCCCTGCCAGCCGTTTTCCTTTGCCGGGAAGCGCAGGGGCTTTGAAGATGACCGTTACCTCTGGCCGGAAATGCTTAGAGTCATCAGAGAGCTCTCCCCCGCTTGGGTGCTTGGAGAGAATGTTGCTGGGTTCCTCAACATGGGCCTCGAAAAAACGGTTTCTGATCTGGAAGGAGCAGGCTATGAAGTCCGGGCCTTCGTACTACCTGCTCTCGCCGTCGGCGCGTGGCATGAGAGGAAACGGGTATTCATTGCCGGACACCTGGCCGACGCCGGTGGCTTCCATTGGGAAGATGGATGTTTCCACTGCCCTCATTGGCAGGATGAAGAAAACGGGGACGTTAAAGAAACTCAATTCAACGGGGACGCTCTGGCAGCCCAACCTGCAGATGCGGGTATTCTGCACCCCGGAAGTGATGGAGCAGCTGGGGACGGGGTTCCACGAACCGGAGACGGAACAGCAGAGGGAACTTTTTACGGAGGTTACAGACCTGACGATGAAACAGCACAAAATCAACCCGGAATGGGTGGAATGGCTGATGGGCTTCCCTATCGGATGGACGGACACAGGTTATGGGAAAAAGAGCCGGAAGGGGTAAGCCGCATTACGGAACCGCATCCGCTGTGGGGCAGCCGTATGTTTTCGCTTGGGAATGCGGTGGTGCCGCAGCAGGCCTATCCGGTACTGAAATGTATTGCGGATATTGAGACGGGCAGGTGTAAGTCATTCTGTCCGGAGAGGAACCAGTAAAAAGGAAACAGTGCAGAACAGGGAGCCGGCAGGGATTTTTCAGCCGGCTCTTATTATATATGGAGGTGTAACATGGGATTATTTTCAGATGGATTTAAGGAACTGAAAAAGGCGGATGTACCCCTTTACAGAACCCCAAAATCCATACAGGAGACGATTGAAATATTATCGGTGGCGGAGAACGGGATATTTGAGGTGGGCAGGGGCAGGAATGCGTCCATGAATAAATATTCCAAATGCTACCGTTTTACGGACATTAACTACACGACGGCAAATGAGGAGGAGCAGGAAAGCATTTTTGAGAGGTACTGCAAGTTCCTTAATTCACTGGACTGTAATTTCAAAATCACGGTCAACAACAAGAATAAGGACATGGCGGATTTGCGGGAGATGGTGCTGCTGTCATACAGGCAGGACGGGTTTGACCGGTTCCGTAAAATCTACAATGACATCATAGAGGACAAAATCCGTGAGGGCAGGCAGGGGATAGAGCAGGAACGGTATCTGACACTGACCGTAGAGAGGAAAAACTTTGAGGAGGCAAAGGCGCAGTTTGCCACGCTGGAGGCTGTGCTGCACAAAGGGTTCGGGGAGCTTGGCACGGAAATAGAGCCGCTTTCCGGCAATGAGAGGTTAAAGGTGCTGCATGATTTCTACCATCTCGGCAGGGAGGATGGCTTTGATTTTGACATCCGGCACGCAAAGAGGGTAGGCGCTGACTTCCGCAATGATTTATGTAACGGGATGCTGAAATACTTTCCGGAGCATATCGAGGACGAGGGCAAGTTTGTGAGGGCGCTGTTCATCAAGAAATATCCCAGCAGCCTTTCCGACCGGTTCTTAAATGTAATCACTTCCTTACCCGTCCACTCCATTGTGAGCATTGACGTGGTGCCGGTGCCAAAGGACATGACGACAAAGGAATTACAGAAAAAATACCTCGGCATTGAGAGCGACATTATCAAGCAGCAGCGGGTAAGGAATAAAAACAATGATTTTTCCTCGGAAATCTCCTATGCGAAACGCATGGAGAAAAAGGATATTGAGGAAATCATGGACGACGTGAGGGAGAACGACCAGTGCTTATTTTATACGGCGGTCAGCATTATCCTTGTGGCAGAGAGCAGGGAAGAACTGGAGAGCGTGACGGAAACGGTGGAGAGCATTGGCAAGAGCAACTCCGTAACCATTGACACCCACTACCTGAAACAGCGGGAGGCATTAAATACTGCACTCCCCATCGGGGTAAGGCAGGTGGAGACCATGCGTACCATGCTCACGCAGTCCCTTGCGGCATTGCTGCCGTTTAATGTGCAGGAATTGAATGATGCCGGGGGCAATTATTACGGCATTAACCAGATAAGCAAAAACATCAACGTGGGGAACCGCAAAACACTGATAAACGGCAACGGTTTTATCTTCGGCGTGCCGGGTTCCGGCAAGTCGTTCTTTGCAAAGCAGGAAATGGGCAGCGTGTTTTTGAATACCACGGACGACGTAATCGTGATAGATCCAATGGGGGAATATTTTGACATTGCGGAAACTTATGGCGGCGCGGTGGTAAATTTATCTGCTTATACAAGGAATTTTGTCAACCCGCTGGAGGCAGATATGGCGCACATCAATGAGAAAGGGCTGCGGGAGGTAATCGCTGACAAGTCAGAATTTATGCTTTCCCTCTGCGACCAGCTGTTAGGCAATGCCCTGAACCAGAAACACCATTCCATCATTGACCGCTGTGTACGGGGGCTTTACATGGCGGCATGGAAACAGCAGCGGGTTCCGGTCATGTCGGACTTTTACAGGATACTGAAAGCACAGCAGGAGATGGAGGCGCAGGAGCTGGCGCTTTCCCTGGAACTGTTTGTGGAGGGTTCGCTCAACATTTTCAACCACCATACCAACGTGGACGTGGATAACCGTTTCACGGTGTACGGCATACAGGATTTGGGGAGCCAGCTTGCACCGGTGGCAATGCTTGTGATGATGGAGGCGATCCAGCAGAGGATTTTAGATAACGCAAAGCGGGGCAGGGCAACGTGGCTGTATATTGACGAGTGCCATGTGCTGCTTGGCAGTGAGTACAGCGCAAAGTATCTGCAGCAGTTATGGAAAAAAGTCAGAAAGCAGGGCGGGCTCTGCACCGGGATCAGCCAGAACGTGTCGGACTTATTACAGAATTATATTGCCACCACACTGTTATCCAACAGTGAATTTGTGGTGCTGTTAAAGCAGTCCAACGTGGACAGCGCAAAGCTGGCGGAGACCATAGGCGTGTCGGATGCGCAGCTGCGTTTTGTCAGCAATTCTTCCAGTGGGACAGGGCTGTTAAAGTGCGGGGGTGTTGTCATTCCTTTTGACAACAGGATAAGCAAGGACACGGATTTGTACCGTCTGTATAACACGAACCTCCATGAGAAGATTGCGGAGGGGGCATTGCAGGAAAAACAGGACAGCGGTTTTGGCAGCGGGGCAGGAATGGCAGATGGATTTATGCCGCAGTCAGTGGCGCAGGAAACAGAGCCGGCAGAAGATTTTTTGCCGGAAGTGGCAGCGTCGCAGACAGAACCGGCGGGGGATTTTATGCCGGAGCTGGAAGTGCCGGGATGGGATATGGCAGAAAATGTTTTTGCGGAAAGCAGCAGCCAGCCGGACAGCATGGCCTTGTTTTCAGAGGACACAGCACCCACAAAAATATATGAGCCAAAGCGCCATAAAAAGAATAGTGATTTGGCCTTTCCGGAGCCGGAGCCGGCAGCAGAAACAGCAGGAAATGACTGGATGATATATGGTTAATGTGTAAAGAAAATTCTAAGGCAGCAAAAAGCATTGCCTAAGATCTTCTAAGTTACACATGGGAAGAACGCTCAGCGGACAAGTCCGCAGTAACAGCGTTCTTCTTTCATTTTGGGGTTATTTATGACGGCAGGGGAAAGGAGGTTCGGGAAAATTGAAAATCAGAAAAACAGATGACAGGCCGATGGTAATCCATACAAAGAAAAAGCCCAGACTGCACCTGCATACAGGTAAAAAAGCGGCGGTAAGGAAAAAGGCGGGGAATACTTCTGTAACCGTAAAAAGAAGAAAGCCGCATTCAGGTATCAGGGAAAGGCTTACAGAGTCCGGAAAGTCGGTCAAGGTGCGTAACCAGAGCCTGAAAACACTGGCGGCAGCAGGGGCAAGAGCCGGGGCAGGGCAGGTGGAGGGCGGTGGGGAAATAAAGGAGAGTCTTGATCTGGCAGCAACGGCAGCAGCCCCGGTAATGGGTATCACTTCCGGGGCGGGAAAGCTGTACCGCAGGAAAAAAGCGGAGAATAAGGAGAAGGAAAAGGAAGGGAAAGCGGAGTTTGGGAAAAAGCAGATACGGAAAGATGCCGGGCAGGCTGAAAATTCTGGCCGTTCAGGAAAAAATGCCGGTAATAAGAAAAAAGACCGGAATGGTAAGAAAAGAAACGGGAAAAAGGACAGTTCCGGGAAAAAGCATGGGAAAGGTTCCGTCAATGGGGCTGTTAAGGGGCATATGATTGATACGTTCCTTGAGGCATTCCGTACGGAGCGCCAGGAGCAGAAAGATTTGGTTACTTCCACAAAATCAGCGGCAAAGGCGGCTGCCCTGCTGCTTGCAAAACAGGCGGCGGTGGCACTTGCCCCCTTACTTCTCATTGTATTTTTTGTGATTGCCATAGCGGGGATTATCGTGGTTGCCATACTGGCGGTGATTTATAATTCCCCGCTTGCCATCTTCTTCCCCCTGCCGGACACCGGGTATGACAATCCCCGGACGGTGCTAAGCGAGTATTACCGGGATTTTAACAGCCAGATTACTTCACTGGAAGAAAAGGGATATGTAATCACTTACCAGAACAGTGAGGACGGCGTGCCGCTTTCCAACTTTAACGATACCCTTATGGTGTATATGGTAAAGTACGGCACCGGGCAGGCTGCCTATGTCATGGATGACGAGGGGAAGAAAAACCTGAAGGAAGTCTTTGACGAGATGAATTATTATGACAGTTCAAGCAGTAAGACGCAGATTCCGGCAGGGGCTTCGCTGGGGGAAGTGGTTACCACGGGTTACTGTAACTGTTCCCTCTGCTGCGGGAAATGGGCGGGCGGCCATACGGCTTCCGGCACTGTCCCGAAGGGAGACCATACGCTGGCGGTGGATGCCTACAGCCCAAAGGTGCCGATGGGGACAGAAATAGTAATGAACGGAAAAACCTATAAAGTGGAAGATACCGGGAATTTTGCCCGGTATGGTACGGATTTTGACATTTATTTTGACAGCCATGCAGCAGCGCAGGCATGGGGAAAGCGGAAAGTGGAGGCGTTTCTGGCAGAGGGCGACGAGAATACCGTGGAGGTCACGGTGTCCGGCACACTGGTACACAACCTGACGTACAAGGATTACCTTGCACTGGATAAATTAAATACAGAACAAAAAGACTGGCTGGAATCCATGATGAGTGATGAAATGCAGGAGAGTTTAGCAGCAGGCACCGGGGGACAGGCGGTTGCTGACCTTGCCATGACAAAGATTGGCTGCCGGTACAGCCAGGACAAGCGGTATCAGGAGGGGTATTACGACTGCAGTTCCCTTGTGCAGAGACTGTATAAGGAGGCAGGCATTACCCTCCCGGCGACAGCGGCCACGCAGGGAGAATACTGTTATAAAAATGCCATGATAATCAATAAAAAACAGTTAAAGCCGGGGGATTTGATATTTTATTCCTATGAAAAAAACGGGGAGTTCCGCAATATTTCCCATGTGGCAATCTATGTGGGGGATGGAAAGATGGTCCATGCGGCAAACCCGTCAAGGGGTGTGGTGCTTGATCCGCTGCGGACAAACAGTGTTGTATTTTATGCCAGGCCGTATTAGGCGGTCCGGCATTTTTGGAAAGGAAGTGAGGGCATGAAGTTAAATGATATGCTTTTTGTCATAGCCCACCGCCAGGAGGCAGAAACCAACATGCTTATGACATTCGGGGAGTACAGGGAAAGGGTCCTGTACTACTGGTGCCAGACAATGGAAGTGGCAGCGGGGCATATAGAGGAAATTCTGACGGGGCGGCAGGATAAGGATTCATGGGCAACGATTGACCACGGGAAGGACTATGGCTATGATGTGCGTTTCTGTCTTGGAGAGCAGGATTTGAAGGATTTTCTCCACGGGCATTTCAACAGCTGGCCGGAATGGTATCTTGATACCGGCAGGTGCAGTGATGAGTGTCTCAGGGCATTGGAGGAGTATAATTTTGACCGTAACGGGGTTTCCATAGGGGACACCTACCGGTATGAGGAACGGGAGCGCCCTTTTGGACGGGGCGGGCTTTTGCAGGATTTTAACGGTACGGAGTACCGGGTAATGGAATATTACAATCAGGATAACCTCCTGCTGTTAAACCAGGAAACCGGCAGCCTCTTAGTCGCTGTGGGTGTAAAGTGCTATGACCGCTATCCCTGTGCGGGGGGAATTTCGGAGGAAAACAGGGAGACGGGGATAAAATGGGAAAAAGCCGTTTATCTTAACCCGGTTCCGTCGCAGATTGATTTTAGGGCATTAAAGGAACAGTATAGTAAAATGAGACCGGAGCCTGCCGGACAGGAAACGGACAGGGAGATACAGGAGGCAGTTTCAAAAGCCGGGGATATTCCAGCGGGAAGTCTTGGGGAAACGATTGACCGGGCAATGGAAATATATAAATGCCGGATTGATGGCAGTGGGAGGACACAACAGACGACAAAGCATCCGGCATTGAACGGAAGGGGGAGATAATGCAGGGAAAAAATTATCATTGGCGCATAAAATTTGATTGACACCATATATGACACCATTTATAATATTTACAGGGAGGTATGCTGATGTCAAAATGGGATAAACTATTAGAAAAAATAGGCTCTTTGTCAAAAGACATGCGTTTTGATGAGCTGCGGAAGGTGTTGGAGAGTTACGGCTACAGGATGAGCCAGCCGAAAGGCGGCAGCAGCCACTGTACTTTTCGGAAAAAAGGGTGCAGGCCGGTTACGATTCCAAAGCATGAACCGATAAAGAGAGTATATGTGGAAATGGTTAAGGAAATAATAGAGAGTGAGGTGGATACCGATGACGCTGAATGAATATATGGAGCTGCCTTACCGCATGGAGGTTGTGCCGGATAAGGAAGAAGGGGGCTATGCCGTGATGTTCCCGGAACTGCCGGGTTGCATGACCTGCGGGGAAACTCTGGAATCGGCAGCAAGCAATGCGGAGGACGCAAAAAAAGAGTGGATTTTGGCTGCACTGGAGGAAGGGCAGGAGATTCCGATGCCGGACGGCCTGAATGATTATTCCGGGCAGTTTAAGTTACGGATTCCCAAAAGCCTGCACCGTCAGCTTTCCGAACAGTCCAAACGGGAAGGAATCAGCATGAACCAGTATTGCTTATATCTTTTATCAAGAAATGACGCAATACATTCGCAGGGTTAGGAAGATTATAATAAAATAACGAAGTGTTGATAAAGCATCTAAGCCATATTGGGTTTGGGTGCTTTTTTCGTGGAAAGGGAGAGATTTATGAAAATACAGGATATGGTTCTTGTAATAGAGAACACCAAAGGCAAAGAAAAAAATATGCTGATGACATTGAAAGAGTACAAAGAGGCGTATCTCTTTGTGTCATGTTTATCAAGGGAGGAATCGGCACAGGCATTGAAAGAGCTGTTTGACACAAAGCTGTCCGGGGCAGGAACCGGATGGGCAGAGAGGTATATTACGGCAAATAAAAGCTATTATGCGAAATTCTGCAGCGGCAGTGATGAACTGCAGTGTTTCCTCCACGGCAGTTACAATGACGATAAAGAGTTCCGGTTTGACAGGGAAGAAAGCAGCAGGGAATGCATGTGGGCGCTGGAGGAATATAACCTTGATGTGGGCGGCGGGGTAAAGGGCAGCATGTTCCACTATGAGCAGGAAGAACATGAGTTTAAGCAGGGGGAAGTCCTGCGTAACCTAAACGGGACGGATTACAAAGTCATGGAATGTTACAGTAAAAATAATCTTTTGATGATGAATATGGCGTCGGGGCAGTTTATGGTAGCGGTTGGCGTACAGTATTATTCCCGTTATCCCTTTGCCGGGGAATATACAAAAGACAATGCAGAGTCCGGCATTGAGTGGGGGCATGGGGTGTATCTGTCTGCCACACCGTCAGAGATTGATTTTGTGGGGCTTCGGGCAGAATACTGTGAACCGTACCGCCAGAGGGGGGACAGTTTTCCCATTGAAATCCGTGAGGTACTGTCAAGGGTGGAAAATATCGAGGCGGAAACGCTTGGGGATGCCATCGACAAGGCAATGGAGCTGTATAAAAAATCAGAGGTTGTCCTGGATGCGGAGGATTTTAAGGACGTTTCCTATCTCCCGGCAAGGGCAGACAGAAGGTAGGAAAAACTTGCAAAAAAATACAGTAAACAGGGGGAGAAGATGGGAAAAAAATATAGTATTATTTATGCCGATCCACCTTGGCAGTATGACCGGAAGGTGGGAAAGGGAGTTGCAGAAAATCATTATCAGACTTTGGGTGTAAAAGAACTACAGGAATTACCGGTAAATCAGATTGCGGATAAGGACTGTGTTCTTTTTTTGTGGGTAACTTTTCCGTTTCTGACAGAAGGGCTGGCTGTAATGGAAAGCTGGGGATTCCGGTATAAGACATGTGCATTTAACTGGGTAAAAAGAAATAAAAGGGCAGACAGTTTTTATTTCGGGTTAGGGTTCTGGACACGTTCCTGTTCTGAAGTATGCCTGCTTGGGACAAAAGGAAAGCCAAAGCGTGTATCAAGGTCTGTTCCGCAGATTTGCACCGCAAGGATAATGGAACACAGCAGGAAACCGGATGAAATCAGGGAAAGAATTGTGGAACTTTGTGGGGATTTGCCACGGATTGAATTATTTGCCCGCCGGCAGTATGCTGGCTGGGACTGTCTGGGAAATGAAATTGATGGGATGGATATGAGGGAATCGCTACCCATGCTTTAATATTGAAAAACAAATTATTTACAGGCGCAGTTATGTTAGTATGACAGGTGCCGGGTTTTGAATGGAGGAGTTGCGTATGGGCGTAGAATATATGGCCCGCCAGATTTATCAGGATGTAATGGCAAGGGTAACACGGACGGAGGCAGACTGGAAGGCGGCCTGCCGTCTGGCAGGGCAGATATACCGGTATGAGTTCGATAACGTGCTGATGGTGTATGCACAGAATCCGTCTGCCACGCTGGTCGCAGACTATGATACATGGAAAAAAGTACACCGCTATGTCAAACGGGGCAGCAGGGGCATTGCCATCTTCCCGTCAAGGGCATTAAAGCCGGGGATGCGGTATGTATTTGACATCGGCGACACCGGAGGGAAGAATGTAAAGCTGACATGGGATTTAGAGGGGGAGAACCTGCCGGATTTGCTGTCAGCACTGTGGAAACGGGGAGAGATTCTGGAGGCACCGGAAACAGGCAGAAAAAGCCAGATGGAACAGTTAAAAGCCTTTACAAAGCAGGAAGTGCGCGGTATTCTAAAAGAGGACTTCGGCAAACGGTTTGCCGGGGCCGCCATGCTTGCAGGACGTGAGATAACCGGCGGAGAGAATGAAACGCCAGAGCCTGCCGCACAGAAATTGATATTTAACAGCATTTTCTATGCGGTGGGGACAAGATGCGGATTTGACTTAAGCAGCGGAGAACTGGACTTAGGTGCAATAGTTAATGTGAAAGATGAGGGCTGCATTAGCGTACTTGGTACTCTGGTAAGTGACGTATCCTGTACCGTTCTTCGGAATATGAACCGTGAGATTATGAGCATTGAAAAAGAGAGGAAGGCAAGGCGAATGGGACATTCGCCTGACAAATTGGGGAGCAAACACCCCAATTTGCAGCAGAACCCTTCCGGAAAAGGAGACAGGAATGGCACTGGAGATCAGTTACCACGAGGGAGAGGACGGGATGCTGTACCCGGACATCAAAGCAGCGGAGCAGACAGAAACAGGGACGTTAGGGAAGTTCGGAATCATGGCGAAAGAGTATCTGGAGGAAAATTACCCGCAGAGATACCGGAGCCTGGTAAGGTTCGGGAACCTCTGCACGAAACTGAAAGAAGTGGAGGAGGAGGCAAACAGGATGTTAGACAGCCTCATGGAGAAGTATCTGGAAAAACACAGGCCGGAGAATCCAAATTCCACAATGGAGATGTTCCACATCAGAAAGCAGGGAATGATAGAGGCAGAGGAGATTATAAGGAACGACCTCATCAACCAGTTTCATTAGAAACGCAGGAAGAACTGAATAAAGAGCTGGATGACTTAAATTCATTCGGTGCAGAGAGGGAAGCCGTTTTCAGACAGGCTTCTCTTTTTGATTACAAGGAAACCGGGATTTATGATGAACGGGAAGAAAACGCAGAAATAGATTTGCATGATGAACAGGGGCAGTTTGACGGCTATGCCATTCCTGACGAGGCAGACCAGATGGGAATACCGGATGCCGTCCGGTTTGAACAGGCAGAACGGGAAAAAGAGCAGGAGAAAAAATCGTCTGCCATCGCTGGTAAGACAGACGGAGCAAACACAGAGGACGTCGCAGGGAACACCCCAACAGGAGAAAATCTGTTTTCAGATACTGCTTCTGCCGGGAAAAAAGAGCAGGTTCCAGTGGCAGCAGATGACGGAAAGAAGGAACAGATTCCGACAGCAGCAGATGATAAAAATAAAGTACAGCCCCGTAACTATGTGATTGACATTCACAATCAGGAGACAGGAGGGGAAAAGGCACATTATAAATGGAACGTGGATGCCATCAGAACCTTAAAACAGGTGGAGGCAGAGGGCAGGAACGCCACACCACAGGAGCAGGAAATCCTTGCAGGGTATGCCGGGTGGGGCGGCACGTCACAGGCATTTGATGAAAAAAGCGAAAGCTGGCAGAAAGAGTATGCAGAACTGAAAACACTCCTTACCCCGGAGGAATACCGGGAGGCGAGGGCAACGGTCACGACAGCTTTTTACACGCCGTCTGGGATAGCCGCTGCCGTGGGGAATGCACTGGTGCAGTTCGGGTTTCAGGGCGGGAACGTGCTGGAGCCTTCCATGGGGACAGGCCATTTTTTCGGGACCATGCCGGAGCAGCTGCGGGGCAGCAGGCTTTTCGGTGTGGAAAAGGACAGTATCAGCGGCAGGGTTGCAAAACTTTTGTACCCGCAGGCGGATATACAGGTAAAGGGATTTGAGGAAACGGACTTCCCGGACAACTTCTTTGACGTGGTGGTGGGCAATGTGCCATTTGGGGACTTTAAGGTTTATGACAGGAAATACAATGCGGAGAATTTCAAAATTCACGATTACTTTGTGGCAAAGTCCATTGATAAGGTAAGGCCGGGAGGCATTGTTGCCGTGATTACCACAAAAGGGACAATGGATAAGAAAAACAGCAGTGTCCGGAAATATCTGGCGGAGAGGGCGGAACTCGTCGGGGCGGTCAGGCTTCCCAACAATGCGTTCAAGGCAGAGGCAGGGACGGAGGTCACCAGTGATATTTTATTCTTCCAGAAAAGGGAGCGTAAAATAGCAGCAGAGCCTGGATGGGTTCATCTGGGCATGACGGAAGACGGGGTGCCGGCCAACTCGTATTTCGTGGAACACCCGGAAATGATGTTAGGGCATATGGAGTATGATACCGGCAGGTATGGCAGTGATTCCAGTTATACGGTATGTGTCAATGATGATAAGGATTTTGACCTGTACGGGGCATTGCAGCAGGCGTTAGGCCGCCTTTCCGTACAGATACCGGATTATGAGATTTTGCAGGGGGAAGAAGCGGAGGAGAGCCTGCCTGCCGATCCGGACGTGAAGAATTACACTTACACGTTTGTGGACGGGACACTGTATTACCGGAAAGATTCCAGAATGTACCGGCAGGAGGTGGGGAATACCGTGCTTGAAAGGATAAAGGGAATGGATGGAATCCGGAAATGCACAAGGCACCTGATAGACATTCAGTTAAACGGCTGCAGTGAGGGGGAACTGAAAGCGGCACAGGAAGAATTAAATGCCGTATATGACAAATATACAAAAAAATATGGGTTTATCACATCACAGGGTAATTCAAGGGCCTTTCGGGACGACGAGGATTACCCTCTTTTATGTTCACTGGAAAATGTGGACGAGGAGGGGCTTGTTACAAAAGCGGACATGTTTACAAAACAGACCATACGGGCGGCAAATAAGACGGAACGGGTGGAGACGGCGGTGGAGGCGCTGAACCTTTCCGTATGTGAGTACAATGGCGTCAACATTCCCTATATGCTGGAGATTTATGAGCCGGACATCAGCGGATATGAGGAAAAAATCAGGGAAAGGCAGGAGGATGGCCGGGCAGAAGTTACCTTTTCAGAAGATGTAAAGAAGGAATTAAAGAGGGAAAAGCTGGTGGAGGAACTGAAAGGCATTATCTTCTTAAACCCGCAGAAATATCTGGAGCATGACAGCAGTCGGGGGTGGGAGACGGCAGATGAATACCTTTCCGGCAATGTCAGGGACAAGCTGCGGCTGGCAAAGGCGGCCGCCTCAGAACACCCGGAACTGTTCGGGGACAACGTGGCGGCACTGGAGCAGGTGCAGCCGCAGGATTTGGATGCCGGGGAGATCAACGTGCGTATCGGCACAACATGGATTGAGCCGGTGGATTATGAGAAATTCCTGTATGAAACCCTGCACACGCCGGAGAGGGCGCAGGCAAAGCGGTATGCCTATGCATCTTCCGGGATACGGGTGCAGCTGAATAAATTCCAGATGGAGTGGTTCGTGGAAAATAAATCGTTGGATAACACTTCGGTAGCGGCGACAAAAACCTACGGCACTTCAAGGATGGATGCCTATACGGTTTTTGAGAATACGCTGAACCTGCGCACGGTCACGGTCCGGGACCGCATTGAGGATGGGCATGGAAAATACCATTATGAAACGAACCAGAAAGAGACAATGTTAGCAAGGGAGAAACAGAACCAGTTAAAGGAGGCGTTCCGTGAATGGATATTTGCAGAGCCGGAGAGGAGGAACAAATATGTCAGGTATTATAATGAGACCTTTAACAATGTGCGGCTGCGGGAGTATGACGGCAGCCATTTACAGTTCCCCGGCATGAACCCGGACATTCAGCTGAAACCGCACCAGAAGAACGCCATTGCAAGGGTTTTGATGGGCGGTAACACCCTGCTTGCCCACTGCGTGGGTGCGGGCAAGAGCTTTGAGATGATGGCAGCGTGCATGGAGCAGAAACGGCTTGGGCTTGCAAATAAGACGGCAATGGCCGTGCCAAAGCCGTTAATCAGCCAGACCGCCAGTGAGTTCCTGCGCCTCTACCCTTCTGCCAACATTCTTGTGGCAACGGAACGGGATTTTGAGAAAAAACGCAGGAAACAGTTTATCTCCCGCATTGCCACAGGGGATTATGACTGCATTATCATGTCACACTCGCAGTTTGAGAAAATCCCGGTATCAAAAGAGAGGAGGGAGATGCTGTTAAACCGCCAGATTGACGACATCAGCTTTGCCATAGCGGAAATGAAGGAGCGCAACCAGGAACAGTGGACCATCAAGCAGATGGAGGCGCAGAAAGCACGGATGGAGGAGCAGTTGCAGAAAATGGCGGATGAAATACGGAAAGATGACCTGATTACCTTTGAGGAGCTGGGCATTGATTCCCTTCTGGTGGATGAGGCCCACGCCTTTAAGAACCTTGCCGTATTTTCAAAGATGAACGTGGCGGGCATAACCGGCAGCGGCAGCCAGAGGGCGATGGATATGTACCTGAAATGCCAGTATATCAATGAAATAAACGGCGGCCGGGGCATTGTGTTCGCCACGGGGACTCCCATCAGCAACACGATGGTGGAAATGTATGTCATGCAGCAGTTTTTACAGAAAGACACGCTGGAGCAGCTGGGGATTTACCATTTTGATTCATGGGCTGCAAACTTCGGGGAGCAGACAACAGCGCTGGAGCTGACCGTGGAGGGCAGCGGGTTCCGGTTCAAGACAAGGTTCAATAAGTTTACCAACCTGCCGGAGCTGATGAACATTTTCCGGGAGACGGCGGATATACAGACAAGGGACATGCTTGACCTTGACACCCCGGAGCTGCGGGATGGGAAATACACCATTGTGGAGAGTGAGCCGGACTGGTATGTAAGGCAGGTAATGGAGACCTTTGTGCAGCGGGCGGAGGCAATCAGGGAGGGCGGCGTCGATCCGAAAGAGGACAATTTCCTCAAAATCACCCATGAGGCAAGGCTGCTGGGCACGGATGCCAGGCTCTTAACCCCGGATGCGCCGGAAAGCGTGGACGGCAAGCTGAATAAAGTGGTGGAAAACGTGCTGTATGAGTACCATAAGGCGGAAAATGAGGGAAAGACTGGCACACAGCTTATCTTTTCCGACATCGGGACACCGAAACGCCCATGGAGCCGGGATATGTTAAGCAGGCCGTGGCATGAGGCAGGGACATTTGACGTTTACAACTATATCAAGACGGAACTGGTAAAACAGGGCATCCCTGCGGAGGAAATCGCATTCATACACGACTGCAAAACTGACGCACAGAGGGACGCCCTGTTCCGTGAAATGCGGGCAGGCACAAAGAAAGTGCTGATCGGCTCCACCGACAAGTGCGGGACCGGCGTAAACGTGCAGACACACCTTGTAGCCATGCACCACTGTGACTGCCCGTGGGTGTGACCTGAGGTTGCATAGATAACTGTTTAACAATCTAATATTGATTAAACCCACTATTCCGTTAGTGGTAGCCTAGTGCCACCTGCATCTGCGGCAACAAGGATGTTGGGAAGCTGGCACGACAAAGTAGCCCTTTGCGATATGCAAGAAGTGGAAACCGTGAGGTGGAAACAAAACTGCGAGCATCAATGCAGTTAGGGAGCAAGGCTTGAGTAGTATGGTTAACACATGTGAACTGCCGTTTAAACATCGTCAAGTCCAAGGAGCCAAAGATGCTGACAGGCTCCAGCCCAAAATGGGATGCGGTCAGATAGTCCTCTCCATGGTAGGACTACACGGATATCAGTACCGTCGGTGGATAGGCAGAACCTAAGCTATTTGTTGTTATCTATGTGGAACAGGGTAAGCCTGTATTTCTCCTGATATATAGGAAAGCAGACCGTAAGGAACGCTGATGGGAATGCAGGTATGGGATTGTAGAGAAAGCGAATGCCGTTCTGTAACAGAGTGGATAGGGGTTCAAAATTTGCCCCGGCTCGAAAGAGCGCAGACTTCTACAAGGTGATTCATTACAAGAAACTTATAGAACTTTTGAAAGGAGCAAAGCAAATGAACGTTAATAAAACAACGTGTGCGGCTTCTGACCATGGGTTTGCATGGAAATCCATTGACTGGAAGAAATGCGAGCGGGAGGTTAAAAAGCTACAAGAACGTATTGTAAAGGCTGGAAAGGAAGGCAGACACGGCAAAGTTAAATCATTGCAGTGGACGCTGACACACTCCTTTTCCGCAAAAGCTGTTGCGGTAAAGAGAGTGACAACTAACGAAGGAAAGAAAACCCCGGGTGTCGATGGTGTTCTATGGACAACTGGGAAAGCAAAGTATGAGGCCATTCTTGATTTGAAAAGGAAAGGCTACAAACCACAGCCGTTACACAGAGTATTTATAAAGAAGGCGAATGGTAAGTTACGCCCTTTGGGTATTCCAACTATGAAAGACAGGGCTATGCAGGCATTGTATCTGCTGGCGCTTGAACCCATAGCGGAAGTTATGGCAGACGCACATTCCTATGGATTCCGCAAGGAAAGATGCTGTCAGGATGCTATTCAGCAGTGCCATACGGTACTGTCGCATGGATATTCCCCAAAATGGATTTTAGAGGGAGATATTAAAGGCTGTTTCGACCACATCAGTCATGAATGGTTACTGAATCATATCCCTATGGATAAAGATATTTTGAAAAAATGGCTGAAATGTGGAGTGATTTTTAAGGGAGAACTCTACAAAACAGAGGAAGGAACAATGCAGGGAGGAATTATTTCCCCAACTCTTGCAAATATGGCATTAGACGGCATCCAGCCTATGCTGGCGAAGAAATATCACCGCTATACAAGGAACGGAAAGCAGTATTCTCCTATGGTAAATCTAGTGCGTTATGCTGATGATTTTATCATCACAAGTGCGGAACGTGATGTTTTGGAAAAAGAAATCAAGCCGATGCTGGTAACATTCCTGGCAGAAAGAGGTTTGGAACTTTCAGAGGAAAAGACCCTTATAACCCACATTGATGATGGATTTGATTTTCTTGGTTTCAATATAAGGAAATATAACAATGTTTTATTGACAAAACCATCCAAGAAATGTGTAAAGAAATTCCTCGACAGTATCAGATATACGATTGAGAGTAACAAATCCTGCAGGCAGGAAACGATGATAAGACTGTTAAATCCAAAGATTACGGGATGGGCAAATTATTATAAGTGTGGGGTGTCATCCCAGACTTTCCAGAGGGTAGACGACCAGATTTATCGCAAACTGTGGCAGTGGGCGAAACGGAGACACCCGAAAAAGGGTAAGAAATGGGTGTTAAACCGGTATTTTCATTCATACAAAGGACGGAATTGGAGGTTTCTTGTTGTACTTAACAAAAACAACAGGGACGATGTATTTCCATTGAAACTTGCTTTTGAGACAAAGATTGTCAGGCATAGAAAGATAAAGAGTGAAGCAAATCCGTTTGATGTAGAGTGGAAGGATTACTTTGAGGAGAGAATGACATATAAGATGACGCAATCTCTTAAAGGTAGGAAATCTTTGTTATATTTATGGAATAAGCAGAATAGGATTTGTCCGTTATGTGGCGAAAAGATAACTGCTGAAATTCAATGGAATGTTCGTGAAAAGATAGTTGACGGTAAAAATGTCAAATATTTAGTACACGACAAATGTTATAAACAAAATCGTTAGTGAACTAGCCGGCATCTATATTGGTAGATGCTTAGAATTGCTTGAGCCGTATGAGGGGAAACTCTCACGTACGGTTCTTAGAGGGGAAGGCGGTAGTAATACCGCTGACCTACTCGACAAACCCTCAAGCATTGAACAGCGCGAGGGCAGGGGGCTGCGGCAGGGCAATGAGAATGATGAGGTTGCCGTGTACCGCTATGTGACAAAAGGGACCTTTGATGCATACAGTTGGGCGCTGGTCGAAAACAAGCAGCGTTTCATTTCGCAGGTAATGACAGGAAAATCCGTGTCACGGACCTGTGAGGACATCGACGAGGCAACCCTTTCCTACGCGGAGATAAAGGCCGTGGCGACCGGAAACCCGATGATAAAAGAAAAAATGCAGATAGACAATGACGTGCAGCGCCTGAAAATGCTGAAGGCAACCTATGACAGCCAGCACTATGCCATGCAGGACAGTTTTATGGTGAAATTCCCGAAACTGATTGCAGCAGCGGAGGAAAAGCTGAGATGCGTCCGTGAGGATGTCAGGGAGCGTGACAAAAGGCTGGTTGCCGGGGCAGAGTTTTCCATTCAGGTAGGAGGCATGGCCTTTACAGAGAGGGTGGACGGCGGAACCGCTTTTTTGTCTGCTGCCAGTAAATGCAGGACAGGGCAGACAACGGAAGTGGCAGAATACAAAGGCTTTTTCGTCCTTGTGGAAAAGAATTTCATGGGGGCGGATTATCTGGTGCTGCGGGGAAAGACGGAATATAAGACGGATTTGTCAACTTCCCCGGTGGGCTGCATGACAAAGCTGGAAAACCTTTTTAATGGGATTCAGGAAAAAATAGGTTTTCTGGAGGAAAGGCTGGAGAAATACCGCCTTGACATGGAGCAGGCAAAGTTAGAATATGAAAAGCCGTTCCAGTATGGGGAGGAACTGAAAACAAAGCTGGCAAGGCAGTTTGAGTTAAATAACCTGCTGGACATGGAAAACCGGAAATCCCCGGAGGAGGAACAAAGCCTTGGGGAACAGCGCCGGGAGGAACAAAGCGGGCAGGTCCCCCATGTGGCAGAACCGTCATACGGGTATGGGACAGAAAGGGAGGAAAACCGTTGAGAAGTAAAAAAACAGTCATTTTCATTTTAATTGGGATAGCCATTGCGGCTGTCCCTTTTTTTCTGCGGATGCGGGAGCAGCAGAGGGCAGGGCAGTATATCAATCAGTTTGAGGAGGAAGAAAATGAGGAGAGTAAAGAAACCGGCAGCCGTAAAAAGAAGGCTGCTCCATATCTGGAGGAGAATGCCATCGGGATTGTGGAGATACCGGACCTGGAAATAAAATACCCGGTATTCGAGGGGACAGGCGCGGTGCAGTTGAATGAGGGAATCGGGCACATGGAGGGTACCGCACCTTTGTGTGGAAAAGGGAACTGTGTCCTTGCCGGGCATAACGGCAGCAGGCGGGGGGCTTTTTTTACCAGCCTTGCCGGTGCCAGAGCAGGTACGGAAGTCAAGATAACCACAAAAGCAGGCGTGACGCACCGTTATACGGTGGCAGAAATGCGGGTGGTAAATCCCTATGATGACTGGGTGACGGAAGAAAGTGATGCGGAGCTGCTCACCCTGTTCACCTGTGCCAGCCATGGCACAAAAAGATTTGCCTGCAGGTGTGTCCCGGTTGAGGGCTATGGCAGTGAAAGGGGGAATGCCAAAAGCGAATGAAAGTAACCCGTAAACAAAGCGGACGGTGTCCGCCTGGCAGGTTTGTGTCTGTACTGCGGCACAAACATTGCATTATGAACTAAGCAAAGGTGGACAAAGTTCACCTTGCAGAAAGAGAGGGAAAATATGAAGTATGAGATTACCGTAGGGGAAGTAACGACACAGAACAGCAATGTAAGGGGCTATGCGTCCGTGGTGTTCGGGGACAGTTTCAAGGTAAGCAACATCACGATACTGGCGAACCGGGATAACCGGCTGTATATTTCCATGCCGCATTATGCAAAAAGCGGGGATAGTGAGAAAAAGGATATATGCTATCCGACCACAAAGGAGTTCCGTGGGGAGCTGGAAGGAAATATCCTTCTTGCACTGGAGAACCTGCAGCAGACAGGACAGAAAAAATACCTTGTGGGGGATGAGCAGGATAAGGAACTGCCCTTTACCGTGGCGGTCACGCCTTTTGAAAAGGAAAACAGCAGCATCCGGGGGCTTGCCCGGATTTATATTGCCGACTGTTTTGCCGTCAGCAATATCAGCCTTATCATGGGGAAGAAAGGGCTGTTTGTTTCCATGCCTTCCTACAAAACGAACCAGATCGACGAGAATAACCGAAGTGTGTACCGTGACATCTGTTTTCCTGTTACGGCAGAGTTCCGCGGGAAACTGAATACCCTTATGACGGATGCCTATGAAAAGGCGGCAGCGGAAGTGCAGGAGCAGATCCGGGGGCAGGAAGAAGGCTTTATGCCGGGGCAGGACTTCCCGGATATGGACCTGCCAACCAGGTAACAAGAGGAAAAGTCTTTCTAAAGGCAGCATAAAACGCTGCCCAAGAAAGGCTATGTTTCCTCTATGAAGAATGCAAAAACAGCGTTCTTGGCACTAAATTTATGATTAAAACAGTCTGCCGGAGCCGGGGGTTTTATCAAATGCTGCCTTGCAGAGAGTGGCAGCATTTGTTTTCTCCGGCTTCGGTGCAATGAAAGGAGAGATGGGATTGGCAGAGGAAAAGGCAATCAGTAATGACAGCCGGATTGTAGAGCTTTTGGAGCTGCTGGCAAGTAACCAGATGAACGCACAGGCGGAGCAGGTAAAGCAGATGTGTGATTATGTGGGGACGCTGGAAAAGCAGATAAATTCCATGACGGAAGAAATCAAATCCGCGCGGCAGGAACTGGTCTCCATGAAAGAGGACACCATATCAGAGCATGTGAAGGACAGCCTGAAAAAAGCGGCAGATGCCATGCAGAAACAGTGCGGTTCCCTCAGACAGCAGGTTACACAGTTAAAGGAGAAAATCTGCAATAAGGCAGGCAAGATTGTGGATGCGGCAAAGCGGAAAGGGCAGAGGGCGCTTTATAAAATTACGCAGGTAACCGGCATGAGGAAAAAGCTGGATGCTATCAAAAGTAAAGTAGACCAGGCAATCGACAGGGTGGAAAGTCTGGAAAAGGCAGCGGGGGAATACCGGGGGCAGCAGGAAAAGAACAGGCCTGCAGAAACCCCATTGCTGGAATATGCCGTGGCAGAACCACAGGCAGAATATGGTGCAGAGCTGTTTGAGCAGTATCAGAGGGAGCATGGTGCGGGACAGATGGCTGGGGCAGCAGGGCGGACAGTAATGCAGGAAGTGGAGAAAAGCAGATAGGAAATGCCATATATGAGGGGGTATGTGTAATAGCATACCTCTTTTTATGAAACTCCTTTTAAAAAGACAATAATGTATTTTCAGAAGGAGTATGATATAATGAAAACAAGTGTTCAATGCTATTTGCTAAAATTGACGAGCAGAGATTATTGTGCCTGAAAAACATTAAGTGGAAAACCAGAATTTATCTCAGCATACTGTATATACATTCTAACAGCGTCAGTGCTAAAATTACATTGATGATTCTGTAATGTTTCAGGTAATATTTTTGAATCAAAACCCCCATCCCGATCCAAGTACCAGTTGCTATTGTTCCGATTGTGGCAATTACAAGCTCGAAGAACAGAAGTACAGCAAATGAAGAATTAAAGTCAACAATATATCCCGTCAGAGCTGTAATACCAAACATATAAATTTTCACATTAACGAACTGGAGCATAAACCCTCTCAAAAAAGAGGCAGATTTCTCAGTACTCTCAGTATGTGGCTTACTGATTGCTATATGAATGGTCAGCCACAGAATATAAGCGGCTCCTATGTATTTCAACACACTCATTAGATTTGGTAAAAATATGCGGACTCCATATACAAATACAGCACACAGAACCTGAACCACATAGTATCCAGTAAAGATTCCCCAAAACAGCGGTTTCCCTTTTTTCCAGCCATAGTTCGTTACAGTATTCAGGGCAAGTATATTTCCGGGACCTGGAGTAAATGCATTGACAATACAATATATCAGAAAATTTCCAATCGCATAAGTCAGCATTATAATCGACCACCTTTCTATCAATAATTTTATCAGATAGAGGCGCATCATACATAATATTTATTTTATATGCAACTCCATAGTTTCAAAATATGTTATACTTCTGGTGCATACTTCCTAAGTTCATTGATATAAATCAAACCAAGTTCGGAAAGCTCCTGTTTTTCATTCATAATATAACCAATTTTCATCTGTTCATTTTCAATTAATGGAATTGCAACAATATTGTCTCCATGAAGATATTTCGGAAAAATGCCGCTTGATATTGTATACGCATTCAATCCTAGCATAAAATTGACGATAGCACCACGGTCATTAACATGAATCTGTTTTTCTGCTTGGACGGTACTATATAGTTCTTCTGAATAATAGGCTGATTCATAACTTCCTTGAACAAAATTCAATCTCGGAAATGGTCGCAGGTCATCAAGAACAAGGCTTTCTCTGGACGCAAGAGGATGGTATTTCTGAAGAAACACATGAGGCTTTGCATAGAACAAGGGAGTAAATTGAAGATTATATTCGTTCAAAACCTTTTGAATTACTGACCCATTCTCTTTAGAAAGGTAAATGATTCCAAGATCACTAACCCGGTTTTTTATATCCTCGAGAATCTGATGTGTGCTGGCAGCATTAAAATAAAACTCATACCGTTCCTGTCCGAATTTCTTTACGAGTTCCACAAACGCATTTTCTGTAAAAGTATAATGCTGAGCAGAGACACCGAACCTTGTTTTCTGCGGCAAATCAGTAACATATCGATCTTCCAACAGTTCCATCTGCTGAATGACTTGCCTGGCATATCCAAGAAATTCCATTCCTTCTTTTGTAAGGGTGATACCAGCATGACTCCGAAGGAAGATGGCAATCCCAACTTCCTTTTCGAGTTCTTTTACTGCATTTGAAAGGCTGGGCTGCGAGATAAAAAGCTGTTTAGCTGCTTCTGTAATCGATCCTGTTTCAGCCACAGTCACAATGTATTTTAATTGTTGTACCGTCATTTGTTTTTAACCACCAGTTCTAAAATATAATTTTTTGCATCTTCATACCATCAAATTTTGATTGTTGTTTTGTTAATCAATTCAAGCATTTCCTATATGCTTAGTGTTTCTTTTCAACAAAACGGAAACGTGTGTTTTTTATGATTTCTGTATAATTTCTAATGCTTTTTGAATATCCTTATAAACTAATGACTGCATATCATCCTCATAAATAGAAATATCGGCATTATGCAGGGCGGAAAGAATATCATTCTTCAATTCAGGCTTATGTTTTGCAATAATGGGTAACAATTTGATACATTGTCTTGCTGTAATAGGTTTGACATCTGTTATATGTTTTAAATATTTATCAATAACCTCATCAATTTTATAATCCTTATCCCATTTCGCATTATAGGCAAGCAGTGTAAGTCCTCTGGTGCAAATGTAAGAATTATCACTATTAAGCATATCGCTCAATCTGTCCATATAAGGATAGACGCAATCTGTTTCTTCGCTTTCTTTTTGCAATTCCTGTAATGCTTTGTATGCAACATTATTATTCTTATCAAATAGTAATTCAAATGTTTCTGCTATAGTGACTGACATAGTATACTCCTTTGCAAATGAGAATTGTACAATTATTTACAGTGCAGTTATCCAAAAGCATACTGCTGAAATTGCAGAAAGTGGTGTCATTATATATTTTTCTTTTTTGCTTTTGGAAATAAAATTTATAACCGTATTGAATGAGAGATATACCGCCATAACAATACAGATTATCTTTGTTGTATTATCCGAAAACCATAAAGGCATAAATCCTCCCATCTGCAAAATAATAACTACAAAAAACATCTGCAAGATAAGCTGTGGCACTAAAATAATCCTTAGTTTCTTAGGAAAAACTTTATATTGTCCTCCCATTGTAAACTCTCCTAATGGCAAGCCACAAATTATGAAAAATGATAATACAATTACTATCGAAAAGATACTCGTTCCTATAATAGCTATCATAACCAACCTCCGCAAACATTGATTTGTCAAATTGTTCAATGTCATTATCTTACCACAAATGCATACACAATTCCATTAAATTTTGCTTAATCTCCCTTTGCCGTATTCTTTGTCAATTCGTAATTATCCCTCGCTGTGATTGTTCCATGACTGTCAGTCTGCCTTACCTCAACTTTATACTGGCTTTCCTGCCATCTTTCTGAGAAGTCTGATATACCGTACTTTTTCTGTCAAATTCGGATTTCTTCTCATTCATTTCACTTTAAACCCCTTAATTTTTTTGTCAGCCGCATTTTAGCTTCTTTGAGTTTTACGATATACCGGCTGGCATACAAAAGACCGGTAAGCAAGGTGCCAACAACAAAGCCCAGTGCAATATTCACAACTGTTTCATACGGCTCAACTGCTGAAAGACCCATCAGATCAATTACCATGTACACTGCCATGCCAGCAATCGCAATCGTAAACATGATGCACATTCTCTTTGAGAAGAAATTCCTCTCTACATTATTGTAGTCAGCAATCTTGAGCATAAGTTTCTCTGTCTTTTTATCCATAATGTCCTCCTTCCTTTCCCCGTCCAGTATTTCTCCAACTTCCACATCATAATATTTTGCCATTTCAATGAGCAGGTCAAAATCAGGCATGGTTGTACCATTTTCCCAACGTGAGATGCTCCGGTTGGATACTCCTAACACTTCCGCAAGCTCTGCCTGTGTGACAGATTTCTCATTGCGTAGTTCCTTTAAGAACTTACCAACTTTCTGTTGATCCATATTTTTTCCCTCCTTCTGTACCCAATTGTAGTATTTAGGGAGCAAAAAGTACACGTCACAGACTGAGAATGCTCGTTTTTTCAGGACAAACCCTGTCTGCTAGCACATCTTAGCCCATCTGTAAAAAAATATATTCTGTACAACAAAATTTTCATTTATACGATGCGCTATACCATTCTTGTTAAAAAAACTTTTGCCTTGCGCTATTTCCTTTATCTCTTGAAGTCAGTTTTTTGAACTTCTGGAATTACGAGAATCTCAATATAACAATACTAATAATATGGAAATAGTTCAATCTATCTCAATAAACTTGAATATGTCCATTCAATATCATCTTGGGAGTTTGAAAGTGCCTATTAGTATCTTTCAAATAGATGCATCTTTTTTAACTGATAAACCCTGTTTTGTTTAGTTATTTCACACTTTCTCCCTTAATACTTCTTCCTGTTTTCTTGCAATATGTCTAAAATACAGAAATCGAATTAGCAACCCGCCTAACCAACCCACAGGGGCAGCAATCCAGATGCCACGATAAGCTAATTCTGTACTAGACAATGTGATAGCCGTAGGAACCTGCAAAAGACACAGGGAACCGACTGAGGCAATCATTGGAACGAATGATTTTCCATATCCCAACAACAAACCATTCAATATCTGCATAGCTGCAAAAATCAAGTAAAACACAGATACCGTCCGCAGGTAACCATTCCCGATCTGTACAACATTCGGATCACGATTAAACAGGGATATAAAAACAGAAGGAAACAGGCATATTACAACAGAAATAAGAATGGAAATACCCACTCCTATAACCAAAGCTGATTTTCCACCTTTGATTATCCTGTCAATTTTCTTTGCCCCATAATTTTGAGCAGTAAAGTTTGTCATGGCGTGTCCCAAATTCAAGGCTGGCATTTCTGCAAAAGAATCTACCTTAGAAGCTGCAGTATACGCTGCCATACAATCAGTTCCAAAACCGTTAATCAAAAACTGTATGGACATAAATCCAACGCTCACAAATACCTGTTGTAACATGGCAGGCGTACCAATTACTAAACTTTTTTTCAATTCATCGTAATCAAGCTGCAAATTCCAGAAACGAATGAATAATTCTGGATAGCGCCATTGCATATAAAACATACAAGTTAAAAATGAAAAAACCTGTGCTATTACTGTTGCAATTGCCGCTCCGGCAACTCCCCATTTTAATGTAGTGATAAAGAAAATATCTAATACAATATTGATAAGTGTTGCTGCAATCAATATGTAAGTTGGTGTCTTAGAATCTCCCACTCCTCTGAAAATATTCGTCAAAGAATTATATGCAAATGTTGGGATTACACCAATAAATACAATTTTCAAGTAACTATTGGCGATTGTCAGCAAATTCTCAGGAATCCGAAACAAAACTAATATCTGATAAGACAAACATACTCCGGCAACCGCTATCAAAATAGAAAGCACGATTGAAAACAGGAAACCTGTATCAATTACTTTCTTTATCTGCTGCATATTTTTGGCTCCAAAATAACGGGAAATCAAAACGCTAGTCCCCAAAGATATGCCACTTGAGAGTGAAATCAGCAAAAAATTAATCTGATAGCTGAACCCTACTGCTGCAAGGCTCTCTTTTCCTAAAAAATTTCCGACAATTACGCTGTCGGCTACGTTATAAAGTTGCTGAAATAAGTTCCCTACTAATATAGGCAGAGAAAAATATAAAATACTTTTCAGTTCGCTGCCTTGTGTTAAATCTTTCATAGCATCCTCCATTATTGTGTCATTGTCATATTTTTGTAATATTCGCTTTAGTTGTATAAGCAGGCAATCCATTTCTCTGCTATCATTTCTCCCCCACCTCCCATTTTTTCTGGAGATAATGTTCTATCCTCATAAGTGCCTCCTTTAATTCATCAATGGAATACGCATAGGAGATGCGGATAAACCCTTCACCCGATTTACCAAAGGCATTTCCCGGAACAACAGCTACCTTTTCCCGATCCAACAGATCCATAGCAAACTCTTCGCTGGACATTCCAAACTCACGAATATCGGGGAACATATAGAAAGCGCCTTCCGGTTCAAAGCATGGAAGTCCTAAATAGTTCAACTCGTGATATAGATAGCGTCGGCGCTGATTATAAGATTCTCTCATATATGCCGCATCCTGTTCGCCATTTTTCATTGCTTCGATTGCTGCATATTGACTTACTGTTGGCGCACACATGACTGCATATTGGTGTACCTTTGTCATCTGCTCCATAATTTCTTTATGTGCAAACACGTATCCCAAACGCCACCCTGTCATTGCAAAATTTTTTGAAAAACCATTTATCAGGATTGTCCTGTCTTTCATTCCCGGAAGGCTGGCAATGCTTACGTGTTCTTTCCCATAAGTAAGCTCACTGTATATTTCATCGGAAATTACCAGCAAATTATGCTTTTTAATTACCTCTGCCAATTCCATCAGTTCACTCTTTTCCATGATCGCCCCAGTCGGATTGTTGGGATACGACAGAATAAGAACTTTACTGCGCTGAGTAATTACATCTTCAAGCTGTTTCTCGGTTAAGCGAAACTGATTCTCTGCCTTTAATTCAATCGGTACTGGAATTCCGTCTGCCATCACAATGCATGGCAAATATGAAACAAAGCTGGGTTCAATATACAGTATCTCATCACCCGGATTGATAATCGTCCGCAGAGCTATGTCAATCGCCTCGCTGCCACCAACTGTAACCAAAATTTCATTATTTGGATTGTATGTCAGTCCAATCCGCCTTTCTGTATAATTGCATATTTCCTCCCGAAGATTATATAAACCACTGTTTGCAGTATAAAAAGTTTTGCCTAACTGCATGGCACGGATTCCTGCCTCACAGATATGATATGGTGTCGCAAAATCCGGTTCCCCTACTCCAAGAGATATAACACCGGGAATTTCATTAGCAACATCAAAAAATTTTCGGATTCCCGACGGTTTCAGTTGTAATACTTTTTGAGATAACAATTCCTTCATGGTGTCACCACCATTCTTTCATCCGGTCTGCCCATGTCAAAATCTACACCCAGCTCTTTATATTTTGTTAAAGTAAAGTGAGTTGTTGTGCTTTGTACTTCCTCAATGGATGCCAATTTGCCAGACACAAAAAAAGAAATCTCTTTTAAGCTCTTTCCCCTTACCATTACAAGGAAATCATAGGCTCCTGACATCAGGTAAAGCGTAACTACCTGTGGAAACTCTTTAATCTTTTCTGCCAGCTTTTGATAGCCATCCCCACCCTGTGGTGTTACTCTCAGTTCCACAAATGCCGTGACGTCTTCATAACCAACCTTATCCCAATCAATTAAGGTATGATAGCCACAAATGATATGTGTACTCTCCAAGTCTGCAATTTCCATAGGTACTTTTTCTTCTGATACACCCAACATGATTGCAATCTCCTGATTGGTAAGCCTGCTGTTATTTTCAAGCACTTTTAAAATCTGTTCTGATAAACTATTTTCCATACATTTCTCCTCCAAAAACATACAATATAATCAATTTAAACATTACTATTGACTTTGTGTGTTTTCAACCTTAAAATTGTATGCAAGACAATATTGTGAGGTGAACCCAAATGCCCATTAATTCATTTGAAAACTATCCGATGAACTGGAAACCTGATAAGGAATTGCTAAAATTTCCTGTCTATATTTCTTTGGCTGAACTTTTAGAACAGGATATTATGAGTGGCAGACTTCCGGCTAACACGCAGCTTCCCCCTCAACGGGAACTGGCTGATTTTTTAGACGTAAATTTAAGTACCATTACCCGTGCTTTCAAACGATGCGAAACAAAGGGACTAATTTATGCCATAATTGGAAAAGGAACTTTTGTTTCCCCAAACGCTGCCCTGCCTGTTCTGAACATCCCGGAAGATCATCCATGTATTGAACTCGGTCCTATCAGACCCTATTATCAATTAAATACTGATGTTGCAGATGCTGCCCGCAGAATTTTACAGGGTACATATTCCGATAAACTGTTTGAATTTGAACTTATTTCAGGAAATGACCGCCATCGAAAGATTGCTGCAACATGGCTGTCAGAATTTCAGATAACCACTTCTGCCGACCATATCATTCTGGCTTCCGGTACGCAGAACGCTCTTGCTATTGCACTGTTATCTCTGTTCAAAGCAGGTGATAAGATTATTACTGATGTTTACACTTATTCAAATTTTATCAGTCTGGCAAATCAGTTAGGTATCCAGCTTATTTCTGTTGCCGCAGACCACGAAGGGATGCGGCCGGAAGATATGGAAAAACAATGTAAACTGATGGATATAAAAGGTATCTATTTAATGCCGTCATATCATAATCCTACAAGTATTACGATGTCATCCCAGCGCAGACAGGAAATCAGCCATATTATAAAAGAACAGGACATAACGCTGATAGAAGATGACACCTACGGGTTTATGACAAAAGATAAATTGTCCCCACTCGCAACCTTGATTCCTGAAAATGCAATCTATATACACGGTCTGTCCAAATCTCTTGCCGCAGGACTAAGGATTGCCTATGTGGTGGTTCCTGACAAGTACCAAAAGCTGTTTTATGCCACAGCCAACAATATTACACTGAAAATTCCCTTGCTAAATGCCGAAATTGCAAGCGAACTGATTGCAAGTGGAACCGCTAAAGAAATCATAAAAAAGAAATGTATGCTTTCAGCGGAACGAAATCGGCTATATGCAAAATATTTCCCGGAATATATCTCTGAAAATCCTTATGGATTTTTTCAATGGCTTCCTTTACCAGATGGCACTGACGGATATCATTTTGAAGTACAGGCAGGAAAACTTGGAGTAAAGGTATTGTGTTCAGACCGCTTTGCAGTAGGGGACACCTCCAAATTTTCTGCAATCCGCATAGCCACCTGCTCTCCGTGGACAATGGAGGAATTGGAAACAGGTTTAAAAATCATCCGGCAAATCATAGAAGATAATCAGATGCTTATCCAGCGGGAAGATTTTATTATTTGATATTTTTAGAGTTTAAGGCTTTTTGTTATATCCCACGACTGCAAATGTTGATGTGTTTTTGAGAATATATACCACGCCTGGTTGCCACATTTCCGACCTATTTGCATACAAGCCACGATAAAAGAACAATACCACAAGAGCATTGTTCTTTCTTCCTACCTAATATGTCATTTTTACTGTATTCCGAAAATCGGAATGTAACAATACTGATATTAACTATACTGAGTATAGTCATATTGAATCAATCATATTTTAAATCCTTCCCCCTCATTCCTATCTATCCAACTGTGAAATATAAGGGAGATGTCCCCATAGTCGCTTGTATGCTTTCTCTATTTTATTCTCCCATTATTTCCATGGTCTGCCGCTATCAAGCCACTTTTGTTCCGCCCAATACTTTCCATCAAGGTATTCGGGGTCTGATTTATGTATGGATTTCTGCATCATACGGCAGAAGAAAAATTTGAATTTCGTAATCAAGTGTGTGTGTGCGGGCTTTGTATAATCTATATGAGCAAACTTTCGGGATAGTTTTTGAATCTTTCCAGTAAGCTCGGCTTGTTTCCTTCGGGAAAGTTTTTCCCAAACAATATCGCTCATCAAAGCACCAGTAAATATCCCGATTTTAGAAATTCCCCACCAAGATAAACTATGCTTAATATCTTTCGCCGTAGATTTTGCTCCGCTGCCTAAGCATTGCGTTATGATGACTACACGCTTTCTAAACATTTCAGGAGCAGGGCGGTGCGGTATCCAGCGGTAAGCGAAATGGTCAAGAAATGCTTTCATTGCTCCCGTGGCATGAAACACATAGCTAGGAGATGTCATCACAATCAAGTCTGCTTCCAAAAGTGATTTATCAATTCTCCCAATATATTCTGCATCCTTGCAAGTGCTTTCATCCTTTAATGTACAACTCAAGCAACCAGTGCAGAAACTCGGACAATCCTTTGGAAGATAATATTCTGTAATATTCGCTTTATCCCTAAATTCTGTTAAAAACATCTCTTTCAAACGGTAGGTAACACCGTGTTTTTCTGTTCCGTTTATCACTGTTATATTCACTCTTTATACCTCCAAAATATCGTGTAAAACTTGTGTATGAAAATTCTTGCGGTTTTCTTTCTGTCTAAGGTCAATCCCCAATGTTTGCGATATGATTTCGTATCGCAGGAACATTTGCTGCATAATGGTAATCAAATACAGCGTTTTTCGTCTTATTGCCGATTCATCAAGGTCAGGACGGCAGGCTGTAACAAGTGGAAGATATGCCGCATAAGTTCTGTAAGTGTTGTCATTTTCTTTCGGTGACTGCATATCGGTAAGAACAGAAATTTTGGAAATGGCATAATGTTCAAATAGAAAATCAAGCGTCATATTGCCGAGATACTCCAACTTCTCAAAAGGAGTAAAACTGTCTGTTTTTTCTTGTATATTCTGAAAATGCTCAACTGTTCCATTTATCATACGCTCAATGCATTGCTCGATGAGTTTATCCTTGTTTCCAAAATGATAATTTACAAGTCCTAATCCAACGCCTGCTCTTTTGCATATTTCACGAACTGTAATTTCTTCTAAATATTCTCCTTTTTCCTCAATGAGTTTAATCGTTGCCTGTATGATTGCATCTTTATTATCCACATCGCACCTCCTACTGAACGTTGTTCAAATATATTATACTGAACGCAGTTCAAAAAGTCAAGAGATTGTAACATACAAGTGGATTATGTAATGATTTTGCCATTGTCTGTTATCCCCACATTCATTTCTGATATAATTTGGAAGAATGCCGGTTTTGCATTCTTCATATTTATTCTAAATAGGCAATAGAGGTAACAGGAAAAAATTAAAAAAACAGGCTGACATCCGCAAAAGAGCGCAGTATAATTTTATCAGATAAAGATAAGCATGCTATTTTTATACGAATACAGATGATTTTTAAGGAGGCAGATATTATGAGGAGAAAAAGCAGAATAATGATTCTCTTTGCCCTTGCATTTCTATTGCTGGCACCCGGCATAACGGCAGAGGCGAAGGCAAAGCCAAAACTGGCAGCAAAGAAAAAAACAATGACTGTTGGGCAGACTTATAAGCTGAAATTAAAAGGGGTGTCCGGCAGGGCAAAAGTAAAATGGAAAACCGGTAAAAAATCTGTGGTTTCCATTGCTGGGGGAAAGGGAAATACCGTTACACTCAAAGCGAAGAAAAAAGGGACGGCGGTGGTTACAGCTGCCTATAAGAAAAAGAAATATAAGTGCAGGATTACGGTCAGGGCAAAGAAAAAGGAAGAACCTGCGGCAGACAGCCCGGTGTTAAGCAGCAGGGATGTGACACTGTACTATCTTGCTGATGAAGAAAAGGATTACATAAAATATGACAGCAGCCACCTCCGGGAATACCGGTTCCGGGTAACCGGAACCAGAAAAGAGGTCCGGGACTGGAAGGTAACAGGGAAGGGCGCAGGGTATTTTAAGATTACAGATTATGGACTGCTGCAGATGCACTTTGGGCCTGCCTATGTTGAACCTTGTGTGACGGCAACGGTAACGGCTACTTTGGAGGATGGGAGAAAACTGACGGCAGCCGTGCGGGCATATTCGGAACTGAATATCTACATAGACACAGTATTTACGGATTTTGAGAGACAGTATATTACATCTGCCATGACACAGAAGGAAAAAGCAGAAAAGGCGGCATGGTATATCAGCACGACGTCTGATTATGAATTATACAACAATAACTGGTGGGATATTTTTCTGAAAGGGAAAGGAGACTGTATGGCAAGCCGTTATGCGCTGCAGTATATGTGCAATCATATGGGGATTAAGGCGGCAGCCTGTGGAAACCTTAACGCACATGGAAAAACGCTTATTATGCAGACGGCAGGTTTTATGTCATTATTACCGGTTTCAATGAACCAAAGCCCCGGCAGTATGGAATTTATGAAATCAGTGGGGAGGCATTGGAGGCGCTGGCGGAAGAAAATAATTTTGACCTGGATTACTTCCGCAGGTAGATATTATGGGTTGGAAAGAAAACGTTCCATAACAATGGAAGGGGGAGAAGGGTTTGGATTTTATATCAGAAGAATTTCTTAATGCCCGCACCGGGGAGACGCTGGAGGCAAGGCTGCGTGACAGTGATATATTCCGTCAGCAGATGAAATGCCTGCATGAGGCATCAAAGGCATTTTCAAAGGATTCAGGAATGTCAAAGAAATGCTGGAAACTGTATGACACACTGGAAAATGAGTGGTCAAAGTATAATATCATGTATGGGGAGGAATCCTACCGCCTGGGCTTTGAGGATGGGATGCAGATAGCATCAGAAAAGGAAATCCGGGCGAAAGGTTCCGTCCTGTCTTTTCAGGATATGACACATCTGGTTTATCTGTATGATGCCGTCAAAAAACTGAACATGTTCCTGCTTGGGGAATGGGATAATTATGACAGGGACAGAGGTACGTTGAAAGAGTTAGACAGGGTGTGCAAGGTGATCGAGAATGGAACCTGTGCTGAAATCAGACTGCGGGGTGAAGATGAAAATTACGAATGCCTGACGGATATTTTGGATAATTCAGGGATAACGCCGGAGGAACGGGCAAGAATGCTGACAGACTATGGCAGAGCCTGAACAGGAGTATGGCAGAGGGGGGGACAGTGGATAACAAAAAATCAGTGATTACAGGGGAGGATTGTGTTTTGGAAAAAAAGGATATGGCATTATTGATAGAGGTGGAAGATGAACTGCATAACATGGATAAAGCACTGGAACTGCTTACAGGGCATGGGCATGCCAATGGGGAGTTTATCAAACTGGATAATGTGTTTGAGGTAATTTACCGGAATTCCCATACGGTTTATTCGGGGAATCCGGAAGAAGGGCAGGAGCTGTTGTTTCAGATTTTAATGAGCAGGAATCTGACACCGGAGCAGCGGTCGGATATTCTGATGAGCGGAAAAGTTTGTTTGTAGAAAAAATAATTAAGGTAAGGAATGATGCAAGGAAGAGAAAGTTTCATATCAAGAAACTTATCCAGTGAGTCAGAGAAAATAATACAGACATTTTTTGATATTATGTAGGACAGAGACAGGACACCAGAGGAACAGGCTGAGATTTTGATGAATGGAACGGTTCGTATATAGTAATAAGATGAAGCGAAAATAGATTATTTGCTAAAGTGGTAAAAAGGGGTAGAAAAATTTATTTTGAAACTGCAAGATGTTATAGGAAAAAGCTATAACATCTTGCAGTTTTTTTTAATTAGACAAATCAGAAAAAAGGGATTATTATAAACCTATCAACAAAGTAGGAAATAACATTACATCTGATGCCGTGGCCGCTGGAATGGCATAGGTTCGCAAAACTGAAGTTGTGGGTTCGAGTCCCACCGGTATCGTTTATAAATTTGGGAAATGAGGTAGCCCTTATGTGTGAATTGTTTGGAGTCAATACTCCCCGAAAAATACAACTAAATCATTTGCTGGATGTGTTTTTTTCACATGGAGACAAACATCCGCATGGATGGGGGATGGCATTTTTTGAAAATGGTGCAGTACAGATGGAAAAACAGGCAGTAACGTCCACAAAAAGCGCCAGGTTGCGGGAATATAGAAGCCAGCGGATTATGTCAGACCGGATGATTGCCCATATCCGGCTGGCAACGAAGGGAAATATGGAATATGAAAACTGCCATCCCTTTATTAGGAAGGATGGGACGGGGCGAATATGGACGCTGGCACATAATGGGACCATATTTGAGGGGGAAATGATGGATTCCTATTTTTATGTGCAGGATGGGCAGACGGATAGTGAAAGGATTTTATATCTGCTGGTAGACCGGATGAATGACAGATACAGGGAAATCAGGCACCCGCTGGAGGCATCGGAACGTTTCCAGGTAGTAGATGATTTAATCTGTGAAATTGCTGCTGGAAATAAACTGAATCTTTTGCTTTTTGATGGGGAATGTCTTTATGCCCATACAAATTGCAGGAATAGTCTTTATCTGTCAGAGCGGCAGGGAGGATATGTGTTTAGTACAGTTCCGTTAGATGGACAGGAGTGGAACCCATTACCACTGAATACATTGCTGGCTTTTCGAGCCGGAAAACTGATGCAGACAGGGACAGACCATGGATATGAGTATGTGGAAGACCCGGAGAAAATGAAGATGCTTTTTCTGGATTATTCGACATTATGAGGAGGATTGGCATGTTGCATATAGAGGATTCATATATAAGAAAACATATTATGGATGGTATGTTTGGTTTAGAGAAAGAAAGTTTGCGGGTGCTAAAGGATGGGACATTTTCCCATACAAGGCAGCCGTTTGAGGACAGTGATTTCATTGTCAGGGATTTTTGTGAGAACCAGACGGAAATCAATACGAGGGTTCACACGACAGCGGAGGCAGCAGTGCAGGAATTACAGGAGCATTATACAAGCATACAGAAAGCAGTATATAGTTTGTCTGTCCGGGAATACATATGGCCGTTTTCCAATCCACCATATATAAGAAATGAAAATGACATACCGATTGCAGCATTTGACGGGGAGGAGAAATTTAAGACGGTTTACCGGGATTATCTGTCAGATAAATATGGAAGATACCGGATGGCGTTTTCCGGTATCCATGTCAATTTTTCATTTTCAGAAGAATTGCTGCTGCACAGTTTCCGTTTACATGGTGGCAGCAGTTTTCAGGAGTATAAAAATAATTTATACTTGAAACTTGCCGGTTTATTGGCTGTTTATGGCTGGCTTCTGACAGCAGTTACAGCGGCAAGCCCATTGCTCGACAGTTCTTTTGTGGAGAAGGGAGTATGCGGTGGTGATGTGTTTATGGGGATGGCTTCTGTGCGGTGCAGTGAGTTGGGTTACTGGAATGACTTTGCCCCGGTGCTTGATTATCAGTCTGTTGAAGCCTATGCAGATAGTATTGAACAATATGTACTGCAGGGACTGTTAAAGGCGCCTTCAGAGCTGTATTATCCGGTTCGTCTGAAACCGGCGGGGGAAAATAATCTGGAGCGTTTGAGGGAAAATGGGGTGAATCATATCGAACTGAGGATGTTTGACCTGAATCCATTATGTGCGGAAGGATTGGAAGTGAAAGATGTCCTGTTCGCACAGTTATTGATGGTCTGGCTGATTTGCAGACCGACGGAAGAATTATCCGTCAGCCATCAGGTGCATGCGGTACAGAATTTTAAGAATGCAGCGCATTATGATTTGAAAACTGTTAAAATCTCATTGCCGGATGGAAGGATTTGTTCCGTGGCACAGGCAGCCATCAACATCATAGATGAGATGAAAAATTTTTTTGCTAAGATACAGGTTGATGTGCAGGAAATTCTTGATTTTCAGTACCAGAAATTTGAGGATGCGGATAACCGCTATGCATGGAAAATCCGCAAACAGTTTCAAAATGGATTTGTACAGAAAGGCATGAAGCTGGCGAAGAAAAGACAGGAAGAATGTGTTGGCATGCAGCAATGAATCAAATAAATTTTAAGATAGGAGATATATGGAATGGTAAGAGAGATAGAAACAAGATGTCTGCATCTGGAGGACGAAGAAGGCTGTAGTGACAATTATGGGGCAATCAGCTATCCTATTTACCAGACAGCCACCTATGCCCATCCGGGTGTGGGAAAAAGCACTGGTTATGATTATACCAGATTACAGAATCCAACAAGGGAGCATTTGGAGAAAACGGTGGCATCTTTGGAAAGCGGAATCGACGCATTGGCATTATCGACGGGAATGGCTGCTATTACCTTGATGATGGAATTATTTGAGCCGGGTGACCATTTGATTGTGGATTCTGATTTGTATGGGGGAAGTATTCGTTTGTTTCAGAATGTATCAGAGAAAAATGGAGTTTCTTTTTCAAGTATTGATTGCTGCAGGGAAAATGTGGAAACGTACATAAATGAAAATACCAAAGCAGTTTATATTGAGACACCAACCAATCCTATGATGAATGTAACTGATATTGCAGAGCTTGCGAAAATCACAAAGAAACATAATATTCTGCTTATTGTGGATAATACGTTTCTTTCCCCATATTTTCAGAATCCGCTTTTATTAGGCGCTGATCTCGTAGTACATAGTGGCTCAAAATATCTGGGCGGTCATAATGACACGTTGGCAGGTTTTTTAGTGACAGATAGGGAGGATATCAGCGAGAGACTGCGTTTTCTGATTAAGACAACGGGGGCGGGACTGGCTCCTTTTGATTGTTTCCTGATTCAAAGAGGTATTAAGACATTGGGAATCCGAATGGAAAAGGCACAGGAAAATGCGATGGAGATTGCTGGCTGGCTGTCCGGGCAGAACGCAGTTACGAAAGTGATTTACCCGGGGCTTGCTAAGCATCCGGGACATGAAATTATGAAAAAGCAGACAAGAGGGTTCGGGGCAATGATTACTTTTCAGTTAGAGAGTAAGGACTTTGCGCTGGCAGTTTTAGAGAAAGTTAGGATGATTAAATTTGCAGAAAGCCTGGGGGGCGTGGAGACGTTGATTACCTACCCGGTTACCCAGACCCATGCCGATGTCCCGCCGGAGATACGGGAGCGGAATGGCATTACAGATAGTACCCTGCGATTGTCGGTAGGTATTGAGAACAGTAAAGATTTATTAGGAGAGCTGGAACAGGTTTTTTATGAAATAGAGAATAACCTTAGTATATAGTACGAAATGGAGACATATGATGATGGAACGCAATTTAGATTTTGACATGGTAGTCAACCGAAGGAATACGAAGTGTCTGAAATATGATTTTGTAAAAAAAAGAAGTATGCCGGAAGATGTGTTGCCGATGTGGGTGGCAGATATGGATTTTAAGACCTCTTCTTATGTGGAGGATGCCCTTGCAGAGTGGGCAGGACGTGGAATATTTGGTTACAGTGAGGTGCAGACGCCTTATTTTAAGACAGTCCGAAAGTGGATGAAAGAGCATCATGGATGGGAGCCACAGGAAAAGTGGCTCATAAAGACACCGGGTGTGGTTTTTGCACTGGCGATGGCTGTCAGGGCATATACGGAGCCGGGAGATGCCGTGCTAATCCAGCAGCCGGTTTATTATCCTTTTTCAGAGGTGATTCGGGACAATGGCAGGAGGATAATAAGCAGTAATCTGTATCTGGAGAAGGATAGATACTACATTGACTTTGAAGATTTTGAGAAAAAAATCAAAGAAGAAAAAATTCGACTGTTCCTGCTGTGCAGTCCGCACAATCCGGTAGGGAGGGTATGGACGCCCGAAGAACTGATCAGGATTGGGGAAGTCTGTGTCAGGCATGGCGTGACCGTAGTCAGTGATGAGATTCATCATGATTTTATTTTTCAGGGGGAGCATCATGTGTTTGCCAGCCTGAAAAAGGAGTTTGAAGAAATCAGTGTGATCTGTACTTCGCCAAGCAAGACATTCAATCTGGCGGGAATGATGCTGTCCAATATTTTTATTCCGAACCAGACGCTTCGGAATAAATTCCGGAAGGAGTTGGATGCGGCAGGTATCAGCCAGCTTGGTATTATGGGACTGGTGGCATGTGAGGCAGCATATTCCAGAGGCGGGGAATGGTATCAGGCTATGATGTCCTATGTAAAGGAGAATATCGCATACACCAGACAGTATGTAAAAGAGCATTTACCCGGTGTGGCTTTAGTGGAGCAGGAGGCGACTTATCTGGCATGGCTGGATTTCAGGGGATTGGGACTGGAGACGGAGGAACTCGACCGACGTATCATTTACGGGGCGAAATTATGGCTGGACAGCGGTAAGATTTTTGGAGAATGTGGGAGAGGCTTTCAGAGAATTAACGTGGCGTGTCCAAGGAGTGTTTTGGCGGAGGCGCTGCGGAGGCTGAAAAAACTATGTATAAACAGGTAATAGGAATTTCCTATAAGAGACAATAGAAAAAAACTGGAAGCGGTTATATTGACAAAGAGTGTATGCATGGTTATAATGAATTACATATTAACCTACTGTATAAGTAGGAAAGAAAGGAATGATTTAATATGATGAATAATATTGAAAAAAACAGGAGAAGGTGTATGTGCTGTCAGTGTGTGACATGTAGAAATAAGAATTGTGTTTCATGTACGGTCAACATGTAGTTATATGATATTTTTGAGATACTGCAGCTGTTGGAAGTATATGACAGCTGTTTTTTTGTGTGAAAATAAGATGGAGGATTGCTTATGAGTGAAATAAGGGAAAATGCATTGGAATTGATTGGAAAGACACCACTATTGAAAGTGAACCGCTACAGCAGACGGGCAGGAGTGACAGATGCCGTGATTCTTGCAAAATTGGAGTATTTGAACCCTGCAGGTTCCGTGAAGGATCGTATTGCGTTGGCCATGATTGAGGATGCAGAAAAGAAGGGGATTTTAAAGAAGGGTGCAACCATTATCGAACCTACCAGCGGAAATACGGGAATCGGTCTGGCAGCAGTTGCTGCAGCAAAAGGATACCGGGCGATTCTGACATTACCGGATACCATGAGCGTAGAGAGGAGAAATCTTTTGAAAGCATATGGAGCTGAACTGGTTCTGACAGAGGGTGCAAAAGGCATGAAAGGCGCCATTGCCAAAGCGGAGGAACTGCAGAAAGAGATAGATGGGGCAGTGATACTTGGGCAGTTTATAAATCCGGCGAATCCGGCAGTACATAAGGAAACAACGGGTCCGGAAATCTGGGAGCAGACGGATGGGAAAGTAGATATTTTTGTGGCAGGGGTTGGAACAGGCGGAACGATTACCGGTGTCGGAGAATATCTCAAAGAACAAAATCCGGATGTAAAAATTGTGGCTGTAGAACCAGCTGACAGTCCGGTGCTGGGGAAAGGGACACCGGGACCACACAAGATTCAGGGGATCGGAGCAGGATTTGTACCAGATATTTTAAACACTGATATTTACGATGAAATTATTGCAGTTGAAAATGAAGATGCTTTTGCAGAAGGAAGGGCATTTGCAGTTAGCGAAGGCGTACTGGTGGGAATCTCATCTGGTGCGGCATTAAAGGCGGCTGCTATTTTAGCAGGCAGACTGGAAAATAAAGGGAAAACTATCGTGGTATTGCTTCCTGATTCCGGGGACAGATACCTGTCAACGCCATTGTTTGGGTAAAAGACGAAAATTAAGTTACTGATATGTGATAACAGAATAGGAGGATTTAGACATGAAAACAAGATTGTTTACATTGATTTTAAGTTTAGGAATTGTAGGAGTATTGCTGACAGGATGCGGAGGTAAGGATTCTGGTTCAGCAAATGAAAAGGCAAATGCCGGTTCCGAAAAAAATTTAGAGGTGATTAAGGTGGGAGCCAGTATTACGCCCCATGCGGAAATTTTGCGTTCGGTATCAGATGAATTGGAGAAACAGGGGTATAAACTGGAAGTGGTAGAATATAACGATTATATAATACCAAACACGGCATTGGAAAGCGGGGAACTGGATGCGAATTATATCCAACATCTGCCTTATTTGGAAGACTTCAATAAAGAAAATGGGACGCATATCGTAAGCGTTGCGGCTATCCATTATGAACCGTTTGGGATTTATGCCGGGAAATCAGATAGCCTGGAGAACCTGAAAGAAGGGGCGGTTATTGCAGTTCCAAATGATACCACAAATGAGGCGAGGGCACTGTTGCTTTTGCAGGATCAGGGGCTGATTAAGCTGAAGGAAAATGCGGGTCTTACTGCAACAGTCAAAGATATTGCGGATAATCCAAAGAATTTTGAAATCAAGGAACTGGAGGCAGCGCAAGTTCCGAAAGCTTTACAGGATGTGGATGTTGCCGCAATCAATACAAATTATGCGCTTGAAGCAAATTTGAAATTAAGTGATGCTCTGGCTTCGGAGGGAGCAGACTCTCTGGCAGCAAAGACATATGCCAATATTATTGCTGTCAAAGAGGGAAATGAAAATGTGGAGAAGATAAAGGCGCTGATTGATGCAGTAAAATCGGATAAGGTCAAAAAGTTTATTGAGGATAAATATGAAGGCGCAGTAGTTCCTGTATTTTAATTCTCTGGAATAAAGGAGGCTGCAGAAATGATTCGTCTGGAACATATTACAAAAGAATTTTCTTCCTCCGATAAGAAAGTGATTGCTGTAAATGATGTAAGCGTTCATATTACAAAAGGGGAAATTTATGGGATTATTGGTTTTTCGGGTGCAGGAAAGTCAACCTTGGTCCGGTGTATCAATTTGTTGGAAATGCCAACGTCAGGCAAAGTTTATTTTGGGAATCAGGAACTGACATCTGCAGGTGAAAAAGAATTACGTCTTGCCAGACAAAAGATGGGAATGATTTTCCAGCAGTTTAATTTATTGGAACAAAGGAATGTGTTGAAAAATATTTGTTATCCTCTGGAACTGGCAGGGGTTTCCAAAAACGATCGAATAAAGCGCGCCAAAGAACTCCTAAGACTGGTAGATATGGAAGAAAAAGCAAAATCCTATCCGTCCCAGTTGTCAGGAGGTCAGAAACAAAGGGTTGCTATTGCAAGGGCATTGGCAACAAATCCGGAAGTTCTGCTTTGTGACGAGGCGACCAGTGCCTTAGATCCGATAACGACAAGGTCGATTTTGGCACTTTTAAAACGTATCAATGAAATGTTTGGGGTAACAATTATTATTATTTCACATGAAATGCGGGTAATAGAGCAGGTATGTGACAGAGTGGCTGTAATGAGCGAAGGCGTGATTGAGGAAGCTGGAGAGGTAAAGGAAGTTTTTCTGAACCCAAAATCCGAAACAGCCAGAAGGCTGATTTTGCCGGATAAGGACGAAGCAGGTTCGGATGCAGGCAGACACAGCATTCGGATTGCTTTTGATGGGCAATCCTCGTTTGAACCGGTTTTTGCTACTTTGGTATTAGAAAGTGGCATAAAACTTAACATTCTGGGAGCAAATACAGAAAACATCGGTGGAAAAGCATTTGGGCAGATGCTGGTAGAGATGCCGGAGGAACTGGAAAAACAGGACACTGTGAAAAGGATGCTTAGAAAAAAAGGTATTCATTTTGTGGAAGGGAGTGATGAAAGATGAACCTGCAAATGATGGAGCTGCTGGCTGACGGAATAAAAGAGACATTATATATGACGTTGGTTTCCACCTTGATTGCCTATGTGATAGGAATTCCTTTGGGAGTGATCTGCTTTATTACAGATAAAAATGGAATATGTCCCGGCAGGATAATTCATTTCGTAACAGGGATTTTAATAAACCTGCTGCGTTCTGTACCATTTTTGATTTTGCTTGTGGCAATCATTCCGCTAACCCGATTGATTGTGGGAACGACAATCGGTTCTACTGCTACAATCGTTCCATTAGTAGTAGCGGCGGCGCCTTATGTGGCAAGAATGGTTGAGTCTTCCCTGAAAGAAGTAGATGCAGGTGTGATAGAGGCAGCTAAATCTATGGGTTCCTCACGATTACAGATTATTTATAAGGTGCTTTTGCCGGAAGCGAAACCATCCCTTTTGGTAGGAGTGCTGATATCTATGGCAACGATTCTTGGATATTCTGCCATGGCGGGATTCGTTGGTGGAGGGGGACTGGGTGCGATTGCTATTAACTATGGGTATTATCGCTATCAGACTGATATTATGTTTGTTACAGTTGCATTTCTTGTGTTGATAGTCCAGCTTTTTCAGGAATTGGGAATATGGGTTGTGAACCGGATTGATAAAAGAAGTGCATAGAGATTTTGAAAGGAGAAATGAAAATGACAAAGTTAAAGAGATGGATTGTATTAGGAGTGGCGTTTGTGTTAATCATGGGGCTGGCTGGCTGCGGTAAATCAGCAGAAACCGGCAAATCGGCAGATAATGGGGAGATATCTGGAAAAGAGGGAAAAACCATCTACCGGACGCTGGATGAGATTAAAAAGGATGGAACAATAAACATTGGTGTATTTTCTGACAAAAATCCATTTGGCTATGTGGATGAAAATGGAGATTATCAGGGATATGATGTTTATTTTGCAGACCGGTTGGCAGAGGATCTGGGTGTAAAGGTTAATTATGTTTCGACAGAGGCAGCGAACCGGATTGAGTATCTGCAGACAGGCAAGGTAGATATTATTCTTGCAAACTTTACCGTAACAGATGAGCGTAAAGAGGAAGTTGATTTTGCACTGCCATACATGAATGTGGCATTAGGTGTAGTCAGCAGGAATGATAATGTAGTTAAGAGTCTGGATAACTGGAATAAAGACGATACAATTATCATCATTTCAGGAACGACGGCCGAAACATATCTGACAGAGAATTATCCGGATATCCCATTGCAGAAATTTGATTCCTATGCGACGGCAAAAGAGGCTTTTGAGAATGGAACAGGTGTTGCATGGGCAAATGATAACACGGAAGTGATTGCCTTTTCCCTTCAGAATGACGGATATACCGTCGGCATTCCAAGCCTGGGGAGCAATGATACGATTGCACCTGCCGTTACCAAAGGAAATACCACGTTACTGGATTGGATTAACGAGGATATTAAGAAGCTGGGGGAGGAGCAGTTCTTTCACAAGGACTATGATGAAACGCTGACGGAAACTTATGGCGATGAATACAAAGAAACGCTGGTCGTGGAAGGCGGAAAGAGTGCAGAGTAATTCCAGGCAGGAGGTGTCGAGTTGGATTTTGCATACATAGAACGTGTTTTGCCCTTATATGAACGGGCTGCTGCATTAACAGTACAGTTAGGGATGGAGGGCATTCTGCTGTCAATCGTTATTGGTCTGGTCTGTGCCCTGATTCTGTATGAAAAAATTCCGGTGTTGCGGCGGATTGTGATGATTTACATAGAGGTCAGCCGCAATACACCTCTTTTGGTTCAATTATTTTTTATTTACTATGGCTTGCCTAAAATAGGAATTGTTCTGACACCGGAGGTCTGTGGTGTGGCAGGTTTGGCTTTTTTGGGCGGGAGTTATATGGCAGAGGCATTCCGGAGTGGTTTGGACAGTGTGGAGGATATTCAGCGGGAGAGTGCATACAGTCTGGGTATGAACAGGATGCAGACGATACACTATGTTGTATTGCCACAGGCTGTTTCTACGAGCATTCCCGCATTGCTGGCAAACATCATTTTTCTTCTTAAAGAAACCAGTGTATTTTCAGCAATCAGCCTGATGGATTTAATGTTCACGGCAAAGGATTTGATTGGCCTGTATTATAAGACAACAGAAAGCCTGGCGTTGTTGGTGATATTCTATCTGATGATTTTACTGCCGGTTTCTATTGTGGGGGCTGTCGTGGAGAGGAGGGTGCGCTATGCCGGATTTGGGACTTGAGGTGCTGATAAAAGGCAATAACCTGGGGCGGCTGCTTGGCGGGCTCTGGATTGCCATAGAAATCAGTCTGCTGTCCATTGCAATCAGCATCCCTCTTGGAATTCTTTTGGGAATTTTGATGACAAGAAAGAACAGGCTGATTAGGTTTCTGACAAAATTTTATCTGGAATTTATCCGGATTATGCCACAGATGGTGCTTTTATTCCTTGTGTTTTTTGGGACTACCAGAAGTATGGGCTGGAATCTGCCGGGAGAGACTGCAGCCGTCATTGTATTTGTTATGTGGGGGACTGCGGAAATGGGTGATCTGGTCAGAAGCGCACTGCTCAGTATTCCAAGACATCAGTATGAGAGCAGTGAGTCATTAGGATTAAGCAGGAAACAGACATATTTTTATATTATTTTACCGCAGACGCTGCGCAGGCTGATTCCGGTATCTATCAATTTGATTACCCGTATGATAAAGACTACAAGCCTGATTTTGATGATTGGTGTTGTGGAGGTGTTAAAGGTGGGGCAGCAGATTATTGAGGCAAACCGCATGTCGAGTCCGAATGCAGCATTTGGAGTTTTTCTGGTGATTTTCATTTTATATTTTGTCATCTGCTGGTCTGTCAGCATGACAGCCCGATATTTGGAAAGGAAATGGAGTTAGTGTATGGCAGATACCGTGTTAGAAATTAAAAAATTGGTAAAAAAATTTGACGGACATATCATACTGGATGACCTGACCCTGAACGTACAGGAGGGGGAGGTAGTCGTGATACTGGGGCCAAGCGGCTGTGGGAAAAGCACCTTATTAAGGTGTATCAATGGTTTGGAAGAGATTCAGTCTGGTAGTATCAGCATTCAGGGAAAGGAAATATCCGGTGCTAAGGAAAGTGCAGGCCTTTTAAGACAGAAGGTGGGCATGGTTTTCCAGAGCTATGACCTTTTTCCACATTTAAGCGTGCTTGGAAATATTATGTTGTCCCCGGTTAAAGTGCAAAAGAGAAAGAAAGGCGAAGTAAAAGAGGAGGCGCTGGAGCTGTTGGAAAAAGTGGGATTGTCCGATAAGGCAGACAGTTACCCAAGGCAGCTATCAGGCGGGCAAAAACAGAGGGTGGCGATTGTGCGTGCTCTGATGCTGCACCCGGAAATTCTGTTGTTTGATGAGGTAACTGCTGCACTTGACCCGGAGATGGTCAGGGAAGTGCTGGATGTCATTTTGTCATTGGCAAAGCAGGGAAAAACCATGTTAATTGTCACACATGAAATGCAGTTTGCGAAGGCGGTTGCAGACCGGATCGTGTTTATTGATAAGGGAAAAATTGCAGAAGAAGGAACAGCAAAAGAATTTTTTGAAAATCCTCGGACAGAACGTGCCCAAAAATTTATGCATGTGTTTTCTTTCGAGGATGTCCAGTAGGCGGTGCATTTATGTTTCTGCCAGGTCTGCAAGTGTGATGCCATAGAAAAAGTCATGCGATAACTTATCAAATTTTTTCCACATGGCAATGGTGGGGCAGACAGATTCTCTGTCACAGGGTTCTGCTTCTGGCAGCAGACAGGATACGGGGGCAAGCTGTTCACCCACAGCTTCCAGTATCTCACCAACCGGATAGTCGGCAGTGCTGCGTATAAGCCGGTAGCCGCCGCCCTTGCCTCTGAGACCGTGGATTAGTTTATGTTTTACCAGTTGCTTTATGATAATCTCCATATATTTTTCAGATATGCCCTGTCTTTTGGAAATATCCTTTAACGGGGTGTATTTGTCTGTATCCTGCATTGCAAGGTCAATCATCAGACGCAGGGCATACCGTCCTCTTGTTGAAATCATGGGTTTCCTCCTTTTTTCTCAAAGTATAACGTACTTGTGGGGAAAAATCAATACATACAAACCTATTAGAATAATATGTTTATGACGCTGAAAAAGAAAGAAGGTATCAATTATATGACATTGACACAATTAAAATATGCTGTATGTGCAGCCGGAGAAAATTCAATGAATGATGCAGCAAAAAAGTTATATATTTCACAGCCCAGCCTGTCAGGTGCGGTGGCCAGTCTGGAAAAGGAATTGGAGATATCAATTTTTAACAAATCGAAAACAGGTATTTCCCTGACAACAGAGGGAGAGGAATTTATAGGGTATGCAAGGCAGGTGTTAGAACAGTATGAATTGCTGGAGGCAAAATATATTACCAAAAAGGAAACGAAACAGAAATTCAGTGTGTCTATGCAGCATTATACATTTGCGGTTCAAGCCTTTATTGAAACCATCCAACAGTATGGGATGAATGATTATGAATTTGAAATATATGAAGAGAAAACCCACAGGGTAATTGAAAATGTAAGGAATTGCAAATCGGAACTGGGAATTTTGTATTTAAATAATTTTAATAGACAGGTATTAGAAAAAATATTTTCAGAATACCGTTTGGAATTTCATCCGATTTTTGACTGTGGTTTGTATGTTTATATGGCAAAAACGCATCCTTTGGCAGGAAAGAAATGGATTGAACTGGAGGAACTTATGGAGTATCCCTGCCTTTCTTTTTCGCAGGGGGAACATAATTCCTTTTATTTTGCGGAAGAGGTGTTAAGTACGATACCTTATAAGAAATTGATAAAAGCCAGTGACAGGGCAACTCTTTTAAATTTAATGATAGGCATTCAAGGGTTTACTATTTGTTCCGGTATTATTTGTGAAGAACTGAATGGCGCAGATTATGTTGCGGTACGTCTAAATTCCAGTGATAAGATGACGATCGGCTATCTTACAAGGAAAGATATACATATCAGTAAAATTGGAATCGATTATCTGGCAGCATTAGAAAAATTTAAGGATAAAGTGATGCTGTAAAACAACACAAAAAAGAAAGAACTGTGTGCTGCAAGTGGTTAAGAAGTAAGGAGCAAAAAATGATAGAACAGAATATAGGGAATGAAATTTTACAATTAAAGAAGGAGAAAGATGTAGCGATTTTGGCACATTATTATGTGGATGGAGAAGTGCAGGAAATAGCAGACTATGTTGGCGATTCATACTATCTTGCGGAAAAAGCAACAAGGATAACACAAGAAAATATATTGTTTTGTGGCGTTGCTTTTATGGGTGAAAGTGCAAAAATCTTAAATCCCCAAAAGAAAGTATATATGGCGGATGACAGTGCTGATTGCCCGATGGCTCATATGGCAGATATAGAAAAAATACGGGAAGTCAGAAGGGAATATAATGATGTTGCAGTTGTCTGTTATGTAAATTCCACAACAGAGATAAAGGCTGAGTCCGATGTATGTGTAACTTCTTCAAATGCTTTAAAAATTGTAAGAGCATTGCCCAATAAATATATTTACTTAATTCCTGACTATAATCTGGCTCATTATATTTCCAAACAGGTGCCGGAAAAGAAGTTTATATTTAATGATGGTTTTTGCCATGTACATAAAAGTATTCATGGTACTGACATAAGAATGGCTAAACAAATTCATCCGGCTGCACTGGTATTGGCACATCCAGAGTGTACAGAAGATGTTTTGGAACTTGCTGATTTTATTGGCAGTACATCACAAATAATAGATTTTGTGAAACAATCCAATTGCAGCGCTTTTATTATATGCACGGAAATTGGTGTTTTTTTTGAACTGATGCAGAGAAATCCTGCCAAAAAGTTTTATTCTGTGGGACATCAGCAGTTTTGTCCAAACATGAAAAAGGTACGGATAGAAAAAGTATTAAATAAACTGAAAATAGATAATTGCGAAACAAGTTCGCAATCTTGATTCCAACAGAGAAAAAATCTGGTCATGCCGGATTTTCAGGAGGTGGATGTGGATAACCAGATTTTAAGACATGAAAA
>CAJTDL010000030.1 GCA_910575035.1 Lachnospiraceae bacterium
CCCTCCTTCAGGATAGGCTCATAATAATCGCTGTTTTGGCGTACCGTTGCACGTTTGGAAGAGGGGTGAAGGAGCCTGCCAAAGATCAGGAGTTTGGCGAAACCATAGACATCATATTCCAGTTTTGTAAAGCCCTTATAGGAAGAGAAAAACGTATTGAGCCCTAATTCTTCCAATATCCTTTCCAAAAGGAGATGGGAAAACAGCCTTGGATGCCCAAAACAGTCAGGGCTGCCTTCTTTTATTGAAAAGCTGTAAGTTTCCATTGGCTTTTCGGAAGGACAAAATGGCAATAAAGAGGGAATCAATGGGGCGCCTGCTTTAAAAGACTTACGCAGGCGCGGCAGATAATCCGGCTGTCCATCATCGAAACGGTCCAGAGGCCCGATGTTAAGAAGGACATTTTTCGCAGAAACCATATCCCCGTTTTTATTTGGTTTGCGGACTGCATGGACGAGCCGCAAATATTCTTTGCCATTATTTTTGATCATTTCGATAAACACAGAAAATCCCCCTGACACAGCATAACAATATAACGATATACCTACATAATAATTATACAATAAATACATAAAAAAAGCAAGAAAGACCTTGCAAAATAAGGAAATATTTGGTTGTAGTTTGCCGGACGAAGTGGCAAACTCGGGACGAAATGGGATTGTGCCAGCTCTCGGCAAACACTTTTGGCATTGAAATCAGCCAGTGGGTATGCTATAATACGTCTTACCTTTTTGAGATTGTGTATCGGCGGAGGGAAAGCGCATGGCATACAGCTATAACCGTTTATGGAAACTGAATGAAATTGTAGAAATTTCAGAAAATGAGCAAGTAACCCAAATCAGATATATGGCGCTGATAATGATAAAGTGGCTGTCCTAATATCCAAAATCTATCTATTGCTCAAATATAAAGATATTGATTTTATGCCGCAGGTGTATTGCCTTGACTTTTTAAGGGGTGGCTCGGCCAAACAGCAACACTCTGTATTTGAGGGGGCGTTTGATTATATTGCCACGAATCCTCCGTGGGGCGCAATGGATGGTGAATACGGCCATATAGATGCCATAACGTCAGAAGAAACATTTTCATATTTCTTTGTCAAAGCCTATGGGCAGTTAAAAGATAACGGTATTATAAGGTTCCTTTTTCCTGAGACAATTTTGAATGTTAAGATCCACAAAGATATAAGAAAATTCATTCTTGATACGGCTGGGCTTCTTAGCATTACTACATATGACGATACGTTTTCAGGCGTAACGACAAAGTATGTTGATATTGCATGCGGCAAGGACGCTGCCCAAGAAAAATTCGATGTATACGCAGGTAACAGGAAAAGGGCTGTCGATATAAAAACCATTTATGAAACGGAGAACTTGATATATAACCTGTTGTCAGATGATGATGTTTCTATTGTTCGGCTTGTCAAGGATAGGGGACGGTTTTCACTTCAAAATAGTATTTGGGCATTGGGGGTTGTTACTGGCGATAATAAGGGGAAATTATCTTCAGAATGCCTTGCTGGAATGGAGAAAATATACACGGGAAAGGAAATACAGCCGTATGTTTTGCGGCCTGCTAAAAACTATATTCTGTACGACAGGGATAAACGGAAAAGATTGACTGTTCTGCAAAAGGTTCATCCAGGGAAGAAAAGGTATTTGGCAGGAGGGTTTGGATACAGAGAGGATGGGATGCATGGATTTGACAAGGATACTGAAGGGGGAAGAATATCAATTTTTACAGACAGAGGAACATCTGGGCAAATATATTATTTTGTTGGGGCTGGCAGGAAGCTATGCCTATGGGACCAATGGGGAAGGCAGCGATATTGATATCCGGGGTGTTGCCCTGAACCGCAAGTCAGACTTGATCGGATTGACAGATTATGAACAGTATACGGACAGCCAGACGGATACAGTGGTCTTTACATTCCGGAAAATAGTGCGGCTTCTGTTAAGCTGCAATCCAAATACCGTAGAGCTTTTGGGCTTAAAGGCAGAGCATTATTTATACCTGAACGATTTAGGGCAAAGCTTGATTGACAATACAGGGCTATTTTTGTCAAAACGGGCAATCCAGTCCTTTGGAGGATATGCGGACGCCCAGCTCCGCCGGCTGCAGAATGCCCTGGCAAGGGATTCCTATCCCCAGAGCGAAAAGGAGCAGCATATTTACCGTTCCATACAGAATGCCATGCATAGCATTTTGACCCGTTATGGGAAATTTGAAGAGGGGGAGATCCGTTTGTATATAGATCAGGCAGTCCATCCGGATTTTGACACAGAAATCTTTATGGATGTAAATCTGAGCCATTACCCTTTGCGGGATTATAAAAATATCTGGAATGAAATGAATCATATCGTAAAGGATTATGACAAAATCGGGAAAAGGAACCGCAAGAAAGATGACAACCATTTGAATAAGCATGCCATGCATCTGGTGCGGCTGTTTATGATGGCCATTGATATTTTGGAAAAGGAAAAGGTCTGCACTTACCGGGAAGCAGAGCATGACTTGCTCCTTCAGATCCGCAGGGGGGCTTATCAGAAGGAAGACGGCACATTTCGGGAAGAATTTTATGAAATTGTCAATGAGTATGAGAAAAAACTGGATTATGCCGCAAAGCATACGGAACTGCCCGAAGAACCAGACTTGGTGAAAGTGCAGGAATATGTGATGGCAGTGAACCAAAAAGTGGTGCGGGATGAAATTTGAGGGATTGTATGGGATGAAAAAAGGCAGAGGATGGTACAGGAAATGAAATATAAGGAGTTTGAGGGCAGGATGGATGAACTGGTTTGCCGGAAAATAAAGGAGATTGAGCAGCAGGAGCATGTGAAGGTGCTCTATGCTGTGGAGTCTGGCAGCAGGGCATGGGGATTTGCTTCCCCAGACAGTGATTATGATGTGCGTTTTGTGTATGTAAGGCCTATGGAGGAGTATTTGAGGCTGGAAAGGAAAAAGGATTTTATTAATTGGGAACTGGATGAGGTTTTGGATATCAATGGGTGGGATCTATCTAAAGCATTGCAGCATCTGCACAAATCCAATGCAACGCTTTTTGAATGGATGGGCTCGCCGATTGTGTACTATGAAGCTATGGGATGGGAGAGGGTACGGCAGGCGGCAAAAGCGTATTTTTCCTGTAAGGCAGCCATGTGTCATTATTATGGAACGGCGAAGAAAAATTATCTGGAATATGTTACAGGGGATTTGGTAAGCTATAAGAAATACTTATATGTGCTCCGCCCAATTTTAGCCTGCAAATGGATTGAGAAAAGGAAGTGCCCGCCGCCTGTGCTATTTCGGGAATTAGCGGAGGAAGTGTTAGAAGAGCCTATGCGCCCTGTGGTGGAGGAATTGCTCAGGGCGAAGGCCCAGATGGCAGAGTCGGAGAAGGGGAAGAGGATAGAGGGATTGGATACATATATTGCAGGGCATTTGGAGTATTTTAAGGAAATCTCAGACAGCCTGCCAGATGACCGGAAGGGGGATTGGGGGGAATTGGACCAGGTGTTTCTTTCTGTGGTAACAGGGGCAGGAGAATGAAGTGAAAAAGGGAATAAGGAATAGGAGATATAATCAGCGCCAGTAGGGGGATTCTATTGGCGCTGATTGTCTTTTTATATTCATTTATGCCCTATTATATTTTTGTTCCTTGTACCTTTGCTCATGTGAGATAAAGAAGTAAAAGAAGTGTAAAAAATTTTGCCGTTCCCTGTCCGGCTGACTGCCGGACGGGTCGGGCTTTAGTCGGGCAGTTCTACCTTGCCGACAAAAGAGTAATAGATTTCGATTTCCTGTCTGCGGAGCTTCCCCCGGCGTTTCCCGTCAAGGGCTTCCGATTCGTGGATTACGATTTTCTCCACAAACTCCCGTAACAGGGTAGGGGTGAGTTCCTCAAAGCTGGTGTACTTGCGTACTACTTTCATAAACTTTTCAGCGTTTGCCGTGGCTTCCAGCGTTTTAGAAAGCTCGCTCTGCAAAGCGGCGGCTTTCTCTTTCAGTTCCTTTTGCTCGGCTTCGTAGTCTGCCGAAAGCTCCGTGAAACGCTCGTCCGATATACGCCCAGTCACGCTGTCCTCATACAGCCGCTTGAAGATAGCGGAGATTTCCGCAATCCGTTTTTCTGCCGCTTCCAGCTCTTTCTTTTTTGCGGCGTTCCGGCGTTTGCTCCCGTCCTCGGTCTGGTCGGTCAACAGCTTCATAAACCGGGCTTCATGCTTGGCGGCGTAGCTGGTGACTTTCCGTAAATTCTCGGTCACTCCCTCGGTCAAAAGGTCGGTGCGGATAAAGTGCGCCGTACAGTCACGGGTGCGCTTCTTGTAGCTGCCGCATATGTAGCAGTCCTGCCGCCGCTTGTCCGTCTGGTATCTCTGCTGGTACATGACGCTGCCGCAGTCGGCACAAAAGAGTATGCCGGAGAACAAGCCCACTTCATCATAGCGGTTGGGGCGTTTGCGCTGCTTGCGCAGCTCCTGCACACGCTCCCATGTTTCCCGGTCAATGATTGCTTCGTGGTGGTTCTCAAAGATTGCCTGTTTCTCCACGGGGTTCTCCTTGCTCTGCTTCACCTTGTAGGACACTTTCTCGGTCTTGAAGTTCACAAGGCAGCCCGTGTACTCCCGGTTTTCAAGGATATGCGCCACGGTGTTTGTCGCCCATTTGCACTCATAGCCGGGGTGGTAGCGGCGGGTGCTTCCCGTCCGGCGGTATTCCAGCGTTCCCCGCGTGGGGATTTCCTGCTCCGCAAGCATACGGGCTATCTTGGTCGGACCGTTCCCGGCAAGGCATAGGCTGTAAATCTGCTTTACCACGGGGGCGGCTTCTTCGTCAATGATGAAATTTTCGTCCTCGTCCATGAGGTAGCCGTACACGGGCTTGCTTGTGACGGGCTTCCCACTCATTCCTTTTGAGCGTTTTACCGCCCGGATTTTCTTGCTCGTATCTCTCACCAGCCATTCGTTAAAAATATTACGCAAGGGCGCAAAATCGTTGTCGCCCTGTGCGCTGTCAACGCCGTCATTGATAGCAATGAAGCGGACGCCGTTCTGTGGGAAAATCATTTCCGTGTACATTCCCACTTGTAAGTAATTTCGCCCTAACCTTGACATATCCTTTACGATAACCGTTCCCACAAGCCCCGCTTCAATGTCGGCAAGCATGGACTGGAAGCCGGGTCTTTGGAAATTTGCCCCGGAGAATCCGTCGTCCGTGTACCATTTGAGGTTGGAAAAGCCGTTCTGTTTTGCGTAGGCTTCAAGGATTCGCTTCTGGTTGCTTATGGAGTTGGATTCGCCTTGGAGCGTGTCCTCGTGCGACAATCTCGGATAAAGGGCGGTAATCAGTTTTTGGGTGGTCTGTCTTGTCATGGTTTCCTCCATTTCCGACAGCCAGCCCCACTATTCCGTAGGTCTATTATACCATAGGGCGGGGCTGGCTGTACAGTCTTTTTTGCTTCTTTACCGCCCGTCAAAATGATGGTTTTTATCTGCGGGTTGTCATGCGCTGTAAATCGGCTTGTGCCCGGCCGCGCTTTCCGCTTCCAGCACTTTCATCATCTTGTCGGCGGCGGTGGCGGTAGTTCCTTGTTTGAAATAGCCGGAAACCACAAGGGCGGTGTTGCCCCGGCGTACCTCGGTCACGCAATCCGGGCGGCGGGCGGTGGTGGCGGTGCTTTTCTTGGGCGTGTCGGTCATAGGCAAATCTCCTTTCCGTTCAGCAGCTTTTTAAGGCGTTCCATTTTCTCCCGTGCTCTGGCTTTTCTGAAATTCTCCCCGGTAATGCGGACGGGGGTACACATTTCCGTAAGGCGGTCATATATCCGGGCGTGGGCGGTGTCCTCCGGGTTCTGCAATTCTTCCAGTGTCAAATTTGTTGTGACAATCAGCGGCTTTCTGCTGCGGTATCGGCTGTCAATCACGTTGTAAACCTGTTCAAGCCCGTATTCTGTGCCACGCTCCATGCCGAAATCGTCAAGGATAAGCAGAGGGAAGCTGCAAAGGCGGGCTATGTACTCGTTCCTGTCCTTATAGCTGGCGGCAAGGTCATTGAGGATAAGGGCAAAGTTTGTCATGCACACGGAAACTTCTTTCTCCATGAGGGCGTTGGCGATACACCCGGCAAAATAGCTTTTCCCTGTGCCGACACTTCCCCACAAAATCAATCCATAGTTCCCGGTGCTTACCCGTTCCCATTGCTCCACATAGGAATAGGCTTTGTGCATTTGGGGGCATTTCCCGTTGTCGTTTTCAAACGTCCATTCCCGCATAGCTGGGTCTGTAAATCCCTTTCGTTTCAGCCGTTCCATTTCCTCCCGGCGCTTGTATTCCCGGTGGCTGGCTTCCAGCGTTTCCCGGCGTTTCCGCTGGCAGTCACATTCTTTGGGGTGGCGGTCACGTCCGAAAAGCGTCTTTCCCTCTGCAAAATAGGCTTCTTTGGGCTGGCGGCAGCTCCCGCAATACAAAAGCCCGTCCTCGCCCGTGTAGTCCTCCGGCTCTGCTTCCTGTGCCGTGGCAAGCCGGAAAATGGCGTTATCATAATCGCTCATAAAATCGTCCTCCTTGTTCATGGTCTTTTACGCCCTGTTTACGGGGCGTTCTATCTCTGTTGTCAAAGGCTCTCGCCCTCTTTGTAGGAATAATCGGGGATTCCTTTCTTCCCCGTGCCTTTCCTGTCACGCCCCGCCCATATACGGATAGCGGCGGCATAGTTGATGTAGCTTTTCCCGTTGGCGGCTATATGCTGGCTTAATTCCTCAATGAACCGTTCCAGCCTGTCCGGGTATTCCTCTTTCAGCTCCGCATATTCGCTTTCAGAGAGGAAAATATTTTTATATCTGCCAAATGGGGCGGGCGGCTTCTCACTCGCTCCTTTTAGTTGGTTCTCTTTTAGTTTGTTTATAGTAAGTTGGTTAGGGGTCGGTTTTCCGTCCAACGCAAAGGTCGGTTTTCCGTCCTTATGAGGGTCGCTTTTCCGGCTATCAGAGGGTCGGTTTTCCGGCTGTATGGCGGTCATATGGTCGGAAAACTGTACCACTGGCACTTGCGGCACTTTCACATAAAGGCGGTTCGGTGCGGAAAAGCCCCGGCGTTCCCTCACCAGAAGCCCAGCAGCGTCCAGCTCGTTCAGTGCGGCTTTTATGGCGGTGCTGCCTTTATCCAGCATTTCCGCTATCTCCGAAACAGGGTAGACAATGTATGTCCTGCCCTCGCTGTCCTGCCAGCCGTTCTTCTGTGAGAGTTCGGAACGGTCAAGGAGCAGCGAATAAAGCAGCTTTGCGGTCTGTGACAAGTCCATTTTCAGCAGAAAACGGGGGTATCGGAAAAACGGCGGCATAATGGTGTCGGCTGTGATGTAATCGGTTATGGTTCTCACCTCCTGTCTGTGGCTTCTTGTTACGCAGTTAAAACGCTGTTTTCGGGGGTAAAGGATAAATGTATCGTCTACCCTTTGAGGGCGGTCAAAAAAGCCTTGATTTACGGGCTTCTTTCATAGCCTAAATGCGTAGAAAGGTGGTATCTTTTCCGTTGTCTGTCGGCTTCTTTCCGGCGGCGCACTCTTGCGGCGCAGTCCGGGCAGTATTTCCCCCGGTTTGACTTGGGGAGAAAATACCCGCCGCACTCGGTACAGCGTTTCCTGTCTGCCCGGTGCAAAAGGGCGGCTTCCAGATTCCCGTCCAGTGGCAGAACGGCGGCGGTGAACCAGCGGCACAAGAGGGAATAGCTGATACTCTGCACACATACGCAAGGCTCGCCGTTATCCAGCACAATGCAGTTGCCGTTATCGTAGTTGCAGCACTCATGCACAAGGCGGCGGGCGGCTCTGTACTGTGGGTAGTCCATGTAGGGGCGTTTACCGTTCATTTTCCTGCCCCTTTCCCCGTTCCGGCTCACGGCGCAAGATTTTGTCAAGATTGCTTTTCACGGTCTGCAATTCCCGGACGTTCCCTTTCTTCTCCCGGTACTCGTTATAAAGGGCGTTTTTCTCTTTGGTAAGCTGCTCAATCTCCGTTTGTAAGGTCTTGGAAGCTGGCAGTTTGGAGATTCCCTGTGCCTTGAAATACCGGGCGGCAGATTCGGAAATGATAAACTCGCTTTCGTGCTGCTCCCGGTAAGCTCTCCGTGCTTTCTCTGTTTTCTGCGCCCGCAATCCGTCACGGGCTGGCTTGGTCTTGATGTAGGCTAATAGCTGCTTCTGCAAGTCCTTTTTCTCCCGCAAGGTGCTTTCCACGGCTTTCAGTTTCCCGGTCACTTCATGCAAGCCCACACTGGCGGCGGCAAGGGCGGCTTCCAGTTCTTCCGGGGAAGAAAAGCCGGATTCCTCATAAATACTCATTGTCGCCGCCATTTGCTTCAGATTGTGCAAAGTCGCCCATTTCTCGTAGCCTTTCCCTATGCCCTCGGCTTTCTTGGCAGCTATGTCTACCATGCGCTGTACTTCGTCATTCTTTGGGGCGTTTATGGCGGCTTTGTTGCGCTGTAAGCGGTCTTTTATGCTGCGGGGGTATTCCTGTTTGGGTAGGGGCTTTTCGGCGGCTCTGGCGGCGTTCTGTGCGTTTATGGTGAGTGCTTCCAGTACGGCGACACGGTCAAAATCATCACCTAATTTCCGGGCGGTAATGGGCTTCGTCCTGTCCGGGGTGAGATAGCTCAATCTTCGCCGGCTCTCCTTGACGGTCACGCCCTGTTGCAGCAGCTTCCCGGAAAAATCCTCAAAGGAAACGGCAGAGGACAGGGCGGCTCGGATTGTGCGCCGTAGCTTCTCCTTGTCGGTTTCAAACTTGGTCTGTTTGGGCGGCTCTCCCGTGGCGGCTTGGGAAGCGTTCTCCTTATCCAGTGCGGCTTGTCCTTTCCGCTTCGCCCAATACTCACGCTCGGTAACTCGGTTCTTGCTCCCGTTCAGCAAGTCAATCTGATAGAGGTTTTCCCGGTGGCACATCTCCATGACTTCCGCTTTGAAGTATTCCATAGCTGCGTCTGTACAGCGGTGCTTGCAGCCCTCCCTTGTGTCGGCTGGTCTTTCCATGTACGGCAATAGTGGTACTTCCGCAATCCGTAGGGAATTGATTACGATATGCACATGAATGTTGCCACTGTGGTTATGCCCGTCCGGGTGGGTGCATACCAACGCTTGGTGTCCGGGAAAATGCGTCTTGCAAAATTCCTCGCCCAACGCTTGCGCCCGGTCTACGGTCAAGCCGTTGTCGGGTGCGTCACGGGGGTCAAAACTGATAATGTAGTGGTGGCTCTTTACGTCCTCCCGCTTTTGGTTCTTGCCGTATTTCAGATTGGAGCGCATAAAAGCTATGGCGAAATCTTCATCACCGCAATTAAGGGAAGATATGCGGTAATCGTCACGGAGAACAAGCCGCCCGTTCCCGTCCAGTGTGGGCTTCATGGTAAACTCGTCATGCTCAAAGGTTAGGTACTGCTCGGCAGCTCCGTAATCGGCATTTTTAGAGCTGATATGTTTGAATGTTGCCAACGGCTTCACCTACTTTCTGCAAGACTTCAAACTTCAAGGCGGCAAGCTCCGCTGTGGCGGCTCGTACCTCTTGGGAGAGGGCGTTATAAGGTGCGCCGTATTCGTTCAGACAGCGGGCAATCTGGTTCAAGTTGCCGCCGATTTTCCCGTACTCGGCTGTAAGTTTCCCAACGGCAGACAGCAGTTCATCATTGACCGGGGAAACGGTGATAACCGGGCGTATGCTTGACTTGATAAGGGCTTGCCGGATAAACTCGGCTTGGCTCATTTTGCAGAGGGTGACACGCTCGGAAAACTCGGCGTATTCTTCCCCAGTCAAACGGGTTTTGATTACCCGGTGGCGGTGGGGCGTGTTGTATTTTCTCACGGGCTTCAACTCCTTTCTTTTTATGCTTTGCCCTCTCACCAATAGGAGAAAAACAGGGGCATAAGCGGAAGTGTTTTTTGAAAAATCCGAAAAATTTTTTCGGGGATTTTTCAAGCGGCGCAAGCCGCAAAAAGGCGGGCTTGGGGTGGCAACCCCAACAAGATTCCCATAGGACAAATTGAGCCGATAGGCGAAATTTGGTACTGTGGTAGAATCTTGCTCTAAGAAAGTGGCGGCTTCCTCTGTGTAGGCTTTTGCTGATACCCCGGCTTGTTCGGCGTGGATTCTGCCAACTATGCGGCGGTATTTCTCCCTCTATTACTTACTACGCACGGCAAGGCAAATCTGGCAAAGTTCCCCGGAATTTCTTTTCGTGTTTTCGTAACAGAATTTGACAAAAACGGAAGAATCAGTTCCGTTTTGCAGTGATATACGGACGGTTTCAAAAAATGCCAAACTTTCCGGCAATTATTTTTCCCCTTATTACCTACTACGGGAAAAAAGAAAATTTAGGCAATGTTTTCCAAAAGTATTTGAATTATTTTATTGCGGCGCAAAATCCGGCTTGGTTTTTGACGCAAAAAAACAGGAAACCTTTTCTTGATTTCCTGTCTTTGGCTGCCGCTGATGGGTGGCGGTTATTCTGTTGTTATTCCCCGGAAGCGAACTTGTAGCCCACGCCTAAAACGGTCTTTATGTAAGTGGGCTTGCCGCTGTCCGGCTCTATCTTTTTCCGTAGATTGCATATCACATTTGCCACGTTTGACTGGCAGCTTTCACTTTCCATGCTCCACACGGATTCAAAAATTTGCGCCTTTGTGAATACCTGCCCCGGACTGGCGGCAAGGTAGCAGAGTGTGCCGTACTCTAAACGGGTAAGAGAAATATCTGTGCCGTTTTTTAATACACGGCGTTGGTGCAATTTTATTTCTAATCCCGGAAAAGTAAGTGCCGGGGAGTGGGGCGGCTGCATGGTTTCCAGCGGTATCATATCGGCAAGGGCGGCTATGGCTTTCTCAACCGCTTTTTCTTCTGTGTCGTTAAATATAAGCATGACTATTTTTGCGACAAATCTCACCTCCTGTTAGGTAGGTTGTCCGTCAAAGCGGAACTGGAACAGGGCAGCGATAAGCCGCCGTTTAATGTTGTCCTCGGTGTCCTTGTTGACCTGTCCGTTTTCAAGGGAAGCAAGCCGGATTCTCTTGCTGTAATGCCGCAAAACCTCGTCAATGGCTTCCGGCTCTCCGCTGGTTGCTCTGATAATCGTTTCATACGGTACAAGTTTAGGATTCCTCATGGAAAAGCACCTCCATTTCTTTATGCAGCATTTGTAAGGCACTGTGTATGTGATGCCACGCCGTACTTCGGCAGCGTCCGTATAGTTCCCCGATTTCCTGCTGTGTGTAACGTCCGAAAAAATAAAGGTAAATGATTTCCCTCTTTTTCTCTGGCAAGGCAGACAAGGCTTCGGCAAGCTCCCCGTTTGTGAAGATAACCCTCTGACCGCATATCATAACTGGGTATTGTTTATAGGGGTCTATAAACAATTTATCTGACGTACTGAACGGGTAAAACTTTTCTTCTGTGAGATATTCAAGAGATATTTCTCTTTGCCGCCGCTTGTTTCTATTACGCCATGCGTTGATAGCGGCATAGCGTATAACAACTCTGCAAAAGGCGTTAAATGTGTATTCGATATGTTCTTTATATGCTTCTGTACAAGGCATAAATGATTCCCCCCCCCTTTCTCCCACATGAGGAAATGGTTGGTTAATAGTTGCCTTTTTATGATGATAAAGGGCGGCAGCATTTTTTGCTGTTGCCCCTTGTCTACTCAACTGCGAAAACAGACGGGGCTGTCAACGGCGGGCGAAGCCCGTTCATCTTGACCGTTGACTGGCTTGGCTGGTTTTGCTATTCATACTTTTTTAATAACTGTTTAAATATTACGATACCTATTACAATTTGAAAAATTAAATAGCCGCCCAGATATAGCACTATTAAGCGTGAATTATCAATGACTTCAAGTTGTCCCAATATGGAGAAGATGATTATTGAAATACTAACAGTCATAAGCCCGATAGCATACGCATAGCGTCCGGATTTATCTCTTAATTTTGATTTTAATTCATCGTGAAGTTCGATTTTTTCATTTTCTATTTTTTCTTGATACCGTTCTTTGTTTTTAGGTGTACTCCAATAGAAATATTTACAAGTCATAACAGTACCAGAACAAATAGCTCCGGCAGCAAAACCGATAAGCAAACTGTCCAGCACACTATCAGTTAGCAGCGCTACACCCAAAAGAATAATGCCTGTCAAAACAAACAAAATACCCTCTAATAAATTACCTTTTTTCATCTTTGCAACTCCTTTCATGAATAAAAATTTCTTCGATTTGTTTACCAAAAAAATCTGATATTACAAAAGCTAATTCTAAAGAGGGATTATATTTCCCCGTTTCGATTGAACTGACGGTTTGCCTTGAAACTTTAAGTGCTTTTGCAAAATCTTCTTGATTCATGCCTAATCTTTTCCTTAATTCTTCAACCCTGTTTTCCAAATAATGTCACCTCCGTTTTGACAAGGTTCCTTTACAATTTCATTATAGTAGGATAAGGCGGTTTTGTCAAGGTTCCTTTACAAAAGTTTTTCTTATAAGTTGCACGGAATAGTGGGTGGCTGCTTATCAAAATCTTTGTGTTACTTTATCGCACATGAGCATTGGCCCAGGGCAAATTGCAATAAATGCAATGGCTTGTTTTGTGCCTATCCTGTAAAATAGGGATGGATAAAATGGCTTACAGACACAGGAAATGGAGGGATTACAAATGAAAGGCATAATGTATGGGTATGTCCGTGTGTCCAGTACAGATCAAAGGGAAGACCGCCAGCTGATTGCAATGCAGCAGGAACGTGTGCCAGAGCAGAATATTTTTGTGGACATGCAATCCGGCAGGGATTTTAACCGCCCGAAATATCAGGAACTTGTGGGGAAGCTTAAGTCGGGGGACTTGCTTTATGTGATGAGCATTGACCGTTTGGGGCGCAATTACAGGGAAATCCAAAAGCAGTGGTATATCCTAACGAAAGAAATCGGAGTTGATATCTGTGTTTTAGATATGCCCCTATTGGATACCAGGGGCGGGAAAGACCTGATGGGATCCTTCATTGCGGATTTGGTGCTGCAGATTTTGTCCTTTGTGGCACAGAGCGAACGGGACAGTATCAAGGAACGGCAGAGGCAGGGGATTGCGGCAGCGCAAAACCGGGGAGTCAAGTTTGGCAGGCCTAAAAAGCGGGAGCCGGAAAATTTCTTAACGCTTGTAACAGCATGGGAGAAAAAGGAAGTAGCGCTTGCAGAAGTGCTGAAAAAATGTAATATGTCAGAATCTACATTTTACCGTAGGCTGCGGGAATATCGGCTAATGAAGGGATAAAAGCAGCTGTCAAAAGGTGTAGTTTTTGACAGCTGCTTCTTTATGCTTTATTTTAGCATGGAATGGTTTTTAGGTCAATAATTTTTGGGAAATTATGGCTGCTAAATATGGTTTTTAGGAAAATATGCCTTCGTTTTTTGGGGAGCATTATATTTTGGCCTGGTTTTAGAGTGAAATCCTCATAATAATAGGCAACTGTTATAAAGTACGCTTTTTGGCAGTTGCCTTATTATGAAGATTATGCTATGAGAGGGGGAATATGCAGCATATATAATAAAAATGCAGCTTATCTTGCTTAAGGGGCAGGAACATAAGCACAGAAAAAATGCTTCAGAAGTCAGTTTGACAGTTAGGGCAGAGAAAAAAGGAATCCGTGGAAGTGATTTTGCCAAAAGCGGATGTTCTGTTGAAGAAAGCAGAGAGTGAAGGGATTTTTGAGGTTTTTGACCCGAAAATCCTGGAGGATGCGGAAGAAAGTTACCAGGGGGGTATGCAGGAGGAGGGAAGTGCTGCAAAGGTGCCGCCGCTCATATGGAATCGGGAAAAATACATAGATACATATGCCCCGAAAATCAAAAAAAGCAGCCAAATACTTCCTGTACAATGGAAATGTAAGCCCAGTGAATGTTAAAAATAAAGATACAAACCCATGTTCTTTACTGTATAATTAAAGTGTCAAACAAAAACCATACGAAAAGAGATGAGTTTGTATCTACCGCTTATTATACATGAAAAACTCTGTCCTGGACAGACTGAAATCTTATTTTGATGAATATTTTTCGGATGCAACAAGAACTACTGCCAGGAACCTGTTTCTTATCGTTGTCTCCATACTGGCGCTGGATATTTTCCGGTCTGTACGTAAAATGGGTTCGTACTTTTATTGCCTCAAAACGGATACGGTTGAAATTCCTTTTGGAATATGGTAGAATCCATTCATGGAACCCATGACAGGGGTGGTAGCCTCCCGAGCCAATGACCGGCTTGCCGGAATACATAGGAAGGGAGGTAGCGCCAATGACAGCTGCGGATATCATTTTGATATTTATAGGGATAATCGGCTTGCTGATTGCCTTCGGTAGTTTTGTTATAGCGTTGCTTGCCTTTCTCGACAGAGACAAGGATCACAAGCGAAAAAAATAATGCCCACCCTGTTGCAACCAGGATGGGCGCCTCTCACTGAGAGGTAAAGCATTCATCTCGGGATACTCCACCTTTGGAGTGGGGCTCCTATAGGGCACCTGTTACCAGCAGGTGCCCCTTTCTATTTAAAGAATATCATAAGAAGTTCAAAAGTTCAAGGGGTTTCTTATAGTGCAGGATAACAAAAATATTAGAAATCGGCACATCTATGAAATTATAAATCTAAAAAGGAAAGGATCTGTTCCTGCATATTGAATGGTTTTGATGCCAGAATTTAATTTTGCAAAAGATATTCATGGCAAATATATAGTTCCTCCTAAAACCACAGATTTTGCACAGATGTTTCTGCCAACCGAAGGGCTATATGCAGAAGTGGTTCAAAATGTGGCATTATTTGAGGAACTTCGCGATAAGTATAAGATTATGGCAGTTGGTGCAGCTACACTTTCAGCGTTTCTTGCGTCTCTGCAAATGGGCTTTAAAACACTTGCTATTGAACAACGTAAGGCTCAAAAACAACTTCAGACTGCTGATAAAACACTTACAGAAATTGTTGGAAGACGTACGAGAGCGATTAACCGTGCTCTACGTGGTGTAGAAAAAGTGACAGAAACAAATGCACCTCTGCTGATAGAACTAGAAGATACAGTTGATGAATAAACATGAATTGAATGGGATAGGCTGCGCCAACAAATTTTGGAGGGCATGGGCTGAAAGTTCTATCGGGTATGGCCAGCGGAGTGGTTCAGGAACACTCAGGCTGAAAAAGAAAGGCTTTTACAGGCTGCCACAATGGCTATACAGAGCAGTGTTCTTATTTTTGTGTATAACCCTCAGCCTTATTCCAAAACTCAGGTGTGGGTAGAGCCCACACCTTGTAAATGCTGGGAATCTTGGCAATAGCCTATCTGGAAATCATAGGATAATAGAATTTCCCGAAACCGCTTTTCGTTGGATTTTAATATCCTGTTTAAATTTTCTTTGTCTTTGGAATATTTTATGAAGAATAGTACTTCACGGAGGCTGGAGCGGAATTTCATGATTTCCTTATCTTCCATCTGTGCTGGAGCGATCAAATGTATTTGATAATTGTTCAGGCAGGAAAGCACACGTGGGTCTTTCACTTCCATCATATCAAATAGGCTTAATGCCCCAGCCCACTTTTCCGCGCCGAAAAATATGGTTAATTTTTGTTATCACCAGTTTTTTGGTACAGGCTTCAAGTGTTTTGCTTATTTTTGGGCTTCAGGAGCGGAAACTGCCTCAGCCACCACATCTGCCATAGGCACGATGCATTCTGTTACCACTCCCCTAACATTAAATTCCATTACACCTAAAGGCTCATGGTGGATCAGGGAGAAGGATTTTCCTTCTGCCATTTCTATTTCCACAGGAAAATCCAGGCGTCCTGTGATGGTGGCCACATCTTCTGGGGTTACGTTCCCATCCAGGGCGGTGATGCGGATTTCCACATCTTTGCCGTCAATGACCAGTGTGACCTGGATTTTGACGCCTTCTTTATTTACCAGGTTGGCAGCCAGGGTGCAGATATCTCCCTTCATGCCCCCGGCGAATTTCCAGCCAGTGAGTATCCTTAATTGTTCCATAATGGTTCCAGCCGTCTTAATGATCTGTTTCATGGTTTTATCCTTTCTATCTTATGATGTGAGCAGCCCAAAGGCATAAGTGTCATTCTGAATGAAATCATGGCGTCAGTCTTTTTTGCCGCACCTAAGATAGTATATCGTATTTTAGGGGAATTGTAAAATGGAAAATGGGTAAATTGCATTAGTTCATGTAAAAGCTAAAGCATGGTTGGGCGGAGGGGCAGGCGTATCGTAAAGGTGCTGCCGCCTCCTGGGGTGTCGCTGGCCCAAATCCTGCCATTATGGGCATGGCAGATTTCCTTTGCAATGGAAAGCCCTAAGCCATAGTGTTCTTTTTGGCTGCGGGAGGAATCCATGCGGTAGAATTTATCAAAGATTTTTTCTTTTTCCCTATCAGGGATCCCAATTCCGGTATCTATGACCTGTATGCAGCATTTCCCACGCTGGCGTAAGAGCCTTAGGGTTACTTTTTGCCCGGCAGGCGTATAGGAGAGGGCATTGTCTAGTAAGATGGCCACGGCCTGTTCAATCCTTTGGGGGTCGCAAAGGCAGATTGGCTCTTGTTTTGGCTGCCCCTGGGAGCATATAGGGATGAGGGTAAGGGAAATCTGCTTTTCAGCTGCAATCGGGGCATGCTTTTCATAGGCAGACTGCAGTAAATCTGCCAGGTTGGCAGGCTGGAATTGGAAATGCAGGGCAGCCTGTTCTGCTTTGGCCAAACACAGTAGATCCTGGATGAGCCGCTCCATACGGGACATTTCTGTATCCATTAGGGTAAAAATACGTGCTGTTTTATCGGAACCTGCCAGGGATGGGTTCTGCTGCGTGAGGATGGACAGCCCTGTTTTAAAGACTGCCAGCGGGGAGCGCAGCTCGTGGGAGGCAAAGGCGATGAAACGTTTTTGCTTTTCATCATTTTGGATCAGAGGCTGCAGCACGCGGGAGGTAAATAGGTGGGAAAAAAGATACAATGCCAACAGTGACGCCAGCCAGATGAAAAGGAATAACATGCGCTGGAGGCGGACATTTTGGCGGAAAGGCGCCAGGCTGTACAGGAAGGCCGCGTCAATCTTGTGCTCCTTCTCAAAGAAACGGGCATTCATTACCAGATAATCCTCCGCTCCGTTGGAGTATTCAAAAAATTCCTGCTTTATTTTGGCAGAGACCATTCTGGTGTTGGGAAGCTTTTGGGCATTTGGGGAGGCTTTTTTTATTTCCTGGATCAGGGACTGCTGCTCTGGGGACAGAGCCAGGGAGGTCAGTGTGGAAGGGATGCCGTCTGTTTCGATGGAAAGGGTGTTGGCCTCATTTCCTATATTGCGCTTATACCATTCCATGCTGATATTTTTAGAGGCGTACAGGTCAGAAGAAATGGTATTGGCCTGCAGGAAAAAAAGGGCTTTTTCCTGCCCATACATATTTTTTTCAGAGACATGCAGGCAGCATAATACAATGGCCAGCACAATCCATGCCATGGTGAGGCAGCAGATGGCTGACAGTTTTCGGTGGGCTTTTCGGAACATCTTAATTTCTCCAATATCTAATATATTTCTGGTGTTTGCCAGCGTAGGATGCAGACTGTGGCAAAAAATATGTTTCTTACCGTTTGTTTGCCAGCATAGAAAGCGCAGCTGCTGTGGCGAGCGGTTATTTTGTGGTCAGGCAGTAGCCCTGGCGGTGGATGGTTTTGATTTGGACATTTGTGGGTAAGGCGCTTAGCTTCTTGCGCAGCAAATAGATGTAATTGTCCAGGTTACCATCCTCGATTTCTGCATCTGGGCCCCATACATTTCCAATAATTTGCATCCGGGTCAGGGTTTGGCCAGGGTTTCGGAAAAAGTAGGAAAGCAGGCCGGCTTCCTTTGGAGGCAAAAGGAGGGTGCGGTCTTTGTGGATTAATTTGGATTCTTTTTCGGAAAAGCACAGGTCTTCAAATTGGAGCAGGAAAGGGTTGGAGTAATCCAATGTCCTGCGCATGACGCTGCGGATCCGCGCAAACAATTCCCCCAGGTCAAAGGGCTTTACTAGATAGTCGTCAGCGCCTAAGTCCAAACCGCTGATTTTTTCTATGGGGTCTCCCAGGGCAGTGATAAATATAACAGGGGTCATTACGTTGCTTTGGCGCATGCGCTTTAAAATGTTCTCGCCAGGAAGGCCAGGGAGCATACGGTCCAACAGGATTATGTCATGGAGGGCTTGCAGCGCTAAGAGCAGGCCCTCTGAGCCATCGTGGCAGATGTCAATGGCAAAGCCCTCTGCCTCCAGGGCGTAGGACATAAGCTCTGCCAGGCTGGCGTCGTCTTCAATGATCAGAATTCTCATGGTGGGTGGCTCCTTTCTGCTTTTTGGAACTTTGTAAAGAATAGTATAACACAAAAGTTCTCTAAAAGTCCTCTAGAAAGCGCATTCCAGGGCAGGGAAACAGCCTTGTTGTTTCATAAGGTATACCTCATCGCACAACCGTTCAATGTCTTCCCTGTTGTGGCTTGCAAGCAGGATGGTTTTTCCTTCTGCTTTTAAGCCCAATAAAATTTCCCGCACATCTTCCACGCCCTGTCCGTCCAGGCCGTTCATGGGTTCATCCAGAATCAGGATATCCGGGTTTTCCATAATTGCCTGCGCTATGCCAAGCCGCTGGCGCATTTCCAAGGAATATTTGCCCACTTTCTTGCGGCTGCCTGGTTCCAGCCCGACACGGGCCATGCTCTCTTGTATTTCCTTTTTGCCAATGGATTTTTTGATGCCAGCAAGGTACTCCAGGTTTTTGTATCCGTTGAACCTGCTGAGGAAGCCAGGCGTTTCAATGATAATCCCGATATTGTCTGCAAAGTCCATATCCTTGCCGATTTCTTTTCCATGCACCAGGACTTTGCCGCTGGTTGGCCTCAGGAAGCCAATGATTAACTTAAATAAAACGGTTTTCCCAGAACCGTTCCGTCCAATAAAGCCATAAATTTTCCCTTTTTCAAACTCAATGGAAATATTTTCAAGAGCGGTGTCTGCCCCGAATTTTTTCGTTACGTGTTCAAGTTTTATTATACTTTCCATCATCCTGCCTATTTTATTCCTTTCTGTTTTTATCAGGGCAGGGGACTGGCTCCCTGCCCCTGTTTTTTTAAAATTGCCGTTTGGGTTCAGGCATTCTTATTCTGGGTTTCGGTTTTTTGGCGCCCCGTCCCTTTTTAAGAACCAGCGTCCCGCCTGGTAACACACGGCAATGCAAATCATTTGTATTGCCATAATGCACAGGATGGAAAATCCGTACAAGGGGTCGTATAAATAGCTTTGGGCATACATCCCCCATGTCCCGAACATCCAATGGGCGGTTTCCTTATGGCGGTATCTATATAAAAAGGTCATGCCTTCGAAAAGCAAAATAGCAGATGGTATGGCTTTTTTCATTCCAGCGGCCTCCAAAAAGAGGAACAGCGCTAAAAATACCATGGCGTGGGAAGCCCACAAAAGGAAGATGAAAAACCGTTCCTTCAGGCTGGCAGGCAAATGCTGTGGCGCAAGCAGGTTTGCCATTTCAGCCAGGGTCAGTAAAATCATGGATATCAGGCCGCCAATAGCCATATTTTTAAAGTAATAATCCTTCCACCAGTTTTCTATTTTCCCATACCGTACTAGGACAAAATGCCTGTTTTTTGCTCCATCCCCAAATAAGCCCCTGCTGCCAGCAGGTAAATCCCAACAGGCAAAAGCCAGCGCCCCAGGGGAAGCAGCGGAAGCAAATCCATCCCGTCTATAGGGATGCCTGCAAAAAAGTGAAAGAGAATATCCATTTTAATCGATGCCCCCCCTCCGCTGTATTCTGAAAGTCCACACGCCCCACTGCCCATAGGGAGGCCGCAGCCAGAAGCAGCAGGATCCCCAAAAACAGCAAAGCCGTTTTCCATTGGCCGCCCGCACCGTCAATGGAATGCCCAGGCATTGCTTTGGCCAACAGGGAAAGGTGGGCTAGCCCATCCTGCTGCAGCAGATATCCAGACAATTGCAGGCCGAATACAGCCAGTATGCCATATATTTCTTTCACGGCTGCCCCGGTACAGAGCCAGATAAGTGTTTCCCTTTAGGAAGGGGGCGTCCGCCACAACCAAAAGCCAGCCAAGGGACAAAAACAGCATAGTTTTATTATGGTGCTCGACTACAATAAAAGATTCCAGGATATTTACCGGTTCTCCTGTATCCCATACAAACTGCAGGAAGAAATGCATCCAGTATCCAAACAATGCCATCCCTAAAATAAATCCCATGATAACACGTTTATCCCAGCATTCTGCCCAAAAAGCATGTTTTGCTATGCGAATAGGCTGCATGGCCTTATCCATTTTGGCACCTCCTTTTCAGCCCTGCCATAACAATGGCTGCCGCCGCTGGGGCTTTCCAGGAAGGATTCCAGCCGGTTCATAGTAAGCCCGTCGTTTGCCGTCAATACCATATGGTAGATGTGCTCTGGGATATATGGTGCGGGCGCTTCAATCCGTACGCCGTTTTCTTCCTTTCCGATCAAACAGCGGATGGGATCTGTATCCCGGCAGATGCCAGAGCCTGGTTCAGAGGAATTTACAATATCCTCTATTTGGCCTTCCATGGAATCCTTTGCATGGGGGATGCTGCCAGCGGAAGAAATTTCAGGCGCATTTTGGCAGCCAGAGGCCATGCAGGACAGGAAGGCAGTGATGGTAATTGTTTTCCATAAAAATTTTTTCATGGCCGCCTCCAAGCTGTATTTTTGTTGCAGGTTAACTATACAATGCCAAAGCTGGAAAAAAGGGGAGTTGGCGAAATTAGCCTATTAAAATGGCGGAAATAGGACAGGGAAAGTGAGCCTGCCCAACTTTAGGGAACCTGCGTTTTTTATAATTCGCCCATATATAGCATGGCGTCCGCTTCAAAGTAGCCCGGCCCGTACAGGATATCCAGGTCGCCATGGTATTTTTCCAGGATTGCTTTTGCATTTTTTATGCCCATTCCGTGATTTTGCCTGTCAGATTTTGTAGTCTGCAGGTTCCCGTTCTTTTGGGATGGGCTTTCATTGGAGCTGTTTTGGATATGGAAAAACATGATGCCGCGGTCTGTGGCAATCTCTATTTCAAGCGATTTTTCCTCCGTCTGCAAGGCTGCCTCAATGGCATTGTCTAACAGGTTTCCCAGGATGATATTCAGGTCGAAGGAGTTTAAATTGAGGTTTTCCGGGATCTGGATATTGGTTTTTACAGTGTGTAAGAGTTCTGTTGCCTTTCGGATCTTATAATTCATCAGGCTGTCGATATCCTCGTTCCCGGTCATAACATATTCCGTTGGGTTTACCATAAATTCCTGCATTTTTTCTAAATACGCCTGGGTTTCCTGCTGGTTCCCATTTTTTACGGCAGCCTGCAGCGCCAGTATATGGTTTTTCATATCGTGCCGCAGGGAGCGTATGCGGCTCTGGGATTCCATGATGATTTCTAATTGGTTTTGGTAGAACGCTGTCTGCTGTTTGTAGAGGTCCCGTTCCCGTAAATGGGCGTAGTTTTCTGTGGTTTTATAGTATAAAAAGAACACGCTCAGGTTCATTGCAAGGATGCAGATGCAGATGGCGGAGGCGATCCTGTTATTTTCCGGTTTGGCATAGGACAGAAAGGACAGTATGGCGATGCTGGCGCTTGGAGGGAGAAACCAGGTCTGTTCCATGCCAAATAAGCCCTGCTGGAAACCTTTGGAGCCAGAAACATGGTTTATGGCCGCCACGCTGGCTAAGAGCAGCAGGACGCTGGCTGCCAACACCAGATAAGGGGGGAATCCTAATTGGTTTTTTTGGAAGGCAAAGGCTGCGGCTAAGGTGCAGGATAAATCTATGCAAAAGAGTGTCAGTGACGCCCATAGCTTTTTGGGGGGCGTGCCGCTGTAGCAGCAGGCTATGGCGAGAAGGCCAAGGAAGCAGCAGGCCTCATATCCGATGGATACGTTCCATAAATAATAGGCCGTAGAGGTGGAGAGATAATAGATCCCATAAACAGCCTTTAAGGCATGTGCTTTCAAGGCGCCTTTCTGTGGGTTTTTTCTTGTCAGAAGCTGTTCTGCCGCCTGTTTGAGCAGGACAGTCCGTAAAATATGGATGATAAGCTGGGCGATGATTCCATGCCCAAGGTTATAGGTTGCCATGCATTCTCTCTTTTCTATATTGTTTTATCCGGCTGCGGACTTCTTTGCGGCAGGGTTTGCTGATGCTTAATAGCGTCCCGTCTGCCATTTTTACTGTTTCATAGGCATATTCGCAGATGTAATCCTGGTTAACAATATGGGACTGATGGATCATAATAAAATATTCCGGGAGCTTCCTGGCAATTTCTTTGAGCTTTCCGTAAAATTCTTCCCGGCTCTTTGGCGTTATAAGCAGGATTTTTTATCCATGCTTGTAAAATAGGCAATGTCTTTGAAGGGCACACGGAACAGGGAGCCGCCCTTTTGGTATTCAAAATAAAGGGTTTCCTGGCGGTGGTATTTCAGGCTTTTGGATAAGGTTTCTTTTAATTGCAGCCCAGTGATGGGCTTGATTAAAAAATCAAAGGGCTGAATTTGGAAAAGCTGCATGGCATAGGCCTGTTTGGAGGAGATATATACGATGTGGGTCTGTATGTTTTCCAAGTCATTGCGGATGAATTTCCCAACTTCAATGCCATCGCTTTGAACCAGCTCAATATCTAAAAAAGAAGGTCCAGGCGTATGCCCTTGTTCAGGTCATTTTGGATGCTTTCCCCAGAATACCATACTTCTATTTCAGCGTTTATGGTGAGGCCTTTGGAAATATGGCAAAGCTGCGTTTCCAATTCAGAACATATAAATTTGTCATCGCCGCAGATTCCAATTTTGTACATAGCGTTTTCTCTTGTGGATATGCCCGCTGTCTAAGGGCGTTTTATTTATTTTAGGCGCGCTGAGGGACGGTGTCAAGGGTTAAAGTTTCCTGGGGCGGTTTTAGAGGAATTTTAGAGGACTTTCAGGAAGGGCGTATGATAAGATAAGGGTGTTTCAGGAAGAAAAAACTTAGTAAAGGAGTGTTGGATTTGAAAAAGAAATTGACATGTGTATTATCGGTAATTTTGGCGCTTACGGTAATTTTGCCTGCCTGCAGCCTCCCCGGGCGAGGAGGGCAAAATGGCGGCAGTATTGAAAAAGGCGGGCAGGATGCCGCCAACAGGCAGGCAGCAGAAGCAAAAGGCCAGGACGCAAAAACCCAGGCAAAGGGCAGGTATAGGGAAGAAAAAATATCCTTTCCCATGCCGGTGGAAACTATTTTTTCGATTTCCCATGAAGGGGAAAAGGTCCAAATTTTGGCAGAGGATGAGCCAGGCACTTTTTTTCTTTTGGAAAGTGCGGATGGGGGAACCGGCTGGCGGCAGGAGGAGCTTCCAGCGGATTGGCTGCCCCCGGATTACAGGGTGGCCTCAGCTTGCCTGGGGGCGGAGGGAAGCATTTTTGTGGCGGCAGGAAAAATGTCGGAGGATCCCATGGATGAGAAGCATACGGTGGGGGAATATTCTTATTATCAGCTGAAGGGGCAGGGGGCTTCGGCGCAGGAAGGGGCAGGGCGCGATGGAGCAGGGGCAGAAATAAGCCAATATCAGGCAAGCCCTTTGAACCTGGAAATACCAGAGACAAAGGAGGCGTATGATGAATATGGGATAAGGGATCTGGCGGCATCTTCGGAGGGGAAATTGTATGGGATGCTAAGCGCCCGGAAGGGGGATAGTTCGGAGTGCACGGCCTTATGTTTTGATTTGGAGAAGGAAGGGGCAGCGGCTTGGTATGTGGAAACGGATATGGGAAGTATTTCCCTGTTTGGGGACAGGCTTTATCTAAACGGGCATGGGAATGGTGTAAAGGAGCTGGACGCATCATCTGGGGAGAAGGGAAAGGACCTCCCAATCGCATCCCGGGACTTTTGGCATATGGATATGCTGCAGGGCGAGAAGCTGTTTTATTGCAATGAGTCAGGGATTTATGGCGCAGATGTGGATCTTACGTTTACAGAGCTTTTGGTAGATGGGGCGCTGAGCAGCTTTTCAGATATCAGCTATGGCATAGAGAAGTTCTGTAGTGTGAGTGAGGATGTATTTTTGGTATTTTTGGAGGATAATAAGGGGAAAATTGAAGGATTCCGTTATGAGTATGACCCAGAATTGCTTACGCAGCCAGAAAAGGAGCTGAAGGTGTATTCACTCAAGGATAGCAATATGGCAAGAAAACTGGTGGCGGATTTCCAGGCAGCCCATCCAGAGGCTTACATAAAGTATGAGGTCGGGATGAAAGAGGCGGGGATCAAGGAGGCGGATGCCATCAATGTCTTAAATACGGAAATTGCGGCAGGGAGCGGGCCGGATGTTTTGGTCTTAGATGGGCTTCCCTGGGAATCTTATGGGGAGAAGGGGCTTTTGGCAGATATGGCACAGGAGCTGGAAGGAGAGCTGAAGGAAGGAAAGGTGTTTGCATCTGTGTTCTCTGCGTACCAGAAAGGGGATGCGCAGTATGTGGTTCCTATTTCCTTTTCTATCCCGGTGGTTGTGGGGGAACGGTCTGTGGTGTCGCAGATTAATTCTTTGGGGGATGTAAAAGAGGCTGTAGCGAAGCCGGAAGGCAAGAGCCTGGCAATCCAGGGTTTCCTGCCTTTTGTGATAAGTGTTTTCTGGCAGGAAATAGAACAGGAGGACGGCTCTATTTCAAAGGAAGGGTTAAAAAAGCTGTTAGAAACGGGGAAGGAAATCTGCGATGCGGTAAAGGAAAAGGGAGGGGATGGGAGTTATTTCTTTGATGAATGGGGGGATTGGACAGATGAGGAAGGGAATGTCCATAATGGGGAGGCGGATATTTCTGTGCCTGTTTGGGATGTGCTGTATGGCAATACAGGGATGGGATTAGGCGGCCTGGGCACAATCCGGGATTTTACGGCGATTTCAGACAATGTCCCAGGGCAGGATTTAGGTTACCAGGTAATAGGGGATGGGGTGTTCCATGCCTTAGAGGCAGGGGTGAACCAGCAGTCTGGGCAGTTGGAGCTGGCAAAGGAGTTTTTGCGGTTTGCCATTAGTGAGGAAGAACAGAGGGCGGTATGCGGGGAGATGCATTTCCCGAATGAGAAGTTTCCAGTGAACCAGGCGGTTTGGGAGGAAATGATAAAAGAGCCGCCAGAAAGTGAGTTGGAGGAATACGGGGATATTTTTGTGAGATTAGGAGGGGAATTTGCGTGGCCTGGGAAAGAGGCTATTGAAAAACTGCAGGAGGAAATAGAAGGCGCAGTAAGCCCTGCCATGGAAGACCGTGTTATGAGCCAGATGGTGCTGGAAGGGGCAAAAGGGTATTTTGACGGAGAAAAAGGGGTGGATGCGGCTGTTAATGAGATTGTGCAGAAAGTGGAGGTGTATCTGGCGGAGTAGGAGGACAGAAAGGAGCCATATTAGATTGTATGAAAAAGAAATATTTTCAGAGAGAAATTCTCTTTTTGGCGCCAAGCCTTATAGGGGTTTCTGTTTTTGTGCTGATTCCTTTTGTGGATGTGGTGCGGAGGTCTTTTACGGATGTGACGGGGAAAGCCTTTGTGGGATTTCAGAATTACAGGACAGTGGCTGGGAACCAGGCCTTCCGGCTGGCGATGGGGAATACGGTGAGATTCCTTATGGTATGCGTGCCGCTTTTGCTGGCGGTGTCGCTGCTGATGGCCCATTTGGCTTATTTTGGGAAAAGCAGGGTTTATCCGAAGGTTTGCCTGCTGCCTATGGCAGTTCCCATTGTATCTTTGGCCTTTGTGTGGAAAATACTGTTTCATGCAAATGGGATGGTTAACAGCTATTTGGGGACTTCTGTGGACTGGCTGAATTCTTCTTATGCATTTGCGGTGCTGGTGGCCAGTTTCCTGTGGAAAAATATGGGGTACTATGTGGTGCTGTGGGCCACTGGGCTGGAAGGAATCCCCAAAAGCCTGTATGAAGCTGCGTCCCTGGACGGGGCGGGAGCCGCTGCTAAATTCTTCCATATTACCCTGCCAGGGCTGCGGCCTATGGCGTCAGCAGCTTTGGTACTGGCTGTCACAGGGACTTTGAAATCTTATCGGGAGGCGTATTTGCTGGCGGGGGAATACCCAGATCAAAGTATTTATATGATACAGCATGTGTTCCATAACTGGTTTCGGGATATGTCCATGGAGAAAATGGCGGCAAGCGCGGTGGCAGTGGCCATTGCATTTGCAGTGATGGTATATCCTTTCCGGAAAAAAGGCGGTGGGAATCTTGAAACGATCCATTCTTAGGGGGGTGGCCTTGGGAGTATTAGGGGGTATGTGCATTTTGTCTTGTTTTCCAGTGTTTTTGCTGGCGGTTGGGGCTGTGGCAAGCGAGGGGGAATTGCTGGTTTATTTTCAGGGGCTGTTTGAAGATGGGGGAAGGACGTTTTTCTTGCTGTTTCCGTCTTTTCCAACAGGCAAAGGTTTTTTGGAACTGTTATTGGATACGCCGGAATTTTATGTGGTTTTCTGGAATTCCATTAAGATTACAGGATGTATCCTTGTGGGGCAGCTTTTGGTTTCTGTGCCGGCTGCCTGGGGGTTTTCCAGATGGCATGGGAGGGTGAGCAGCGTATTGTTTTATGTTTATACGGTTCTGATGCTGCTGCCGTTTCAGGTTACTATGCTGTCAAATTATATTGTGATTGACCGGCTGGGGCTGCTGGATACGCAGGCTGCAGTTATATTGCCGGCAGTGTTTTCTACATTTCCGGTATTTTTGGCCTATCGTTATTTTATTGGGATACCAGAGGAAATTTATGAGGCGTTTTCTTTGGAGAGCAGCAGTAAGGTTCGGCTGTTCTGGCATATCGGAGTGCCAATGGCTTTGCCTGGGATCCGGGCGGCTGTTTTGCTGGGGGTGATGGAGTATTGGAATATGATAGAGCAGCCGCTGCTTTTTTTGAAGACGGCTTCTTTGTGGCCGTATGCTTTGTGTTTGCCGGAGATTAGCGGGGAGAATGTGCAGTATATTTTTGTGTTTTCGCTGGTTGTGCTGGTTCCGGTGGGGTTGGTGAGCTTTTGGGGGAGGGAGGAGATTCGGGAAGGAATTGGGGTGATGGTAGCGAAAAGGTGATGTGATGACATTCTTTTTTGGCGGGTGGGACGCCAGAGGCAAAAGGGAAAATATATCTGAGAATGTCGGGGGGGATTGGGGATGTGAAAGGAAGGAGATGGATATTGGCATATGAAAGTAAAATTAGGAAAGAATGGAAACGAGGTGCTGGTATATGGAAGTGAAAAAGTGTGTGGAAAGGGTATTTTGCAATGAGAACGTTAATGCAATTTTGCTGTTTTTGGTGGGGATGGCGTTTATAACGGTGATAGCTAGGATGGCGGATTCTTTTATGGTTCCGCAGGTGGTTGTGGGGGCTTCCCAGGAAATGAGGCTGCAGTATCCGATGGAAATTGAAGGGCAGATTCGGGCAAAGGGGAAACGGGCTGTGTACTGTATGGAAAATCTGCGGGTTGCGCAGGTGATGGTGGAGAAGGGGGATAGGGTGGAAAAAGGGGATTTGCTTTTTACGGTTGACAAGGATGGGCTGCAGGAGCAGATCCAGCAGATAGGGCAGGAAATACAAAAGGGCGGGCTGCAGATGGAGGATTTGGAGCGGGCATATGACAAACAGGCTGCGCAGCAAGCCCAGGAATACAGACGGGCAAAAGAGGATTACCAGGAGGCCGAAAGGGCAGCAGAAAATGCGGTAAACGCAGCTTATCAGGAAATGGAAAAGGCAAGGCAGGAATTGTCGCAGCATGATGGAGTAAGGCCGGTGGAGGATTTTGGTGGGATGGGAGAAAGAATTTTGGGCAGCGGGGAAATAGAAAGGGGGGAAGTAAAAGGATATAATATTGGGGGGCAAGAAAATAGGTTAGAAATGAAGGGGAATGAAGCGGGGGAAGGTGGAACAGAAGTGGATGAAGCAGGAGAAGGTGGAACAGAAGTGGATGGGGAAACAGGAGTGAATGGAGTGGGGAAGGCTGGAACAGGAGTGGATGAAGCAGGAGAAGGTGGAACAGAAGTGGATGGGGAAAAAGAAGCGGGGGAAGTGCAGGATCATGAAAGAATTGAGGATACAGGTTTAGAAAGCTCTTTGGCGGTTTGGGTGCAGAAAAGGGAGGAACTGGCGCAGCAATATGCGGAGAAGCAGAAGCTATATGAAGATGCTGTTGCTTCTAAGGATGTTTCTCTGAAAAATGCCGCAAGGCAGTTAGAGGACTGCAGCCAGGAAATTTCCAGGGATAATGCCCAGGCATTGCTGCAGATGGAGCAGGAAAAGCTGTTTGATACTTTGCAGGAGCTGGAGGAAATAGATAAGGCAGATGGAAAAATCTGTGCCAGTTTGGACGGGAAGGTTTTTGAATGTGTGTTATCTACAGGTTCTATTACTACCACAGAGCCTGCTTTGATCCTGGAAGATTTGAGCCAGCCCCTTCAGTTTGAGGGGATGATAAGCCAATCTGACTGTCCTTGGGTAGAAGAAGGCATAGAATGTTCTCTTAAGGCAAAAGGCGGTTTGGCTCCGATAGAGGGTCTGAAGATCAGCAAGGTGGCAGAAGATGAGGAAGGACAGGGCGCATATCGTGTGGTTGCTGAAGTGCATTCAGATTCTGCCATCCAGACAGGAGAGGCAACCTTGAGCTTTACCCAGGAGAGCGGCCGTTATTCTGACTGCATCCCTGTTTCATCCCTGCACACGGGGGACGCAGGCAATTATATCTTTGGAATCAAAGAAGATATTACGATCCTTGGCATCCAGTCTGTAGCCGAGCGGATCCCTGTAACTCCTATAGAAGAAAATGGCGAATATGTAGCTGTAAAAGAAGATTTATCTGCATACAGCGCCATTATCATAAACGCAAGCAAATCTATAAAGGAAGGTGACCGCGTACGAATTGCAGAAGAATAAAAAACAGAAGCTATTGGCGTTCCCAGATTGCCCTTCTTTTTTGGGGAACCCTGTTCCTCCTTAGCTTTGCCCAATTCAATCTCCATTTTAAGAATCTGGAGGCATTAGAGGAGGATTGTGTTTATCTCTATTCAGATCCGGATTCTGCGAATTGTGCGGCAGAAAGGGTGCGGGCAGGGAAGGGTTCTTCTGAGTGTCCCAATTTCAGTGCCGGCCAGAAAGGGCAGGGCCTTCCAACGCTCCAACCAGGCTATTATGTATGGCTTGAAAAGGAGGAACTCTCACAAAATATTAAGTTCCAAAAAGAATCAGCACCTCTTTTGGCCATTATGGTAAGCGGGCTCAAACCCTTAAATTACCAGAATGCAGAATACGCATTCTCTGACAGTGGGCAAAGAATAGATATCATCCTGCTGAAGTGGGTAAATTATGCTGGCATAGATGTTTTCTTCCTAATGGTTTTTATTTATTTATGTTATGGTTCCGGCAGGCGTGGCATTGGCCAATGGCAGATCCTTTTTTCTGGTTTTCTATGGATTCTATACTTGAAGCAGTTTGCATTCCAGGACACAGAAAAATTCCCTTTCTGGCTTCTGCCAGGAAAATGGTCAGACATGAAAGGGTGGCAGGCTTTGCTGTCTGCCTTAAAAGGGCAGATCCAGTATCTTATCCATTTCCAGGATTCCCCTTTTATCCAGGGGTATTATAATGGGATATGCAAAAGCCTGATTTGTTTGGGCAGTTCCTTTTTCTTCTTCCATTTCTTTTTCCAATATTCTTACAGACAGGAAGCCCCTAAATTGGCGCACCTTACAATGGCGGCTCTCTCTGTATTTGTTTCTATTTATAATGCGGGCCGGGATTTGAAAATGCTGCTTTATTTCTTCCCTGTTTTTATGGCCTGCTTCTATAATAGTGCGGAAGAAATCTCCAAATCCGCAAAAAGCCGTTAAGGCAAAATATTAAGGACAGCGGCTTTTTCGCGGGACGAATCCTCTGCAGTTTGTGGCGGGGGATTTTTTTTGTGCAGAAATTTCTGCCCTAAGTCATACCAGTATTCTGTCTATTTATTCAAAAAATTGCCATCTTCTATCTTAAAGATATGCATATTGCATAAAAATCCCCCTAAAAAAAATAATTACCTCACCTAGTTCACTAAAGGATTTTCACTTATAATAATCACAACAAAGAAAAACAACCAATAACCAAAAATTCTAGGGAAAAGATGGTGAATAAGATGAATGAAACGATTGTTTTACTGGACCACATATCCAAAAGCTTCCCCGGTGTAAAAGCTTTGGATAACGTCCACTTCGAACTCCGCTCCGGAGAGGTTATGGCGCTTTTAGGGGAAAACGGAGCTGGAAAAAGCACCCTGATGAAAATCCTAAGCGGCGTCTATACCCGAGATGAAGGCACCATGCAGATTTTCGGCAAGGAATGCGGCAACCTGACCCCCAAGCAGGCACAGGAACTTGGGGTAGCCATTATCCACCAGGAATTGAACATGTGCAGGCACCTCTCCATTGCAGAGAACATGTTCTTAGGAAGGGAAAAGCGAAAAGGCATTATCCTTTCTGACCAGGAGATGGAAAAAGAGGCGAAAGCGGTATTGGATGAGCTGAAGATTGACCTGGATCCAAAGCAGGTGGTAGGCGACCTTCCCGTTTCCAAGCAGCAGATGGTGGAAATTGCCAAAGCCCTTTCCTTCAATGCCAAGGTGCTGATTATGGATGAACCCACATCCGCATTGACAGCCAAGGAAATTGACGACCTGTTCCGCATTATCAAGGACTTAAGGTCAAAGGGCTGTGGAATTGTTTATATTTCCCACAGGCTGGAAGAGCTGCAGCATATTGTAGACCGTGTGACCATCATGCGGGATGGCCAGTACATAACGAGCATGAATTTTGCGGACGCCACTATGGATGAGATTATCGCCAATATGGTAGGCCGTGAGATCAAAGAAAAGTTCCCCCGTGTGGAATGTAAAAAAGGCAAGAAAGTCTTTGAAGTGAAGAACCTGAATGCAGGCCGTATGGTGCGTGATATCAACTTTGCTTTATATGAAGGCGAGATCGTAGGCTTTGCAGGCCTGATGGGCGCAGGGCGTACGGAGACGACCCGGGCGATTTTCGGGGTTGACCCAAAAGATGGCGGGGAAATCATCCTGGACGGGAACCAAGTTACCATCCGCAAGCCAGAGGACGCCATTAAGGCCGGGATCGTGCTGGCGCCGGAGGACAGGAAGAAAGACGGGCTTTGTACGAAACTCAGTATCCGCCATAATATTGCCCTTCCAAACCTGGATCTGATCTGCGACAAGCTTGGCGTTGTGAGAAGCAAGAAAGAAGACAAAATGTGCAGCCATGCAGTAGAGAGCCTGAAGATCAAGACGCCGAATGTGGATGTGCTGGCAGGCAACCTTTCCGGTGGAAACCAGCAGAAGGTTGTAGTTGGAAAATGGCTGGCAAGGAATTCCAGGGTTGTAATCTTTGACGAGCCGACCAGAGGAATTGACGTGGCGGCAAAAGTAGAAATTTACAACCTGATGAATCAGCTGAAAAAGAGCGGGATTGCAGTTATGTTTGTTTCATCTGAAATGCCCGAGGTTATGGGAATTGCAGATCGGATCATTGTAATGTGCGATGGAAGGATTACGGGAGAGCTTTCGGCAAAGGGCGCGACCCAGAACGAAATCCTCACGCTGGCAACCCAGTTTGAAAAGAAAATTACAGCAAAGGCCTAAGGGACAGGAGGAAAAGGAAAATGAATCAGAGCAAACAGAATCCATTGAAAAAAATATTAAGTATCCGTGGCATGGGCGGTGCGCTCACTGCATTTGCCGGGCTTATCATTATTTATATTGTATTTGGCATTATTAACCCGACCGTTTATTCCGGGCAGAATATTATGAACCTGCTCCGTTCTATGTCAAAATACCTGTTGATTGGTATTGGGCAGAGCTATGTATTGATTACAGGAAATATTGATTTGTCTATCGGCTCTATGGTAGGAATGAGCGCCATGATATCTGCCACTATGATGGCAGGCGGCGTATCTCCCATTATTGCAATCGTAGTCTCAATGGCTTGCTGCCTTGCAATCGGCGTTTTGAACGGCATCATGGTTGGGAAGTTCAAGCTTCCGCCTTTCATCGCTACTTTGGGAACCATGTTTGTGGCCCGCGGCGTGGCTTACATGGTAAATGGGAACCGTAACACAGAGGCAATCAGCTCTGGAATCGGCAAAGAAGCTGCAGACGGCTTCCAGAATTTCTTCTATTATGGAAAAACCTTAGGCGTTTATAATACCTTCTGGATTGCAATTGTGTTATTTATTATCTTCTTTTTCCTGCTTTCTAAGACCAGGACAGGAAGGCATATTTACGCCATCGGCTCTAATGTGGATGCGGCAAAGCTCTCTGGCGTAAATGTTGTGGCAACTACCACAAAGACATATTTGGTAAGCGCGTTTTGTGCATGTGTAGTAGGATTGATCCTCTGCGGGCAGGCTAACATGGGAAATATGGAAGCTGGAAACATGTATGAGATGTACGGCGTGGCTGCCGGCGTAATCGGCGGCGTGTCTCCATTAGGCGGAACAGGCCTTCTGTTAGGCACATTGGCAGGCTCTGCCGTATGGCAGACTCTGGAAAACGGCCTGAATATGATTGGCGCCCAGGTAGGTATCCAGCGTCTCGTAATCGGTATTATCGTAGTATGTGCCGTAATGCTGGATGTGGTATTCAGAAGCGGCGTAATCAAGAAGAAAAAATAAGAATTAGACGCCGGCTGGCGCTAAGATAAATGTAAACAGTTTACATGTTCACACAAAAATTTAAGGAGGAAGAAAAGGATGAAGAAAAAACTATTGGCATGGATTTGTTCCCTTGGGATGGCTGCAGGCTTGTTAGCAGGATGCGGCGGCGGAAACAATGGAAACAGCGGAAATGATGCAGATGCAAACGCAAATGCCCCTGCGCAGGAGGAAACAGAGCAGGGAAGCGATGAAGCACAGCAGGCTTCCGGAAATGGGGATATGATCGCATTGATTACCATGGACTCCATTGACCAGCACTGGGTAACCCTGAATGAGGGCGCACAGAAGGCAGCTGGGGAATTGGGCGTGACCGTTCAGTTTATGGCTCCCAATACAAAGGATGACGCACAGCAGATTGAGTGCGTGAACAATGCAGTTTCTGCAGGGGCAAAGGCGATTATCGTGGCAGCAAACGGCCCGGACGCTATTTCTTCTGCATTGCAGGAAGCTTCAGATGCAGGCGTGAAGATCATTTATGTAGATTCCCCGGCAAACGTGCCAGGCGAGGCAACCTTCTCCACGGACAATAAGGCAGCAGGCGAGACAGCAGGAAAAGAAATGCTCAATGCATTGGATGCAGCAGGCGTTACCTCTGGCTCCATTGGAATCATCAACGTAAATGCAGCGACTGATTCCTGCGTGATGCGTGAGGAAGGGTTCCGCGCAGCATTTGAAGGCTCCAGCTTTGAATTGATGGAAACACAGTACGGCGAAGGGGATGCAGCAAAATCCCAGAGCATTGCTGAAAACTATATTACACAGGGCGTTGTAGGCATCTTTGGATGTAACGAAGGATCTACCACAGGGGCTGGAAATGCCATCAAGGCTTCTGGCAAAGACGGGGTGATCGGCGTTGGCTTTGATAAATCTGATGCAATCCAGGGATTGATTGATGATGGCTATCTGCTTTGCACCATGGCACAGAATCCAGACGTTATGGGTTATGAAGGCGTAAAAGCAGCAGTTGCAGCCATCGGCGGCGAAGACCTTGGCGGCGCAGTAACAGATACAGGCGTATCCGTATTGACAGCAGACGGGGCAGCAAGCGGATCTGACGATGCTTCCTCTGACGCATCTGCAACCACAGCAAGCCAGGCTTGGAAAATCGCATTGATAACCATGGATTCCATTGACCAGCACTGGGTAACCCTGAATGAAGGCGCACAGGAAAAGGCAAAGGAAGTTGGCGTAGAAGTAACGTTTATGTCCCCCAATACAAAGGATGACGCACAGCAGATCGAGTGCGTGAACAATGCAGTGGCAGGCGGCTACAATGCCATCATGGTAGCCGCAAACGGCCCAGATGCCATTTCCTCCGCATTACAGGAAGCATCTGAAAAAGGCGTTAAGATCGTCTATGTAGATTCCCCTGCAAACGTAGAGGCAGAGGCAACCTTCTCAACAGATAACAAAGCAGCAGGCCAGAAGGCAGGCGAAGAAATGATCGCAGCTTTAAAGGCAGCCGGAAAAGAATCTGGTTCTGTCGGCATCATCAATGTAAACGCAGCTACTGACTCCTGCGTGATGCGTGAAGAAGGATTCCGCGCAGCATTTGAAGGAACGGATTATGAATTGATGGAAACACAGTACGGCGAAGGGGATGCAGCAAAATCCCAGAGCATTGCTGAGAACTATATTACACAGGGTGTTGTAGGTATCTTCGGATGCAACGAAGGCTCCACCACAGGGGCTGGAAATGCCATCAAGGCTTCTGGGACAGATGGGATTATCGGCGTTGGGTTTGATAAGTCTGATGCAATCCAGGGATTGATTGATGATGGCTACCTGCTTTGCACTATGGCGCAGAATCCGGATGTTATGGGTTCCATGGGCGTAGAAGCATGCGTACAGGCTCTGGAAGGGGCTTCCCTTGGCGGAGAAGTACAGGATACAGGAGTTTCTGTATTGAAGAAATAAGGTATTCCCCGAAAATGGGGCAACGCTGTGGCGGACGGGCTGCTGGGAGGGCTAAGCCTTCCAGGGAAGCCTGAATGTCCGGCGCGCCCCGCTTATCGGGCACAGGCCTTTCTAAGCAGTGGATTTCGCCTTTGCTAAAAGCCCCTCTGGATTGTCTGTAAAGGCGAGTTGCCCGCCTAGCAAGACTAATAGTGGGTAAATTCAGTATTTAAAGCATTTTTTGTTCTCTGTAAACAGTTCCAATTTTGAATGCCTTTGCGATATAGTCCTTTTCCCTCCCTTTTTGGGCTGTATAGCGGCAGGAAAATCACTCTGGATGGGCAATCTGCCTTTCCGGGCAATTCAGGGGCGTTTTTAGTGGAGGCGAAATCCAGGCATACCAAATGTTACAACTGAAATTCATGGAAAGGTATATAGGCTAACCTGTACAGATATAACGTACCGTTTAGCCATAATCAGCAGTAAAAACAGAATCAAGTAGAAAGGATAGGTTCTTTTATATGAAGAATAGAAGATGGAAATATAGTCAGGTAATGGCGACTATGTTGGCAGCGGCTATGACGGTCACTACCATATTACAGCCGATAGGCGTACAGGCGGCTGTGCCAAATGATAATTATGAGAATCAGACGAAAAACGTACTGTGGTCTACCTCGTTTGAAGATGGGGAAAGCGCCCTTGAGAATTTCAAACGGTCTGCTGCAGAGACAGGCGACAGGGCGACGGTGAATGTGCAAAGCGGCCTGTCTGACAGCGCCCTGGTAGGGGATATTACCAGGAAGGTAAATTTGTCTTCCATCGCTACCAATGCAGAGCAGTGGAATTCATCAGAAACAGTGGAAAAACTGTTCGACAGCAATTCCGGGACAAAATTCTATACCAGGATTACCAATAACAATGCCCATGCTCCTTCCGAAGATGAGCCAATCTGGATTAATTTTAACCTGGAAGGCGAAAAGGCTGAGGTAGTGAAAGTATATGCGGTTACTTCGGCGAATGATTCCCAGAACCGCGACCCTAAGGCATGGGTTCTGAAGGCAAGCAAGGATGGGGAAGATTGGGTCATTTTGGATGAGCAGAGAGACCAGGCTTTTGCCAAACGGTTTGAGCAGAAGGTATTTGAGATTGAGAACGAGGAGGCATATGCCTATTATCGGTTTGAGATACTCCAGAATGCCGGATCTACGATGGATACGCAGCTTGCTGACATCAATATTGGCACTGGCATTGAAACGGCTGGCGACCAGTTTATGAGCACAGAGCTCAGCACAGGCCCTTCCAGTGCATGGAACCAGGCAAGCAACAGGGGCTGGACCGGCGCAAAGGCGTTGGAAGCATCCGGGACACAGATGGCAGAAGGCGCATACGCTTCCAATGTGCTGTTTGATGGCCTGAATACAGAGGTGACGGAGGATACGTATTTAAGTTATGTGATTTTCCCGGCTTTGACTTCCTCTGCCTATGACTATGAATATACATCCATGCATATGGCAATTGACCTGAAGTTTAAGGATGGTACATATTTGAGCCAGCTGGCGGTTCTTGACCAGAATGAGAATCCAGTGGAGGCAGCCGCACAGGGCGCCAGCAGGACACTGACCACTAACCAGTGGAACCGGATTTATTCCAATATTGGCAAGGTGGCAGCAGGCAAGACAATTGAGCAGGTTTTGGTAGTTTTTGATAAAGAAGCAAAAGAAGCGCAAGGGAACTTAAACTTCAAGACTTATATTGATGATATTGAGCTGTATACAAAACAGGATACACAGCGGGCGCATCTTTCTGATTATGTGTATATCCTGCGCGGGACCAATGATACGCCTGGGTTCTCCAGAGGTCTGACGGCTCCTGGCGTTACGGTGCCCCATGGATTTAATTTCTGGGTGCCCTGTACCAACAGCGGGGATAACAAGACTTATGATTACCAGGATACCCAGATCCAGTATATGACTGTCAGCCATGAGCCGTCTTATTGGGTAGGCGACCGGGGGACTTGGCAGTTTATGGTTAACACTTCTTTGAATGGGGATTCTGGATCCTACAGCGGAAACCAGAGATCCGCAAGCTTCTCCCATGACAATGAAGTGGCTAAGGCACATTATTACAGCGTAGTGTTTGATGATACAGAAGGCAATAATGCCAAGGGCGTCCAGATGGAAGTAACGCCTACAGACCATAGCGCTGTGGTTCGGGCAACATTCCCGGAAGGCACAGAATATAAGAACTTGATTTTTGACTGTACAAGGGCAAACGGCGGCTTTACTTTTGGAGAGGGCAACCAGTCCTTTACGGCATACAGTGACCACACAGGCAACGGTTCTAAGCGGATGTATGTCTATGGTGAGTTCAGTGAGGCTCCCACAAAGGCAAATGCAAATGGCAAGCAGGCAGTTGCGCAGTTTGCAGGAAATAGCGTAGAGCTGAAGGTGGCAACCTCTTATATCAGCGCTGACCAGGCAAAGAAGAATCTGCAGCTTGAGGTTGGAAACAGTGATTTTGATGCAGTGATGAAAAAATCACAGGCAATCTGGGATGAAAAGCTTAGCGTAGTCAGCGACGTGAAGGGTGCGTCTGAGGAAGAGATGGTTTCTTTGTATTCCAATCTGTACCGTCTGTTTATGTATCCAAACAACATGTCAGAGAACGTAGGGACAGCGGCAGCCCCAGAGTGGAAATACAAGAGCCCCTATAGAGGCAATGACGCAGAGCCGGTATCCGGCAAGATTTATATCAACAACGGATTCTGGGATACCTACAGGACAACATGGAGCGCATATGCGTTGCTTACGCCAACCCAGGCGCCAGAGCTTTTGGATGGGCTGGTACAGCATTATATTGACCAGACTTGGGTTCCAAGGTGGATCGCCCCAGGCGGGACTAACAGCATGGTGGGTACCAGCAGCGACGTAATCTTTGGCGATGCTATGGTGAAGGGCATTGGCTTTGATTATGAGAATGCTTACGGCGCAGCAATCCGTAATGCAGCGACAGTTTCTTCGAACCTGACCAATGGCGGAAGGAAGAATTTGAATACATCTATTTTTGCAGGCTACACAGCAGGCACAGATGAGAACTTCTCCTGGACGATGGAAGGGTATATCAATGATTATGGTATTTCCCAGATGGCAAAGCTTTTGGCAGAGAAAGAGACAGACGAAGCCAAGAAGGCAGAGTATCTGTCAGAATACCAGTACTATAGGAACCGCGCGCAGAATTATGTGCTGCTGTTTGACAACGCAGGCGATGACATCAGCCAGAAGTGGCTGCGCGGCAAGGAAAGCAATGGAAGCTGGACTACAGAAAATACCACGAATGGTGTTTACGACCCAGTACGCTGGAAGGGCGACTACACAGAGACAAACGGCTACAATATGTCTGTTTCCGTGCCCCAGGACGGACAGGGGCTTGCAAACCTTTATGGCGGCAGGGATCAGCTGGCAGCTAAGATTGACAGCATCTTAAGCGATAACAGCCCATACAGCGGTTACGGCGCAGAAGGCGGCGTAGGCGGAATCCATGAGCAGTTAGAAGCCCGGGAAGTGAAAATGGGGCAGTATGGACACAACAACCAGCCTTCCCACCATATCCTCTATATGTACAATTATGCAGGGCAGCCATGGAAGACACAGAAATATGTAAGGGATGTGTTAGACAGGTGCTACACAGGCTCTACCTTTGGGCAGGGTTACCTTGGCGATGAGGATAATGGGGAAATGTCCGGATGGTATATTTTCTCAGCCCTTGGATTCTATCCTGTAACAGTAGGAAGCGATGAGTACACCATTGGATCCCCTCTGTTTGACTCTGCTACCATTAATATGGACAACGGCAAGAAGATTACAATCACAGCTAATAATAACAGCAAAGAAAATGTTTACGTACAGAGCGTAAAATTAAATGGGCGGGATTACACTAAGAATTATTTCAAACATGAGGATCTTGCAAATGGGGCAGCCATTGAGTTCCAGATGGGCTCTACACCGAATACGGAATGGGGAAGCCAGGAGAGCGACCTGCCAACCTCACTGACCGAGGGGACAGAAGCTCCAGAGCCGAAGAAGGATGCCACAAACGATGCTGCTGCAGTAGATAATGCAGAAAATGTAGCTGTAAAACCAGTAGAGGTAAACACAGTATACGGCAACATTGAAAATGTTGAAAGGTTAATTGATGATACATCCAGCACGGCAGCTGCTTTGAATGAAGGCACAACCACGTTGGTTTATGCATCATCTGTACCCAAAAACGTAGAGCTTGTTACGCTGACATCCAATAATGTGGCAGGTTCTGCACCTACAGCCCTGAAGATTTACGGTGCAAATGAAGGCGAAGAGTGGACAGAGCTGGCATCTTATGAGGATCTTACTTTCCAGTGGACACAGTACACAAGGCCATTTGCAGTGAACAGCGATAAAGAGTATGCGTTCTATAAGCTTGAGCTTACAGGCGGAACAAGCCTGGCAGAGATTGAGCTGCTGGCAAATGAAGATGTCCATGCGGAATTGAATGCATTGGTAGCAAGGGCAAAGAAGGCTCTTGGCGAGGCAAAAGACCTGGATGAGAAAGTAAGGGATGCTGTAATTGATGAAATCGTATCCGCTCAGCTTGTTTTGAATGACGCAGAGGCTACAAAGGCTGAGATGCAGGCCACTTATCAGTCATTACAGAAAGCTTTGGAAAGGATTGAGAACATCCGAAGCGCCCATGAGAGAATTGAAGCGGAGGAATACTCTGAAAAGCATAGTGACGTCGTAAATGACGGTTCTAATATTGGCGGCGTGAAGAAGAATACTTGGACAATGTACCAGGATGTCCGTTTTGACGGGCCTATTACTTCCTTTGATATTTGTTATGCTGGCCAGAGCAGCGATGCAGGCGGATATGTGGAAGTATATCTGGATGAAAGGAACAATCCGGATAAATTACTCCTTTCCCTCAGCCTGCCTGTGACAGGCAACAACTGGAGTAATTATGTTACAGTATCCACCAAAGATGAGAACGCTGTAGATAAAGACGTGAATGGAGTGCCAGTTGTAATAAATTCTGATATTGCAACTCCTGGAGCCCATGATGTATATCTGGTATTCAAGAATAGCACATCACATGCATATGTGGCTAACGTAGATTGGTTCCGTCTCAACAAGATCACTGCGGAAGAAGTTGTGGCAGCAATTGATAAGATCAGCGACCCAGTAACAGTTGCAGATAAACCTGTAGTTGCCCAGGCAAGGTATCTGTATGAGTGCCTGAATAATTTAGAAAAGATTGAAGTATTAAACAGGGCGAAGTTGGAAGCAGCAGAGAACCTTCTGGCAAAATGGGAAGCAGATGAGAGCGCAGTTGGAAACGTAATTGCTCAGATTGGCGCAATCGGCGAGGTAACTTTAGAATCTGAAGAAGCAATTACAGAAGCCAGGGCGGCATATGAGGCTTTGACAGATGAGCAGAAAGAAGAAGTAGGCGAAAACGTTGACATATTGGCAGCAGCAGAGGCTAAGCTGGCACAGCTGAAAGACGACAAGGCAGCGGCTGATGCAGTTATCGCTTTAATTGGAAATATTAATGTTGACAATGTAAATACGGTAACAAGCGCCAGGGCAGCATATGATAAGCTGACAGATGACCAGAAGCTGTTGGTAGGCGTAGAAAGCCTGAGCAAGTTAACCGATGCAGAAGCCCAAGTCAGCAAAGAGTCTGCAGCGGCAAATGTTGTGGAGATGATCGGGAAACTGGGAGACGTAACGCTTGGCTCTGAGCCGGAAATCGCAGCAGCACGGGCTATGTACGAGCAGTTAAGCGACGATCAGAAGGCAATGGTTGGCAACCTGGCAACTCTGGAAGCCGCAGAACGTAAGATTGCAGAATTGAAGGATCAGGCAGCGGCAGACGCAGTAGCGGGCCTGATCGGGAATATCGGCCAGGTAGCTTTGAATTCTGAGACAGCTATTGTATCTGCAAGGAATGCATACAACCAGCTGACGGAAGACCAGAAGAAGCTGGTGGCAAATGCTAAGGTATTAGAGGATGCCGAGGCAGCCCTTAATAAGGCAAAGGCGGATAAGGCAGAAGCAGATAAGGCAACAGCCCTGATTGAGAAGCTTACAGACAATGCTTCCGAAGCAGACGTAAAAGCAGCAAGGGATGCATACAACAAACTGAGCGATGCCCAGAAAGCAATGGTAAGCATTGCAAACCTGACGAAACTTATGGAAGCGGAAGGCCAGGTAGCCCAGAAGGGCGACGACCAGGCAGCAGCAAAAGATGTGTCAGATATGATTAGCAAGCTGGGGACTGTGACACTGGATTCTGAGAAGGATGTAACGAAGGCACGCGTTAGCTACGACCTTCTGACAGATGCCCAGAAGAAGCTGGTAACCAACGTAAAGGCATTGGAAGATGCTGAGAAGAAGATTGCAGACCTGAAACAGGAAGCTGCAAACCAGGCAGCGGCAGCTGCAGACCAGGCAGCCGCAGAGAAGGTAACAGGCTTGATCGGAGCCATTGGCGATGTAGGCTTAAATTCTGAGACAGCCATTACATCTGCCAGGGCAGCATACAATGCATTGAGCGATGCCCAGAAGGCTTTAGTAACAAATCTTTTGGTATTGCAGGATGCAGAAAGCGCTCTTGCACAGGCAAAGAATGACAAGGCGGCGGCAGACGCAGTAGCAGGCTTGATCGGACAGCTTGCAAATGCTTCAAAAGAAGACGTGCAGGCAGCCAGGGCGGCTTACGACAAATTGAGCGATGCCCAGAAGGCAATGGTAGGCGTTGGGAACCTGTCAAAACTGACAGCAGAAGAAAACAGGATCGCCCAGGAAGAAAACGATGCCAACAAAGTGCCAGAAAGGCTTGCAACACCGAAGATTCTCTCTGTAAAGAACAGCTCCGCGAAAAATGTTACCAGCAGGGTAAAGATTTCCTTCCAGAAACCAGGAGCAGGGCAGAGCATCTATGTATACCGCAAGATTGGCGGGCTTCGGAAGTTTATCGGCAAGACAACGGGATCCTACATCTATGACAACAGCCCGGTAAGCGGCAAGACAGTAAGCTATTTCATAAAGGCTGTCTCAAGCGATAAGACGAAATTCTTAAACAGCTTAAACAGCAAGCTTGTAAACATCACCCTTCCAGCGAACCCAACATCTGTAAAGGTGAAGGCTCTTGGGAAGAAACAGATAAAAGTTTCCTGGTCAGGCGTAAAAGGGGCAGGCAATTATTATATTTACCGTTCCACCAAGAAAGACAGCGGATATACAAGGATTGCTTCCGTGAAGTCTTCTAAGAAATCTTATGTTGATAAAAAAGCGACAGTTGGGAAAACCTATTACTACAAAGTAGTTGTGAAGAAATCTGCAAAATACAGCGCCGGAAAAGTATCCAAAGCTGTAAAGGCAAAGAAATAAGATACTGCAATTCAGGGGAAACCTGAGGTGCAACTGGTTACTGCCGCAGAGTGGGCAGCAACCGCAACAGGGTCGGTCAGGCTTCCAGATTTCCCCCTCCGTTTGACGGCGGGGGAAATCTGTGGTTATAATAAAAGCATCCATATTTTTGGAAATTCAAAGAAGGATAAGGGGGGGAACATGTTAAAGGTAATCATAGCAGATGATGAGCAGCGGATCTGCAGGCTGGTTCAGGTACTGGCAGACTGGGAATCACTGGGAATGGAAGTAGTCGGGACAGCAGAAAATGGATTTGAGGCGCTTAATCTGATTAAGGAAGCCCATCCGGATATTCTTATTACAGATATCCGGATGCCAGGGTGCGATGGGCTGGAATTGATTCGGCAGGCGAAGCAGATGTGTGCACATTTGGAAGTGGTGATTATTAGCGGGTATGCACATTTTGAATATGCGCAGAATGCAATTCGGTACGGCGTGGGGAATTATTTACTGAAGCCCATCCGGCGGGAGGAGCTGATGGAAACCCTTTCAAAAATGAAAGAGCGCATCTTAAAACGCATGGACGCAGAGGAGACAACCCAGGCCATCCATCAGGATAACCAAAGGAAGCTGTCACGTATAAAAAGAAGCCTGTTGAAAGACTTGTTAAATGATGAAAAGATCATGCTGTCAAGGGAAAAGCTGAAAGAAGCCTACTATTTTGATGGAAAAGGGGAGTGCTACCAGACATTTGTCTTTAAAATCGACTGTGATGTCCGTAAGATGGATGGAGAGGCGGCAGAAATCCTGCGGGAAAAGGCAGAAATGACTTTGCGCAATGGATTGGAGAAATGCTGTGAGGAAATGCTCTTTTATTTTAAGGATTATACGGGGTATGGGTTATTGAATTATGCCTCTGGGAAGACAAGCAATATCCGCAAGAAATTTAGGGATTGCCTGAACCAGATGGAGGCAAAGAAACGCATCTATGGCATGACAGAGTTTTCTATGGCTATCGGAGGCGAGGTAAGGGATCCGCAGGAACTGAAGCAGTCCCTGAAGAATGCAAAAGAGGCCATTAAGGAGCGCCTTCTGGAAGGGACGGGACGGCTTCTGGAGGATGTCCCCAAAGGCTCTGGCCGTTTGAAGCAGCGGGAACTGGACCGATATGCCAAACGGATTGAGCATGCCATTGAGGCGCTGGATGCAGAGGAGGCGGCGGACGCCTGCCAGGGGCTGGAACAGGATGTGATGCAGATTCCAGGAGTCTGCGGCAGGGAGCTGCTGGAGGTGGCGACTATTGCGGGGAATTTGTTTGCGGCGCGGGTTGGGATTGACGATGTAGAGGAAATACAGAAAGAGTATGCCGCACGGTATTGTAAACAGTGCAGCAATAAGGAGCAGCTGTTTCAGGAACTGGAAAAGCTGCAGAATGAATTGATCAGCCAAGTGCAGGAAACCAAGGCAAATGAGTCTGCCCGTCCCATCCGCGTGGCGAAGCAATATGTGCTCCAGCACTTTGCAGAGCCTATTACCCTGGAGGAAGTCTGTGAGGCAGTGGGGTTCAGCGTTAGCTATTTCAGCGCCCTTTTCAAAAAAGAGACAGGGGAGGGGTTTGCAAAATACCTGACCCGGATCCGCATTGATGAAGCCAAGAACCTGCTGCGGGAGACCAGCCTGTCTGTGGGGGAGATTGGCGAAAAGGTAGGCTACAGCGACCGAAAGCATTTTACAAGTACATTTCGAAAGATTGTGGGGTTAAACCCTGCGGAGTATAGGAAGCTTTATGGTTAAATTTAAAGAAAAGCAAAAATATTTATCATACCGCATTATGATGCTGGCAAAAGCCATTTTTGCGCTGCAGGCATTGCTGCTTTTGACATGCTGTATTTTAATCTATACCGTCGGAATGTCTGTATGGCTGTTGGCGGCAGGAATCTTTTTTATGGTGGTGCAGGATCTGGTTTTTTATAAATGGATCGTAAAACCTTACAACCGGATGGAACAGAGGATCAGCCTTTTGGCAGAAAGCTACACAGAGGCTATTCTGGCCAGGGAATGGGAAGTGCTTCCCTCGCCTTCCACCGGAAGGATCTGTGATAAGATCATGATGCTGATGAACCCATCGGATTCCCTGAAGATGAACAAGCGGCAGGCCCAGTACCTGGCCTTGCAGAACCAGATAAATCCGCATTTTCTGTATAATACGTTGGAAAGCATCCGCAGCGAGGCTCTGATTGCCCAGTTGGATACAGTGGCAGATATGACAGAGACCCTTGCCCGGTTTTTCCGTTATACCATTAGTAAGGTGGAAAATTTCGTGTCTGTGGAGGAAGAACTGGAAAATTGCCTGATGTATTTTACCATTCAGCAATATCGCTTTGGCTCCCGCCTTAATCTGGAAATCCAATGTGATCCCAAAGAGAAGGAAAAGATCTATGCATGCCGGCTGCCCAAACTGACGCTGCAGCCCATCCTGGAGAACAGCATCGTCCATGGCACAGAGAGCAAGATTGGCACCGGGCACCTGGTGATCCGCCTGGAGCGGACCAAGGAATGCCTTTTGATCTGTATTTCGGATGATGGCATTGGGATGGATGAAGCCACTTTGGAGATGCTGAATGAGCGACTGGAAAAGAGCACGCTTACATCCGAGCCGCAAAAAGGGGATGAGAAGGGGGGCATTGCCCTGGCAAATGTCAATAACAGGATCCATATGCTGTTTGGGGAATCTTATGGCATGCAGATTTATTCCATGCTGGGCAAGGGAACGGACGTTGAGATCAGGCTTCCCATATTTACCAGTGACAGAGAGCTGGAGAATCGGGAGGCTGTGCGATGAAAAAAGAAATACTGCGCATGGAGCGGGTTACTTATATAGAACAGGGGAATGTGAAGCTGAAAAATTTTAATATGGCGGTCTACGAAGGGGAGATTATGGGCCTGGTACCCATGAATAACCTGGGGCTGGACTCGCTTTTGCAGCTTTTGCAGAAGAACCTTCCCCTGTATTACGGCTACGTGTATTACTGCAGCCATATGGTAAACTGCTGGGGAAAATCCAACCATGAGTGGAACCGCATCAGTATCATACAGAATAAAAGCATATTGGCAGATGACATGACCGTTGCAGACAATATTTTTGTGCTCCGCCCAGGCTTTAAGAAATGGCTGATCCAGAAAAAAGTCCTCAGCAGCCAGCTGCTCCCTTTTTTGGAGGAGATTGGCGTGGATATTTCTGCCGACGCCTATGTGTCAGAATTGACCCATTTTGAGAAGGTGGTAGTAGAACTGCTAAAGGCCGTTGTGGCAGGGCATCATCTGGTCGTGCTTTATGATATCAGCACCTTTGTCAGTGACATGGAGCGTGAGTGGCTCTATCAGATGATACAGTATTACGCGGCAAAAGGGATTTCCTTTTTGTACATTACCGCCCATTACGAGGAGACGAAACAGCTTTGCAGCTGGACAGCCATGTTTACCAATGGGAAGATCATCAAGTATCTGTATCCGGAAAATGCGCTGTCTAACGAGCGGTATTTATGCCGGAGGGAGGGCTTTGAGAAGAAGCTGCGGGAACAGGTGGAAAAGCATCATAAGGATAAGGAAAAGGGCAGGGCCTTTGAGCTGGAAAATCTGTATACAGCCCAGATACAGGGGCTTGGGTTTTCTGTAAACAGAGGGGAATGCCTGGTCTTACAGGATCTGGATAACCGGATCTGGGGTGAGTTTGTGGGGGCATTGTCTGGAGGGGAGAAGCCGGAGTTTGGGAAGATGAAAGTGGACGGCAAAGACGTCCGGTTCCGGTATGACAGGCGTATTGCTGTAATTCAGGAATTTCCGGCGGATAGGATGGTGTTTCCTTATATGAGCTATTTAGATAACCTTTGCTTTAATTTGGACCATCGTCTGCCGGGGCTCTGGCGGAGCAGGAGGATGCGGGAAAGCATTTTCCGGGAGTGTGAGGTGATTCAGGAGGCAGATGTATTCCAAAAGAATGTAAATAAGCTTACACAGAGGCAGAAGTATGACCTGGTCTATGGGAGGATTTTGCTTCAGAAGCCCAAGGTGGTATTTTGCGTGCAGCCTTTTAATGGAGCGGAAATGCCCCTGCGGATACATATTTGTGAACTGCTGGAAATGCTGCTGGAGAAGGGGATCGCAGTGGTGATATTGGCGGTGAACCTGGCAGATTCCCTGGCGTTGGCGGATCGGCTGATTAAGATTAAGGATGGAAAGAAATATGTAGAGTGCCATCGTGGGGAATTTGAAGGGCTGCCGGACCGGGTGCCCTGGAAGTCCATTTAGGGGGAATTGAGGGCAGTTGGCATAGAAGGAAAAAGCAATGATTGAGAGAGAAAAGGAGAAGAAAATGAAGCGTTCAGAGATAAATAAAGCGTTAAAGGAAATGGAAGCAATGATTAAAGAGTGCAAGTTTGCATTGCCGCCGTTCTGCAATTTTACGCCAGAGGAATGGAAAGAGAAAAATCATGAATATGATGAGATACGGGATAACATGCTGGGATGGGATATTACGGATTATGGGCTGGGGAAATTTGATGAGGTGGGGTTTTCCCTGATTACCATCCGGAATGGGAACCGGAAGATGGAGAAGTATACAAAAACTTATGCAGAGAAGCTGCTGTATATTAAGGAAGGGCAGATGGCGCCGATGCATTTCCACTGGGAAAAAATGGAGGATATTATTAACCGGGGCGGCGGGAATGTACTGATCCGCGTATACAATTCTACAGAGGACGGGCAGTTTGCAGATACGGATGTGACGGTGCATTGTGACGGAAGGGAGTTTACGGTTCCGGCAGGGACCCAGGTACGCCTTTGCCCAGGGGAGAGCATTACGATCTATAAGGGGATGTACCATGATTTTGAGCTGGAAGAAGGGACGGGGCCTGTGCTGCTGGGAGAGGTTTCCATGTGCAATGATGATGAGCATGACAACCGTTTCTATGAGCCTATTGGAAGGTTCCCCACCATAGAAGAGGATGAGGCTCCTTATCGGCTGCTCTGTAATGAATATCCAAAGGCAGAGTAGGGCTGCCCATTGGCACAAGGGCTTTTAACAGACCGGTATTTGGATGGAATTCCTGGGGATAGCCGTATCAAGGCAGATGGAAGGTTCCTGCAGGAAAGCGCTGTCAGCCAGGAAGCTTTGCAGAAGGTACAAGCTTTAAACGAGATTGCAAAGGAGCAGATTGATGAAATTTTAGGGTGAAAAGCTCTTGCAGTCAAATTCAAGTCACCATATTATAAACACATAAAAAGAACAACCGCCCAAAAGGGGTTGAACGATTAAGAAGATAGCAATGCCGCCCGAACCAGCCAAAGGATCAGGGTGGCTTTTGCTATGTATGGCTGCTTGCAGAATGTAAATACGAATGTAAGCAATGCCAGAAGGATGCCAAAACCATCAACGCCTTTATATGTAGGCCTCATAAAAATCAATAATCTTATCTTCTGCCCTTCTTCCTATTCCTAAGCGGATTTCAACAATAAAACATATAAAACCGTCTCTTTTTTATGTAATAACATAAAAAAGGGTATTTCTCATTCAAGAAGGGGCGTTTAAAACTATACTTGCCGTTGTTATAATTAGGAACATAGAAACACGAAAAACAACATAAAAACCGAAAGGAGAAGATTTGTATGAAAAGGAAAATGCTTAGTTTAATACTCGGCATGTCTGGACTGGGCAAAGAGCGTACTTCCTTTATCTCCCTACGCTCCCCTTTCAGAAAGCGAAATTCCCCTGGAAAAATTAGTGCTTGACCCCAAAGTATCCTATCATGTCTTTGAATTTTGGGAGCAATCCTACATGGGATGCATAAGCGGCAGTTTCACGGGAAAAGCATTGGAATGGGGCTGCTGCCAAATCCTCGCTTTCTACCAGAAGGAACCTTATCCGCAGCTCATAGGCTCCAGCTGCCATTTTCCATGGATGCAGTCAGCATTCTGCAGGAATCTTGGGAAAGCAACTGCCTGCACTTATCCCGGCAATGCATTTCAGAAACGGAAGAAATTTACACCGTTGCACTCCCAGAAAGCTATACAGGCCCAAAACTCCAATGCACAGGGTCAGAAGCAAGAATAACGCAGGAAGGGAATATCCTGGCCCTGTTTGTAAAAGGAAAAGAAGAACAGGCAGAAATAAAAATTAGATAAGCCAATCTGCCTGAAGAAGGGAGTGTGGCATCAGGTGATTCCCTTAACAGAGGGGGCACAAGTAAAAATTACAGAAAACTTGGAAGTAGCATCTGAGTTTTATGATTGGGAGGAGGCCATTTTGGTAGGGGCTGAGGAAATTCCCATTGTGCTGTAGGCAGGCATATGGTATAATGCCAATTGGAAAAATAGAAAATCCCATAGCCGTGCTGCAGCACAGCCAGGGGGTTCTTCTTTAATTTTTATAACAGCAAAGCAGGAATGTGGAACGTTTCTGCCGCTGCAGCTGGCGCTGTGCTCACGGCAAATTAATTCACTGTGGGCATATGGCCAATCAAAGAAAGGAGTTATTTTGGCTGCAAAGGAAGTATATGAAATAATGGAAGAAATGAAACAACACACCAAAACCAACGCGTATTCTTTGGAAATAGAAACGGGCAAAGCCCCAGGGTTTTTGGACAGCAAGTTTGGCGGGATTCCTTATTGGGACATGGATAAGCCATACCCTACAACCAGCCAGGGAAGCCCTTTAATGCTCCTTGCACAGATTAATTTGGAGAAAATGTTTGCAGAAATCCCCCCAGATCCCCAAGGCCTGCTTCCCCAGACAGGAATGCTCCAGTTTTTTATCCAAGTAGATAGTGCATATAATATCTATGGCATGGATTTTGAGCATCAGGATATCCAGGAAGGCTTCCGTGTGGTATACCATGAAAAGATTGACTGCCAGGTAACCCCAGAGCAAGTGGAGCGTCTTCAGATCCCCGTGTGCGCTGGCTTGGAGAATACATACGATTCTCCTCTTTTTCAGGAAGCAGCCCTTAAAATTACCAGAAAAGAAGTCTGCATGGGAGAAGGGGATTACCGTTTTGGCAAGCTGTTTGGGAAAATTGCGAAAGAGAAATTCGGGGATCGTTATAAGGGCAAATCCCTTTACGATTGCCTGGAAAGCGATGAATATGACAAAGTCATGGAGGAATTTGGCAATGAGGGGCATTGGCTGCTGGGGTATCCTTATTTTACCCAGGAAGATCCCAGGGAGGATGAGGGAAAATATAAATATTATGACACACTGCTGTTTCAGATGGATTCCGATTATGGCGATGAGGATTACGTCCTTTGGGGGGATTGCGGCGTGGGGAATTTCTTCATCCATCAGGAAGATCTAAAAAAACGTGATTTCCGTAAAGTATTATACAATTGGGATTGTTGCTAAAGGAATCCCTTATGGCTTTCCGGCAAAACTTTAAATATCGCCCCGAATTGTTGCTATGAGCGGCTCCCAGGCCGTAAATAGCAACCTTTTTTGCGTAAAATATGGTTTCCTGGCGGAATGGCACTTGCCTTGCAGGAAAAAGTAGGATATAATGAGTCTACTATGGGGCAAGGCCGCAGCTTCCTACAAAAAATGTAAAAAGAAAGGAACAGATAAAATGATGAAGAAAATAATGGCAATGCTGTTAAGCACAATACTTATGGCTTCTTTGCTGGCTGGGTGCGGAACCAATAGGGACGGCCAGGATTCGGCTGCATCTGGCCAAGGGGAGGCCTCAGATGCGGGAGCAGCCAGCCAGGATACGGAAAATACAGAAACAGACGGCAGGCAGGATTCAGGCCAGGGAACAGAAAGCGGGGATGCGGATGGGAACCTGGCAGGCCTTCACCATGTGGAGGTGGAGGTAGAGGGATATGGCACAATTGCCCTTGAACTGGATGCGGACACTGCCCCTATTTCCGTTACAAATTTTGTAAATCTGGCAAAGGACGGCTTTTACGATGGGCTGACTTTCCACCGCATTATCAGCGGATTTATGATTCAGGGCGGCGACCCGTTGGGGAATGGGACAGGCGGCTCAGATACGGAGATTAAGGGGGAATTTTCCAGCAATGGCGTGGAAAACAATATTTCCCACAAGCGCGGGGTTATTTCCATGGCAAGGTCCAATGACCCAGACAGCGCTTCTTCCCAATTCTTTATTGTCCATCAGGACAGCACGTTTTTGGATGGGGAATATGCAGCTTTCGGCCAGGTGACAGAAGGGATGGAGATTGTTGACAAAATCTGTGAGGACACGCCTGTGCAGGATGACAATGGGACAGTAAACCCAGAAGACCAGCCCAAAATAAAAGAAGTACGCGTGGTTGACTAGAGCGTGTTTGGAATTCATTAAATTTGGAAAGGGGATATGGAGGGAATATGGAGGAAAGGCGGTGATAGGCCAGATGAACATAACAGTGGAACAGGTAGGCAGACTGCCGGAACATACATATCAATATGTGGATATACGGGGTGAAATTGCTTACCGCCATGGCCATATTACAGGGGCTGCCTGTTGGGATGCGGAAAAGGGCGCTATAGAAGCGCTTGAATCGCTTTCACCAAAGAAGCTAATCTTGTATTGCAGCTATGGAGAAAAGAGCCTTCCCGTGGTTAAGGGGTTAAGGGAAAAAGGCCTGGAGGCCTATAATTTGTCAGGTGGCTACCGGGAGTGGCTGCTCCATCATTTTGAAGCCTTGAGTGAAAAGGAAATCCAGCGGTATGACAGGCAGATCCTATTGCCCCAGATTGGCAGCGAAGGGCAGAAAAAGCTGAAAAAATCCAGTGTCCTGATCGTAGGGGCAGGAGGGCTTGGGGCGCCGGCAGCATGGTATCTGGCAGGGGCTGGCGTTGGCAGAATCGGCATTGTGGATGCAGATGCTGTGCATATATCCAATCTGCAAAGGCAGATTTTGCACAGCATGGAAACAGAACATATGAATAAGGCAGAGTCTGCCAAACAGGCGCTGCTCAGGCTGAACGACCAGATTGAAGTAAAGGCATATCCATATTTTCTGGATGCGGAAAATGGGGAAAGCCTGGTAAAGGAATATGATTTTGTGGTTGACGCCGCAGACAATTTTGAAACGAAGTTTTTGATCAATGATATCTGCGTACTGCATAAGAAGGCATTTTGCCATGCGGGCATCCTGCAGTTTGAGGGGCAGGTAATGACGTATGTCCCAGGGAAATTCCCTTGTTACAGGTGCATTTTTGAGGAGATCCCAGAGCCAGGGTCGGTGCCAAACTGCAGCCAGGCAGGCATTTTAGGCGCGGCGGCAGGTATCATTGGCAGCATCCAGGCTTTGGAAACGGTCAAATACCTGCTGGGCATAGGGGAGCTGCTGACAGGGAAAATGTTTGTCTTACATGGCCTTACTATGCAGTCCCGTATCGTAACCTTTGGGAAGAAAAATCCCAATTGCCGGGTTTGCGGCAGCAAGAGTACCATAAAAAGTATTAAGGAAAATGCAATGGAATATAACAGGGCAGCATGCAGCGTATTTCATATTTAGCCTGGCGCCTGTTAAATGTTTGTTTATAGAAAAACAGCTCCTTTGGAAACCGTGGTTATGGCTTTCCAGAGGAGCTGTCTTTATATTAGATTAATCATTACAGTCAAAAGCAGGGTTGAAGGCATAGAAATTCTTAGAATCCAGATGATCCTGGACAATCCGCAAGCCTTCGCCAAAACGCTGGAAGTGCACTACCTCACGTTCCCGCAGGTAACGGATAGGGTCTGCCACCTCTGGGTCTTTTACCAGGCGCAGGATATTCTCATAGGTGCTCCGGGCTTTCTGCTCGGCTGCCATATCCTCTGTTAAATCTGTAATCGGGTCGCCCTTGGACTGGAATTCGCAGGCGTTGAAGGGAATGCCGCCAGCTGCCTGGGGCCAAAGGGCAAGGGTGTGGTCCACATAGTACTTATCAAACCCGGAGGCCTTGATTTCCTCAGGGGACAGCCCCTTTGTCAGCTGGTAAATTATCGTGCAGATGATTTCCATATGGGCCAATTCTTCTGTGCCTACAGAAGCCTTAGAAATGTTCCATTTCCCCGAATCGCCTGAACAGCCGCTATTTATGGGCTTTTGGATGGGTGAATTTACAACGGAGGACAAGCCCGCAAGGTACGGAAAAAACAATCATTAGACATACGCCGAGCAACCTACTGTTATTGGACAAGGCTCTCAGCGTGAAATCAACATCTATTGTGCCATTCCTGCCGCATGAGTTTTGTACCTTTGCAAGATGAACTACCTTTCTAATATTAGGATATGAAATATCCTGCTGCAAGAGATAAAAGTTCATATTTGCACACTTGATACAGTTCGTCTAAACGGCTATAATAAATACAGTACGATTTTAAGAGGCCAGAAATGTTTGATTATATGACAGCACAGGAAGCGGCAGAAAAATGGAATGTATTACTTCGGTGGGTGCAGCGGTTATACAAGGAAAATCGTATTGAGGGTATTTTGAATATTAACCGAGTATGGCTGATTTATAAAGATGCCAAAAAGCCTGCTGATAAGCGAAGAAAATCTGAAAAACGAATCAAAAACTAACCAAGCCTTAGTATAATATGATCTCTCGGAATTCTGATTGATCCTGCCAGCGAAACTCTGGCATTGGACTTTGACAAGTGGATATTATTCAAAATTGAAAAAATGGGTACAGAAAATAGAC
>CAJTDL010000031.1 GCA_910575035.1 Lachnospiraceae bacterium
TTTTGTTTTCATGTCTTAAAATCTGGTTATCCACATCCACCTCCTGAAAATCCGGCATGACCAGATTTTTTCTCTGTTGGAATCAAGATTGCGAACTTGTTTCGCAATTATCTATCTTAAATTATTAGGCATTTGCGAAACGCCACAAGCCGCATAAATACGGGATTCTTTTTGTCACAAAATAAAACAACTCCTCACTGGTTTGTGGTAAAATTGAAATGTCCAGTAACAATCTTCCATCCACCAGAAAGGAGTTGTACCTACATGATAACATACAAATGGCTTTCTTTGGCAGATATTTTTACCGATTGCCAAAATACTTTTGATAACAATAAATATGAGTTTCTTTCCATACTCGATAAAACCATTAACCTTGATGAAATTGTTCCAGTGTCTTTCATTTCTCATTTTCACGCTGCCACCGGCAGACCCCGTAAGCATCTTCTTTATCCAATGCTCAGGGCTTTGTTATTACAGCTTATTTTCTCGATCCCCACTACTTCCCTCCTGATCATTTTCCTCAAATATTCTCAGGAATTACGGGATTTCTGTGGTTTTGATGTTGTCCCGGACGCATCTAAATTTACCCGTTTCAAGCAGGATTTCTTATCGGACTTACAATCCATGTTCGATCACCTTGTTGGCCTGACCGAACCGATATGCCAACGGATTGATTTGGAAAAAGCTTCCATGACGCTCTTTGATACCTCTGGCATTGAAGCCTGGGTAACCGAAAACAATCCCAAATATGCCAACCGTATTATCAAACAGCTCAAATCCTTAAAAAAAGCCAACGGCCTGGACGATTCCTTTGATCCCTATAAAGCTGCCTACGGCTCCATGCCTTCCCATGCCGCCGCCAACCCCGCTATCCAGCAGATGTATATCAATGGGCATTTCTGCTATGCTTTTAAATTCGGCATCGTTACAAACGGGCTGGGCATCGTCAGGCATATTTCCTTTTACAACAAAGATTTTCTCGAATCCCATCCTGAAATCATTGTTGGAAAGAAATCGGATTCTCCGGACGAGGACAAGAGCCTTGCCGATTCCAAAGCGCTGGTCCCGACACTGAAGGATTTCTTCCGGAAGCATCCGCTTATCAATCCCAAAACGTTTCTAGGGGATGCCGCTTTCGGTTCCATCGGGATTTCTAAATATCTGCTGCAGGAAACATCCTTTGAAAAAGCGTATATTCCTCTGAAAAACAAACTCAGAGTCGAAGGAATTGATTACACCGTAAATGATGACGGCATTCCCTGCTGTCCGCATGACGCTTCCCTTCCAATGAAACGGGAAGGGAGCAAATCTCATTTGCGCTGTGGCCTTCCAACCATGAAATTTGTCTGCCCCAAAATGAAATGGGAACGGGACAGCATCACAAAGAAAACAAAACGTGTATGCCATTGTGATACTCCGTGTACAGCATCTTCCTGTGGAAGGATGATCTACATTTATCCGGAACAGAACCTTCGTGCTTATCCGGGAACCATCCGCGGAACCCAGGAATGGGATTCCACCTACAAAGTCAGAGTAAATGTTGAGAAATCCATCAACCACTTCAAAGACAGTTTTTGTGTTGCCGGTCGTAAAACCCAGAATGAAAAAACGCTTCATGCCGACCTGCTTCTCGCCGGAATCACCCAGCTTATTACTGTAATAGTGGCTGACAAACTACACAAGCATCAATATATCCGCAGTCTAAAACCTCTGATTGCATAACTCACATACCATTTCGCAGGCAGATATCCCTATCTGCTTTGTTTTCATGTCTTAAAATCCAGTTACCCACATCCACCTCCTGAAATTCCGGCATGACCGGATTTTTACCTTGATAAAATCAAGATTGCGAACTTGTTTCGCAATTGCCTATCTTAAATTATCAAGTTACTCTCTCCATAAATTCAGTTAGTCCAAAACCACCTCCCTATATTCCTTCTCCACGGAAACTCCTAAGCCTTAACTTTTTAACCTATCTTATTTTCTGTCTCTATTATAATTCAAAAATTATAATTTGTCAATAGTATATTTTAATTCTATGTATTGTTTTTTACAATCAATATGGTAAAATATATTGTAGAAATAGGAAAAACGCCAAAGGCTCATTCCCTGTATCGCCTCTGATTATGGCCATATTAACCAAAAAAGCTTTTATTATGGAGCATTCCATATACATTTTCACAGCCTTGTGCACTTGGAGGCTTTAAGGCAAACATATAATCTATTTAGCAAAGGAGCATCACATGTATGCTGAACCCACGGTCACAACTGCTTGGAGGATTAAAGAAAGCAACCATAGAAATGATTCTATTAAAGCTGCTAAAAGAGCAGGATATGTACGGCTATCAAATGACACAGCAAGTAAAAAAACGCAGCAATGGCTTATATACAATTCTGGAGGGTTCCATGTATCCCATACTTTACCGTCTGGAAGAACAGGGCTACATCAGCTGTTATGAGCAAAAGGCTGGGAAACGGCAGACTCGGGTGTACTACCGCTTAGAGGATCCGGGGAGGGAATACCTGGAGGAAATCCATTCTGCCTATGAACAGGCGTTATCTGTTATTAACTTCTTATATGAATCAAAGGAAGGGGACATATTTGACCATGAGGAAAACGGGAACCAAAAGCTATATTAAAGAGCTGAGGAAACAATTGCGCCAGAGCTATCTTCCAGAACAGGCCGATAAAATCCTCTCTCTCCTGCAAAACAGCGCTGATAATTTTTTTGAAGACAACCCAGACGCCAGCTTCGAAGATTTTTTAGAACAGTTTGGGAATATTGACGACCTGCGCGATTCTTTTTTAGAAAATGCCCAGGATTTATCAAAACAGGCCAGGCAGGCACATTCCAGAAAAATGATTTTCATAGCCGTTTCAATTATTGTAGTTTTCATAGCCGCCATCTATTGCGGCTCTCTTATCAAAGGCTATATAAAAAGCAGGGACAGCATTATTAAGTATGAGAGGAGCATTATCTATTAGGCAAATGTAACAGAAGGGAATTATTGGGAATTATGAAAGAAAAGGCATTAAATGCATATTTTAAGAAACTGGAAAAACGTTTACGCCGTACGCAGCCGCCAAAACAAGCCCATAAGATCATTGCCCAGCTGCAATGCAGCTCTGGCTGCTATTTTGAAGAGCACCCAAATGCCAGCTTTGAGGATTTTATACGGGAATTTGGCGATATTGAAGAACTGGATCTGGCTTTATTAGAAAATACCCAGGATTTATCAAAATTAACAGATACGGCGCATTTCAAGCGCAAACTCCTCATACTTGTCATAGCTATTGTATTATTTGTAAAATTGCTTGATTATGGGCTATGTATTGCAGACCATATCGAGCAAGCCAACACTGAGATCATACAAAAAGAAACTATTATTTACTAAATCCAAAGGAGAACTTACATATGAAAAAATTATCAAAAATACTCTTATCCATAGTATTAACATTATCTTTATACAACGTTCAGACAATCCATGCATCTGATTCCAATACACAAATTGAATATTTTGAAGATGGCAGCTACTGCATTACCGTTATTGAAGATGGCAATACGGAAAACCTATCCGATATTTCTGTCGCCTCTGCATCAAAAACAGTTTCTAAAAGCAAAAAAACAAGCTATTACAGTTCTGCCAATGTAGAAATGTGGTATGTAAAAGTCACCGGTTCCTTTACTTATGGAAATGGTTCCGCTGTCTGCAATTCATCTTCTGTCACTGCCGCATCCAAAAATGGTGATTGGAAAGTTTCTAATAAATCTTCCAGCAAATCCGGAAATACTGCAACTGCTTCCGCCACTGGAAAACGATATATTAATGGAACACTAACTCACACAGTCACCAAATCCGTCACCCTAACCTGCAGCGCCACCGGAAAATTTTCCTGACCAATATTCCCCCAAATATAATCCCCTTCTGTTCCCCGCCAGCTTCCCATCCGGAAGCCTGGCGGGTATTTTTCTCCCTGGAAACGGTTTCCTAAGCCCATTTGCATAGATTTCCCCTATGCTAGCACTGCTTCACAATCTCCATCATCTTCTCCCAGTTCGCTTCCATATCTGCCACCAGCTTCATCTGGGTGCGGCAGCGGTCCAGGTTCTGCCCTTCCCTGTGGATCTTGAAATAGGTGTCCCCCTGGAGGTAATCCGTCAGAAACCGCATCCCGCATTCATAGGTCATGGCCTTTGCCCCCATGGGCAGCATGGCGCGCTCTGTCTCTGTCAGGCTTCCCCTGCAGCCCTTGAGGAACCCTTCGGTATAGAGCTGGAATAAATGCAGGTCACAATTCACCTTGGACAGGTCTGGCTCGTCCTCATCCCCGGTGCTTGCCCCAAACCGAATCGAGTCCCCAAAGTCATGGACAGCCAGCCCCGGCATCACCGTATCCAGGTCGATGACGCAGATCCCTTTCCCTGTCTTGGGATCCATCATGATATTGTTCAGCTTGGTGTCGTTGTGGGTTACCCGCAGCGGAAGCTCCCCGGCCGCCAGCATATCGCCCAGGACTGCGGCAATTTCCTCCCTTTCCTGGAAAAATGCGATTTCCTTGGCTACTTCCCCGGCCCTGTGGCACACGTCTTCCTCCACGGCTCTTAGGAAGGCCCCATACCGCGCCTTGGTGTCGTGGAAGCCCGGTATGGTCTCATGGAGCGTCTCAGCCGGGTAATCCGCCAGCATCTGCTGAAAATTCCCAAATGCCACTGCGCTCTCATAAAAGTCCCGCTCTGACTCCACCCGGTCATAGCTTACCGCATCCTCAATAAAATGGTACATCCGCCAGCAGTCCCCCTGGCTATCCCAATAAAGGGGCTCCCCAGCCTTGGTGGGAATGACGGTCAAAGTCTCCCGCATCCCATCCCCGCCGGCTTTCTCAATCTTCTCCCTCAGGAAATTTGTGACGCCCAGAATATTCTCCATAACCCCCTGGGGATCTGTGAAAATATTGCGGTTCATCCGCTGTAAAATATAGCGTTTCCCAGCCCGCACCAAAAAGGTGTCATTGATATGGCCGCTGCCATAAGGGCATATTTCTTCCGCTTCCTCTGGCAGGAACTGCCCTTCTGCCATCTTTGCCCGCTCCAGCAAATTCAATTCTTCCATCCTAGTCTCCCTTCCTCTTCCCTGCCCAGGCAAAATCCTGGCGCTTTGCCTGGCATGTGATCCTGTTCCGCAGCCTGTCCCTCTCCCGGCACCGACGGCAGGTTAAAACTCCTCCGGGTACAGCCCTTGCTGTTTCAGCCCTGCAATGGCGTTCACCACCATTTCCTTGTCCTCTTTATAGGTTACGCCATACCACTTGTCCTGGGATGTGAGCACCTGCACGCTTGCTTTTCCCTGCTGCAGCAGCCCATCCACGGCAAAGGGCAGGTAATATTCCGCTTTCAGGGGATTTTGGGGCAATTCCTCCTCCAAAAACTGCCGGAAGCCTATTTCCAGCTCCTGCAGGATGCTGTTCGAAAATCCCCAAAGGTTCATGGAAACCGTACTGTCCATAGGGATTTCCTGGAATGTGGCTCCGCCGTCCTCTGTAAATACTGCCTGTTCCCCGCGCTTCTCAATATGGGTGCGCTCCACAATCCCTGCCAAAAATCCCTGGGCATCTGTCTGGCAGACGCCCCTTGCCACATAGCCGTTCTCTGTCAGCGTATTTTCCAAGGCATACCCAACCATGGCATAGCGGTATTTCCCATCGTCCTGGTGGCTTGCCAGATAGTCATAGATGGCCTTGTAGGCATACCTGCCGTAATAATCATCTGCATTAATCACCGCAAAGGGCCCATCCACCACGCCCTGGCAGCACAGGATGGCATGCCCTGTGCCAAAAGGCTTCTGCCTGCCCTCTGGCGCCTGATAGCCTGCCGGAACCTTATCCAGCTCCTGGTAGACATATTCCACCTGTATTTTTTCCGAGATACGGTCGCCTATGCTCTCCTTAAAAGCCGCTTCATTGGCCTTCTTGATGATAAACACCACTTTTTCAAACCCTGCCTGGAGGGCGTCATAAATGGAAAAATCCATAATAATATGCCCCTGCGGGTCAATAGGGTCAATCTGCTTCAAGCCCCCATAACGGCTCCCCATACCGGCTGCCATAATGACTAATACTGGTTTTTTCATGTTAAACCTCCTCTGAATCCTGTTGTTTCTGGCTGCATGGCCGCATTTTACAACCGAAGCCACTTAAGTATGCCTACAGGCTGTGATGGCAGGGGATTTGCCATGCGCTTCTATACTAAGCAAAAAGCCCCCCGCCTCATGGCGAAGGACTAAACACTCCCGGCACAATCCCCTGTAAACCATATGATAATCTGCCTAAAATATCCATTTTGGCCACTTATATGCCGCATATTGCTCAATGCTAACCACATATTATGCCTATATATTAGCAATTATGCATAGAAAAGTCAATAGTAAAATTTACTAAATATTTATTCTATTTACGTGTAATATTACTGTTGATATAGAAATTTTCACCAAATAATATGCATTCAGCGGAAATAAAGAAAAATCCCCCAACTGTGGCGCAACATAGTTGGGGAATTCTCTTATTGCCTAAAAATTGCCGTGGCATAGGGAAAAATGGGATAACCAGCAGCTTACTCATGCCGCAGGGCATCAATTGGATTCAAATTCGCTGCTTTATAGGAGGGCAGCAGCCCAAATAAGATCCCGATTACCATGGAAAATACCACTGCCAGCACAGCTGCCGGGATGCTGATGGCTACAAGGGTCCCGCTGACCCTGGAGATTACCTCTGCCAGCACAACCCCCACGATCACGCCAATCAGCCCGCCCAGGCTGGTCAGCACGGCTGCTTCCGTCAAAAACTGCCCCAGGATCTTGCTTTTCCTGGCTCCAATGGCTTTCTTCAATCCAATTTCCTGGGTACGCTCTGTCACAGACACCAGCATGATGTTCATAACGCCAATGCCGCCTACCAAAAGGGAAATCCCTGCAATCCATACCAGCATGGCATTGGTGGACTGGCTCAGCTTTTGGATATCCTCTGCCTGCTTCAGCAAATCGGCCGCCTGGTATTTCAGGGTATCATCCGAGACATTCAAGTCTGTATTCAACAGCGCTGACGCTTCTTTCCCTGCTTTTGTCATATTGTCCACGCTGTCCAGCTTCAATACCAGGGACTGGGGCTCATCATACCCATACAGCATCGGCCATGCAGTATTCGGCACATAGACTACGCCGCTGGTGCGCTGGGCATAGGTATAATATTCCTCCATGGAATTGATGACTGGCTCAAATTTGCTGGATTTGGTGATAATCCCCACCACAATAAAAGGCTGCTGCTGGATCTCTATGGTCTTCCCAATGGGATCTGTCCCCTGGAATAAGGTCTCGGCAGAATCCTCATCCATCACTGCCACATTGCGGAACTTTTTATAATCATCCCCGCAAAAGCCCCTGCCCTTTTTTATAATATAATTGCAGGTGCTCAGGTAATCCTGGTCAATCCCATAGAGCCTGCCGCCGGACATGCCAGTATTCTGATAGTAAACGGTATTGTAAATATCCCTTGCGGTATAGAGGGACGCCCCTTCCACATGGTCAAGGGCTATCATTTCCTCTTTCCTCTCCTCGGTAATAACAGGCACGCCGTCCGGCACGCCGTTATATTCCATCTCATAAGTATAATCTCCCTGATAAAGCTGCACATTTACCGTATTCTCCCCTGAGCCGATCAGGTTCTCCTTGATCTGCTCATTGGTACCCTTTATGGTGGAGACAATGGCTATGATCGCCGCAATACCGATAATAATGCCCAACATTGTAAGGAAGGAACGCATTTTGTGCGACCACAGCCCCTGAAAGGACAATCTGATATTCTCTAACATCTATTTTTCTCCTTATCCATCTCTTTAATCTGTGCTTTTTACCTTTATGCCTTCCTTGGCTGCCTTCCCATAGGGAAATGCAATCCTGTCTTCCATAGTTAGGCCTTCCACGATCTCTGTGGCTTCTCCCCAAAGGATCCGCCCTGTCTTCACATATTGCTTGGCCAGGCGGCCGTCTTCCCCTGCCTTCAGCACATATTTCCCGCCGTCATCCTGCCGGATATAGGCCTTGCTGATGCAGATGCCTTCCTGGTCATCCTGTCGGTTCTCCATGGTCAAATTCACCGTTTCCCCGTTGTTCAGCCCTTCTGAATCCTCAATATAGGCTGTGTAGGGATAATAGGACACATTTGGGTTCCCTTCGCCCCAGACCTCGCTGTCTGTGTCTGGATAAGGGGAAATCTCTGTGATCGTGGCCTCAAAGCTCTTGCCGCTCTCCCAGGAGTTGGCATAGATCACCTGGCCCACTTCCACTTCCCCTAACTGCAGCTCGCTTAAGGCGCCGCTTACATACAGCCCTTCCGATCCCACTACTGTAAGGAATGGGGTATTGCCACCAGGAGCTGTCTTGCCCTCGCTTAAGTTCTTGACAATCCCTGTTACCTTGGCACGGACAATGCCGTCATCAGAAATCAGCTTCATTTGTTCTAATTCCAGCTGTGCCTTTCGGCTGGCCAGGTCAAGATCCCGGATATTCTCCTCTTTTTCCCGGATTAATTTGGCAAGCTCCTCTGCGGTATAGCCTTCCGGCTCCTCTGGCTCTGGCAGCTCTGGCTCTTCTTCCACCCAGTCGTCCTCTTCCCAGTCATCCTCTTCCTCCTCCACAATCTGGCTTCTGGTGCTTACAGACCACATGGAATCATCCTCTACCGTAGGCAGGCCGCTTGCGCCGCTGATCTTCCAGGCGCTGAGCAGCTTGCCTGAAAGCACATTTTTCTTGTGGATTTCCAGGCTGACGTAAACGGGGTTCTCCTGCTCCTGTGAAATGGCGTTGATAAACTCGCCATAGACATAGCATCCCGGCATGCAAAGGTACACATAGGGGTCATCCTCCGTCCCTGCCCCCTGGCTTGGCTCTGAATCCTTCCCAATATAATTGTATGCCTTATTGGTCATCTGGGGGGCAGGCGCAGGCTCTGGCTCTGGTGTAGGCGCCACTGGGGCTGGGGTTACCGGTGTGGGCGCAGGCGTAGGGTTTTTAGGGATGGGCTTCGTCGCGCGCAGCTTCTCTAACTGCTTCTTGGCCGCTTCCAGCTTATTGGCTGCAGTGGCAACATCCAGCTCCTTCATTTCCAGTTCCAAATCCGATAAAGTCATGTCATAAGCGATCAAAGGATCCCCCTCGGACACCTTCTGCCCTTCTTCCACATAGACTTCAGAAATATTTTTATCATCCAATGCATAGACATTCTGCGAGAGGTCATTCTTCACAATTCCAGAACTGGTGGTCCCTTCCCCAAAATAGAACTGATTGATATTCGTTATGGCCTCCACCTCTGCCTCCAGGCTGTTGTCCTGGTAATTCTGGTACGCCTTGATCCCGCCAAAAACGGCTCCGCCTATAACGCCAAGGGATATGGCCGTAATAATAATGCCTTTCTTACCCATTCTTCTCCTCCTTGCCGTTCTTTTTCCAAATAGAAACGCCCCGTTTTTTGTGTTTGCCGCGCTTTTGGGAATTGTCGCCGGAATCTTCCTGGCCGCCGCTTCCTTCTTCTGTGATATGGCCTGCATCTCCATTGACGCTTCTTTCTTCTGGCATGCCATCTATATTTTTTTGCTGAATAAATATGCCATCCGCATGATCCTGGCTTTCTTCCTGGGATTTTGCGCCCTCTCTCCCCTCTTTCCCGGCACCTTCCTCCGTAATAACGCCGTCAATAATATGCACAATCCGCTTTGCCTTGGAAGCAATATTCCGGTCATGGGTGATCATCACAATGGTGACGCCCTCCTCATTCAGCCTCTCAAAGAGCTCCATAATCTGCTCCCCGGACTTGGAATCCAATGCGCCTGTGGGCTCATCCGCCAAAAGAATCTTGGGATTATTCACCATAGCTCGTGCAATAGCCACACGCTGCTTCTGCCCTCCGGAGAGCTGGGTAGGCTTAAAGGCCACGCGGTCTCCCAGCCCTACCCGCTCCAGCGCCTGGATTGCCCGCTGCCTGCGCTCCTTTTTCTTGATGCCCGCATAGCTCAGGGGCAATGCCACATTATCCATGGCAGACTGCCTGGACAGCAGCTGGAAGCTCTGGAACACAAACCCGATGCTGCGCAGCCGTAAATCTGACATTTCCTTATCCCTGCATTTGAGCACATCCTCCCCAGCCAATTGGTATGTGCCGGAAGTGGGGCGGTCCAAACATCCAATAATGTTCATCAGCGTGGTCTTCCCAGATCCGGAAGGCCCCATAATCGCCACATATTCCCCCTCCTCTACCTGGAGCGACACATCCTTCAGTACCGGAACCACCAGCTTATCCTGCTGGTAATCTTTAAATATATTTTGCAAATCCAAAATCATCTCTGTTTCCCTCCGGTTCTATTCTTGCCTTCCTTACCCTACTGGGACTGCTGCATCATCCAGCATATCCATCGGCTCTCCATCATCCAGCATATTGTTCAGGCTCTCCTCCCCAAGAGTGCCATCTTCCCCTGAGGAATCCTCTCCCAGGCTGCCATCTGACATATCATCTGAGCCATCCATCATGCTTTCATCCATCATCTCTCCGTCTTCACCCATAAAGTCTTCCTCTGACATTCCGCCGCCATCTATCATATCGCCTGCCGGCATATCCTCATCTTCTTCCCCTCCCTGGTTATACAGCGGGGCGTCGTAATCTACCTCAGAAGCGTCTGTCACGGTCGTCACGCCCTCATACAGGCCATCCATCGGAAATGCAATGGCGTCTTCATCCGTCAGGCCTGACAGGATCTCATATTCACTCAGGCTCTCGTCGTATTCACCCAGCTCCACTTCACGCTTTTCCAGCTTATTATTGGCATTAGCTGCCCAGACATAGGATTTTTCATCCTCTTTGACAATATAGCCCTCAAACAGCCAAATGCCTTCCTTTGCCTCCATCTGACCCTCATCCAGCTCAATAAAGAGATGCTGCCCCATCATCAGGCCATCTGTGGAATCTAGGGACACATAAAATGGATATTTTGTGGCTTTCTCCACACTGTCACTAGGCTCATAATACATCATCTCATTGTTATTTGACTCTTCCCCTTGTGTGTCAATCTTAGTAATTGTCCCATTCCAGGTCTGCTCCTCATCAATCCTGGAGCGCAGGATCACAGGCTGGTCCTGGGACAGCATCTGGATATTCAGCTCACTGACCGTCCCCTTCACCCGGAAATCCCCTACGGCAATGATTGTCATATATGCAGAGTTTTCGCCTGCCAGCTCTGGATCTGCCTCATTGATGGACTTAACCATGCCGGCAATTTTGCTCTTTACCACGGCATTGTCAATGGATTCCTGCTTCTTCTGCATCTCCGCTTTCTTGCTCTCAATATCGTATTCTGTCTGTTTAATGCTGTTCTCCTTTTCCTGGATCTCTGCCGTATACTCAAACCGCTCGCTTTCCGGCACGCTGCTCCGCTCCTTCGTCAGCTGGCTGATCTGGTTCTGCAGGCTGGTGATCTCATTCTGCTTCTCCTCCAGTTCCAGCTCCCCCTGGGACAGCTCGCCCTTTACGGTTTCCATATCATATTCAAACAGGGAATCCCCTTCCTCTACCATATCCCCTTCTTGTACAAATACTTCTTTTATTTCACGCTCAGAATCCCTATTGACATCCCAGCTCTCCTGGGCTTCCACCACGCCAGAATAACGGTTCTGGCTGCCGGAATTGGCAGAATTCAGAGTGGCTACCGTTTCCACATATACTTTATCAGCACTGCTGCCCCCGCTGCCATTTTGCTTCAGGTAAAACCATGCGCCCCCCCCCGCTGCCGCTGCCACAATGATTACAACTGCCGCAATAATGCCTGCTTTCTTCTTGTTCATATTTTCCCTCCTGTTTTTATTGTTGTACGCCAGAAACTCTGCCAGCCTACCAGCTGACAGAGCCATGATGCGTCCATAAGCGAAAAAAAGCATTGCCCTTCATTGTTTCGCTACCATATTATCATAAATCAGTGATAAATCCGCGTGAAATTTCTTAAAATTTTATTAATAATTTCCAATAGAAATTTTCATTTATAGCTTGCATTTTCCCTCTAATTTTTGTACACTAATCCTATGTAACTTTTTAACAAAAACCTTTTCACTTTTAAAATTATTTTAAGCATTTTTCGAGTGAAAAGGCTTTATAACCTGCTCTGGAAAGCGGCAATGGGGTTATAAAAGCAACCAAGGCGGGTCCAAAGTTCCTGCCTTGATTTAACTGGAAGGAGTGCTTAAAATGAAAAAAGCCATCAACCAATCAACCTTAACCTACATCTTAAATGCGGTTTCAATCCTAACCCTCATCTTTATTGCTGTAAGCGTGGTCTCCTACAACCGGGTGAGCAACCAGCTTAACACAGCCAATGACGAACGGTTCCAATTGACCTATAATGCCAACCGTTTTATGAACGGCTCCGCCTACCTTACGAATGAAGTGCGGGCCTTTGCCGCCACTGGCAAGCAGGAGCATTATGACAATTATTGGAATGAAGTCAACACCCTGAAAAACAGGGATAAGGGCATTGCCGCCATGCAGGAGATTGGCATTACAGCAGAAGAGCAAACCATGATCGACAATATGTCCTCCCTCTCCAATAGCCTGGTTCCCCTGGAAGAAGACGCTATGAGCCATGTGCAGGAAGGGAATATGCAGGAAGCCCTGGATTATGTCTATGGATCCGATTACAGCACTGCCATTGGGCAGATCAATTCCCTGAAGGAGCAGTTTATGGATATGCTGGACATACGGACCGCCGATGAGATCAGCGACCTGGGCAAGCAGCAGGAATCTACCCGCAACTTTATGTTCCTTGCCCTGATCCTGGTTGCCCTGATACAGCTTGCCGTTGTATTTATCATCAATAAAAAGCTCCTGCGCCCTGTACATGCAGTCAAAAAGCAGATGAGTGAGATTTCCCAGGGAAACCTCTCTGCCGTATTCTCCCTGCAGCCAGACACCTCCGAAGTTGGCCGCCTGGTGGACTCCATCCATGAGACCAAGCAAGAGCTGAAAAAGTATATCAGCGACATTAATTCCAAGCTGGTGCAAATTGCCATGGGAAATATGGATTTGCCCATTGGGGATGATTACCGTGGGGAATTTCTCCCGATTCAGGATGCCATGCGGGAGATTTTAGATTCCCTAAACGATGCATTGCTCCGTATTAATAATACTGCAGAACAGGTGGCGCATGAATCTGAGCAGATGACCTCAGACGCCCAGATCCTATCCAGCGGCGCAGTAGCGCAGGCCTCGGCAGTACAGGAACTGTCTGCAAGCATTCAGGAGCTGTCCAGGGAAGTAGACAACACTTCCACAGATGCTGACGAGGCTCAGAAAGCTTCTACCTCTGCCGCACAGCAGCTGATGTACAGCAATGAAAAAATGACAGAGCTAACCAGTGCAATGGAAGATATTTCTACGGCTTCCCAGCAGATTGGGGGGATTATTAAGACCATTGAAGATATTTCCTTCCAGACAAATATTTTGGCTTTGAATGCGGCAGTGGAAGCGGCGCGTGCCGGGGAAGCAGGGAGAGGATTTGCGGTCGTGGCTGAGGAAGTGCAGAGCCTGGCCAATAAGAGTGCGGCTTCCGCAAAGGATATTACAGAACTAATCGAAAATTCTATTCGGATGATCAAACAGGGGACAAACCTGACAACAGAGACGACCTCTGCCCTGGCTGGAGTTATGGTAGGGGCAAAGAAGGCTACCGATCTGATTGGGGAGATTGCGAAATCAGCTACGCAGCAGTCCCAGGCGCTTCATCAGCTGACCCAGGGGATGGAGCAGATTGCAGATGTGGTACAGACAAATGCGTCCACAGCAGAGAAATCTGTGGCATCGGCAAGGGAGCTTATGGGGCAGGCAGAGGAATTGAAGGTGGCCGTACATCGGTTCCAGCTGCGTGGGTAAAGGCGCCCTCTGCGTGAACCTGCCTATATCAGCCGCTTCGGGTGGGCACTTCCCACCCTGAGCGGCGTCCCCCACACCCCAAAACCCTTATAAAGGATACTTATCTGTCAACTCTTTCACAATCCCGCGCACTTCTTCCGAAGCTGCTTCCCCTTCTTTGACCATCTTAGCAATGCACTCTGCCACTTTGTCCATATCCTCCTCATGGAATCCCCTGGAGGTAATAGCCGGGGTTCCCAGACGGATTCCGCTGGTTACGAAAGGAGATTTGGGGTCATTTGGGATCGTATTCTTATTACAGGTAATATTAACAGAATCCAATAACTTTTCTACAGCCTTTCCTGTTAATTCATATGGCGTTAAGTCCACCAGCATTAAATGGTTGTCTGTGCCTCCAGAAACAATTTTAATGCCGCGGTCCATCAATCCCTTAGCCAATGCCTGGGCATTTTTCGCAACATTTTGCTGGTAAACCTTGAAGCTGTCATCTAATGCCTCTTTTAGGCAGACAGCCTTTGCGGCGATCACATGCATTAAAGGCCCGCCCTGGATGCCTGGGAATACGGCTTTGTTAAAGTTAAACTTTTCTGCCATCTCTTTGCTGGCAAGGATCATACCGCCCCTGGGGCCCCGCAGTGTCTTATGGGTGGTGGTCGTTACCACATGGGCATATGGGATGGGGGATGGATGGAGGCCCGCGGCGATCAATCCTGCAATATGCGCCATATCTACCATCAAATAAGCGCCAACTTCATCTGCGATTTCACGGAAACGCTTAAAATCAATGATCCTGGCATATGCGCTGGCTCCAGCGATGATCATTTTCGGCTTGCACTCTATCGCAATTTCCCTTACCTTGCCATAGTCAATAAACCCTTCGTCATTCACGCCATAGGGCACGATCTTGAAATAGCTGCCAGAGAAATTCACAGGGCTTCCATGGGTCAGGTGCCCGCCGTGGTCTAAGTTCATGCCCATAACAGTATCGCCAGGCTGCAGCATGCAAAACTGTACTGCCATATTCGCCTGTGCGCCAGAATGGGGCTGTACGTTGGCATACTCACACCCAAACAGCTCTTTTGCCCGCTCAATGGCAAGCTCTTCCACAATATCCACACACTCGCAGCCGCCATAATAACGCTTTTTGGGATACCCTTCTGCGTACTTATTGGTCATAGGGCTTCCCATAGCTGCCATAACTCCCTTGCTTACCCAGTTTTCCGATGCGATCAGCTCGATATGGCTGTTCTGGCGTTCCATTTCCGCGGTGATGGCGTCCGCCACCTGGGGGTCTGCATTTTTCACTTCATCAAATGAATACATATGTCCTTTTCCTTCCTCTCTTTTGGCATATATTTGTAACGGTCCCATACCCGAAGCGTTACATTTTTTCTACAACTAATATCTTATTATTTTGTAATTTAGAAGTCAATAGCTTTCGTTATTCCTCTCCCAATTTCAATGCGGCCACAACTCCAGCCGCCAGGGACAGGATTCCTGTCAAAAGGCTTACGGTTTTTACAGCTCCCATGGGATTCATCAGCAAAATAGCAATTGGCGAGGATACGATCAGGCCGATGATGGCCCAATAGGCATAATCCGGGAAACGCTGGAAAATAAATTCCACCAACTTTGCAATGGCAAAAATCCCAACCACTACCCCTATCCCAAATGGAGCCAGCACCCAGCATCCATCCAGAATCCCTGGAATATTAAAACTCATCACATTGTCAATAAAATCATTTACCTGCTCAAGCACCGGCGTATAATACCCCATCAGCATCAGCATCATAGACCCGCTGACCCCAGGGATTACCATAGTGGCAGAAGCCACAATCCCAACGCCAAACAGCTTCAGGAGATTCCATACATTAACGGTTAAATCTGCCGCTGCGCCTTCCTGCTCTCCCAGCAGCGCCAACCCTGACACCAGGCAAAAGAAAACCAAAAAGGCAAGGATATGCCCTCCCCGTATGGATTTGCCCTTTACTTTCCGCGCCATAGCAGGAAGCCCCCCCAGGATCAGCCCTATGAAAAGCAAATTTGTCTGAAACGGCGCCTTCGCAAACATGATTTCTATAATACGCGCCAATGCCACCACGCCAATCGCCGCCCCAATCATAATTGGGACCAATATCCCCATGCTCTTCTTAAATTCAGATATTATATGGGTAGCTGCATGGATAATTTTGTCATAAATCCCCATGGAAACCGCCATAGTGCCTCCACTGACGCCAGGAATAATATTGGCAATCCCAATCACCATCCCCTTCAAGACCATTCGTATCATGATTCTTCTCTCCTAAAATTTATTCTAGCCTGCCCATGATCCAGCAATCAATCCCTGGCTTCCCTAACCCATCATCCGCTTACCCCCAAAAGCGCCCTTATTTTGGATTTATGGGCAAATCAATCCCTTTTCCCTAAATACCCTTCCAAAAATCGGATCAGCACATCCATCTCCTGGTCTGTGCCAATCGAAATACGCAAATAATTGTCGATCCGCGCCTTAGAAAAATACCGTACATAAATATTTTCTTTCTTCAATGCCTCAAACAGCTCTTTTGCAGGACATTTTGGATGGGCAGCAAAAATAAAATTACTCTGAGAATCCCGAAACAAAAATCCCAGCTTCGACAATTCCTTTTTCACCCGCTCCCGGGTCCGGACCACCTTATGCAATGTTTCTTTATAATAACCATCCTCCTTGATGGCCGCTGTGCCTACGGCCAAAGCCGCCGCACTCATCGTATAGGAATTAAAGGAATATTTCACGTCGTTCAGATACCGAATCAGCCTCTTATTCCCAAAAGCATACCCAATCCGTATCCCCGCCAGGCTCCTGGATTTGGAGAATGTCTGTACCACCAGCAAATTGTCATATTTGGGAAGCAGAGACCGTGCAGATTCCCCTCCAAAATCAATATATGCCTCATCGATGATCACAATGACACCTGGATTTGCCTGTATGATCTCTTCCAGCTCTGCCAAAGGCTTTTCCACACCGGTGGGGGCATTGGGGTTGGGAATGACAATCCCCCCGCAATCCCTGCAGTAATCTGCCGTACGGATGTTAAAATCCTCATCCAAAGGCTGGCACTCATAAGGAATCCGATACAGCCCTGCCCATACATCATAAAAAGAATAGGTGATATCCGGGAACAGGATGGGCTTTCCCCCATTGAAAAAAGTGAGGAAGCTCATAGCCAGCACATCATCAGAGCCGACCCCCACAAACACCTGATCCTTCGGCAGCCCATAATAGCCTGCCAGAGCCTCCACCAGCGGGCTGGCGCTGGGGTCTGGATATTTCCTCAGGCTGTCTGCCCCCACCTCCTGCAGCGCACGCAGAACAGCAGGCGCAGGGGGGTACGGGTTCTCATTGGTGTTCAATTTGATGACGCCCGCCCCATTCGGCTGTTCCCCAGGAGTGTAGGGCGTTACTTTTCGCACATTTTCTTCCCATGCCGTCATAATTTGATCCCTCCTAAACCGCCCTTATTCCTCAGGCTAAATGGTATTCCTTCGCCAGCTTTTCAAAGGCAGGCAGGGAACGCTGGATCATTTCATAGGACACGCAGTAAGCCAGCCGGACATATCCCGGGCAGGAAAAGGTAGTCCCCCCCACCAAAAGCAGATGGTATTTTTTAGCTGCCTCCACAAATTTCTTTTCCTCTGCATCTGGAGACTTAATCCACAAATAGAACGCGCCTTGGGGCTTTGCACAAGTAAAGCCTAATTCCGTCAGGCTCCCATAGATCAGCTGGCGGTTCCTGTCATAATACCCCACATCTGTCTTGGCTCCCATAGAAGCCACCAATGCCTTCTGCATCAAAGACGGGGCATTCACAAACCCCAAAATTCGGTTTGCCACTGACAGGCCGCTGACAGCCTGGCTGCAATCCGCCATTTTCGGGCAAGCCGCAATATAGCCAATCCGCTCCCCTGGAATAGAAAGGGATTTACTAAAGGAATAGGTCACAAAGGTATTATCATAATATTTTGTCAGGAAGGGCACTTCATTCCCATCATAGGCCAATTCCCGGTAAGGCTCATCTGATACCAAATAAATCTCTTTCCCATAAGCCTCCTGCTTTTTCCTGAGAATATCCGCCATTTTCCGGATCGTCTCTGCAGAATAAATCACGCCTGTAGGATTCACCGGATTATTAATAATAACTGCTTTCGTAGACTCCGTAATCTTCGCCTCAAAATCTGCAAGGTCTGGCTGGAAAGTCTCTGTGTCTGGCTGCACTTCCCGCAATATCCCCTGATGGTTTGCCACGTACCCGCGGTATTCCCCAAAATAAGGGGCAAAGGCCAGCACCTCGTCACCCGGATCCAAAAGCGTCTTAAACACCACATTCAAAGCCCCCGCAGCCCCTACGGTCATCACAATATGCTTCCCCTCAAACTCCGTGCCAAACCTCCGGTTCAGATCCTCCGCCACTGCCTGCCTGGTCTCTGGATACCCTGCATTATCCATATAGCCATGAAGCTCCAAAGACGTTTCTGTCTTAACGGCATCGATCACCGCCTGGTTAAATTCCGCCGGAACCGGCGTCATAGGGTTGCCCAGGCTAAAGTCATATACATTTTCTGCGCCAAATTCCTTTGCCATGGCTTTCCCTTCTTGGAACATGGCACGGATCACTGTACCATCCTTTATTTGCTGCTGCATTTTTTTTGAAATCATATCTGTCCTCCTGTTGGATCTGCGCATTGCCTAAAAACACGGATTTGGAAAGGCAACGCACAAGATGCGTTTGCTTCATTCGTTGCATGGCCTCTATTCTACCATAATTTTTTCCAAAAAAAAAGGGCGATATAAAAATTTCGCCCCTGCCCTTCCTGGCCAGCTTTATTCTCCCCCATGTGATACCGAAGGGCAGAAAAACCTGCCCTGAGGAACTTCCAAGAATTAGCAGAATTTAATCCGAAAAATCAATGGCGGCATCCTCCCCCTCTTTGTCAGGTACGGTTAAAATTCCAGTTTCCGGAAATCAATCCATAAGTCTTCGTAAATATTGGCCTTAATGTTATCAGCAAATGCGTATATTGCAGGCGCTGCATCATGCTCCATATCATATACCAGGATAATTTGTTTCATGGGATCCACAATCCAATACTCCCTTACGCCAGCGGAACGGTACAGGGACAATTTCGTATAATAATCCATAGAGCGGCTGCCAGGGGATACAATCTCTACCACCCAGTCCGGGGCTCCCTTGCAGCCGTGCTCATCCAGCTTGCCTTTATCACAGATTACGGATATATCCGGCTCCAGATATTTGGAATCGTCCGCAAATAGAAAGACGGCAAACGGAGCAGGGTACACTTTGCATTCGCCCTTATTTCCAGTGATGTAATTGTAAATAGCAGCATGCAAAAATGACAGGATTTCCTGGTGCTTTCTGGTGGGCGGAGCCATATCATATATCTGGCCATCAACCAGTTCAGCCCTTTTGCCCTCCGGCAAATGGTAGATATCATCAATGGTATAGAATTTCTCTTGTGCCAATACAGGCGTCATAGAAACACTTCCTTTTCACGTTATTTTGTTACTTTGCTGTTTTATGTTGTCCGATTGATGATTTTATCATATCATTTTTTACCTATAAATTCAAGTATTGCCATCTTTGCCACTTTCCTGCTGGCAAAAGGGATTGCAAAGGAGCGGATCAGCACTTATAGATTTGCAGTTTATGGAAAAAAGCCTTACCCTTGGGGAAAAACTATGTGACACCAAAAGAACTTCTTCTTCGGCACATGTGCCAACAATACAACATAAATGAAAATTGGTTAAAAACCGGAGAAGGCGAAATGTTCAACGAAGCTCCGGAAGAAACAACCTTTAACACCGCTTTGGAATTATTCAAATCCCTCCGTCCGGAATTTCAGGATTATGCCCTGGAGCAAATCAAAAATTTAGCTGAATTGCAAAATAAAACTTAATAACAACACAATAACATGGCTCTTTATGCACTATGGTGCCCATAAACCAAAAAGGCTCCCAGGAGATTCTCTCTCCTGGGAGCCTTGCCATCCAATATTCTTTTTCCCCCCTGTCAACAGTACCGTTTCACAACAGCATTCCTTTATCGGTTCTATATCTCTAAGCCAGCCTGCAAATCCCCGGCGCAGCTCTGCGCAATCCGCAGCAACATTTAACCGCCAAAGCAATCCCCTCTGCCGAAACTATCAAAACTCCCGTATCACATCCAACGCTGGCAGCGGCCTCCCTTCATAATCAAACAATGCCTGGTTTGCCCACTCATTCCCACAAGGCCCCGGGTCATTCAAATACTTCAAAGATGCCTCCGTAGCCCATCCGCTCCCCGGAACCGGGATCCAGCCTGGCTCGCAATAAAAGAATCCCCTTCCATGGCCTCCCGGCACATTGGCGAGCCTCTGCATAAAATCACCCATAAATTTGGCCTGCCCTTCCTTCGTGGCCGGGTAGTCCATCCTGCTCACCTGCCAGGGCTTAACCGCCATCCCTTTCCTTTCCGCAGGCTCCAGCTTCTCATACTCTGCGTAATCTTCCATCGTAAAGGGCATCGCCACCCCTGTCACCAGCAAATCCTTTCCATAGCGCTCTGCCAGGTCGTTCAGGTTATGCTGCAGGCCTGCCAAAGACCCATGGCGGTATGGAAAATATGACATCCCAATAATATCAAAATCTTCCCCATCATTGGCAAAATAATTGTCAAACCAATCCTGGTACATTTTATTATTGCAGCCATTATCCAGATGGAGTATAATCGGGATTTCCTGCTCCATGGCGCGCACTGCACAGATCCCAGCATTCAAAAGCAGCGCAATCGTCTCAAAATCCGGCCATTTCCCATCCGGCCATAAAAGCCCGCCAGATACCCCGCTCCCAAGCTGTATCATACTGGGAAACAGGCCTTTTTCCCGGAAAATCCGCAGCACCGCCAAGGTATAGTCATACACCGCATATTCCAGGCGCCGCCCGGTAAAATCATACCAGGCCTTGGGCTTAATCTGCCTGTCCGCATCTGCCCAGAAATCACTGTAATGCAAATTCAGCATCCAATCCATATTTCGGTCGCGCACACGCCTTGCCAGCGCCACTGTCTTATCAATATCATTGGTTCCTGCCCCATAAGGCTCCCCCTCCTTAGAATAAGGGTTGTTCCAAAGGCGCAGGCGCACGGCATTCATGCCATATTCCTGGAGGATGGACAACAGGTTCCACTCTTCCCCATCCCTGCCATAATAAACTGCCCCAAGCTGCTCCAGCTCCATAAACGTTGAGACATCCATCCCCTTGATAAACTGCTTCTCTTTTAAATATCTCCTCATATCCCACCGCCTTTTTTCTGCTTATCCACACATGCGCCGTAAAACCATATAGTAAAAATCACTTTATGCCGGGCCATGGCATAAAAGCCCAAATCAGCTCCTCCTTTCGTCATGGCATGGGCTGCCAAGCCGGGCATCGCTTCTACGCCATGGCATGGATTGCCAGACAGGCACCGTTTCTATGCCATAGCATGGATTGCCAAATCAGGCATTTATTCTACTCCATGGTTGTTCAGTCAAAATCAAATTTAGTGAACCGCTTTGCCATTGCCCGATAACGGAACCGTACCATTTCATTTTTCTCCAGCACATCTTTCTCATGTCCTGTGTACTGGCAGCGGATGCAGTAATACTCATCCTTGTCCTTGTCATAAAACATGTCAATGTCCAAGTCCCGCATAAAGCAGGATGGGCACCTGTAATTTAATTTGCCTTTTCCAGATTGAGCCATGTCGCAAATACCTCCTTATCGGATACTGTCTTCCTGTAACCTAATGTGAACATAGGTGAAAATGCATACCCTTCCTTCACATACCCTACGGCTTCCTGGTTTGAGGGCTCCATAGATACCTTTGTGCCAATGGCAGGGATCACTGCGCTTACAGCCTCTGCCCCCGCCAGCTCTGCCTCCCTGCACTTATATTCATAAGGAATCTCTGCGCCGCCTTCCCCCTCGCACCGCAAGGTAATGCCTGTCATATCTTCCGGGTACTCCGTGGTGCCATAGCACGCCACCATATATTCATTCAATTCTACCTTTGCATTCGGATCGCTCATTTCCAAAATGATCCTCTCCATCTTAATCTTAGAGCTTCCTTCCTCAAAGTAAATCTTTGTCTGCAGTTTTACCGTCAGCTCATAAAATGCAATCTCCACCGGATCCAAGGTCAAAATCCTGGTCTTCCCCTCCTGGGAAAAATGCGCCTTTGTACGGCAAAGGCAAAGATCCACTTCCTCCCCCTGGTAGGAAAGCTTGGCGCTCCTCACAGTCCCTTCCCCTGCATAATGGGTAAAGTATCCTGCCCGGTATTTCTCCTGGATCAAAAACGGGTAGGAGGCATCCTGTATATGTTTCGTCCCGATCCCCACAGGCCACTCCAGCTTTGCCGCATAGGGACGCAGATCCACAACCGCCCCTCCCTGGTCCATATTGACACAGGCTCTCATATAGGGGTCGCAATACCAGAACAGCTGCTTGTCAGACCCATATAAAATATCCCTCCAAAGGGCACATTCCGGCTCTGTATAAGACTTCTTCTGGCGGTAATAATCTGCAAACTCCGCCATGGTCATATCAACCAGCTTGCCCTCCTTCTTCAATTTGCCATAGTAAGCACAGCCATCCGAATAAGATTTCAGCAGCAACTCATAAGGCGCTTCCCAACGCCCCATCTTATTCATCCATGCCGGCCCCACAAACATCATATTGTAGGCATAGCCATTGTTATACTTTTCCAGGTCACGATACTGATCGATCAGGTTGTACATATAGGGGTATTCCCATGTCTTGCTGTCATAGATCATCCCCCGCAGCACATTTTGCGGATGCGTCCCAAAATTAGACCCATTCCCATCATAACAAGCAATCAAGTCCCTGGACAGATGGGGAATCGCCACAATCCCGCTGTCCTCCGCCTCATTGGCTGCCGGGGCATGGGTATTCTGCTTGGATGGGATCCAGGGCGCCCAGGGGCCGCCGTCAAATAAGGTATACCAGGAATTGTTACAGGTATGGTAAGCCTTTGGCCCTTCCTCCCAGCAAGTGGCTACTGCGCATTTTACAGAAGGATATGCCACTTTGATATAATTTGTCAAATCCGCATCCAGATAATAGGAACCTGTAGATTCCGGATAGAACCCAAAAATCTCATGGAACTTTGCAAATATGTCATCTACAATAGATTTTTTATCCTCCATGGAAAACATCCAGATACAGAAATCCTTTGTCTTATATTTTTCCCGAAATTCCTTGCAGGGAAGCCCCAGCAAGGACAATGCGATCTCATCCCCATATTCCTCATGGTCAGCTTTGGCAAGGGCTACGGCTTCCTCATTAAATAAGCTGGCATAGGTCATCTGGATTGTTGTCTTCAAGCCATTTTCATGGGCGATCCTCTGCTGGGTCTTAAAGATATCCAAGGACTCTGTCAGCAGCGCCTTCCTTCCAATATCCTCCGCTTTTCCATGCCCGGTCACTTTCTCTGCATATTCCGGAACCATTTCCGGGCGGTGGATAATATTTACCACAAACTTATCCATGTCGTTTTCCTCCTTTTTTTCTTTGGTTTTATTTTACCACTATCTTGTATTATATGGCAATGATTTAAGAGGCTATAATTATATTTTTATACGTTTTTTATTGCTATTCACGGCAAAGGCCGCTCATAGCAGCAGTTCGGGGCGATATCTAAAGTTTTGCCATGCGAAACCGCCCCTCACCCCTGAATCATGTTCTCAAGGAATGCGCAGCCCAGCGCACTCCTGAACCATAAACATCAGCCATTTTCTTACTCTGCAATCCCCTTAAACCGAAACGTAAAATCCAAAGGCTCCCTGACATCAATCAAGTATTCCGGATGCACTGGCGTCCTCCAGCTGTCATCTCCAGCCACTCCCATCTGCTGCATTGCTGCCCGCACAACGGTATAATGCACCTGTGGCAGCTCATAGGGATGCATCGCATTTTCTAATTCATGGGGCGTATAGGGAAGGGCAGAAAAGCTTATCCTGTCACCGGAAAACATCATTCCCCTTCCCCGATTGTCCGTGACCTTTGCCCAGCGTACCTGAGTCTTATTGCCGCATTCCTGGGGAACCAGATACTTAGCCATATTGTCTGCAACCTTATTCCGATAAACCCCAAGCTTTGCCCCGTGCTGACGGTCCCCATAGGTTTCGGCAGGCCCATTCCCATACCATTCCAGATTTTCGTAATCCGCATTAAGCTTAAACAGCACGCCAAACTCTGGCATATCCCCCAGCGCTTCTACCGGATCGTAATGCAGGGTAACTGCCACTGTCCCATCCCCAAACACTTCATAAGAAAGGCTGCATCTGCTGACGGGGTTGGTTGGCATCTGGTAATAATAAGTGACCACTGCGCTATGCTCTTTTTCCTCCAGGACAGGGTTTTCCTTTTTCTCCTCATCCAATTGGAAATACATGCTGGCGATTTTCCACTGGGCATAGCGCCCCATCATATCTGTCCCACAGTCATTGTCCACAGGCCCGCGCCAGAAATTAGGCATGGGGATTTTTTCTATCATTTCCCTTCCCCCATAACGATAAGATACCAGGCCATGCTTCAAAAAGCTGAACAAACATTCAAAATGCTGTCCACGCACCCCAATATTCAGCTTTCCCTTTACTACTGTCAGTTCCTCCGTGATTGGACTGCAGGCTCCCTCCACCTGGAATACGCCCTGCCCAAAGGCAACCTCATGCCCTACAGCAGCCCACTCTGCGGCCTCCTTCAGACGGAAGGACACCGTTACTGCATATTCCCCTGGCGCATTTGGGATATGCATGGGCAATGGATATGTTTGCTCTCCCAACGGCGGCACATCTGCCAAAAGCTGTGCCTGCTTTAACAGTTTTCCCTCTTTTTCCAGAAGGACTATGCAGTCATATTGAGCTGTAGATACAAACAGGTTTTTATTTTTCACCAATACCTTGTCCCTGGAAACCTCTGCCGTAATATTCTGATAGTTAAATTTTACCTCCTGCATTTTGGGAGACTCATCCCGTTCCCCGCCATAGACAATCCCGTTTCCGCTGAAATTATAGTCGCAGGGACGGTCGCCAAAGTCTCCGCCATATGCCTGGAATCCTTTTCCATAACGGTCCTCTTTTCCTATGGACTGATCTATATAATCCCAGATAAAACCGCCCTGGTACAGAGGTTCCGTATCTGTCAGATCTGTATATTTATGCATTGCGCCGCAGGAATTTCCCATGGCATGGGTGTATTCGCAGCAAATAAAGGGCCTGCTCCTGTCCTTTGCCAAAAAGTCCTGGATTTCCGCCACAGTCGGGTACATCTGGCTCTCCATATCACTGGTGCCATTGTACCTGCGGTCATGGAACACCCCTTCATAATGCACCAGCCTGGTGTCATCCAGCTTGCGGAACAGCTGGGACATTTCATAGATTACGCTTCCCCCAAAGGACTCATTCCCACAAGACCAGATCAGGATCGCCGGGTGGTTCTTATCCCTCTGATAGCAGGAGTTCACACGGTCCAGCATCATAGGCTGCCATTCCTTCCGATCCCCTGGAACGGCTGTTTCCACGCCTGCCATCCCCTGCAGGATCAAGGGATCCCAGGATCCGTGGCTTTCCAGATTGTTCTCAGCAACCATATACAGCCCATATTTGTCGCAAAGCGCGTAAATGCGGGAGTCATTGGGGTAGTGGCTGGTCCGTATGGCATTGATATTATTACGCTTCATGGTGATAATATCCTGCAGGATTTCCCCATCTGTCACTGCACGCCCTGTCTTAGAGCTAAATTCATGGCGGTTTACGCCTTTAAACACGATCCGTTTCCCGTTTAAGCACATAATGCCGTCAATCATCTCAAACTGCCGGAACCCCACCATCTGGGAAATAACCTCCACAACCTCCCCGTTGGGATTCTTCACCTCCAACAGCAGCTCATACAAATTTGGCTCCTCCGCGCTCCAAAGGGCAGGCTCCTCCACAGGGATCACTACCTTCACATTTTCCATTAAATTCTCCCGCCCTGCGCTCCCCCTAAAATCTGCCTGCGCCGCTGCACTCCCTTCAAAATCTGCTTCTGCCTGTGCCAGGACGCCTTCCCCATCCCGCAGCTTCATGGAAACCTTCCCCTTGCCCATCCCTTTCAGGCAAACCTCCAGATCCGCATTCTTATACTGGCTGTCCAGCAGCGTCTTCACCCTGAGATCCTGCACATGCGCCTCTGGCCTGGTATACAGATAAACACTGCGGTAAATCCCGGAAAACCGGAAGAAATCCTGATCCTCACACCAACTGCCAGCCGTCCATTTAAATACCTGCACACATAATTTATTCTCCCCTTCTGCCAAAAACGGGGTCAATTCAAATTCAGAAGGCGTAAAGCTGTCCTCGCTGTACCCAATGTATACCCCATTCAACCACAGCGCCATCCCGCTTTCTACTCCCTGAAAGGAAATATAAAGGGGCTTTCCCTGCATCCTTCCAGGAAGCTTGAAATACTTCACATAACAGGCAACCGGGTTAAAGCGGGTTGGGATATCCCCTGGCTCAATCTGCTCATGCCCATCCCAGGGGTACTGCACATTGGCATATTGGGGCACATCATACCCTTCCATCTGAATATGCGCCGGAACCTTGATATCCTCCCAGCATTTACAGTCATAATCCACCGCTTCAAAGCCTTTGACTGCCAAATCATAATTTCTGGCATAAGCAAATTTCCACAGTCCATCCAAAGCATAGCGAAAACTGCTCTCCCCATTTTCCAACTCTTCCATTGATGCATAACAAACATGGTCCGAATGGGCTTCCAACCTATTTTCTGCAAATACAAGGGGATCCTTTACATTCCCATATTCAAATCGCTCCATTTTCCTACCTCCATATGATTCTATTATCCCAAAAATTCCTGTTACATATAACCCGCCATTAAAAATTGCCCCATAGGCCAATGCCATCCCCTTATAAATATGGTTAAATTTAGAGCGTGCCCGAAAACCTCCGCCGCATGTGCATCCCACAAACCGCAGGCCAGCCTCCTAAACACGCTCCAAATAAACGCTTACCAAATATTCAATTATTTCACTGCGCCTGTAATACCTTCTGCAAAACTCTTCTGCAGCAAGAAGAAGATAATAACTGTTGGCAAACTACAAAGCAGAACGGCCAGCATCAACACCCCATAATCTGTAACATAGCCTTCTGTCAAGTTTGCAACCAACATCGGCATCGTAATGCTTTCTTCCCCCTGCATAATAACCTTCGGCCACAGATAGTTATTCCATGCATTCATAAATGTGATCGTCATAGCGGCCGCATAGGTAGAACGCATCGTAGGAATAAACATGCGGAAGAAAATCTGCACCTCATTTAATCCATCAATCCTGGCCGCTTCAATAATATCAATCGGAAATGCCCTGGCGTTCTGCCGGAACATCATGATCAGAAACGGCGTCGATATGGTAGGCAAGATAAATGCTATGGTCGTATCCAACAGCTTCGCGGCAGAGAACATCCGAAACAACGGGACGATCGTTGCAACGAACGGAACCATCATTGCCAATAGCAGGATAGAGAATACAAGGTCTTTGTGCTTATCATGGTAAATCTCAAAGCCATAGCCAGCCAAAGAGCAGATCACCAATGCACAAAGCGTCAGGATTACCGCATACTTAAAAGAATTCACCATTGCGCGCTGTACCGGCTGCTGCGCAAACAGGGCTTTCCAATTGTCTATAAGAGCGGTTCCCGGAATCAGCCTTCCTCTGCTGACATCCACACTCTTATTGGTAGCAGCCATCAGCATCCAATAAAGCGGGAATACGGATACCAAAGATACAATGATTAAAACAATATACATCAATATACGATTTCTCTTGGTCTTAGTCACGCTTATCACCTACTTTCATCTGTATGAATGCCAGAATAGCCACTAGGATAAAGATCAAGAATGACATGGCTGATGCATAGCCAAAGGTGGGCACAAACTTGAATACAGTATCATAAATATAATGAGACATGGTCAAAGTTGTCTGCCCTGGGCCACCTTTCGTCAAGTTTACAGATTCATCGAACAGCTGCAGTGTACCATTGGTAGACATAATAGCTGTCATAAGGATGGTAGGCTTCAATAGCGGAACTGTAATCTTGAAGAATGTCTGCATCGGACTTGCCCCGTCAATCTTTGCAGCTTCATACACAGAATATTCTATATTTTGTAATCCGGCAAGGTAGAATACCATATTATAGCCGGTCCATCTCCATACCAAAGCGATAATGATAACGACTTTTGCACTGAAAGCGTGACCAAGGAAATTATATCCTGAATCCAGAACCCCCAGACCAACCAATACAGAATTGATAAATCCGTCTACCCCAAACAGAGAACGGAAGATAATTGCATAAGATACCAACGATGTAGCACAGGGAAGGAAAATCGCTGTACGGAACAGCCCCTTACACCGCAGATCCTTATTGTTCAGCATCTGTGCCAGCATCAATGCAAGAACCAGCATGATCGGCACTTGAATAATCAAATAAAGGAACGTATTCCCCAGGGACGTCATAAAGACCTTATCTTTAAACATCCGCATATAGTTTGTTAAACCACCAAAGCTTAAGTCATTTGCTTTACCAGTCTGCAAAGACAGGATAAACGCCTGAATCATGGGCCAAAAGCTCATAATTGCAATCATAATAGTAGCTGGTGCCAAAAATACCCAACCCGTCAGATTGTGCCGTTTCTCCAATGACATCCTTTTCTTTTTGGGTCCATTTGCCTCGCTCACATCTGTGTCCCCCTTTACTTCAGCCAAGGGGCAGCCAGCATAGGCTGCCCCTTGGCTGTTTTTCATTCATATAATTTTTGCCAGATAATTACTACTGCATCTGGAATTCTACCTGCTCCTGGGCAGCCTTGATTTCATCATCAATACTTGCGCCGCCCATTACATTCTGCATTGCAGTAGCGATCATATTACGTGCTTCATAGTAGTATACGCCTGTGTTGTTGCTTGGAGTCTTTCCGGCAAAATCTACGATCTTAGCGAATACAGCATCCCCGCCATAGAAGTCAGCCGGCTCATTGTATACATCGGAATCACCTGCTGGCAGATATGTAGCGATAGCTGCAGAAGCTGGGAGGATTGTCTCATAGAATGGAACGCTTCCAGCAAATGTGCTTGCTAAGAAATCTTTTGCCAGCTCAGGGTTCTTGCAGTTGCTTGTGATACACCAGGAAGAACCGCCGTTGTTGGAGTAGTTGGTAGCGTTGTCAACGCCTGCAAGACTTGGCATATTGGTAATGCCCCATTTTCCGCTCTGGTCTTCTGCGCTCTGGATAGAAGCCATAATCCAGCATCCATTAATTGTACCAGCCACGGTTTCATTTGTAAGGGTTGCAACATACTGATCCCAGTCATTTACTTCGATCAAGACACCAGCTTCAACTAATGCTTTGTATGTTTCCATAACTGTCTTCAAAGCAGCATTGTCAACCATTGCCGGATTTCCTGCGTCATCAAACAAGGAAGCTCCGCAAGACTGCATCATCATCATGATAACGTCAGACTCGCCTGCCTGGCAGGAAAGTAATGGCTTGCCTGTCTTTTCAAGGACAGTCTTGCCTTTTTCAATGTACTCATCCCATGTAATGTCCGTAAAATCATCAATGCTAAATCCAGCTTCCTTTAATACATCTGTCCTGTAAGCCGCTACAACAGCGCCGTTATCAAACGGAACGCCATAGTTCTTGCCATCCACTACAGAGTAAGCTGTCTTAGCTTCTGCAAACTGTGAAAAATCTATGCCACTGTCTGACAGATCCACAAATGCATCTGGATAAGAGATTACGTTTTTCTGGAACGCATTGTCCTGCATCAGGAAAATATCTGGCAATGTGTCATAGCTGCCGCTGGTTGCTGCAGTTGTAAGCTTTGTCTGGATATCATCCCATGGCGTTTCAATTACATCAAGGTTGAAGTCTGGATGGTCTGCCTGATATACTTTGCCAGCCTCTTCCATTGCATAAATGTTGAATGCCGGATCCCAGCACCATACAGTCAGGGAATTGCCACCCTCTGAAGATCCGCCTTCATCACTTGCTGCGCCGCCATCATCTGCTGCTGCATTGCCATCGTCCGCCGCCCCATCGTCTGCTGCATCGCCTGTGTTTGCATCGTCCCCTGCAGTTGCGTCATTCCCTGCAGTTGCGTCATTCCCTGCATCACTACTGCTGCCGCTGTTATTACCGCCGCCACAGCCTGTTAACATTGTTGCGGACATTGCTACACAGAGCAATGCAGCTAAGATTTTTTTCTTCATAGTTTGTTCCCTCCCATTTGATAAGACTTTTTTTTGTGTCCGTACATGGTATGAAATATCAATCCTGTACCCTGCGCCTGCCAAACCGGAATAAAGACTGTTGGCATCTATAAGCCGCTGCCGATGCACCGCCTTATTCAGTCATCCCTTCCTCCCAGGCATGTCCCAGCATGCCTGCCGCCAGGCAAGAGGCATATCCTAAATATCCTTATAATCAAATCAGAAAACCTCCCGCAGCTGTTCCAGGACTCCAATATGCCCATGCACTTGGGTGCCTACGCAACTGATACGCAATCGGCCGCCCCATGGATTTAGTTTACCAGAGATATTACTTCTTGTCAATGTTAACACTTTCCAGTTTTTTCAACTAATTTTTGTATATTCTGTCCAATAGACTTTCGGCATTATTACCACTTTTTTTCTGCAATAGTCGCCTTTTTTTATGATTTTCCACGATTATTTTCTAGTTTTTATGATTTTTCTTCTTCAAGCACCGATAAAACGCCCGAAAAAACGGGATATTTTGCGCCTCTCTTTCTTTACTGAACTTTTGGTAAATATGACTATAAGTTTTACTATTATTCTAAATCCTATTTAGTAAATATTGGGTTTTGCAATCTATAAAAAATCACTTTTACCTACTATTAAATTATGGCTTTTAGATTCCTTTCCAAAATTTTCCTATGTCTTCTCCCTAAGCAAATCTTCCTCTTACTGCATCTCCCATAGTAAGTAAATCATTACTTGATTATTTAGTGAATTTCCAGGAACCAAGTTTACTATTATGGGATTTTAAACAAAATGCCAGATACCAACGGCCTATACAGCCCCAGTATCTGGCATTGATAACGCTATTTTCAGGCCTGCCATCCTACTCCTCTACTGGCTCCTCCCCCTCTGGAGGCGCGCTTTCCAGCTCCCGAAGCCTTGCCTCAGCGGCTTCCAATGCGCTGTAATTGGTCACTTTGGCTTTCGCCTCAGCGGACAGCTGCTCAAACTGCGCCCTGGCTGCTTCAATAGCCCCCCGCATATCCAATGTGATCTCCTGTCCTGCAAACTGGTTAATAGCATCAATCACCGCCTGTGCCTCTGCCTGTGCCTGCTGATCCAAGGCAGCCTCTGCATCCAACTGCGCCAGCCTTACTTCTGCCGCTTCCAGTAGATTATAATTTGTCACCAGGGCCTTTGCCTCGCTGCTCAATGCCTCAAACTGATTCCTGGCATTGGCCACTGCATCCCTGCTTTCCAATGTAATCTCACCCAAGGCATCAATCAGCTGGATTACCGCTGCCGCCTGATCCTGGGCAGCCCTTTGCGCCCGTTCCTGTTCCTCTCTCTGGGCCTGTTCCTCCTGGGCCTTGGCTGCTATGCCTTCTGTTCCCTGGCTCTTATATACCAACACAGCACATCCTGCCTCAATATTTTCATATAACGTCTTCGCCACATTATATGGAAGGTTCACGCATCCATGGGAGCCATTCCGTATATAATCGCTGCCGCCAAACCGGCTCCTCCAGGTAGCGTCATGAAACCCCACACCTCCATTAAAAGGCATCCAAAAGGATACAGGCGTAGCATAATCCTCTCCCCGCAGCGTTTTGTCCCTCTGCTTGTAATACAGGCCAAAGGCTCCTGCCGGAGTGCTCCACCCCTTGGATTCATTTCCTGATACAAAGTCGGATTCCACCACCAAGGCGCCATTTTTATAATAAAACAGATGCTGTGCCGTCAGGTTTACCTCCACATATGTATCCCCGTAATCGTTGCCGCCCCTGCTGTTAGCCGTCTGGGCATAAGCCGGCTCCTTGGTCATTGACTCCCCATTCCTGATATTCTCTGTAAGGGCTGCCACTTCCTGCTCCTGATCAATCTTCCAGCCATAATCGCCGCCGCTGACTGTCACTTCTGTCCCATAAGAGGAATTCAATGATTTTGATTTGCCAGCTGTATTATAAGTTTCAGCCAAGCCTGCGACGTATTCCCGGATCTTCTCATCTGAAACGCTTACCACTCTCTGGTCATCTACACAAATCCACTGGCTGATAATACTCCCGTCCAAAACCTCCTGGCTATCCCCAAAATCATAAGTAATGGCTGCCCCCACATACTTATTCATTGTCTTCACCTGTTCCTTCAGCTCCTTGGACTTCTTTGTATATTTGGGGCTTTTGTAGCATTTTGCATCTTCCACGGAAAAGCTGCCCTCCAGATTCAGGATTGCCTGCCCCAGCTTTTTGAGGAACCGCTTTTCCTTTACAACTGTCCCCTTTTCCTCTGGCAGGATTTTATACCCTTCTTTATCCAAATACTCCGATACCGTAGCATCCAGCGGCTCCCGCATATGGGACTTATCCAGCACCTCCAGTTTCCCCGCCGCCTCCTTTAGCAGCTTTTGGTTGAAATCCACCATAGCTTCTACCTGGATAGCCGATTTTTTAAATAAAGAGGCTGGCCAGGCAAACACATTCTGTTGTGTCAATTTCTTCTGCAATGTGCCGTCAAATACCGTCGTCAGAGCCACATCATCGCCTGTCAGGAATTCCTCCTCCCCTTCCCGGGGCACAATCCTAATCTGATACCCATCAACCTCTGAAGCGATCATGCGCTCTACTTCTTCGGCTGTCTTACAGGACACATCCTTCCCATTCACAATGGTGCCAAACAAAAAACGGTTATTGAAATAATTTGCAACTACTAAATACACCGCAAAAAGCAGCAGGAATAGCCCTACTACCGCCAAAATACATATTTTTTTTCTGTCAAGTTTTTTTATCGTCTTCATGATACTGCCTTTCCTCTTATCTAATGTTATTTCCTTATTCTTGCCATCCCATCAAGAAACCCACAATCCCCCTTCTTTTGGGAGTTCCTTTCTGTTCCTGCCTTTAAAAATGTATGCTTATACACCTAAAAAAATACAGGCAATGAATTATATTATAATTCCATTTCCCTTAAAGTAAAATTGTTTTCGTTACTATTCATGGCTCAGGAATGCACAGTCCAGCGCATTCTGTGAGAACATGATTCAAGAGTGAATGGTCACCCATTCTATGAAATTATTAATAAAATTTTTTAAATTATGGTTGATTTTTCCTCACCTCCATGGTATAATAAAAAAAATTCGGGGTATGGCTCAGCTTGGCTAGAGCGCACGGCTGGGGGCCGTGAGGTCGCAGGTTCGAATCCTGTTACCCCGATTTTTTTATTTTCATATTAATATTTATAATCCCCAAGGAGCTTACTCCTGTATTGGTTTCCGTAGCAGCCGTTTATGGAAGCCATTTTTTTATGTTTGGAAGCAGCCTGCCAGAAGCCTTTGCAAATGCTTCTTAAAGCTTTGGGCAGGCCTTCCTCCCATTGTATTCTGTCTTTCCTTCCCTCAGAAGACCTACTTTGCCATTATACGACAGAAATAGCTTAACTGCAAGAATTTGACCCTTATTTCATATTTTCTTAATATAATTGCAGGAAGGATTTTACATTTTTTTTATATATCTGTAAAGGTTGCAAAAATCCCATCTTATTCCCAAATATCAAAAAGCCACTTCCACCCCTTTCCTTTCTCTTGGCGCAATTTTTCCTCCAATTGTTTATACATCCTCCATACCGCCTGATACTCCTTTTCTGCAATTCCCTGGGGTGAAAAAGCTGCCTTCTGTAAAATCTCCATGGCTGGCCCCCACTCCATCTCTGGCATAACATCCTGCAGGCAGACGCAATATTCCCAGTCACCCATCCCTTCCTTACGCTGGCAGCCTAAGGCCTTCAGAATCCTTGCCATCCTATAGCTCATAGCCCGCACAGCCTTTGCCCGGTCTGGCTGCTGGAACGCTTCTTTTCTCCTTTGCATCCGGCGCTTCCTTATATAGGAAAGCGCTGCCGCAAAGAGTCCTGCAGCGCCTGTGAAGGCTGCCAGGAAAACAGCCGTCTTTCTCCCAACCGCCAATGCCTTATTCCATATACCGTTATCTGCCTCTGCTTTTTCTTTCTGCTTTTTTGCTTCCTTTTGGCTTTCTTCCTTTTTCTGTTCCTTTACCTTATGCTCTTTTTCGTTTCCATCTTCCTGGGTCTGGGCTTCCTTCCCTTCCAGGGCTGACTTCAGATCCTGGCCTGCCGTTAGGCTCTCCAGCATCTGGCCATAGGAAGGGGGCGTCATCTCAATTGGGCAGAATCCCACATTTTCCTGGAACACCTCTGTCCAGGCATGGCCCCGTTCGTCGGTAATTGCTGCGGTGTAAGTCCCGTCCCCATTTTCTTTAAAATCTGAGGGCAGCACTAAATATCCCATAACATAACGGGCTGGTATCCCGTACATCCGCAGCAGCAGCGTGCCGGCTGTGGCATAATGGGTACAATAGCCTTTTTTCTGATCCAAAAGAAAAAATTGCGCGAAATCCTCTCCCTCCGGAACACGTTCCAGGCCAAAGCTATATTGGGTATCTTTCCACAAAAGTTCCTGCACAAGCCGTATTTTTTTCTCAGTCTCTGCATTTACCATGCCATCCACAGGCAATGTTAGGACCTCTCCTGTAAAGTTTTTTATTTCATAAGTAATGCCTGGCATATCCTTTTCTTCCTGGATGGCATATAGCTGAAGCCTTTCAAGGCCCTCTGCGGGCAGGCGGGTATAGGACTGATAGGCATAGGATTTATAAGTGGACAGGGTTTTCCTTATGCCGCTCTCCTCTGGATACATCATAAACATATTATTCTCCAAAAGCCTGATCCAGTCCTCCAGGTAAAGGTAGCTCTGCCATTGGAATTCCCTCTGCTTCAAGGGAGACAGGGAGCCGTCCGCCTCCTGCTCCTGGCCTGCAGGGATTTTTGAAAAATACGGAACCAGGGAGTAGCCTCTGGTGGATCTCCTTAGCTTCAGATTTACCTTATTCTCCCTGGAGTAATAAAGAGACAAGTCCCTCTTTACCATATCATAAGGATATTCCCGAACTAGCTGCTGATATTCTTCGCTGGAATAGCCCTGCTGCTGCGCCCAATCAGAAAATTCCTGCTTGGACACGCTTTTCCATCTGCCGTTTTCATAGTCTCCGCCTACAAAGCCCTTGAGATAGATGTTCTCCCTGGGGCGCCTGTCCAGTGTGATCTGGAAAGCTTCACGGCCGGTAATGTCCGGCTCCCCATTTTCCAGGCGGTACTCCGGCTGGGCGCCAGCATTGGCAAACAGGCGTATATTTGTAAACTGCTCCAGGGTATCCAGCATAAAATCCTCAAAATGGAGCTGCCGTTTCAGCCAGGAATCGTGGCTTCCCGCCAAAAGCTGTCCCGCCATAGGGCTGTTGGCAAACAGGATACCGATAGCCAGGCTTATATAGACGGCAGCGCCCAGGGGGACAGCCCCCTTTCCAGTGATTTCCACCTGGCCTGCAACCAAGCCGGATAGAATCAGGATTGTCCCAGCGGTGGAGGGGCCTTTTCCCAGAGAAAGCACTGCGGCAATCAATAAAAACGGTATCAGTGCCTGGGAAGCCAGCTTCCTTTTGCTTCCCCAGGCTGTCAGCAGAACCAGAATTTCCAAAAAGCCCAGGATTGCGCATAGCATAAGAAAACATAAGGATTTTCCTGGCTCCTCCGCCTCCAGATACCAGAGCAGATATTCTGTCCGATAGTGGTAATTCACCATTTCCAGAAGCTGGTTGCCTATGGCTTTCATGCCAATCACCATATATCCCTGGTATCCGGCAATCACAAAACACTGGAAAGCCAAAAAAAGCAGGCAAGCCACAAGCTTTTCTAGTTTCCCCAAGCTCATAACCCCTGCCACTGCAAGGAGCACTGCGGCAGCCATTCCCAAAACCCCCAGGCTTACGCTGGGCTCCAATAGCTTACGCAGGCAAAGGAACATGCCAACCAGCACCAGAAACTGGCACATTCCCCAGTATAGTTCCTGCCATGTATTTTCTCGTTCCATCTTCCCCCCTTACAATACCAATTCTGTTTCCAGCAATTGCTTTTCCACATCTGCCGGCGTAACCTTTGTCAACAGTTTCCCATTGCAGGAAAGCTCCATCTCCTGGCTCCAGGAAATCTCAGAAGCATAGGCCTCTCCTTTAAACTGGCTCCCATAGGCTTCTGTAAAATCACAGCGCCCCATGGAAAAGCCCAAAGCCTCTTCCCAAAAACCCATCAAATCCTCCAGGCTCCGGATGGCTTTACGGTGGAGCCTTTGATCCTTTTTCCCATACCAAACCAGATAATGGGCGCACTCCTGCCGCAGCATTTCCTGGGAAACCGTATTGCACACTTCCCAAAATACATCCAATGGGATCTTGTCCATTTTTTCTGTCTCTGCATCCAAGAAAAACACCACATTACAGCCAATGGGAAGCCCCATTTCTGCCACGGTCAGGCTGCCACTTTTGGCGGAAAGCTTCCAGTGGATATGGCTGGGTCGATCCCCCTTCTGGTATTCCCGCAGCTTTAAAATTTCCGTAGGGTCATCTCCGCCAATCTGAGGGTGGTACACATCACTGTCTGACGTAAAAAGCCTGGTGCGCACCCCTGCCTTAACCGTAGTCTCATAACATGACGGAAATAATGTGGCCTGCTGCCTTTCTCCTAATCTCTTGCGAAAGCGATACAGCCCCAGCCAATCATAACAATACAAGCTATTACACTCAATCTGCCACAGGCCAAATCCCAGCCGTTCCACTTCCCCTTCCAACCGGACTGCCTGCCCAGCGCCTGCCTTTCCATGGAGCCTTACCTTACAGGTACGCCCTGTGGCTGCCTGCTTCAGCAGAGCCTTTGCATAGAGGTGCGGGGCAGGCAGGGTACTTTGATTTTCTACCTCCAGGCAAACCTGGTATTTTCCCGCCTTATTGGGCACAGGTGAAAAGTAAAGGGCACATTCCATCCTCTGCCCCACATGCTGCAAGGCATAGAGAAACATCGGCGACAGCAAAAACAGCACTGCTCCCAACGCCAGGAGCCCACGGCTATTATAAAGGACTGCCAGATAAATTACGCCGCCAGTCCCCACCATATACAATAAAAGATTCCTCATGCCGCCCTCCTTCCTTTTAGGCATTACAGGCCGTATTGCATCTGCATCAACAACATATCAAAATCGCCCCTCACTCCTGAATCATGTTCTTACGGAATGCGCAGTCCAGCGCATCCCTAAGCCATGAATAGTAACCAGGAAACAGCCAGCCTGCTTCGCTTCTTTTGGCACAATGCGGCATTTCCCACCATGCCCTTGGCACTTGGGCTTACTCATAATGCCCTCGGCACAGGAACGGATTTTTGGATTTCCTTTAAAATCTGCTCTGCGCCCATATTTGCCGCCCGGGCCTTGGCATTCAGCATTAAGCGGTGGTTACAGACTGGGAGGAACACATCCTGCACGTCCTCTGGCACCACATACTTCCGTTTACGCAGATAGGCCATAGCTTTTGCCATCTGTACGATGTTAATGGCGCCCCTGGGGCTGATACCCAAATCAATCATTGGATGGTTCCGGGTCTGCCTAACCAGCCCCCCGGCATAGCGGTAAACCTCATCTGTCACATGGGTCCAATCTGCCTCTTCCTGCATTTTCTGCAGTTCTTCTGTGGAAATTACCGCCTGGGCTTCTTCCTGGTTCTGTTTTCCTTTTAAAATGTCAATCTCGTCCTCTATATTTGGATAACCCAACTGCAGGCAAACCATAAAGCGGTCCAGCTGCGCTTCCGGCAGCATCCAGGTTCCGGCGCTCCCAAAGGGATTCTGGGTCGCGATCACGATAAAAGGGGATGGGACAGGGTGGCTAATGCCGTCCACGGTCACCATTTGTTCTTCCATCGCCTCCAAAAGCGCTGACTGGGTCTTGGGGGAAGTGCGGTTAATCTCATCTGCCAGCAGCAGGTTGCACATTATGCTCCCTGGCTGATAGACAAACTTCCCTGTCTCTTTTTGATACATGGAAAAGCCAGTCAGGTCGGAGGGCAGGACATCTGGTGTAAACTGCACCCGGTTATGCTGTAAAGACATAGCCTTTGACAAAGCCATGGCAAGCCTGGTTTTGCCCACCCCTGGAATGTCGTTTAACAGGATATGCCCTCTTGCCAGGATTGCCGCCATTGCCTGGATAATGCACAAATCCTTCCCGATAACCGCCTTCTTTACCTCATTTATCACTTCAAAAGCAGGTATCCTCTGCTTATTCTCCACTGTTCCCATTATTATCCATTCCCTTTCATCCTTTTGATTACCTTCAGCCTGATAAACTCCTCCCGCTCCTTTTCCTCCAAGGAGCCCTGAATGCTCTTTGTAAGCGCTTCGTACTTAGGGATCGTAATATTCTGCAGGGCATTGGCGCGCTTTTGCGTTTTCTTGATATTATAAGCCAGCCGATATGCGGAAGTCTCAATCTGCGCCAGCCGTATGGCCAGCTCTTTTACTTTCTCAAATTTCTGGCAGGCCTCATCCAGGGACATTTTCGTCCCATAAAAGGAATAGGTGGGCTTCAGCTCTTTTTTCTCATACTCTACCTTTGGGATTTCTGTCCCCATTACACTACGCCGCTTAATGGTGATGGAATTTTCCACTGGCACATTTTTGCTTAAGGACTCCACCTCATGGATCCCCATCTGGATATTTGCCTTCTGCAGCGCCTGATAAGCGCTGGTAAAAGTCATGTCAATCTCCTTCTGGATATCCGTCGCCTGCCCTATCAATTCCATCAATTCACGGATCAGGATATTCCGCTTCTTATCCATCAGCTCATAGCCCTGCTTTGCCAGGGCAAGGGAGTTTTTGGCAAGTATTAAATTTCCTTTTGTTGGAAATGTATTCGGATCCATCCGTTCTCCCACTCCTTTCTATCCGCTGCTTCCAGGGCCTTTATTTTCCATCTACTGTGACAATTCCCATGCTCCCTGTATATGCAGGCGAAAACACATGCTGAAGTATACCTTTGGCCAGCTTCCCTTCCCAAGAGAAATGCAAATGCCCTCCCAGCACGGCCTTTACGGGGCTTTTCTTCCCGTATACCAGCTTCAGGAATTTCCGGGTATATTGATTGGGTTTGTAGTAACATCCTTTTCCCCATACCAGGGCACGGCTCTGCCAGGCTTCCTTCGACGCCTTCTCCAGGCTGGTGTCCACAAGGGAATTTAACGGCACATGGGTCAGCAGGATCACTGGCTTTTCTTTTGCAAAAATCTTCTGGATCTGCTTTAACTGTTTTTTGGAGATCTGCTTTGTGCTGTCATTAATTCCTACAATGCACAAATCCTCAAATTCCAACAGGGAAATCCCAGGATACCCATCCATAGACTGATGGAGCCGCTTCATCTTCTTTTTGCTCAGCCCCCTGCAGTGGAAAGGCTCGTAATCATGGTCTGCCCTTACATACACCACAGGCGCTTTGATTTTTTTTATCCCCCTTTTTAAGCATTTCAGATTAGACGTAGAGGCATAATCCACCATATCCCCTCCCAGCAAAACAGCATCCACATCCAGGGAATTGATAAAATCCGGCAGTTTCTTCCAAAGCCTTGCGGAATACATTCCCTTTTCCGTGCAAAACAGCTCACGCCGCGCCCGCACCTCCTCTAAGCTCTCTGTTGAAACCTCTTTATTTTCTACCAGGATATGCAAGTCAGAGAGAAAGACAAACTTATAACGTTTTTTCAGCCCTGGTATCCGGATGTCTACTTTTTCTTCCTTTAGTCCCAGAACCTTTTTTTCTTTATCTTTATTTTTCTTTTTTTTATTATTTTTCTTTTTACTATTATGTTTCTTCTTTTCTTTTTTCCCTTTCTTCCCCTCTGCCCTAACCTCTTTTACCTTTCCATTCCTGGCAGGCTGCATCTGCCCTCCCCACTGCCAGGCAGCCACACCACAAGCAAGGATACAAAACACCAATATCTGCAGTACCCGCCTTTTCCGTGAAACATTCCAAAAGCCCCCTACATCCTGCAAATCTTTTTTGTGAGCCATAATACTTTTCCACATCTCCTTACTTATGCTGCCCCATTTTCCCGCAAACGAAATCCACTCCCATCCCCGGGTCAGGTATAATACTTCGCTAAAATCTTTGTATCAATCCGATCCAGCTCTTCCTTTGGCAAAATATGCAGAAGTTCCCAGCCAATATCCAGCGTCTGCTCAATGGTGCGGTTCTCATCTGCCCCCTGAGCCACAAATTCCTGCTCAAACCGTGCCCCAAACTGCAGGTACTTTTTATCTGTCCCTGACAGCTCATCCTCTCCGATGACACTGGCCAGGTCACGGGCTTCCCCCACCCTTGCATAAGAGGAAAACAGCTGGTTTGCCAGATCCTGATGGTCTTCCCTGGTATACTGCGCCCCGATCCCATCCTTCATCAGGCGGGAAAGGGAGGGCAGCACATTGATGGGCGGATAGACGTTTTTCTGATGCAGCGCCCGCTCCAATACGATCTGCCCCTCTGTTATATATCCGGTCAGATCTGGGATGGGATGGGTAATGTCGTCATTCGGCATGGTCAAAATAGGGATCTGGGTCACGCTCCCTTCCTTCCCCTGCACAATCCCGGCACGCTCATACAGCGCCGCCAGCTCACTGTACAAATACCCTGGATATCCCTTCCGGCTTGGAATCTCCCCTTTGGAAGCAGACACCTCACGCATCGCCTCCGCAAAGGAAGTCATGTCCGTCAGGATTACCAAAATATGCATCCCCTTCTCAAAAGCCAGGTATTCTGCCGCCGTCAGCGCCACCTTCGGCGTGATCAGGCGCTCTGCTACCGGGTCGTTGGACAGGTTCAAAAACATAGCCACATGGGAGCTGACCCCACTGTCCTCAAACCTCCTGCGGAAAAATTCCGCCACATCATATTTTACGCCCATAGCCGCAAATACAATCCCAAACTGTTCCTTTGATTCTTCCCCCAGGGACGCCTGTTCCACGATCTGCGCCGCAAGCTGGTCATGGGGCAGCCCATTCCCTGAAAATATCGGCAGTTTCTGCCCCCGGATCAAGGTAGTTAACGCATCTATGGCAGAAATCCCTGTCTGAATATAATTCCTGGGATATTCCCGCATACAGGGATTCAATGGCAGCCCATTCACATCCCGCACCGCCTCTGGCTTAATCCTGCCCAGGCCATCTACAGGCTCCCCCAGCCCATTAAAGGTCCGCCCCAGTATTTCCAAAGACAGCCCAATCTCCATGGGATGGCCGCTCAGCCTGGTATGCGTATTTTTCAAAGACATTTCGTCTGTATTGTCAAACACCTGTATGACAGCCTTATCCTCCTCCACTGCCACAATCTTGCCTTTTTTGCGCTTTTTGCCCCCTACCACAAATTCCACCACTTCTTCGTAAAAGGCATCCCGCACTCCTTCCAGCACAATCAAAGGGCCGTTGATCTCACTTAACCCTAAATACTCAATTGACATATCCGCCCTCCTATGCATTGGTTTCCAGCAGCTTTTGATAAAAATCATCTATACTCTGATGATACTCGTCAAATTTATACAATTCCTTATTTGCCACATCATACTTAATGGCAATGACTTTCTCAAAAATCTGGTCTTCCTTCAGCAGCGCCATTGGCATCCCCATTTCCACCAGCTTCCTGCATTTTTCATACAGGTATAAAATCACCTTCATCATCTGCAGCTGCTTTTCAATGGGCACAAAGGTATCCTCCTGATGGAATGCATTCTGCTGCAAAAAACCCAGCCGGATCACCCTGGCAATCTCTAAGATCAGCTTCTGGTCATCAGGCAGCACGTCGCTTCCAATCAGCTTTACAATCTCATTCAGCCTGCTCTCCGTAGTCAAAATATGCAAAAGCTCATTCCGGCAGGCAACAAAATCCGTCCCTGCATTGGCAACATACCATCCTTCCAGGTCATGCAGATACTCTGTATAGCTGGTCAGCCAGTTAATGGCCGGATAATGCCTGGCATAGGCCAGAGACTTATCCAGCGCCAAAAAGCACCGCACAAACCGCTTGGTATTCTGGGTCACCGGCTCAGAAAAATCCCCGCCCTGCGGGGAAACTGCTCCGATAATGGTCACGCTGCCGTCTGTGCCATTTAAATTCTCCACATACCCTGCCCGCTCATAAAAGGCGGACAGCCTGGAAGCCAGATAAGCCGGAAACCCTTCCTCTGCTGGCATTTCCTCCAGCCTGCCAGAAAGCTCCCGCAAAGCCTCCGCCCAACGGGATGTGGAGTCTGCCATAATGGCCACATGATAACCCATGTCCCGATAATATTCCGCTAAGGTAAGCCCCGTATAAATACTGGCCTCCCTGGCTGCCACCGGCATATTTGAGGTATTAGCGATCAGCGCAGTCCGGTCCATCAGCAAATTTCCTGTCTTGGGATCCACCAGCTGGGAAAACTCCTCCAGCACATTTGTCATCTCATTCCCCCGCTCCCCACAGCCAATATAAATAATAATGTCCGCATCTGACCACTTGGCCAGCTGGTGCTGCGTCATGGTCTTGCCTGTCCCAAACCCGCCTGGTATGGCAGCCGTCCCTCCTTTCGCAATGGGAAATAAGGTATCTAAAATACGCTGCCCCGTCACCAGCAGGCGGTCTGCTGGAAAACGCCTCTGTATGGGCCTTGGGATCCGAATGGGCCACTGCTGTGTCATGGTCAATTCCTTTTCTTCCCCTGTTTTGGTACGGACTACTGCCAAGGCCTCATCAATGGTATATGCCCCATCCTCTGCCGCCCACAGGACTGCCCCCTCCACCTCAGGGGGCGCCATCACTTTATGGAGGATTGCCGGCGTTTCCGGCACTTCGGCAATCACCATCCCGCCGCTCACAGTATCCCCTTCCTTTATCATGATCCGCGCCTGCCACTTTTTCTGCCTGTCCAGCAGATCCACGTTTACCCCCCTTGGGATAAATGCCCCGGACTGTTCCCCAATCAGCTGCAGGGGCCTTTCAATCCCATCAAAAATATTTGTGATAATCCCCGGCGCAAGGGTTACGCTGATAGCCTTACCTGCCCCCTCCACCAACTCTCCCGGATGCAGCCCTGTCGTCTCCTCAAACACCTGTATGGTAGTCTGAGCCTTTGTCAGCCCAATCACTTCCCCCACCAACCGTTTCTCCCCCACATAGACCATCTCTGACATGGTAAATCCCAGATTTCCCTTTATGGTGACAATCGGCCCATTGATCCCAAATATAGTTCCCGTCACACTCATAGATAGGCCTCCTCCTGCTCTAATTTTGTCACAAAGGATTCGTCGATCAAAATATTCCTGGAACGGATCACTGCCCGTACCCCGCCGCCAAAATCCATGGCGCTGACCGTCAGCTCTGTGCCCGTCTTTATTTCCAGCGCTTCTTTTTTATCTGCATCAGAAGGATTGATATATATGATAACCTCCTCTTCCCCAGCCACCTTTTTGGCCATCTGGATCTTGGAGGTCAGATATTCCTGATAGCCCTCTGTTGCCTGATATTCCTCCAGCAGGCGTTTCACCTGCCCTAACAGCTTATCCTTCCACTCCCGCTTGCAATTGTCCACAAGGCGTTTTTGCCGAAGCACTTCCCTGGAAATCTCCTGATTGGCCTGCCTGCGGATTTTCGCTTCCTCCACCTGGAATTTATGCTCTGTTTCTGCCTGCCTTTTTTTGCGGAACGCTTCCAGCTTCCTGTCACAGGAACTTTGGAAATCCCGCAGGGATGTCTCGCTCTCATTATTTGCCACCTCAATGGTAAATTTACGGAACACCTCCATCTTTTCCTTTATTTTCATGCTTTCCTCCGTTTTATGCGCTTTGGGCGCCCCTAAAGCTTCAGCCCGATCGCCTCACTGACATAATCCGTAATAAAATTTTCCTTCCTCCCCGTCCCATGTCGGTCTGGTATCTCAATCAGCAACGGGATTCGCCGGTTCAGCTTCACATGATCAATCAAATCCGGGAATTCCCGCCCAAATTTCTCTGTCAGTAGCACAATCCCCACATCCTTATCCTTGATCACTGCATCCAGCGCTTCCTTCAATTCCTGGCGCTCATGCACCACCACCCCTTCCACTCCCGCCAGTCGCATCCCCGTATAGGTATCTTTATTATCACTAATCAGAAACATTTTCATCTCTTACGCGATCTCCTTCCTATCCCAGGATTGAGAAGGAAATCAGCAATCCATACAATGCAATTGATTCTGCCAGGGCCACGAAGATCAGAGCCTTACCCATAATACTGGAATCCTCGCTCAAAGCCCCTAAGGCTGCGCTGGCCGCACTGGCCACTGCAATTCCTGCGCCAATACATGCAATCCCCGTAGACAATGCCGCCGCCATATAACGCCATCCGTCCACACTGGAAGCCGCTGCCTCTGCAGCATCTCCCGCTGCCTGCACATTTCCGCTGAACAGCAAAATATCCGCCACCAGCAATGTGCCAAAGAAAAAGAACAAATTGCATCCCAACGCTGCCTTAAAGCCGCCTTCTTTCCGCTTACTCAACAAAAACCCGCCTACTGGTATAATGATACTGCATAATAAGATCACCGCTAAAATTATTTTCGTTGCCATCCTTCTTTCCTCCTAACGCCAATTTACGTTTTCATCTATCACAAACTGCATCTTCCCAAACTGCATCTTCCCAAACTTCCTGCCCCTAACCCTTCTTATCCCGAAAGGCCACAAAGGGCTTTCCTGTACCAGAATAAAAGCGGCTGAACATCTCATAATATTCCAAACGGAGCACCTGAATCCCCACGATCAGCCCTTCTAAGCCTGCCACCAAGGCATTTCCCAATATAATGACAAACCAGTTCGGATTCCCTTTTTCCAGGCCTGCCAGAGTCATTACCACGCCCATCATACCGGCATGGCTCAAGGCAAACGCCCCTACACGCACAAAGGAAATCGTGTTGGTCGCATAGCTCAATAGCACATCAAAGCCCTCCACCAATGCTTCTACAAAGAACATCACCTTGCTGCCCTCTGGAAAAATTTTCTCCTTCCTTTCCAGCAGACGGCTTAAGGGCTCCTTCAGCAAAACCGCCAGCAGAGGGATCCCCACAGCTGCCACAGTCAATGCAGCCGCAGGAAGGGCATGTCCTGTAAGAAAAAGCAAAGCGCATACCACTACAAAACCATAGCACGCCAAGCCTGCCAGCCCGCTCTGGTGAAACAGCAGACGCCCATAATCCCTGGCCCGGACAGCGTTGACCATGTTCAGTGCCATGGCGATCAAAATCAATGCCGCGCCAAAGCCAATGGCAATCATCAGCGTTGTCATAATGTCCTCATTGGGCTTCATCCACAATGCCGGAATGGCCTCCTCAAAGCCAAACAGGCTGCCATACAAAACGCCAAAGGCCACAGACCAGACGCCTGCCACTGCAATGATTCCGGCAAGCCGCATTTTCTTATATTTGTAAAGCAATGCCCCGCCAACCAGCAAGATTGCGCCCTGCCCTACGTCTCCGAACATAATGCCAAACATCAGGGTATAAGTCAGCGCCACAAACAGTGTGGGATCCATCTCATGGTAGGCAGGCAGGCCATACATTTCCACAAACAGCTCAAAAGGCCTTAAAATCCAGGGATTCTTCAGCTTAGTGGGGGGCTTGGCTGCCACATCATCGCCTGGCTCCTGCTCCACCCAGTTGATCTGCTCATCCATTGCCATATCACGCTCCAGCTTTGCGGCGTCCTTTGCCGCCATCCAGCCATATAGGATATACTGTTCCCCTCCTTTGTCTTTGGGTTGGGTACAGGCTGCGTATTTTCGGATATCAAAATTACGGCAATAATTATCCAGGCATCCGCAAGCCGCCAGGATCTCCTGCTCCCTGCCCTTTATGGTTTCCACAGCCTGCATTTGGAGCCGTTCCCGCTCTTTTTCATAGCCAGCCAGCCTTTCCTTGGCCTTATCAAAGGCCTTCCTTGGAGTATCCTCCAAATCCTCTGGTATCTGGATCTCCTCAAATTGGAAGGACGCATAAACCGCCTCTAATTCCACCCGATGGGTATGGGGCACAAAGTACACCCCCCAGACATATTCCTTGTCATTGTTGCATTCATAGAACAGAGTATAAGGATTCTGGTATACATACTGCTCCAGCTTATGGAAATTTTCCACCCGAATCCTCCCAAACTGGAAATCAATAAAATGGAAATCCCGCAGCTTGCAAATCTCAAAGTCCAAGTCCAGAAACGGGGCAATCTGCACCATCCATTCCTTGATCTGGCGCAGCTTCTCTTGGATTCCTTCCTGCTGCCCCGCCACCTCTGACAGCTCCCTATGGACAGAAAGGATGATCTCCTTTGCCTGTTCCGTCGTCACTTCCAAATCCGTCTTTTTGGAAGCGTCTAAGTATTGCTTTAGCTCTTCTCCCTTCTGAAAGGCCTCTTTGTACAAATTCGCCTCCACAAAAGGCCGCACATTCTTCAAATTATTCAAGCTCGTCATTGCATTTTCAAAATGAATCTCATATTTATTCAAATACTGATTCACCACCCGGTCAATATCGCCCTTCGGGCCGGTGATGTGCAACAACTTCATTTTCTCAACCAAGTCCGCTTCCTCCATTTCCCTGCAAGAAATTGTTACTATTCACGGCCTGGGGGCCGCTCATAGCAACAATTCAGGGCGATATTTAAGGTTTTGCTTCGCAAAAATCGCCCCTCACTCCTGAATCATGTTCTCACGGAATGCGCAGTTCAGCGCATTCCTGAGCCATGAATAGTAACAAGAAATTCCTTTACAGCTTCTTACCGCATGATGATAGCCGCCTTCTGGCCCATTGCCCATGAAAGCCGATTTATGGCAAGATCAGCTTCCGTATATCCCTAGCTGGAACCTGATAGCGAATGCCCTCTAAGGCAGTGGTCAGATGCTCAATCTCCTGCTCCTTTTTGTAAAAATAATAAAACACAGGCGCCATAGACGCAGGATATTTCCTGCAGGCCTGCCGATACATTTTCTGCATAACATACCGATAGGAAACCTCATCCTGCATGCTGACCAGAGAATCCCTGCCTTTAAAATAAGCCGTATTCCCCAGAATTTTCAAAAATTCCTCTATCTGCCCTGCTTCCAGCAGCCTTTTCTGCTCTGCCTTTTTAATCTTATAGAAAGCAGGAATCAATATTTTGGCAGTTTCCTCTGGTGCCTCATGGAAAAACATTTTGCTCCGGTACATCCACATAATGTTCAGCCAGTCAATCTGCGTCCCAAACACCTCCCGAAGCACCAGGCGCATTTTTTTGCCAGGAAATGCCCCAACTGCCTCCCAGGCCTTCTCAAAATAGCCATCCTCAATTTGGGGAATAGCGTCCTTATATTGCAGCTGCCCATAATACAGCTCCATTGCCTGCTTCTGCTCACGGTTCCCAAACTTATATAATTTCTGGTAATCCTCCAGGATAGAATTATGGATCAGCGCTTCCACCTGTCCCCGGTGCTGGATTTCCTCATGGCCGCCATAAATCTTCCCATAACTTTCCTGCTCCCGCAAAAAACCAATAGTCTCTGCCACCGTCTGAAATTCCATGATCCGCTCAAAATCTTCCTGTTTCAGCAGCCTGCCATGCATCGCCCTGGCTTTTGTAACCAGGCCGCTGTACTGCAACAATTCTCCTGCCATTGCTTATCCCTCTGCTACTTTCCAACTATTTCCGGCATACCCGCCCCTTCCGCCATGACTGCATTTCCGGCATATGATCCTTCTGGCACAGGCAATGCCTTTGCTATTTTCATAGTTCCGTTATCCTTTCCACAATCTCCTGGGCAAAGCGATTCAGGTTCTTCTGGTAACTCTCATTAAGCGCCTTGATCTGCCGCTGGCTTTGCTGGGTAAGCTGGGCAATCTCCTCTGCTTTCTGTTCCTCCAGCTGAGAACGCAGGATGGTAAGCCTTCCTTCCATCTCCGCCTTCAGCTCCGCTGCCGCCTGCTCCCTTTTCCTGTGGTATCCCTCAGAAATCTCCTGGCGGCGCATATTGGATTCCTCCATAATCTTCCCAGCCTGCTCCTCAATCTCATAAAGCCCCATAATCACTTCATTCATATTTCCTCCTTTTTGTCCTGCCCTTTGGACATACAGGGATACCCGGAGGGTATTTCCTCCTTCTTGTCCTGCCCTTTGGACATACAGGGATACCCGGAGGGTATTTCCTCCTTCTTGTACCTCAGCCGCACTGCAAAGCCATATTCCTTCACAGCCCCTGCCATCTGTTCCGCCAGGGATTTCAAAAGGTTCTCCGCCATATGCCCCATCCATTGCTGGGCATTGCCGCTTTGGATACGGAATGCATCCCCTTCCTTTGGGTATTGGCACTGGATCTTAAGCATATAAGCGCCATCTTCCTCCTTAAGCGCCATAGCTATACGATAGCCTTTCAAAAGCTGTTGGCATAAATAACCCAGCAGAAACATCCCATATCCAATCCCAGACATTGATCCCTGCGGTATTTCCCCATTAATCTCATTGGCCAGCTGGAACAAACATCCCCCTTCGGGATGGTGGAAACGCTCTGCCATAGTTTGGGCATAGTAATGATATCCATGCCTCTCAAATATGTAACAGCGCATAAATTCTTTAAACAAATCCCCGCACACCTGCAGGCCAAACGCGCTTTCTTCCTGGCTGAAATCTGCAAATCCTGGGCTTAAGTTCCCATCAAAAATGCCCTCTGCCGCCTGGGACAGGCTGGCATACCGTCCCTTTTTTTCCTCCAGCTTACTGGAAAGCTTCTGGAGCCTTTGGCGCAGGGACTCTAACTGTATTTTCTTCTTTTCATATAAATCTTCTTCCTGCTTCCCGGTATGGTATAGCTGCAGCGCCTCCCGGATGGGCTTTTCAATATCCTCTACCATGAAAAAAGGCTTTACAATCAGCCGAAAAACACGGCTGCTGTTAAGGGTTTCTAAGGTCTTTGCCACATCCTTATTCTCTGTCATTACAATATTGACCGTATCCGGAGACAGTATATCCGCCATCTCGAATACTTCTTTCCCTGACATAAAAGGCATATCCTGCTCACAGGCCAACACTGCCACCGGATAATCTGTCATAAATTGGATAGCATCTTCCGGGTTATGGAAAAACCTGCAGTCCATGGGATTCGGCACAGACGCCAGCATTCTCTTATAATTCGCTATCCATTTTTTGTCACAATCCAGGATCACTACTGTATCCATGGCACACCTCCCTTACATCCTAAAATAATTGCCTTGTTTCTAGGAAAGCCTGCCACCAGGCACGCCTCCCTGTTTCCTGTAAATACCCTCTGCCTATTTTGCATTATAACAGATATGTGCTGACATTACAAAATCTTTTTCAAAAGATACACAAGCAGATACTGGAACAGGCATTAGGCGGCCTTACAAATTTTTTTGAAAGATATAGAAACACATACAAGCTAGCTACATATGATACATTGTAATCAAAATAATTGGAGGATTAAAACATGAGTGATTTAGCTGCTACAAACTGTGGATGTGGATGTGAAAGCAATAACAACGGAGGGTGCTCCTCTTTGATCTGGCTGATTATCCTGATGAGCTGCTGCGGCGGCTGCGGCAATGGATTCTTCGGCGGCAACGACGGCTGCGGCGGCGGCAATAGCTGCCTGTGGCTCATCCTGTTGCTGTGCTGCTGCGGCGGCAATGGCAACGGCAATGGTTTTTGCGGCGGATTCTGCTAAGCAAAAACAGCTATAAGCCTGGCAACAGACTCTGAAGCCAGCAGAACGGCCATGCGCCTGGCGGCATGCTTTGCTGCCAGGCAGGATGGCAATAGGCTGGCGATGGGCTATAAGCATGGCAATGGGCTATAAGGCCAAAAAAATCCAAGGATTTTATTCCAGATTGTATCTTTTAGAAGGAGCCAGCACAAGCGTGCTGGTTCCTTTTTAATGGCTGCTCCAAAGTGCCTTATAAGCAAAAGGAAGCTGGAAAATACTGCCAGAAAGGAACAATTCTTCCTTATGGCAGCATTTTTCAGCTTATCAAATAAATACCATAAAAATTTTTCCACCTGTGCGGTTGGATATGCCCTGATTTCAGACACACAGGTGGAAATCTTTAGAAATTCCACTGGCGGTTTCTGTCCATATTATTACTGGGCCTTTGGTTTACCTTTCTCCCTGCCCTTCGTTCCATGCCGGTTCCTTTCCCCCTTCTCCCCGCCATTTGCAATTCCTGCTGATTCTCCTGGCATTCCTTTCTTCGTATGCATTCCTCATCAATTTCATATACACTATTTCCATCTATCACTAACTTTCCCATTGCTCATTCTCCTGTCTGTTAAATTCCTTCTGAAAATTATTGATTCCTTTTCCTATTTTCCAAATTATCTTTTCATTCGCAGATGCCCTTTATTAATATATGAAACCGGGCAAGTTCTGTTGCCATAACAACAGGTTTCTTCCACGATTCTTCCTAAAATTTTGCATATGAAAAAAAATTATTTTGGCTATTAAGTATTATGCCTGTTCATACGATATAGAAAATACAAAAATAAAATTATTATGGCTTATATACTGTTTCAACCGCTGTATAATTCCATATGCATATACTGCAAAATTATATGGATATATTGGCATCTATTGATAAATAGTCTGAATATTCATCTTCAGAAAATGTTTTTTCCAAAAACAAAAGTTCCTTGACAATTGCATAGACTTTATACCTTCCATGTGTTACAATTAGGATACTGAAAGGTAATATCCAAAGGAGGGTGATGCTATGACAGACAGCCAGAAATTCGATATAATCATGGAAAAGCTTGAAAAACTTGACCATCTGGAACTTGATATGCGGGGCATGAAAGGCGATATGCAGGGCATGAAGGACGATATGCAGGGCATGAAGGACGATATGCGGGGCATGAAGGACGATATGCAGGGCATGAAACTTGATATGCAGAACATGAAAGACGATATGCAGGGCATGAAGGACGATATGCAGGGCATGAAGGACGATATGCAGGGCATGAAGGACGATATGCAGGACATGAAGGACGATATGCAGGGCATGAAACTTGATATGCAGAACATGAAACTTGATATGCAGAACATGAAAGATGATATAAAAAAATTAGATCAGAGAGTGACCAGCCTGCAGCTGCATGTGGAAAATTCCACCGACCGAAACATTCAGCTTCTTGCTGAGAATTTTATTGAGCTCACAAACAAACTCAATAAAGCAATCCCTGCAGCAGATAAGAATCTTGCTTATGAAGTAAAAGTAAATTACCTTGTGGAAGAAGTACAAAAACTCAAAATAGATGTCGCTGAACTGAAAAGCCAGACAGCATAAATCTTTTCCATCCCACATGGATTGGTATAAAGCCTATGAAATTGCCAAAGAACCGTTATAAAAGGCGGAATGGCTTGAAAAGGCTTTCCATGTATAAATTACATAATTCTGGGAGTGCCAAGTTCTGTGTATAAACCACCTGATCTGTGAGGCTGTAAAAAATCTTGTGTCTATGGAATTTAAGACTTCCTGATAAGAATAAGATATGTAAAAAATCTCTGTCGATTTTACACTTTTTGTGATGTCGACTTG
>CAJTDL010000032.1 GCA_910575035.1 Lachnospiraceae bacterium
CAGAGGTACTGTCTGGTGTCCACGAATTGGGATCAAGGTATTTTCCAGTGTCCATAAGATGGGATTGGGGTCAAAATTCATGTCCACATCTATGGGTACATTATATTCCGCTGCCGCAAAATATAATTAAAAATCTGCTGCAGGGAACCTGAATGGTAATATGTGTTTTAGTAATGGATTTGAGAGGTGATGAATATGGCGGCACGTCTGACGGACAGGCAGAAAAAGAAAATAATTGCTGATTATGTGGAACTGGGGAGTTTTAACGCTGCCGCAAAAGCAAACGGTGTATCAAGGAACACGGTAAAGGCTGTTGTCATGGCGGATAGCGAGGTATCTTGGAGATTGTAAAGGTGGAAAGCAAGAATAAGGACAGCCAGCCGGAGGGAGAAGCAGAGGACAACTTCATGGACGCTTTAAATGCGGTGGCCGATGATGTATGGGAAGATAGTCAAGAAAAGGAATGAGCACATGGCAGAAACAGTTTCAAATGCCTTGTAGTAGGGCTTGCAGAGGGGCAAATTCGGCTTGAAATGGTGAAAGGGTAAAATTAAGGGTAGGGGGATAAAATGCGAAAATAGGCTTTTAAAACGTGAATAGACAGAGAAAACCGCCCTTGTACTTTTGGCGAGTGTCGGGGCGGTGTTCTTATCAGGTAAAGCATATTCTGTTTTGGGCTGCTGCCAGTCATAGCGATTGTACTTTTGTCAATAAGGCATCCTGCAATACTTTTGAAAAGTTGATGCTTTTTTCCTCACAAAGAGTATTCAGCCACATGGGGATGCTTAAAGTCTTTTTTACTGCCTTGTCACTGTGCTGCCTTGCGTATTCGGTCATATCCACCAGTACCATATTGACGAAAGCGCTTTCCGCAGCGGATTCCATTTCAAATTCTTTCAGGATGGCAGCAGGATTGATTTCGCCTAATGAACTGGGAGCCGGGAGGGGGTCGCCGTCACGCAGGGCAGTAAACAGATGCAGGCCGCAGGCATCTTGAGCCATGCGCATAGCGTCCGCCACATTATCCCCAAAAGTTGCGAGGTTTCCCAAATCGGGGAAAATGACTGATATTTTGCCCTCTTCCTCATAGAAAACAGCCGGGTATACATAATTCATAAATCATTGCTCCTTTCCGTGTAATCTATATTTTTGCAAGGGGCAGGGGCTTGTTATAGCCCTGCCTGCTTGCGTATGGATTTAACAATACTTTTCGGGATGTCACCGGGATGATTCGGGATGCTTACTTTTCCGGGCTTTGTTGGGTGTTTGTATTGGTAATGTGAGCCGCTTATGTCTGACACATACCATCCATCATCCTTTAGCATCCGGTCGGCTTCTCTGAATCTCATGTATGTTTCCTCCTTACAATCATATAATAACACGTATTTTACGTATTATCAAGAGGAAAACACAAAAAATATACGTATTTTACGTAGATATTATATGCAGATACCAGGAAAGTATGCAGACTGGCAGCAGGAAATTAAGGGAATCCCCACAAATGGGGAAAGCGTAAAAGTGCGCTGTCCTGCTGCCGTCTTGCTTTTTATCAGACGTTACCAAAACACAGAACCGCCCGGCCAGTACCCGGAATTTTCCGGGAGCAAGATTGCGTTGAGTGTATTTTTAAAAGTTGCTAAAGCCCCCTTTCCACTTTTCAGAATACCAACAGCAACACGCCACAAGCCCCTATTTTGGATTGTAACGGCGTGGGGCTTCCCTATCATTCAAGGCAGTACAAGCCCTGTATGGGGCAAATAGAGCCTTGCTAGGGCGGTTCTGAATGGTGGCGGCCACAACCTTTTGGTTGCCAGTGCGTTTCATTCTTCCTGAATGATGAATGGAGCGGTTGTCCTGCTGCCACTCACAACAATATAGTTGTCGGTACGAATATCGGACACACGGTATAATCTCATTGTGTGGTTACTATTGGAAAATATGCAGTAACTACACATGGACATTTCCGTTACCTGATAAGCCGGAGCATGGGCGGCGGTCATTCCTGCTTTTGGTTGTCCGGCACGTACTCCATTAAATCCCCCGGCTGACAGTCAAGAACTTCACAAAGCCGGGATATGGTTTTACTGTCAAGCCCACCAGTTCCATTTTTCAGGGCTGTCAATGTGCCTTGACCTATCAGTTTTTCTTTGCGAATTTTATAGGTTGTCCATCCTTTTTCTTCCAGCAGCTTAAACAATTTGTCATAACGGATGCCGGACTGCTGTACTGAACTTTTTTTCTGTCTTGGATTTGCCCTTTTACTATTTTCGGAAGCGGTTATCCACTGGCAATTATCAGGAGAATAACCTTTGTTACTGTCTAAACGGTCAATAGTCAGGTTTTCATTGTAACCGTGACTAAAAGACCATTCAAAGAAGTTTTGCAAGCCATTATCTCCTAACCAGTCATCACAAATTGTAATTCCTCTTCCACCATATAAGGGGTACGGCTGACTGTTTGGATTGTAACAATGCTGTTTCATGCCGGAGTAAATATTATACAATCGGGTTTTGCTTAGACCATTTTCCATAATTAGATTTCCTCCGTTGCCTGTTTAAAATCAATCACTAAATCATAACCCATAGTAGCTAGTATTTTTTGAGCATCTTCAAAGCCAAAATTTTTTTTGTTTAACATTTTAGTAAGTCCTTGTGGTTTGATGCCGAGTTTATCAGCTATTTCTCTTTGAGTGGTTTTGGTTTCGAGCATTACCTTTTTTATCTCAATTAAGATTTGCTCATTGTCTTTATAAATTATAGCCATTATGCACCTCTCTTTCTATTTGATAACACTATTATAATATAAAAAAGGTTATTCGTTAATCTAAACAGGATAAAAATAATAAAAAAGATATTATAAAAAGGTTAAGAAGTAACCCAAAATGGGTTATGCTTAATGTATCAAATGAAGGAGGTACACAAAGTGAAACAGATTACCAAAGTAAGAAAAACAGTTTGCGCTATGGCTAACCAGTTACGGAAAGCCGGGTACTCTCTCAAAGAAGCCTTTAAAAAGGCATGGCAGAGGGTAAAGCTGTCAATGACAGTGAGAGCCGCCGGAACCACGTTTGAGAACAGACAAGAGCGGCTGGCGTTCCTGCAGCAGTTCAAGCCGGAGGATTTGACCGTTACACTGGAAAGAGAAAAGGAAAATAAGTTTGATTGTAACGCCATTCAGATTGTTGTACATATCAAGCCGATTTCCAGACGTACCATAATTGGATATATCCCCAAAGGGCTTGCAAGGGAACTTTCCAAAGTGCTTGACATGGGTATTCAGGCAAAGGTTACCCTGATGCAGATTATTGGCGGTTATGCCTATAAAGAGAGCCGGGGCGCACTGATTAACATAGCAATATAAGGCGGTGGGATATGCTATCACTGGATGATATGGCGGCGTTGACAGCCGCAGAGGAAAAGCGTCTTGGAGTGAATAGCCCGGAATTTATTAGGCAGCACTACGAGATTATGAAAATGGCTGATGATATACAGAGCCGTTACAAGAAAAATGCCCCTACCAGTACTGCAAATACCGATAGGAGCGAGTAACCCGGAAATTTAGCAAAATCAGGGTATGCAGGTATTATAAACCTGCTGCCTCAGAAAGTAAAGAGGGGATTTCAAAGAAAATAGATTTAATAAAATGCACCTTTGACGAACTATCATCTGCTATGCAAATGCACGTTCTGTATTGTGAAAAGATTACAGTAGCAGAGTACCAGCTTGCAATATGGAGCAACAAAGACACGCTTTATTATAACAATCTGCCGGAAAAAGAGGTTGTGCGGTTCATATCGCTATGGGTTATCTGTTGGGAAGTGGAAAGCTGGAATGGGAGGGGGCAGTTATCATGAAATTAAGAGCAAAGAAAAAAGAGGGAAAGAACCTTGCAACAGAGATTATCGACATGGCAAAAAGGAAGTTATGGCGGTGCAGGGTGGCATTGATTATCTCACTGGCCGGGAACATCATTCAGGCAGCAGTATTGATTTTCAGGTAAGGTAATAAGGGCGTGGGTGGCAGCTTATAGGACTGCTGCCCTATCCCACATTATAGAAAGGCGGTGCTTATTATGGCAGAAAAGAGGAAAGACAACCAGGGCAGGAATTTCAAAACTGGCGAATACTACGATTCAAAGAATAAACGGTATATGTTCCGAAAGATGATTGACGGCGAGCGCATCACAATTACCGCTCCTGATCTGGTGGAATTGCGGAAACAGGAAAATGATTTGCTGTGCAGGATTGACCGGGGCAACAAGCTGAATACCAGAAATGCCAGAATGACATTGAATGCCTACTTTGATTTTTGGATGGAAACATTTGCAAAGAGCGGCAGGAAAGCCACAACTTGCACAAATTATAAGTCGTATTACAACACATACATCAAGAACACTATCGGGAAAAAGCAATTTGTTTATGCGCTATGTAAAGAATAGTGAGCGGTATTCATACAGTTATCCGGCGTTTGTTATCTTGTTTAATTTGGGTATGAGAATCGGAGAAATGGCGGCGCTGACGTGGGATGATGTGAATTTCAAAGAGAATACCATAACCATTAATAAAACGGTAAATAGGTACAGAAAAAGCAGATTACGGCTTTACTATGGCGGTGGCTTCTCCCAAAAGCAAAACGTCTATCCGCAGCGTTGCAATGAATAGCGTAGTGAGAAAAACGCTCCTGAAGCTGAAAATGCAGAATGTTCCCCCTGCTGCAAAATTGCCTTATGTGGATGATTCCGGGAATATCCGGGGGGCAGATATCCGGCTTTCTGTTTGTGAATACATCCGGGAATGTATGGAATGAGCCGGGATTCCGGGAACTGATAAAAAGGATTGTGGAGCGGCACAACAAGGACGCAGAAGAAAACCATACAGAAAAGATTGAGAATTTTTGTCCCCACATGGCTCGGCATACATAGTACAAGCCTTGCTTATTCTGCCGGGGCTGATGTGAAGATTGTGAGCCAGAACCTTGGACACGCTTCTACGTCTGTGACACTGGACACATATACGCATCTGACAGAGGATAAAAAGAAAGAGCAGGAGGCGGTGGCGCAGACGGTCAGAATATCATAATAGCTGTGACAATTTTGTGACAAATTTGAGAAGGAAGACGGAAAAAGATAGACCATGATAAAAGTATCCTATCAGGCAGCAGTATTGAAATAAACAGTGATAACACAAGACGGAGAAATACGAACAAAGGTTCGTAAAGAAAAAACACTTGACACCACTATTTTTTTATAGTATGATACCAAAGGTGATTGGATATGGAGAAAATAGTGATGCAGACATACCTTTACGATTTCTATGGGGAGCTTTTGACGGAGCACCAGAGGAGTGTCTATGAGGATTTTGTGTTAAATGATTTTTCCTTAAGCGAGATTGCCCAGGAAGCGGGGATCAGCCGTCAGGGCGTCCATGACCTGGTGAAGCGCTGCGACAGGATTCTGGAAGGTTACGAGGAAAAGCTCCACTTACTGGAACGCTTCCTCAGGACAAAGGAGAAGATCACTAGGATCCGCACCTTGGCACAGGATTGCCAGGAGCAGGGAAATGATACTGTGATGGCAGAAATTGCGGCTATTTCCAATGAGGTGCTGCAGGAGCTGTAAGGGCGGGGCAGTTTGAACTATAGATAGGCAAGGGAAGTATAGATTGGAGGAAAGTATGGCATTTGACAGCTTATCCGAAAAATTACAGAATGTATTCAAATCTTTACGGAGCAAAGGGCTTTTGACGGAAGCGGATGTGAAGACGGCATTGAAGGAAGTAAAGCTTGCATTGCTGGAAGCAGATGTCAACTTTAAGGTAGTGAAGCAGTTTGTAAAGTCTGTCCAGGAACGGGCAGTGGGGCAGGATGTAATGAACGGCCTGAACCCAGGGCAGATGGTCATAAAAATTGTAAATGAAGAATTGGTCGCCCTGATGGGTTCTGAGACCACAGAACTGGCTTTACGGCCAGGCAATGAGATTACGGTAATCATGATGGCAGGCCTTCAGGGCGCAGGTAAGACTACCACGACGGCCAAGATTGCCGGAAAGCTGAAGCAAAAGGGCAAGAAGCCTTTGTTGGCAGCCTGTGACGTGTACCGTCCGGCAGCCATCCAGCAGCTTCAAATCAATGGGGAAAAGCAGGGTGTAGAAGTGTTTTCCATGGGAGACAGCCACAAGCCTGTTAATATTGCCAAAGCGGCCATTGAGCATGCTAAGGCGAATGGATTCCAGGCAGTGATCTTAGATACCGCCGGGCGGCTCCATGTGGATGAGGACATGATGCATGAGCTGCAGGAAATCAAAGAGCAGGTAGAGGTACACCAGACCATTCTGGTGGTGGATGCCATGACGGGGCAGGATGCTGTAAATGTGGCTTCTTCCTTCCAGGAGCAGATTGGGATTGACGGCGTGGTGCTGACCAAAATGGACGGCGACACCAGGGGCGGGGCAGCATTGTCGATCCGTTCTGTAACCGGCAAGCCAATTTTGTATGTGGGTATGGGGGAGAAGCTGTCTGATCTGGAGCAGTTCTATCCAGACCGTATGGCAAACCGTATTTTAGGCATGGGGGATGTGCTGACGCTGATTGAAAAAGCGCAGGAAACCATTGACGAAGAGAAGGCCAAAGAGCTGGAACAGAAGATGCGTAAGGCAGAGTTTGGCTTTGACGATTATCTGGAGTCCATGAACCAGATGAAGAAATTAGGCGGCATTGCCAGCATGCTGCAGATGATGCCTGGGTTTGACAGCAGCCAGATTGCTGAAATTGAGAATGCCATGGACGAAAAGAAAATGGCCAGGATTGAGGGCATTATCTATTCCATGACGCCGAAGGAACGGGCGAACCCCTCTGTTTTGAATCCCAGCCGGAAGCGCAGGATTGCCAAAGGGGCAGGCGTGGATATCAGTGAGGTAAACCGCCTGGTGAAGCAGTTTGAGCAGTCACGGAAGATGATGAAGCAGATCCCTGGGCTGATGGGCGGCGGCAAGAGCAAGCGCCGCGGGAAGATGAAGCTGCCTTTTGGGCTGGGCTAAGCCCATGGGGCATAATAAGAGATAAGTATATGGCAGCCAGGAGAATAAGAACGCTGCATATGGCGGCTAGGAGAATAAGAATTATTATGGCAGCCAGAAAAAGTTCGTAACAGAACAGATCCGGGAGCATGGCTTTTCCGGTGAAGTCCTGATTACAATAGATAAAGAAAATAAACCAGGAGGTGAAAAGCAATGGTAAAGATCAGGTTAAAGAGAATGGGACAGAAGAAAGCTCCTTTCTATAGAATCGTGGTAGCAGATGCCAGGTCCCCAAGGGATGGAAGGTTCATTGAGGAGATCGGGACATACGATCCAACCAAGAATCCAAGCGAGTTTCATGTAAATGAAGAAGCTGCAAAGAAATGGCTGGCAAACGGCGCCCAGCCTACCGAAGTCGTAGGAAAGATTTTCAAATTAGCTGGCATCGAGAAATAGCCTTTATGAGGTGAGGGAATGAAAGAATTAGTAGAAGTAATTGCAAAGGCGCTTGTGGATTCTCCGGAAGAGGTTGCAGTTACAGAGACTGAAAATGAGAAGTCCATCGTGCTTGAGCTCCATGTTGCCCAGTCAGATATGGGGAAGGTGATCGGCAAGCAGGGACGCATTGCCAAGGCCATCCGCGCAGTTGTAAAGGCAGCGGCAGCGAAAAGCGACAAAAAGGTAATTGTGGATATCATGCAGTAATCAGGAAAATCACAGTGATAGCTTCACTGTGATTTTTTTCAAATATAGAAAGGAATGTATAGATTATGGAAGATTTTTTGCAGGTGGGAGTGATCACTAACACCCATGGGCTGCGGGGGGAAGTAAAGGTATTCCCTACCACGGACGATGCGAAAAGGTTTAAAAAGCTGAAGGAGGCCTGGCTGGATACAGGAAAGGAAATGGTGGCTTTAGAGATCTCCCAGGTGAAGTTTTTTAAAAATCTGGTGATCCTGAAATTTAAGGGCTATGATAATATCAATGATATAGAAAAGTACAAAGGTAAAAGCCTGTTTGTAACCAGGAGCCATGCGGTAAAATGCGAAAAGGATGAATATTTTATTGCAGATTTAATTGACATGGAAGCCTGGACAGAAGAAGGAGAGCTGCTGGGAATAATCACGGATGTGATGCAGACAGGGGCAAATGATGTGTATGTGGTGCAGGTAAGCGAAGAGTCGCCCTATGCCTTAAAGGTGGGAAATAAGAGGAAAGAACTGCTGCTGCCGGCCATTAAAGAGTGTGTCCGGAATGTGGATATGGAAGCAAGGAAAATCAAGGTGCACCTTATGCCAGGGCTATTGGGGGAAGGGTGATATGGCCGGAGTGTTTTGCAGTGTGCCAGGCCTAAAAGGGGATTGGGCCAATTACTTAAGGATGGGAAATGAGGCACATATTTTGCAGTGTGCCAGGCCGGAAAGGGGGCATGGGACAGAATGAATTTTTATATCCTTACATTGTTTCCGGAAATGGTGGTGAATGGGCTGAACACCAGCATTATTGGACGGGCGGCTGAGGCAGGGCTGCTGCGTTTAGAGGCGATTAATATCCGGGATTATTCTGCCAACAAGCATCATAAAGTGGATGATTATCCCTATGGGGGAGGCGCAGGAATGCTGATGCAGGCACAGCCAGTCTACGATGCCTTCCAGTCTGTGCAGGAGAGGATTGGGAAAAAGCCGCGGTGCATTTATGTCACGCCCCAGGGGCGCACCTTCTCACAGGCAGATGCGAAGGCATTTGCGAAAGAAGAGGATTTGGTGATTCTGTGCGGCCATTATGAGGGGATTGACGAGCGGGTGCTGGAAGAGGTGGTTACAGATTATGTGTCCATTGGGGATTATGTTTTGACAGGCGGGGAGCTTCCGGCAATGGTCCTGGTGGATGCGGTTTCCCGTATGGTCCCTGGGGTTTTGGGAAATCAGGAATCGGGGGATTTTGAGTCTTTTGAAGGGAACCTTTTGGAGTATCCCCAGTATTCCAGGCCAGAGGAGTGGCATGGGAAAAAGGTGCCGGAGGTACTTCTTTCTGGCCATCATAAGAATATTGAGATGTGGCGCAGGAAGCAGTCGGTTTTACGTACAAAAGAGAGAAGGCCGGATTTGCTGGAGAAGGCGGAGCTGACAGAGGAAGAAAAGGGATGGGCCGAAAGTGGCAGCCATGCAAAGGCATAGCAGTTTGTGCAGATAAAAAAGGATGGGTAGAAGTATGATAGTAATAGCCTGTGTGGATGAAAAAGGCGGAATGATGTTCCATCATCGGCGGCAAAGCCAGGATCGGGTGCTGCGGGAAGATGTGCTGCGGGAATGTGAAGGGAAAAAACTGTACATGAGCCCCTATTCCTATGGGATGTTTGAAAAAGAAGTGGGGGGAAAGTGTAAAGTCGGAGAGGGGGGCAAGCGCGGAAAAGAAAAAATATGTGTCTGGGAGCGCTTAGAAACAGAAATTTGCATCAGGGAGGATTTCCTGGAGGGAGCAGGCCAAGATGAATTTTGCTTTGTGGAAGGCCAGGATATTTCAGGGGTGAAAGGGCAGATAGATGCCGTTATTTTGTACCAGTGGAACCGCAGGTATCCAGCCGATGTGTATTTTGCGTTAGACTTAAAAGCAGGAGGTTGGGAGTTAGAAAAGAGAGAAGAATTGAAAGGCTTTTCCCATGAAAGGATTACAAAAGAAGTGTACCGAAAGGCTGGAAGCGTATCTTCAAGCACTGTAAAATCAGATAAAGAAATAAATGGCATGCCAGAGAACTAGAACGGAGAAAAAATGAGAAATAGAAAAGTGAATTGGAAGTATTTTGTGGTTTTGCTAGGATGCCTGCTTTTGGCGGCTTGTGCAAATCCTGTGACAGAAGGGGGGATATGGGGAAATGGGCAGCAGGGGAATGCTGGCCAAGGGAAGCAGGGGACAGTTACCCTAGGGGCGATACCAGAATATGATGGGGAGCCATATGTGGCCATTGAGGGGAATGAGCCAGAGTTTTCAGAACAGGAGCTGACAGAGGAATCTTTTGAACGTTATAGCGAATTGGACAGCCTGGGGCGGTGCGGCGCGGCTGTGGCCAGCGTGGGGCAGGATTTGATGCCTACAGAAAAGCGAGGGAGCATTGGCCAGGTGAAGCCCAGCGGATGGCAGACGGTGAAATATGACTCTGTGGATGGGAAATATTTATATAACCGTTGCCATTTGATCGGCTATCAGCTGTCTGGGGAGAATGCCAATGAACAAAACTTGATCACAGGGACACGGTATATGAATGTGGATGGCATGCTGCCCTTTGAAAATTTGGTGGCAGATTATGTGAAAGAAACAGGGAACCATGTGATGTACCGGGTTACGCCGGTTTTTGAGGGGGATAACCTGGTAGCAAGCGGCGTACAGATGGAAGCATATTCAGTGGAAGACCAGGGGGAAGGGATTTCATACAACGTCTATGTGTACAACGTGCAGCCCGGAATCTCCATTGATTATGCAACAGGGGAGAGCGCCCTGGAGGAATCAGGCGGCTCTGGAAAAGAGAAGGTGCAAAAAGAGGAAATACAAACAGAAAGTGCACAAGAGAGGGAAGGGCAAAAAGGGGCAGCGCAAAATGGGGAAATACAACACGACGCTGCACAAGAAGGAGAAATCCGCGGAAATTCCCGCTCGAAGATCTACCATTGCCCTGGGCAGGCAGCTTATGATGAGATGGAGGATTCTAAAAATCTGGTGATTTTCCAAACGGAGGAGGAAGCCAAGGCAGCCGGGTATCGGAAGGCAAAGCGTTAAAAACACAAATCACCAGAAGGCAAAAAGCCACAAAATTTCATGGTTTATCCATCCATGTGTATATTGCGGAATGTAATAGGTTTGGATTGAAACATTTTCTGGGCTATGATTAAATAAGTATCTGTTCCAGTTCATAAATCATCATCAAAAATGGGAAAGTGACAAAAGATACCATGGTATCGGAAATCGGGGCGTAGTTTTCATTACCTGAAAATGCAGGAGGGCAGCTAGAACGCCTGGTGCTTGGAAATTGGGGGACATGGCTTTGGCATCTTCAAATGCCCGCATTAAGGCAGCCTCCTTCCTGCGTACGGGATGAATATATCCTCCATGGTGAAATTCATACCATTCAAAAAGAATATTTAACTGATTTGCTGTGAGGTATTTTCTGGCTGTTCTGGGATGATAAGCAGTACGCTAAGGATAAAGGATGTATCCTGTGTCTTTATGCTTATTGCGCCATGGTATTTTTCAGCGATTGTTTTTACATTTGAAAGGCCTGTCCCCCTTCTAAATAACCCATTTCCCTGGAAACTGTTCTCAATTTCCAACAGAACAAAATCCCCTTGTATGCGTCCCGTCACACGAATGTATTTTTCTGCATTGCGATCCATATTATTACAAGCATGGATTGCATTATCCAAAGCATTTGACAGGACAATGCAGAAATCTATGTCGCGCACAAAACAGGGATACGGTAAGCACAGCGAACAGCAGACGTCTATTCCCATGTTTTTTGCTATCCCCAATTTATTTCCTACCAAAATGTCTGCCACTGGATTGTTGGTGCTGTATGGAAAAGATAATTCTTCTGTTATATCCTCCATATCCCCAATATAATCCAGCGCCTGTTCTAATTTCCCATTCTGTAAAAATCCCTTTACAACCGTAATGTGATTCTTGATATCATGCCGGAAGGACTTTGTTTTTTCATAGTGGGCCTTTGCTTCCTCCACATACTGGTTTAGTGAACGCTCCTCCTGTTCCAGCAGTGACAATTCTGTGCTTAGCCGAAAATTCTGCAGTAATTTCTTATAAGCAAACATAATGCAAAATAGGCTTACTATTCCCAAAAGCTGTATGGCAAACAGCTGATAGTGGTTTGTATATACAATGATCCTGTTATCATTTATAGCATTAGAATGCGCATAGCTGATATAATTTGCATATTCGCCTATGAAAAAAATCATCAGTATCGGCGTTAAAATCATAAGCACATATTGTTTTTTCCCTGCTTCGTAATACGAAAAGTACCGATATGTTATATGGTAACAAAACACAGCTAACAGCAATGCTGTATTTCCTGTCAGCATAAATACGATCCCGACAATTTTATGGTTCAAAGGTGACACAAGCGGATATAAAATACTAAGCAAAGAATTAACAATGCCATAGCAAAGCTGCATAATCTCTACTGTCAGCGCAGAATATAAAATAACGGATTTCCAGTCAGCATGGCAGGCAAAAAGCCCGCTTACAGTCAGCAGGAGAATATAAATCAAAAATTCTGTTATCCTGTTTGTAGGAATCACTTCTGTGAAAAAAGTCCAAAATAACGCGAACAATATATAAAAATATAATTTTACTTTCTTTTGTAAAAATCTCGTAAGAAAATAAAATCCCGTAAGCGCCTGCGCGTTCCCCATGATATATTTGTTAAAAAAATCCATATAGTCAACCAACTTATCGCCTCCATTCTTTCATGTACTGCAAAATTACATTGGAAAACTCCCTGCCCAGCAATTGCCCATCATCACAGATTGCAATGCGTGTTATATAAGCACCTCTTGAAAAAATTATTTTACCACTTCTTTTCTGCATAAACAATAAAAACGTTTTGAAATGCAGGATGGCAGCTGTGGAATGCTTTTTGGGCCAGCATTTTCGGATGCTTTGCTGTTTCCCCGCCCTGAAAGGGTATCCCAGCTGGTGTAAAATATAGAAAATAGGGAAAAATATCCTTGAAATTATAAAATAAGTATGCTACATTACAACAGGATATTTAAGGGAAGCATAACATCAAAGGAAAGGAATATGTGGGAAGGAAGCATACAGCATCAGAAGTTTCCCGCAGAGGGAATGATTTGGACAAAATAAATTTTACAGTTCGCCTGGCAGAGGTGCCCATCAGTATTTCTGCCATCTACCATTCAACAAAGGATTTTTGCCGTGATTACCTGACAGGGGAGGAGCCGGTGTTTTCCCTGGAGGTCACGCCAGGGGATATTGCCTATGAGCGGGAGAAGTCTGCCCGGGAGGATGATTATGAGGGGATTCCCATACGCCATTTTTCAGACAGCTATCTGGAGACGCTTGCTGTTTACCGGAAGATTGCGGAACAGATGCTGGACTATGGCGTTTTGCTGTTCCATGGGTCTGTGGTGGCAGTGGACCATAAGGCATATATTTTTACGGCCAAGAGCGGGACGGGAAAGAGCACCCATACCCGGCTGTGGCGCGAATTGCTGGGAGAGAGGGCGGTCATGGTTAATGATGACAAGCCGCTGCTCCGGGTGGGAGAGGGCAGCGTGACGGCTTTTGGCACGCCCTGGGACGGCAAGCACCATTTAAGCAGCAATATTGCTGTCCCTGTGCAGGCAATCTGCATTATGGAAAGAGGGAAGGAAAACCAGATCAAAGAGATCAGCGCCAGGGATGCCTGGCCTATGCTGATGCAGCAGTCCTACCGTTCTGGCGATCCCGGGAAATTGGCAAAGACCATGGATTTGCTGGACCAGCTGGCAGCAAAGGCGCGCCTGTACCGCATGGCCTGCAACATGGAGCTGTCAGCGGCAGAGATGTCTTACCATAAGATGCGATAATTTCCGTTGACTTCCAGTGGCGGACAGATTATACTTAACCATGGGATAAGGAGGATATCTATCATGAAGATAAAACCAGAATTTATTACACATGGAAGCCAGAGCGAGCAGGTTATGGTTTCTACGGACACCAAGCTATTTTCCGGCCTGGTGCGCAGCAACAGCACCGCATCTTTTATCATAGACTGCCTGAAGCAGGAGACTACCCAGGAGAAGATCGTGGATGCCATGGTATCGGAATATGATGCCCCAAGGGACAGGATTGCAGCGGATGTTGCCAAGATCCTTGAGAAATTGAGAAGCATTGGTGCCATAGATGGGTAGCAGCACGTTTGAGGAGGAGATCCAGCGCACAGGCAGGCTGGTCTATACTAATGTGGGCTGCAGCATGATGCCCCTGATCCGCCAGCACAGGGATTTGGTGGTTATAGAGAAGCCCCAGGGGCGCTGTAGGAAATATGACGTGCCTTTGTATAAAAAAAATGGGAAGTATATCCTGCATCGGATCCTTAAGGTACGGAAAGAGGATTATGTGATACGCGGGGATAACTGCTGGCAGAAGGAATATGGCATTACAGACAGCCAAATAATAGGCGTGCTGTCTGCTGTGGTGCGGGATGGGAGAACCATCCCTGTTACTGATTGGCGGTATCAGGCCTATGCCCGCCTGTGGTGCTGCCTGTTCCCTGCCCGGGCAGCATTTATGCGTTTTCGGGCTCTGCTTGGGCGTGCCAGGAGGAAACTTAGGAGATGAAGCAGGAGAGAAAAGCCTATGCGGCGCTTCTGTGGATGGGCCGTGTGGCAGGGAAAGCAAAGGGCTATATTGGGGCGCTTCTTTTTATCCAGGCATTGCTTGGCATCAGCGGCGTGGGCTATGCCATGCTTTTGCGGGAGCTTGTCAATGCTGCTGTGGATAGGGAGGAGGGGCGTTTCTTCATGGCCGCCGCTTATTTTGGGGGGCTGGTGGCCCTGCAGATTGCGTTGCGGGCCGTGAGCCGTTTTTTTGAGGAATATGCCCGCTCCACCATGGAAAACCGCTTTAAAACGCGCCTGTTTGATGTGCTGCTGAAACGGGAATATGGCGCTGTTACCCAGGTAAATTCTGGGGAATGGATGAATCGGCTGACATCGGATACTGTTATAGTGGCGGACGGCCTGACCCAGATCTTGCCGGGCGTGGTGGGGATGGCAGTAAAATTGGCAGGCGCTTTGGCAGCGATCCTGTTTTTAAAGCCAGAGTTTATCTATATCCTGCTGCCAGGAGGGATGGCCGTGATCCTGTTCACTTATGGCTTCCGCAAGGTTTTGAAAAAACTCCACAAGAGGATCCAGGAAGCGGACGGGACCCTGCGGGTATTTTTGCAGGAGCGGCTTGGTTCTTTGATGGTTGTGCGTGCCTTTGCCCAGGAAGAAGCAGCTTCCAGGCAGGCTATGGAACTGATGGGTCAGCACAGGGCTGCCAGAATGCGCCGAAACCATTTTTCTAATTTCTGTAACATTGGGTTTGGCACTGCCATGCATGGCGCCTATGTGCTGGGGGCTGTATTCTGCGGCTACGGGATCCTTACGGGGACAATGAGCTACGGCAACCTGATGGCGATTCTGCAGCTGATCAGCCAGATCCAGAATCCATTTGCAAATATCACAGGATATCTGCCCCAATACTATGCGATGACGGCCAGTGCGGAACGGCTGATGGAGGCAGAAAGCTTTGCTGAAGACTATGGTGGGCAGGCGCTTCCGGAAAAGGGGCGGTGCGCATTTTACCAGGAAGAGTTCCTAGGCTTAGGCATGAGGGACGCTTCCTTTACCTATTTGCCGCCGGTTTCCCCAAAAGGGGAGGCTCCTGCCATGCCCGTTGTCCTCTCGGGCTTTCAGCTTGAGATTGGCAAAGGCGAATATGTGGCGTTTACAGGCCCTTCCGGCTGTGGGAAAAGCACGGCGCTAAAGCTGCTGATGTGTTTGTATCCTTTGGATAGCGGGGAATACTATCTGCGCACAAGGCAGGGGGAGCAGCCCTTTGTATCCCAATGGCGGAGCCTCTTTGCCTATGTCCCCCAGGGGAACCAGCTGATGTCTGGAACCATACGTGAAATTATTGCTTTTGGCGACCAGGAGAAAATGCGCCAGGAGGCAGCTTTGCGCCGTGCCCTGCAGATTGCCAGTGCGGATGGGTTTGTAGGGGAACTGGAGCAAGGCCTGGATACCCTGTTGGGGGAGCGGGGCGCTGGCATATCTGAAGGGCAGATGCAGCGGCTTGCCATTGCCAGGGCTGTTTTTTCCGGCCGCCCTATTTTGCTGTTGGATGAAGCCACAAGCTCCCTGGATGAGGAAACAGAGGCAAAGGTGCTGCAGAACCTGCAGGCGATGACAGACCAGACTGTGGTGATTGTGACCCATAGGCCTGCGGCGCTGTCAATCTGTGATAAAAATGTTGTGTTTGGGGAGAAGGCGGAGGGTTAAGGGAGGAGCCGGGGCTAAAGGCTGCCTGTCACAGCAATTTGAGGCGGTATGGACAGGACGATATTCTTGATAGAAGGGAAAATGTGTCAATATGGAGAAACACCAAAAAAAAAGCCATGGGCAAAGGGATAGGGGAGTCCGGCAGGATGCACATCCATTAAAAAAGAAAACCAGGGGGAGCCATAAGCAGGACGTCAGATCCCTGTGGGAAATGCTGTATCTGTCTGCCTGTGCGCTGCACCAGGTAAAGCCAGATTCTGTTCAGGTCGGTCAGATGGATCTGAACAAGGTTTATTATGCCAGCAAGCGCCATGGAATGGCCTCTATCGCCTGCATGGTGTTGGAAGATGCAGGGGCGCTTGGGGGTATGGATCCTTCTCTTTCAAAAAGTTGGAAGGAGGAGAAAGAAAAGGCTATCCGCAAAAATATGCTGTTAGATGCAGAGCGGGTGCAGATCCTGGGGGAAATGGAAAAAATGGGGATTTGGTACGTGCCCCTGAAGGGGATTTTGCTCCAGTCCTTTTATCCCAAATACGGCATGCGCCAGATGTCTGATAATGATATCCTCTATGGCGTGGATGGGCAGAAGAAGCTAATCGCCATGATGAAGAAGCGGGGATACAAGGTTGAGAGTAACCCAGGCGCCGCCCATGATGTGTTCACGAAGCCGCCGATATACAATTATGAAATGCACAAATCTTTGTTTAGCAAGGCAGACGGCATGGAAGGATACCGCTATTACCAGAAAATTGAAAAGAAGCTGGTGAAGGATGGGCAGACAAGCTATGGATATCATTTTACGGACGAGGATTTTTATATTTACCAGACGGCACATACCCATAAGCATTATGTGCACAGTGGGACAGGGCTCCGCTCCCTGATGGATGCCTATGTGTATATCCAGAAAAAAGGGGAGGGCCTGGATTGGGATTATATCGAAGGGGAGCTTGCCAAGCTGGGGATTGTGGAGTTTGAAAAGCAGAGCAGGGAGCTTGCCCTGAAAATTTTTGGGGAGCCTCATTTGCCAGGCGCTGTGCAGCTGACAGAAAAAGAGCGTGAAATGTTTGCCTTTTTTGCCGGCTCAGGAACTTATGGGAATATACAGAACTGGGTAGAGCATAGCCTGCAGGGATTGCCGTCCCAGGGGAATGCCTTTGGCCGGGCCAGCAAACGCCAGTATTTGCGCAGGCGCCTGTTCCCGGATTTGGAATGGTTCCAGGAATGCTATCCTTTTTTTGCCCGGCATAAGGCCCTGATCCCATTTTTTGTCCTTTATCGTATCGCAAGAGGCGTTTTTTTCCGCAGGAAACAGATTCAGAGCGAAATCCAGGCATTGCGGAATGCAGGGAAAAAGAAGGAAAATTCCTTGCAACATAAGGATAATCAGAGTATAATGGGCAAGAATAAAGAAACTTAACCAAATGCATTTCATTAAAAAATTCAGAGGAAAACAAAAGCCATGATTGATTTAAAATTTTTAAGGGAAAACCCAGAAATCGTAAAACAGAACATTCGGAACAAATTTCAGGACAGCAAGCTGCCTATGGTAGATGAGGTAATTGAACTGGATGCCCAGGCCAGGAAGACGCAGCAGGAGGCAGACGCCCTCCGTGCTGACCGCAAAAGGCTTTCCAAGCAGATCGGCGCTTTGATGGGGCAGGGGAAGAAGGAAGAGGCAGAGGCAGTAAAGGCACAGGTCAATGCCAGCGCAGAACGCCTTGAGGAGCTTCAGAAGCTGGAAGGGGAGCTGCAGGAAAAGGTCACCAAGATTATGATGGCCATTCCAAATATCATTGACCCTTCCGTGCCAATTGGAAAGGATGACAGTGAGAATGTGGAAGTGCAGCGGTATGGGGAGCCTGTGACTCCGGATTTTGAGATTCCATACCATACGGAGATTATGGAAAAGTTCCAGGGCCTGGATCTGGACAGCGCCAGGAAGGTGGCCGGAAATGGGTTCTACTACCTGATGGGGGATATTGCCAGGCTCCATTCCGCAGTGGTGGCCTATGCCAGGGATTTTATGATTGGCCGCGGATTCACCTATTGTGTGCCGCCATTTATGATCCGCAGCAGTGTGGTGACAGGCGTTATGAGCTTTGCAGAAATGGATGCCATGATGTATAAGATCGAGGGCGAGGATCTGTACCTGATCGGAACCAGCGAGCATTCTATGATTGGGAAGTTTATTGACACCATCCTGAAGGAGGAGCAGCTTCCGCAGACGCTGACCAGCTATTCCCCCTGTTTCCGGAAGGAGAAAGGTGCCCATGGGATTGAGGAGCGGGGGGTGTACCGTATCCATCAGTTTGAAAAGCAGGAGATGATCGTAGTGTGCAAGCCAGAGGAATCGCCGGTTTGGTTTGACAAGCTGTGGCAGAATACGGTGGATTTATTCCGGTCTTTGGATATTCCAGTGCGTACCCTGGAGTGCTGTTCCGGGGATTTGGCAGATTTGAAAGTGAAGTCTGTGGATGTGGAGGCATGGTCTCCCAGGCAGCAGAAGTATTTTGAGGTGGGGAGCTGCTCCAATTTAGGGGATGCCCAGGCCCGCCGCCTGAAAATCCGTGTGACAGGGGAGAATGGGAAGTATTTTGCCCATACGCTGAATAATACGGTGGTTGCGCCGCCGCGTATGCTGATTGCATTTTTAGAGAATAATCTGTGCCAGGATGGGAGTGTGCGGATTCCGGAAGCATTACGGCCTTATATGGGGGGGCAGGAGAAAATTGTACCATAAACCCATGTTCTCAGGGAATGCGCAGTTTGGCGCATTCCTGGGTCATGAATCGTAACATCCTTCGTTACTATTCACGGCCTATGGGCCGCTCATAGCAACAATTCGGGGCGATATTTAAAGTTTTGCTTCGCAAAAATCGCCCCTCACGCCTGAATCATTTTCTTACGGAATGCGCAGTTTGGCGCATTCCTGGGTCATGAATCGTAACATCCTTCGTTACTATTCACGGCCTATGGGCCGCTCATAGCAACAATTCGGGGCGATATTTAAAGTTTTGCTTCGCAAAAATCGCCCCTCACGCCTGAATCATTTTCTTACGGAATGCGCAGTTTGGCGCATTCCTGGGTCATGAATGGTAACATCACTCCCTTTATTTCCGCAAAAATTTTCGTTTCACCCTTGTCAAAATCCCCTATATGTGTTAAATTGTTGACGAACGGTATTCTGGAAGGAAACTGTATCATTTGATAGGAAATAGAATGCCTTTCCATTTTAGCAAAAGCCAGATAAATGTATGGCTGGGAACAGCTGCCGGTTTAGGCAGGGAAGCTCCAGGCAGGCATAAGGGAAATGGAGGCAAATATGCAAATAGGTATTATAGGTGCTGGAAAAGTAGGGACTACCTTGGGGAAATATGTGGCAGCCCATGGCGGAAACGTAAGGGGATTCTACAGCAGGACCACCAAAAGCGCCCAGGAAGCGGCGCAGTTTACAGGCACAACGTATTTTCAATCGCTCAACACACTGACAGAGGCAAGCGATACCCTTTTTATTACCACCACAGATGGAGAGATTTCTAAGGTATGGGATTGCATTGCAGGAAACAATGTGGAAGGGAAGGTTATCTGCCACTTTAGTGGCTCATTATCAAGTGATGTATTTTCAAATAGGGAAGAAGCAGGCGCCTATGCCTGTTCTATCCATCCAATTTACGCGTTCAGCGACAAATTCACAGCTTATCAAAATTTAAAGGATGCAGTGTTTTCTGTAGAAGGGGACAGGATGGCCCTGGCAAAGATGCAGGGGCTTTTTAAGCTGCTGCCCAATCCTATTGTGGAGATTCCCACAGGCCAAAAGGCAAAATACCACGCTGCCACAAGCATTGCCAGCAATTTTGTGGTGGGGATGGTTTCTATGGCGGTGAGGCTATTGGAGGAGGCTGGCGTGGAAGAGCAGGCTGCTTATGGCATGCTGAAGCCTTTGGTGGAAAACAATGTGGCTTCCATTTTTGCAAAAGGCCAAAGCGCTTACCAGGGATGCCCCAAAGCCTTGACTGGCCCTATTGAGCGGGGGGACCTGCAGACGGTGCAGAAGCACCTGCAGAGCCTGGGAAGCCCCAAATGGGAGCAGGCCTACCGCGCAGTTGGGATGCTGGTGGCAGAATTAGCAGGGCAAAAGCACCCAGAGCGCAGCTATGCAGAAATGAAACAGCTATTGGAATAAGCCTGGGATAGGCTTATGAAAATGGGGCGGCACAGTTTCCAGGCATCCGGGAAAGCGAGTGAGAGAGGCACAAGCCTCGGAATTGGAGGAAAAGAAATGAAGAACACAGTTGTTACAATTCAAAAGGCCAAGGAAAACAAGGAAAAAGTCACCATGCTTACTGCTTATGATTATTCCATGGCGAAACTGATTGACGAAGCTGGCATTGAGATGATTTTGGTAGGGGATTCCCTTGGCATGGTAATGCTGGGGTATGAGGATACCTTATCTGTGACCATGGAGGATATGATCCACCATACCAGGGCGGTTGCAAGGGGGACGAAGAATGCAATGGTTGTAGCGGATATGCCATTTTTGTCTTACCAGACATCTGTTTATGACGCAGTGCACAACGCGGGGCGGCTGGTCAAGGAAGGCAGGGCGCAGGCGGTCAAATTAGAAGGCGGCAGGGAGTTTGCGGAGCATATCCGTGCAATTACCAACGCCTCAATTCCGGTTGTAGGCCATTTGGGGCTGACGCCGCAATCTTTGAATGCCTTTGGGGGGTTCAAAGTGCAGGGCAAATCCCAGGAAGCAGCCCAGAAGCTTTTGGAAGACGCCAGGATTATTGAAGAGGCTGGGGCAGTGGCAGTGGTTTTGGAATGCGTTCCGGCCAAGCTGGCAAGCCTAGTGACAGAGAAGCTGCATATCCCTACCATTGGGATTGGCGCAGGGGCAGGATGCGATGGCCAGGTGTTGGTTTACCAGGATATGCTGTCTATGTTTGGAGAATTTAAGCCGAAATTTGTAAAGCGTTTCGGGGAAATTGGCGCACAAATGAAAGAGGCCTTCCAAAAATATATTGAAGAAGTGAAATCAGGGGCGTTCCCAGCAGAGGAGCACACCTTTAAAATAGATGATGATGTAATCGAGAAGCTGTATTAGGGCAATGAAAAAGGCTGCCAGCCAGCGCAGCCATAGCCAATATTCCTGCAAATTTTGTGCCTGCAGGGAACAGGTTTGGCAGGAAGGCTGCGTTGGCTGGCCCAAAGAAAGGAAGTAGGAGGATGCAGATTGTAAAAACGATAGGGGAGCTTCGCCCCATTGTCCAAAAATGGCGCAGGGAAGGGTTGTCTGTAGGGCTTGTGCCTACTATGGGCTACCTGCATGAGGGGCATAAGAGCCTTATTTTAAGGGCAGTCAGTGAAAATGACAGGGTTGTGGTCAGCGATTTTGTAAATCCTACCCAATTTGGCGTGAATGAGGATTTATCCACATATCCCAGGGATTTGGAACGGGATGCAGCTGTTTGTGAGGAAGCTGGCGCTGCCCTGATTTTCCATCCGGAGCCAGAGGAAATGTATTTTCCGGACAATTGTACCTTTGTGGATATGGACAGCCTGACCAAAGGGCTTTGCGGGAAGACAAGGCCGACCCATTTTCGCGGCGTATGTACGGTAGTGTCCAAGCTGTTCCATATTGTGACGCCGGACCGGGCTTATTTTGGGCAGAAGGATGCCCAGCAGCTGGCAGTGATCCGCCGTATGGTGCGGGATTTAAACTTTGGCATTACGATTGTGGGATGCCCTATTGTCCGGGAAGAAGATGGGCTGGCTATGAGTTCCAGGAATGCTTATTTGAATGAAGGGGAGCGGAAGGCCGCGTTGATCCTCCACAAATCCCTTATGCTGGGAGAAGGGATGCTGAAGGCCGGGGAGCGGGATGCGGCAAAGGTCAGGGAAGCCATTTTAGGGAACTTAGGCACAGAGCCCCTTGCCAGGGCGGACTATGTGGAGCTTGTGGACGCTGAGACATTAGAGCCAGTGGAAAAAGTGGAAAGGCCAATTTTGGCGGCAATTGCCGTTTATATTGGGAAGACCAGGCTGATTGACAATTTTACCTTTGCTGCTGAGAAGTAGGAAGGGAACAGAAGGGCTGGCCAGCGCTGGCATCTATGCAAGGGCAGGCGCAGATTGCGATAAAGGAGAGATAGGATGTATCTGAAAATGTTAAAGGGAAAAATCCACCGTGCCGTAGTAAAGCAGGCAGAGCTCCATTATGTGGGCAGCATTACGGTGGACCCGGAGCTTATGGCGGCAGCGGGGATTTTGGAGTATGAGAATGTGCAGATTGTGGATATTGAGAATGGAAACCGGTTTGAAACCTACACCATAGCGGGGGAACCAGGCAGCGGCATGATCTGCCTGAATGGCGCGGCGGCCAGGCAGGTGCTGGCAGGGGACCATATCATTATTATGGCATATGCCCAAATGACGCCGGAAGAGGCGAAGGCCTTCTGCCCAAAGGTTGTATTTGTGGATGGGGAAAACCACATTTCAAAGGTTACTACTTATGAAAAGCATGGGCAGATTGAGCCGTAGTGTTTTGCATCTGGCCTGGTGAAAAAACGCTGCAAAATTATGAAGTGCGGTAAATAGGAAGGAGGGAGAACTATGCTGCAGGGAAAAACGGTGCTTCTGGGAGTCACAGGCGGGATTGCCGCTTATAAAATGCCCAATCTGGCCAGGATGCTGAAGAAGCTGCATTGCAATGTGCATGTGCTGATGACGGAAAATGCCGCAAATTTTATTACAGCCACCACCTTTGAGACCCTGACAGGGAATAAATGCCTGATTGACACCTTTGACCGGAATTTTGAATTTTCTGTGGAGCATGTGGCCCTTGCCAAGCAGGCAGACCTGGTGTTGGTGGCTCCGGCCACAGCCAATGTGATCGGCAAGGTTGCCAATGGCATTGCAGACGACATGCTGACTACGACAGTGATGGCATGCACCTGTAAGACGCTGATTGCCCCAGCCATGAACCACAATATGTACCACAATCCCATTGTGCAGGGCAATATACAGAAGCTGGAGCGTTTAGGCTATGGGATCGTTCCCCCAGACAGCGGGATGCTGGCAAATGGGGATATGGGAGATGGCAGGATGCCTGCAGAAAGCGTATTGCTGGAGTATGTGCTGCGGGAGCTGGCATTGGAAAAAGACTGGAAAGGCAAAAGGGTACTGGTGACAGCAGGCGCCACCCGGGAAGCCATTGACCCAGTGCGCTTTATTACCAACCATTCCACAGGGAAAATGGGATATGCCATAGCAAAAATGGCCATGCTGCGGGGAGCGGACGTGACATTGGTGACAGGCGCAGCCACAGTAGAGCCGCCTATGTTTGTGCAAGTGGTGCAGGCAGTGTCTGCGCAGGATATGTACGAGGCAGTCACAAGCCTTGCGCCAGGGATGGATCTGATTGTCAAGGCAGCGGCTGTGGCAGACTATCGGCCTGCACAGGCTGCGGCGGATAAGATTAAGAAATCTGAAGGCATGGCAAACATTTCCTTAGAGCGGACCCAGGATATCCTGGCAGAGCTGGGGCAGAAAAAACAAGCCGGGGAAATCAAGGCGTTTCTGTGCGGGTTTTCGATGGAGACCCAGGATCTGGAAAAAAATTCCAGGGCGAAGCTGGAGGATAAGCATGTGGACATGATTGCAGCCAATAACCTGAAGGTGCCAGGCGCAGGCTTTGGCGTGGATACCAATGTGATTACCCTTTTCACAAAAGATGGCGCCAGAGAGCTTGGCCAGATGACCAAAGAAATGGCAGCGAATGAGATTTTAGATGAAGTGAAAATACGCATAAAAATACGTTAACAAAATGTTAACGGAATATACATTTTTTATTAATGCCGCTTCTAAATATGCAGGGCATACTGATATTAGGGGGTTTTGCAGCAGATTGCAATTAGAAATATAATGTGGCATTGTAAGTTTCTCAGAATAATGTTTTACGGAGCTTCACCAGATATAAGCTTACAGCCACATGAGATATGATATTGGCAGGTGGCGGCGTATGGAAGGACAAAAGAGGGTAAAAAGGGCAAAGGTTTTTAAGGTTGGCGTATTATTATGTATGATAGTGGCTGCGTGGTATTTCCTATCAATAGGAGATGGGTTCCATGCGGCCTTTTCTTTTTTCCAAAATGTGGAAGCAGAGGAGAAAATCCTTCCAATCACCAGTACAGGATACCGTTATGATAAAAAGTTCCAGGATACGTTGAGCCATTATCGGTATTTTCGTTCCTTGTATAGGGAAGAATTTTCCACAGCCGTGCCAGGGCTGGAATCTACGGATGTCTTAGGGCAGGGCTGCGACCGCATGGTGCCCCAGGGGATTTGCATTGCAGGGGATTATATGCTGGTGACAGCATATGACAATGTGAAGCATATTTCCAAAAAGGGAAAAGGCGGATATCCAGCGAATCCGTCCATTTTGTATGTGCTGTCCAATGAGGATCCTTCAGAGCGGAGGCTTCTTACCACCATTGTGCTTCCGGATGTGAACCATGTGGGAGGCATTGCTTTTGATGGGGAGAATGTGTGGATTGCCAAGAGCACGGACCGGGAGTGCAGCATGGTTTCCTATCAGGCGATTGAGGAGGCTGTCCAGGAGGGGGCGGGAAGCTATGCGCTTTTGGCATATGGCCAAAATGTAGACTGCGGCGTGGTAGCGTCCTTTTTGGCCTGGCACGATGGGAGGCTTTGGATAGGGACGCATATTAATAAAAGGAATGGGAAAGGAATGCTCCGGGGATACCAGGTTGCGGCAGGGGAGTCAGGGGAGCGGAAGCTTATTTTAGAGGAAGAGATAGAGATTCCGGGGTATGCAAATGGAGTTGATTTTGCGGAGATTGGGAAGAAAACCTATATGGTGGTTACAGTTTCGAAAGGGAGGTATTATAATTCCTGGGTTTACCTTTATGAGGTGGAAAAGGATGGGGGAACTGGAAAGAGGCGTTATGACTGTTATAATGCTAGGAAGTTTCCGCCAATGGCTGAGGAAGTGGCCTGCGATGGGGAAAATGCCTACTTTTTGTTTGAGTCTTCCGCTACCTGTTATAGCGCGGTGGGGTATCAGAGGTGCGGATATCTAGTGGATCGGATTTGCGCACTGTCTATGATGGAACTGTTCTGCCAAGGGCAGGGGTATCGGAATGGCAAGCAGATGGAAAGGGGAGGGATATTGATCGTACAGGATGAGAAGTATCAGGAGAAGCGGTATTGGTGGGATTTATAGCAGACGTCTTGCAGGTGCAGTTAACAGGCCGCCTTTGGGATTTATGGATGGCTGGAGCGATATAAGGGGGCTTCAGCCTTTGCTATGTGGTTCATAGTAGATTGGATATTGGCAGTGAGGGGATTTTTTGGTATACTTTGTTTAGCATCCGGCTGGTATTGGCTGGCGAAAGGATGATATGCTGTTCTGTAGGGTTCTTGATATATGGAATGTGCAGTTATATTGGGAGGTAGTAGGGGGATGCGGGCTGTTTATGGGCGGAAAGGTATTTTTGGGGATAATGTGGGGGAAGGAGGCTTCTATGGGAAAGGATACTAGGCTTGTAAATATTTATATTAAGATACATAATAAGAGGAATCTGACGATTGAGGATTTAAATTATCTTTCTAGATATGATCCGGAATGCTTTGAGAAGACCTGCAGGAATGTGGTGTATAATGTGCCTGATGCAAAGGAGGTATTGCAGCCGGGGCTTGGGCAGGAGGAGCAGGTAAGCTGGGGGAATAGGGGGATGCAGGATTTGCAGCAGATGGGGCAGGGGAGCCAGGAAAATGGAAGGATGCAGCTAGGGCAGGAAGGGGGGAAGATGCAGCAGGCGGGCCAGGGGCAGAAGGAAATGCAGGCTGGCAGGGGGAAGGAGGGGATGCAGCAGACGGGTCAGGGGCAGAAGGGAATGCAGGCTGGCAGGGGGAAGGAGGGGATGCAGCAGACGGGTCAGGAGCAGGAGGGGAGAGAGGATAACCAGGGGGAAGAAAAGAAGAAGGATTTGTTTGCGCCAGAAAAGGCGGACAAGAAACAGATTGAGGCAGCGCTCTCTAATTTAAAGCAAATGGAGCAGGAAGGGCTTCCGGTTGGGGAGATGGATGTGGATACAGTGAAGAACCTTTTGGGAAACCTGTATATGGAAATGCTGTTTCCGCATAATGGAAGGACAAGGTTTTTTAATATGGAAGATCAGGAATACCGTTCTGTGTTTAATAAAAAAGTGTAACATTACAGGAGATTCTTTTATAGAAAAGAGGTAAGAAGATGGCAGTAATAGGCGCGGTTTTGGGAGATATTTCAGGTTCCTACTATGAGTTTCACAGGCCAAAGAATTTGGATTGGAAGAAATGTGAGTTATTTACGGAAAAATGTCATTTTACAGATGACAGCGTTATGACTTTGGCGGCAAAATGGGCTGTACAGCATGGAGTGTCTTTTGCGGAATCTTATCGGATGCTGGGGAGGAAGTATCCGCATGCTGGGTATGGCGGCATGTTTAACGCATGGCTGAAGTCGGATAATATGGAGGAATACTATAGTTTTGGGAATGGCTCTGCCATGCGGTGCTCATATATCGGTGAGCATTTTCAAACGGAACAGGAGGTAGCGGAATGGGCAGCCAAATCGGCAGAATGCACCCATGACCACCCAGAGGGCATTAAGGGGGCAGTGGTTACGGCAATGTGTATCTATATGGCGCGGACAGGCGCCTCCAAAGAGGAGATCCTTGCATATGCCGTAAAGAATTATCCCAAGGACTCTTATGAATACAGCGCAGATTATGAGCTGAGCCAATACAGGGATAGGTATAAATGGGATGTTACGTGCCAGGGAAGCGTGCCAGTGGCGATCCGGTGCTTTTTTGAAAGTGAGGATTATGAGAGCTTTTTGAGGAATGTCTTTTCCCTGACTTGTGACATGGATACGCTGTGTGCCATTGGCGGCGGCATTGCGGAAGAATTTTACCATGGTACGGGATTAGAAGATGATATGCTGTTGAGAAAATACCTAACCCAAGATTTATATGAGATTGTGCAGGCTTAGGGCATCTGGCATAATTTTTTATTATGATAAATATAATAAACATTGATTTTACTTATATATCTTTTTCCGTTATACTAACTATGTTTGGGAAAACAAAAAAAGAGGTGCGCCTTCTGTTTCAGGCAGGGCGCATAAAGGAGGAATCTGAAAATGGTGAATGCAATTGTTGGCGCAAACTGGGGCGATGAGGGAAAAGGAAAGATTACGGATATGATGGCCAAGGAAGCGGATATTATTGTGCGTTTCCAGGGAGGGGCGAATGCAGGCCATACCATTGTAAATGGCTATGGCAAATTTGCCCTGCACACTTTGCCAAGCGGCGTATTTTACAGCCATACCACAAGTGTGATTGGGAATGGCGTGGCGTTGAATATCCCTGTCCTTTTCCAGGAGGTCCAGTCTATTGTGGACAGGGGAGTCCCAAAGCCTAAGATCCTGGTTTCTGACCGTGCGCAGATGGTGATGTCCTACCACGTTCTCTTTGACCAGTATGAGGAGGAACGCTTGGGCGGCAAGTCCTTCGGCTCCACAAAATCAGGGATTGCCCCATTTTATTCCGATAAATATGCAAAGATTGGGTTCCAGGTCAGCGAGCTGTTTGAGGCAGAAGCCCTCAAAGAGAAAGTGGAGCGCATCTGTGAGACGAAAAATGTGCTGCTGGAGCATTTATATCACAAGCCTTTGTTAAAGCCAGAGGATTTGATGGAGGAATTAAGGGAATACAAGGAAATGGTAGAGCCCTATGTGTGTGACGTGTCTGCATACTTATGGCAGGCGGTGCAGGAAGGCAAGAATATCCTGCTGGAAGGCCAGCTTGGATCGTTAAAGGATCCAGACCATGGGATTTATCCAATGGTGACGTCTTCTTCTACATTAGCAGCCTATGGCGCAATCGGCGCAGGCATTCCGCCCTATGAGATCAAAAGGATTATCACAGTCTGCAAAGCGTATTCCTCAGCGGTTGGGGCAGGGGCTTTTGTCAGCGAGATTTTTGGGGAAGAGGCAGACGAGCTGCGCAGGCGCGGCGGCGACGGCGGCGAATATGGCGCAACTACTGGGCGGCCGCGGCGTATGGGCTGGTTTGATGTGGTGGCAAGCAAATATGGGTGCCGTATTCAGGGAACCACAGATGTGGCCTTTACCGTATTGGATGTGCTGGGATACCTGGATGAGATTCCAGTATGCACAGGCTACCGTATTGACGGGGAAGTGACTACAGAATTTCCCACCACTGCAAAATTAGAGAAAGCAGAGCCTGTCCTGGAGGTGCTCCCAGGATGGAAATGCGATATCAGGGGAATCCGCCGCTATGAGGATTTGCCAGAGAATTGCAGGAAATATGTGGAATTTATAGAAGAAAAGCTTGGTTTCCCAATTACCATGGTTTCCAATGGGCCAGGCAGGGATGATATAATTTACCGTAATGGAAAATAAGGGAGAGGCTATGATAAAACATGTGGTATTTGATGTGGGGAAGGTATTGGTAGATTTTGACTGGCAGGGCTTTTTTGACATGCTGGGCTTTGAGCCAGAGGTTTTTGAGGCGGTGGCAAAGGCCACAGTCCATTCGGATCTGTGGAATGAATTTGACCGCAGCAAAATGACGGATGAAGAAATTTTAGAGGGGTTTGTAGAGCGGGCGCCGGATCACCGGGAGGAAGTGATGCGTTTTTGGGATAATATCGGCAGCAGCATCCATCGGTATGATTATACGTTTTCGTGGATTCAGAGCCTTCAGGAAAAGGGCTATGGGGTATATCTGCTCTCAAATTATCCAAGGCGGATTTATTCCCAGAGTATTGAGGAGCTGGCGTTTGTGGAAATCGTAGATGGGGCGGTGTTTTCTTTTGAGGTGCAGGCTACGAAGCCAGAGCCAGAGATTTATGAGGCCTTGCTGGAAAAGTATGGGCTGGATCCTACGGAATGCGTATTTATAGACGATAACCGTGCCAATATTGTTGCGGCAAACCAGCTGGGAATGGCCACAATCCACTTCCACACCAAGTCCCAGGCACAAGAGGAGCTAAAGAGCCTAGGAGTAGAATAAGGAAACCAAATGAATTTTTGCAAGCTATCCTCCTGTTATGGCAGGGGATAGCTTTTTGCATGTTTGTGGCAGGTGTGGTGGCCTGCTGCCTGTTTTTTATTTGGGGCCGTTGCCCAACAGCACCCGCTTGCTGTAATCCAGCGCTTCCTCCAATGCCTTTTTATTGGAAAGGTAATAGACTTTTGTATCGACCCGTTCCACTTTCACTAACCTGGCGTTCAGCAGTGCGTTCATATGGTGGGAAATAGTGGCAGTCGTCAGGTTCAGGTGCTTTGCAAGCTGGCTTCCGTATGCCTTTTTGTCCCGGATATAGGAAAGGATCTCAAACTTGCTTTTGTCTGCCAGCAGTTTCAGCACCTGCATCAGATACGTTTCATAGCCGTCGTCTGTATAGGCATTGTCAGTCTGAAGGCTGAAATCTTCCCCAAAGAGGATCCCAAACCGATAGATGTCCATTTGCTTATAGCTGCCGTCATCTTCTATTTCCACAAATATAGAAGATACATTTGGCATTACAATGGACGGGTACAGGCAAAAGCCAAGGGGATTTTCTCCCAGGTTTATTTCCAGCGTTTCATGTAAATAAGAAACAGGGCTGTATTTTTGAAAGATATCGGCCCAGTAATGGTAAAAGCGTTCTGTCAGGGAGGAGAGCCCTTCTGAGAAATGCCGTAAGCATTTCTCCGCTTTTTCCAGCAGTGGCAGGATTTTTGCCTGATGTTCCTTTTGGGCAAAGAAGATTTTCTGCAGTTTCCATTTTTCTGCATCATCAATGTCCAGTTCCATCAGGCGGGAGACGACATCAAAAGGCTCTGCCGTGGGTGCGGATCCATCTTCAGTCAGGATATCATTGGCAATGTTCTGGAGGCATTTGCCAAATGCTTCGCAATATTCTTTTTCGGAAAGCCCGTTTAAAAATACGGCTATTTCTGAAATCTTTTGGAATTTCTGGCAGCTTGCCTCTTCCCATAAAAGAGCCGCTTTCCCAGCGCAGTTTGTATTGCCGCTGCTATAGGATGAGAAATAATATTGGATTGCAGCCATATCTTTCGCGAAAGCCTTTTGGGCATAGGCTTCCATTTGCTTCAATAGCTCAAATACTTTCAGCCCTTCCTGAAAAGGGTTTGCATATTTTTTCTGCAGGCTTTCCTGCAGGTCGGCATATTTTTTTCCCATAGCCAGATGCTGCAATAATGCGATGCTCTCTGTGATGTAATCAATGTTCCTGCTGATAGTATGCTTTTTCTGTCCCATATCCATGCTCCTTACTTCTGTTCTTTGCGTTATTCCAATCTAACCTTCAGCAATGCCAAAGCCAAATAGATTATAACACAAAATAAGGCTGTGAGGCGAAAAATTTCAGAAACAGGGCAAAATGTGGTGATCCAACTGACCAGAAAGGAGGCGGCAGGCATTGCCGCGCTTGCGCCTGCATTGAAAATAGAGCCGACCCGTGCCAGATATTCTGGCTTCACTGCCTTCATAAATTGTACGCTCAAAGCAGAATTTAGAATGCTGACAGAGATACCGATCACGATGGAGGCGGCAATCGCCAGCCCGTAAATGGCAGCTGTCTGGGAGAGGAACCATTCGGCTAATGTGTAGCTGTATGTGCCTGCGCCCATGAAAAGCCCGCATCCCACAAATAATGTGCGTACAGAAAGCAGGGGGCTGATAAAAGGATAGAGGAAGGATCCAATTCCCATCCCTACTGTCAATGCGATGGAAAAGATACTGAGCAGGCCTTCCCCTTGCCTTAAGACTTCCTGGATCAAGGGCATCTGCAAAGCGCTGAGGGGTACGGTGATGGCGTTGTTGAAAATGGCAAAGAGGCAGAAATTCCGAATTACCGGCTGCCCTTTTAGATAGCAAAAACCGTCTTTCAGCGTTGCCATATATCCTTTTATCTGTAGTTTCCCTTTCTGGAGGCTGTGTTCCTTTACATGTAAAAAGCTCAGGATCCATGCGGAGCCAAAGAAGGATGCTCCATCTATGGCGATGGCAGCCTCAGCCCCCCAAATGCCAATCACGATGCCCGCAGCCCCTAACCCAATCAGTTCCACAATCCTGCTTAAAGTGGCGTTTAAGGAAGTCCCATATGCATAATATTTTTCTTCCAGAATTTTGGGGGTTATAGCCAGGGATGCTGGAAGGCGGAATGCCTCTGCCGTAGAATTAACCAGGGTAAAGCACAGGAGTATCCAGGGATTCAGCCTGCCCAAAAGATACAGCAATGCAATGCCAACGGTGATGGTTCCCCGGATAATGTCTGTAACCACCATAAGGCGTTTTTTTTCCATGCCCTCTACAAGCGCCCCGGCAAAAGGCTGCAGGAATACGGAAGGGAGCTGGTTCACGGCAGCCACAACCGCTGCCCAGGCGGCGCTTTTGGTAATGGCATATACCAGCCAGGTAAACGCAATGACATCCATAGAGTCGCCAAAGCGGTTAATAAGGCTTGCCAATATGATTTTTAAGTATTCTCTTTGCTTGAAGATGTCTTGGTAGCCAATTTTTTCTGTTTTGTTTTCATGGATTTTCATTTTATGCCCTCTCCTTTTATAGGTGTATAATATTATGTTAGATAATAATCTAATATAATAGGGATTGTAATACAACATAAGACAAATGTCAATAATATAATTAGATAATAATCTAATAAAAGGCTATGTACCGTTACTGTTTATGGCTCAGGAATGCGCTAAACTGCGCATGGGGTGGCGGGCGTCAGGGGTGGCAAAGCGTCCGTCAGGGCGAAGCTGGGGCATAAGGGGCTGCCCTTGTTCCGGCGTCCAGGGATTAAGAGTTTCTAAGCAGTTCCATAAAAACTGTTTCATGCGGACGGAACCGCCCTGGACGCGCCGTCCATGGCGCGGCCATGGCTTTTGCGGACGTCCCTGTCCGCAAATCCCTGTTATTTTGGGAACTGCCAAGAAACTCTAAACCCCTGACAAGTCACAAGGGCAGCCCCTTATGCCCCGGCTCCTCCCTGACTACGTTTTCAATGCCTGTAAGCTGGTAGAAAGATTTCCCGCCTAAATTGCTGGCTTTGGCATGGGGCAATGTTATTTAATTTACTTGCCCTGGCTCCAAAAAATCTGGCGGTTGGAAGCTTTAGCCTGCTGAAGATAGCAGCAGGGCCATCTGCAATGAGAAAATGGTAACCAGCTCCTTTGCCCAGAGAGCCAATGGATTTGTGGACTTGTGTAACAAGGCTTTGGCTGCTTCTGGCATGTGTTTGCCCCTTTGCTGGTTAAAGGCAACCCCCATAGGCTTGTCAGCCAGGGCTTTTTTACAGAAATCTTACTTAGGCTCTATGCAGAACCAAACCAGACGCTTAGTGAAACCACATTGTTTCCTGGGCAGTGCCATCAACTGGAAGCCAGGAATCAGTTTTCCATCTTACGGCCTTGCAAAACGTAGTCAGGGGGCGGCTGGGGCTTTGGGGTTTGCCCTTGTGACTTGCGGAGGGGTTTAGAGTTTCTTGGCAGTTCCCCAAAATAGCAGGGATTTGCGGACAGGGACGTCCGCAAAAGCCATGGCCACGCCACGGATGGCGTGTCCAGGGCGGTTCCGTCCGCATGGCACAGACTCCATGGAACTGCTTAGAAACTCTTAATCCCGGAGCGCCGGAACGAGGGCAAACCCCAAAGCCCCAGCCGCCTCCTGACGGGCGCTTATCCGCCTCCTGACGGGCGCTTATCCGCCTCCTGACGGGCGCTTATCCGCCTCCTGACGGGCGCTTATCCAGGTCCTGACGGGCGCTTATCCAGGTCCTGACGGGCGCTTATCCAGCCCCTGACGGGCGCTTATCCGCCCCCTATCTGTCAATCCCTTAACTTATTGCCATTGGCCATGAGTAGTAACGATGTACCATAAAATTACAATAACAAAATCAGCATCTTTGCATAAAGTAATGGCAAATGTAAAAAGGAGCTTTTTCCTATATGCATACATTTCTTCAAGTCCTGTCTGGCACAGGCTTCACTTTTTTCATGACAGCCCTTGGCGCCGCCATCGTATTTTTTTTCAAGGGCGCGATCCATGACAAGTTAAACCGTGCCTTTTTAGGCTTTGCTTCTGGCGTCATGATGGCGGCGTCTGTTTGGTCTTTGCTTATTCCTTCTATAGACCAAAGCAGGGAACAAGGCCTGGTTCCCTGGCTTCCCCCAGCAGCCGGCTTCGCTTTGGGCGGCCTGTTCTTATATCTGGTAGATAAGGCTCTCCCCTGGTTCCATGCCGATTACCAGGGAAAAAAGGCCAGCACAAAGCTTTTGGTGCTGGCAGTGACTGTCCATAACATTCCAGAGGGGATGGCGGTAGCCCTTGCCTTTGTCCTCGCCGGCCAGCACCCTGGGGATCCCGTATATCTGGCATCTGCCCTTGGCCTTGCCCTTGGGATTGGCATTCAAAATTTCCCAGAGGGGGCGGCAATTTCCCTTCCTGTCCGCCAGTCAGGCGCAAGCGTAGGGAAATCCTTCCTGACGGGCTGCCTGTCTGGGATTGTGGAGCCTCTGGCAGGAATCCTGGTATTCCTTACGGCTTCAGCGGCCTTTTCCCTTATGCCGTGGCTCCTTGCCTTTGCAGCAGGCGCCATGCTCTATGTGGTGGCAGACGAGCTTATCCCACAGGCGCAGCCGGATGAAAGCTCCAATGTGGGGACAGTAGGGGTCATGGCAGGATTTCTTGTGATGATGGTGCTGGATGTGGCTTTGGGATAAAAACCCTCCCCTCACACCTGAAATTTTATGTTATAATTTTTTTGAAATATGTAACCTCCAAGTCCCAAAGGGTGCTTATTAGGGTGAAGGCCTTTGAATACGGACAGAAAGGAGATGAAAGCCTTGGATGACAATCGAATTGTTGAACTGTATTTGTTTCGTGACGAAGCAGCTATCAAGCAGACCTCCGAGAAATTTGGAAAGCGCTTGCGCTCTTTGGCCTATGGGATTATAGGTGACCGGCAGACTGCCGAAGAATGTGAAAACGACACTTATATGGAAGCATGGAACGCCATCCCGCCCCATGAGCCGAGAAGCTATCTGTATGCGTTCCTGGCTCGTATCACCCGCCACATTTCCCTAAATTGCTGCCGTGAACGCAGCCGCCTAAAACGCAAGGCATTTATCTGCGAACTTAGCGCGGAGATGGAACAATGCATCCCAACACCAGACGATGTGGAGTGCCGCATAGACGATATGGCATTCGGTGAAGCAATCAATGGGTTTCTCGGCGGGCTGGACGAGGAAAAGCGGAACATCTTCATCCGCCGGTACTGGTATTTGGATTCCATTGCCGCCATCTCTGCAGGCTTTGCATGTTCTGAGAGCAAAGTGAAAACCACGCTTTTCCGATGCCGCAGCCAGCTTCGGAATCACCTTGAAAAGGAGGGTTACATGATATGAGAGGAAATGAGTTCTTGGACAAGATGGAGCTTATCGACCCCGCTTATGTGGAAGCGGCGGACGCTGAGCCGAAGAAGAAACGCGCTTGGATGAAATGGGCAGCCGCGGCTGCCTGCCTCTGCCTGATTGCTGCGGCTGCCCTGCCCTATTTTCTCCCAGAAAAGAATTGCAATGTGGAGCCGCCTATAGCCACAGGGGAGCGCCCGCCTGTCACAGAAGAAGTTCCGTCTGCCACAGGAGATGAGCCAGACGAAGCCTTTTCTGCAAAGACTTCTGAAACTTATTCTACGCTTTCGGAATTGCTGGGCTACTTAAGCGCCCATGAATCACATGATGACAGACTGCTGTATGCATCCGATGGGTATTCGGTTCCAGCGGCTCCTGAAAAAATAAATGAGGGCATAGAGCCAGCACTGGTTGAGAATACTGGCGTTGCTGTTACTGCGGATGGGGGATATTCCTATCATATCGGGGCAAACGCCATTTATATTTCCCAGTTGGACGGCAAAAACACACAGAACGCCGGTTCCATTGACAAAAAGGCAGACGCCATATTTGCCTGCGGCGATAACCTGCTGGTAGTATCCCAATCCTATTCGGAAGGGGATGGGCCTGACCTGGAATTTAGCGTGTGTGTCAGCATCTATGATATCACGGTGCCCCATGAGCCGGCGCTGAAGGAAGAATATACCCAGCTTGGCGAGCTGGCCTCCTGCTGGATGTTAGGCGCAGAGCTTTACTTAACCACCAGTGATGGCCAATGCGCCTGCGGATGGTCGCGGCTGGACGACGCATCCCAGTACTATCCTTCCCTCCAGCATAATGGCGAGGCTGTGGAATGGCCCGATGAAGACATTTCCATCCTGGGCGAGCCAACCAAGGTGCAATATTCTGCGGTTACAGCCATCGACGGGAACAGCGGCCAGGTTGTGAGAAAGAAAGCCATCTACGGCAATATTCAGAATCTGTTCTATGGAGAGGGCTGGATTGCCGCATCTGTTGCTGGAGAGACCCTTTCATATCGGGAGAACCCTGCCCTCTATACCTTTGACAGCGATTTGCGTTTCACTGGCAAAATCAATACAGCAGAAATTATGGGCGCGCCCGAAGCGAATGGCCTAGAGGACGGCATGCCGCAAGCCGGAAGCTATCTTAGTATTGTATCTGTCTCAAACTATAAAGGGATTTACCGCCTGTTAGGGACTTTTGTTAAGGACGATGGCGATTCCAGAGAGCAGTCCTTTATGGCAATCGCAGCCAATTCCAAAACGGGAGAGGCCAATTCGCAGCTGCTCAAAACAGACGCCGGATATCCGTACGGAGAATTTACAGAAATCCTCTGGGAAGGAAACAGGGCAATTATCTGTATTGGGATTACGGATTTTACGGCTGACGAAGATCTAAGCCAGGAAACAAGGTTCCTCTTTGCTGAATATGACGGCTTAGGCGTAAAGTTCCATGAAACAGAATGGAAGGCAGATTATTTGAACAGCCAGGTTGGCATAATGTATGGAAGCCCTTTGGGCTGTTTTGAAACCCTAATCCCCATGGGCGAAGGCATCTATCTGCGGTATTCCAATCCTGAGAAAGGCCCGGGCGGTTTTGATGTGTTTGACTTTTCCGACAGCGCTGCGCCCAAGCTCCTATACCGTGCCGAATCCTCGCTAAGCGGCCAGGATGCCTTTGACTTCGTGTGGCATATTTACGGTACGCACACATTTGGCACTTTAAAGGTCCTGCTTAGCAATGAGGAAGAGTACTCCCGGAATGTAAAACTCTCCTGGTGCATCTATTCTGTTGATACAGGCAGCGAAACGGCAGTCACGCTTCAGGAGGAGCATCTGCTGGATGAAGAGATTGAGAACTTCAATGGGGCGGAAAGCATTGGGTTTACTGTTTTTGAGGCTGGAGGCAATGTATATTATGTCACAAATAAGAACGAATCCGCAACAGCCTTGTGATGGCTTAAATGTAATTTAGAACCCTTTACTATGTCCACATAAAAATGGGTTTGCTGCAGATTATGGATGGCCTTGCCTGAATTGCTCCCCCTATTGGCCACTAAAAAACTTACATTAATCTGCAAAAAAAACATCCCCTTGCCACATGAGAGCGTGGTTAGGGGATGTTTCACTCATGATACCCTCTTGGGCATTCCGGACTGCAAGCCCTTCCAGGGCGTGGGAATAACGTTGCTGTTTCGCAAGGTATGCCTTCTGTGAAACCCCGGACTGTGTGCCCTTCCAGGGTGGAAACAGCTTCGCTGTTTCATTCGGATTCAGAAGAACTGCCTCTTTTCAGCCATTTGTAAACCATGCCGTAAAGCCAGATCATTACTGGAATGGCAAAGGTGGAGAACAAAGAAGCCATAAACATAGGGAAAAAGTCTTTGCCCAGGAAGGCAAAAACCAAGGTAATAAGATACAGCCCAAGGAGCAGGACAACGCCGATTATTGCTAAGATACGCTGTGCTTTTTTCATTCTTGCCTCCGTTCTTATGCAGGCAGTTAAAAACGTCCTGCTGATTAAGATACCAGATGGGGAACTGGAAGGTACTGGGGCATGCCATCCTGAAAGGTAACTTCGGATTCGCCTTGGATCAACGGCTTCACATAATTGATCAGCCCTTCTGTCACATCATTTCCGCGTCCATTGATAAATTCAGCCGGCACAGCCTTTACGCCATTTGCAATTTCACAAACAGGGGCGGAGCCATAAGCAACCTGATAAGGGCTGCTGCTGGTGCGCTGAATGGTAACCATAAGGCCGGTTTTCCCTTCGGCAGCCAGCTTTACGCCGTGGTTCCCTTCCTGGAAGGACTCGTCCAGGTCTGTTTTGGAGGCAATATGTGCGCTGCACCTTTGCAGGATATTCAGCTCAATGGAGCGTACCTTCACATCCAGGCGGTCTTGCACCAAATATTCCAATGTCTTTCCAGCGCCGCTTAACTGGCTGTGGCCGAAGTTGTCCACTTTTCCGGTGGATGCGCTGATATAGTTGCCGTTCTTGTCGCGGATGCCTTCGGAAACGGCTACAATTACATTGCTGCAGGTTTCCAAAAGCTTGCTGACGTCAGCTAAAAATTCCTCTGTGTCAAAAGCCGCTTCTGGAAGGTAGATCAAGTGGGGGGCGGCGCAGTATTCATTTCTGGCAAGGACGGAAGATGCTGTCAGCCATCCTGCATCACGCCCCATGATTTCCACGATGGTCACGCTCTTTGGCGTATAAATTACAGTGTCATGGAAAATCTCACGCAGGGAGGCTGCCACATATTTTGCGGCGGAGCCAAAGCCTGGGGTATGGTCTGTGACCACCAGGTCATTGTCAATGGTCTTTGGAACGCCAATCACACGGACAGGGCTGTTGATGGAAGCGGCATAAGCAGAAAGCTTGTCTACCGTATCCATAGAATCATTTCCGCCAATATAGAAGAAAGCCTGGATCTCCATCTTTTCAAATACCTGGAAGATCTTCTCATAGGGAGCCTTGTCATCCTCCAGCTTCGGCAGCTTGTAGCGGCAGGAGCCAAGATACATGGCCGGGCTGGCTTTCAGCATTTCCAGGTTCTCAGTATTCTGGAAGGTTTCGGTCAGATCCAAGGTGCGTTCGTCTAAAATGCCGGTGATTCCATTTAGGGAGCCGTAGATACGGTCAAAATCTGGGCAGTTGATAGCGCCATAGACCACGCCTGCAAGGCTGGCATTGATAGCGGCAGTAGGGCCGCCAGATTGGGCAACAATACAATTTTTCATTTGGGTTCTCCTTTTAGTTATCATAAAATTTATGTAATTGTGGAAGCCTGAGTAATATTTTGTGCAAAATGGCAGGGAAGCAGCAGGCTCAGGCCCACATAGCTACACATACATTAAATTTTATAATAAAACAGGGAAAAAGGCAAATAAAATCGCAGAAAATTTGTAAAAGCGGACGCTGAACGTCGCGTGAGAACCTGATATATCTTCCTGTAGCAAATAGCTGACAACCGATGTGTCCAAGTAGACTTTAAGCTTTTCCATACGCATCTTATGCCTATAATTTGTCCGATTCTGGCTTTCATTAGGCTTTCAAATTCGCTCTATATTTTTACTGCCTTATATCATTGACACATGCTACAATTCAGAAATAATGCACATTTATTTTCATAAATATTGTAACATTCATTTGCTGCTTTTGCAATCAGGTGAGTCACTTATTCCAGCATTATTGCTACAAAGCTAAGCCGACGTATTCACATCATTTTTTAACGAAATTGCATGAGGCTTTATAAAGAGAAAATTGCCCTTCTTTTTCAACAGTTGTAAGAAAGAGTTGTGAGGATAGAAGAACTTTCAGTAAGCTTCAAGTAAAAAATAGGATAGGTACGAGGAAAATTGTTACCGCAATTCCAAAGAATCCTCTGAATCAATCCACATTTGCATATTTCCCTCGAGATATAGTCTTATATATTCAAGCGGTTTATCTATATCCAGAGCATTTAAGGCATAGGAGTAAAATTGCGGTTTGCCATGGAGCACTGGCGAATGGCTGCCAATGCCCCATGGACAATCACCTGTTTCCATCAATCGTTTTTAATCCGCCAATACTCTATGCCATTTCTGCCTAAAAGCCGTCCGCCGACCATGTCACGGCGGATGGTACAGAAATCGTCATGAAAATCGGCGATAATAAGGTTTACTTCCCGCTCGGAATACATTCTGTCAAAGTCAAATGCTTCGGCAATCACTTCTAAAACAATGCGTTCCTTTTTGAGCTGGGTGGGAATTGATTTTAATTTCCCATATTCAAAAAAGGCATCGATTACCCTTTGACGATAATCGGCATCCCGTTTTGCCTGCTTTTGTGCCTCGTCAGATTCTTGCTGCAGTATGTCCAATATGCTGGTCTGAAATATCTCTTTGTTCAAGGAATACATCATATAATACTGATTTTTGTATGCGCTCACAGCGCCGGCGTCTGATAATTTTTTTAGATGGAAAGAGATGGTAGACGCAGTAAGACCCAATCGCTCTGCCAATCTTTCAACATACATATCCTCAACAGCAAGGGATTTTAATATTTGTAGCCGTGATTTATCTGCCAGACACTTAAATAGGCTGATGGCTTTTGCTTCAGTCATGTGGTTTCCTCCCAAATTTGTATGCACATATCCTTGATTTCCTGGATGGTGTCAAGCTTAATGCGTTCAATGTGCATTTTTTCAACATCCCCATGCTGTTTGGCCTTTTCATAGGAAGTCATCCAATTCATCGGGATTTGCTCAGCTTTTTGTAAGAAAAAATGCTTCTTAGCCAGAGCGTCCTTTCCGCAGGCCTGTTCTGCAGCAGAGAGAATCGTTTTGAAAATCTCGTAGACGTTTGCGCGGATTTTTTCAAAATTTCCTTCATCCATGCGGTCATCCGCAACAAAGAGTTTGCTGCGTTGTTTACAGGCTGCAATCTGTTCATCAAGATATAACTCAAATTTTTGTTGTTGTTCATTCATATCATTGCTCTCCGGTTATAATACTATCGTGCCATGTCCAACAAAATCAATGTGGTCCGAAGCCGCATTTGTACCGCCGAACATATTATTTGCGCCAACTGCAATGTGAAAAGTGTTGCACATTTTTTCATCTAAAACAGTATAACCGCACAGTTCTGTCACATGGGGATTCATGCCAAAGCCAAGTTCGCAAACAACACGGTTTTCCTGTGGCTGCTTCTCGAAAAAGGCGGTGATTTCAGGTTGATTGCAGCCGCTTATCCTCCCGTCCTTGATATGCAGCAGAACATGCCCGTATTTAACGCCGTCAAGATAGAAAATTTCAAAATAAACCGTACCTTGCGTTTTGTCCTCAACCGGGGCAATGTAAATCTCGCCGCATGGAAGATCGCCCTCCCCGGCGTCAATATGCCACACTCTATCGGTTAGCTCAAAAGAAAGCCCGCAATCCTCACCGGTGCGAAGTAAAACTTTACTGGCTCCCCCAAAGCGGTCTTTTGCCTGCTTGCAAGCTTCATAAATAGCAGTATAATCAACGTCATATGCCCTCTCCATGCGCTGAATATAATCCTGTGGGGAGAGGTTGGATTCCTCTGCGTTTGCCGCTGTGGGAATTCTGATTTGTGTAAAACGTTTACAATGCATGAGCTTTGAAAAGAGTTGCGCCATATATTTGCGGTAGAGCTCAAGCTTGCCGTTATCAATTTCATATCCAAGAATAATAGGACGGTAAGCAAAAATATCGAGCACTGCATCAAATTTAGTAAACAAGTCAAAATATTGCTCATTATAACAGCTTTCTTTTGCTGCAAGGAAAATATCCCGATTTACAGAACGGGACTGTTGCAGCAATATGGGTGTCGCTCCGATTTCTGCTACAGCTATCATGAAGTTGTTTGCAATCTCTTTGTCAGCGTCCTCTCCCCAGAAATGAATCAGTATCAATTCGCCAGAAGATATGCCGCTGGCTTTCACAATTTTGGATATCATTTTTCTGTCCATATTATTCCAAACCTCCAGTCTGATTCTGATTATATAATAGCAGAATCAAAATGTCAAGTTTAATTTTATATCTATAAAATCAAATTTTAAACTGTTTATTTTTGCTGACTGAAAAACGGGTATGCATTGTCTTTCATAAAGATCTATTGTATAATCAATTGCATAAATCGGAAATATTCCTTTGCGTATAAGGTGAATGAAGGAGGGGCTCATTATATTATTCCCTTGATGCTCCTTCTGATGGGGCGGCGAAATGGGCTGTGAAAACGTGGGCGGCGCAGCATACAGAATCTACCAAAGCCATTATTTAAAGAGCCTTTGACAGTAATTTCTGGAGAGAAAAACATGGTTTATATTGTAGATAACATTTTAAATTACACTATATATTTGTTTATAAGCCATTTCGGTTTTAGATTAAGTCCAAGAAAAAATGTGGATGAGCACCACAATCTTGACATCATTTGCAATGCCAGGATTGATACTGCCATGTATGTAAAATGGAAGCCATCAGATTCTAAAAGGTATAATAAGCCTGCCTGATAATCATAACCAGATTCAGGCAGGCTTATGTTTATTATGGAGGAGGGCTGCTCCTTTTCTGTAAATATGCTATTTCTTAATCTTCATTGTCTTTTTAAAGCCTGTGGAAGATTTAAAGAGCTTTTTATAGCTTGAGGCCTTCTTGCTTGGGCATTGGATAACAGCTTTTTTATAGATTCCCTTAATGGCATTCTTGCCCACGCTTTTTAAGGATGTCCCCGTAATCTTGATTTTCTTTAGCTTGCTGCATGCTTCAAATGCGCCTGCCTCAAGCTTTGTAACGTTCTTTCCGATTGTCGCGCTGCCCAGCTTCTTGCAGCCCTTGAATGCATTTTTGCCGATCGCAGTAATCTTGAAATTCTTGCCGCCAATCTTTACTGTGCTCCCAATAGATACACTCTTTAGCGTCTTCTTCTTACTGCCGGTTACCGTAACAGTCCCTTTTCCGCTGGTATTTGCATTGGTGATTTTGTACTTGTAATTGCCGACGGTATAGGTTTTGTTCTTCTGGACAGTGATGGTAAATTTCTTGCTCAGGCTCCCCGTATAGGTTCCGATGCCGGTAATTGTCACCGTGGCCTGGCCGATGTTCTTGTTATTTTTGTAGGAAAGCTTATAATCGGTATTTTTTACAAGGGTTTTGCCATTGTATGATACTTTTACTGCCGGCGAGATTGCCTTGCCAGTATAAATCTGGTTCTTGATGGATTTGACGCTGGCTTTTTTGATGTCGGTTTTATCCTCTGTCTCCACAGGGGGCTTCGGCTTGGACAATTCCTGGTATTTCGCTTCAGCGGCTGTCAGCACGTCAAGATTTGCTACAAGCGCTTTCTGTGCCTCTGTCAATTTGCCATATGCTTCCCTTGCGGCGTCAATCCTTGCTTTGCAGTCCGGAGTTGCCTCTACTGTCCCAATTTTAGCAATCAATGCGCTGACGGCTTTGGCTGCTTCCTGGTCAGCTTTATTTTTGTCATCATCATTATCCCCATCGCCGCCTGTGCTGCCTGTGCGCATCCTGCCAACGCAGAAATCATCCACATGGGACCATGCGCCGCCTGCCATATTGCCGGAGATGCCGATGGTGAGGGTGCCGTCTTTTACTTCTGCTACCAAGCCGATGGTTTCGCCCTTGCTGTTGACGCTGATATTGGGAATGTCCTCCCTGGCAAGGAGGTTTCCGGATGCATCCTTGGCGAAGATATACAATTCATCTGCTGTTTGGAACCCAGAATCAGCTTTGACCGTTACGGCATAGGTTCCGTTCTGGAGGTTTCTCAGTGTCTGGTTTAATTCTACGGTAAAATTATTCGTAGACCAGATATTGTACCCGCCTTTGCCGGAGAGTACATCCTGTGTACGGTTCGTCTGCTTTCCAGCGGATCCGGTGTTGGTCCAGTCTGTGCTGGCATTCAAAGGATTTTCAAAGTCTCCGTTGGGCACTGTAACAGCTTCCGGGATCACTAAATCTGCTGTATAAGACTCATTCCTTACAACGGTAACCTTCTCAGAAACGCCCTGGACAGCGGCGCCCTCTGTGGCAGCCAAGATCTGATAGGTATCTTCTATTACCTGTATGCGGAATGTTCCTGCAGCATCTGCCTTAACCGTGTAGCGCCTGTCACTGTCTTTCGTCCTGCACCCGCGCAAGGTCACTGTGGCGTTGCCAACAGCTGCGCCGGATAGGTCCTTAACGGTTCCGCTGATTGTCCCCATGGCATTCTGCATGGCCTGCTGTGCTACGGTGGCGGTTCCCCCAGCAGTTACCGTTATGGTTGTTTGCGCTGGCGTCACATAGCCTTCTTTTTCAAACTGGACCGTATATTCCCCTGCCATCAGGTCAGAAATATGGAATGTTCCGTCTTCCCCTGTTTTGGCTTGAGTGACGGAATCTCCTTTGGTGAGCGTAACAATAACTCCGGCAATGCCTGCGCCGCTTTCATTTACAACCTTTCCAGCCACATTTCCGCCCTGGTTCGTTACGGTGACGCCGGAAGCCTGTGCCGGCTGTCCGGCAGACACTGTGATATCCTGTGCCGCCCCCTGGATTTGGCAGGCGTTTACGTCAACGGTGATAGAATATGCCCCCGCTTTGACAGGCGCAATGGTAAAGGTTTCCGCGCCAGTCTTTAGCTTGCCCTCATAGACATAGGCAACTGTCCCATCAGCTGATGTTACTGTGATGGCCACATCTTTGGCGACATCAGAGGTGATAGGCAAGACAATGCTTTCGGTATCTGCACTCTGTGCTGAGGAGCGCACGAAAGACACATCGTCCACAAGGGCAGAAGCCGCTGCTTTTCCCTTGGCGATAAAACCAACCTCTGCTTTCCCCCCGGAAACAGTGACATCTTTCAGGGAAACCTCTGTATAGGCTCCATGCGCCTGCTTGATTATGGCCTTTTTCGTTAAGCCGTTAGACTTGGCATACATGCTCAGTTCCTCAAATGTGCCGCTGTTCTTGATTTTAGCCGTCAAATCGTAGCTTCCGTCCGGCAATGCCACAGCATCTGCCGTTTTTGTGTCTTGTGTGATGACCTGTGAAACTTTACAGTCAAAATCTACAGAATCCCCTAATTTCAAAGCATATTTTCCAGTTACCCTGTCCTTGGCGTTGCTAATGGGGGAAGTTCCGCTTTGTATGGTGTTTGTCCAGCCTGCAAGCTCTGTCAAATCTATGCGGTCTGCGTCAAAGCTTCCGTTCTTTATATAATTGTTCGATGCATGCACCGTCCATCTGCCAGTCGCAATGTCCAAATCCCATGAGCTCAGAGAATTAAAATACGGCGTCCCGTCTGCCTGGAAAGACAAGGGGCACCACTGGTTATAGCCTAGCCCGTTTCCTGCAAAATCTGCCCAACGGTCCCCGCAGAAAAGCACTGTTTCCTGTTCGCTCCCTTTTACGGTATAGAAAAACCCAGTCTGTGTAACATGGCAGAAATCATCGCTGCTGCCGTCCATCAGAGCCATGCTGCCCACTGGCTGGAAGCTGTCCAGGTAAGAATCCTCCAAACTGTCCAAGACCATATAATAGGCATGGGATGCATTCCATCCATACAAGTCAGAGGCGCATACATAATATTTGCCCTGATATTTGAACATACAATTGCCTTCACGCCCTGTGCCCTGGTAAATCTTATGGGATGGGGCAAGGCCGATCTTGCCGTTTTCCTGTGCAATAATCTTAGAGAGGAAAATCCTTCCCCTGCCGGAGCCATAAGAATACACAAGGTAGCTGGTTCCATCATCATCGGTGAATACGGTCTGGTCGCCGGTATTGGGCGTTCCGCCTGTGTAATCTTTCATATTAATACGCTGGTTCCATGTAAACCTTCCGGTTGGTGTATCGGAGGTTAACACAAGCACCTGCTTGCTGAATTGGTCAGAATCTACATTTCCATCCAGGGAATTGTCTTCGTCGGGGCATTCATGCTGTACCAGCAGGGCATATTTGTCCCCTACCTTAGCGACGCCCAGGCGGCCTACCCAGGCAACCTCCTGATGGTTCATTTCCTGCCTGCCGCTGACTTCTTCCCTGTCAGCCACAAGCCCCTCATAGTTCCATGACACTAGGTCTTTGGAAGAATAGCAGGTAACGCCTACAAAGTTCGGTGACGGATCTGTGGAATATGGGCCTGCTGCCGGGTTTGCGGCATACTTTTCAGCTTCCTCATATTTTACGCCGTACCAGTAATAAGTATCATCGAATTTAAAGATGCCGCCGCCCTGGGAATAGATCCTGTTGCCATCGGCATCCTGCCAAAAGATGTCATTTTGGATATCGGCTTCCCCTTCCGTCTTTGCCGGCACTAAAGCTGTGATTGCTTCCTGCAGGGCTTTGTACGCCTGCGTGATTTCAGTCTCAGCGGCGTCCGCCTTTTCATAAACTGCCTGCGCATCTGTCCTTGCCGCCGTCAGCGCGGCAAAAGAAGCTGTTGTATAATCTGCTGCATGTTTGGCCGCTGCCTCATCCAGTAAGGCTTTGAGCTGTTCTTTTGTGAAAACAATTGGCGCGCTTGGGAGCCGGCCTATACGGAATTCGTCTATGTTAGCCCAGGCATTCGCCGTTAATTTTTCACCGCAAAATCCTACCGTAATCGGAGAATCCCCAACCTCCACCGTCATGCCGGCTGCTTCCCAGTTATCTGTGGCGGCAATATGTTCCTGTGCCAGGATATTGCCCTGTGCATCTTTGGCATAAGCATATAAAACATCATCTGGCCCATAGGTCCCTGCCTGCGCCATAAAGCTTACCGCATAGGTTCCAGGCTCTAAATCGGGCAAGGTTTGATAGACGTCAAACTTAAAATCGCTTCCCAGCCAAATCCGAAAGCGGTTTGTGCCGGAATATGTATTCTTAGCTTCTACCTTCTGCGCCACTCCAGCGGAGCCTTCAGCCACATTCCAGTCTGTTTCGCTGAAATTCGGATTGTCAAACTCTCCATTGGGGACGGAAATTGGTATTGGAACCTGCAAATCCTGTGTTACCTGGGCGCCGCCATCTGCAGTTACGGCCTGTGCCACTGCGCGGACATTATCCGGGTTCGCCTCTTTTAGGCCAGCGGCATATGGATATCCTATGATCTGATAAACGCCTGACGGAATTTCGCTGGAGTACCTGCCCTCTGCATCTGTAATAACAGTATAACGGCTTCCCCCATCTGTGGCGCTGCGGTCCCTTAGCGTTACGGTTTTCCCTGCCAGTGCAGCCCCGTTTGCATCCACAAACGTTCCGCTGATTGTTGCCATCGCCGTATCTTTTGGCGCTGCCGCCAAAACCGGGTACGGTATGCCGGACAGCAGTGAGGCTGACATGGCCAGCGCCAATAACTTGCTGATAAATTTCTTTTTCATCTCATTCCTTCCCTTCTTCTTGATATAATGGCATAGGCATTCCTTATAGAGCATTTGTTTCTAAAGGCGTTTTTTGCGTAATTGCATATTTTTATGCCTATAATATAATTATAGTACGTTCAGGTGCATATGCAATATGGGTTTTTCTCATATACAAAAGCTGCAAGGGCTGGTCAGATGCCTTGCAGCTTTGTATATATTTTGGATGCTGTTGTAATGGTTTTGTCAGGTAATGTGCGGCAGGCTGGATTTTAATATTTCTAATTCCTCAAGGGGGATTCCGGAGATTTGGGAAATGGTATCTATGTCAAAATCTTTGGAAAGCATATTTTGGGCTGCCTGGATGGATTTTCTGTATTCGCCTTTTTCAAGGCCTTTCTCGACGCCTCTTTTCCATCCCCGCCCCTCAGCTTCCAGCATCATCTCAGCATGGTCCCGGATGGCTTTTCCCTGGCTTCATATTCCTGCCGCTTCTCCTTGTCCTGGCTGATTAATTGCAGCTTTTTGTAAGCGCTTTCTATATAAGGGTCCATCTGTGCCATCATATCAAGGCTCTCCTTCCGTTCGGAATCTATAAATTTGGCTCATAGTCCCAGGCTGCTGCAGCCTTCCCTCAGTGCTTTGGGGATGCATATAATAAAGGGAGCCTGGGTATTGGCCAAAAGTGTATTCTTACGTTATATTATACGCGAAAGGCCATAAAAATTAACGGAAAACCGTGCCCTGGGAAGTACAGTTCTGAATATTGCAGTTGGTTATTGGCATAAATGGTAATCCTTAATTATTGTGTGCCCTGGCGCTTGCGTGGTTACCTGGCGGAAATGTCGCCAGATTATTATGTCAGGACAAATGTGGTGGATGCCAGGAATAAAGAGCTGTTCCCCAAACGGCCAAATTATGAGGTATATGACAAAGAGTATGGGAACCAGGGGGATTTGGATTACATAAATATGCAGGATGCATGGAAGGACAGCAAAATTCAGGCATAAATTCCTTTGCGATGCCAAAACATTTTACAGAATTAGGCGAGTATGCTTTTAATGGGGCAAAGCTGTCTCGGCTTGTGTTTAATGATGCTGTTACAGAGGTTGGGGATTATGCCTTTGCGGATTGTGGGCTTAGTGGGCACCATTGTTTTATCTATTACAAGTACGTTAAAGGGATAGGAGATCTTGCTTTAAAAAAGCTCCATTGGGAAAAATAAGGCTTCCAGAAGGAATAAAAGAGTTGGAAGAAATTTAAAGCAAATTGGACGTGATATTTTAGGAGGAACAGCATATTCTAACAACGCATCTCATTGGGAGAATGATATTTTATATTTGGCAAAATATGCAATAAAAGGGAAAGGAGTTAGTAATCCTACAATTAAAGAGGGAACGGCTACAATTGCAGAATATTGTTTTGTGGACAATGATAATAACGCCGAAAGTGTAGTAATACCAGATGGAATAGAATGGCCTGGTTACAGCCGTAGGGCCTGGCGAGGCGGCCATAACAGCAGTTGTCGGGCAGCAGGCAGCGCACCCCATGGTTTTGAATGGGTTATAGACAAAGAGGCGGATTTGGATGCAGCGGCTCATTGGCAGGAATGTGCATGCGGTGAGAAATCCAGCCTTTCGCCCCATACATGCCATACTATAGTTATAAAAGCGGCGCCTCAAAAAGACGGCAGCATGAAACGGATGAAAAAACATGTATGTCCATTTGCAGAAATTATGTATGGGCATTGGAATATGTTGGGAGATGGGATATGGAGCCTATCCATGTGACGGTATTGGAATATATGCCGTGTATCAGCTTTGGCCTGACAGGATAAATCCTGCATCTAAGATTGGTATGCGGGGGATAAGAAATTTTAAAGAAAATGTAATAAAGATGTAGTATAATGAGCTTTTTTGTGTTATACTCTATGATGTGTGCTACAGAAAGACGAATGTCCACGTGCGACATAGATAAGGAGGGAAACATGAAATTTTCAGAAATGCCTTATGAGCGGCTGGACAAAGAACAGGCCGTACAGACGTTTATTTCCCTGATTGAGAGGCAGAAGCAGGCATCCAGTGGCCAGGAGCAGTTTGCCATCCATCAGGAGTATTACCATTTTATGGATCACGTGCAGACTTGTATGAAACTGGCTATGTTCCGCCATAATATAGATACTACCGATAAATTTTATGAGAAGGAGCAGGATTTCTATGATGAAATAACCCCTGTCATCCAGAACCTGGATAATGAATACCACAAGGTGCTGTTTGCATCCCCATACCGCCCTTACATGGAGTCGAAAATAGGGGATGTGGCCTTTAAAAATATGGAATTGGCATTCAAGTCTATGGATGAGAAGCTCATCCCCTTGTGCCAGGAAGAAAATGCCCTGTCCTCCAAATACACCAAGCTGATTGCCACGGCTGAGATCCCCTTTGAAGGGGAAACCTACAATATTTCCCAGCTGGGCAAATTCCTGAAGAACCAGGACAGGGAAGTGCGCCGAAAGGCCTGGCACGCCCTCAGTGCGTATTTCATGGGCGTTACAGGAGAAATAGATGAGATTTTTGGCCATATGGTGAAAAACCGTACCCAGCAGGCCAAGGAGATGGGATATACGGATTTTATAGAGCTGGGCTATTGCCGCATGAACCGCAACAGTTACGGCCAGCAGGAAGTGGAACGATTCCGCAGCCAGGTGAAAACGCATTTGGTGCCTCTGGCCACGAAGATCCACGAAAGCAGGCGGAAACGCCTGGGAATTGATAAGCTTTCTTACATTGACAACGACATGTTTTTCCCCAATGGCAACCCTGTCCCGGTGGGAACCCCGGAGGAAATCCTGTCCCAGGGGCAGCAGATGTACCAGGAGCTTTCTCCGGAAACCAAAGAATTTTTTGACTTTATGATGGAGCACGAACTGATGGATGTGCTGGGCAGGAAAACAAAGCGCCAGGGCGGCTATATGGATTACCTTCCAGATTTCAAAGCGCCCTTTATTTTTGCTAATTTTAATGGCACAAGCGGCGATGTGGATGTGATCACCCATGAGTGCGGACATGCCTTCCAGGGCTATCTGATGCGCAACGAAGAAATCCGGGAGTACCTGGATATTACCATGGAAACCGCAGAAATCCACTCCATGTCCATGGAATACTTTACAGATGGCTGGATGGAACATTTTTTCGGATCCCGTTCAGAAGACTATCGGAAAATGCACTTAGAGGATGGGATCTGCTTTGTGCCTTATGGCTGCATGGTAGACGAATTCCAGCATATCATTTACAGGCATCCGGAACTCACCCCAGCCCAACGCAAAGAGGCCTGGATGAAACTGGAGCAGGAATACCGCCCGCATTTAGATTATGAAGACGACCCATTTTTCGGAAACGGCGGCCGCTGGCAAATGCAGAGCCACATTTTCCAAATGCCATTCTACTATATTGATTACTGCCTGTCCAGCATCTGCGCCCTTCAATATAAGGTGAAGATGGATCAGGATTTCCAAAAGGCATGGGAGAGCTATCTGGCATTATGCCGTTTGTCTGCAAAGAAGTTTTATGTTCCGATGTTGGATGAAGTGGGGCTGAAGAATCCCTTTGCAGAAGGGTGCATGGAGGAAATTGTGGGGCATTTTGAGAAGATACTTTTTTAGGCGTAAACAGTAAGAAACGGCCGCTGTTCCTGTATTCAGCTGCGTCCTGCTGTCTGTTTTTTCTTCATTCGTAAATAATACACATAAATTCATCAGATTAAAGTGACGCAGTACTAATGAAGTACCAGGGTGCCAGAATACTAAAGCGCTGAGATATCAAGATACCGCGCAGGCTTGTAACAGGAACGGATTTATGATATAATTCTTTCGCTCTTTATAAACTTTTTTATGGCATAAATAAAAATTTCATATAGAAAGCTGCTGCGCAGCTTTCTATAAAAACGGGAAAAGGCTACGCCTTTTCCCGGACAGATAAAAACAAGTTATTGATCACTATGGTTATAAGTTTCCTAAAAGGTTCTTATAATAAATTATTACTTACAATAGGCAATTGCGAAACAAGTTCAAAATCTTGATTCCAATAGGACAAAGGTCCGGTTGAGCCGGACTTACAGGAGGTGGATGTGGATAACAAGAGTTTTAAGACATGAAAACAAAGCAGATAAGGTTATCTGCCCGTGAAATGGTATGCGGTATGTAAGGTTATGCAATCAGAGGTTTTAAACTGCGG
>CAJTDL010000033.1 GCA_910575035.1 Lachnospiraceae bacterium
ATCGAAGCTACAAGCAGCTTAAACCACAGAACATTGATAACCAAATTACTGCCAGGTATTGAATTTTCAAGGTGCATAACTAAAATTTATGTGCGAAGTTTGAGTATATTATTTGTATTCCTTTTTTGTGGCATGGAATTGGTAGCTGTAAAAGCATTTGATTTTTCAATCATACAATTCATTGGGGTATCTGCCAACCGATTGGTATTTCAGATAGATGGCCATAAAACCTCTGGAAACACAGATGCCGTATCTTTTGGGGGTAATCAGGATTATGAAAGATTGTCAGAGATGCTTAACATTGGTTTTCTCGTGCCTGGACAGGGGATTTCTGAAACCTTGGAATTGGAGGATGTGGAATATAGTGAATTTTCAGATAGTATTTCTGCTACCTATCAGGATAGTGACTCCTATGTTATATGGGAAATTGTCCTGCCGTCTGGTCAGGGTACCATAGACTATAATACACAGGATCTTCAAATAGTAGATGAGGATCTGGCTGTTGGGGATAAGAGAGTTTCTGTTTTCCGTGTAAAGGCAGATGACCAGGAAGTATATACGGTGACATTTGTATATAAAGACATACTTTATGTAGTAGAGTCTGATTTTTCACTGGAAAAAATTATAACAATCATAAAGGAGGCAAAGGAAGTAATATGACAGAGATAGAAATACAATGGTAAAACCGCAGCCATTTGATATGGATAATGTGGATAAAAAATAGAAATAAGAAAAGGGAGGATTATAGACATGAAAAAAATCATAGCAGGGTTATTGATTGCTGTATTGGCTATAGCCGGCATTGGCATAGGATATAAAATCAATCAGATTAATGCTTCAGAAGAAGAGACATCTGTAACTGTTTTGCAGGCAGACTATCCACAATATAATACAGCCGAAGAATTGGTGGAATCTTCAGATTTGGTTTTTACTGGCACAGTGAAAAGTATTGAATATCAAATGATTGATGTAAGCACAGGGGAAGAGCCAGATGAAGATACAGGATTTGTGGATGATGAGGAGATGCCATATACACTTTATACCATTGATGTGGATAAAGTATACAAAGGAAGTTTTGACTCATCTACAATTATAGTCAAGCGTGCTGGCGGGAGTTTTGGTGATGATGAATATGTTGTTGAAAATGCATCTGAGATTGCAAAGGGGAAAAATTATTTATTTGTTACGGAAACATATGAAGATACTTATCCAAGTTTATTAAATGCAGATCAAAGTTCTTATGATATGGATGCTCCGCAGACTGTAATGGAAGGGGAAGAAAAAGAAATTATGTTATCTGATATTCTCAAATTATTTTAAACCTAAGATGAAAACAGGTAAAAGATGTTTCGATAAAATTGGAGGGAGAACAAAGATTGTGCTTATGGAAAAAATAAAACAGAAATATATTTTGGCTTTCTGCTACTTAATGTCTTTATTACCGATTTTTTTGCCGTGGTGCTATTTTGATGAAGAAATTGATGGAATAAAATATGGGACAGATATTGTCAATTATGTGGTAATGATTGTTCTGGCAGCGGTAACATTTTTTTGTATTGTATTTTATACAAATCAAAAAGGAATCATGATAACAGGCATACTTTTGTTCATACATCCTGTTATGTATTTTGTGTGCGGTTTATCTTGGTATGTTCCGTTACTGGCAGATTTCAATTTACTTTTGTCATTAGAAGTGGTACATTATGGATTTTATTTATCATTGTTATGCAGCAGTTTGATGTGTTGGTTTTATGTAAAAAAGGGAAGAAAGGACATGGAGAATAACCGTCTCAAAAGAAGAAAGGATAAAATGGCAATTTGATTTGGATGCAGTATTTTTAAGGCATGGGGTCAAATTGCCAATCCGCACATTTATCATATATTGATATTCCTTCTATATTCTTTCATGCTTCAATAAAAACAGGGGATAATCCCTAATTGATATTATATTCAACAGAAGCAGCCTTTCTGTTGAAATGTATATAATTTAATAGAAAATCCCGTCTTTTATAAGGCGGGATTTTTTGTATACTGGCAGGATTGACAGGCGCTTTTTAGGAAATAGAATCTTCTGTCTAATCTGGGATATAGTTGTTAATAGAAGCGATGCCATCTGCATTGGCTTTATAATAAATTATCAGATTGTTATTGGCATCCAGTTCCAGCCGGCTTTCTTCTATCAGGCCGTTAGAACAGGCTGTCTGAAGGGCGTCATCCATTTGCGCGTCTTTAAAAGCGCGGAACTTTCCATAATCTGCCCGTAAAGCATTCTGAACATCTTTTCTGCAGGCTTCTTTTCCAGAACAAAAGTATTTTAAAATTGCAAAATTCAATGGCTTCATAGTTTATCCCTCCTGTGTAGCTTTGTTCTGGGAAATTGCCAGAACTACGATACCAATAACCATAATTACAGCGCCAATCCAGCCGCGGACAGGAATAGAATAGCCGTCGGCTCCAAAAATCAGGCCCATAACGATAAAACACCATAATGGCCCCCAGAAAGCATAGGTGCCGTTGCAGCCCATTCCCAATGCTGCGCCGCACATAGAGGAGCCTTTGTACCAAAATTTAAATGAGAACGAAGCAAAGATGCCAGATATGAAAAACATCCATATGGAAGGAGTGTCAATCATTGCTGTTCCTAAAAGCTGCAATCCTGTGCCAATTCCTCCCGTACCAATCATGGAAAGGATGGATACAAAAACTAATCCGTTTACAAGTCCTGAGGTACACTGACGAATAATGATGGCAACTTCATAGTCTACCATACAGCAAGCGTATCCGCCAACTGCCCCTTCGATCCCCCAGCCGATAGCCGCCCCCAAAGCCGCAAGCATGCCAATGGCAGTTTGTCCATCAATATGCATTCCAGTCATACCGGTGCTTCCAATAATGACCGCAGCAGCAAAACAGATCCCAATACCCAAAATCATCCCCCCGGATAATTTCTGCTTATACAGAAACCGGCCTAAAATAGTGCCCACAGCCGCATTCATAGCCGCAATGGGAACAATGATAGATCCTGCCATTTGCAGGCCTATGACATAGCAGGTAGATGCAATAGGCCCTCCGATGATTGCTGCAATGATCAGAGTCCGTCCCGGTTTGGACCACAGAGACCGTCCGAAGTCCCCCAGACGCCCAATGATAGCCCCATAGATTAATGACCATATTGCGGAACAGATATCGTTAACTGCCGCACCGACTGCGCTCAATACATAAATAACAATAAATGCGGATAAGCCGCTTTCAGCACCGGACCAGACTGCCCAGATGCCGGACGCCATACCCTGTGTCATGAATGCTGTGTATCCGCCATATAAAAAACCGGACAACAGAGCAATCATGATGCCTTTTTTTCGGAACGCTTTGTCACGTTTTGCCTTAGCAGCTAAAACGTTTGAAGACGTATTAGCTAAACTGCCCATAATATTACCTCCTCCAAATTATTTTTTGTAACATTATTATAATCTATGCCCTTAAGGGGAAAGTCAATGTTTTTTTCTTCTCGTTCCATAACGCGTTTTGGCACATCGTCCTATCTGTTTCTTTCAGATATTCTAATATTTCATATACGTTTTTTCTATATATAATGCACAGAGGCTCTTCGGAATCTCCCGTCCATAAATTTATCGTGTCCATAAATACCTCCATAAGCTTGATTTTAGGGTATAGGACGATTTTACCATTTACCCTAAGTGTAAAGTGAGGTTTTTTTGTGAAATATGATTTAGATATTGACTTTCCCTTTATATGGAATGTGTATAATCATATTAAACAGATTGGTGAAGCGAAAAAGATTTGTTGAATTTGAAGAATTTGTAGGATTTTACAAGGTTTGGAGCAATGGGGGATTGGATGGAACGAAAGATTGACACACAGTTGTTTTACGAGAGGTTAGACCGCTTATATGAAGGCAAAGAAATGGATCGGGTGGAGCCTTATATGCTTGAAACATTGGCAAGGGCTGGTAAGTTCCGGGATCTTGAGGGCGTGGCTGCAGTCTGCAATGAGCTGGGCGGATTGTATCGTGCTATGGGGCGTATAGATGAGGCTCTTTGGGCATATGAAAAAGTGATTGATGGCCTCGGGCTGATGGGGATGGAGGGAACGGACAATTATGCAGCTGCGTTGATTAATTTAGGCAATGTGCATATTGCCCAAAAATCCTATGAACAGGCGTATGATATTGACCGCCAGGCTTTGGAAATACTGGAAAGGCTGGGAAACCGCGGGTATCAGACAGCTGCTCTATACAACAATATGAGCGCTGCTTTACGCGAACTTGGGCAGACGAAAGAGGCGCAGCATATGGCGCGGCAGGCGATACAGATAATGGAGAAAATGCCGGAATGTGCGGCTGAACTGGCGACCTCCTATACAAATCTGGGGCAGGCACAGGCTAAGGAATATGCTTATGCAGACGCCAGAAAAAATCTTACATATGCGTTGCAGCTATATGAGAATTGCAATGGCGACAGGGATATTCATTATGCGGCTGCAGTGTATGCGCTCGCGAATGTGGAGGATGCGCAGGGGCATTATGAAAAGGCCGAAGGGGGATACGATAGGGCGGCAAAGCTGATAGAACGGGATTTTGGGCGTACTTGCAATTATGGCCAAATCATGGAAGATTTGCAAAGGGTCAGGGAGAAGGTGAGAAAAGTTGAAGGGAATGGAATTGTCCCAGGGTTTTTATGATTTATATAAAGAGCAATTGTTTGCCGATGGGCTGAAATCTTTTCGGGGCTATATGGCTGCGGGGCTGGTGGGCGAGGGCTCGGAGTGCTATGGGTATGATGATGAGTTGTCGCAGGATCATGATTTTGGCCCTGATTTCTGTATCTGGATTCCAGAGCAGATTTATCAGGAGAACCGTAATAGGTTTCTAGCGGCATACGCTGCATTGCCGAGGGTATACCGAGGGTATCAAAGAGAAGCTTCAGAACAGACGAGGGTCAGGCGCGGTATCATGACCATTGAGGGATTTTATCAAAAATATACGGGAATCCTGCATGTTCCGGCTAATGCAGAAGAATGGTTTCGGATTCCGCAGAGTTTCTTGTCCGTTGCAACGAATGGCACAGTATTTGAGGATTTCTATGGGGAGTTTACGCATAGGCGCAATTATTTGCTGGCTTATTATCCAGAAGATGTGATCCGAAAAAAACTGGCGGCAAAAACGGTGGTTATGGGACAGGCAGGGCAATACAATTATGTACGGTGCTGCCGCAGAGAGGATTGGGATGGCGCATATCTGGCAGGCGGAGAGTTCGTGGGGGCAGCGTTGTCTGTTATTTATTTATTGAATAAAACGTATAAGCCTTTTTATAAATGGGCGTTTCGGAGAGCGGAATCGCTGTCAGAGCTGCGGCATGCAATAGTGGATTTGAAGGAGTTTGTGCATTTGCGGGATGCGCGGGAAAATGCTGTGCGGAAAAAAAATTTGGTGGAGGATATCTGTAATGAGGTGGCTTGCGCGCTTAGGAAAAAGGGATATTCTACAAGCAGCAGTGATTTCCTTGCAGATCATGGAAATTCTATTATGGTGGGGATTCGGGATGAATGGCTGCGGGGGAGGCATGTTTTGGAGGATTATGACTAGATAAAGTTAGGTGGTGCATCCGGCTGGTATTGGGAAACGGAAGAAAGGTTTCGGTTAGGCTGTAGTTATATGGGGGAAGCTGTGTGTTTGGTTGGTGTTGGGGAGGGGGAAGATAGTTTTGATATTGGCTTGCAGAGGCAGGAATGTTGGGGGTGGCTTGAATTTAGGAGGTTGGGAAAGGGGTTGAAGGGCAATTATGGTTAAAGTAAGTGTAAGGGAAGGATTGTGATGGGAAAAAGAGGGAACATGACAAAAGAGGAAATGATTGGTCAGATTATTTTGGAAGAATATCGTATGTTTTCCAGTGTGCAGAATATTGGCGGCCGCGCTTTTTGTCAGGATGATTATGATACGTTTTATATTATGCGGTCAGCGCAGCACGGTATTTTTGGAATGGGGATGCTGGAAAGTTATCGGCGTGATATAAGGGAAGCGCAAATGGCGGGAAGGAATTTGGCTGCGGAAAAATATGCCTGGATGATGGAGGTGACGGATCCTGTCTGGTTTGAGGAAAAACTGAGGGCGTACCTTCCGAAGGGGAGTGGCAGGAAGATGCTCTTGGTGGAAAGAATGACATGGGTTTTTATGGAATGTTATGAGGGGGTTAAAAAGCGATATCCGAATATGCTGGCTTCAGGGCGTAATCCATATGACAATCGGGAAGGGGCATCTATCCAGCTGTATTTTTCCGGTGAGCTTAAAACATGGTCGGAGGCTACCTTGCTGCTGGCTTGCCAGGATATTATTTCGCACTTGGAGGAGCGTCGGAATCCGGTATGTATGATTTATGAGAAAATTATGGAGCTTTATAGCTGCAGGAAAGATCTGGCGGAGGGGCGGTATTCGGTCTGAAATGGAGGATGCTGTTGGAATTGGTATGCCTGCTTGGTAAGCATGGGGAGGGTTTTGGCTTTGAAGAATGGATATAGGATTTTGGCAGGGGGAAGGGGGGATAAGAAATATGGAGCAAAGAGTGATTCAGGCAAATAAAAGCTATTGACTTTGCCCTATAGGGAAATGATAACTTAAAGATGATAAGAAGTTTATTTAACTGTGAAACAGTTACGCAAGGGGAAAGGAGGAGGCAATGAGGTATTATGGCGAGGAAGCTTTAGGGATGTTGGAAACGCTTGGCATGGTTCCTGCTCTGGAAGCATGTGACAAAATGCTGAAGGCAGCGGATGTGGAGCTGGTTGCGTATGAGAATATTGGTTCTACATTGGTAACGATTTTGGTGAAAGGGGATGTGGCTGCCTGCAGGGCGTCGGTTGATGCGGGCAAGAGGGCTGCAGAACAGATTGGTAAGGTGACGGCTGCGAATGTTATACCAAGGCCGATTCGGATTATTGGTGATATCGTTTCCTGTCACGATGTAGACATTTATTAACATGTATGGAGAGGTAAGGCTTATGGCTAAATATAATGCTTTAGGTATGATAGAGACATTTGGTCTTGTGTTTGTGCTGGAAGCTGCTGACGCTATGGTGAAGGCTGCGGATGTGGAATTGGTGGGTTATGAAAATACGGCATCAGGATATATTTCCGTGCTGGTGGCAGGAGATGTCGCAGCCTGCCAGAGTGCGGTAGATGCCGGCGTAAAGGCAGTGAATGACATGGAGGGCAATCTGTATAGTTCTGTGGTGATTGCAAGCCCGCATCCGGATTTGTATAAGATTACGGAACGTTATCGGTTGGATAAGCTCCTTCCATATAAAGATTAAGATAGATTGGGGAAGGAGATGGGCATGAATATGATTGACAATGATCTGCTCTCCATCCAGGAAGCCAGGATACTGGCTGAAAATGCAGCTATGGCCAAAAAGCAGCTTGCGGAATTCTCACAGGAAAAGCTGGATGTAATTGTTGAAGGAATGCTGAATGCAGTGGCTCCGCATTTGGAAGAGCTGGCTATGTGCTCTCATGAGGAGACTGGTTATGGAAATGTAGAAGATAAAGTCGCAAAGAATTATTTTGTATGTGAATTTGTGAGGCAGCGTCTCCGCAACATGAAATGCGTTGGTTTTATTGAAGAAGATGCAGACGCCCTTATGATGAAAATAGGGGTGCCGTTGGGAGCCATAGCGGCATTGGTTCCCTCTACTAGCCCGGTATCTACCACAATTTTTAGTGCAGTGATTGCGGTAAAGGCGGGCAATGCCATTATTTTTTCTCCACATCCCAGAGCAAAGAAAACGATTAGCAGAACATTGGATATTTTGATAAAAGCTGCTCGCGCCCATGGTATGCCGGAACATGGAATTTCATATCTTCATGCTGTGGACCGGGAGGGAAGCAAGACTCTGATTGGACATCCAGAAGTAAACCTGATCTTAAATGCCGGGGTTCCATCCTTTCTGGATGAAGCAAACCGCTCGGGAAAGCCGTTGATTTATGGCGGAAGCGGAAATGGGCCGGCATTCATTGAGAGGACGGCCAATGTGAAACAGGCAGTCAGTGACATTATAGAAAGCAAAACCTTTGATTATGGAATGGTATCCGCTGCGGAACAGTCAATTGTAGTAGAGCGGTGCATTGAAGCGGAAGTCCGAAGGGAGCTGCAGGCTCAGGGCGCGTATTTTATGACGGAGGAAGAATCGATCCGGCTGGGAGCATTGCTGTACAACATGGACGGGAGCATCAATGCGGAATTTGTTGGAATTTCTGCAGGACGCCTGGCTGCAAGAGCTGGTTTTTCCGTAGGTTCCCATGTGAGGGCGCTGGTTGCGGAGGGTAAGTATGCATTGAGTGATAATCCCTATAATAAAGAGAAGCTTTGCCCTGTGCTGGCTTACTACATCGAAGATGACTGGAGGGACGCCTGTGAAAAATGCATTGAGCTTTTGTTTAGCAGAAATGACGGCCATACGTTGGTAATTCATTCCAGGGACGATTATGTGATTCGGCAGTTTGCATTGAAAAAGCCCGTAGCCAGGGTATTGGTCAATACTCCAGCAACGTTTGGAGGCATGGGGGTAACTACGGCTCTGTTTCCATCCATGGTGCTGGGCAGCGGCGTAATGGGGCAGGGAATTACATCAGAGAATGTATCGCCGATGAATCTTGTGTACATACGCACAGTTGGAGCGGGCATACGAGACAATGCCTGTATCAGAAGGCATTCCAGTGAAAAATTGACAGAACTTAGGGAGAAACGCAGGGCGGAGCGTGAAGCGGGATTACATATTGTCCAACGCCTGTTGAAGGAAGCGCTCTCTTCCATGCCAGAATCATAATTTGGAAAGGGTGAAGCTGTTTCCCTACCCTGAAAGGGCGTGAATTATGGGGCGCCCCAGAGGGTATATAAAATGTAAATCAGCAAAGAAAGCGAGGTATATGAGTTGGATATTCGTGAATTTTCTACAAAACTTGCAGAAGCAACCAGGAACATGAAACCAGAAGAACGTGAAGCGATCCAGAAAATGTTCCAGGGAGTAAGTGACCAGATTTCAAAAACAGACACGGCAGCATCATCCAGTGGGACGGGATGCTGCACTGGATTTGCAGGGACAGCAAATCATGGAACGGCGGTTCCGGATGGGCCTACGGAACGTATCCTGGCCTTGAAGAGGCAGTATATGAAATGGAAACCGTCCATTACAATACACCGTGCAAAGGCGATTACAAAGGTTTACAAAGAGAACCCGGGAATGCCCAAGATCCTGCTCCGGGGAAAGAGCTTCCGCTATTGTTGTGAGACGGCTCCCCTGGTAATTCAGGAAAATGAGTTAATTGTTGGAAATCCGACAGGGGCGCCAAGGGCTGGCGCATTTGCCCCGGATCTTGCGTGGAGATGGATGAGAGATGAATTGAATACCATTGAATCCCGTGACCAGGATCCTTTTATTATATCAGAAGAAGATAAGAAATATATGACAGATGTGCTGTTCCCATTTTGGGAAGGAAAGTCAGTAGATGAGTACTGCGAGGATCAGTACCGTGAATGCGGCGGCTGGGAATTGTCCGGTGAGTCTTTTGTATCCGACTGTTCCTATCATGCAGTCAATGGCGGCGGTGATTCCAATCCGGGTTATGATGTGATCACCATGAAGAAGGGCATGATTGATATCCAGAATGAAGCCCGGGAAGCGCTGAATCACTTAAGTTATGCGAATCCAGAGGATATTGATAAGATTTATTTTTATAAATCTGTGATTGATACCACGGAAGGCGTTATGATTTATGCGCAGCGGCTTTCTGATTATGCCCGCCAGTTAGCTGCAAAGGAAACAAATGGGCAGCGCAAAGCGGAGTTGGAAAAGATAGCAGAGATCAATGCAAGGGTTCCCAAGTATAAGCCGGAAACATTCTGGGAGGCGATTCAGGCTGTATGGACGATTGAATCCCTGCTTCCGGTAGAGGAAAACCAGACGGGCATGTCTATTGGGCGGGTGGATCAGTATATGTATCCTTTCTATCGGGCAGATATAGACGCTGGCCGTATGAACGATTATGAAGCATTTGAACTTGCAAGCTGTATGCTGATTAAGATGTCCGAGATGATGTGGGTAACATCTGAGGCTGCATCTAAGTTTTTTGCCGGATACCAGCCCTTTGTAAATATGTGTGTTGGCGGCTGTACGCGTTCTGGCGCAGATGCGACGAATGACCTGACATATTTGCTGATGGATGCTGTAAGGCATACCAAGATTTATCAGCCTTCATTGGCCTGCCGCATCCATAATAAATCCCCGGAGAGATATCTGCGTAAGATCGTGGATGTTGTCCGCGCAGGCATGGGATTTCCAGCCTGCCATTTTGATGACACTCATATTAAGATGATGCTGGCAAAGGGCGTGTCTGTAGAGGATGCCAGGGATTACTGCCTTATGGGCTGTGTGGAGCCGCAGAAAGCAGGGCGTTTGTATCAGTGGACCTCTACTTCCTATACACAGTGGCCCATTGCCATTGAACTTACGCTGAATCATGGGGTTCCGCTCTGGTATGGCAAACAGGTAACTCCGGACGAGGGGGATCTTTCCCAGTATCAGACCTTTGAACAATTTGACCGCGCTGTAAAAAATCAGATTGATTACATCACGAAATGGACAGATGTTATGACTGTGATCTCTCAGAGAGTGCATAAGGATCTTGCGCCAAAGCCATTGATGTCTATTATGTATGAAGGATGTATGGAAAAAGGATATGGAGTGGAATCTGGCGGAGCAATGTACAATTATGGGCCAGGGGTTGTATGGTCAGGGCTTGCTACTTATGCAGATTCCATGGCGGCAATCAAGAAACTTGTATTCGAAGACAGGAAGTATACCTTGGAGCAGCTGAATCAGGCGTTATGCGCTGATTTTGAAGGTTATGAACAAATCAGGAGAGATTGCCTGGATGCTCCGAAATATGGAAATGATGATGATTATGCAGATAATATCTGTGCTGATATTATTCAGTACACAGAGCATGAACACAGGAAATACAAAACACTGTTCTCGCATCTGAGCCATGGCACGCTGTCAATTTCCAATAATACGCCATTTGGCATGATGACAGGCGCATCTGCAAACGGAAGGAAAGCATGGATGCCCTTGTCGGATGGCATCAGCCCCACGCAAGGCGCAGATTACAAGGGACCTACAGCCATCATTAAGTCCGTTTCTAAGATGGCGAACGATAATATGAACATAGGGCTGGTACATAACTTTAAGCTGATGCCAGGGCTTCTGGATACGCCGGAAGGGGAGCAGGGCCTGATTACGCTGCTTCGCACGGCAAGCATGTATGGTAATGGCGAGATGCAGTTTAACTATGTAGACAATCAGGCTATGCTGGATGCGCAGAAAGATCCGGACAGCCATAGAGATCTGGTAGTTCGCGTTGCAGGATACAGTGCATTCTTTACAGAGCTGTGCAAGGATGTTCAGGATGAGATTATTAGCAGAACCATGCTGACAAAGCTTTAAAAAATGACGCATGATGAAGGAGTTTACTTATGGGCGAAGCGCAGAATGAAATGATTGAACGGAAGGCGGTTATATTCAATGTACAGAAGTATAACACATTTGATGGCCCCGGCGTCAGGACTCTGATTTTTTTTCAAGGATGCCCGCTCAGATGTAAATGGTGTGCGAATCCAGAGGGGCTTGAACGAAGGTTCCGAGTAATGTTTAAGAGCGATGTATGTGTGAACTGTGGAAGGTGTGCTTCGGTGTGTCCGAAGGGCATCCATCAGAGATTGGCTGGCGCTGGCGAACATTGGATTGACCGCAACAGGCAGTGTATTGGATGCCGGGCGTGCGAAGCTGCCTGTCTGGTTAAGGCGCTGAGCATTATCGGAGAGGAAAAGACCATATCTGAGCTTCTGGATATCGTAATGGAAGACAAGGATTTCTATATGATGTCGGGCGGAGGCGTCACCCTTGGCGGAGGCGAGGTGACAAGCCAGCCGGAGGCGGCTGCCAGCTTGCTGGATGCCTGTAAAAGGAAGGGGATACATACTGCAATTGAAACCTGCGGTTATGTCAAGCCGGAAAGTTTGAAGATGATGGCTCCTTTTGTGGATCTTTTCCTGTTTGACCTCAAGCATATTGATTCAGAACGGCATTATGAATGGACTGGCGTTAGGAATGAACGGATAATTGAAAATGTGAAGTGGCTTTTGGGAAACAATAAAAATGTCAAAATCCGGATGCCCCTGTTAAAGGGAGTAAATGACAGGCGGGAAGATATTGAGGGAATTGTTAAACTGCTGGCGCCCTATCAGGATTATGATAATTTCAAAGGCATTGACCTGCTGCCATATCATAAGATGGGAGTGAACAAATACAAGCAGTTGGGAATGGAATACCAGATAGAAGGCGATCCGTCCCTTTCCGCAGAGGATTTAGACCGGATTGAAAAATGGATTAGCGAATATGCCCTGCCAGTAGCGGTAATCCGGCACTGAGGGAGTGATGATAATGGAATTATTAGGCAGCAGTTCTGGCGGAGTTGGCCGGATTATAGAAGAATCTGTGCCAGGAAAACAGGTGACAATTGCACATGTGATTGCATCGCCCATGCATGACCTATATGAAAGGCTGGGCATTGATGAGGCAGAAGCCATTGGGATCCTAACGTTATCGCCTTATGAGACGGCTATTATCGCAGCAGATATCGCCACAAAAGCTGCAAACGTCCAGATTGGTTTCTTGGACCGCTTTACGGGCTCGGTGGTTATCAGCGGCGATGTCCAAAGCGTCGAGACAGCGCTAATGGCAGTTACAGATACATTGCAGAAGATGTTGGAGTTTGCAGTTGCGCCGATTACCCGAACATAGTTAGAATTTTACGGAGAAAGGAAGCGGATGTGGGAAGGCGGATTATGGTTATAGGACCTACTGGCAGTGGCAAGACAACGCTTTGCCATGCGATAAATGAGTGCGGCCTGCTGCCGCGGAAAACACAGGATATGATTTTTGGAAGGCATACCATTGATGTGCCTGGTTCCTATCTGGACAATCCGTGGATGTATAAGCATTTGATATCGGCTGCGCAAAATTATGCGTCTCAAATTGTAATGCTGGTGGACGCAGCTGGCAGGAGGGAGGCGTATTCCCCTGGATTCGCCAAAGTTTTTAACTGTCCGGTGACGGGGGTGGTCACAAAATGCGGACAGGAAGGAATATGCATACGAAAGTGTGAAGAACAGCTCAAAAAAATGGGGGTAAAGAAACCCTGGTTTTATATCAATCGTATTGATGATGAGGTAGGAATAGAGAAGCTTAAAAATTATCTGTTCAGCCTGGCATTGGATGGAGGAGAGAATGAAATTTATAACAGAATATGATCTTCGCGCCCAATTCAATGAGCAGCCTTTTGCAGACTATCAAATGGAAGAAAATACCCGCCTGACGCCGGGCGCAAGACAATTCCTATCGGATCGGGGGATTAATCTTTTTGAGGATGGGACAAAGATGCGGTTCGGCGCGCCAGCTGGAAATCCAAAGGAACAGGAAGGGAAACAGAATCTGACGCTGGCGGCCGATGCGGCGCCGGAAATGGCTAATGCAAAGCTCTTGAGCTATATGGAAATTCTAGAAGCGGAATTCCTTGTCCTAATCAGCCAGATGATCGAAAGGGATATTGAAATGGCCGGGCAGATGTCAAAACTGGGGCATGAATTCGGTAGGATTAAAATGTTTTTTACAGATGAATCAGCAGATGTGGCTGTTTATTTTGAGGAATGTACAGGAATGAATGGGAAAAACTGCAGTAAGGATTTGGGGAATTGCTTTGAAATTTCGGATTTCCATATTCAGTCGGTAAACGGCAAGATGCTTGTTCAAATGAATGCCCTGCGGGCAAAAATCAGAGCCATTCGGATTCCTGTTGCGGAGGCATTCAGCGAGCCTAAAGATAAAAATCGTCTGATTACAGTGACAGAAGCAGTCAATCGGATTGTGAATCGATTGTCACAAATGATATGTATGGCAGCGGGGGTGAAAGAATGCAGACGAACACAATAGATTTTCAATTTTGCGATAAGCTTGTACGAAAGTTTAAACAGGCAGTAAAACACCCGATCCGTTCAGAAAGCCCTGTTTATTATGTAGGCGTAGATTTAGGAACCGCATGTGTGGTAACTGTGGTTCTGGATGAGAACCGCCAGCCTGTTGCAGGCGCTTATGAATATGCGGATGTGGTGAGAGACGGTATGGTGGTGGATTACATTGGGGCAGTTGAAATTGTCCGCCGGATGAAAGCGGAACTGGAGGAAAAGCTTGGCGTGGAAGAATTGCTTTATGCGGCAGCCGCAATTCCGCCAGGGACAGACACTCTGGATGGAGGGGCGGTCAAAAATGTAGTGGAGGCAGCAGGTTATATTATTACAGCGCTGGAAGATGAATCCACTGCGGCAAACGAAGTCCTGCGTATACAGAACGGGGCAGTGGTAGATATCGGCGGTGGGACCACAGGGATATCTATTTTCAGGGATGGGAAAGTGGTATATGTGGCAGATGAGCCTACGGGAGGGACGCATTTTTCCCTGGTGCTGTCCGGCGCATATCGGAAGAGCTTTGAGGAGGCGGAGCTTTTTAAGAGAGATCCGGCAAACCATAAAGAGATACTGCCTGTATTGAAACCCGTAATTGAAAAAGTATCCACGATTATTAGCCAACATATTGTGGGCCATCAGGTTGACAGCATTTCGTTGGTTGGCGGCACCTGCTGCCTGGCAGGGATTGAGGAAATCATCGAGAAAAAAACAGGAGTGCCCACCTATAAGCCGTTAGATCCCATGTTTGTGACGCCTCTGGGAATTGCCTATAGCTGCATTGCAGAAGAAAGTTAGGATGGTGGGAAAGTATGGATTTTCGGATTATAAAATCCCCTGCACAGGGAACGTTGGATATTCTGGAGCGGCGGAAAGGTTCTGGCAGCAGGCAAAAGCTGGAGCATGTGGATGCGGTTGGGCTTGTGCAGGGAAAATTGATAGAGATGATTGTGGCAGCTGATATTGCTGAAAAGGCAGTGGGTGTTACGGTAGAGGACATCAGGGGAAGCTGCCCACAGAATATGATATTGCTGGCGATATTTGGAGACACTTCTTCGGTGGAGTCTGCGATTGAGAAGATCAAGGAGAGCGTAGAAAAGGTGAGGAAAAATGATAACGGCAAGATTGATTGATAACATCTGGGCAACTAGAAAATCAGAGCTCCTAAACGGTTACAAGCTGATGGTGGTTGAGGTAATAGGCGGGACAGACGCCGGAAAAAGGATGGTGGCTGTGGATGTGATTAGCGCTGGGATTGGCGACCGGGTACTTGTGACTATGGGTTCTTCTGCGCGTAAAATGTTTGAAAATGACAATATTCCGATTGATGCGGCAATCATCGGGATCATTGATGAGGATTGCTGTTTTGAAGAATAGGGCAGGAGGTGAAAGGGAAAGATGAAGAAATTAATTGATGTTGCTGCAGTGAATGCTATGAAAGAGGAGGGCAGGAGCATCGTTTATATTGATAGAGATACACTGGTTACGCCTGCGGCAAGAGATGCAATCAACACGAACGGTATGACGGTTCAGGAAGGCTGCAGCCCAGTTCCAGAGGCAACAATGTCTGCTTTCTGCTGCCAGGGACAGGAGTCAACGGCCGAAGGCGGCAGTCCCAAAAAGGAAGTGAGTGCGGAATTGATTTTTAATGTACTGTCACATTTGCAGGAGAGCGGGCTTTTAAAAGATATGTTAGACGCCTGTGTGTCAGGCAGTAAGCCATATGATGCAGCATACGATCCAGCAGGCTTTAAGCTTATATGCGGTGACAGCATTAAAACAGAGGTTTTGGATACGGGCATTCCCGCCCAGGAAGGAAAGGTCAACTATAAGGAAATTATAGGGGCAGATGATAAATCTTCGATGGCAGCAGGCATTATTACCATTGATGATGTTGCATTTGCCTGGGAGACGGAGTGCCAGGAAATCTATTATATTGTGAGCGGCTGCATTACCGTTACGATTGATGGAAAAGTATATGAAGCAAGGACGGGCGATGCATTCTTTATTAAGAAGGGCGTCCAGTGTTCCTTCGGGGCAAAAGGGCTTGGAAAAGCGTTTTATGTAACATACTAATCAATAAGGAGGAGGACTATGGAAAATATGGATTTTGATTTGCGGTCCATACAGGAAGCTAGGGAGCTCTGCAGATATGGTTCTATAGCGGCTGGGCGAATCGCAAAGTACACAGAAGAGCAGATTGATAAGATTCTGCGTAGTATGGTGAAGGCGGCTGAGGAGCATGCTGCAGAACTTGCCCAGATGGCTGTAGAAGAAACGGGCTTTGGAAAAGTATTGGATAAGACATACAAGAACCATGCCGCATCCACTCTGTTATATAATTACATAAAGGATATGAAGACACAGGGGGTTATCCGTGAAGATCCTGTGAACAAAATGTTTGAGGTGGCTGATCCTGTCGGGCTGATTATGGGGATTATACCTTCTACGAACCCTACCTCAACCGTAATTTATAAAGCTATGATAGCGGTTAAGGCGAGAAATGCAATTATATTCTCACCGCATCCATCAGCGCTGAAATGCACTTTGAGAGCCGCCCAGCTGATGGCGCAGGCAGCAGTAGACGCCGGGGCGCCATCGGATACCATCGGATGCCTGTCTATGTGTTCCATGCAGGCAACAAATGAACTGATGCATCATGATGCAGTAAAACTCATTATTGCGACAGGCGGCCCAGGCATGGTGAAAGCGGCTTATAGCGCAGGCAAGCCCGCAATCGGCGTAGGCGCAGGCAATTCACCTTCTTATATTGAACGTACCGCCGATGTGAAAAAAGCTGTTTCTAATATCATTGCAAGCAAGACATTTGATAACGGCACAATCTGCGCTTCAGAGCAGTCTATCATCGTGGAAGAGTGCAATCATGATGCAGTCGTTGCGGAACTGAAAGCCCAGGGAGCATATTTCTTGAATCAGGAGGAGCTCCAGAAAGTATGCAGCCTGCTGTTTCGAAATGGCCACACCATGAATGCGAAGTATGTGGGCAGAAGCGCAAAGGTTATTGCAGACGGGGCAGGGATCCGCGTGCCTGACCATACGACTGTCTTGATTGGGTTACAGAGCGGCGTTGGGGAAGAAAATCCGCTGTCATATGAAAAACTTACCTGTGTGCTGGGATTTTATGTGGTACGTGACTGGCATGAGGCATGTGAGCTTTCCATGAAACTGCTTCAGAATGGCATTGGGCACACGATGAACCTGCATACCCAGGATGAGAATATTGTCCGTGAATTTGCTGTAAAGCCAGCGTCACGTATCCTTGTCAATACTGGCGGAAGCATGGGGGGGACTGGTTTAAGTACCGGGCTTGCACCGGCATTTACCCTCGGCTGCGGCACGATGGGCGGAAGCTCTGTTTCAGAGAATGTGACGCCGCTGCATTTGATTAATAAGAAGACGGTATGTTATGGTATCAAGGAAGCCGTCACTCTGCTTTGCGATGATCCAACGTTTCATGTAAACGGGGCGTCATCCATGGCAAACCCAGCATGCCAAATTGCCCCTGCATCACCGATTTCTTACAGCGCCGGGTGTAGTAGCTGCGGATGTGATATACAGTCTCCAGCAAGCTTTGCCAACAATCCGCTGGCAGCAGCACATGCAGCCAGCGTGGCCGGTGCCCAGATTGCTGCGGAGAACATTGATAGCAGAAATATGGCGTCATCAGAAGAAGGAATCAATCTTGAACAGCTAAAGGATATGATCAATGGTTTGGTAAATGCAATGAAGGGAGAATAAAATGGATCATAATAGCTATAATGAGATTTTAGAGCTATTTTTAAAAGCCGTTGAATCTGTGAAATCTTCCAGTTCTGATGCATATACAGAAGATGCAAGAAAGGGATTGGTTCCAGTGGGTATTTCCAATCATCATGTTCATTTGACAACAGAAGCAGTGGAGGTGCTTTTTGGAAAGGATTATACGCTGGAGCGGATCAAGAATCTGTCACAGCCAGGCCAGTTTGCCTGTAAAGAGTGTGTGACGCTATGCGGCCCCAGGGGGGTAATTGAAAAAGTCAGAGTGCTTGGCCCCACAAGGCAGGAGAATCAGGTGGAAATCCTGGCTGGGGATATGTTCAAGCTTGGCGTACAGGCTCCCATGAGGCAGTCTGGGGATATAGCAGGAAGCGGCGGCATTATCATAGTGGGCCCGAGAGGCTCTGTGCAGATTCAAGAAGGCGTGATTGTGGCACAGCGGCATATACATATGAATCCCGCAGAGGCAAAAGCCTATGGCGTACATGATGGGCAGATTGTAAAATTGGCTGTTGATGGCCCCAGAGCCGGAATCATGGACAATGTAGTAGTCCGCGCCAATGACAAAGGCGCTTTAGAGTGCCATATTGATACAGAAGAAGCAAATGCATATTGCATAAACGCAGAAACAAAATTAATGATTATCAAGTAACAAAATAAATCAAAAACCAAAATAAATTATAAAATCAAAATAAATCAAAAAACAGGAGGAAATAAAAATGACAAAGTATGATGCATTAGGAATGATTGAAACAAAAGGCTTGATTGGCGCGATTGAGGCAGCAGACGCTATGGTAAAAGCAGCTAACGTTTATCTTATTGGCAGGGAACTTGTAGGCGGCGGGTTGGTTACCGTTATGGTACGGGGAGATGTTGGAGCTGTTAAGGCAGCAACAGACGCCGGCGCAGCAGCGGCACAGAGAGTCGGAGAGCTGCTTTCAGTACATGTAATTCCCCGTCCCCATCAGGAAGTGGAATCCATCCTTCCGGCTGTAACTGAATAATTTATAACAATCGGGTCTGTATTTCACCAGGCCCGATTGTGAATCGTAACGGCGCTGACAATTACAAGAAGGAAATCATATGGCGATAAAGGCAAAGGATAAGAAAAAATTATATTCGATTGGGGAAGCCAGCAAGATTTGTAATGTTTCTGCAAAGACGCTGCGCTTCTATGATAAGATGGGTGTTATAACGCCGGATTATGTAAATCATGAGAATGGATATCGTTATTACAGTGATGTTACGCTTTTGAAAATCCCTGTAATCAAATATTATAAACAGATGGGGTTTAAGCTGGAGGAGATGGCAGAGCTTCTGAAGGAAGAATCCTATCAGAATATGGAGGATAATTTCCGTAAAAAGATCCTGGAATTGAATCGGATCGAGCAGAAGATCCATACAAGCTATGTGTCTGTGAATGACTGGTATGAAATGATCAGGGAAGCAAAAGTGGTGTCCGCCCAGACCGTGCAGCCAGTATGCATTAAGTATCTGCCAACACAGGAATACGCATATCTTGATCAGGAATTTTCCTATAATTACAGGGATGCGGTAATCAATATGCCATGGACAGAGTATCTTTCCCGTATGAATTGCTCTGTCACCGGCCCGGTCATCATAGAGTATCCTTCCATGCGGGATAAAATAAGCGGGAACTGCCATACCGCGCGTATTATGCAGCGAGTTATCGGGGTTTGTGACAGCCGGACAAATATTCTCATCGCAGGGGGCCAGCTGGCAGCGTCCATTTACCATCTAGGCGGATATGATAGTATTTCAGAAAGCTACCAGAAGATTCTTGACTATATAGAAAGGCAAGGATATATCTGTGGAGATAAATCCATTGAACGATATGTATTGGATTACTGGGCGTCAGAGATTGTGGATGAATTTGTGACAGAGATTATAATTCCGATTTGCAAATCTGTCTGATATCCAGGCTTTGATGTGGAAAGGGGAAGTTGTTTTGGAAGAATTTATTATGAGTACAACGATATATATGGGGGAAGGATCTTTCGAAAAAATTGATGAACTTACGATAAAACGGGCATTTATTTTTTGCGATCCTTTCATGCAGCAGTCGGGAAAGACCGATCTGATTGTAAAAAAACTTGATGGCCTTCATGCAGAGTATCAGATTTTTGCAGAGGTAGTTCCAGATCCCAATATGACAGTGATACAAAAAGGCTTGAATCAGTTAAATGCTTTCAGGCCAGATACCGTGTTTGCCCTTGGCGGCGGGTCGGCCATTGATACTGCAAAAGCAGTGGTCTATCTGTATGCCAAAATGCATGATATTGAAAGGCCCCATGTTGTAGCGCTGCCAACTACAAGCGGGACTGGAAGTGAAGTGACTGCTTTTGCCGTTATTTCAGACCAGGAAGCAGGGGTGAAGTATCCGTTGATTGCATCTGATATGATTCCGGATGTGGTATTGCTAAATCCAAAACTGACAGCGACTGTTCCGCCAGCTATTACAGCAGATACAGGAATGGATGTGTTTACACATGGCCTTGAAGCGTTCGTTTCCACCAAAGCAAATGATTTTACAGATGCGATGGCAGAGAAGTCGATACGGACAGTTTGGGATTATCTGGAACGGTGTGTGACAGATGGAGGGGATATGGATGCAAGAGCCCATATGCATAATGCATCCTGCATGGCCGGAATGGCATTTAATGCGGCTTCATTGGGAATCTGCCACAGTATGGCACATGCATTGGGGGCGCAGTTCCACCTCCCTCATGGACGCTGTAATGCGGTACTGCTGCCAATTATAATTGAATATAATGCAGGAATTGATATTCCTGGAGAGTCGGATGCGCTGTTGCGGTATCTGGATATTGCGAGGCTTCTGGGAATTACAGCTGGAACGAATAAGGCTACGATTCATTTGTTGGTGCGCCAGATTCGTGAGCTTATGGTGCGGATTGGCATTCCGGTTCACTTTGAAGGATTGAAGATTGATGGGGATAACTTTTTGCGTTCGATTGATATTATGGCAGAGAATGCGCTGAAGGACCGCTGCACTGTGACAAATCCAAGAGTGCCGACAGTGGAACATATTAGGCAGCTGTATAGGAAGCTTTATCAGGCATGAAGGGAAGGAGGGGGATTTGGCGGTTTGGATGCCGGAAGCCGAACGCCGGATGCAGAAGCTCTTCCCTGCTGCAGCTCCAGTCCCCGAAAAGCTGGAAGTTCTAACCTTTCTGTGCTAAAATTTTGCTCTGTGTACGGATCAGCGCTTATCCGCCATCCATGGCGGAGCGTGCCTTTTGGGGACATCCATGTCCCCAAATCCTGGATTTGAGACAGAAAGCTAAGAACTTCACGCTTTTCTACGAAGTCACAGCAGCAGGGAAAAGCTTCTGCATCCGGCTGGTATTGGATAGCGAAAAGATTGTTTGGGTATATACTTGCAGGCATATTGGGAGGTGTGATTTTGTTGTTATGTATTCCTGAGCCATGAATAGTAACGGATAATGCCAGACATATGAACATATAAAAAAGGTACTTTTATAGACACAAAGCAAAAGAGCAACCGCCCACAAGGGGTTGACCGGTTATGAAAGTAGTAATGCCACCCTAAGACCGATCAAAGTACAAGGGTGGCTTTTGCTATGTAAGGCTACTTACAAAACGTAAACACGAATGTAAGCAATGCCAGAAGGAATATGCCAAATGTCAGCAACTCCATAAGAGAAATATGAATCTTATGCTTTCTCTTTTTCATAGCATCCCCCCCATTCTTTGAAATCTTTTCTTGTCATCCTCCAGATGATGAATGCTTGTCCTGGCATCCTTCGCCAGTTTTTTGCAGAATCCGTATACGCTTCCTTCGGGGAGTTCCAGTTTATCACCACTGGCTGCATTCAGAGATGCTGCGATCCGGTCATTAGACTTGGCACCTTCATTGTAGGGGAATACTGCCAGAGCTTTTACATTCGCACCATATGTTACATCAGAGATATATTGTCGAGTGTGTTTGTAAATTTTTCCATGAAAACAAACAAAACCAGACAATCTCAATCAATATCTTGACCGCAATCCAGAACTACAGACTATTGACAAGAAAGAGGAAAAAAGTCAAGATTCCATCTAAATTTGACATCAAAAAAAGGTATACCGCAACGAGTTTTTAACCTGCATTGTGATACACCCTTATATGTGAGACAACAAAAAACACTTGCCCGCAATATAGATGAGTATTTCATCATAATTCCCTCTGTTAGCTGCAATATTACTCTGGCATATTGTGGCCATTCTCCTAACGTGATATTGTTCTGTTTGATACATTAAATTTTTCTGCAATCTGTTCTTGGGTAAGTCCTTTTTACTTACGGAGTTCTTTTAAGAATTTTCCGATTTTTTCTTGATTTATTATTTTCCTTCTTTCAGAAAAATCCTATCAAAACTGCCTGATAAAAAACAGGGCATAAAGCGGGAAATGCCTTACTTATACCCGACAAGGCGTGTCTGTCACGAATCATTCGTGCATTTTCATTTACTGCCGGATTTGAAGTTATCGAACTGAGCATCTGTGGGTCTATAATTACCGAATTATCGTTTTTTGTGCAGAGAAAATATCAACCGTATTATTTTTCATAAAAACATAAGCACTGACCGTCATCCGTATATGCTGCAAATTTATCAAATTGTGGAGTAACAATATAAAAATCATCCAACAATCCATCAACTTCATTAAGTATATCGATCATAGCATCTATATATCCTTCATAAACCCAACCATCAGAAAGAATCAGATAAATCTTTTTATTCCAATCATAAGATAACCGTTCTTTTATTTTTGCGAGCATAGATTCCCAACCAATCGTTTCACTAACACAATCTATCTCTTTCAGTTCCTGCCTGAAATGCAACCAGCAATAACTTAGCTCAACTTTTGGGTACTTCTTATAATCTGCAAACGCATAATAAAATCTATTTATAATCTTTTGATAGCTTGTCTTTGAATATTCATAAAACCGCTCTCTGTCGACGGATTTTTATGGCACTTGTCACGGCAGCCACAATAAACGATATGTTGAATGGATTGGAAGAAGATGATTATAAGGCAGCAGTCAGTTTTATAGAGTATCTTTCTGATTCCCGGAAAAAAAGAAGGCTCAGGAAAGTAAGGCATTGATGGCTGAAATCCAAGGTGTTTTTGGAGAAGATAAAGGCTGGGGATCCGAGGAAAATATGATTGAGGATATGGCAGCATTCCATAGGGAAAGGATGAATCAATGAAGATAATGCTGGATACGAATGTGCTTATCTCTGCAAAATTTATTCTTAAATAACTTATGGGTTAATCCAGATAGGGATAAAAATAGATATGTACTGGCAGGAGAAGATTTTCTCCTGCCATGCCTGTATTTAGGCGGTTTGACCTGTGGTACGCTGCATATGTTCCCGTTCCATTTCCCGCATTTCCTCGTCCGTTGGGATGTCCACAATCCTGACATAGGAATAGTAGATGTTGATTTTCTGTGTCCGTTTCCTATCTTTTTTCTCACGCTCATGGATTACGATTTTATCCACAAATGCGTTTAGGATTTCGGGCGTTAGCTCGTCAATGCGGGTGTATTTCTTGGTGACTGCTATCAGCGTGGCAACATTCGTCGTTTCCGTGTTGGCTTCCCTGACCTCAGCTGTCAAGGCTTCGATTTCCTGCTTTAGCTGTTCCTGCTCGGCTTCATATCCGTCTGACAGCTTGTAAAGCGTTCGTTATTCAGCTTTCCGTCACGCCGATATACGCTACATTAATGTTTTGCATCACTTCAACGCTCCTGCTCAAATCCCCCAAAGAAATTTTCCGAAAAAACGGTTTTTCGTTTCCTTTATCGGCGCGGCAAGAATTATATTCACAACAACAAACAACAGGATTACGGCAATCGCAACTACGGAGAAAATTTTGTTAAACGCTTTCATAATTTATAGCCCACCCCCATACAGTCACGATTCTTTTTGGATTTTTGGGGAGATCCTCTATTTTCTGCCGCAGCCATTTTATGTGTACCGTCAGTGTCTGTTGTCTTAAACACAATTTTTATTTTTCTTCTTATCTGGTTTCACTCATGTATAAATTAGATCATTTTTCTTTAGATAAAAAATTGACAAAAAGGAAGAAAAAATGACAGAATGACAGGAAGTGTCTATCTCATTTGGTAATATTGAAATATGCAGGAGCAGATAAGGGAGCAGGATAAAAGTGGATGAAGGGGGTGATGTGTATATAGAGTAAAATTATTTGTACTTAAATCATATTAAAAAGAAATGGAGGAGATAAAAAAATGTTTTGTAAAAATTGTGGCGAGGAAATGCAGGATGGCTGGGTGAACTGTCCGAAATGTGGACACAAAGCAGGAAGCAGCGCAGAAGGAAAATATGTGTTTTTCCCAAAGATAAAAGATGAAAAAAGGGAAAAAATAAATTCAATTTTTCGCATAATTCATATGGTCGTTATAGGATTCACAGCAGTTATGGTAATTGCGCATATATATGGTGAAATCCAGGCAGCGGAGGACTATAAAATGCTCTTATATGTTATGAGATTTTTCTGTATGTGCGGGCCTTACCTTATTTTTGAATTTATAGTTGATGAGATAAAGTGGATTTTTTTGCTGGAAAGGAATCCTGCTGTAGGAACTTATTCCAGGAAAAATATTATAATAGCTGAAACTCTGTATATTTTTCTTGGGATAATAGCAGGGATTATGCTGGTATTGCCTTCAGAAGCACAGCAATTGGAAATGATTGCTGCAGTAGTGGATGATTCGTTTGTTGATTATATAATAATTATGAAAATCCCTGTTATAATGCTGATTGTAGCGGCCGTAATAAAAGCTGTATTGGAGAAGAAAGTGGGTGAGGATGGAGAAAATTGAAATAATGTGGCTGCAATCCCATTAGTTTTAGATGATGGGGAAAGGCCACAAAGATAGTGTAACATTTTATTCGGTTTTTAGACATAAAAAAGAACGCCGCTTTGTGTTATAGTTAGATCGGCAAAAGTCAAAACTATACACAAAGGGAGGCGTTTCATAAGGAAGTTAAAATCAAAAGGATTTGTAATTACTTAATACCGTGCTTGGCTGTACCCGCCGAAGAAGGACAACCCATAGGCATATGGGGACAGCGGCATCTGGACTATCTGAATCAGTACTGAAAGATTGCATACACCAATCTTATCACAAGCGGCAAGTTGGAAGTTTATCTTGTTGAAAAGCAAATGATCAAAGACATAATAATTGCAGCAAAGAAATCTTTAAGAGAGCTTAAAATTATTGAAATTGCCTTTGCGTTTCTATATATTACTACGGCTATTAAAAATCGACATTTTTAATAGCCGTATTTTTCAATGTATTTTAGCTTTTGATGCCGAAAATAGCAGGATACTTTATCTTCACATTTCTGTAATCCATGCATAAAATCTTCTGTTTTATTACGAATTTGCTCCCTTGTATGCGGAATTATTCCGCTGTGTATGTTCTCTTTCAGACTGTGGTTTAAGTATTCATCAGGGTTTATTTCCGTGAGTAGGGTGATGTGAAGAACAGCCCAGTCTCATCTTTATGCCCTGAAAGCCATCCTTCAACCATCTTTCCATGATGCACTTTTAAATTGTCCACTATAAATAAGACTTTCCTGTCCGTGTCTTTAACAAGGCGTTCCATAAAGTCTATAAATCTCTGCTGCGTCATGTCCTCCCCATAGCACAGGAAATGGCATCTTCCCTGATTACTGATCGCCGATACCATGTTTATTTTTTCCACTTTTGAATAAGATGGCACGACGGGCGTCTGCCCCTTTGGTGCAAAACCGGACACATGGTAAGCCTGGTTGTTGATTCCCGTCTCACCGCCCCAAAAAATCACGGCATCTTCCGTCTTTGCCTTATTTACGATTGCTGGGTATTCGCTCATATTACGCAGTGTTATGGTGATGACGTATTTTTCCTCAGCCAGCTGGCACACGGCGGCACGTGTCCAAAGCATAAAGCTTAATTTCATCTGGTCAGGTGGTTTGTCAATCAGTATCCTGCGGATTTGTTATTCATGATAAAATGGAAAATACACATATAAACCAGCTAAAAACGATTTTTGAGATTTGTGAAGAGATTAAAGGACAGTATATTATCCCAATATTGCGGGAACGCATTGATAAAGTGGAGCAGAAATATATTGAAAAAGCAAAAATATTAGAATTAAGTACCTCTGATAAGTTTTTTGGGATTTAAGTGATATAAGTAAGAAGCAGACAAGAGGGGACGTGGATCAGTATGCCTAGTGTCTGCTGGTTAAAACTCTTTTAGGCTTAACCAATCAGACTGTGTTAAAAAAATCATACATATAAAATAGAACAGATAGTATCCTATGGTGAATCATAATAAGGTTCATCACGAATACAGATGATGCAATAGATGTCAACTGGGTTTCTTTTAGTTTTGTTACGATAACTCCCATAAATTGGTTGGAATCAAGAAAGGAATGCTGTGTACAAGGAAATTACAGCCGATGTTTGATTTATAGAAGAAGCTAAAATGGTAAAGAACAGCAGTGTATGTAAATTAAAATAGGACATAAATCAGTGGAAGAAATAAATTAGTAAGGATTTTGCAGATATATCTGCTATATCAGAATGTAGGCAAAAGGAAACCTGTAGGCGAATGGCATAGGGGTTTCCTTTTATAATTCAGATTTTTGTTGGAAATGTTGTTGACATAGGTGAAAGGCAAATATATAATGTTTATAGTATTAAGAAAAAATATGAATAGTAAATAGAAAAGGAGTGAAAACAAGGATGATAACGAAAAAAGCAAAAAAACTGACGAACAGCGAAGAAGATCTTATGGAATTATTTTGGGAAAGGAAGGAGCCTTTGACCAGTGTTGAGATTTTGGAGCTTTCTGCAGACCGTTCCTGGAATGGAAATTATGTGCATATGATGCTGCGTTCCCTGTTAAAAAAGGATATGGTCAAGGTATGCGGCACAGTGCAGTATGGAACCCAGTATGCCAGGCAGTTTGTCCCTGCAGTTACAAAGGAGCAGTATGCTGCAAAGCTGGTTATGTCAAAAGGGATTGGGAAAAATTCCATTGCGGAGGTAACGGTGGCAATGGTGAACGAGACAGATGACACAGACGGCGAGGGGCTGATCCAACAGCTGGAGGAAATTATAGAAGAGTTGAAGGGCAAGGAAACAAAGGGGGAATAAGTATGCAGATTACACTTTATTCTTTGCTTATGTCTGTAGTATGGAGCAGCATACTGGCAGCTTTTAACCATGTTTGCAGGAAGAAGCGTTTTTTTATCCGACAATTGGGGATTACGAATATATTATTCCTATATCTGTTTTCCATAGCCAGGATGCTGATTCCCTATAAGTTTTCGTTTACCAGGGTCATCCATTCCAAAGGGGCGTTTACGGATCTTTGCGAAAGCGCTTCCGTAAATCAGATTGGGGCGGCGCAGATTTCCCCCCTGTCAGCGCTGGCTGCGGCTTGGGCGCTGGTGTCTGCTTTGCTGACCCTGCAGTTTGCTTACCAATATTTGAAGGCTACAAAGGAATTTTCTACATACAGCATATGTGAGGATGGGCAGTGCAGGCGGATCTTTCAAAAGATACAAAACAGAAGTCAAAAGCAAATAAAAATCCAGCTTAGATACAGCAGCCAGATTAATATACCCATGGGGGTTGGGATTTTCCGAAAGTCTATTATTTTGCCGGAGGAAACTTACAGCGATTCAGAGCTGTACTATATTCTGCGGCATGAATATACGCATTTCTTGAATAAGGATCTGCTTTTGAAAATCTTTGTGCATCTGTATTGGTGTATTTTCTGGTGGAATCCGGCAATCTACCTGATCAAAAGGGACTTGGCTCAAATCTTGGAGATTAAGTGTGACCTGGATGTAACAGATAATATGAAAAATGAAGAGAAGGCGGCATACCTGACTACGATTGTGACTATGCTCAAGAAGGCAGGCACGAAAAAAGCTGCAAATACACTTTATGGGGCAACTGCATTATTTGGGAAAAATGATGTGCTGAAAAAAGGGCGGATGGCTTTGAAGGGGGGAGTTAAAGGGGGGGAATTGGAAATTATTGAAAGGTTTAAGATGGTTTCTGACAGCCGTGGGTGTGAAAGGAAAAGCATGGTATTTACAGGGGCATGGTTTTTGATGGTTGTGATGCTTGTGTTTGTTTCATATTCTTTTGTTATACAGCCGGAGAATGAGGCGCAGGGAAATGGCATTGCATCAGGGGCAGAAAGCGCTGAAGGAGGGGCAGGCGGCGTTTATAGTGTAAAATGCACGGAGGATGGCACTTATTATGTTTATTTTCGTGAGCAAGTGGTAGGGGAGGTAGTGGGGGAGGTAGTGTGGAGGGATTCGGATGCCAGATAGCGGACGCCGGATGCAGAAGCTTTTCCCTGCTGCGGTTCCGGTCTCCGAAAAGCGGGAAGTTCTAAGCTTTCTGTGCCAAGGATTTCGTATGCGTACGAATCGGCGCTTAGTCGCCATCCATGGCTCCATGCGCGCCTTTTGGGGACATCCCTGTCCCCAAATCCTGGGGGTGGGCAGAAAGCTAAGAACTTCTGGCTTTTCTCCGAAGTCACAGCAGCAGGGAAAAGCTTCTGCATCCGGCTGGTATTGGATAGCGAAAAGATTAGTCTGAATAAATGGTTTTCCATTCTGAATGGTTTTCTTTTTCTATTTTTTCCCTAATGTGTAAAAAATAAAAATTTTGGTTGACACTACGTATGCATAAATGTATAATAGTCTCATAAGAAAAAGAAAAAATATGTATAGAAAATACAATATATTCAATAAAAAGAATACGGGTGTATTAAAATATTTCAAAATGCATATGGAGGTAAGATTATGAGAAAACGGACTGCTTTCAAAGCGCTTTTGCGTTCCCCTATGGCAGCCATGCTCACATTTCTGTTCATTGCTGCCGCATCCTTTGCGCTGTTTTCCAGGGTTACAGATTATGCTGTTACAACCCGGGAGGCAGCCAATGCAGAAAGCCTTTACAATGGCGTCGCCGCTTTGGACAACACTGTGCCAAATATGGTTTTAACTGAGGGGGAAAAGGATGGAATGGTTGTTGCGAGCGTGTATCATGGCGAGGATAAGCCTTGGCCGACAGAAGGGGAGATAGAAAAATTTTCATCGCTGCCTGGTGTTACATTGGCTGACACAAGATATATGACAGCCGGCCTGGTTGAGGACTTCAAGCGTCTGGTCGACAGAGAAAAAGGCAGCGCAAGCAAATGGGGCGCTTTTGTGTTGGAGGGCAATTATTGTGGGTGGGAGGAGGATCCGGCTGCCGCAGGGAGTATGCAATTATTGTTTGACGATATTACAGTCCTTGCCGGCGATATTGAGGCTGTTTCGGAAAACACTGCAAAAATAGTTGCGGATGCCAGAGAGGATTTTGTTACCATGGATAATCCTTATCCAAAGGCGTTTTTTGAAAAACTGGAAAAGGGAAGCAGATGCCTTGTTGTGGGAGAATATAATGATGAAACGGGTTCTGGCCTTGAGATGGGCACAGGGGATTTGTCCACTTATGAGAAATCATTTCAGGTAATTGATGGGGTGGCAGACAATTACTTGGAAACAGAGGATTTTCACTTTTATAAAGAAGAAATTGAAACCATCAATCAGAACCTTTCCATTTATGATATGGTGTATACCTCAGACATGCGCGCCATTCCGCGTTTTAATGAAGGTAATATGGCCATAGGGCAAGGGCGCCTTTTGACAGAGGGGGATCAAAATGCCTGTGTCGTAAGTGAGAGTTTCCTGGAAACACATCAGCTGTCCATAGGTGACAGGATCAGCGTAAAATTAGGCGATAAATTGTGTTCCCAAAATTTTTTCAGAGGCGCGCAAGCCAGGAATTTAGAGGAGATTCCCAATTTTGGCAATGCCAAAGAGCTGGAAATCATTGGCGCATACCGATATTTGGATGATTATGAAACACGCCGTTCTGAATACATATGGAGTTACAGCCCAAGCGCCATATTTGTGCCGGCTTCCCTTTTGCCTGTTGACGTGCCCGCTGGCCATGAAATTTCTGCGGGTGAGTTCAGTGTTTTCGTTGAGGACGCCCATGATATAGGGGCATTTAAGGAAGCGGCAGAGCCCCTGGCAGCGGAATTGGGATTAGGCCTGCATTTTTCGGATGGAGGCTGGCTGAGTGTAGAAGGCAGCTTTGAGGCAGGTGCGCTGACATCCTTTTTAACAACCGTGTTTTATATTATGGGTGCGGCGTTAGCGCTGTTTCTGGCGGTCGCCCTGTTTATCAGCAGGAGTAAAAAAACATATGCAGTTATGCGGACGCTGGGAGTTCCTGGCAAAAAGGCAAGAAATGCCGTTGCGCTGCCCTTTGCGGCACTGTCGGTATCAGCAATGCTTGTTGGCGGCACAGCAGGGCTTGTATATGCCTCAGGTACAGCGGCTAAGGCGCTGAAAGACATGGCAGCCAGTGCGCCAGAAGGCTATGTCCCAAATGCAGCGCTTCCCATCCATGTGATTATTTTATGCCTATTGGGGGAATTGATACTTACTTTTTGTGTTACGTTGCTTTTCCTGCGGAAAATGCAAGGCACGCCTCCATTGGAATTGCTGCAGGAGGGAGTCCGCATGAAAGCGGGTTCAGGCGCAGTATGGGCGGGAGCGGGCGCAACAGAGCAGGCGCGCAATCTGCCTGGGATTAATATGGCAAAACTCTTTGCAGCGGATGAAATAAAAATGCCCTCTGGCAGGCCATATAACCCAGTGCGCCATGCAGCTGCTTATATATTGCGGCATATGCGGCGCGGCATGGGGAAGACAGTGGCGTCATTGCTTTTGTCAGTTGTTCTGGCAGCAGGCGTTGGCCTGTTTGTGCTGAGCAGGCTCACATATCAGGATGCTTTTTCCAAGTTTGAGGTAAAAGGCAGGGCATTGGAATTTTCTTCGTCTTCTATAGCAGAATTGTCAGACTCAGATCTGATCAAAGATTTTTACTGTTACAACCACTTTTACGTGCGTCTGAATGGTGAGGATTTTCGTGCGCAAATGACCGTTACCAACGACATGGAACGTTATCTTGCAAGTGATCAGAAGATCACTTATGCAGAGGGGTATAGCCTTTCTGTTTTGGAAAAAACAGGCGCAGTATGCCTGATGGGGCAGGAAATGGCAGAAGGGCTGGGGATTCATGCCGGCGGCCAGATTTCTTTGCTGTCGGATACGATGTATTCCGCGCTAAAGGAAAAATATGGGAAGGAAGATGAGTTTTTGGCAGCAGTGGAGCGGGAAGCAGCCCTGTATAAGGTGATAGGGATTATAGAGTCTCAGGATCCAAATATCAGCGCAGGTATTTTTGCAGGGGTAAATGAAGCGGCGGAAAGGGTATATGGCCAGCCCTTCCCCGTTGGTTACAGCGAATTTAAGCTATCAGACAATGCGCGGTTCGATGAACTGAACCGCCTGCTGGAGAGCCAGAAAAAGGAGGGTGCCAGATATGCTCCCATGGCAGCCTTCTACCTGGACATGGCAGGGCTGAAGAATATCCAGCGCATCCGCGGGCTTATGGAATCCCTGTTCCCTATTGCCATAGCGGCGGCATTGATGATCGGTATTTTTGGATCTGGGCTTGTCATTATGCAGTCGGCTCAGGAAGCTGCTTTCCTGCGTATCCTTGGCGTTACGAAGAAACGCGCCAGGTGTATGCTGGTATTTGAGCAGGTGTTCCTGTGCATAGCTGGGATTGCTTTTGTGGCAGCCGGAGCAGCCTTGTACAGCCCAGGGATGTTCGCAAGAAGTGCAGACACACTTGCCGCCTGCTGGCTGCTGTATCTGGCGGGATGCATCTGCGGCGCATTTGCAGCAGCAATGCAGGTGACTAGGCTTAGGGCTTTGGAGCTTTTGCAGCGGCAATGCAGGTGATAAGGCATAGGTATTTAGGGCATTTGCATCGGCAATGCAAGTGACAAGGCATAGGTATTTGGGGCATTTGCATCAGCAATGCGGGTGATAAGGCATAGCGATTTGGAACTTTTGCAGATCAAAGAGTAGGGATTAGTAAGTGGACGTATCCAGATGTTTATTGTTTATTTTGAAGTCACATTCGTTGTGGTAAATCAAAGAGAAAAGGAGTGAAATTATGTCAACTTTAACGTTAGATCATGTAACATATACTTATAAGAATGCGCAGAAAGCGGCTGTTTTAGGAATTTCCTGCAGCTTTGAGGCAGGGAAGGTCTATGCCATTGTGGGTCCTTCTGGCTCTGGGAAATCCACATTGCTTTCCTTGCTGGCCGGGCTGGATCTCCCCACGGATGGGACGGTTGCTTTTGATGGTAAAAGCTTGGCTGGATTGGATCTTGACCGTTACCGCCGTGAGAGCATTTCTATGATATTCCAGGCGTTTCATTTATTTCCATTGCTGACGGTTATGGAAAATGTCTGCTTTCCTATGGAGTTGTGCGGAATAGCGCCCAAGGATGCCAAGCCCCGTGCAGCAGACCTGCTGGAAGGCGTAGGCATTACCAAAGAGCAGATGAGCCGTTTCCCATCAAAGCTTTCTGGCGGTGAGCGGCAGCGGGTGGCCATTGCCCGAAGCCTGGCGTCCAATGCAAAAATCATCCTGGGTGACGAGCCAACGGGGAACCTGGATGGCGCGAACACGCAGAATATTATTGAGATATTATGCAGCCTCGCCCATGAGAAGGGCTATTGTGTGATTATCGTAACCCATGATATGGAAGTTGCTGAAGCAGCAGATGTGGCGCTTCGGATGCGTGATGGGGAATTAAGGGCTGTCCAATAGCAAAGTGTAATTTTACCTGGACAATCGTATTTTCTGGAGGCGGGATTACTATTCATGGCCAATGTCATTAATTTATGAGATTTTTCAGGCTGGCGGGAGGATGGATATGCCTCCCCATGGCTGCGTTTTCAATACCTGTAAGCTGAGGGAAAAAGAGCCAAACCCATGCCAGAAGTAACTGAAGCGAAGCCTTGTTACACAAGTTCAATCCATCCATTCGTTCTCTGGGCAGAGAATCTGATTACCATTTTTCTGCTGCAGAAGTAAAACCGTTTTTGGTAATGCATCAAAGCAACATTTCCTGTCATGATCCAATGCCCATTTTATAAACCCATTCCCAAATTCAATGCTTTATTGGGACGTATTGTTTTCTGTAACTTATTTTGAACCACCCTTTAAAGGTGGTTCTTTCTGATGTTTGGGTAACGCTGTCATTCTCATTTTGATTTACTAAGCCGATTTGGCCGCTTGTAGCAAAATCTGTGAATAAGCGAATACCCAGAGTTTAGAAAGACCCCCCAAGGTTTCCCTGTCGGTTATTACTGTACCATTTTCCCTGCCCAAGCCTCCATCTGTTATGAACTATGACAGCAAGGGAAAAAATAACATAGGCTTATGCCCTGGCGCCTCCCTGGTGGCTGCATAGCCCCCCCTGCCGCCAGCCGCTAAAATCCCCAGAAGCCGCAAAGCCCCCTGCCACCGCCACTAAAGTCCCCGGAAGCCACATAGCCCCCTGCCTCCAGTCACGAATACCCTTGAGTTACTGACCTTGATTCGTGGCTCAGGAATGGCCAAACCGTGCATTTCCTGAGAACAGGATTCAGGAATGAGGGGGTTACTACTCATGGCTCAGGAATGCGCTAACTGCGCATTCTGTGAGAACAGGATTCAGGAGTGAGGGGCGTTTTGGAAAAGCGGTGGATGCAGTGCTATTGATTAATTCCTGGCGGCAGTATATAATGTTTTCAATAAGAAAATGAGGGAGAGCAGCGTATGGGCATGTTTTTGAATAGCAGGATTCCATTTGAGTCCTATCGAAGCGCATATATTGGGCGTATTTTCGAGGGGATGAAACAGGATTTGATAGAGGAATACTACAGATACCATGTGCAGGATTTTGAAATTTGCACATGATACGGAATCGCCAATTCTTTCCTAATAACAGTGAGATTGAACTATCTGCCATTGTCAATCTGGTATACTTGGCTGCCCGGGATAAATATCGTGTAGACCTGATCCTGGAACTGAAGGCAGACAGTAAGCCAGAAGCGGCGATCCAACAGATAAAAGATAAGAATTATGCACCCCGGTTTCAAGGAAAAATAGGTGAGAGGGCAAAATATGCAGGAAGGATTCTGGCGGTTGGGATTAGCCATGACAGGAAGGCAAAAGAGTATTCCTGCAAAATCGAGGTATTATGAAGGCGGGTTGTAAGAAATAGATATCATGAAATGCCAGGAGTATTAGATTGTGCTGAAAAACGCACAGAATGGAGGGAAAAATGAAGCGGATCAGAAACATGGCGGCTTGGGTTTTGACATTGGCATTGTTTGTCGGATTATGGATGCCGGCAGCGGCAAAGGCCGAAGGGAGCCAGGCGCAGGAGTAAAAAGAGGAATGGAATTGTTGGCCAGCTATCCCCTTGTGGCAGACCTAAAAGACAATTCCGGAAATAAGTATGATGGGATTGCCCATGGGGGAGAGGTTGCCTTTGTGGAAGGGCAGGGGATGCGGTTAGAGGCTGGGAAAGCAAATTATGTGGAGCTTCCCAAGGAAGTATTTCAAGGTGAGGAGACATTGACTGTCAGCCTATGGCTGAAGGGGACAACGGGGAATGCCAATGCAACCGCCTTGTACTATGGATCGCCAGATAACCTTCCCTCCAGGTATTGGCTTTTCAACCCTACAAGCCCAGCGGGAAATTTTAAATCTGTTGTGACAGAGCGTGAGAATCCGCAGGAGCCTTGGACGACAGAGGCAGGCGTGGTGGCAGGGAATACCTCTGAGAATACAGGCAAATGGACGCACTATGTGACGGTGATAGAGCCAGATGGAATCCAGGGTTATGTCAATGGAGTGGAAATAGGCAGGGCTGGCAAGTCTGTGAAGCTGGCAGAATTTGGGGAAAATGTGGCGGCCTATATTGGAAAATCAGGCTATGCTTCCGACCCGACTTATTCTGGGATTTTCCGGGATCTGCGTATTTACAGGGGCGTTTTAACAGTGGAGGATATCCAGGCTTTATATAGCAGCAAACCAGAGGAGGAAAAGGGAGGGCTGCTTGCCCATTATGATTTTGCTGCGGAAAATCAGGGAGTGGTGTCTGATGTAAGCGGGAACGGATATCATGCCGCCCTAAAGGGGACAGGCGGCGTGGTTCAAAATGGGGAACTTCTCCTGCCAGGCGGTGCAGCAGGGAGCAATGGGGCTTATGTGGAGCTGCCAAAGGGAATGTTTGATTATCGCGACACCCTGACAATTTCCCTTTGGCTGAAGAATGAAACGCCAAAGGGGAATTTTGCCGCCATGTATTTTGGGACAGAGTCTACCAGCCATTATTGGCTGATGAACCCAGGGAATGCGACTGGGACTTTTAAGTCTGTAATTACGAAAAATACATATACAGGAGAGTATGGATTTTCCCCAACCAATAGAGGGAATGGCATATTAGAGCCAGCCTCTTCTGGGAATTATTCCCTGTACACGACGGTGATCCAGCCAGGGAAGATATCATTATATTATAATGGGGAGAGTTGCGGGACGGTAAATACAGGCATATCGGTCAGTGATTTTGGATCGAACCTTTCTGCATACCTGGGAAGGTCTCCTTATCCAGATATGTTTTTCCAGGGGCGTATCCGGGATGTGAAAATATATACTGAGGCTTTGCCGGAGTATGAGGTACTAGAGGAGTACTATAATAATATCGGGGATGCAGAGATTCCCAAGGCTGCGCTGGAAAAGGACAGGGAAGCCCTTCAGTTTGCTGTGGCGGAAACAGCTGCTGACCTGGAACTGCCAGTGCGGGGGGAACATGGATCTGTGATTGCCTGGAGTTCTTCCCACCCAGAGTATTTATCTGCAAAAGGCGTTGTGAAGCGTCCCAACGGAGCGGTTGGGGATGTGGTGGTGACTCTGACAGCCTCCTTATCTTTGGGAGGGCAGACCGCCGTCAAGGAAATGAAGGTAAAGGTGTTGGCAGATACGCCAGAGAATAATTTTGAGCTTATGCTAGGGGAGTTTGTGTTCCCGCAAAGGGTTGCCGTAGAAGATATCGTATTGCCTGCATCCCTGGGAAATGGGATTTCACTGCGTTGGAAATCCTCGAATCTGGCAGTGGTTTCCGATAATGGGAAAATCACCCGCCCCAAGGCAGGGGATGGAAATGCAGCGGCAGTGTTGACGATGACGGCGGAATACCAGGGGATGTCAAAGGTAAGGGAATATGAGATAGAGGTTGTGGAGCAGCCCTATGGAAAGATTTTAACCTATGTGCGTACAGGAAATAACGCCAGGACAGATGCGCTGCATTTGGCATACAGCATAGACGGGGCCTCCTATACCGCCTTAAACAATAACCGTCCGGTGCTCTATCGGAACCAGAGGCTGGATAAAAAGATGGGCAGCCCATCCCTGTTCCGAAAAGCCGATGGCGCCTATGGGCTGATTGCTTCTGATGATAATGGCAGCGCAGAGGTAGTGGTGTATGATTCCAAAGATTTGATTTATTTTACAAATCCACGGGTTCTTTCCCTGAACCAGCAGCAGGTTAAGGTTATAAATCCAACCTGCCGTTATGACAGCGCATCCCGCAGCTATATCATAAGCTATCAGGGAAATGATGGGAAATCATACGATGTCCGCACAGAGGATTTCCAAAGCCTGCAGGAGCCGGTGGAGGCAGCATACCAAAAGGCTGCGGTTGTGGGTGAGGTGCCGGAAGGCGCCATTGAGGCAGATGTGTTTGAAGTGACAAAGCAGGAATACGATCGGATCCTGACGAAATGGCAAAGGGTGGTCAATACCTCTGTTTCTGAATTGGAGGATATTTTCATTGCCCAGAATGGCGCTTTGACACAGGACATGCTGCCAGAGAAGGCAACGGCAAATTACAGCGATGGGTCAACAAAGCAGTTTGGCATCCAGTGGAATGCCCAGGAGCTTAAGGATATAGACACTGCAAAGCCAGGCAGCTATACGGTGACAGGTGTATTGAACCAGCCGGAATACAGTGACATTTTAGTGGAACAGAGGGCGGATCCCTGGGCTTTTCTGGGGGATGACGGATATTATTATTTTACAGGCTCTTATCCAGTCTGCGGCACCAAAGAGGAACAGCAGGGAATCGGGTATGACCGTGTAGTTCTGCGCCGTGCCAGGACACTGCAGGGATTGAAGAATGCAGAAGAAGTGGCCATATGGCATGCGGATGATTATGAGGCTGCCTACCGTTATATCTGGGCGCCGGAAATCCATCAGATCAAAGGGAAATGGTTTGTGTTTTATACCGCCAGCATTGAGCGGGCAAATCCGTACAACATCCGTCCCCATGTGCTGGAGTGCGTCGGGGGAGATCCGATGGATCCGGACAATTGGAAGACCCACAGAATGCAGGCGATAGAAGGGGATACCTTTGCCATACAGCAGTTTTCACTGGATATGACGCATTTTGAGAGCGCAGGGATCCATTATGTGGTTTGGGCAGCGAATCCAGGGGATTTTTCCAATCTTTATATTGCAACGGTGGATCCAAAGGAGCCATGGAAGCTGACAAGCGCCTGTACGAAGGTCACAAAGCCAGATTTTGCATGGGAAAATCCCATCAATGAGGGTCCGGCGGTGATCAAAAATAACGGGAATGTATATTTGTGCTATTCAGCGGCGGCTGTGGACTACTCTTATTGCGTTGGGATGCTGTCGGCAAAAGAGGGGGATAACCTGCTGGATGCAGATGCCTGGGAGAAATATCCTATTGCGCTGTTGTCCACAGATGACCTGACAAACCAATGTGGGCCTGGACATAATTCTTTTACCACGGATGAAAATGGGAATTCGGTGATCGTATACCATGCAAGGCCAGTGCTGGAATGTTCCAGCGGCGGTGACTGGAGCGGTGCAAGAGGGCGTTGTGAGTACATTAATCCAGGAGAAAACAGCTTGATTGATCCCTGCCGCCACGCCAGGGTGAAGTCTGTGAATTTTGCTGTGGATGGAACGCCGATTTTAAATATGACGCCGGAAGAAGAATTAAAGCCAGAGTGGAAGGCCATAAAGGTGACAGTTGTGGTAAAGGGGGAAGAGCCTGAAAAGCCCGAAAATCCTCCTGTTACGCCGATTGTGAAGAAGACGGCCAAGAAGATGGCGCTTTCAGGTACGAAATATACTTATAATGGGAAGGCGAAGACGCCGAAAGTAACAGTAAAGGACAATAAGGGAAAGAAAATATCTTCTAAATACTATCGCATTACATATCCAAAGGGGCGAAAGCAGCCAGGGATCTACCAGGTGAAGGTAACTATGAAAGGCGCCTATACGGGAACCCTTACCAGTTCTTTCCGGATCCTGCCTGCAAAGATAGCCATAAAAAATGCCGTAAGGCAGAAAAAGCAGTCTGCGAAAATAACTTGGAAAAGGGGAAAGGAGAATATCACTGGCTATGAAATCCAGTATTCCACAAGCAAGAAATTCTCCAAAAAGGCAACAAAATCAAAGCTGCTTAAGAAAAGCAAGGCTTCATATACGATAAAAGGCCTGAAAGCGAAAAAGAAATATTATATTCGGATCAGAGCCTATAAGACTGTTAAGTCCGGCAAAAAGGTGACAAAATTGTATTCCTCATGGTCGATGAAGAAATTGCCAGGATAAGAGATATTACTCTGGCGGTTAAGTGTTGCAGCAGATTGCGCAGAAGGGCCTGCCCCGCTTTATAGGGCATAGTAGTTGGAGGTTTGGGTAAGCAAAATGTTATGATATTTAACTGCTGGAGGATATAATGGAATGCCAAGGGTTTAAGAAAATTGAGAAACAGAATCGAGGCTGCTGTGTGGAGAGGTGATTTTTCCATGCAGCAGCCTCAAGACAGTTTTAGAAAGACGTATCCAGCTCCAGTGTTTTTTTAGGTTCTTATTATCAATCTGTCGTTTCCCGCCGGAGCAAAATGGGGGTTATGTTTTTGTGGATTAATCCTGTTTTGGGTTTGGGGCGGCGCTTTTTTCGCTCGTTCATTTCTTCTACTAATAATTCCATGGCTGTAAAGGCCAGTTTATCGATTTGCTGCCCAATGGTGCTGATGGGAATGATGGCCTGGCTTGCAATGGGGGAATCGTCAAATCCAATCATGCGGTAGTCCCCTGGAAGCTTTCCATGTTTACGGAAGATGATATTCAGCATACTGTTGGCATGGGTGTCATTCGCCATAAATAAGCCTTTTTTTTGGCCTGGATATTTTTCTTCCAGGTAATGGCAGATTCCCGTCATGCAATTGTGTATTTCGGAAGGGGAGTGGCCTAAATCCCGGATAATCAGCTCGTGCTGGATGCCATATTCTTTGCATGTGTCCTGAAAGCCCTGGATACGGCCATAGGCGGGGACGTCTTTTTCCACCTGGGAATTGATATGTAATAAAACGTCGCAGTTATTTTTACAGAGCAGGCTGGTTGCCTGTACAGCCCCCATGTAGTTGTCTGTGTTTACGCTGTTTACATAGTCGTCTTCCCGTTCAATGGTGACAATGGGGATGTTATAGGAAGCCAGTTCCTTGGATGGGATGGTGTGGCTGAGGATGATCATGCCTTCTATTTTGTAGGCCAGCAGTTCCTGGAGGTATTTCCGCTCTGTTTCTTTATTGTTCATGCTGACGAAGACCAGGAATTTATAGCCAAATGTCTCATAGGTGGTCAGAATCTGGTTCAGCATCTCGGCAAAGTAGTCCAGGTAAAGGTTTGGTATGATGATGCCGACAAATTCGCTTTTGCCATTTGCCAGGACTTTGGCAAGCTTGTTTTCCTGATAATTTAAGTCAATCAGCGCCTGTGCGATGATATCCTGGTTTTTTACGGTAAGGGAATCTGGGTTGTTGAAATACCGCGATATGGTTGTCTTTGAAAAATGGGTATATTTTGCAATATCGTCAAATGTTACTTTTTTATTGTCCATTGAAATTAACCTCCAAAATTGGCCATGGGGATGGCTTTTCATGATTATTCATAATTCAGAAATAATAATCTGGCATCCATCCTGCCAAATTATACTAGGATTGCTTTTGATAATATTTAGTATAGCAGTGTGGGTATGGAAAATCAAGAAGTTCATAACTGGTAAAGTAATCGGTTATTTTTTTGAAAAAATAGATTGACAGAGTGTGGAAAAAGTGTTATGATATATTACATAAAGTAACCGGTCACTTTACCGATAACATAACCAGTTTTACACAAATGGCGAATGGAGGGTGTTATGGAGATACAATATTTGGGGACGGCAGCGGCGGAAGGGCTGCCAGCGCTGTTCTGCAGCTGTGATACTTGTAAAAGGGCAAGGGAGCTTGGGGGGAAAGAGCTGCGCAGCAGGACGCAGTCAATTGTGGATGGGAAGCTGTTGATTGATTTTCCGCCAGATACTTACATACATGCCCAGAGGGAGTCTTTGCAGTTAGGGAAGATTCAGCATTTGCTGGTTACCCATTCCCATATGGATCATTTTTTTCCAGTGGAATTGATCCACAGGCACGAGCATTTTGGGCATAATGCAAAAGGGATGCTGCATGTGTATGGGAATGAGGCGGTGGAAAAGTCATTTTATGAGGCAGTGCTGATTGACCGCTTCAAGGTGCATCCTTTGGATGAGGCGGTTAAGTTTGTCAGGCTGGAGCCGTTTAGGGATTTTTGGGCAGAGGGCTACCATATCATTCCGATTCCGGCTGACCATGATAAGAGGGAGACCTGTTTTATCTATATAATTGAGAAAGATGGAAAATGTCTTTTATATGGGCATGATACAGGCATGAACCTGTCTGATGAAGCCTGGGAGTGTATTTTCAGCCATAAATTTGATCTGGTTTCCCTGGATGCCACGATGGGAATGAAGCAGATTGACGGTTACCATATGGGGCTGTTGGACGACATCGCTTTTGTCCAGTTATTGGAAGAAAGACAATGCGTCACATCCAGTACGGTTAAGGTGGTGAACCATTTTTCCCATAATGGCAAAATGACCCATGGGCAGTTGGAGGAATTTGCAGAGCGGCATGGGATGCGGGCTGCTTATGATGGCATGAAGGTACTGTTTTAGAAGCAGGAGGTATGGGGGATATAATGCCAATAGGCGTGGAAGGATCAGGATGCCTTTGGATGGCTTAGAAAAATAATGATGCTCTGGTAGATGGCATAGGAAGAGAGGAAAATATGGATTATAGGAAGGTTGCAGAACAAATTTATGAAAAGGTTGGGAAAAAGGAAAACCTAGTTTCCGCAGCGCATTGCGCAACGCGCCTTCGCCTTGTAATTGCGGACAATAACAAATGTGACAGCAAGGCGGTCGAGGAAATTGACGGGGTAAAGGGCGTATTTTTTGCCTCTGGGCAGCTTCAGATTATTTTGGGCACCGGAACGGTAAATAAGGTGTATGATGAGTTCCTTCAGGTATCAGGATTATCAGCGGCCACAAAGGCAGAAGTGAAGCAGGCTGCGGCTGCGCAGCAGAATCTTTTTAAGCGGGCGATTAAGACATTGGGCGATATTTTTGTGCCGATTATCCCGGCGATTGTGGCCAGCGGATTTTTGATGGGTATTATGGAAGCCCTGACGTTTATGGTAAATAATGGGTTTCTGTCTTTGGATACCAGCAGTTCCCTTTTTGTATTTGCAAAGCTGTTCAGTAATGTGGCTTATACCTTCCTGCCAATCTTGATCGCTTACAGTGCGGCAAAGGCGTTTGGGGGCAATCCCTATCTGGGCGCTGTAATTGGTATGCTGATGATCCATCCGGATCTGCAGAATGCCTGGACTGTCGCAACAGAGGGCGTGCATGTTAGGCAGAGTGTGTGGTTTGGGCTGTATGACATTGACCTGATCGGTTATCAGGGTCATGTGATCCCAGTGATTATTGCGGTATGGGTGATGTGCTTTATTGAAAAGAGGCTTCATAAGGTTGTGCCAGAAATGTTTGATTTGTTTGTGACGCCTTTGGTAAGCGTGTTTGTAACGGGATATCTGACCTACTCTGTAATCGGGCCTTTATTTGTAATTGTGGAGAATGGCATTATCAGCGGAATCCAATGGCTGATTGCCCTTCCTCTTGGAATTGGAAGCTTTGTCATGGGCGCTTTGTATGCGCCGACGGTGGTTGCTGGCGTACACCATATGTACACGATCATTGATGTGGGGCAGCTGGCGCAGTATGGCCTTACATACTGGCTTCCACTGGCATCTGCCGCAAACCTGGCACAGGGTGCAGCAACTCTTGCAGTAGCATTAAAAACCAAAAATGCAAGGACAAAATCCATGGCTCTTCCTTCTGCCTTCAGCGCATTTATGGGCATTACGGAACCGGCAATCTTCGGTGTGAATATGCGTTTCTTCAAACCTTTTGTCTGTGGCTGTATCGGCGGAGCATGCGGGGCGCTGTTTGCATCCATCACACAGCTTGGCGCCAGCGGAACAGGCGTAACCGGGTTGTTCGGCGTGCTGCTTTGCTTAAATATGCCAGTACAGTATATATTGATGATGGTTATTTCCGTAGGCGTTGCCTTTGTGCTGACCTGGATATTCGGATATAAGGATGAGGCTCCCGTGGAGCAGAAAGCGCCTGAAACTGCAGTATCTAAGGAAGATGGTTCAGCAGGGCAAATAGCGGAGAAGGTTATGTTTGCGCCAGTGAAAGGAAATGTGATTCCCAGGGAAAATATACCAGACGAAACATTTGCTTCTGGAGTTTTGGGAGACGGTGTTGGGATTGAGCCAGAGGAAGGCGTGGTAACAGCTCCTTTTGATGGGGAGATTTCTTCTGTGACAGAGACTTTCCATGCGATTGGCATTACAGGGCCTGGCGAGATGGAAGTGCTGATTCATGTGGGGATTGACACGGTGAAGATGAATGGGGATGGGTTCCAGGTTCTGGTAAAAGAGGGGGATAAAGTGAAGGCCGGGCAAAGGCTGATGACTTTTGACATTAAGAAGATCAAGGCAGCAGGGTTCAGCACAACTACAGCAGTGCTTTTGACAAACAGTGATGATTACCCAGATTTCAAGGTCATTAAGACGGGGAAAACAGAACGGATGGAAAAGGTTATTTCCGCAGAGGGATAAAAGCCCATATAAAACAATTTCCAATTAACTATAACCACGTTATAGGGCAACCTGTAACGTGGTTATTTTTTGATTAAAAAGAACCCCTTAAGGCGTATGGGATATTTGCATCCCATACGTCTTTTCTGTGCGCATTTCAATTATGCATCGCCATTTTATTTCGCAAGCAATAAGGAAAACAGCCATATTTACGTGGATAATTAACAAATGCCACAGTGTCTTTAATTTTTTCAATAAAAATAGCGATATTGGGAAACAATGTTTAAGGATGGAAAGAAAGAACATTCTTTTTTGCAAAATGTCTAAGGAAGCTATTTCCCTATTCTTTAAGGCATAAACTACGGGATGCCCCAAGGGTATATTTGTGGATACAAAAAAGGAGGGCAGAAATATGGAACACAACAAAGCAGAAACCCTAAAAGGAAAATTAATTGTCTCTTGCCAGGCATTATCCCATGAGCCGCTGCATTCTTCCTTTATTATGGGAAGGATGGCGCAGGCAGCAAAGGAGGGCGGAGCCTGCGGCATACGGGCAAATACAAAAGAGGATATCCGTGAAATCCAATCTGTGGTGGGCCTGCCAATTATCGGGATTGTAAAGCGCGATTATCCAGACAGCCAGGTTTATATCACGCCAACGATGAAGGAAGTGGAGGAGCTAATGGAAGTAAAGCCAGAGATTATCGCCCTGGATGCCACAGCGGCAATTCGCCCGCAGGGCTTAAGGCTGGATGATTTTTTTCGGCAGTTAAAGGAAAAGTACCCTGGCCAGCTCTGGATGGCAGACTGTTCCACTCTGAAAGAGGCAATCCATGCAGACGCACTGGGATTTGATTTTATTGGGACTACGTTGGTGGGTTACACAGAACAGAGCAAAGGGGACAGGATTGAGGCCGAGAATTTCCAAATCTTAAGGGAGATCATTGCCAGGGTGGATCATAAAGTTATTGCGGAAGGGAATATTGACACCCCGGAAAAAGCAAAGCGGGTATTGGAGCTGGGGGCATTCAGTGTCGTGGTAGGATCAGCAATTACAAGGCCGCAGCTGATTACAAGGTCATTTACAGAGGCAATTAAATCTTACAGCCCACAGGCATAAATGATATGCAATGCAAGATGATACAAAATTTATAAGAATATGCAATGCAAAATGATATACAATTTATAACAATATGCAATTCAGAACAAAAAGGAGTGCCATTATGAGAAATCTGGACAAATATAAGGGAATTATCCCAGCATTTTACGCATGTTATGACAATGAAGGCAATGTCAGCCCCAAAGGGGCAGAAGCGCTTACAAAGTATTTTGTGAGGAAGGGCGTAAAGGGAGTTTATGTAAATGGTTCATCTGGAGAATGTATTTACCAAAGCGTAGCGGATAAGAAGCTGATTTTAGAGCATGTGGTACAGGCGGCGGAAGGGAAGCTGACCATTATCGCCCATGTGGCCTGCAACAATACAAAGGACAGCATGGATCTTGCCTGCCATGCAGAGAGCCTTGGGGTAGATGCGATTGCAGCAATCCCGCCGATTTATTTCCGCCTGCCCGAATACGCCATTGCCCAGTACTGGAACGATATCAGCGCAGCTGCGCCTAATACAGATTTTGTGATCTATAATATTCCACAGCTTGCAGGCGTGGCGCTTACATCTGCCCTTTTTGCCGAAATGCGCAAGAATCCCAGAGTTATTGGCGTGAAAAATTCCTCGATGCCTGTGCAGGATATCCAGATGTTCCAGGAAGAGGCTGGGGAGGATTATATTATCTTCAATGGGCCGGACGAGCAGTTTATCAGCGGACGGGTGATGGGAGCCGAGGGGGCGATTGGGGGGACTTATGGGGCAATGCCAGAATTATTCCTGAAAATGGATAGATATATAAGGTCAGGCGATCTGAAAATAGCAAAAGAAATCCAATATGCTGTCAATAAAATCATTTATAAAATGTGTTCTGCCAAGGGCAATCTGTATGGCGTAATCAAAGCCATTCTCCGAATTAATGAGAAGCTGGAGCTTGGAGGCGTAAGAGCGCCACTCCCTTCTTTGGAAAGTGTGGATCTGGCAATCGTGGAAGAAGCGGCTGGCATGATCCGTGCTGCAAAAGAAAAATACCTGGCTTAGGGGAAAGAAGGAGAGATACGAGATGCAAGGATTTACAATGATTGATCTGATTATATTGATCGTATATTTGGCAGCCGTGCTCTTTGCCGGGCTTCATTTTGCCAAAAAAGACATGAAGGGAAAAGAATATTTTAAAGGCGATGGCACAGTGCCCTGGTGGGTGACCTCTGTATCCATATTTGCCACATTATTAAGCCCGATTTCTTTTTTATCCCTGGCGGGAAATTCTTATGCCGGAACCTGGATCATGTGGTTTGCGCAGCTTGGCATGCTGTTGGCTATCCCCCTTACCATCCGTTTTTTCCTGCCTATTTACAGTAAGCTGGACATTGATACCGCATACCACTATCTGGAGCTTCGGTTTGGGAGCAAGGGGCTGCGTGTGCTGGGGGCGGTTATGTTTATTATTTATCAGGTAGGGCGTATGTCCATTATTATGTACCTGCCCTGCATGGTACTGGGGAGCCTGACAGGAATCAGCGTAAATCTCCTGATTATCATTATGGGAGTGATCGCAATTATTTATTCTTATACAGGCGGGTTAAAATCGGTGCTTTGGACGGATTTTATCCAGGGATCTGTATTGCTGATAGGGGTAACCTTTGCGTTGGTGTATTTGCTGGCACATATTGATGGAGGCGTAGGGGCAGTATATGGCGTTCTGGCAAATGGAGAAAAATTCCTAGCGCCGGACCAGCCGATTTTTAATCCTAATATTTTAAAGGACAGCGTATTCATCATGATTGTAGGGGCTGGGTTTAATACTATGGGTTCTTATGTGTCAAGCCAGGATATTGTACAGCGCTTCACGACGACCACCGATCGTAAGAAATTAAATAAAATGATGCTGGCCAACGGGGCACTGTCTATTTTTATTGCAACGGTATTTTATTTGATTGGCACAGGGCTATATGTATTCTATCAGCAAAATGCCCTTCCGCCGGCGGCGGAGCAGGATCAGATTTTTGCGTCTTATATTGCTTTTGAGCTTCCGGTGGGGATTACAGGGATTTTGTTGGCAGCGATTTATGCAGCTTCACAGTCTACCTTGTCCACAGGGCTGAACGCAGTGGCTTCCAGTTGGACGCTGGATATTCAGGCGCGCCTGTCAAAGAAAGAATTGAGTTTTGAGAGCCAGACAAAAATTGGGCAGTATGTGTCCCTGGCAGTAGGGGTATTTGCGATTATAGTGTCCATGGTGCTGGCAAATGGAGGGGTGAAGTCAGCCTATGAATGGTTTAATGGGTTTATGGGGCTGGTGCTTGGGATTTTGATTGGGATGTTTATTTTAGGGGCATTTACAAAGTTGGCGAATACTTTTGGAGCTGTGGTGGCTTTCGTGGCGGCAACAGGAGTTATGGTTTATATTAAGTATTTTGTGTCAGCAGAGGCAGTGTCGATTTGGGCATATTCAATTATTTCTATTGGAGTGTCTTTGGTTGTGGGGATTCCAGCAAGCTTTCTTTGGGGGAAGCTGGCCGGGGATGTTTCAGAACCGGGGGAGCATACTACGATTTATGGGGAGAAGGAGTAGGAATAAGAGAGGCGCGGCGCTGAGTAGGGAACATCCGTCAGGGAGAGCCCGGCACATAGCGGTATAGCACATGACAATTTATGCCATACAGGAGGAAGTGACAATGATTTTTGGTAACACCAACCACTTACAGGATTTTGGAGTTTTGCAAAATCCCATAAAAGAATGCTTTGCCTATCTGCAGAGCCACAATATGCTCTTATATGAAAAGGGCAGCTATCCAATTGATGGGGACAGGCTCTTTGTGAATATAATGGAGTACAGGACAACCGTTCCGGAAGAACGTTTTTGGGAAGCCCACAAAGAATATTTGGATGTCCATGTGGCATTGCAGGGGCGGGAGCAGATTGACCTTTGCTTTATATGGAAGATGCAGCAGGGAGAATATGTGGAAAAAGATGATTTTTTGCCGCTGGAAGGAGAAAAGAACGGCTCTGTTATATTGGAGCCAGGAGATTTTCTGGTATGCTGTCCCTATGACGGGCACCGTACGGCAGTGGCAGCAGGCCAGCCAGAGGATATTAGGAAGGCGATTTTTAAAGTCCGGATAGAAAAGGCGTGCGAATAAAATACAAAAAAGTGAGATTACAGGCAGGAGCCTAATTGATAAATGAAGGACAGGCAGAAAGCGGATATGAAAAAGTATGTGAGTATTGACATTGGCGGAACAGCGATAAAGTATGGCGTGATTTGTGAGGATGGAAAAATTTTAAGCAGGAGCCTTGTGGAGACACAGGCAGATAAAGGCGGGGCAGGGATCTTGGGTAAGGTGGAAAGGATTGTGGAGGAAGCCTGCCAGCAGGAAGGGATTTGTGGGATCTGCATATCCACGGCAGGAGTTGTGGATACAAAACAGGGCAAAATCCTATATTCTTCACCATTGATTCCAGATTATGCTGGGACAGAGTATAAAAAAATACTGGAAAATAGGTTTCAGATTCCCTGTGAGGTGGAAAATGATGTGAACTGTGCAGGACTGGCAGAATATTATTCTGGCGCGGCCGCAGGCAGCAGAATTTCCCTGATGCTCACAGTGGGGACAGGCATTGGCGGCAGCATAGTGATAGATGGGGAGGTATTCCGCGGAGCCAGCGGCAGCGCCTGTGAAGTAGGGTATATAGTGATGCGGGGCGGAGATTTTCAAACCCTTGGGGCAGCCAGCGTCCTGACAAAAAAGGTGGCAGGATGGAAAAAGGAAGCGGAAGAAAGATGGGATGGGCACCATGTTTTTGAAGCAGCAAAAGAGGGGGATGAAATATGCATACGTGCCATTGAGGAAATGGCAGATGTGCTGGGGCAGGGAATTGCCAATATCTGTTATGTTCTGGATCCAGAGATTGTGGTGCTGGGCGGCGGAATTATGGCACAGCAGGATTTTCTGAAAGGGCGGATAGGGAGGGCAGTTGCCAAATATCTGATTCCAGGTATGGCTTGCCATATGCGGCTTGCTTTTGCAAAGCATGGGAATGATGCAGGGATGCTGGGGGCATTTTATCATTTTCAAAAGTGCCGTTTGAAAAAAAGTGATGCTATGGTTCATGGCTCAGAAATGCGCTGAACTGCGCATTCCTTGAGAACATGGTTCAGGTGTGAGGGGCGTTTTTGCGTAGCAAAATTTTAAATATCGTCTCAAATTGTTGCTATGAGTGGCGCCTAGGCCGTGAATAGTAATATGATGAGAAAATAAAAATTGGGAAATTATAAAGATTTGAGACAATGATTGTAATTATATGCTATAATATCCTTATAAAAGAAAAGGAGTTATAGCAATTATGAGAAAAAGAATGAAGAAGCTACAGGCATTGCTTTTGTCCGGCTTGTGCTGTCTGCTTTTGTTTAGCGGCTGCGGGACAGAAGAAAATCCCCTTTCATCCAACCCGGATGCTGTAGAAGATATGCAATCGGCTTCTGAGAGCCCAGAAGCGTCAACAAGCCAGGGGGATGCAGATAATTCAACAAGCTCAAATGCTGCAGATGCACAGACAGGCCAGGAGGATGCAGCAGGCAGCTCCAATGCAGGCGCAGGCAGCCTGGGGGAATTTTCTGTGGAGGATATCAATGGAGAAGCCTATACACAGGAGATGTTTGCAGATTATGACCTGACCCTAGTCAACATATTTACTACCTGGTGCGGCCCTTGCATTGGCGAGATCCCAGAACTGCAAGAACTGCGGGATGAAATGGCAGGCCAGAAGGTAAATGTGGTAGGATTTGTCCTGGACAGCATTGACGAGTCTGGCAGCCCCATCCAGGAAACTGTTGATATCGCAAAGGTATTGGCAGAGCGCACGGGCGTGTCCTATCCCTTCCTGATTCCAGACGCTGGATGCCTGAATGGCAGGCTTACAGGGATCAATGCCGTTCCAGAAACTTTTTTTGTGGATAAGGAAGGGAATATTGTAGGCGAGACGTATACAGGGAGCCGTTCTAAGGAGGAATGGAAGGAAATTGTGGAAGCCGAACTGAAAGGGGTTGTCCAATGAGGCGCCCCAAAGAAGCACCCAGGAGCGGAATTTGCATGGCGATTTTGGGACTTGCCGTCATGGTATTTGGGATCTGGCGGGGAGAGATGCCTGTTGTCCTTGCAAAAGCCGTTAATATCTGTATGGAGTGTATAGGAATTGGATAAGCCAAAAGCGCATAATATTACCAAAGAATAAACAGTAGAAGTTGTTAAGCAGTTATAATATTGGCAGCTTAATCATATTTATATGGAGTGTGTCAGAATTGAATAAAAGAAAAGATAAAAATGAATGGAAACGCCATGGGATACAGGCTTTTTGGGCATTGATAACCAACAGCTACCTTATTGGCTTTGCCCAGGGAAAAATCTATAAGGGCAAGCTTAAAAACCTCTGTGTCCCAGGTTTAAACTGCTATTCCTGTCCAGGCGCCCTTGGTGCCTGCCCTATAGGCGCCATGCAGGCTGTAATTGGCAGCTGGAATTTTAAATTCGCTTTTTATGTGGCAGGTTTTTTAATTTTTATAGGCGCCCTTATGGGAAGGATCGTTTGCGGCTGGCTCTGCCCTTTTGGCCTAATCCAGGATTTGCTGCATAAAATTCCCTTTCCCAAAAAAATCCAAACATTTCGGGGAGACAAACTGCTGCGCAAACTAAAATACCTGATACTTGTAGTTTTTGTCATACTTCTCCCCATGTTCCTGGTAGATATCCTGGGACAAGGAGCCCCTTATTTTTGCAAACTAATTTGCCCGGCAGGCACTTTGGAAGGCGGATTACCCCTGGTGCTGCTCAATAAATCCATGCGGGGTGCGTTAGGCTGGCTCTACGCCTGGAAAAATTTCCTGCTGATTGTCACCATCCTTCTGTCGATGGCCATATACCGTCCTTTCTGCAAGTACATATGCCCATTAGGCGCAATTTACTCCGTATTCAACCCTATTTCCATCTTCCGTTATCGGTTGGATAAAGAGAAATGCGTACATTGCGGCGCCTGTGCCAAAGCCTGCCAAATGCAGGTAGATCCTGTAGAAAATGCCAATCATCCAGAGTGCATCCGCTGCGGTGCCTGTAAGAAGTCCTGCCCAGTGAAAGCCATCCAATAGTGGCTGTGAATCGTAATAATCCTTTATTATTTACGGCTAATGTCCGTAGTTTGAGAGATTTATCGGGAAGCAGTAAAATGCTGTACTAGTATAATCCGCGCTAAATAACCTTAATGTTTGGCTCTTTGCTGGTTAAATGAAAAACCCGTAGGTTTGTCAGCTGTATTTTTACAGGATTTTGCTTAGTCCCTACGCGGAACCGAACCCTTAGCTAACGGACACTGTTCCATGGCCAATACCATCAGCTCAGAGCCAGGAACCATTTCTTAGCCTTACAGTCTTGGAAAACGTAGTCAGGGGGAGGCTGGGGCTTCTGGGTTTGCCCTCGCAAGTCACAAGGGCAAACCCAGAAGCCCCAGCCT